>CAVYUG010000018.1:0-166603 GCA_963771655.1 uncultured Actinomycetes bacterium | reverse complement strand
GCCAGATCGCCGCGCGCTGGCTCGGCTGGGTGGGCACGATCAGCGGCCTCGCCTTCGTGACCTATGGGGTCGCGGTCGCCTACGCCGGTTTCGAGAGTGGCTTTGAGTCAGCGATGGGAATCGTCGGCGAGCTCGGGCTCCTGGTTTTCGGCATCGGGCTCCTAGTCACCGGCGTGCGGACAACTGAGCCTGCTCCCGGTGTTCCGGCCACGGCCTCGGCTTCCTAACAGACGAAAGCTGAGTCACGGCGTGGCGGCGGGCCGCCGCGCCGTCGGCGATACGCGCGCGTACTCTTCGCACTCGATAGCTGAGATCGGCAGCGTCGCATGGCTCGAGCGGACCCGCGGGCGGCTCAGCCGGCGTGAGCAGCTCGAGCTGATTGCGCTCGCCGTGCGGTCCCAGGCGGTGCTGCTCGCGCGCCGGCTCGGCAGATCGGGAGACCGGGTCGGGCGGCTTGACCCGCGCGACGTCTGCATCCCGGACAGCGCGGCGGCTCGGGAGGCCGAGGAGGTGTGCGGCGGGTTGCCGACGTCGGTGGCGAACCACTCGCACCGCTGCTACCTCTGGGGCGCGATCCTCGCCGCGCAGGCCGGGATCACGTTCGACGAGGAGCTGTTCTACGTCGCCGCGCTGTTCCACGACGCGGGGATGCCGGTCGCGGCGGCCGAGGGCCACGACTGCTGCTTTACGCTCGACAGCATCCTCGCCGTGCGCGCGCTACACCCACCGCTCGACGATAGGCGCGGCGGCGCGCCGCGGAGGAGGCAATCGCCCTGCACCTCAACCCGGCGGTCGCGCGCGAGCGGAGGGCCGAGGCCCACCTAATGAACGCCGCCGCGGCGCTCGACGTGCTCGGCATGCGGCTGTGGGAGATCGAGCCCGAGGCGAAGGCGGCGGTCCTCGAGCGCCACCCTCGACACGAGTTCAAGGCCGAGTGGGACGGGCTCTGCCGCGCCCACATGCGGGCGATGCCGCGGGGGCGGGTTGGCTGGCTTTACCGGTACGCCGCGTTCGGGCTACAGCTCCGGCACGCGCCGTTCGATGGCTAGCCAGCAGCACTTGTCGCCGAAGAACTCGACGACCTCCTCGATGTGCTGCCCCCTCGCGTGGAAAGTGGGGACACTCGGGAACGCATCAGCGCCAACTGCCTTCGGTCGGGGGCGAAAGGCCGGGGGCTCAAGTCCCGCGGTCCCGACTCTCAAACGGTCGGTCAAGCGGCAGGCGAGCGCCGCTTCTGCTTGGCGCGACATGCGATAGCTACTGCTCCTCGGGCTGTGCCATCGAGCCCGGGCCGGTACCTGGAGCGTCGGATGGGCCGCAGCGAAACCCTCTAGGAGCTCGAGGAAGCCATCGACCGCACCGGTGCGAGCGCCTGGCAGCGCGAGCGCCAGGATGCGCCGCCCGCGCGGCGCGATGACGTTCCAGGCAGGGCCGCGACGCAGCAGTTTGCGCGAGAGCCTCGCGCGAACCGGAAGCGATCACCCGGGTGTCCCCGACACGGCTAAAGGCCGTCCGACGGGCGCCGATAATGGGTGGTGTGACCCGCGGCCTCGTCAGCGTGCTCCTCACGCTCGGGCTCGCCACGGCGGGCGCGACCGCCGCCATGGCCCAGCAGCCCGGCTCGTCGGGAACGCAGGACCTCGGCCGGCTCATGACCCAGACCGCGGAGCGGGGCACGTTGATGCCGGTGAAGGGAAAGCACCACCTCGCCCTGAAGCTGCGCGGCGTCGCCCCCCAGGTCGTGTGGTTCGACGATCGACCGGCACGGAGGACGGGGCAGATCCCGGTCGGACGCTTCGTCCACGACTGGGAAGGATTCGGCTTCGAGGAGGTTCCGCCCAACGCCGCCCTCACCCTGCTCAACGCCGCGGACGACGAGGACACCGTCGTCCTCAAGCTCGGCGCCCCCCACTACAAGAAAACGACGAGGACCGTCCGCTATCCGGCGAAGCTCCTCCACAGGGCGACCGGGAACCTCTCCCACCTCGAGCGGCAACGTGACGATCACGTCCCTCGGCACTTCACGGCAGCCTCGCTCTTCATCGACGATGCGGGCTACGAGCTGCCTGCGGGCTGCCAGCCGGGCCTGCCCTACCTCACCTGCACCTACACCAGCTCGACCAAGCTCTCCTTCGACACAATGGTGAACGAGCTCGAAGCCGCCTATCCGCGGCTCGACTCGTCGACCCCGGTCTGGATCCAGGCCTGGGGGGTCGAGGGGCAAAGGGCGCGAGCTCGGGCGGCACCGCCGGAGCGTTCGGCGGCTACGCCGGCTACGCGATGACCATTTCTTCGGTCGGCTCCGCTGACGGGTAAGCAGCTCTACCTCTACGTCGGCGCCAGCGGCTCCAGAGCACGCCAACTAATCCGGGCAGGGCGGCGCCTCGACGATCGTCGGGACGCAGGCGATCTCCCAGATGAATTTGAACGACTTGACCAGCGGCCGCCTGCTCGTCGTCGCCGGCGGCTCCGGCGGCGGCGGGCAGTCGTGCGGGAGCACCGACACCGGCCGCGGTGGTGCCGGGGGCGTCGTGTTCCCAGGCTCCCTGGGCGGGGATGGCGGGAGCGGGACGGGTCCCGATCCGGGTGAAGGGGCCACCGACGGCTCCGGTGGCGCAAGCGGTGGAGGTGCCGCGGATCCCGGCCTGAACGGACTCGGCGGCTACGGCGGCGCCGGGAACTCGCAGGGCTCGTCCACCGAGTGGGTGAACGTCGACGCCGTCGACCCCGCTGCGTCCGGCTGGAACGTCGGTGCAGGCGGCGAGGGTGGCGGCGGCGGGGGCGGCGGGGGCTACGGCGGCGGCGGCGGGCGGCGGCGGATGCGAGGATGCGCACAAGACGACACAGAAGGGCGGCGGTGGGGGCGGGGGCAGCTATGCATATCCCTGGCACCACCTCCGACCTGGATGCACCCACCGACTCGCAGCAGGGCGACGGCGCGCAGTCGAAGGTCGTCCTCACCTTCAACCTCAGCTGAGCGGCCCGCGCTCCCGAGCGACGCCTCCTTCGCGCGAGAAGCAGGAGCGCGATCAGCGGTCAGCAGACGCTCGCTCTGGACGAAGGGGAGGAGCGAGCATCTGCCCTGATTCGCGCCTTCTGTCCTCTCCCCTCAACGGGCGACCTCGCCCCTCGTTTGGGCAGCGACCGGTCCCCGCTGCCCAAACGTGCGGAAGTCCACCGCAAATAGCGGCCATTCCGGGCAGCGTTCCTCGCGCGCGACGACGGCAGAAAGGGCTCGGGCAAGCCATAAACGCCGCGTTGGATGCGGCGCTTAGAAGGCAGCTGCTCTATCCAGCTGAGCTACCGGGGCTCGCCTCTGATTATGGCCTCGCGGCAAGCGGTTCCGCCTGCGTGGGTCAGTCGTCGGCAATCGGACGGCCGACGACCAGCGCGTCCTTGAGGGTCGGCTCCACGTCGGCATAGCTCGCGTCCGGCTGGACGCCGAGGGCGTCGAGCGTCTTGCTGAAGAAGCAGCGGGCTGCGGCGGCGAGAACCACGTCAAGGATGTCCCGGTCGGAGAGACCCGCCGAACGCCCCCGGTCGATGTCCGCCTCGGTGATGGAGGTCGCGTCGGCGGCCACCTTGTCGGCGAGATCCACGATCGCGGCGTCAGCGGGGTCGAGGCCCGCGGTCACGTCTCCCGCAGCGAGCGCCTTGACCGAGTCCGGGTCCATCAGCTCGGCGAGCTTGGTTCCGTGCGCGAGGCTGCAGTAGCTCGAGCGCAGGCGGCGAGCCGCCGCGACGGTCGCCAGCTCGTAGCGGCGCGGATCCATGCTTCCCTTGATCGAGCCGTTGAGCTGCCGCCAGGCCGCGTAGACCTCGGGACGGGGCGAGAAGGCGCGCGTGAAGTTGGGCAAGTGGCCGAACGTCTCCCGGTCGGTCGCGTAGAGCTCGGCGACGGCACCCTCGGCGTCCTCGGGGGGGACGGTCTCGATGAAGGTCATGGCCGCTCGCGCTGCCCGCCCTGCCCCTCGCGGTCGTGCTCGTGGCGGTGCTTCGCTTGGCCGGCGCCCTCGGGCTTGCCCGCCTCCGCGGCCGCGGGCTCGTCCGGCCCCTTGGCCCCCGGGTCCTTGATCGCCTCGGCAGCGGCCTTCGCCTTGTCCGAGAGGCTGCCCTTGCCGCTGAAGATGCCCTTCAGCTCCTGGGCATCCTCCTTGACGCTCTCGGTGCCGCCGCGCTTGTCGACCACCTTCTTCGCCTGGTCGCTCAGCTTCTTGAAGTCCATCGCAAACTCTCCTGTCGCCTTCGATCGGGACTCTACGCCTTGAGCGTTTGGGGATTGAAGCCGGCCATGGGCGGCTTCAATCCACAATGGCGCCAAGAAATGAGGCGCGGAAAGCCGGGTGGACGGCGGGCTAGACTCGGCTTTGTTCGGGGCGTAGCGCAGCCTGGTAGCGCGCGGCCTTTGGGTGGCCGAGGTCCTCGGTTCAAATCCGGGCGCCCCGACTCTTCACGTCTCGTTAAAGGACTTCGGCCGGCCGGTCGAAAGGAACCCGGACTGGTCAACGTCGCCTTAGCGCGACCACACTGGAGGTAGGCGAGTGCAGGGACTAGGTAGGGGTGGCGTTCTGCCACGGATGAACGCGCGGAACGTGACGGCCCTCGGGCTCGCCGCGCTCGCGACGCTGATGCTGTTCGCCGCGCTCGCCGCGATGAAGCCGGCGAAGGCCGACGCGTGGGCGTGGCGCGACGACTGCACGGCGATCATCTACAACCGCACCGGGGCCCAGAGCTCGGTCCATCCCGTCAGCTACATCCCCGTCCTCCCCAACCCCGGAAGCATCGCGGCCTTCGCGGCCTACGCGATCGTCGGGATCCCCGTCAACCAGGCGTTGCCGCTCGTCAACACCGGCTATCCGGCGCCGGCCTACGGCTGCCACGCGATCGTCGCGACAACTTCCCCGAGCGGCGCCACCTCCTGCGCGTACTCGGCTCCGACGACGGGCGCAAACCACTTCGACTGCAGCGACAACGTGAGCTTCAGGATCATCAAGGACGACGACGACATCGCCGCAAACGTCTTCATCCCGCGCGGATCCGGCCCGAGCTCGCCGCCGCTGACCGCGAAGCGACCGCGAAACGGAGGCCCGGCGCTCAGGCCGGGAGCGCTCCCGGGCAAGGGATGGCGCTCAAGCCACAGGTTCGCTCACCTGGGGCTCATCAGCCGGCTCATGAACACGGGCTCGCTCCCGAGCTCCTGCCAGCGCGGCGGCCATCACGCCCCGAACGTCGAACGCTCGACGCAGCTCCTGCATCGTCGCGGCGAGCGCGGGGTCGGCGCGGTGGCCACGACCTACGACACCGCGAAGCGCGCCCACCAAGTGACCGCATCGGTGCTCTCCAAGCACAGCATCCACTGCCTCTCGCGGCTTCTCACCTCGTCGAAGCTCCACACGAAGGTGCAGGTCCAGCCGCTCGCGACGGGTGGCCTCGGCGGCGGCGCCCGCGGCAAGGCGCTCGTGATCCATCGGCGGATCCACGGCGAGCATCGGAAGGCCGCCTACTACGAGGTGGTCACCGCGGACAATGGACGCAAGAGCGGCGTCGTCATGTTCCAGAGCGCGCACAGGCCGGTCGGCGCGGGCGTGTTCTCGGCCGCCGTCGAAGGGATCCTCAACCGCATCGGCGCCTAGAGCTTCCCGCGTGACGTAGGGTGCCCTCGGTGGTACGGCGGGCAACGCTGACGGTCGCGCTTGGCGCAGCGCTCGCATGCTCGGCCGTCCCGGCATCCGCGGGCGCAGCGAACCCGCTGCCGGTGTCTGGAGTCGGGCGGTGGATCACCGATGCGGACGGCCGCGTCGTGATCGTGCACGGCCTCAACATGGTCTACAAGCTCCCGCCGTACTACCCCTCGAAGGCCGGGTTCGGTGCCGACGACGCGAAGTTCCTCGCTCGCAACGGGTTCAACGCGATCCGGCTCGGCGTCATCTACAAGGCCGTCGAGCCGAAGCCGCGGTCGAGAGGCAAGCCGTCATACGACGACGGCTACCTCGCCAAGATCGCGCGGACCCAGGGGATTCTCGCCCGCCGCGGCATCTACAGCCTGATCGACTTCCACCAGGACCTGTTCAACGAGAGGTTCCAGGGCGAGGGCTGGCCGGACTGGCAGGTGCAGGACGACGGGCTCGCCAACCCCCGGAACGGCTTCCCCAACAACTACCTGACGAACCCGGCGCTCAACGCGGCGTTCGACCACTTCTGGGCCAACGACACGGTCGGCGGCGTGAAGCTGCTCGACGAGTACGCGGCGGCATGGAAGCACGTTGCCCGCGTCTTCAAGCCCCGGCCCTCGGTTCTCGGCTACGACATCCTCAATGAGCCGTGGCCCGGGAGCGTGTGGCCGACGTGCGCGACCACGGCAGGGTGTCCAGCGTTCGACACAGGGGCGCTTGCGACGATGACTCGCAAGAGCACGAGCGCGATCCGAGCTGTGGACGGTCGCCACATGGTCTGGCAGGAGCCGCACGTCATCTTCAACTTCGGCTCTCCCAGCCACCTCCCCTCGATCGGGTCGAACACGGGCTTCAGCTTCCACGACTACTGCCTCACCGCGGGCGCGCCCGACTGCCCGACCATGGAGGCCCTGCCGTTCGAGAACGCCGATCACGTCGCCAAAACGACCGGCCGCGCGCTCCTGCTGAGCGAGTTCGGCGCCACCGACGACCTCGCGACCCTGAATCGGATCACGGGCCTCGCGGACGAGCACATGGTCTCCTGGACCGAGTGGGCCTACTGCGGCTGCGGAGACCCGACGACGAGCGGTCCAGGCGACCTTCAGGCGATCGTGCACGACCCGAAGAAGCCGCCCAAGGGGTCGAACGTCTTCCGCGACAAGCTCGCGGCGCTCGAGCGGCCATATCCGCAGGCCGTCGCCGGAACGCCGACGAGCTACTCGTTCGACCCCAGCACCGGCAGCTTCCAGCTCAGCTACTCGACCAAGGACCCGGCGGGCAAGCGCCTGCCGCGCTCACTGCCCACGGTCGTCTTCGTGCCGCGAATCCACTACCCGGACGGCTACAAGCCGACGCTGAAGGGCGCGACGGTTCTGTCGCGACCGGGCTCCCAGCGGCTGAAGCTCAAGCGGGACGCCCGGGCCTCCGCGGTCAGCTTGGAGATCTCGCCGAAGTAAGCGCGACGCCCGGCTTCGCAATCACGCGGTCGTAGTTGAGCCTCATCATCACGATCACGTCCTCGACGTCAGCATCGGTCTCGATCCTCCGCGCCGCCGGACCGCGCTTGTCTGGGAATACCGGGTGGGGCACGATCCGGCCCTCGCCGGTGAGCTCTTCCCAGACGTCCTTCGGGAAGAAGAAATGCGCGGCGTGGTCGCCGTGCAAGTGACCGATCTCGCGGTGGCCGACCTTGAAGGCGAACTCGCCTCGCCGGCCGGGGCCTGCCGTCACCCCCGGCCAGGAGGTGACCTCATCGGTTATCCGGCTGCTGGCTGGCTGATCCTCGGTCATCGGGATCCTCTCATTGTCATGCCTCCTCCAGACTCGGCGGCAGGTTGAAGCTCTCGAAGAACGATGCGTGGCGGCGCTCGTCCTCGGGCTGGTCCGGCCAGCGCTCGTAGGCCTCACGATCGGTGGGCGCGATCGAGCGCGTGACGAAGCACGTCACGTCGCTGATCCGATCGCCGCGGAGCGTCAGGACGTTGAGCGCGAACGGCAGGTACCTGCCGGCGCCCTCGTCCCAGCTGTAGAAGCCAAGGGCGGGCTGGCCATTGGCGTGCGTCCGGATGTACTTCCAGCGCCAGCTGCCTGACAGCGGCCAGCCCGCGAGGAAGATCCGCAATCCCTGGTGCCCCGAGAACCAGCTCGCCAGCGGCGGCATCGCGAACGCGACGTCCTCGGTGAGCCGCGCGACGACCGCGTCGACGTCGCCGCGCTGCCAGGCGTCCACGTAGCCATCGACGACCTCGCGGAGCCCGTCGTCGCCGAGCGACCGCGCCGTCTCCTGCTGGCTCTGGTCGGGCAGCTTCTCGTCGACGGCCTTGCGCGCGCGCTGAAGCGCGCTGTTGACGGCCGGAACCGTCGTGTCCAGCGTCTCCGCGACCTCCTTCGCCGAGAAGCCGAGCACCTCGCGAAGGATGAGCGCCGCACGCTGCTGCGCCGGCAGGAACTGAAGCGCCGCGATGAACGCCAGCTCCACCGCCTCGCGCTGCTCGTAGGTCGCTTCGGGCGCCGCATAGCCGTCCTCGACGCCGAGGATCTCGTCGGGATACGGCTCCACCCACACCGACTCCACGATCGGCTCCCCGGGCCCGTCGTGAGGATCGGTCGCCGGCCCGTAGTCGATCGGCAGCACGCGCTTGGGCCGCTTGCCGATCGCATCGAGGCAGGTGTTGGTCGCGATCCGGTAGAGCCAGGCGCGAAGGGCCGTGCGGTCCTCGACCCGTGCGAGGCTCTTCCAGGCACGAAGGAGCGCTTCCTGCAGCGCGTCCTCGGCGTCGTGGAGGGAGCCGAGCATGCGGTAGCAGTGGGCATGGAGCTCGCCGCGGCGAGGCTCGACGAGCTGCGCGAACGCAGTCTCATCGCCCTCACGGGCGCGCTCGAAGAGCGCGGGCTCCAGCGCGGTCGTTCCGGTGGACGAAGACGTCATCTCCACCAGGTTAGACCTGCGCCCCGCCCCGGACTCATCGATGCCCGATGAGTCCTTGCGACGGCGGCGGTCAAAGGAGATAGATGCAGACGCCTCACCCCGCGAGCCCGGTGGTGCACCTCGAGCTCCACACGAGCGACCTCTCACGAGCCTGCGGCTTCTACGCCCGCCTCTTCGGGTGGCGGGCCGAGCGGCTGGAGCTCGAGTCCGGCGCCTACGAGACACTCGCACTCGGCGATCGCGTCGACGGCGGCGTCGTCGAGTGCACGACGCAGCAGGCACTCTGGCTCCCGTACGTTGAGGTCGACGACGCGAGCCGGGCGACCGAGCATGCCCGCCTCTTGGGCGCGGAGGTGCTCTTGGAGCCGCGCGAGGGCCCGGCGGGCTGGCGGAGCGTCGTCGCGTCCGCCGCCGGGGGCGAGATCGCGCTCTGGCAGCCGAAGGAGCGCTAGTACGATCGGCCGATGCCCGATCGCCTCTACTACACGGATTCCGACGAGGCGAACGCGCTCATCGCGTCGGATCCGATGGCGTTGCTCATCGGCTTCGCGCTCGACCAGCAGGTCCCGGTCCAAAAAGCGTTCTCCGGGCCGCTCGTGCTCAAGGAGCGCTTCGGAACCCTGGACCCGAGCGCGCTCGCCGCTGCGGACCTCGAGCCGATCTTCCGCGAGAAGCCCGCGATTCACCGCTTTCCGGGAGCGATGGCCGAGCGCACCCAAGCGCTTGCCGAGGTGGTCCGCGACCGCTTCGGCGGCGACGCCGCGCGGGTCTGGACCGACACCTCCAGCGCCGGTGAGCTCGAGGAGAACATCCGGGCGCTGCCCGGCTTCGGCGATATGAAGGTCAAGGCGCTCGGCGCCGTGCTCGCGAAGCGCCTCGGCATCGAGGCGGCGGAGGGCCTGGTGCCGCCGCATCCAACCCTCGGCGACGTCGACTCGGCCCAGGCTCTCGCGGACTACCAGGCGGCGAAGCGCCTCCACAAGGCCGAGTGGTCGCGGGCCACGGCTCGCGGCTAGCGTCGAAGCCACCGCCGCGCGGCACCGCCGGCGGCTGAATTCGGCCTCGTCCGCGATGAGTCTTCGGGCCCTTCACGGTCTCAACAACCGACGCCGCTAAGTTGAATCGAGCTCCCGAGAGGTAGGCAAGTGACCAACGACACGACCGACAGAAAGCGCTGGCTCGCCCTCTACGTGCTGTGCACCGGCATGCTCATGATCGTCCTCGACGCGACGGTCGTGAATGTCGCCCTGCCCACCATCCAGCGCGATCTCGGCTTCTCCCAGTCGAACCTCGCCTGGGTGGTCAACGCCTACCTGATCGCCTTCGGCGGACTGCTTCTGCTCGCCGGCCGCCTCGGCGACCTGATCGGCCAGCGCCGCGTCTTCCTCATCGGGCTCGCGATCTTCACCGCGGCCTCGCTCGTCTGCGCGACGGCCGAGAGCCAGGCGCTCCTGATCGGCGCCCGCTTCATCCAGGGGATCGGCGGCGCACTGACCTCCGCGGTGATCCTCGGGATGATCGTGACGATGTTCCCGGAGCGCCGGGAGCAGGCAAAGGCGATCGGCGTCTTCAGCTTCGTCGCCTCGGCGGGCGGCTCGATCGGCCTCATCGCCGGCGGCGTGATCACGCAGACCATCAACTGGCACTGGATCTTCTTCATCAACCTGCCGATCGGGCTCATCACCGCATTCCTTGCGACGCGCCTCGTCCCCACGCGGGAGGGGCTCGGCCTGCGGGCCGGTGCCGACATCTTCGGCGCCGCGCTCTTGACCGGCGGCCTGATGCTCGGCGTCTACAACATCCTCCAAGTCCCCACGGAGGGCTGGGGCTCGAGTCAGACGCTCGTGCTGGGCGCTGCGTCGCTCCTGCTCATCGCCGCGTTCCTCGTCCGCCAGGCGAAGATCAAGAACCCCCTGATGCCGCTGCGGCTGTTCCGCTCGCGGAACGTCGCCGGCGCCAACGTCGTCCAGTCCCTCGTGGTCGCCGGGATGTTCGGGATGTTCTTCCTCGGCGCCCTGTACCTGCAGAGGATCCTCGGGTACGACGCTCTCCAGGTGGGGCTCGCGTTCCTCCCGGCGACGATCGTGATGGGGACGATGTCGATCGGCCTCTCCGAGCGCCT
Organism: uncultured Actinomycetes bacterium; assembly: GCA_963771655.1. Lineage (GTDB taxonomy): Bacteria > Actinomycetota > Thermoleophilia > Solirubrobacterales > 70-9 > JAWVFM01. Next base: position 155,880 of record CAVYUG010000018.1, on the reverse strand, counting down.
CATCATGCGCTTCGGTCCGCGCCGGACGCTGCTACCGGGCGTGGCGCTGATCGGTGTCGGGCTCCTGCTCTTCGCACGCACGCCGGTCCACGGCACCTATGTCACCGACCTGATGCCCGCGATGATCCTCATCGGCTTCGGTGTTGGCACAGCCTTCCCGTCGCTCATGACCCTCGCGATGTCGGGCGCGACGCCGAGCGATTCCGGCCTCGCCTCCGGGCTCGTGAACACGAGCCTCCAGGTGGGCGGGGCAATCGGGCTCGCCGTGCTCGCCACGCTCGCGAGCGAGCGAACCTCGAGCCAGCTGTCCTCCGGTGCCTCGCAAGACGCGGCGCTCAACTCCGGCTACCACCTCGCCTACCTGATCGGCGCCGCGCTCGTCGCGGTCGCGCTCACCGTTGCGATCACGGTGCTGCGCTCGCCGGACATGTCGGAGATGGCGGCGCACCAGCCGGGCGAGGAAGAGGGCGAGGTCGCACGGGCCGAGGCCGCCTGCGCCGAAGCCGCGTAAGCGCCCCGCTCAAAAATGCGTGCTGATCGCAAGCAGTTGCTGACCCAAGCGACTCCATGACCAGCTAGCCAAGCGCTTCCCGAAACCCGGCCAGTTCGACCTCACCGATGAGCTTGAAAGGCCGGAAGCGCCCACTCCTCGGACGGAAGGGCTGGCAGAAAACCTCGAGCTCGGCTTCACCCGCGCGCTGAATCTCGACGAGGATCGCCCTCCGGTCCAACTTCGCTCGACCTTCGTAGACGAGGGCGCAGAGCCGATCGCCCGCCGTGGGTCGTGACAACTGCGAGGCCCTCGATCGAGCTGTCTGGATCTCGCCGCGATCGAAATGCTCGAAATCGCGCACCCCGCCGACCTCAACGATCAGCAGCGGCGTCAGCTCTTCCCCGTCCTTGAGGATGCTGCCGGCGGCCACAACCGCATCCTCCGCGAGCTTGAGCGTTGCCCGGCTCGTCAGTGTCATTTTGCCGGTGCCTGAGGGGCGAAGTCGGTGGCTCCACGCCTGGCCGGCAGTTCAACCTTCGGGATCTTGCTGTGAGCACGAGGCGCAGCCGCGCCACCGATCCGGAGCTGCGCGAGCAAGATGATGGCGAACGAGAGCAACGCCACCTCGAGCGCCAACACGGCCGCAAACCGGGCCCGCGGGCGGCGCCGCGACCTGGCGGGTTCGGCTGACAGCGCCTCATCGACCGCGCCGCTCGCATGGAGCATGCGCTCAGTGTGCTCGCGCCGACCCGCCGTCGCTATGGTCAAAAATGCCCATTTCGCGAGCAGGGCCTGGAGGCGGAGAATGCCGGACGTGGCACACGAGTTGGTGGTCGAGCGGCCTCGGTCCAAGCGCCGTCGGGGCCGCACGGCGGGATGGCGAGAACGGCTACGAGTCGTTCGAAGCTCTCTCCTTTCGCGCACGGTTCTTGCGGGCGCTGCTGTGCTGGCTTTGAGCTTTGCGCTGATCGCATTCACCCCGGTCCAGGTCAGCACGCCGATCCATTCCGACCAGGCAGCGATTCTCTTCCTCGGGATGGTGGCGATGATTGCCGTTCAGGCCGTCCTCGTCCGGCGTGCGCTTTCACCCCTTCGGCAACTCGCGGAGGAGATGAGGGAGATCGACCTCAGACGGCCGCGCTATCTGCTCAGCCAAACGCCCGACCAGAGTCCCGAAATCGCCGCCTTCGTCGCCGCGTTCAACGAGATGGTGGAGCGCCTGGCTGAGGAGCGCCGCCGAAGCGCACGCGCCGCGCTGCTCAGCCAGGAACGTGAGCGACTGCGCGTGGCGCGCGAGCTTCACGACGAGGTGGGCCAGTCACTCACCGCCGTGGCGCTCGAGGTGGAGCGCCTCGGCTCGACGGCTGATGGGCGCGCGGCTCAGCGCCTCGCGGTCCTGACGATCGAGCTCCAGAAGACACTCGAGGACGTGCGGCGGATCGGGCGCGAACTTCGCCCCGAGGCTCTGGACGACCTGGGGCTTGTCAATGCCTTGATCGCCCTGACCTCGAGAATCGACCGGCAGACCGATCTTCGTGTCATTCGTGAGCTTGGAGGCGAGATCCGAGACCTCGATTCCGAACAGGAGCTCGTGGTCTATCGGGTCGCCCAAGAGGCCCTCACGAACGCGGTTCGCCACGCAGGCGCTGCGACCGCGCTCGTCGCTCTTCACGACGAGCACGAGCAGGTGATCCTCACCGTGCGCGATGACGGCACGGGGTTGGCCGATGGGGCGTCGGCGTCGGGTCAAGGGATCGAGGGCATGCGAGAGCGCGCGATGCTGGTGGGCGCGAGTCTGGAGGTCGGACCACACCCCGGAGGCGGGACCCAGGTTCGCCTGGTACTTCCGGCGCATCCGACAGCGTGACCCCGGTACCGCTCACGAGCGCCGTCCTCCTCGCTGACGACCACGTTCTGGTGCGTGATGGGCTCGAGTTGATCCTCGAATCCGTGCCCGACTTCCGGGTCGTGGCTTGTGCGAGTAATGGCGCCGAAGCCCTTCTCATCGCGCTGCGAGAGCAGGTGGATCTGGCGATCCTCGATGTCTCGATGCCATTGATGACCGGCCTCCAGGTCGCCCGTGAGCTCGCCAGACAGCGGCCGGAGATCCGTGTGCTCATGCTTTCGGTGCATGACAACGAGCAGTACTTCTTCGAGGCCCTCAAGGCCGGGGCTTCCGGCTACGTGCTCAAGTCGTCGGCCAACCGAGACCTGATCGAAGCCTGTCGCGCCGCGATGCGGGGAGATTCGTTCGTCTACCCTGCGGCGGCCTCAGCGCTGATACGCGATTACCTGGCACGCGGAGCCGAAGGAGAGGAGATCCCAAGCGATCCCCTGACGCCGCGCGAACTCGATGTCTTGAAGCTCATCGCAGAGGGCTTGACGAGCGAGGAGATCGCAGACTCACTCGTGATCAGCCCCCGAACCGTCGACCGCCATCGAGCCAACGTCCTCGAGAAGTTGGGAATGCGCAACCGAGTCGACTTGACGCGTTATGCGATCAAGCGCGGACTCGTCGAGCCCTAGCAATTCAAAGATGGGTGAAAACGCCCATCTACATTGCGCGCCGATTGGGCGATCGTATTTTTCCTCCACCGATTCTCCGGTTTCGCGGCTCTCTCGAAACCGCAGACCGGAAGAGCCAAGAGGGCCCCGGGGCGACCGCGCTCTGTCGGGGCCCCTTGGCTTTTTGCTGCGGAAGGCCGACCGACGGGCCCAGCGACCGCGGGTGGCCGCTCGGCTACCGTTGACCAATGAAGCGCGACGCCGCGCTCGAGTCGGTGTTCGGGCCCGTCCGTGCACCGACGACGTTCGAGGAGACGGTCGAGCGGCTCGGAACCGCGATCCGGCTCGGCATCCTGCCGGCGGGGAGCCAGCTTCCGCCCGAGCGGACGCTGGCAGTCGAGCTCGGCATCTCCCGGTCGACGCTGCGCCAGGCGCTGACGACGCTTGTCCAGAGCGGCCACCTCGTCGCGCACCGCGGCCGGACGGGCGGGACCTTCGTCAGTGCGGAGCCCCCGCTCGCCGAGCGCGGCGGCGAGACGCTCGGCGAGGAGGCCTGGGCGATCCTCGACTACCGCGTGGCGATCGAGCTCGGGTCCGTCGCCCTCGCGATCGAGCGCGCGAGCGCGTCCGACCTCGACGGCCTCGAGGCGCTCGTGGAGCGCATGGCCGACGCGTCCGAGTTCGAGAAGTACCGTCGCGCGGACATTCGTTTCCACATCGGGATCGCGGAGGCCGCCCGGTCGCCCAGGCTCCTCGCGGCAATGACAGAGGTACAGGGACAGATGAGCGACCTGATCGCTCTCATCCCACATCCCGAGCAGGTGCTCACCCGCTCGAACACCCAGCACCGGCGCCTCGTCAGGCTCCTACGCAACGGCGAGGGAGGCCGAGCGGTGCGGCTGGTGCGCGAGCACATACGCGGCACCGAGCACATTCTCGCCGGGTTGTTGCCCGGACCCCCACGCTCCAGCAGCGCCCGGTCGTCCGCCCGTCGCCGGGCTTGACTTCCATCTACCGGAGCGCTTAGGGTTCAACCTGCGTAATAGGCTCGTCTGTCAGACCTTTTAGCGCTGGGATGGCATCTCGAAGCGAAGGAGGACGTTGTAGTGGCTGAACCACGCAAGGTTGGCTCGATCACCTACAGGGAGGCCGACCAGGAGTACTTCGCGAAGCGCACACTCCGTCGTCACGCCGGCGTTTGGTCGCTCTGGGCCCTGGGCGTCGCCGCGGTCATCTCCGGCGACTTCTTCGGATGGAACTTCGGCCTTCAGTACGGCTTTGGTGGCCTGCTGGTCGCCACGGTGATCATCACCGTCATGTACTTCGGCCTGTGCTATTCGATCGCCGAGATGTCCCCGGCGCTCCCGCACACGGGCGGCGCCTACTCGTTCGCCCGCTCGGCGATGGGGCCATGGGGCGGCTTCTCGACTGGCGTCGCCGAAACGATCGAGTACGTGATCACCCCCGCCGTGATCGTGGTCGGGATCGGCGGCTACATGAACTCGATCACCGACGACCTGTTCTCGTTCACCCTCTCGCAGCCGCTCTGGTGGGCGATCTTCTACGCGATCTTCGTCGGCCTGAACTACGTCGGTGTCGAGGCGAGCTTTCGCTTCGCGATCCTGATCTGCTTCACCTCACTGTTGATCCTCGCGGTCTTCTACGTCGGCGCGATCACGAAGTTCGACTTTTCGCGGTGGGCGATCGACGCCAACGCAGGGCACTGGTTCATCGACGGCGTCCGGGGCGTCTTCTATGCCTTCCCCTTCGCGATCTGGTTCTACCTCGCGATCGAGGAGTTACCGCTCGCGGCCGAGGAATCGGCCGACCCGAAGAAGGACATCCCCAAGGGGACGATCTGGGGCCTGCGGACCCTGATCGTCACGGCGATCCTGATCCTGTTCCTGAACTCCGGGATCGCGCCGGGCGCGAAGGCGATCGGGAACTCCTCCGAGCCGCTGCTCGACGGGCTGAAGACGATCTTCGGCTCCGGGACGTCCGCTTCGATCCTCGGTCTGATCGCTGTCGCGGGGCTCGTCGCCAGCTTCCACACCATCATCTACGCGTACGGCCGCAACATCTTCTCGCTCTCGCGCGCCGGCTATTACCCGCATCCGCTCTCGGTGACCACCGGCAAGCGGCAAACGCCATGGGCGGCGCTGCTCCTCGGAGCCGTGATCGGCTGGATCGCCGCGTACATCATCTACAAGAAGGGCAACACGACCGTCGGTGCCTCGCTGCTCTACATGGCGGTCTTCGGGGCCGTCATCTCGTACGCGATGCAATGTGTGTCGTTCATCCTCCTGCGGCGACGGCTTCCCAACATCGAGCGGCCGTTCAGGAGCCCGCTCGGGATCGCGGGCGCCGCGATCGCCGCCGTGATCGCGCTCGCATCGCTGGTCGCGATCCTCGACAACGCCGACTATCGCCCCGGCGTCTACGGCGTGGCGGTTTTCTACGTGGTCGCCCTGGCGTACTTCGCCATCGCCGGCCGTCATCGCCTGGTGCTCTCCCCCGAGGAGGAGTTCGCTGTGACGAGCGGCGAGCACGGCCATCCGGAGGCGGAGGGCTACGGCCATACTCGGCTGGAGGCCTACGAGCACGGGATGCCGCATACAGAACCGGCCGCCGAGGAGAAACCCGTCGGCCGGCCCACCCCACCGGACAGCTAATCGTTAGCGTCGCCGACCGTGAACGATCGCAGCGCGAGGAGTCGCCCTGGAGGCCCGGGGGTCGCCCAGGGCATGCTGAGCGTCGACGAGCTTCGCTCGCACGCGGAGGCGGGTGCGATCGACAACGTCATCACCGCCTTCACCGACATGCAGGGGCGGCTCGTGGGCAAGCGGATCGAGATCGAGTACTTCCTCGACGAGGTCACCGACCATGGCGTCGAGGGCTGCAACTATCTGCTCGCACTCGATATGGAGATGGAGCCGCTGCCCGGGTACGAGATGGCGAACTGGGAGGGCGGCTACGGCGACTTCGCGATCGTCCCCGATATGTCGACGCTTCGGCGGATACCGTGGCTCGATCGCACCGCGTTGGTGATCTGCGACGTCGCGACCCACGACGGCTCCCCCACCGTCGCCTCGCCACGCCAGGTGCTGATCGCGCAGTACGAGCGGGCCGCAGACATGGGCTACGTCCCGTACACGGCCTCCGAGCTCGAGTTCTTCCTCTTCAAGGAGACCTACGCCGAGGCGCACGCGAAGGACTACCGCGAGCTCACGCCCACCATCCCCTACATCCTCGACTACCACGTGCTCGCCGCAACGATGGACGAGCAATACATCGGCCCGATCCGGCGCGGCATGCAGTTGGCTGGCATCCCGATCGAATTCTCGAAGGGGGAGGCCTGGCACGGGCAGCACGAGATCAACTTCCGCTACGCCGACGCCGTCACCTCCGCCGACCGGCACACGATCTACAAGAACGGCGTCAAGGAGATTGCGTTCCTGCATGGCATCTCGGCGACCTTCATGGCGAAGACCTCGGAGAAGGACATCGGGAGCTCGTGCCACGTCCACTCGAGCCTCGTGAAGGCCGGGACGACCGAGAGCGTGTTCGTCGACTCGGACGGGGAGGAAACAGACGTCTTCCGCAGCTACCTAGGCGGCCTTCGCAACAGGATCCGGGAGCTTGCCCTCTTCATCGCACCGTCGATCAACTCGTACAAGCGCTATTCGGCCGAGAGCTGGGCCCCAACGTCCATTTCGTGGGGCCGCGACAACCGAACCTGCGGATTTCGGATCGTGGGGCAGGGGCAGTCGCGTCGCGTGGAGTGCCGGATCCCGGGCGCAGACGTGAACCCGTACCTCTGCTACGCCGCCCTGCTCGCGGCAGGGCTCGACGGGATCGAGAACGGCACCGATCCCGGGCCCGAGCTCAAGGGCAACGCCTACGAGGCGGGCCAGGCGGAGCCATTCCCCTCGTCGCTTCGCGAGGCGGTCGACAATTGGGGGCGCAGCGACTTCGCCCGGCAGGCGTTCGGCGACGCGGTCCACAAGCACTACCTGAACTACGGGCGCACCGAACAGCGACTCTTCGACGAGGCCGTCACCGACTACGAGCGGCGGCGGATGTTCGAGCGCGGTTGAGCATCCCGGCGGTGGGAATCTGTGCAGCGCTCGACCGGGCCATCCGTGGTCCATGGGACGAGGACCTCGCGTTCGTGCAGCGCACCTACGTCGCGGCCGTTCAGCGCGCCGGCGGGATCACGCTCCTGATGCCGCCAGACGACGCCGCACCGAGCCATGCGGAGGACTGGCTCGATCGCCTCGACGCCCTCCTCCTTGCAGGTGGCGCCGACATCGATCCCACCTCCTATGGTGCCGAGCGCGCTCCCGAGACCGTCGGCACCTGGACTGAGCGCGATCGCTTCGAGATCGCGCTCGCGCGAGCGGCGCTCGGGCGTGAGATGCCCGTGCTCGGCATCTGCCGCGGGATGCAGCTCCTGAACGTCGCCTGTGGCGGGACGCTCATCCAACACCTGCCCCAACTCGTGAATCACGAGCGCCACCGGACCGAGCCCGGAATCTTTGACGAGCACGATGTGCGGCTCGAGCCGGGATCGCTCGCGGCATACGCGGCCGGGACCGAGCGTACGACGGTGAAGTCGCACCACCATCAGGGCCTGGACCGCCTCGGAGCCGGCCTCGTCGCGACGGGGTGGTCCGATCTCGACGGCGTGGTCGAGGCGATCGAGATGCGCGGACGCGAGGCTTACGCGCTCGGCGTCCTTTGGCACCCCGAGGAGGATGGGGAGAGTCATGTGATCTCCTCGCTCGTGGAAGCGGCGCGCTCGGAGGTGGCCGCGTGATCACCGTCTACGAACCGGCCACAGAGGCGCTCCTCGCGGAGCTGCCGGATGCCGGGGTCGACGAGGTGGACGCCGCGGTCGCCCGCGCTAAGGACGCGTTCGGCCCCTGGCGAGCGGTGGCGCCCGGGGACCGCTCCCGCCTTCTGCACGGGCTCGCCGACGCGCTCGAGGAGCGTGCGGGCGACCTCGCGACGCTCGAGGCGCGAAACGCCGGCAAGCCCATCGCCGACGCCCGCGGCGAGATGGAGATGGTGGTGGCTACCTTCCGCTACTACGCGGGAGCACCCGAGCGCCTCCTCGGCCAGACCATCCCAGTCGCCGGCGGAGTCGACATGACGTTCCGCGAGCCGCTCGGCGTCGTCGGCCTCATCGTGCCGTGGAACTTCCCGCTCGTCATCGCCTCGTGGAAGGTCGCCCCTGCGCTCGCGGCGGGCAACACGGTCGTGCTGAAGCCGGCGGCGCTCACGCCGCTCACCGCGCTCGAGCTGGAGCGGATCGCGCTCGACGCAGGCCTGCCAGAGGGCGTGTTGAGCGTGGTGGCCGGGCCCGGGAGCGTCTGCGGCCGGCGACTCGTTGAGCACCCCGACGTGGCGAAGATCGCGTTCACCGGATCGACCGAGGTCGGTCGCGGCATCGCGGCCGGCGCCGCGGCAACGATCAAGCGGGTCACGCTCGAGCTCGGCGGCAAGTCGGCGAACGTGGTGTTCGCCGACGCTGATCTCGATGCGGCCGCGTCCGCGGCGCCGATGGCGGTCTTCGCCAACGCCGGCCAGGACTGCTGCGCCCGTTCGCGGATCCTGGTCGAGCGCTCGGCGCTCGATGACTTCATGGCCGCTCTCGAGCGGGAGGTGACCGCGATCCGGGTCGGGGACCCGCTGGATGAGAGCACCCAGATGGGCCCGCTGATCTCTGCCGAGCGCCTCGCGGAGGTGGACTCCTACGTCGACGACGGCGCTCCGGTCGCCTTTCGAGGAGCGGCGCCGGAAGGCCCAGGGCACTGGTTCGCGCCGACGGTCCTCGCCCCGGTTTCGAACGACGACCGCGCCGCCCGCGAAGAGATCTTCGGCCCGGTCGCCTGCGTGATCCCGTTCGAGGGCGAGGACGAGGCCGTCTCGATCGCGAACGACACGATCTACGGGCTCTCGGGCTCGATCTGGACCCGCGACGGCGCGACGGCCCTTCGGGTTGCCCGCGCGATCGACGCCGGTGTGCTGTCGATCAACTCGAACACCTCGGTTCGGGTCTCAACGCCGTTCGGCGGCTTCAAGCAATCGGGCGTGGGCCGCGAGCTCGGCCCCGCCGCGCTCGAGCACTACACCGAGGTCAAGAACGTCTACGTCGCAACGGGGGAGTCCTAGGTGGCCGGACGGCTGGACGGCAGGGTCTGCGTGATCACGGGCGCCGCGAGCGGGATTGGTGCGACCGCAGCGCGCCTCTTCTCGACCGAGGGAGCGAAGGTCGTGGGCGTCGACCTCGCTGACGGCGCCGAGGGCGACGTGACCATCGCGGCCGACGTCAGCGACGAGGAGCAGGTGAAGGCGATGTACGCGCGTGCCCGCGACGAGCTCGGGCGCATCGACGTGCTCTTCAACAACGCCGGCATCAACCCCACCGACGACACGTCGGTGCTCGAGACCACCCTCGAGGCGTGGGAGCGAGTCCAGGACGTGAACCTTCGCAGCGTGTTCCTGTGCTGCAAGCACGGCATCCCGCACCTCCTCCAAGCCGGCGGTGGCTCGGTCATCAACACCGCGTCCTTCGTGGCCGTCATGGGCGCCGCGGTCTCGCAGATCTCCTACACGGCGTCCAAGGGCGGCGTCGTCGCCCTCTCGCGCGAGCTGGGCGTCGAGTTCGCCCGCCGGCGAGTGCGGGTGAACGCCCTCTGCCCCGGGCCGGTCAATACGCCGCTCCTCCAGGAGCTCTTCGCAAGCGATCCCGAGAAGGCCGCGCGCCGCCTGGTCCACCTGCCGATGGGACGCTTCGCGGAAGCCGAGGAGATCGCGCGCGCCGCGCTCTTCCTCGCGAGCGACGAGAGCTCTTACGTGACCGCCTCGACGTTCCTCGTCGACGGGGGGCTCTCGGGCGCGTACGTCACGCCCGAGTAGGCGTCAGGCCCCCTCGAGGTCGCGGCGAAACGATTCCGCGGACTGGACCACCGCGCCGAGGAAGCGCGCCTGGTCGGCCAGGGCGTGGTCCGAGGTGACAACGCGGACGTCGGTTGGCGCCTCATCGGCCCGCAGCCGCCGAAGGATCTCGTTGTCGGCGGAGTTGGGACCGGCGCGGCGAGCGTGCGCGACCTCGACGATGGGGGATCTGATCGGCGGCCTCGGCGGGTGCTCGAACACGACCGTGACGTCGTCACCCTCCCTCGCCACCCAGCGCTCGAGCTCGTCGACCAGGCGCACCATCGCCGCGTGGCGGTCCTTCCACCACCCGTCGGGCCTGGTGCCGATCACGTTCATCCCGTCGACGATCCAGCGCACGGCTACTCCGAGACGCTCGCGGCCACGTCGAGAAACCGCTCGCAGATTCCGGCGCCGAGCGCGTTCGAGGCGTCGATCCTCTCCTCGACCTCGGCGACAAGCGCCTTCGGGTCGACGCCGATTCGGACCGCGTCGGGATCGGTGCGGTAGTCGCGGATCCATCGCGCCGCGTCGTCGCGAGTCACCTCGGCGTGGAACTGGATACCCCAGGCACGCTGTCCCACGCGGTAGGCCGCGGGACGGCCGTCGCTAGTGGCGAGCAACGTGGCGTCGGCAGGGGGCGCGGATTCGTAGCTGTGCCATTGGAACGCGAAGAACGAGTCGGCGAGGGGGGCGAGCAGGGGATCCTCCTGCCCGGCCTCCGTCACCTTGATCTCCCGCCACCCAATCTCCGGCTCGGTGCGGGGCGCCTCACCCCCTGCCGCCTGGGCGAGGACCTCGGAGCCCAGGCAGACGGCCAGGATCGGCGTGCCGGCGTCCAGAAGGTCGGCGAGCAGCGCGCGCTCGGTCGCAAGCCACGGGTGCTCCGCGTCCTGGTCAGGGTTGACGGCAGCGCCGAAGGCGAACACGGCGCCGTGGTTCTCGACGTCGGCGGGAAGAGGCTGGGTCGGCGGAGACCACATCGAGAGCTTCCAGCCCTTGGACGCGACCGCAGCCGCGAACACGCCCGGGCCGGCGTCGGCCTGGTGCACGATCGCGAGCGCTTTCATCGAAGCAGTTTCGACGATCCGCGCTCCGATGCGGATCGTCCCCCTTATAGGGGGATGAACCGCATCACGGCGCCAGCTGGGGCCTGATTCCCGCCCACCAGTCGCTGTCGCCGCGATGATGGGCGTAGGTGGCGGCGATGTCGATGCGGTTCGCGTTGCCGAGGTCGTCCGGGAGGCGGAACCGAAGCCTCGCCCGGTGACCGGCGACGCGTCGAGCGGTGACGGCGCGCGCCACCGGGCGGAAATCGTGGCGCCGGGCGTGGATCAGGGTGATGCGCGCGCGATGGATCGCCCGATCCCCGGTTCGGAGCAAGACCGCGTCGCCCGGCGCGACCGGCAGGCGGCCCTTTACGCGGAGCGGATAGGCGTAGTCGGCGCACGTACCGGAATGCCGGCTCGTGACGCAATAGCTGCCCTGCGAGGCGACGACGCTGTCGCCCCCCGCCGCGACCCGCACCGGCCGAGGCCGCTTCCCCTCGCTGACCCGAACCGCGCCCCACGCGGGGAGCGAGGCGAATGCAAGGGCTGCCGCGAGCCCCGCTGCGAGCTTGTGGCCCCGCCTCTCTACCGCCATCGAGCTCATCGTCCCACCTACTACGAGCTTGCCAGCGATCCATCACACGTAGGCTTGCGCCATGGCCGAGGTCAAACCGCTCCAAGCGCTCCACTACAACCTCGCCGCCGTCGGGTCGCTCTCGGGCGTGGTCGCCCCGCCCTACGACGTGATCGATGCCGAGATGCGGCGCGAGCTCGTGGCACGATCCCCGTTCAACGTCGTCGAGCTCGATCTTCCGGAGGCCTCCGAGGGCGCGGACCCATACGAGCACGCCGGCGAGACGCTCGAGGAGTGGACGCTCCAGGGCATCCTGGCGCGCGACCGCGAGCCCGCCCTCTGGGCCCTCGAGCAGGATTACACGGGCCCCGACGGGGTGGCGCGCACGCGCCGAGGGGTCCTTTGCCGCGTTCGGGTCACCGACTACGGCCCCGGTCTCATCCGCCCCCACGAGCGCACACAGCCGGGGCCGAAGGAGGATCGCCTTCGCCTGACCCGGGCCACGCGCCACAACCTCTCGCCGATCTTCTCGCTCCACGAAGGCGACGCCTGGCAGCACGTCGCAGCAGCGGCCGCCGGGCCACCCTGGGCCGAGGCCACCGACGCCGACGGGATCGTCAACCGCGTCTGGCGGGTGGAGGATCCCGCCGGCCACGCCGCCGTCGCGGCCGAGCTCGCCGACCGTGAGCTCCTCATCGCCGACGGCCACCACCGCTACGAGACGGCGCGCACCTATGCCGACGAGGTCGGCGGCGAGGGCGATCACAGCTACACGCTCATGTCGCTGACCTCGCTCGGCGACCCCGGGCTCACGATCTTCGGCTACCACCGCCTGCTCACAGACCTGACCGACGCGGGTCGCCGGGAGACTGTGGTCCGGGCCGCGCACGAGCACTTCGACGTCGAGGAGGTCTCGCTCCACCAGGTCGACCCCGCCGGCGAGGAGGGGATCGGGGTCTTCGGCTACGCCGACGGAACGACCGAGCACGGGCTCCGCCTGCGCCTGCGCGACGCGGCGGCGATGGAGGCGGCGCTGCCCGATCGCTCCCAGGCCTATCGCGAGCTCGATGCGGCGATCCTCGAGGCGATCTTCCTGCGCGGGGCACTGGGCCTGAGCGAGGCGGACGTCGAGGCCAAGAAGGGGCTCGCCTACACCGCCTCCGCCGCCGCGGCGAGGGCGGCGCTCGGCGACCGAGCCCAGGCGGCATTCTTCATGCGGCCCACGCCCGTCGAGCAGGTGAGGGCGGTCGCCGCGGCGGGCGAGACCATGCCTCCGAAGTCGACCTACTTCTTTCCGAAGCTGCTGACCGGGATCGTCTTCAATCCACTCTCATGACCAAGATCTACACGCGTAAGGGCGACGACGGGACGACCTCGCTGTGGTACGGCGGCCGCGTCCCGAAGTCGGACCTTCGCACCGAGGCCTACGGCACCATCGACGAGGCGGCCTCCGCCCTTGGCCTGGCGCGCGCCCTGAGCGAGCCGGGATCGGAGCTCGCGGCCGACGTCCTGCGCCTCCAGGACGACCTGTTCATCGCGGGCGCGGAGCTCGCGACGGCGCCCGAGGCCGCGGATCGCCTGGAGGACGGGGTGAGCCGGATCACGCTCTCGATCGTCGACGAGCTCGAGGCCGCGATCGACCGCTACATGCAGCGAGTCGACCTCCCTCCGAAGTTCGTGATCCCCGGCGGCACGCGGGTCTCCGGCGCGCTCGACCTCGCGCGGGCCATCATCCGCAGGGCCGAGCGGCGGGTGGTGGACCTCGACCGAGCTGGCGAGCTGTCCTCCACCGTCGTCCTTCGGTTCCTCAACCGCGCCTCCGACCTCGCCTACGCCATGGCCCGCTTCGCGGACGTCGACGACCCCGAGCTCTTCGCCGGGCGTGAGCGGGTCTGATGGCGCGGTGCAGCACAACGCGGATGGCGGACGAACTGCACCGCGGCACTAGGCGCCGCGAGCAGCATGTGATGAGGTGGGCCTAATGGCGCACGCGATAGCGCGCCGGGTGGAGGGCTACGCCCACGACGTCGAGATCGATGGCGAGCACGTGCTGAGGATGGACGAGCCCGAGGAGGCGGGCGGCGCCAACACGGGGCCGAGGCCCACGCGGGCTCTCGCCGCGTCGCTGGCGGCGTGCACCGCGATCACGGTCGAGATGTACGCCGATCGCAAGGGCTGGGATATCGGCGACCTGCGGGTGGAGGTGGAGATGGAGTACGAGGGCCATGTCCCGTCGGTGTTCGCCGTCACGCTTCACCTCCCCGGCGGGCTCGGTGAGGAGCAGCTCGAAAAGCTCCGCGTGATCGCCGGGAGGTGTCCCGTGCACCGGGCCCTCGCAAGCGAGACCAAGGTGACGATCACCGACCGCGTCGCGCCACTCTGAGCCGGATGGACCTCGGGCTCAACGGGAAGGTCTGCGCCGTCACCGGCGCGAGCCGCGGCATCGGGCGCGCGGTCGCCGAGCGGCTCTGCGCGGAGGGCGCCCGGGTGCTGTTGGTGGCGAGGGGCGCGGAGGCCCTCGAGGAAGCGCGCGCAGAGTGCGAGTCCGCGGGCGGCGAGGCGGCGGCGCTCGCGCTCGACGTGACCGTGGCCGACGCGGGCGAGCGCATCGTCATCGCCGCGACGGAGGCGTTCGGGCAGCTCGACGTGCTCGTCAACAACGCCGGCACGGCGCGCTGGCGGGCGCTCGGCGAGGTCCCCGAGGAGGACTGGTACGCCGCCTGGGAGCTCAACGTGATGGCGCCCCTGCGGGCCATGCGAGCGGCGGTTCCGCCGATGGCGGAGCGCGGCTGGGGCCGGGTCGTAAACGTGTCGTCGACCGCGGGCAAGCGGCCCTCGGCGATGATGCCCGAGTACTCGGTGGCGAAGGCTGCCGAGCTCTCGCTGTCGCGCCTCTTCGCCGACGCTCACGCAGGCGATGGCGTGATCGTCAACGCGGTGTGCCCCGGCCCGGTGCAGTCGGAGCTCTGGATGGAGGAGGGTGGCCTGCTCGACCAGTCGAAGGAGGCCGCCGGGCACTCCTCGCGTCAGGAGGCGCTCGAGGTCGCGGGTGCCAAGCGCCCGATCGGTCGCCTCGCGCACGCAGCGGAGATCGCCGACGTGATCGTCTTCCTGTGCTCGGAGCGCGCGAGCTACGTCGCCGGGGCGGCGTGGTCGGTCGACGGCGGCACCGTCGCGGTGATCATCTAGCGGTGCCTCTGACCGCCAGCGGGCCGATCGCGCTCCTTCGAGCGCGCCGCGACTTCCGGATCCTGACCCTCGGCCTCTGCCTCTCCTACATCGGGAGCGGCGCGGCGACCACGGCCCTCGTGCTCTACGTCCAGGCGAGCGCGGGGACGGGCGTCGCCGTCGGGGCTCTCCTCCTCGCCCAGTCGCTGCCACGGCTGGCCGGACCGCTTGCGGGGGCGCTCGTCGACCGGACCGAGCTTCGCCGCCTGATGATCGCCTGCGATCTCGGCGGCGCCGTGGTGTTCGGGCTCCTTGCCCTCCTGCCGCCGCTCGGCATCACGCTCGCGCTCGCCGCCGCCGCGACCGCGCTGCAGGCGCCCTACTCCCCGGCCCGCAGCACGATGATCGCGAACCTGGTCGAGCCGGCCGAGGTGGGGACGGCGTACGCGATCGAGAACACCACCTTCAACCTTCAGGTCGCGATCGGCCCCGTGATCGGCGGCGTCCTGGTTGCGGCCGGCGGCGCCGACCTCGCCCTCGCGATCGATGCGCTGACGTTTGCGGCCTCGGCCGCGATCGTCTCGCGCGTGCGATCGAGGCGGGCGGCCGTGGCCGAGACGCGTGGAAGCCTGGTCGCCGAGACCCGCGAGGGGATCACCTATGCCCTGCGCCACCCGGTCGCTCGGGCGCTGACGATCAGCCTCCTCGTCGCGGTCTCATTCCTCGCCTTGGACGACGTGGCGCTGCCCTTCCTGGTCCGCGACACGCTCGGCGGCGGGCCCGCCGCCTACGGGCTGGCGTTCGGCGCGTTCGGCATCGGCATGCTCGCCGCCTCGCTCGCGCTGGCCTTCAGGCCCAGACGCTCGCCGGCGGGCGTCTACCTGACCGGCCTTGCGGTGAGCGGTGCGGGCGGCATCGCGACCGGTGCCGCGCCCGGGGTTGGCGCGGCGGTCGCGTTCCAAGCGGGCGCCGGCGTCGGCAACGGGCTCGAGAACGTCGCGAGCAACACGCTGATCCAGAGGCACGTCGCGCCGGCAATGCTCGGCCGGGTTTTCGGCCTCGTCGGCACCGCCGCCTACGCCGGCAGCGGCATCGCGGCGCTGATCGGCGGGCTCTACCTCGACGCGACCTCGCCGCGCGTCGTCCTCATCACCGGCGGCGCCGGGGGCCTCCTGGCTCTCGCACTGGCCCTGCGGCCCCTGCTGCGCGCCGAGCGGCGGGTAGCATCGCCGCGAAGCGAAGGAGGAGAGGGCGAGGGTGGCTGAATCGGTTGACCTCGAGGCGGTAAAGCAGGTCCAGCGGAACAACGCCGAGGTCGTGGCGGTCCGCGCCTGAGCGCCCCGGATCTAGCGGACCTGCTGCTCCGCCCGGAGGAGGCGGAGCGCCTCAGTGCTCCCGGCGGCACGGAGGCGGCGGTGCTGCTCGCCCTCTACGGCTATCCCGACCAGCCCGGGCTCGTCTTCACCAAGCGCCGCATCGACCTTCGCCGGCACCCGGGCGAGATTTCCTTTCCCGGTGGGCGCCGCGACCACGCCGAGGAGGAGCTTGCGAGCACGGCGCTTCGCGAGGCCGAGGAGGAGGTTGGGCTCGATCCCGCGACGGTCGAGATGGTCGGCGCGCTGCCCCCGGTGGGCACGTTCGTCACGGGCTACAAGGTGCACCCGTTCGTTGGCTTGACCGACAACGTTCACTCCCTGGAGCCGAACCCCGACGAGGTTGCGGAGATCCTCCTCTTTGGGCTCGACGAGCTCCGTGAGGGATTCGCGATGCGCCGTCTGATCCGTCGCGGCGTGCCGATCAAGACGCCCACCTACGAGATCGGCGAGCACATGATTTGGGGAGCGACGGCCCGAATTCTGCGCGATTTGCTGGCGCGCATTTCCGACTAGCGGGGTAATGTCCTAGGCGGGATGGCGGAGGACTCCAAGAGGGTCGAGAACATCAGCGATACGACCGCGCCCTCGATCGGGCCGGACACGGTCATCGAGCGCGAGCCGGCCGAGGAGCGCCTCGCCCGCCACGACCAGTCCGACGTCGACGCGATGGGGCAGGACAAGCGCCGCGAGGTGGTCGGCCACAGTTACGGGCCAAGCCTCGCCCGGCAGGGGCTCCTCTATCTGATCTTCGTCGTCGTCGTCGTGGCGATCGGCTTTGGAGTCAGCCTGCTGGTCGACAAGTACGACCAGCCCCCCAAGCACTTCGCGGCCGAGGCGCCCTGGGCCCAGCCGGGCGTCAAGCAGGTCCCGCCGAAGCCGCTTCAATAAGCGCCGCCCAGGCCTCCGGACCTCCAGGGTCCGCCTCTACAACCGTGACCGGGATGCGCCAGCGCTCGCCGGCCGCCCTGACCAGCCGCGACCCCGCCGCAAGCTGCCCGGCCGGCGCCGACCCCGTCGCCTCGTAGACGAACGCGCGGACGGGCGAATCGACGAGCTTCTCGAGCAGCCGCTCGAGCCGCGACCCGTGGATCGCTTCGGTGGCGGCCCTGTCGCCGCTTGCCGAGCCGAGCAGCCAGACCACCACGGCGACGTCGCCCGCCGAATCGAGCACCGTGCCCGGACGGTCGGGGTCGGCGAGCTCGGCCTCGATGCCGGCCTCCTTTATCGCCGCCAGTCCCTCGGAGTCGCGCGAGGTGCCGCGAACCAGCCACCCCGCCTCGCTCAGCGCTCCGGCGATCGCGCGCCCGCGACAGCCGCAGCCGACGATCAGGGCTCTTGCCACGCCCTCCGGCCGCGCTCGCGGATCGCCTCGTCCTCACGCGCCATCTTCTCGGCGTCGTCCTCGGTCAGGTCGGGCACTCCGCGCCGACGGCGGTATTCGTTCTGCGCCTCGATCATCTGCGAGAGGTCCTCCACCTCGAGCTGCGCCTCGAGCTCCGGCGAGCGGGTCGGACGCCAGTCGACGAGGTCCGCGCCGCTCCCTGGATAGGCGCGGGCGAGGAGGACGAGCAACAGGACGATGAAGCCCACCATCCCGAGGGTGAGAAGGATGAAATCCACGGGCTCGCCGCCAACCTTAGATGATGTAAGCGTGCCCGACGCCGTGATCATCGACGCCGTACGCACGCCGATGGGGCGTTACCGCGGCGCGCTCTCCGGCGTGCGGCCCGACGACCTTGCGGCGCACGTCGTCTCGTCGGCCGTCGGGCGAACGGGCATCGATCCAGGCGACATCGCCGACGTGTACTTCGGCGCCGCGAACCAGGCCGGCGAGGACAATCGCGACGTCGCCCGGATGGCGAGCCTGCTCGCCGGCCTCCCGGCCTCGATCCCCGGGGTCACGGTCAACCGGCTCTGCGCCTCCGGCCTCGAGGCCGTGAACCAGGCGTCGCGGGCGCTTCGCCTTGGCGAGGCTGACCTCTACCTCGCGGGCGGCGTCGAGTCCATGAGCCGGGCGCCGTGGGTCGTCCCGAAGCCCGAGACCGGCCTGCCGCGCGGCCCGCAGACGATGCACGACACCGCGCTCGGATGGCGCCTCGTCAACCCCCGTATGGCCGAGCTCCACTCGACCGAGTCGATGGGCGAGACGGGCGAGAACGTCGCCGAGCGATACGGGATCTCGCGGGAGGACCAGGACGCCTTCGCCCTGCGCAGCCACCAGCGCGCCGTCGCGGCGGCCGAGAGCGGGCGCTTCGACGACGAGATCGTCGCCGTGGAGGCCCCGGCCGGCAAGGGCAAGGTCGCGGTGGTGGATCGTGACGAGGGGCCCCGGCCCGACACCTCGCTCGAACGCCTGGCCTCGCTGCCCCCGGCGTTTCGGGACGGCGGCACGGTCACCGCCGGCAATGCATCGACGCTGAACGACGGCGCCGCGTGCCTCGTTCTCGCCTCCGGCGAGCGGGCCGCCGCGCTCGGCGCGAGCCCGCTCGCGAGAGTCGTCGCCATCGGCGTCGCGGGCGTGGACCCCGCCGTCATGGGAATGGGCCCGGCCGAAGCCATCCCCCGGGCACTTCGCGCCGCGGGCCTCCAGCTGGCGGATGTCGATCTCATCGAGATCAACGAGGCCTTCGCCTCGCAGGTGCTCGCCTGCGCTCGCGAGCTCGGGATCGACGAGGACCGCCTGAACGTGAACGGCGGGGCGATCGCGCTCGGACACCCGCTCGGCTGCTCCGGCGCCCGCCTCGTGACCACGCTTGCCTACGAGCTGCGCCGCCGCGGCGCTCGCTACGGGATCGCGTCGCTGTGCGTCGGCGTCGGCCAGGGTGTCGCGACCGTGATCGAGAACCTCGAGGCCTGATCCGAGCTCAGCACTGCCAGGAGCAGAGGGCCTGCATCGCAAGCTCACCGGGCGTCCACGCGTCCCGCTTGCCCCCCGGCCAACCGGGATCCGCGTCGGCGTAGCGATCCCACCACCAGAAGCCGTCGAACCATGGGGCCTCGCCGCCGGACACCTTCGCCGACCAGAATTCGAACGCGTCTCGGTACTGCGCCGCGCGGTTCTGGTCCGCGCTCGCGAGGCCCACGCCCGCTGGATCCGAGGCGCCGTCGTATCCGATCTCGGTGTAGACGAAGGGCTTGTAGGAGCCGGTCCGCGCGCGGATGCCGCCCTCCACCGCGGCGATCTTGGCGAAGCTCTGGTCCAGGGATTGCCCGTTCCAGTAGAAGTCCGTGCCGACGCGGTCGACCGAGTCCCAGAACCCGACCCCGCTCATCGACGCCCAGTTCGACGCGTAGGCGGCCTGGATCCCGTCACCCGAGAAGCGGTGTGTGCCCGGGAGTGGGCGAGCCCGATGGTCGGGGCCGGGGCAGCTCCAGCGCGGTGCCCTCGCCGAGCGCACCCGGTCGATGAGCGCCTGCCATCGCGCCGTGTCGGCGGCCTCGGGGACGGCCTCGCCCGCGTCGTTTCGGACGAGCGTGCCCCGTCCGTCGGTGACCGCGGTGAGCGCGCTCAGCTCCGTTCCCACCACGAGCGTGGATGCTCCCGACTCGATCGCGAGGCGCGCGTAGTGGACGATCAGCTTCGAGTACGCCGCCCAGAACGTGTCGAGGTTCGCGCCGTGAGGGTCGATCTCCCCGCGGAAGAATCCGAAGCCCTTCGGGTCGACCTGGGGCTTGAGAGCCACCGTCAGGCCGCCCGGCCCGTCGTAGCCGCCGGAGACTCCGACACGCGCCGCGCACGCGGCATGGCGGACGCTCGCGTTGCTCTCGTTCTTCACGACGCTCCCATCCGTCCACCGGCGGTCGATGGTGCTCGGGTTGCGGGTGTCGCCCGGGCTCGCATAGTTCGTCGGCGTGAGGACGACCGTGCCGATGCCCCCGTCGCGACTCATCGTGGACATCGTCCGGACGCCGGGAGAGTCGACCTCGCTGTACCCGGTCCGGTTCCAGGCGACGAGGTTCATCCCCCGCTGCCAGTCGGTGGGAGGGCTCGCGTGGCTGTGGGGCACGGGTGCGAGGGCCGCCGCCGCAGCGAGCCAGACCGCAACTTGTCCGAAGCGTCGGAGCACCTACCCCTTCCTACGCCGAATCGGCTAGCCGATTCTCGGTATATGTAACAAACCGCTTTTGATAGCGCGCCGGTTCGCCGATTCGCGGCATCGCGTGCCCGGGCGGCGCCGGGCGGCGTCGCTTGGATAGCCTCGGGCCTGATGCCGGTGAACGAGATCGTGAGCGTCGACGGGCGCATCTCCCCCACCGCGGAAGCGGTCATTCCGCTCAAGGACGACGGGCTCTACCGGGGCGACGGCGTTTTCGAGGTGCTCCGGCTCTACGACGGCCGCCCGTACGCGCTCGACGAGCACCTCGACCGCCTCGAGCGCTCCGGCGCGCAGATCCACCTGCCGATCGACCGCGCGGCAATCGAGCGCGAGATCGAGGCGCTGCTGGCCGAGCACGGGGACGGCGACGCTCAGCTTCGGCTCGTGATGACGCGGGGCGGGCGCCGGATCGCGGCGATCGAGGAGCTGCCCGACCTCGGGCCGTCGGTGAGCCTTCAGAGCGTCACCTACGCGCCGACGGTGATTCTCACCGGCGCCAAGACGCTCTCCTACGGAGCGAACATGCAGGCCACGCGGCTAGCGAAGGAGCAGGGGGCTGACGAGGCGCTGCTGGTGCGCCCGGACGGAATCGTCCTCGAGCCGCCGACCTCGACGATCTTCTGGGTGGGCGGCGACGACGTTCTCCGTACGCCCCACCTCCCCGCCGGCATCCTCGACTCGATCACCCGGCGGAGGCTGATGGAGCTGCTCGACGGCGTGGAGGAGGGCGACTATCCGCTCGGCGATCTCCTGGAGGCGCGCGAGGCCTTCCTCGCCTCGACTGTGCGAGAGGTGCAGCCCGTCAGCTCCGTCGACGACAGGGAGCTCGACCGCCACGGCTCGCGCACCCAGGAGGCGCGGGAGGCGTTCGACGGGCTGATCGCCGACTGGCTCGGCGGCACGGAGTAGACCCGGCGTGGACCTCGAGCTCTCCGACGAGCAGCAGCTGATCTACGAGACGGCGCGGGACTTCACCGACAACGAGATCGTCCCGCGGGCGCGGGAGAGCGACCGCGCGCAGAGGTTCGACATCGACCTCGCCCGGCGCGTCGGCGAGATGGGCTACCTCGGCGCTCCCGTCGCCGAGGACCACGGAGGCCGGGGGCTCGACTACACGAGCTACGGCCTCATCGTCGAGCAGGTCGGCAGGGGCGACTCGGCGATGCGAACGGTCGTCTCCGTCCAGACCTCGCTCGTGTGCGGCTCGATCGAGCGCTGGGGGACCGAGGAGCAGAAGCGGCGTTGGCTGCCCGGGCTCTGCGCGGGCGAGGCGTTCGGGTGCTTCGGCCTCACCGAGCCGGATGCGGGCTCTGACCCGGCGTCCATGCGCACTCGGGCGGAGAAGATCGACGGCGGCTGGCGCATCAACGGCCAGAAGATGTGGATCTCGCTCGGCAACGTCGCCGAGGTCGCTCTCGTCTTCGCCCAGGCGGACCCCGAGAAGGCCCATCGCGGGATCTGCTGCTTCCTCGTCCCCACCGACTCCGACGGCTTCTCGCACCAGGAGATCCACGGCAAGCTTGGCCTGCGCGCGTCCGACACCGCATCGCTCGCCTTCGACGGGGTCGAGGTCGGCGACGACGCCCTGCTCGGCGAGGTCGGTGACGGCTTCAACGTTGCGATGTCGGCGCTCGACTCCGGGCGCTACTCGGTGGCATCGGGCTGCGTCGGCATCTGCCAGGGATGCCTCGACGCCTCCGTGGCCTACGCGACCGAGCGCAAGCAGTTCGGCGTTCCGATCGCGAGCTTCCAGCTCGTCCAGGAGATGATCGCCGACATTCAGGTGCGCACCGACGCGGCCCGGATGCTCGTCCGGCGCGCCGGTCTTCTGAAGGACGCGGGCAAGCCGTCGACGACCGAGACCTCGGTGGCGAAGCTCTACGCGACCGAGTCGGCCGTTGAGTGCGCGAACCTCGCGATCCAGGTGCACGGCGGCTCCGGGTACGTCGACGACCACCCCGTCGAGCGGTACATGCGCGACGCGCGCGTCACGACGCTGTACGAGGGCACCTCGCAGATCCAAAAGCTCATCATCGGGCGCGCGGCGACCGGCATCGACGCGATGCGTCCGGCGCGCTCCACTGGCCAGAACGTCCCGGAGTAGGGGCTATAGCCGGGGTTCAGGGACGTTCGGCGATGGTGGAGCGGGTAGGAGTCGTCGGCGCCGGGACGATGGGCGCCGGGATCGCTCAGGTCGCGGCCCTGGGCGGGTTCGAGACCTTTCTCCACGACCCGATCGGCGAGGCGCTCGATCGCGGCGTCGATCGCCTGCGGCGAGACCTTGCGCGCGGGGCCGAGCGAGCGCGGTGGAGCGAGGACGACGCTCGCGCCGCCGAGGGGCGTCTCAATCCGGCCCCCCACGTTGGCGACCTGTCCGGCTGCGAGCTCGTGATCGAGGCCGCGCCTGAGGACCTCGAGCTCAAGCGCACGCTCTTCAGGGAGGCCGAGGACCTGTGCGGTCCCGACGCGGTCCTCGCCACCAACACGTCCTCGCTCTCAGTCACTGCGATCGCCGCCGGCGTGGAGCATCGCGACCGCGTCATCGGCATGCACTTCTTCAACCCGCCGGCCCTCATGAGGCTCGTCGAGATCGTCGCGGGCGATGAGAGTGGCGAGCGGGCGCTTGCGGAGGCGACCGCTGCCGCCGAGCGGATGGGCCGCATCCCGATCCGTGCCGCCGACGGGATCGGCTTCGTCGCCAACCGCTGCGTGCGCCCGTTCAGCCTCGAGGCGCTGAAGCTCGTGACCGAGGGCGTCCCCCACGACCAGGTCGACCGGATCGTCCGGATGGGCGGGGGCTTCCGCATGGGGCCCTTCGAGCTCATGGACCTCGTCGGCGTGGACGTCAACCTCGAGGTCGCGAAGTCGTTCTGGGAGCAGAGCTTCCACGAGCCGCGCTGGCGGCCGAGCCCGCTGCAGACGCGCCTCGTCGACGCCGGCCGCCTGGGACGCAAGTCCGGGCGCGGCTGGTACCGCTACGACGACGGCGCCCACCGGCCCGACGACCCCGAGGGCCCCCTGACCGAGCTGCCCGACGACCCGCTGTTCGACGGCGAGGCGAGGAGGCGGCGACCGCGGGCGAGCACGTCGAACGCGTTCCGATCCGCACCCCCGGCCTGGTCCTGGGCCGCATCCTCGCCCAGCTCGTCAACGAGGCGCACTTCGCGCTCGGGGAGGGAGTGGCGAGCGCGGAGGACATCGACACGGCGATGCGCCTCGGCTTCAACTGGCCCCGCGGTCCGATCGAGTGGGCCGAGGAGATCGGGCAATCGGAGATCGTGGCCCTCCTCGACGCGCTCCACGCCGAGCTCGGCGAGGAGCGCTACCGCGTGGCGCCTGCCTTGCGGCGCGCCGCCGCCGTCTAGCGCGCTTCGTTTGGCTCTCGTAACGGTTCTCTGTCCGGGATGCGACTTCGTGTCGCTATGCGACTACAACCCGCATCGGCCGGCGTGAGGTGTCACGAAGCCCGCGTGTCAGCGGACCTCGGAGGCCACGGCCGCCTCCTCCACCGAGACCTCGCTTCGCACGCGGCCGCCCGCCCCGAGCCACGAGCCGGCCAGCACCGCGACGAGCCCGAGCGCCTTCCCCGCCGTGATCGGCTCCGAGAGGAACCAGGCGCCGTAGACCACGGCGAACCCCGGGGCGATGTAGGAGACGAGCATCGTTCGCGCCGGGCCCACCTTCGCGATCAGCGCATAGAAGATGACGAACGCCAGGCCGGTGCCGAAGAGGCCGAGAGCGACGACCGCCGCGAGCGGGCCGAGAGAGGGCGCCGAGGAGGGCAGTGTCGCCAGCGCGGGGGGCAGCAGCATCACCGCACCGGCCGCCATCACACCCGAGACGACGCCGATCGGCGGAGCGTCCGAGAAGCGCGCCTTGAAGATGAACCCGCCGATTGCGTAGCCGACGCTGGCGAGGACGACTGCGAGCCCGCCGAGGACGCCGGAGCCCGAGAGATCGAGGCCGAAGATCGCGATGACGCCCGCGACCCCGATCGCGACGCCCAGGAGCCGCGTTCCCTCCGAGCGCTCCTCGGGGTCGATTCGCAGCGCGAGAAGCGCCGTGAAGATCGGCGTGGTCGCGACCAAGATGCCTGCGAGCGAGGAGGAGATCGAGCGCTCGCCCGCCGCGATCAGGAGGAACGGGCCGGCGACCTGGATCGCCCCGAGTGCGACGACCCATCCGATCCGTCCACGTAGTGGCTCGAGTGCCCGCCGGTGAGCGGCGAGCGGCAGGAGCACCAGCGCCGCGAGCGCGATCCGGGCGAACGCGACGAGCTCAGGCGAGAGGTCGCGGAGCCCGACCTTGATCAGGAGATAGCTGACACCCCAGATCGCCGATAGCCCGAGGAGAAGAAGCCAGGAGCGGCGATCCACTCATCCAGGCTAGCCATCCGCCACGAACGTCCCGGACTGCCGCCCATAGCCCCCAGCGCGGGACGTTCGGCGCTAGGACGGGCGCACTAGTTGGCCCGTGTTGATGCCGCCGTAGCTGTACGTCGGGACCACGGGCCACTGGCGCTTCCAGCTCGCCATCTCGGACGAGGGAAAGACGTTGAGCCAGCGCGGGTCGCGGCGGTTCGGGTCGGCGAGCGCCTTTTCCTTGATCATCGAGTCGTACTGGTCGATCGAGTCCTCGAGCGTGTTCGAGTTCAGGATCACCTCGCGCCCGAAGAACTCGGCGGCCTTGCGCACGCCGGGGATCTTCGAGAGGTGCGGGTGCCAGTTGTCGGCGGCGACGCCGTTCTCGGACGAAACCCAGACGCCCTCGTCGGTGTTGACGCACAGCGAGTGGTTGCCATCGGTGTGGCCGGGCGTCCACACCAGGGCGCAGCCCTTGCCGAGCTCGACGTCTCCGTCGATGAGCACGACCTTGTCGGTCCGCAGGTCCTTGATCCCCTCCCCCACGTACCAGGCCCACTGCATGGGGTGGATCGAGACGAAGGTGTCCCACTCCCGGCGCTGAGCGATCAGCTTCGCGTTTGGGAAGAGCGGCTCGCGCGGCGCGGCCTCTCCCTCGATGGGCTCGGTCGTGCCGAGGATGAAGCGGGGATCCTGGACGTGGAGGTGGTCGAAGCTCACGAAGTCGACGTCCTCGACCCGCAGTCCCGTCTTCGCGAGCGCCTCGTCGGGGTGGTTCCAGATATTCGCCAGAACCTTGTAGGAGAGGAACTCGCCGAGGCGCTCGATCTGCTGGGCGTAATACGGCGCCTCGGCCGGGCCCTCGGGGACGGTGGGCTCGTAGGCGAGAGTGCGAAGCCGGCCCTCGAAGTCCTCGAACTGGACCACCTGGAGCCGGTTGATGATGTTGATGAACGGGTTGGCGCCGATCGCCGAGCCGCCGAAGGCGAACTTCACCGGGTAGCCGGCGGATGCGATGTCGATCGTGCGGACGCCGTGGACGCGATTCTCGGTGGTGGCGAACCGAGCCCGGAATTCAGCCGCCGCCTCGCGGATCGCCGCCGGGCGATCGCCCCGTGGCCACGCGTCGTTGGCCTCGTCGAACTCGCTGAACGGGCGCAGGCCGATCGAATCGGGGCTGACCTCGGGGACGTCGACGATCGCCATCCCCCCGAACTGTAGCTCGGGCGGCTAGGTGCTCGGTGTGGGCGCGACCTCGATCGGCTCGCCGCCCCGCTGCCAGTGGGCTTCGGGCGACGGCGGCGTGTCGCGCAGGTACCACTCGGCGTCGAGGGCGCCCATGCAGCCCGTGCCGGCCGCCGTTACCGCCTGGCGGTAGGTGTGGTCGACCAGGTCGCCGACGGCGAATACGCCCGCGAGCTTGGTCCGCGTCGAGCCCGGCTGCGTGACGACGTACCCGTTCTCGTCGGTGTCCACCTGGCCCGTGACGAGCTCCGAGCGCGGGGTATGGCCGATCGCCACGAAGGCGCCGCCGACCGGCAGCGACTCGGTCTCGCCGGTCTCCGCGTTGCGCAGGCTGATGCTGGCGATCTTGCCGTCGTCGCCCGCGACGAACTCCTCGGGGGTGAACGGCGTCTTGAAGTTGATGTTGGGCACCGCGTCGGCGCGCTCGAGCATGATCTTCGAGGCGCGGAACTCAGGCCGGCGGTGGATGACGGAGAGGTCGTTCGCGAACTTGGAGATGAAGATCGAGTCCTCCATCGCCGAATCGCCGCCGCCGATGACGGCCACGTTCTCGCCCTTGAAGAAGGCACCGTCGCAGACGCCGCAGGTGGAAACGCCCTTGCCGGCCAACTCCAGCTCACCGGGAATCCCGAAGCCGCTTCGGCTCGGCGCCCATCGCGAGGATCAGCGCTCTCGAGGCGCGCTCCTCGTCGCCGATGAAGACCCGCTGAACCTCGCCGTCGGACAGCTCGACCCGCGTCGCGTCGTCGGTGATGAAGCGGGCCCCGAAGCGCTCCGCCTGCGCGCGGAACTCCTGCATCATCTCCGGCCCCATGATCCCCTCGGGATAGCCGGGATAGTTCTCGACGTCGGTCGTGTTCTGAAGCTGGCCACCCCACTGGAACCCCTCGATGACCAGGGGCTCGAGGTTTGCGCGAGCCGCGTACAGCGCGGCCGTGTAGCCCGCCGGGCCGCCGCCGAGGATGATCAGGTTCTCAACGCTTTCTGTCATTTCGCTCCACGCTCCATGTTACTTCACTTTTTATAGTGTCACCTCGGCCGCGGTCGTTACGCGCGCCCCGCGCGCGGCGGGCGTCCCCTCCACCTCCCAGCGGGCCACCGTGCGGCGAAGCTGGAAGAAGGCGACGAGGCCCGGCGGGATCGGCAGCCAGAAGGCGAACAGACGGTAGGTCAGCACCGCGGCGAAGACGTCGTCGCCGGGGAATCCGAAGAGCACGAAGGCGCCGATCATCCCGGCGTCGACCGCCCCGACGCCCGCCGGCGCGAACGGGAAGAGGTTGGCGGCGAGCCCGAGGAAGAACCCCTGCACGACCACGCCGAGCGGGACGCTGACGCCGTAGGCGTGAAAGCTTGCCCAGAGGATCCCGATGTTGGCCGCCCAGTAGCCGACCGCGCCGACGACCGCCAGCCCTCCCTCGGAAGGGTTTCGGACGAGGTCGAGGGCTGTGCGGGTGCCGCGGGCGAGCGTGGCCGGAACCGTCGCCAGCCGGTGGGCCAGGCGACCGAGCCGGCTGGTCTCCGATGCCCTCTGCGCCCGTCGCTCGAAATCGCCGGGGATCAGCGCGATGAGCAGGAAAACCACGATGACGAGGCCGGCGATCCCCGCCGGAACGATCGTCAGGCCGGCGGGGGAGGGGCCGTGGAGGAGCCCCGTGCGCAGCAGGATCCCGTTGAGGATGACCACGCTCAGGTAAACGCCGTAGAGCAGCACCAGGAACGCGACCAGCCGGCACGCCGCACGTCCGGCCTCCATCCCAGCCTTCCGGATCGCCCAGTAGTTCAGGACGACGCCGCCCGCACCACCCGCCGAGAAGAGCAGCGCCGCCGCGAGGCCCGCCATCGTGATCTGGTACGCCTCGCCGAACCGGAGGCCCATTCCCCTGCCGACCACGCCGCGGAAGAGCGCGACGTAGGAGAGGTAGGCGCCCACGTCCATCGCCAATGCAACGACGAGCCACTCCGGCGCCGCGTCCCCGAGGCGGCTCAACGTCCCCTGGATCCCGACGACCTTCGGCAGCAGGAAGTAGATGCCGATGATCAGCAGGACTACGACCAAGCCGGTTTGGATCAGGAGCTTCGGGCTGGCGAAGAAAGTGGGCTCCGACCCGTTGGTCTCGGCCGCGTCGGCGGCGCCGTCGTCGCGGTCTGGTGACCCCATCCTCTGGTTCATATCCTCCCATCAAGCGGAAAACACTTGACGTCCCGGCTTCCGGCGCCCGCGATCAGGAGTTCGCAACGCGCTCCAGGCGCTGCACCGCATCGCTGAGGCGCAGCGCCGCGGGAGCGAGGAGCGGCTCGCCGAGCCTCACCGCAGCGACGAGCCCGGCTCCGGCGACGAGGTCGATCGCATAATGCTCGCCCAGGTAGACGAGCGCCACCGCCAGAACCGCCGCGTACCCGTAGCCCACGACCCCCGCCCCGGGCGCGCTCTCCGCCAGCAGCATCGCGGCGAGCAGCGAGGTCGCAAAATGAAGCGACGGCATCGCCGCCCACGGGTTGCCCCCGAGGGCCTCGTAGAGGCGCGGCCACGCGTCACCCCATACCTCCTCCCCCACCTCCGCCATCACCCGGCGGAGCTCGAGGGCCTCGGCCTCGGCGCCGTTGCCCTCGCTCGGTAGGGCACGGCGGCGAAGCTCGTCCTCCAGATCCCCGCTCTCGGCCGCCCACCACGGCGGCGCGGTCGGGACCAGGTAGTAGATCGCGCAGCCGAGGTCGAAGGCAAACGCAAGCTGCCGGGCGGCCCGGGCGAAACGGTGGTTCCGCCAGACGAGGATCCACACGAGCGAGAGGTGGGGCTCGAAGAACCACGCCCAGTGGACGAAGACGAGGGCGCGGTCGAGCGGCCGCGCCCGTCCCGGCCGCGCCAGGGCTCGCTGGAGGTGAAGCCCGGGAAGCTCACCGCCCCCGAGGCGCAGGTCGGCCCGGATCGGGTAGCGGACCCGGAGCCGCTCGCGCAGGCGCTCCGGGTCGTCGTAGGGAAGCTCGTGGAGCACGGTGAAAGCCCACATCTGCATGGCGAAGAGGGCAGCGTCGCGAAGCTTGGTCCTGGGGCGGAGCACCGCCAGGCCGAGCGGTCCGGCGGCGGTGGCGCCGGCCGAGACCGCCGGCGGGATGGGAAGGCGGCGGCGGAGGAGCGGAAGGGTGACCGAGGCGACGACGGCGGCGCCGGCCGAGACTCGGACCAACGCGCGCAGCGCAGGGCTCGGACGACGACGAGATCTGAATACGCCCAAGGCGCGGCGAGTCTAGTGACGCATAGAATGCTCGCGCCTTGACGGCCGCAGCCCTCAGAAGCATGCGCCGATGGGCGGCAGCGGCAGCCGGTGCCGCGGTCACCGTCGGCGGCCTCGTCGCCGCGTCGCCCGCCGGCGCGTCGATCATCAGCCCGCGCACGGGACACTCGCCGAACGCCAGCGACATCCGTACCGCCTATTGGATCGCGCTCGCCGTGGCGGCGGTCCTCGGCGCGGCAGCGGTCATCGCCCTGCTCGTAGCGGTGTTCCGTTTTCGCGAGCGCCGCGGGGCGGTCCCGGCCCGGCTCGCCGCCGGCCGCGGCTTCTTCCTTCGCGCGGGCGCACCGCTCGCCGTCGTCGCGATCGGGCTGTTCGTAGCCGGCGTCATCCTCACGGAGGACGCGAAGAAGGTGCCGCGGGCCGGCACCGGTGCGGTCGCCTCCGCAGCTCAGACCGCGCAGGTCGGCGTGAAGGGGGTGCCCTCCGAGGCGCTCCAGCAGGCGGTCGAGACCCTTCACAACACGACTCCGGCGAATGGGCCGATCGGCGGCGTCGCCAAGGGCGGGCCGCTCGAGATCGACGCGGTGGCGCAGCAGTGGCTGTGGCGCTTCTTCTACCCCGGCGGTCCCGGCGCATCCGGCGGGTACAGCGCGACCGGCGGGCGGCCCGGCGATCGGACCTTCTCCTACACGACCCTGACGGTGCCCGTGGACACGCCGGTCGTCCTCAACGTCACCTCCACCGACGTGATGCACCGCTGGTTCGTCCCGGCCCTGGGCGGCCAGGTCGACGCCGTGCCCGGGCACGTGTCGCAGACGTGGTTCGAGGCCGACCGCACGGGCACGTTCCCCGGCCAGTCCACCGCGTTCTCGGGCACCGGCTACTCGACGATGCGGATCTACGTCCAGGTCGTGAGCCAGAGCGCCTACGAGGCCTACCTGAAGCGCGAGGCGACCGACCTCGCTGACGCGCAGAACTACGTCGACGGCGTCATCCAGCGCGGTGCGGTACCCGGAGAGGGGGCCCCGTGAGCGCGAGGCTCGAACAAGGAGCTGGTGTTCAAGGCCGAGCGCGAACCTCCGGTGGTGATGGCCCCCCCACCATCGCCCCCGCCCGTCCCGAGATCGTGAGCGGCGCACCGCGCCCGCGGCGTGCGGCCTGGATCGAGCGCGCGACGAGCACCGACCACAAGTCGGTGGCCCTGCTCTTCCTGGGGGGCGCGCTCTCGTTCCTCGTTGTGGCCGCGCTCGAGCTGGCGCTGATGCGCTTCCAGCTCATCGTCCCGGAGAACACCGCGATCATCCCCGAGACCTTCAACCGCGTCCTCTCCGCGTTCGGGGTCACGGCGGTCGTCCTGTTTGCCATCCCGCTGGCGCTGGCCTTCATCGGCTACGTCGTGCCACTGCAGCTCGGAGCGCGGGGCGTGGCCTTCCCGAGGCTCGGACTGCTGGCGGCCTGGCTCTATCTCGTCGGCGCCACCGTCATCTACCTGAGCTTCCTCTACCGGCCGTCGTCCGCCGGCACGCTGGCCCTTCCGCCGATGTCGACCCTCCCCTACTCGCCCACCCACGGCGTCGACGCCTGGATCGTGGGCTTCGGCCTCTGCGCGACCGGCTTCACCTGCTTCGCGATCAACATGCTCACCACCGTTCGCAACATGCGGACGCCCGGGATGGCGTGGCGCCGGGCGCCGATCTTCGCCTGGGCCGGCACGGCGGTCTGCGCCATCCAGCTGGTCGCGGGCCCGGCGATGGTCGCGGCGCTCGCAATGCTGATGATCGACCGCCACTTCGACGGCATCTTCTTCGACTCCCAGCAGGGCGGCGCTCCGCTTCTCTACGAGCATCTCGCCTGGATCTTCTTCACCGGCGCATACGTCTCCGTGACGCTCTTCGCCGCCGGGGTGATCTCCGAGATCCTGCCGACGTTCGCGCGCAAGCCCCTCTTCAGCCACCGCGCCGCGACCCGCTCGATCGCCGCGATCGCGGTGTTCGGCACCCTCGCCTGGATGCAGAACATGTACTCGGCGCCGATCGGCACCGGCTTCGCATTCTTCGCGATGCTGATGGCTCTGGCGCTCATCGTCCCCATCGGGCTCCTGGTCGTGAACTGGATCGCGACGCTCTGGGGCGGAGCGCTGCGGATGCGCGCCGCGTCGCTCTTCGCCATCGGGGCCGCCGTGACGCTGGTCCTGGGCCTCGCGGGCGAGCTCATGTACTCGGTCGTCCCGGTCGGCTGGCAGCTCGCCAACACGACCTCGGCGCAGAGCGACACCGCCATGGTCCTCGTCGGGGGCGGCGTGCTCGGCGGCTTCGCGGCGCTTCACTACTGGTTCCCGAAGATGACCGGCAGGATGCTGGCCGAGGGCCTCGGGCGGATCGCGTTCTGGACGATCCTCGCCGGGCTCGTGATCTTCCACGTGACGACGTTCCTGGCCGGCCTCAAGGGCCAGCCGGTCGACATCCAGAAGTTCTACGCCGGCCTCGGGCTCGACGGGTACAACCTCGTCGCCTCGATCGGATCGTTCGTGCTCCTGATCGGCGTGATCATCGGCGTCGCCAATGTCGTGGTGAGCTACCTGGGCGGCCGCAAGGCGGGCCACGACCCGTGGGAAGGTTCGACGCTCGAGTGGTTCGCGCTCTCCCCACCGCCGATTCACAACTTCGACGCCGTCCCGGACGTGCGCTCGCCCGAGCCGATGCTCGACATTCGGGAGGCGATCCGCGAACGCGACGAGCTCTGGCCGCGCGCGCGCCCCGAGGCTGAGACTGAGACTGAGACTGCGACTGCGCCGGAGCCGGAGCCGGCGTCCGAGCCCGGGGCCGCCGTCGCCGCCGATGAGCCCGACGCCGGTGGCGACGAAGGCGGCGTATCCTCAGCCTGATGGAAGGCCACGCCCCCGCGGCGACGGTCGCCGACCATCGGGCAGTCGGCGAGCTGGCGCGCGACTACCTGGCGCTCACGAAGCCCCGGATCATCGGGCTGCTCCTGCTGACGACGGTGACGACGATGCTCGTCGCCGCGCCGACCGGGCTCGCGCTCGCGACCGTGCTCTGGACGATGCTCGGCGGGTACCTGGCCGCCGGCGGCGCCGGCGCGATCAACCACTACGTCGAGCGCGAGCGTGACGCCCGCATGGACCGTACGTGCGACCGGCCGATCGCCTCGGGGCGCATCGAGCCGCTCCACGGGCTCGTCTTCGGCATCACCCTCGGTGCGCTGGCGTTCGTCGAGCTGGCGCTCACCACGAACCTTCTCGCGGCGGCCCTCGCGCTCACCGGGCTCCTCGGCTACGTGTTCGTGTACACGCTGTGGCTGAAACCGCGGACGCCTCAGAACATCGTCATCGGCGGAGCCGCGGGGGCGATTCCCCCGTTGGTCGGATGGGCGGCTGCCACCGGCGGGCTCAGCGTCGACGCGCTCTTTCCGTTCGCGATCGTGTTCCTGTGGACGCCGCCGCACTTCTGGGCGCTGGCGCTGCTCGTCGCCGACGACTACGAGCGGGTCGGCGTGCCGATGCTGCCGGTCGTGCGCGGCGAGGCGACCACGCGGCGACTCATCGTCGCCTACTCGATCGGCCTGGTGGCGTTCACGGCCCTGCCCTTCTTCACGGGCCTCTTCGACGGCTTCTACCTGGCGGCAGCGCTCGTGCTCGGAACCGCCTTCGTCGGCCTTGCGGCGTGGCTCGCCATTCGTCCCTCGCGCCGGGCCGCGGTCGCCCTGCATCTCGGCTCGCTCGCCTACCTCGCCCTGCTGTTCATCGCGATGGCGATTGACAGGGTGTGAGTTGAGGGCTTTAGCCCCCAAAGAAGCATGTAAGGCGGCGCAGCCGCCGCAGATTGTTCTCTGATAGAAGGGGCTCGTGGACCGCAACACCGCCGCGCGCAACCTCCGCACCGGGCTCCTGTTCGCCTCGCTCGCGATCGCCGTGTTCGCGCTCACGTTCGTGGTCGCGATCCTTTACATCCGGGGTTGAGCTGACCCGATGGCGGACCAGTCGCAGATAACCGAGCCGACCGAGCTGATCTACGTCGGCGGCCCCTCCTGGGCGCCCGCGTTCACCGCCGTCGGCCTGGCCGCGATGGCGGTCGGCAGCTTCACGAGCGTCATCCTCTCGATCGCTGGAGCGGTTGTCCTGCTCTGGGCGGCGATCTTCTGGTTCCGCAGCTTCGAGGACACAACCGAGCGCCTACCGCGCCAGCAGCAGGTCACCTCGGCGGTGATTCCTCCGAAGCCCGTCGAAGCCGACGAGTAGCCGGCGAAGGCCTCAGGCCGTGGACTCGGCCTCCGGCGAGGTCATCGACGAGGTCGCTCCCTCGCTCGTCCACACCCGCATGATGTCGCGCATGGACAGGACGCCGGCGATGTCGCCCCCCTCCACGATCACGAGGTGGCGGATGTGACGGCGCGACATCTCCATCGCGGCGCGCTCGAGGCTCCAGTCGGGCGCCGCTGAGATCACCGTGTCGCTCATGTGATTGCTGACCAGCTCGGAATCGGGATCCTCACCCCTGCCGACGGACCGCAGGATGTCGCGCTCGGACACGATCGCCGGATGGGGCTGCGCCTCGTCGATCACGACTGCCGCGCCCACGCCCTTCTCCGTCATCCGCCGAGCCGCCTCGCGCAGCGTGTGCCCGGGCCCCAGGGTCAGGACAACCTTCGACATCCCGTCGCGAACCTGCATCTCGCTGCTCAGCCCTCCTCCCGGTCTCAGGGGCGGCCTCTCGGCCGGCGCGGTTTCGTGCCTATTGACGCAACCCTAGTGGATGAAACGGGGCGGTCGAACCGTACGCCCCCTCGACTAGGATTCCCGCGCCGTGAGGAACCGGATCACGATTCGTCGCTTCGGCGGGTGGGCCCTGGCGACAGTTCTCTGCCTTGCCGCCGCCCTCGCCGCCTCGGGCTGCGACAAGAACGGCGGCGCGGACCTGAACCGCGGCAAGTCGCTCTTCACGGCCCGCTGCAGCACCTGCCACCAGCTCGCCGACGCGGGCGCGGGCGGCGGCACGCAGGGGCCCAACCTCGACGACGCCTTCCAGGCCGCGCGCGAGGCCGGGATGGACTCGGACACGATCGCCGGCGTCGTCAAGGCGCAGGTCGAGAACCCGCGGCCCTCGGACGCGAATCCCTCCAACTCGATGCCCGCGGAGCTCGCGACGGGGCAGGACCTAAACGACATCGCTGCCTACGTCGGCGGTGTCGCCGGCACCGGCATCAAGCCCCCGAAGATCCCCGGCGGCACCGGGGGGCAGGTGTTCGCCTCGAACGGCTGCGCCGGCTGTCACACGCTGGCCGCGGCCAATGCCGCGGGCACGACCGGCCCCGACCTCGACGCCGCGATCCCGAAGATGACCCCGGCGGAGATCAAGCAGTCGATCGTCGACCCGAATGCCAAGATCGCGCCCGGCTACGCCCCGGGGATCATGCCGTCGAACTTCGGCTCGACGATCCCGCCGCCCGACCTCGCCGCGCTCGTCAAGTTCCTCCAGGACTTCGCCGGCAAGGGCAGCACCGCCGGCCAGTAGCCGTTAGGCGCCAGCGGCAGGGGCAGCTGCTGTGGCCTCGGCCTCGAGGTCCACGACGACGTGCGTGACGGGGAGTGGAACCTCGCGCCGAGCGCGCTCCACGACGCCACCCTCGAGCCAGCGCGACCGCTCCGGCGGATGAGTCGAGATGATGACCTCGTCGGCGGGAAATTCCCGCAGCGCGTCCTCGATCGATGCGTTGGGCTCATGGTGATCGCCCACGTGGCCACGAGCGTTCAAGCCGGCGCCGTCCATCGCCTTCAGGGAAGCGTCGAGCCGGCGCTGCGCATCGGCGATGGCCCCATCGACGTCGGAGGCCCAGTGCTCGAGCTGCGACGCCGTTAGCGCCGGCACGACGACCAGGATCTCGCTCCGCCTGCCGCGGCAGCGATCCTCGATCTCGTCGAGCAGCGCCCGCCCGCCGACGGTCTCGTTCGCGACGACGAGAGCCCGGTAGACGTCGTCGCCCGACGCGCTCACCTCGGCCTTGCGGGGCAGCTCTCCCTGGGCACGGCGCCAGAGCACGTAGAGCCCCGCGAGCACCAAGACGAGCAGCAACAGGGCCCCGGCGGTCTGGCTCACGATCAGCGTCAGCGCGATGATCGCCGCCGCCCCGACGGCGATCACGATCACGGCGCGAAAGACGTCGTCTTCGGAGCGGAACGGGTTGTGCATTTGGCCTCCTTCCCCCTCGCAGTCAAGGTAGCGCGTTCGCCCTGTCCACTTGTAGTCGCATAGCGACTGCAACTCGCCTCACGAGCGGGATATCGTCACGTGGGGGATGAGAATTCACCTGGTTGATGCGGAGTCCGGGCGCTTGTGGTGCGAAGGACGCGAGCTCGGAGAGGGGGACCTCGTCGTCACCACCGACCGATACCGGCGGATCATGGACGGCGTGGGCAGTCGCAGGCTTCTGCTCGACGAGTCCGACCGCGACGAATTCCCGCACGCCGGCCTGCTCGAGCCCGGATCGGTCGACTACGCGATCGGCCTCGGCGCGTCCGGCGACGTATGCCTCGAATGCAAGGACGCGTTCTGGGACGGGGACTTCGCGAAGCCCCGTTCGTTCCGCTAGCTCTTGGGCGCTGCGCTGAGGCGAAGGACTGCTTGAGCCCGTTCGGGCGGACGACCGCTAGAGGCCTCAGGCTCGATCGCCGCCATCCTCAGCGCCGTCGGGCCGGTGGTCGCTCAGCACCAAGCCGCGGGCCGCTGGCCGCTCGGGACCGACGGGCCCGGCGACTACCGCCGCGCTGACGCCCCAGAAGCCCATGGGCCCGGTTACCCCGGTCCATGGTGCTGACCTGGGCAAAGGGGCTGTCGTCGCCCTTCTCGGCCGACCGCCGCGAACGAGCGACGGCCCGCTGGAGGGCGAGGCTGCTTGCGATGACCGCCAGCCCTACTGCCGCGAGATACAGCAGGTCCACGCCAGTCAACGGAATCCATCCCATCTCATCCATCCGAGCCCCGAAGGGGTTGCTTCGTGCGGGTCGGATCGGCTTCAGGTCGATCGACCCTTCGCTACCCGGCAAACGTGGAAGGCATGCGGTTGTCAGGCCCTAACCTGGCCGAGGACCTTGGGAGGTTGGACGGCTATCTAGCTGCTCGGCGCGAGCGCGCCGAGGAGGTCGCCCCGCGCGGCTCGTTCGCGTCTGCGGGCGAACACGTGGCGAACTGAGAACCGCATGTTATGCGGGAACTAGAGGATGTAGACGGTCGTGAAGACGATGATCCACATGACGTCGACGAAATGCCAGTAGATGCCGGGCACCTCGACGCCGAGATGCTTCTTCGGCTCCTTGCCGAAATGGCCGCGCCAGGCGCGGATGTTCGCGAACGCCAGCAGCACGAGCCCGACCGTGACGTGCGCGCCGTGGAGACCGGTCAGCCCGTAGAAGATCGAGCCGAAGGCGTCGGTCCTCGCGCTGAAGCCCAGATGGACGTACTCGTTGAGCTGGATGAAGAGGAAGGTCGCCCCGAGCAGCCAGGTGGCGCCCAGGCCGAGCATCATGCCGGCGCGGTTGCCGCGGCGGATCGACTCGAGCGCCCAATGGACGGTGAAGCTCGAGGAGACGAGAATCGCGGTGTTCATGCCGGCGACGCCAACCGGGAGGGTGAGGCCGTCGGGGGGCCAGGGGCCGTCGGTGGCGACGACGCGAAGGAAGAAGTAGGAGGCGAAGAACGCTCCGAAGAGCATCACCTCGGAGACGATGAAAAGCAGGATCCCGAGCGTCTGGCGGTCGATGCGCGAGCTGGCGTGGGCCTCGGGAGGGCCGTGGTGCTCGTGGGGCGCGTGCTCGACCGCGACCGACGCGGACTCCATCAGCCCTCACCCTCCCGGCTCGCGCCGGCTGCGGCGCCGACCGGCTCCGTCGGCCGCGGCGCATCCGGTCCGCCGCTGGCCACGAGGTGCCCCACGGGCACGGGCGCCTTTGCGCGCACCTCGTCGATCAGCCCCTCCTGGACCCACTTCGACTGCTCGCCGGCCAGGGTCGAGATCAGGATCTCGTCGACCCGGTAGTGCTCGATCGCGTTCTCGACCGCGGCGAGCGGCGCCGGGCTCATCGGCTGGCCGGTGGCATCGATCTCGGCCCGGTAGAGCTCGGCGAGGGTGCGTGCCAGCCGCTCGCACACCTCCCCGCGCGTGAGCGCGCCGGAGGGTGGCGAGATGATCGTGTAGCGGTGCGGGCGCTCCGCTGACTCCGCCTTTAGGCGGTCGATCAGCTCCTTGCTGGCGACGGTCTGCGTCGCCACGACGAGCGTGTGGGTGACGTCCCAACGCAGCGCGTCGTCGTCGATCCGCACCGGGACGTGCGTGACGGGGATGTCGAAGCGGCTCTGGGCCCACATCACCAGGTCCTTGCGGGCGGGTCCGAAGCGGGTCTCGAGCAGGCACGAGAGCAGCACCTCGCGCGGACCGAAGCCGCGTATCGCATCGTCGAGCGCGAGCGGCGGGTCGGGGTCGAAGATCGCGCCATGGGACGTGATGCCGAATTCGGCGAGGACGGCCTGGGTGACCTCGACGCGGCTTCTCGCGGCGTCGCGCAGCTCGTCGCGGTCGACGATCTGCCCGGACATCGGTTGGTTCTGCGGCGCGGCGACGGCGACGCTGTCCGCACCGGCCTCCACGCGCTCTCGAACCGCCTCGAGCAGCTTGCGCCCGCCCGCGACCTCGTTCATGAAGGCGAGGACGGTGCCCCCGCCGGAGAAGTCCCCCTCATTCACGCGCAACGCCTCCAGCCACCCCGGCCACGGCGGGCTCGGGCTGCGCCACCTCCGCCCCCTCGCCGGGCATGATCGCGTGGCGCGCTCCCGGCACGCCGAACTCGTACGGGCCGCCGACGACGCGCGGGATCTCGTCGAAGTTGAAGATCGGGGGCGGCGAGGAGACGAGCCATTCGATCGTCTTCGCCCGCCACGGGTTCGCCGGCGCCTTCGGCCCGTAGCGCCAGCTCACGACCATGTTGTAGAGGAAGACGAGCTGGGCGGCGCCGAGGATGAACGAGAAGATCGAGATCGTGAGGTTCCAGCCGGCGAACTGCGCCGAGTAGTCGGCCACCCGTCGCGGCATGCCCTCCATGCCGATCCAGTGCATCGGCAGGAACGTCCCGTACATGCCGATCAGCGTGAGCCAGAAGTGGACGCGGCCGAGCTTCTCGTCGTACATCCGGCCGGTCATCTTCGGGAACCAGTGGTAGATGCCCGCGAAGATCGTGAACACCGAGCCGCCGAAGAGCACGAAGTGGATGTGGGCGACGATGAAGTACGTGTCGGAGACGTGGATGTCGATCGGCACCATGCCCAGCATCACGCCCGAGATCCCGCCCATCGTGAAGGTGACGATGAACGCCAGCGCGAACAGCATCGCCGTCGACTTCAAGTGGAGCACCGACTTGAAGAGCGTCGCCAGCCAGGAGAAGATCTTGATCCCGGTGGGCACCGCGATCAGGAGCGTGGTGACCATCATCGGCACGCGCAGCCACGCGAACATCCCCGAGACGAACATGTGGTGCGCCCAGACGGTGTAGGCCAGCACGACGATCCCGAGCAGCGCCAGGGCCATGAGCCGGTACCCGAAGATCGGTTTTCGGGCGTGGCTCGTTATGACCTCGGAGATGATCCCGAACCCGGGCAGCATCATGATGTAGACGGCCGGGTGGGAGTAGAACCAGAAGATGTGCTGGTAGCTCAGGACGTCGCCGCCGTTGAGCGCCTGGAAGAAGTTCGTGTGCAGCGCGCGGTCGAAGAGCACCATGAACTGCACGCCGGCGATGAACGGCGTCGCCGCAACCACGAGCAGGGACGTCGAGAGGTTCGCCCACACGAGCAGGGGCATGCGCCAGAAGTTCATTC
Source organism: uncultured Actinomycetes bacterium (assembly GCA_963771655.1). Classification (GTDB taxonomy): domain Bacteria; phylum Actinomycetota; class Thermoleophilia; order Solirubrobacterales; family 70-9; genus JAWVFM01. The sequence goes on along the minus strand of CAVYUG010000018.1, from coordinate 116,959 downwards.
CGGGCGCACGCATGGTGACGATCGTCACCAGGAAGTTGAGCGCGGTGGCGATCGAGGAAGCCCCCGCGAACTGGACCCCTAAGTTGAAGAACGACTGGCCCAACGGCGCGCCGGTGGAGAGCGGCGCGTAGCCGGTCCAGCCGGCGTCGAACGCCCCGCCCGGGCAGAGGTAGCTGGCGACGAAGAGAAGCCCGGCGAGCGGCAGCATCCAGAAGCTGAAGGCGTTGAGGCGGGGGAACGCCATGTCCGGCGCTCCGATCATCAGCGGGAGGACGTAGTTCGCGATCCCGGCGAAGATCGGGATGACGAAGACGAAGATCATCAGCGCCGCGTGCGTCGAGAAGAGCGAGTTGAAGGCGCCCGGGTTGACGAGCTGCGTGCCCGGCGTGGCGAGCTCGGCACGCATGATCATCGCGATCAGCCCGCCCACGAAGAAGAAGAAGAAGCTCGTGCAGATGTACTGGATCCCGATGACCTTGTGGTCCGTGTTGAACTTGAAGTAGTCGCGCCACGAGCGGGCCCCGTGCTGAGAGTGGTCCTCGGGGATCGTCGGAGCGCCGATCGCCCACCGCACCCAGTAGTCGAACGCGCCGATGCCGGCGAGGAAGCCGAGCGGCCCCGTGATCGAGGCGACGATCAGCTGCGGGTAGCCGGTCTGGTCGGTCTGGGTGAGCGACAGCCCGGAGATCGCCCGCAGCGCGATCACGAGGCCGTAGCCGAACGCGAAGCCCACGACGAGGCCGAGGAAGCCCCGCGCCATTCCAGGTCGCTTCAATGCCACTGCCATCGCCTAGAGATCCCTTTCCGAGGGACGCCGGATCCTAACGACGCTCATCACGGTGCCCCCGCGGCCGTCGTCGAGGTGCTTTCGCCGAGCGAGGGATGCGGCGGGACCGTGCCCGACTTCTGCACCCTCTCCTGGTTCGCCAGCCAGGTGTCGAACCTCGCCTGCGGCCACACGTGCACGATGGCGCGCATCGTCGCGTGCCCGTAGCCGCAGAGCTCGGTGCAGACGACGTTGAAGGTGCCGAGCCTGTCGGGGGTCACGACGACGTTGTTGTCGATGTCGTTGCCGCTCGGGCCAGCGGGCACCGCGTCGCGCTTGATCCGCCACTCGGGCACCCAGAACGAGTGGATCACGTCGATCGAGCGCACCGTCACGTTGAGCTGGCGATTGACGGGCACGTTCAGGACGTCGGAGTAGACGGTCCCGTTCGAAGTCGGGTAGGCGAAGCTCCACTTGTACTGCTGGCCGGTGACATCGACCTTGAGCTGATGGGCTGAGCCCTTCTCAATGTCGGCGAGGACGATGGCGCTGTAGATGGCGCCGAACAGGACGATGATGGTCGGGATCACGGTCCAGGCGATCTCGAGGCGCGTGTTGCCGTGAATCGGCTCGCCGTCGGACTCGTCGCCGGGCCTCGCCCTGTACTTCCAGACGCAGTAGCCGAGCATCACCATCACGACCGCGAAGACGAAGCACGAGAGCACGATCATCACGTTCAAGAGCGTGTCGATCGGCCCGGCCTGCGACGATGCGGCCTCGCCGAACCACGAGATCTGGATCATGGGGACGGCCGTGACGATCGTGAGCACGACCATCACGCCGAACAGCCGAATCAGAGTCGACCTAGGCACCGGCCGCGATTCTATTGGAGCCTGCGACGGCTCCGGCGCGCCCCCGGGGCCGCCCAAGTCGCATCCGATACAGGCTCCTCAGTCGTCCGGGACGCGGGGCAGTTCGGCGAGCTCGCCGGCCGACGCCGCGAGCACGCCGCGCGCGACGCCCTCCCAGCTCCAGAGGCGCGATGCCGTCTCGCGCAGCTGCCGCCGAGCCTCGGCCGCGACCTCCGCATCGAGCCCAAGCCAGCCGTTGATGCGCTCGGCGAGCGACAGCACCGCGCGGTCGCCCAGAGGGAACGACACGAGGCCCGTCGCCTGCGACGGCAGGTTGGCCGCCAGCGCCCGACTCACCTCGGCCGCGCCGGAGTGGTCCGCCGAGACAGGGCCGACACCCGCTGCGGCGGCCTCGGCGGCGACCATGCCGAACGCCTCCGGGAAGGTGCTCGGGAAGACGAGCACGTCGCAGGCCGGCACAAGGCGCCCCACCTCGGCGTGCTCGAGCCGGCCGGCGAACGCGACGCTGCCCGCAGCGGCGCTGCCGGCAGCCCGGTAGCGCTCCGGCGGATCGTCGAGCAGCGAGAGCAGCATGCGCAGCGGCCCCCTCGGCCCGCCCTCGAGCCGGCGCCCGCGCTTGGCGATCTCGCGCGCCGCACCCAGATCGCCGCTCTCGATCGCCCGCCACAGGTCGAGGAGCCCATGCTCGTACTCGCCGAACCCGACGATCAGGAGGCGCGCGCCCGGGTTCGCCTCCACGACGAGCGGCCATGCGGCCAGCAGGAGGTCGATGCCCTTCGAGACGATCATCTTCCCGACGAGCACGACGCGCGGGCCCTCTGCCGCCGCGAAGTGCTCCACGGCGTCGGCCGCCCGCTCGGGCGAGCGGTCCCAGCCGCCCGACTCCCCACCCGCCCAGAAGGAGTCGGCGAGCCCCCGGAGGCGATCCGACGCCGACTCGTCGCCGAGCGGCGAGAAGAGGGTCGTGTCCACGCCCGGCGGCCCGAGCCTCGTCTTCTCGGGGAGCCCGGGGACCCCAACCGCGTCCCAGAGCGACTCCGCCGTGTGGCGCGAGCCGACGAGCACGCCCGACGCCGCCTCCATGCCCTCGCGCGCGTAGGGCAGGAAGCGTTCGGGTTGCGGCTTCACCGTGTATTCGAGCGCCGATCCGTGGACCGTGGCCGCGAAGCGAAGGCCCGCCCGGGCGAGGATCGCGGGGCCCATCACGAGGTGGTTGGCGAGCGCGGCGTCGAAGGCGCCGACCGCGTCCATCACGTTGCGCACGGCCGCGACGTTCGCCTCGAGGTAGCGGTCGAGCTCCGCCTCCGTCAGCTCGGCGAAGGTCTTCACCTCGAAGCCCTCGTACTCATCCCGGACGTAAACGGGCAGCAGGCCGCCGATGTCGGGCCGGTGGATCCGGACCGAGCCCGGTTCGGACTCGATGCCGGGAATCGGATCGGTGGCCCGGTCCTGGCAGAGCAGGTGGACCTCGTGGCCGAGCGCCGCGAGCGCCCGCACCAGGCTCGCGTTGTAGACGTTCGAGCCGGTGCCTCGCAGCAGGTAGCCGTGGAAGACGAGAACGCGCACGGCTCGGAAGCTAGATGATCTGGTGCCCCCAACGGCTATGTTTCCGCGCATGGACCTTCGCGGGCAGAGCTACCGCCTCCGCGCCCCCGTCTCGGGGCGTGAGGCGCTCGTGGAGCTCGAGCCCGAGGTCGTCTACGTCGATCGCGAGAGCGGCGAGGAGATGGACCCGGTGAGCATGGTGCTCCCGCTGGCCGAGTCGGACTCCGCTCTGTTGCGAACGCCCGAGAACCTGCGCGAGTGCCGGCGCTGTCACCAGCTCATCGGGCTCGACGTCAGCGACTGTCCGTATTGCGGCCTGCGCCAGGAAGCGCTGAACGGCGAGTGAGACCCCGGCTGCGTGCAGCCACGGCCGCCGCGGCGGCCATCGGCGCGGTCGCCCTGACCGGCTGCGGCGGCGACGACACCACGACGGAGACGCTCTCGGCGCCGGCGACGACGCAGGCGACGAAGCCCATCACGACCACCCCGCCGGCGACCACGACCACGACGACCACGACGCCGTCGACGACCACGACGCCGGCGACCACCCTCACCTCGTCGACGACGCAGTCGACCAGCACCTCGTCCGGGTCCGGCTCGGGCTCGAGCGGGGGAACCGGCGCGGGCGGCGGCTCGGGCACCTCTCAGGGCTCGTCCGGAGGGAGCGGCGACAATCTCACGCCGATCCAGCGCTTCCGCCAGCAGTGCCGGCAGAACCCCGGCAGCTGCGGCTAGACCCGCGTCGAACGTCCCTGGACCCCGGCTATAGCCCCGACTGCGGGACGTTCGCTGTCGTTGTCAGCTACTTGCCGGGGACGTAATAGCCCCAGTACATGAGGCGCGCCGTGAAGATGCAGCCGTAGTCGCGGACGGACCCGACCTTCGTCTGCGGCCGCGCCTTGAGCGCCTGCCCGTTGCCGCACTTCTTCGCGCCGCGGCTCGCGCGCCAGCTCGAATGCGGCGCGAACTCCGTGGTGGCGAGAGCCGGGATCCAGGTCGGCGTGGTCAGGGCGAGGATCTGGCCCTTCTTGATCTTGAGGGGCGTGTTGAGCGTGATGTAGTGCATCTCGCCCGTGGCTTGGCCGAGTTGGACCGTCGGGCTCTGGCGGACGAGCTTGTAAGTGCCCTTCTTCTTCGGGACCAGGACGCCGATCCGCGCCGTGGGCTCCTTGCCGTACCGCTTGTTTCCGAAGAAGTCCGGGGAGCCGAAGGTGTTGCGCTCGGTCTTGTTGGGCTTGCCGAGCTTGACCGCCCAAGCCACGAGCTTCCCGGTCTGGGGCGCCCGCATGATGTGGCGCTTACCGTCGGCCTTGAGCTCGAAGCCCGTCACCGAGCCGATGACGAAGCACGGGCGCTTGACGACGGGCGGATTCTGGCTCTCCGGCGGCTTCTGCGGGCAAAGCGGCTTGGGGTTGTGCTCCACCTCGCCGAGGACCTTCGGCTTGACGTTCCCGCCCGCGTCCGCGAACGGCGCCGCGGCTGCGACGGCGACGACTCCCGCGCACAGCGCGGCGAACGCAAGCGTGCCGCGGCGCCGGCGGCGTGGGTTGTGGCTCGCGGGGGCCATCGGGGTTGGAACACGGCCCAGAGAGCTCAGTTGCGCTGCTCCCACCCTTACAGAGCGACCGTGAGGCGCATAGCTTAGGCATCCGGAAGGACCGCATGCTGCCCAGGCGGGCGGGTGGGCGCATTTGCCCTCATACAATCGCCGCCGTGCCTGCGATCGTAACCAAGGCCCTGGAACGTGAGTTCTCGGGCGGGATCAAGGCGGTCGACGGGGTCGATCTCGAGGTCGCGGAGGGCGAGATCTACGGATTCCTGGGCCCCAACGGCGCCGGCAAGACCACCACGGTGCGGATGCTGACCACCCTCCTGCGCCCCACCGGCGGCAGCGCCACGGTCGCCGGGCACGACGTCGTTGCCGAGGCAAAGGAGGTGCGCCAGGCGATCGGCGTCGCGCTCCAGGAGGCCGCCCTCGACCCGCTGATGACGGGGCGCGAGCTGATGCGGCTCCAGGGAACGCTCCATGGGATGAGCGCCGAGGTCGGCAGCCGCCAGGCGGCCGTGCTGCTCGAGCGGGTTGACCTGACTGACGCCGCCGACCGGCGGGTGGGGACCTACTCCGGCGGCATGCGGCGGCGGCTCGACCTTGCGTCGGCCCTCGTCCACGAGCCGCGCGTGCTCTTCCTCGACGAGCCGACCACCGGCCTCGACCCCGTGAGCCGCAAGGCGATCTGGGAGGAGGTCTCGCGGCTCAACTCCGAGGGCACGACCGTCTTCCTCACCACGCAATACCTCGAGGAGGCCGACGAGCTGGCCAACCGCGTGGGCATCATCGACGGCGGTCGGATCGTCGCCGAGGGGACGCCCGGCGAGCTCAAGGCGCAGGTGGGCCGCCCCCATCTCGAGGTCCACATCGCCGAGGGTGAGGCCGAGCGCGCGCACGAGGTGGTTGGCCGTTTCGGGAGGCAACTCCCAGCGAAGGACGGCGCCGTGCTCGTGGAGCTGGAGCACGGGGCCGCCGAGATCGCGCCCGTGGTGCGCGCCCTCGATGACGCCGGGATCCTCGTCGACTCGCTCGACCTCGTGGAGCCCACGCTCGACGACGTGTTCGTCGCCAAGACCGGCTACCACATCGAGGGCGAGGAAACCACCGATGTCGAGGAACCCGCCTGATGCGCTCCAACCTGCGGGTGATCGCCTCGCTCGGCGCCCGCTCCGTGAAACAGACCTTCAGGCGCCCTCAGCTGCTCTCGCCGATCATCGTCTTCCCCACCCTGCTGCTGGCCGTGCAGGTCGGCGGCGCAGGGCGCGCGGTGGACCTGCCGGCGTTCCCGCAGGTCCACGGCTTCCTCGACTTCATGCTCGCCGGGGCGATGATGCAGTCGGTGCTGCTGGCCGCGAACAGCGGCGGGATCGCGCTGGCGGTGGACATCGAGATGGGGTTCACCGACAGGTTGCTGGCGGCGCCCGTGCCGCGGTTCGCGATCGTGCTCGGACGGCTGGCGGGCACCGCGGCGCTCGGCGCCTTCGCCGCCGTCTGGTTCATCGCGATCGGCCTCATCTTCGGAGCCCACATCGAGCAGGGCGTTCCAGGGGTGGTTCTCGTCATCGCCCTGGTGACCGCGTCGGCGGTGGCCTTCGGGGGCATCGGCGCCGCGATCGCCCTGAGGACCGGGAAGGCCTCGGTCGTGCAGGGGCTCTTCCCGCTCGTCTTCGTGATCCTCTTCCTCTCCTCGGCCTTCTTCCCGGCGGACCTGATCCTCGAGCCCGCCAAGGCGGTGGCCCAGGTGAACCCGGTGAGCCTCATCGTCGAGGGCGTACGCGACCCCGTCATCTCCTCGCTCACGATCTCCGCGCTGGGTAAGGCGCTCCTCGCCGTGGCCGGCGTCGCGGCCTTCAGCACATGGCTCAGCAATCGCGCGCTCCGCTACAGGCTGCGAACCGGAGGCTGAGGATGGGAGCGGAGGGAACGGTCAGCCTCGCCACGATCGGCGCGCTGGTGCGCCGCGCGCGCAACGAGCTCCTGCGCGTGCCGGGCGCGGCGATCCCCGGCATCCTCGCCCCGACGATCTTCTTCCTCGGGCTGACGGCGGTCTTCGGCCACCTCACGCTGCTGCCCGGCTTCACAACCGACACATACCAGAGCTTCCTGATCCCGATCAGCCTCCTGCAGGGGGCCGGCTTCACCGGTGCCGCGACGGGCGTCAACCTCGCGCGTGACATCGAGCAGGGGTGGTTCGACCGGCTGCTCGCCGCGCCCGTCCCGCGCTGGTCGCTCCTCGCCGGGATGGTCTCCTCGGCGGCGATCCGCTCCCTGCTGCCCGCCACGGCGCTCTTGATCGTCGGTTTCGCGCTCGGCGTGCACTGGCCGGGACTCGCCGGGCTCGCCCTGGCGCTGGTGCTGGTGATGGGAATGGGGGTGGTCGCAGCGTGCTGGGGCACGATGCTGGCGCTCAAGTTCCGCAGCCAGTCCGCAGCGCCCCTCATGCAGGCGGGGATGTTCATTCTCATCCTCACCACCACCGCCTACGCGCCGATCGCGCTGCTCACGGGCTGGCTTCACACCGTCGCGGAGATCAACCCGGTGACGAAGGTTGTCGAGGCGGCGCGCCAGGGATTCGTACAGGGGGACCTGAGCTGGGCCCACACCTGGCCGGGGCTCGTTGCGATCGCCGGCCTCATCGCGTTGCTCGGCGCGCTCGCCCTGCGGCAGATGTACCGCATGAACGAGGAGTAACGATGCGCCGAACGTCCCTGGGCGGGGGCTATGAGCGGTAGCGGGGGACGTTCGGGCGACTTCCTCGGCGATTTTCTGGGCGTCGGGCGGAGGCGCCGGCGACGGCCGATCCCGGGTGTCGGTGAGCGCCCGCCGGCAGCGCCGGAGGGCCTCACCGAGCTCTGCCGGCGCGTGCTCACCGAGAGCCTCGCCGAGGGTGAGCGCGACGGGATCCCCTACTCCTACACGCGGCCGAGCCCCTCGCGCTACCCCTGGCAGTGGTACTGGGACTCCTGCTTCGCCGCGATCTCCTGGCGCCGCCTCGACCCGAGCCGGCCGCGCCAAGAGCTCGAGACGCTGCTGCGCTCCGCGCGCGACGACGGTTTCATCGGCCACATCACCTTCTGGGACCGGCCCGTGGAGCTCATCCGCCTCCTCTTCTACAACGTCGACTCGCGGGGCTCGGAGCGCACGAGCACGATCCAGCCGCCGCTCCTGGCCTGGGCGTGGCGGATCGCCGTCGGAGACCCCGCCGCCGAGCCGGCCATCGTGCGGCACCACGAGTGGCTGCGTGCGAACCGCGACCTCGACGGCGATGGCCTGCTTTGGCTTATCCAGCCGGACGAGTCCGGGCTCGACTCCTCGCCGAAATTCGATCCCGTCTGGGGATGGCGCTCCCACGGCCGAGTGGGCTTCGGGGCGCTGGTGGCGCGAAACCGCCGGCTCCGCTGGGACGCGCGCCGCTCACGCGACGCGGGGGGACCGGTGCTCTGCGAGGTCGCCACCAACGTCCTCTGGGGCCTCTCGCGAATGGCGATGGGCGAGCCGTCGATCACACCCGCGCTCGTCGATCGCCTCTGGGACGAGCGGCGGGGCCTATTCCTCGACGAGGCCGCGCCATCGGGGCTTCGTCCCCCGGTGGAGACCTGGGCGGCGCTCGCGCCGCTTGCCCTGCCCGACCTTCCCGAAGCGATCGGCCGCCGGCTGGTGGAGGAGCACCTGCTGAACCCCGACCGGTTCTGGCTCGACGTGCCTCCGGCTTCGGTCTCGGCGACCGAGCCGAGCTTCAGGCCGGGCAACGTGGGCTGGATCAAGCGTCGCTACTGGCGCGGGCCGACCTGGATCAACGCCGCCTGGCTTCTGTGGCTCGGCCTAGTGCGCCTGGGCTATGCCGACTCGGCGGCTCACATGGCGCGGACGATCGAGGGGACGATCGTCGCCCAGGGCCTTCGCGAGTACTTCAACCCCTATAGCGGCGATGGCCTCGGCGCCGTCGATTTCGCGTGGTCGTCGCTGGCCATGGAGATGGCCGAGCCGGACCTCGAGGCGGCGGCCCGCAGCTACCTGTAACCCCTCTCGCCCCGCGAACGCCGACTTGCGTCGACCGCTGCGACGCTTCTCGGCGGTCGCCGCGCGGTGTGGCTGCGCTCACGCGGCTTGCGCGACCAGCATGGCGGCGAGGGTTGCGATGACATGCGTGGGGCGCTCCTCGAGATCGAGCCGCGTGAAGCGGACGATGCGCCATCCGTGGAGCTGGAGCACGCGGTCGCGCCGGCGGTCGTCCTCGAAGGCGATTCTCGTCCCATGCGTGCTCCAGTCGTCGACCTCGACGACGACGCGCTCGCGGTGCCAGACGAAGTCGCATTGCATCTCCTCGCCCGCGATCGCCATCCACTCATTGACCGCGGGCTCGGGCAGCCCCGCTCGCCGGCAGAGCGCGCGAAGCCGCCGCTCGAGCGATGATTTCGTGCGATCTCCGCCGGGCTGGCGAACATCGAGCGCGAGGCGCAGCCGGCGCGAGCCGCGGTGGCCCCGCATGCGCTCGAGCAGACAACGGACGTCGTCGACGTCGAGCTTGCCCTCCATCTCCGCCTGGTTGCACGCGGGGGCGAGCAGAAACGGCAGGGTCGCCGCCATGTCGAGAAGGGTCCGCGCGACCGAGGTACAGGGAATGCCGTCGACTGCTGTCCGGTCGGACTCCTCGACGAGACCGGAGCGATGTATGCGAAGGCCCGGTCGCGCGCGGCCGGATCCGCCTGGAACGAGAACGTGAACGACGCCGGAGCTCGGGCGCAGTAGGGCGTGGAGAGCCGCCGAAGATCCGTTTGAGAGCAGGCTTCCTGCGCCGCACGCCAGCACGGCGCCGAGCCAGCGGCCGCGCAGCGGAACGTCCGCGCGTCCAACCGCATAGACGCCGCGGTGAATCGGAAACAGGCGACCCGCCGCCACGCGGTCCCGAACGGCGCTCGCGCTCAGCCCGAGCGCGACTAGCTGCGCGAGCGTCACGACGCCGTGCTGGCAAGCGGCGAGCACGGCGATCGCGCGGTCGATCGCCCCCCTCCGCCCGCGAGCGCCGAATTGCGTCGACCCTGCCGTCGGAAGTCGGCGCTCACGGGGCATCGGGCGACGGTGGCCTGCCGCCGCACCCGCGTGGCGCGCGAATTACGCCGATCCTGTGCCTTGAATGTGCCTACTTGTAGCGGTAGGTGATGCGCCCGCGATCGAGGTCGTAGGGCGATAGCTCGATCTTCACGCGGTCGCCCGGGAGGATGCGGATGTAGTGGCGGCGCATCTTCCCCGAGATGTGCCCGAGGACCTCGTGGTCGTTATCGAGCTTGACCTTGAACATCGTGTTCGGGAGGGCCTCCGTCACCTCGCCCTCCATCTCGATCTTCTCTTCCTTGCCCATGCGGGGCGAGAGGGTAGCTCAGCGGCCCTCGAACGTCGCATTTCCGGGCCCATCCTTTAGGAACGAGCGCACGGCGTTCTGCATGTCCTCGGTCTCGAAGAGGCCACCCGAGACCTCCGGCGTCACCTCGTCGGCGCGGTCTACGCCACCCTCGAGGTAGGCGCGGACGATTTGCTTGGTCGCCGCGTGGGCCGTCGTCGGGCCCGCCGCGAGCTTCTGGGCGAAGCGCATGCCCTTCTCCTGGATCTCGTCGTCCGCGACGACCCGGTTGACGACGTTCCAGCTCGCGAGCGTCGCCGCGTCGTACAGACCGCCTGTCATCACGAACTCGCGCGCCCGTGCCGGGCCTGCCCGCTCGGCCATCCGCTGCGTGCCACCGGCGCCGGGCGTCAGCCCGACGACCGCCTCGACGAGGCCGAACCGCGCCGATTCGCTCGCCCAGATCATGTCGCAGCCGAGCGCGACCTCGAGCCCGGCGGTCAGGCATAGCCCGTGGACGATCGCCAGCGTGGGGAACGGGAGCGCCTCCAGCCGGCGCACCGGCCCCAGGAGCTCGCCGAACGTCCGCGCGCCGTCCTCACCCGCGTCGACGAGGCGCTGGAAGACGTTCACGTCGACCCCGCCGGTGAAGATGTCGCCCTCGGCGCGCCACACGGCGCAACGCACGTCGTCGGCTGCCTCGAGCTCGTCAAGGCAGCTCACGAGCCCCGTGAACACGTCTTCGCCGAAGAGGTTCAGCGGCGGTGAGTGCAGGACGATCGACGCGACGGCTCCGTCGCGCTCGATCCGGACCGCCGGTCCGCCCTCAGCCACCGCGGATCTCCTCGGCGGTCCGCTCGATCTCTTCCGCGTCGGCGCCGCGCGGGATCCAGGGGAGCTTCAGCGGGTCATCGTCGTATCGAGGGATTACGTGGACGTGGTAGTGGAAAACCGTCTGCCAGCCGGCCGGGCGGCACGAGTTCAGGATGTTGAAGCCGTCGGGCTCCAGCACCTCGTCGATCCGACGCGCGAGACGCCGAGCGGCGAGCATCGTGCGCTCGAGATCGTCGTCGTCGATCTCGAGCAGGTCGGCCGAGTGCGTTTTCGGCACAACGAGCGCGTGGCCGCGTGTCGCCGGGTTGATGTCCATGAAGGCGACCGTGTGCTCGTCGGAGTCGATCACCTGCGCGGGCACGTCACCGGCGACGATGCCGCAGAAGAGGCAATCGCTCGCCACGCGCGGAGCCTATTAGCCGAGGCCGGCCAGGAGCTCCGCGTTGTCGGCCGAGCCCTCGATCCGCTCGCGAAGGAAGCTCGCGGCCTCGCGCGGCTCGAGGTCCGCCAGCAGCGAGCGAAGACGCCGCGCCGCCTCGAGCTCGGCGGCGTCGCGCAGCTCCTCCTCGCCCGAGACGCGGCAGGCGGCGACTCGGAGCGCCGGAACGATCCCGCTACTCGCGAGATCGGCGTCGAGTGTGATGAGCGCGTTCTCGGTGGTGGCGACGGCGCGCTCGGCCGCGCCGTCGTCCGCAAGCCCTGAGAGCGCCGTCGCGATCACGGTCAGCGAGCCGTCGCCATCGAGCTCACGGCCGGAGCCGAAGAGGCGCTTGACCTCCGCCGTGCCATCGGCGGCGACCGCGAGGCGGGAGAGCGAGTCGCAGATCAGCACGGCATCGGCTCCGGCCTCCGCGCGGCGCCTCGCGCGCTCGCTCGCCAACGTCGCGACCCGGACCTGCTCGGCGGGAGCCATCTCGGCGGTCGCGATCGCGAGCTCCGCGTCCGGCACGGCCTCGCGCCAGGCGCCGGCCTCCTCGGGCCGCTCGTCGACGAGGAGAACGACGACCTCGGCTCCGCCGCCGGCGAGCACGGCGCGCGCGATTCCCCGCAGGAGCGTGGTGCGGCCCGAGCGTGGGGCGGCGGAAACGAGGACCCGCTGTCCGAACGCAAGCGGGGCCAGTAGGTCGGCCGCCCGCACGAGCACGTCGTCGCGATCGACCTCGATCGCGAGTCGGCGCGTCGGAGGCACGGCGGTCATGCCGCCGAGCTCGGGCCGCGGCTCCGACGGGGGCTCGGCGCCGTTGACCTTGTCGACGTGAACGAGCGCCCGATGGCGCTCGCCGCGGCGCGGCGCCCGCGCCGGCCCCGAGACCTCATCGCCGGCTCGAAGCTCGCAGCGGCGGATCTGCGAGGCGGAGATGTACACGTCGTCGCCCTCGGCCTCCAGCCCCTCGAGGCGCAGGAACCCGTGCCCGGCGCCCGTTAGCTCGAGGACGCCGACCACGTCCTCGGTCTCCGCGTCGGCCTCCGGCTCGCGCTCGCGCTCGCGCGGACGACCTTCGCGGCGCGGGCGCTGCTCGCCCGCCTCGGGCTTCAGTCGCTCGCGACCCCGACGCCGGCGGCGCGGCCGCGACGTTTTCTCGCCGCCGCGGTCCTCGATCGCCGCGATGAGCTCGTCGCGCCGCATGGACCGGAACTTGGGAATGCCCAGCTCGGATGCGCGCTGGTGCAACTCAGCGAGGTGGAGGTCGGCGAGGGAAGGCATGGGCGCGGCAGGATATTCGAGCGCGCGCGATCGAGTGAAGGGTTGAGCACCGTATAGGTGTCGAAGCCTTCAGTCGAGGGCGCCGGCCGGGTCGATCCCTTCGCTGCTGACCTCGCGGATCCAGCTCTCCGCCTCGGCCCCCACCCTCTCACTGCTCCACGCCAACTCCTCGCCGAGCGCAGCCGCCACGGGCATCACCGCCTCGGCCGTCCGCAGCGCCGGCGCGTCGAGGAGCCCCAGCCGCGTGCGCCGCAGCAGGACGTCGGCCACCGAGCGGGCCTGCTCCAGCCGCGCTGCAATGACGGCCTCGGCGAGGAGATCGGGATGGCCGGGCAAGATCGGCTGCGCAAGCTTGGGCCGCTCGGCAGCCAGCTTCAGCACGGCGCGCCCGGCGTGCCCGTAGCGGAATGCGAGGAGGCCGCGCAACCCGTCGGGCAGAGAGCCCGCGTCGAGGCCGTCGGGCGGTTCGAGGTCGTCCTCGCTCGCGGGCATGCCCAGCTGAAGCTCGTCTGTACGGCATGGAGCGTCGCGACCCTCGCGCTCCACCAGGCGATCGATGACCATCTTGGCCATGCGGCGCCAGGTCGTGAGCTTGCCGCCGGTGATCGTCAGCAGGCCTGAGCTCGTCTCGTAGAGCTCGGCCTTGCGGGAGATGTCGACCGACTTGCGCGGATCGCCGGTGGAGATGAGCGGTCGCACGCCGGCGTACGCGCCCGTGATGTCAGCGCGCCCCAGGTCGGTCCGGAAGAAGTCGTTGAGCGCGGAGAGGAGGTAGTCGATGTCGTCGCTTGACGGCTCGACGTGCACGAGGTCGCCCTCGTAATCGCGGTCGGTGGTCCCCGCGAGCACCCGCCCGTACCAGGGAAGGGCGAAGATCGTGCGGTCCTCGCCGGCCGGCACGATGCACGCTGCGCGGCCGATCGGAAGGGTTGCCTGGTCGATCGTGACGTGCGTCCCGCGGCTGGGAGCGATGCGCGGGATCTCGGCCTCGTCGCGGATCTCCTCGGGGCGTATTTGGTCGGCCCAGACGCCCGTCGCGTTGATGACGGCGTCGGCGGCGATCTCGAGGTCCTCGCCCGAGTCGCGCTCCACGCAGTGCACTCCGCGCGCGACGCCGTCCTCGAACCTCAGGCCGCTGACCTCGCACCGGTTGAGGGGCACCGCGCCGTACCGCTCCGCCTCCCCGAGAACGGTGAGCACGAGGCGGACGTCGTCGGTCTGGCAGTCGTAGAAGAGGTAGGCCTCCTTCGGGTCGAGAGGGGCGAGGGCCGGCACCAGCTCGGTGGCCTCCGCGGCGTCGATCGTGCGGTGGCCCTCGGGGGCCCAGTAGTCGCCGGCCGCCTCCCTCGCGGCCCGCTCGCGCCGGGCCTGGCCGACGCGCGTGGTGGCCATGACGTCGTAGAGGTTGAGGCCCACGCCGAGGCGGCGGCTCGGGCGGTCGTCGCCGATCGTCGGGACGAGGAACGGCGTCGGGTAGACGAGGTGCGGCGCGAGCTGGACCATGAGCTGGCGCTCTAGAAGCGCCTCGCGAACGAGGCCGAGGTCGAAGTTCTGCAGGTAACGCAGGCCCCCGTGGACCATCTTCGACGAGCGGCTCGACGTCCCGATCGCCCAGTCGGCGCGCTCGACGATCGCGACCGAGTACCCGCGCGAGGCGGCGTCGAGCGCGCAGCCCGCGCCGGTGATGCCGCCGCCGATCACGACGACGTCGAACCGCTCGCCGCGCACCGCCTGGATTGCGTCCTCGCGCGAGATCACTTGAGCGGAAGCTAGCGGCTAGCGGAAATGCGGCCGCGGCGGGACCCAGCCGCCGCTGCGGTACCACCACACACCGCCCGCGCCGAGGAGGGCGACCAGCGCGAGCCCACCGGCCGCGTACGCCCATGGAGGTGTCCCGTCGCTCCCGCCATCAGCGGCCTCCTGAGCGGGCGGCGGGTTGCCCTTGGTCTCGGGCGAGGTGTCCAGGGCGCCCTTGGGGGGCGGGCCGAACGGACTCCCGGGCGCCATATGCGACCCGGGCGGGGCGGGTGCCGGGGTCGCGCCATTGACCTGTCCCTTCTGGCCCTTCTTCTTGTCCGTCTTGCCGTTCGCCGGCAGGGCATTCGCGGTCGCGGCGTTCACGATCGGCGGCACGCCCCCGCTGGTCGCGTTTGTCGGCGCCGCCGCCACGCTGTGCGGCACCGTTGGACTCGCGCCGCCCGATGGCGCGCCGCCGCTCGGCGTCGCGCCGCCGTCGCCCCCATCGCCCCCGCCCGAGGGTTGCTCCCGCGCCACGGCACCGAGGGGCAGCGCCTTTCGCTCCACCGCCATGACCGCCTGACCGGTGACCCACACCGGGGTCTGGTCGCTCGAGCGCGAGTAGCGGTAGTGGCCGTTGCTCGCACGCCGGGCGGCGAGGTAGTCGAGCCCGCTGTGGCCACCGGCTCGCGTCGCCGCGGGGTTCTCGCCGGCCGCGATCAGGCCCTGCACCGCCCAGGCGGTGGACTGCGTGTTCGACGGCCCGCTTCCGGCCAGCGGCCAGCCGCCGTCGTGCCGCTGCTCCCGGCTCAGGTAGCGAACCCCCTTGCGGAGCGCATTCGTGCCCGCCCCGGAGGCGGCGAGGCCCTGCAGCGCGGCACCGGTGCTGTCGGGATCGCTCGCGACGCCGGGCTGGAAACCCCACCCGCCAACGCTGTTGCGCGCTCGCTGGAGCCAGCGGCGCGACCGGCGAAGATCGTGAACGGGCTTGCCGGAGGCCCGCATCGCCAGGAGCCCGAAGGCCGTGAGGTTCACCTGCCCGCCGTAGCTGCCGTCGTGGCGGCGCCGGTGATGAAGGCGCGCGACGAGGTCGCGGCCGTCGAAGCTCCTTGGGCTGACGCCGGCGCCATCCAGGGCGAGGATGGTCCGCTCGAGGTCTCCCGTCGAAACGATCTTGGAGGCGTGCTTTCGCAGGTAGGACACCGGCGTCGCGCCGCGCTTGCCGAGGTCGAGCGGGTTTCGCCCGGCGGCCTCGAGGCCGAGCATCGCCCAGCCGGTCATCTCGGGGCTCGACTTCGAGCCCGGCGAGACCCCGTAGCCTCCGTCGGCGTTCCGCGCCTTCGCGAGGTAGGAGGCCGGCGGCGCGCCGCTTGCTCCGGCGCGAGGAGCCTCGAGGCCGACGGCGCCGGCCGCCACGGCCACCAGCAGCAGGGGCGCCGCCCACTCTCGCCGCCACGTGAACTCAACCCGGTCGCGATAGCGCCCGATGATGCGAACGAGCGCCGGGCCGGCAGCCAGGGCGAGGACGAAGTTCCCCAGCGCGTGGACGACGTTGAACGGAACGCCCCTGGCCGCGATGGCCAGGTAGCGATCGAGCGTTTGGGCCCCGCCGCTCGTCGCGAGCACCGAGTAGTCGA
This sequence comes from uncultured Actinomycetes bacterium, assembly GCA_963771655.1. Taxonomy (GTDB): domain Bacteria; phylum Actinomycetota; class Thermoleophilia; order Solirubrobacterales; family 70-9; genus JAWVFM01. Next base: position 100,976 of record CAVYUG010000018.1, on the reverse strand, counting down.
GGAGCGCGCCGTAGGCCAATCCCGCCAGCCCGCACGCGACGGCGAGCCCGAGGCGCCCGACGCGGCGACCGGTCAGCATGCCCAGCCCGGCGCCACCGAGCCCAACGAGCCCCCACCCCACCATCTCCCACGGCGTCCAGGGCCCCTGGCCGAGCCAGAGGTTCGAGATCAACGCGCCCAGCGCGCCGACGGCGAAGCCCGGCGCGGCCCCAACCGAGAACCCGGTGATCAACACCACGTCGGTCGTGGCTTGGACGTTCGGCACGGCGGCGAAGGCAAGCCGCCCCGCCACGGCCAGGGCGGCGAGCGCCGCCACGAGGGCCACCGTCCGGGAGCCGGGACGCGAGCGCTCGAACCAGGCGAGGCCGCCCAGGAGCACAAGCGCGAGAAGCCCGAAGATCGCGATCCGCCAAGGAATCATCGCTTCGCTCGCTCACCATCCTCTCGCGAAAGCGGCCTCGCGAGCAGTGCCGCGCCCGCCTCGGGCAGGATCGCCCGCTCACGGCCGAGGATCCGCGCGACCTCGGTGGCGAAGTACCAGCCGCCCGAGAGGATCTCGTCGGCGGCGCCATCCGCGATCGCCTGGCCGTCCGCAAGGAGGACCACGCGGCCCGCGAAGGCGGCGGCGAACTCGACGTCGTGGGTGGCGACCACGACGGCTGCGCCCGCCCCCGCCAGCTGGTCCAACCAGGCCGCCAGCTCGCGCTTTCGCCCCCAGTCCATGCCGCGCGTCGGCTCGTCGAGGCAGACGAGCCCCGGCAGCTTGCCGGCCTCGTCGCGGCCGGCCATGACGATCGCGAGGGCCAGCCTCTGGCGCTCTCCGCCGGAGAGGTCGCGAGGGTCGGCGTCGCCCGCATGCGAGAGGCCGACGCCGGCCAGGGCGCGCGCGCCCGCCTCACCCGGCAGCTCGTCGCCCACCCGCTCGCGCAGCAGCATGTCGGCCGGGCTTTGCGGCAGGAGCGCGCAGCCCATGGGCGCGGCGAGGGCGCCGCGCGCCGCGGTCAGCCGGTCCGCCGCAGCTCGAAGGAGGGTGCTCTTGCCGGCACCGTTACGGCCCATGAGCGCGACCCGCTCGCCGGGCGCGACGGCGAGCTCGAGCCCCCGGATGACGTCGCGCCCGCCGAGCTGGACCCAGGCCCCGCGCGCATCGAGGGCGAGGCGCGACGGCTCGCCACGCCGCCACCACCCGTTCCTCTTCGCCGAACGTCCCTCGTTACCGCGTATAGCCCCCAGTGCGGGACGTTCGGCGGGGAGGGCCATGGCTGCCAACGTTTCCCTCGCCGCCTTCACCCCCACCGGCAGCGGTCGCAGCCCCGCGTGGTCGAAGAGGCGGGCACCGGGCGTCGAGAGGTCCCTGTCGGCCGCGATGGACCACTCGAGGAACGCGCCCGGCAAGCCGTCGAAGGCGATGCGTCCGCCGGCCATCGCGACCACGCGGTCGGCGTGGACGAGGCAGCGCTCGAGACGATGCTCCGCGAGCACCACGGCCATACCCCACTCCTCGTTCAGGCGCCGCAGCAGCCAGACGAGCTCGTCGCCGGCCACGGGATCGAGCTGGGACGTGGGCTCGTCGAGCAATACCAGTCGCGGGCGGAGGACGAGCGCGGCCGCCAGCGCCACTCGCTGGAGCTCGCCTCCTGACAGCGAGTCGGTGGTGCGATCGAGAAGGTGCGGAATCGCCAGCGCGAGCGCCGCCTCCTCGACCGAGCGAGCCCGTGCCGAGGCCGGGGCGCCGCGAATCTCGAGCGGCAGCTCGAGCTCCGAGCGAACGGTCGTCGAGACCACCTGCGTCTCCGGGTCCTGCGCCACGAGGCCCACCTCGCCGCCGAGCTCAGCCGGCCCGTGGTCGCGCGCGTCGAGGCCGGCTACCTCGACGAACCCGGCCACCTCGCCGCCGTGGTAGTGAGGCACGAGCCCCGAGAGCGCCCGCAGCAGCGTCGTCTTGCCCGACGCCGAGCGCCCGGCAAGCACGACCAGCTCTCCAGGATCGATCTCGAGATCGACGTCGGCGAGCGCGCGGCCGCTTGCGCCGGGATACCGGTACGAGAGGCCCTCGATGCGCGCCAGGGGCTCAGCCACGGGCCCTCATGATGCGGTCGGCACCGAAGGGAACCGCAGCGAGCGCAGGCAGCGCCGCCGCCCACGCCACAGTCGCGGCGCCGGCCTCGACCCAAGTCGAGGGGTAGCTGCGGAAGCCATCCGCGCCGCTCACCGCCCCCGCAATCGAGAGGGCCGCGATCATGAGCGCCGAGACGAGGAGCGCGGGATCGTGTCGCGAGCGCCGTGAGCGGCCGGCCGTTCGCGGCGCGCCCCTCGCGTAGCCGCGAAGCTCGAGCGTCGCGGCGACGTCGACCGCCCGGTCGAGCGAGCCCGCCACCAGGCGTCTCGCCAGGGCCGCCCGGCCCGCCGGCGCTGCGCCCGGGCCGCGGAGGGCCGAAGCCTCGCCCAGACGGGCGTAGTCGGCCGCCGCGAGCGGGACCATCCGGGCGATCAGCGTGGCGGTGAGAGCGGAGCGGCTTGCGATGGGGCGCAGCAACCGCAGCACGCGGTCTGGATCCACCGTCGCGGCGTGGACCGCGAAGGCGCACATCACGACCCCGAGGCGCAGGGCGAGCACTGCGCCCTCCACCAGCGCCTCGAGGCTGACGTCGAGGGTGCCGAAGAGCGGCATGTCGATCCCGTGCACGAGGACGGTGTCGCCGCGCTGCGAGGCAAAGGCGTTGACGAATACGAGAAGGACCCCCAGGCCCAGCGCCCACCTCGCCGCGAGCCGCAACGCCCGCCCCGCGCCGGCCCACAGGCCGGCGACCGCGACCCCCGCGCCCGCCCCCGCGATCACGATCGGGTTCGAGCTCACGAGCGCCGCGAGCGCGAGCGAGCTCAGATAGGCGGTGACCGCAAGCGCGCCACCATCGCCGAGCGGGCCGGGCCGGTGCACGTACGCGAGCACCGGCCTCACGCAGCGCCCCCAGGACTCAGCGGCAGCGGCACGACGGCGTGCGCGAAGACAGCGATCGCGTAGTGGTCTCGCAGGTCGATGGCATCGAGCCGCCGGGCCGCCCGCTCGACGCCCGCCGGGCGTGCCGAGCTGACGACCCAGGTGGGCGGACGCTCGCCGTCGCGGAGCGCCGCGACAACGCCGGTGTCGGCGCGGGCGCGCTGTCCCGCGCTGCCATCGGCCCGCAGGAGGCCGAGGGCGCCGCCCGGGCCATAGGTCGCGAAGACACCGCTCGTCGCGGGGCCGGCCTCGAGCTGGCGCGCGGCACCGTCTTTGCGGACCGCGCTCCACGGGCCCACGAGGATCCTCGGTCCACGCGACGGCGCGATCCCGTGCACCACCCTCGCGCGCACATCCGCCCGCGCAAGCCGATCCCGGGCGATGGCGCACGGGGCCGTGTCGCCGGCGCAGTCGACCTCGATCGTTCGCGGGCTCCCCGTGAACGGCTGCGGCCAGGACCCCACTACGGCCGGTACGCGCATCGCGCTCGTCCAGTCGCGGTAGTCCCACCAGATCCGATCGCCGCCACCCACCTTCACCTGGGTCGAGCCCACCGGGGACTCGACGCCGTTGACATAGAAGAACCAGTCGAACCGCCGGCCGCTGCGCTCGGCCCCCGCGAGGTCGTTGATCGACTGGACGAAGCCGCCGCCGTAGCGGGTGGATATGTGCGCGTTGCGGTCGAGGAAGCGGAGCACGGTCTCCGATTCCGCCGGATCATCCTCCTTCGCCGACGCGATCTTCTGCGCGCCGTAGTCGCGCGTGACGGTGAGCGCCGCCGTGCCCGGCGACGATGGGCCAGGGCCAAGGCCGCAGCCGGTGGCCGCGGCGGCCATCGCCGCCGCGGCCAGGAGCTGCAAGCCGCGCCTCACCCGGGCGTCACCCGCCCTTGGCTGAGCACTTCGACGGGTCCACCTTCACGCAGACGGTCTCGACGTTGGAGGGGATATCACCCTTGCCGCGCGCCTGGAGCTTGCGCGACCCCGCGCGAGGGAACGTGACCTGCGTCACCCCCTGGGAATTCGTCGCGTCGGCGCCGTGGCCGACCTCCACTCCCTTGGCGGGGCGTCGCTTGCCCTTGTCGGTGTATGCGACGGCCTTCACCGTGATGGGCTGCCCCGGCGTCGCGCGCGCCGGCGCTCGGAGCGCGAGCTCATCGCCCACCGGAAACGCCGGTGCCAGATACCACAGGATCTGGTCGCCGTCGTGGACCTTGAGCTGGTCGCCGCCGACCTGGGCGCCGACGTGGTTTCGCTTCAGGTACCAGAACCCGTCGGCCCTCGCCACCTTGCCGCCGATGCCGCAGATGCCGAGGCCGAACGAGAACTGGTCGGTGATCGAGAGCGGGCGAAGAGACGGGTTGCTCGGGAGCGCGTCGGCGAGCAGGCCGAGGGCGGTGTTGTTCGGGATGTCGACCCGGTCGCCGCTTCCGCCCGGAGGGCCGAAGCAGTCAGCGCCGGGATCGGTCTTCACCGAGGCCTGCGAGGTCGTTTGGCTGACGTCGGCGAGGCTCCTCCCGCCGGTCGCCTCGACGCGAAGGTCGGCCGTGACCTTGGCCTGAGCCGCCGCCGGAGCGATGAGCAGGGTCGCAATCGCGCACGCGACCGCGAGCCTGAGATGTGTGGATGAGTGCATCGGGCCACCCTTTCCTCGAGGGACTACATGGCTGGCCGTGGCAGGTCTCCTGGCTTCCGGGACGGGCTTCGCGCCTTCCCAGGGACCCTGTGGGCGACCCCAGTGGCCGAGCCGCGCGACAGGCGGCTCATGCGATGCCCCTCACCCGGTCACAGTGGCGGGACCGCGCCGGACTCTCACCGGACTTCCCTTGGCCACTGGCCGTATGTGGCGGGGGAGTCTAATGCCTTGCGGGCGCCTCTCGGCGCCCTTACATGCTGCTTTCGGGGCTAAAGCCCCTCAGATCAGCCCCGTTGAGCCTCCACCTTCGCGCGCAACTCGTCGACCACCTCCGGCATCGACTGGCGCATGCGCGAGAGCTCCCAGTGCTCGATCTTGATGAGACGGATCTCGGAGGTCGACGTGACGGTGGCGGAGCGCTCCTGCTTCTCGAGGAGGCCCTGCTCGCCGAAGACGTCGCCCGGACCGAGGTCGGCGAGACGCTCGCCGTCGCGCTCCACCTTCGCGGTCCCGTCCTCGATCGCGTAGAAGTGATTGGAGAAGCCACCCTCCTTGACGATCACCTTCCCCTCGGGCCACTCCTCGACGGTCGCCCACGGAGCGATCTTGGCGAGCACGTCATCCGGCACTTCCGCGAAAAGCGGGATCTTCTTCAGCGTCGCTGGGTCCAATGCACCCTCCGGTTCTGGTGTGGGGGCGAGAACCTAACCGATGCCGCGGCAGCGCGCGCGGGTCAGCCGCTCGGCGGCTCCGCGCGGTAGGCGATCACCTCGACCCGCTCGAGGGTCACCATCCCGTCGCCGACCATCTCGTCGAGGCGAGGAAGGATCGCCTCGATGCGTTCCGCGGTGTCGACGACCTCGATGACGACCGGCAGGTCGTCCGAGAGCCGGAGGATGCGGGCAGTGTGAAGGTGACTCTTCGCTCCGAACCCCTCGACGCCGCGGAGCACGGTCGCCCCGGCGAGACCTTCCTCGCGAAGCATCTCGACGATCGCCTGGTAGAGCGGCTTGCGGCCGTGGCGATCCGATTCGCCGATGAAGACGCGAAGCAATTTCCCCTCGCCCTCGATCCGTGACATCAGAGGGCCCTCCCGACCGCGAGGCCGAGGGCCGCCGCAACAAGGCCGATCGCCACCATCCCGACCGCGTTCGCGAGCGCGAGACCGATCGCGCCGTCCTCGGCGAGCTTGACGGTCTCGTAGGCGTAGGTCGAGAAGGTCGTGAAGGCGCCCAGGAAGCCGATGCCGAGAGCCACGCGCCATTCCGGATGCGGGAGGAGACGCTCGGTGGTGAGAGCGACCAGCACACCGAGCGCGAAGGCGCCCAGCACGTTGATCGTCAGCGTCCCCCACGGGAACTGTCCGCGGGTGGACGAGGAGATCCACCCGTCGAGCGCGTAACGGGAGACGGCGCCTGCGGCCCCGAACGCCGCCACCAAGAGGTAGTTCACGACCGGCAGCCTACGACGCGATCAGCCTCAGCACCGCGCGCTCGATCCGCTCGCGGTCGGCGAAGCCGTTTTGCCCGGCGCCGCTCTTCGCGCGCTGGAGCGCGGCCCTGATCGTCTCGCCCGAGTCGTAGCGGTCGATCACCCGGGGGTCGATGTACGCGCTTCGGCAGACGGCCGGGGTGTTGCCCAGATACTCGGCCACCTCCTCGACCGCCGCGGTGACGGCGCGCTTCCGAGCGGCCCGGCTCGTTGGCGTGCCGCCGTCGCGGGCGAGCGCGACCGCCGCGAGGACCGTTGCGTTCCAGGTCCGGAAGTCCTTGGCGGTGAACCCCTCCCCCACCACCTCGTCGAGGTAGGCGTTCACCTCCTCGGAGCGGACATCGATCCAGCGGCGCCCATCCCGATAGGCCAGGAGCGCGTGGCCGCCGCCGCGGCGCCGCTTGAGCGCTCGGAGCGTTGGCAGCACCGACTCGTCGGCAATCGATTGCACGTGGCGCTTGCCACCCTTTGCGCGGTAGTCGAAGGTCGCCTCGCCGCCCTCGAGCCGAAGGTGGCGCTTGCGGAGGGTCGCGAGGCCGAAGGTCTCGTTCTCGGCCGCGTAGCGCTCGCTGCCGATGCGAAAGAAGCCGAGGTCCAGGAGCGCGACGGCGCAAGCCAGCACGCGCTCGCGCACGAGGCCGCGCCGCTCGAGGTCGGCGTCCAGCCGCTCACGAAGGGTCGGCAGCGCCCGCGCGAAGACCAGAACGCGGTCGAACTTCAGCTGGTCGCGACGCTCACGCCAGGCGTCGTGGTAGCGGTACTGCTTGCGGCCCGCCGTGTCGATTCCCGTGGCCTGGATGTGCCCGCGGGGGTGAGGGCAGATCCACACCTCCTCCCAGGCGGGCGGAATGGCGAGCGCGCGGATGCGCTCGAGCACCTCGCGGTCGGAGATCGCGGTGCCATCGGCCTCGTGATAGGAGAAGCCACGGCCGCGCCGCACCCGGCTGATCCCGGGCGATGAGCAGTCGACGCGACGCAGGCGCGGCATGGCCGAGCGGCATTACCCGATTGCAGAGTCGCTGAAAAGGCCTGGCGTCTAGACGCGGGGAAAGCGCATGCGGATCGCCGTGCCCTGCGCCAAGCTCACGATCTCGACGCTGCCGGAGACGGCCGTGATCACGGGCAGTCCCAGCCCGAGCCCGGGCGCGTCGGGATGCGGGCGCATGCCGACACCGCGGTCGGTGACCTCGAAGACGCAGTCGTCGCCGTCTCGATACGCCCTCAGCGCGATCGTGCCCCGGCTCTCGTCGCGATAGCCGTGCACGAGGGCGTTGGTCACCGCCTCCGACGCGGCGAGCGCGATGTCCTCGGGGTCAGCGCCGCAGTTCTCCGCGAAGCGCCGCGCCACTGCGCGCGCCCGAGCGATACTCGCAGGGCTGGCTGTCAACTCGACCTCTAGCTCGTGAGCGACCATTCGAACTCCCTACCGGGTCTTCGGCCGACGTCACCACACCGGTTGCGTCACTCGCTGACCCTCTCAAGAGGGCGGGTACCCGCTGCCGGTTCCCTCTAACCGCGGGCGAGCTCGACGCCTATTTCGCGCTCAGCCGTGCTTGTTGAACGAGATCACCTGCTGGATCCCGCTCGGGCGGTTCGTGTAGCGCATCGTCGTCGAGAGGATCCCCGGCGCGAACTTGATCCGCTCCGCGGTCGCGCTCGCGCGCCACTTCTTCGGGTTCGACGTGTGCTGTGACTTTGTCTCGGCCTTACCCGCCGACTTGATCGCCTTCCACACGGACTTCTGGCACTTCTTGAGCTTGCCGTTGCCGCAGTAGTCGTTCGCGAACGGGTCGGGCTGCTTGATGCCCAGAAGCCGCTTGATGTCGCGGTCGAAGTACTGGTACCAGCCGCTGTACTGGCCGCCGGGCGGCGCGTCGAAGCGCGAGAAGAGCGAGCTCAGCTCGTCGAGCTGGCTGCCGAGCTGCGGCTTCATGAACGCGTCGGCGATCTTCGGCCACGCGGCGTCCATCACGGCTGCCCCGGGATCGTCGATCTTGCCGTCGAGGTTCTTGTCGAGGCGGCTCGAGCCGTGCTTCCGCCAGGCCCCGAGCACGCCCAGCATCTTCGCCGCCTGCTTGTTCGGCGCCTTCGAGCCCTTCAGGAGCTTCTGCAGGAGCGGCGTCGTATCGACGGAGCGGACGTCCTGGGTCGCGGCGGCGTTCATCGCCGAGGTGACCGAGGCGAGCGACCACTTGCCCTTCTTGTCCTTTTCCTTCTTGAGGTTCTTGTTCAGCATGTCCACGCGCGCGGCTGACCCGTTGCCGCCGAAGGCGTCATCCGCGGCGCCGAAGCCGTGGGCGCTGATGTTGTTCCAGTTCACCATCGTGCCCTTGACGGGCGTCTTCTGCGGATCGATGCCCTGGATGTGCCCCTTCGCGGGCAGGAAGCCCTTCCACTCGTACTGGCCCGTGCCGACCGTCGGCAGGCTTGGATCGAGCCCGGCGGGCCGGATCGGCAGCAGCCCGGCGCCGAACATGGCGACGTTCTTGGAGTCCATGTAGAAGGAGTTGAACGTCTGGGGGGTGAGCGCCGCGGCCGCCTCGAAGGACTTCGCACTGTTCACCTGCCCGTTCGAGAGGCGACGGTTGTAGAGCAGGTCGAGCGAGTCCTTGCCGAAGCTCGAGCGCTTCGAGGAGATCGCGACCTTCGTGCCCTTGGCCGTCGCGTAGCCGATCACCGGGCCGTGCACCGTGGTCCTGAAGGTCACGGCGTTGCCGTCGAGCGTGCCGGCGTCGACCGTGCCCATCGGCGTGCAGGTGCCGTTGTAGAGGTACATCGTGTCGCTGCCACCGCAGAGGGTCTCCGCGTACTGGTCGATGACGTCGCTCCCGGCGGAGGTGAGCGTCGACGCGAAGTCCTTGCCGCGGCCGATCAGCAGGTAGCCGGGGAAGGGCACCGAGGTCGCGCCCCGCCACTGGAGGTCGGCGGCGTGCATGTCGATCTCGTAGGTGAAGCCGGGGTAGAAGTAGCCGATCTGCGGTCCGCCGACGAGCAGGGGATTCCCCGTGCTCGAGTACTTCTTCTCGATCATGAGCTCGTTGCTCGCCTGGGGGCGCGCGGCCGGCTTGGCCGCAACGCCGCTCACCTTCGCCGCGGGCGTGGGCGTATAGCTCCCGGGATCGAGCACGACGCTGCCCTTGGCGCCGGGCTTCCTCGGCGCGGCCTCATAGGGGAACCGGCCGTCGACCGTCGTCGGGCTTCCGTCGTTGGTGTGCTGTCGCAGGTCGTTGAAGACGCTGTAGCCCTTGTTCGTGCCGAGGCGCTTCTCGAGCCCGCCGAGGAACTGCGAGCGGCGCGCCTCATCGCCCCCGCCCTCGCCGACGAATTGGTCCTTCAAGGCGTTGAGGGCGAAGATGTCGGTGTCCGTGAAATGCGGGGTGCTCGGGGTATGGGCGTCGACGTAGTCGTTCATCCCCTGCACGAACGTGTCGATGTCGTGCACGACCGCTGCGCCCTCGGCGCCCTGATTCAGCAGCACCTGGCGCTGCTGGTGGACCGTGTCGATCGTCTGCTGGCTCGGCGTGAAGGTCTTGAGGCCGGCGATCAGGCTGACCGCGTCGAGCCCGGGAACGTCGATTGCGGCCACGTAGGCGTCGTTGCGCGCGAGGCCGAGAAGCAGCCCACGGTCCTCGACGGCGATCCAGCCCGCGGCCCACACGCCGCCGTCATGTGTCGTCGCGTCGACATGCGGGACGTCGTACTTGTCGCGCGTGATCGTGACGCCCGGGAAGGGGACGGTCTCGACGGTGCCGGGCCCGGAGGTGTCGATGCCGAACTTCTCGGACTTGAAGTACTTGGTGAGGTCCTTGTCCTTGACGTTGTCGAAGAGCGGCGTCAGCCCGTCGTACAACTTCGCCTGAGTGTCGGCGCCGGGCGGCGGCGTCAGCGCGCCGTATTGGCCCGAGGGAATGATGTTGAGCGCCGTCTGCGCGTCGTCGGTGATACCCGCGCTCGCCGCCGGGGCGAATGCAAGGGCCACGACCGCAACCATTCCCGTCACGCACCGCCGCATCAACTTTCTCCTCTCCTCGCCAATCAGTCGGCCGTCCTTGGCCGCTCCCTGGACTGAGAACCTATCAGGGCGGCGCCTCCACGCGGCCCCGGGCGCGGCCGCCGAGCGACCCGAGAAGCGTGCCGAAGAACGCCGTCACGACGACGAGCAAGGCGTGCGGGTCGGGCAGCTTCACGGTCTCGTGGGCGCCGTCGATCGCGTGGCCGAGCAGGATCGACGCCCCGAAGAGCGTGCCGCCGACGACGCCGCGAACCGCACCGCCTCGCCACCCGGCGTGCTCGAAGCCGGCAAGGAACCCGCCCGCGATCGAGAGCACGCTCGCGATCACGTACGCCGCGCTCGAATGGCCGAGCAAGATCCCGCAGAGGACGCCGAAGATGACCGGGCCGCCGACGACGAGGAAGCCCTGGATCACCGGGTGGCGGTCTGAGAGCAGGGGGATCAGGCGCCGCACGGGACGACTCTATGCGTAACGGCTCAAGGCGATGCGAGACTGGGTGTCGATGGCCAGGCTCAAAGAGCTTCTCGTCGCCGGCCCGACGTCCGGCCGGAAGGCGGATCTCGCGCTCGCCGGACGAATCGTCTCGGGGGCGATCTTCGTCATCTTCGGGATCGGCAAGTTCACGAGCCACGCAAGCGAGGTCGACTCGTTCCGCACCTATGGCCTTCCCTCGCCGGATGCGTTCGTCTACGCGATCGGCGTGATCGAGGTCATCGGGGGAGTCCTCCTCATCGTCGGCCTCGGGACGAGGCTCGCGGCGCTCGTCCTCGCGGGCGACATGGTCGGTGCGATCGCCGTGTCGGGCATCGGCGAGGGCGAGGTCATCAGCTTCACCCTGGCGCCGTTTCAGCTCGCGGTGATGGTCTATCTGCTGGTCGTGGGGCCGGGGCGTCGGAGCCTCGACGGCCGGCTCAGGCCGTCCCCGGAGCCGGCGCGCCCTTCTTCCGCCTGACCGCGGACTCGAGCTCGGCCGCGGTGAAGCCGCCGACTGGCTCGCCGCCCGTCGCGTAGCGGTAGAGCGCGACGCCGAAGATCCCCGAGAGCGCCTTCGAGATCAGGAGCGCGATCGCGCCGACGATCGCGCCGACGATCACGAGCAGCGCACCGCCGAACCCACTTGAGGACCACAGCGCAATCCCGGCAACGATCAGGAGCCCGGCGGGCAGGATCCCGAGCAGGAACACGAGCCCGCCGATCGCGAGGTTCCCGGTGAGCTGCTGGCCCCACTTGGAGCGAAAGATCCCGGCCGAGCGCTTGAATGTGTCGATGGGGCCCGTGCCCTCGATCGCGATCACCGGGACCGCGAGGAACGTGAGCAACGACCAGCCGATGTCGAGCAGCCGGCCAAGGATCTGCCCGACGATCCCCTGCTCCTCGAGGATGCTCAGGATCACGCCGACGACGGTCGACAGCGCGGCCCAGCCGGCGATGGCCCCGAATCGGCTCCGCGCGACGTCGAGGCCGTCGCCGACCGTCGGCTGCTGCCCGCGGAAGATCATGTCGGCGGCGGCGGCGAGGGCGACGCTGAAGTAGAAGCCGATGACGGCGAGGATGTAGAAGCCGATGATCGCCAGCGCGATCCCGCCGCCTTTGCTCCCCGTGTCGATGAGGTAGAGGCCGGGTCCGACGACGATGATCCCCATCAGGATCGTGGCCGCGGCCCCATAGAGCGGGAACCGGACGAGCGTCCTGTTGTCCCTGAGGACCGCCCAGCTCTTCTTGGTCAGCCCCCACCCTGCTCTGATCCGCCCCATGCCACTCCTTCGGTCGTTCGGCCGGCGGGATTATGCCTTCTCGCGCGGCCGCGATCGAGATCTCTCGGAGGCATCCCCGACCTCCTCGATCGCCGCCGCCGACGCCGCGAGCCCGTCCTCGCGCGCGAACGCGTCGGCCATGCGGACGGCCCCGGCAGCGAGGGACTCATCGTCGAGCGCCGCGGCGATGACGTCCCGAAGCTTCGCGGCGGACGCGTTGCGGGCCACCCGCACCCCGGCGCCTGCGACCACGACGCGCGCAGCGTTGTCGTTCTGGTCGCGGCCATCGGGCATGCAGACGAGCGGCACGCCCGCGGCAAGGGCGGCGTGCACCGTCCCGAGGCCGGCGTGGGTCACCACGAGGTCCGCGTCGGGCAATACCGAGGCGTGGGGAACGAACTCGCGCACCTCCACGTTGGCTGGCACGGGGAGGCCCGAGAGGTCGAGCCCGGGGCCGGTGGTCACGAGGCCCCGAACCGGCAGCTGGCCGAGCGCGGCCAGCGCGGCCTCACCCAGGCTGCGCTGATCCTGAAACGTGGTGCTGAAGCTGGCGAGCACCAGCGGACGTGGATCGCCGGCCGGCCACGGCGACTCCCAAACCCCGGGCCCAGCGGGCTCCAGAACTGGCCCGGTGTAGCGGACGTTGGCGGGCAGGTGGGCTGTCGAGGCGAAGTCGAACTCGGGGCTCGTCAGGACGAGCACAGCGGCGGGGCGTAGGAATTGATCGAAGACCTCGTCAACCGGTCCGAGCCCGAGCTCGCGGCGCGCCGCGTTGAGCGGCCGCAGGCCGGGAGCGAACGCTCGCCGCAAACCCCAGGTGACGAGGGCGTCGCGCGCCGCGCCGAGGCGGCCGCGTGCGGGCATGAGCCCCTGACCGAACGGCGGGACTCCGGGAAGGGGCAGCGGGTAGACCGTGTGCACCAGCTCCACGCTGGGGACCCCGGCTGCCTCGGCACCCACACCAGCCCCGACCACGAGGTAGTCGAAGACGATCACGTGGGGCTGGTGGCGGTTCGCCTCCGCGACGACGTCGCGGGCGAACTCGAGCGCCGGCCCGAACATGAGGTTGTCGCGCGTTCGCGCGAATGCCCCGATTGGCGTCCGGGCCTCCCAGTCGCGGATGATGTCGGTCTCGGGTCGGCTCGCGTCGGCGTCCGGCGCGTATGCGAAGGACGCGAACGTCGCACCCGTCGCCTCGACGCGGGCACGCTGGCACCGATGGCCCAGCACGCGCACGTCGTGACCACGCGTTGCCAGTGCGCGCGTGACCGGCAGCTGGATGCCGACGTTGCCGCCCCCGTCGAACATCACGTGGAGCACCCTCACAGGCAGACCCTAAGGCCCGAGGAGTCCCAGGCGAGGGTGGCGGCCGGCCTTAGTCGGCCGGGGCCGAGCGACTATCGGGCGGCGGCGGCACCGGTCGCGGGCGCGTCATGTTCCGGACGGCGTAGATACAGAGACCCGCGATCACGACACCGAGGATCAGGAGGCCGACGCCCACCCAGATCAGCCAGCTGACCTTGATGCCGGCCTCGGCATCGACGACGACACCGCGGCTCCCGTCGGCGTTCATCACGACCGCGTTCCAGGTTCCACTGTCGACGTCCCACTCGACCGATTGCTCGCCTGCGCCGGCAGCGCGCACGGTCCAGAAGCGCTGCGCCGACGGGGCCGATCGTGGTTGGCGCCCGGGCACCTGGCTGTACCTAGCCCTGCCGTCGCCGAAATCATCGAGCTCGCTGTAGCCGACTCCCCGGAGGTAGGTCGCGACCGCGGCCCGTCTGGCGATGCCGACGAAGACGGGCTTGCCCGTCGACGTCGCGCTGACCTTCAGCGTCGCGCCGAGGTCACCGGCATCGGCGTCGACGGAGTCGCGCCCGAGATCAAGCGCGTCCGAGACGATCGCGTACCGGCCGCTCGCGAGGCGCTCTGTGTCGGTGGTGTAGTAGCCGTCGTCGTCGCGTGCGAAGACGTGCACCGCGATGAGAGCGAGCCCTCCGAGGGCGATCAGGACGCCGATGAGCGCCCCCAAGCTCGCGAAGATCATTGCGACGGTCCTGCCGCCGCTCCCCGAGCCACTGGTGTCGGTCGTGTTAGAGCTCAACTGACCCCCTCGGGCACGACCCTACCGCGCCCGGGTCGACCGCGGGCGCTACGCGCTCGAGAAAGCCTCGATCGCCGCGAGCACCGCGCGCTCACCGCGGTAGGCGGGCGGCCACAGGAGCGTTCGCTCGTAGACGCCGGCCCACCGCTCGGCGTAGCGCTCGCGCACATCATCAGGCGTCCCCGCGAGGGCAATCGTGTCGATCATCTCGTCGGTGACGGCGTCGGCCATGCCCTCGAAGTCACCCCGCTTCCACGCGGCGCGGATCGACTCGCCCTCCCGCTCGAAGCCGCCGGAGCGGTGGGTCGCGCGGTACGTCTTGACGGTCGAGTTGAAGGCGATGATCGCCGCCGCGTCACGGCGGGCGGCGTCGCGGTCGGGACCGACCGACGTCGTTAGGTACCCCGCGATCGGCGGCGGGGCGTCGCGGCCCGCGCGCTCGGCGCCCCTGGCGAGCGCGGGACGCACGACCTCGCGCACGTACCGGGGAGTGAAGAGCGGATGGCCGACGAGACCGTCGGCCACCGCCCCGGCCGCCTCGATCATGCGGGCGTTGACGCCGGCCATGAAGATCGGCGTGCCCGGGCGGAACGGCTCGCGCGGGGGCGCCGTCGGCTGGACGTGAAGGCGGTAGAAGCGGCCGTCGTGCTCCACGGGGCCCTCATGGAGGCGCCACAGCTGCCGCAGCAGCGGGACCAGCTCCTCCATCCGGCTCGCCGGATGCTCGCCGTCGAGCCCGTGCCAGTCCTGCTGCATCTTCCGCGTCCCGGTTCCGAGCCCGATCGTCACGCGCCCGCCCGACAGCTCGTCGAGGTCGCGCGCCTCCGCCGCGAGCACCAGCGGGGTGCGCCCGAACGCGTAGGCGATCGCGCTTCCGAGCTCGATCGTGCTGGTGGCCTGCGCCATCGCGGCGAGGGCGATGGTGGCCGATCGGTCATAGAACTCGGTCGCCCAGACCGACGCGAACCCGGCCTCCTCGGCGATCCGCGCGGCCTCGGCGAGCTCGCGCGGGCCGCCCGTGCTCGTGACGAGCGAGATGCCGCCCGGCGGGCTCACGCCGGGAACCTAAAGGACCGCGTCGAGCAGGCCCGGGAAGCGCGAGTCGAGGTCGTCGCGCCGCAGCGAGGTGAGCTTGGTCGTGCCCTCGCGCCGCTGCTGGATCACGCCCGCCTCGCGAAGCACGCGGAAGTGATGGGTCATCGTCGACTTCGTCACGCCGAGCTCGATCGACCCGCACGGGCGAGGCGCGTCATCCGCGGCGAGCTCGCGGACGATATGGAGCCGCTGCGGATCGCTGAGGGCGTGCAGGACCGACTCGAGCTCGACCTCCTCCCGAGCCGGGTGGTGAAGCTTGACTGGCTGCTCGACGAGACTCATCGGATTCGATTATACGAGAAGTATCGAACTTTTGCTACGATGCTCGTCGTACTATCGAACGAGTGTGGAGGACTAATACATGCCCGACTCCACGAGCATCGAAACCGCCGACTCGGCCACCAAGGACGGGCAGCCGAGCGAGACGATCCTCGCGGCCGCGGTCGAAGCGGCCTACATCCTCGCCGCGGTGCGCCGGTGAACCCGGTCACCGCCGGCAGGGACCTCATCCGGCGCAACTCGAACGCGCTGCTCTTCGTCGTCTGCCTGGGCCAGTTCATGGTCATCCTCGACGTCTCGATCGTGAACGTCGCCCTGCCCGCGATCAAGGACGAGCTCGGCTTCTCGAGCATCGGCCTCCAGTGGGTGCTGAACGCGTACACGCTCACGTTCGCCGGCTTCCTGCTGCTCGGCGGACGCGCCTCGGACCTGTTCGGCCGGCGGCGGATGTTCTTCGCCGGCACGCTCCTCTTCTCGGGCGCATCGCTTCTGTGCGCGGTCGCGCAATCACCCGGAACGCTGCTCGCCGCGCGAGCGGTCCAGGGCATCGGCGGCGCGATCATCACCCCAGCGACCCTCGCGATCATCACCACGTCGTTCGACGAGGGCCCGCCGCGAAACCGCGCGCTCGGAATCTGGGGCGCGGTGGGGGCCATCGGCGCGACCTCCGGCGTACTGCTCGGCGGAGTGCTGACGCAGGGCCTCGGCTGGCCCGCGATCTTCCTCATCAACGTCCCGATCGGCCTCGCGATCGTCCTCGGCAGCAAGGGCCTCGTCCCCGAGGGCCGCGGCGCCTCAGAGGGCCGGCACTTCGACCTGCTGGGCGCGGTCCTCGTGACCGGAGGGATGACGGCGCTGACCTACGCCATCGTCACCACCGACCGCCTCGGCTGGGGCGCCGCCGGCGTGCTCGGCCCGCTCGCCGCGGGCGCGGTGTTGCTCGTCGCCTTCGCGGTCTACGAGGGCAACTTCGCCCGCGACCCGCTGATGCCTCTCGGCATCTTCCGCATGCGGACGCTGCGGGCCGCGAACCTGACGATCTTCCTGCTCTACGCGGCGATCTTCGGCTTCTGGTTCTTCCAGTCGCTCTACATGCAGGGGACGCTCGGCTTCAGCGCCCTCGAGACCGGCCTCGCGTTCGTGCCGATGACGCTCGCCGTGGGCACGGGCGCCACGCTGGCCCCGCGCCTCGCGAAGCGGGTGGGTGCGCGGGTCGTGCTCGTGGGCGGGATGCTCTCGGCGGCGGCCGGTGAGGCCCTGCTCACCGGCGTCGCGCCGAACGGAAGCTATCTGGGGAGCGTGCTCCCGGGCGGGATTCTCGGCGCCTTCGGGCTGGGGCTCGCGCTCGTGCCCGCGACGATCGTCGCGGTGCAGGGCGTGCCGGCCCGGGTCAGCGGAATGGCGTCCGGGGTGCTCAACACGTCGCGCTTCGTCGGGGCGGCGCTCGGCCTCGCGGTTCTCAGCACGCTCGCCACCTCACACACCCACTCCGAGGTCGCGGGCGGCACGGCGACGACCCGCGCGCTCACCGACGGCTTCTCGATCCAGTTCGAGCTGGGCGTCCTCTTCTGCCTCGCCGGCGCCGTCGCGGCGGCGCTGATGCTGCGATCGTCGGAATCCAACGTCGCGAAGACCCCGGCGCCGGAGCGGGCCTAGAACCCGAGCAGCGGATTCGCGAGATACTGCGCCAGCGATGTCGGGGGGCGACGTCGAGAACGCGCGCAGGGCCTACAGCGAGTGGGGGCGCGGGAAGGCTGCTCTGATGCGGATAGTGCCCGCTATAGGGGGATTAGCCGCATCAGAGCGAGGCAGCGTCGTGAATTGGCGCGGCGGAGTGGCCGCCCAGAGCCTCCGCCGGGAAGCAGCCGCCCTCGAAGCCGCCGCCCGACCGGAGTAAGCGGTGTCACAGGAGAACGTGGAGATCGTGCGGGCCATGAATGCCGCCTATGCAAGCGGGGACATCCAACGGGCGCTCGAGATCCTCGACGAGGAGATCGAGTGGCGAGGGACCAAGGGCGGTCTGGATGAAAACGCCGTCGCTCGCGGTCGAGAGGAGGTAATCGCGGCTTTCGCGGACAACCTCGCGACATGGGAGAGCCTGAAGGTCGACTACGAGCGATACATCGACGCAGGCGACCAGGTGGTTGTCTTCGTCCACGAGGTTGCCCGGGGGCGCCAGAGCGGCGTCCAGACCGAGACCGACACCGCGGTCGTGTTCACGATCCAGAACGGCAAGGTGGTTCGCGCACGCGCGTTCATGGACCGCGCCGAAGCGCTCGAGGCCGCCGGCCTTTCGGAGTAGCCAATGTCGCAGGAGAATCTGGAGCTCGTGCGCCGGTTCATCGAATCGGTTGGCAATGGCGATTACGAAGCCGCCGCCCAGCGCCTTGATCCAGGCGCCGAGTGGCACAACACGGCCGTCTTCCCCGGCCCGAGGACGGTGGTCGGGTCGGATGCGATCGTTGGCTTCTGGCGTGACTTCTTCGATATTCAGAGGGGTGGCAGCTCCGGCATGAAGGCCGAGGAGCTCATGGACGGCGGCGAAATCGTCGTCGTCAAGGTCCATGGCTGGGGACGCGGCGTTGGCAGCGGCGTCCCAATCGATCTGCGGTGGGCGCACATTCTGCGCCTGCGGGACGGCAAGGTCATTCGCGTCGATACCTACGGGCAGTTCGACCGAGCTGTCGAAGTCGCCGGGCTTTCGGAGTAGGCGATCTGGCAGAGCGAAAGTCGCTCGCGCCTGCCGGGATAGGAGTAACGTGGTTCTCAAGCTGGCCCTGCGGCTAGAGCACCGGCCAAGCCCAATAAGCACCGAAAGCGCCCACGGCGCGGACGAGGCGAGGAGCTTGGAGAACGATGCTTTCTGCGGGGCCAGTGGCTGTGGAAAGGCGCATCCGGGTCTCTAGCGGCATCCGCAGGCCATATCGGACCGCTCTGCTCTGCCTCTGACTCGACCGGCTAGGAGACCGCTGGACGACGCGGCTGACTGGGGCGCGGCTCCCTCCAAGCGGCGAGTTCGACGTTTCGCGGGCGCTCGGCCCCGTGCATGGCACCTACTACGGGCTCGATCAGATTCGGCAGGCCTATGCGGGCCAGGACGTCGTGGCATCGGTCACGGGCCACTATCGGGGGTCGCGACGGGATCGAAGTGCGAACTCGGACGGCTTTCGTTTGGACGATCCGCGATGGCGCCATCGCCCGCGTCTGCCTCTACCAAGAGCGGCAGGAGGCCTTCGAAGCCGCCGGGCTGCGCGACTAGAACGCTCACCGGCCCAACCTCCGGCCAGCCCGACTTCTCCACGGCCTTAGCCGGTGGAAGATGCCGCAGGGCAACAGCGACCTCCGCAATCGCGTCCGATGGCGCCGAGGGTCCAGGTCGGACGACTCGCGCCTCGGATGCTTGCAGCGCAGCCGCCGTTACGGTCCTCGATGATTTTTTGCCTCAGAGGCGGTCTCTGAAGACATGAGCGCAAACGAAAAATCCAAGTCAGTCCTCTATATGTCGATGTCGCTCGACGGGTTCATCGCGGGCCCGGACGACGACGCAAACCATGGCCTCGGCGTCGACGGCGAATGCCTTCACGACTGGCTCGGGCCGTGGACCGGTACGTCGGCTGGGTTCGACCCGCCGGGCCGGAGCGCGAAGGTGTTCGAGGAGTCGATGGCGACCGGTGCCGTGGTCGTCGGCAGGCGCACGTTCGACCTCGCCGGCCGCTGGGGCGGCGATCACCACGGGGTCCCGATCTTCATTCCAACAATGGGGACGCCACCTCCCCCAGAGTCGGACTGGGTCAACTACGTGACCGACGGCGTCGAGAGCGCGATGCGCCAGGCCAAGGACGCGGCGGGTGAGTCGAACGTGATGGTGCATGGCGCCAGCCTCGCGCAATCACTGCTGAATGCCGGCGTGCTCGACGAGATGGAGATCCACCTCGTCCCGGTCCTGCTGGGCGAGGGGCGCCGCCTCTTCGAGCACCTCGGCACGGACCACACCGCCCTCGAGCTCACGCGCGTCCTCGAGGCACCTGGTGTCGTCCACCTGCACTACCGGGTGACGTCATGAGCGCTGACAGGCAGCGACGGCTGATCCTCCACATGTCGGTGTCGCTCGACGGCTTTGTCACCGGCGCCGACGGCAAGGTCGACTGGCTGGCCCCGGAGAACGCCGTCGACCACGGTGACCAACGCCACCGGCTGAACCTCGAGATGCTCAGCCAGCTCGACGTGATCCTGCTCGGGCGGGTGGCCTACGAGGAAATGGGACCCGCCTGGGCGAGCTCCGACAGCCCAATGGCCCAGCCCATGAACGCGATTCCCAAGGTCGTCTTCTCAGAGAGCCTCACTGAGCTCGACTGGAACAACGCGCGTCCCAACGAGCTCCCCCTGGGAGAGGAGATTGAGCAGCTCAAGCGCGAGCCCGGCCGCGACATCGTTGCCTTCGGCGGCGGCCACTTCGCGCACAGCCTGATCCGCGAGCGGCTGGTCGACGAATATCGGCTCACCGTGCACCCGGTCGCGCTCGGCTCCGGCATCTCGCTCATGCACGGGCTCCCGGAGCCGCAGCGTTTCGAGCTCGTCAGCAGCACGGCCTACACAGACGGCTGCGTGATGCAGGTACTCCGACCGGATCGTGGTGAGCCGCAATGACTGCGCAATTCCCCTCCGTCGAGCGGGATCGAGAGGCACCGCTACGGGGATTCGAACCCCGGTTTCCGGACTGAGAATCCGGCGTCCTAGTCCCCTAGACGATAGCGGCGTGGACGCGTGATTCTAGCGGTGCAAATCGGCCTCAGATAGCTCGAGAGCCCGGCCGAAGCCGGGCTCTCGACGCGGCGCGGGAACGGGCTTGATCAGGGAGCCATTCCGGGCGGCGCGGGCCCGAAGCCGTCGTCTGTGCCGACGACCTGGAAGTCCTGCCGGCGGTCGCGGTGGTCTCGCTGCCGCTACCGGAAGCGGCGCTTGCGATTGCGGAGGCGCCCACCGCGACGGCGCCGATTGCGGCGAGCGTCACGATGAGCTTGCTGACCCTGTCGAACATTCGCCTCTCCTTTGGTCGTGGTTCGACGGCCAGTGGATGCTCGACGGGCTCCGTGTGAGCGCCGTCCGAGGAACCTGAGCGTGGGCTGAGACCTTCGCGGTCTAGGATCGCGGCCGATGGAGGCGACCGGGGGTCCCGCAGCGAGCCGGCCGATGACGCTCTGGGCCACGGTCGCCGCCGCCGGGATCGTGCAGCTTCCGACCTCCGCGGTGGTCGTCGCCCTCCCCACCATTCACGGTCAGTTCAACGCCTCGCTGGCCGAGCTGCAGTGGACCGTCGTCGCCTTCTATATCCCGTTCACGGCGCTGCTGATCGCCTCGGGGCGCATGTGCGACATCTTCGGCCGGCGGCGGACCCTGCTCCTTGGGACCGCTCTCTTCGCCGCGGGCTCCGCGGTCGCCGCCATCGCCCCCGGGGCCGAGATCCTGATCGGCGGGATCGCGGCGGCGGGTGCGGGCGGGGCGATGATGATGCCGTCGTCCCTCGCGATGCTCACCAACCTCTTCACCGGGAAGTCGCGCGGGCTGGCGATCGGGATGTGGGGCGCGGCGACGGAGCTGATCTCGGGCGTCGGGGTGCTGGTCGGCGGCGTCCTGACGGGGCAGATCAGCTGGCGCTGGATCTTCTGGGTCGACGTTCTCTTTGCGGTGATCATCGCCCTCCTCGCCCTCCGGGGCGGGCGCGAGTCGCGGGACCCGACGGCGCCGCGATCGATCGACGTCGCGGGCGTGGGGCTCACGGCGGCGGCCCTCACCTGCGTGACGCTGGCGCTGAACGAGGGATCGACCTGGGGCTGGGGCTCGATTCAGACGGTGGCGCTGCTCGTCGCGGGCGTCGTCCTGTTCACGCTCTTCGGACTCGCCGAGAGGCGAGCCCGATTCCCGCTCATCGACTTCAGCTTCTTCCGCAAGCGGAACTTCGCCGGCTCGACGATCGTGATCTTCGTCATGGACTTCTCGTTCGGAGCCCTCCTCTTCTTCCTGCCTCTCTACTTCCAGGAGATCCTGGGCTACTCGGCCACCGAGACCGGCCTGCTCCTGCTGCCGCTGACCGGGCTGATGGTCGTCGGCTCACCGCTCGGCGGCAAGGTCGCGGCGCGGGTTGGGCCTCGGCCGCCGATCGTCACCGGCCTGGGGCTGATGGCGATCGCGATCTACTGGATCTCGACGGTGTCGCTGAGCACCGACTATGCCGAGCTATGGGTGCCGACGGCGATGATGGGCTTCGGGGTCGGCTTCGCGCTGACGCCGATGAACCTCGCGGCGATGAACGCCATCTCGCGCGACCACGCCGGCGCGGCTTCGGGGATCCTCGTCACCCTGAGCGGCCTGGGCGCGACGCTCGGGGTCGCGGTCACCGGCGCCGTCTTCCAGGAGCTGCAGACGAGCCGTACGGTCTCCTTCGCAGGCGATGCGGGCGTGCGCATCACGACCGACCAGGCGCAGCAGCTCGACGGCCTTCTCGCGGGGGCATCCGACGCCGAACGCTCGCTTCATCAGATCGCTGGCTCACATGCGCACGCCGTCCACGACGCAACACGGGAGGCCTTCGTCTCGGCACTCGGCACCAGCCTGAAGTTGTCGGCCGCGCTGGTCGCCGCCGGGCTCGTCCTCTGCCTGCTGATCATGCGCCGCACCTCGCCGGCGGACGCAGCGCCCACGGTTCAGGTCGTGGCGCCTCCCCACCCCAGGCCGGCGCCGCGCACGGCGACGACCTAGCGACCGTCCGTCCTCAGCCCTGCTTCGCGTAGGGCGCGGCCGTGAGAATCGTCAGGTCGACCTTGTCGGGGCACCCGTTCTTCACGTTGGTGAGCCGCAACGTTTTGCCGCTGAGGCTCCACCGGTACTCGCTCTCGACGAAGGTGGTGTTGGTGCCGGACTTGTTCTCGCATTCCTCCTTGTGGAGGAAGAGCGTCTTGCCTGAGACCCCGAGCTTGGCGCTGGTGAGCGCGGAGCTGTCCTGACTGCTGGCGATCGTCAGTGCCGGGCCACCACCGGGTCCGCCCTTCGTCGCGATCGTGAGCGTCCAGTCCGGGCCGCCGTCGGTCAAAGGCGGAGACGGGTTGGGCGGAAGGTCGCTCGACTTGATGGTCGTCGTGTAAGCGCCGACGAGATTTGCCGGGGGCGGACCCTCGGACGCTCCTGCCGTCGAGCTGTTCGAGTCGCCACCGCCGCCGCACGCCGCGACAACCATCAGGGCGGGAGCGAGGAGGACGAGACAGAGGCGCGCCGACACGCTGCGACAGAACATGACCGAAGTTTCAGCGTCGGCGCAGGAAATCCGCGATCGCGGCGTGAGTCTCCTTGGGACGCTCCATCTGCGGGACGTGGCCGCAGTCGAGCTCGACGTGGCGCGCAGCCGGCAGCGCGCGCTCGACGTGCTTCATGAAGGCGATCGGCACCAGTTGGTCGCGGCGGCCCCAGACGAACATCGAGTCGGGCGAGAGCTCACGCATCCGCGTCCACAGGCCGCTCTCGCCGTCGGGCTCGTCCATGTAGATGTTGCGCGCGGCCGTGTAGAACGCCGCCCGGCCTCGGGGGTCGAGGTAGGCGCGCAGGAACTCGTCGACGCCGGCGGCGCTCCAGCCGTTGGCTCCGCCGGGCACAAACCGGCGCACGATCGGCTCGACGATCGCGCGGGGCGCCGGCTGGATCAGGCCGAGCCGCGGGACGGCCGGGGGGAGGAGCCACGTCCAGCGCCGCTCACGGAGCCAGGCGAGGGCGGGGCTGAGCATGACAAGGCGGTCCACGCGCTCCGACTCCAGGAGCCCCGTCTCGATGGCGACCCTCCCGCCCATGCTGTTGCCCACCAGGTGGGCGCGCTCGATGCCGAGCGCGTCGAGCAGCGCGGTGATCGTCCGGGCGAAGTACGGAGCGTCGTAAGCGGCGGTGAGCGGCTTGTCGGAGTCGCCGAAGCCAGGAAGATCGATCGAGATGACGCGATGGGTCTCGGCGAGGGCTGAGATGGTGGGCAGGAACGAGGCTTTCGTGCCGCCGAGGCCGTGAATGCAGACGATCGGGTCACCCGTGCCGGCCGTGATGGTGGATATCGACGGCCCCTTGGTCTTGACGGTCTCGAAGCGAAGCCGGCCAGGCCCGGTGACGCCGCTCGTCGCCGCCAGGAAGCCGACGCCGAGATGGAGGTTCCTGCGCACGCGCAGTCGGCCACCACGGAAGGCGTGCATGCCACCGCGCACATCGCGGGCGATCGCGTCCCACGCACCCGGGTCGGCGGTGAGGAGCGCGTCGGGCTCGACGTTCGAGTCGGACGCTGGCACGAGGGCCGCGGTGGCGCCCTCGATCACGAAGTCCCAGCTGCCCATGCCCTCGACCGCGAGTCGAATCCGGGCGCGACCGCCGGGTACGTCGATGACCGAGCGGTCGAAGCGCTCGGAGAGAGCGGCCAGGGACGCGGGCGCGCTCACAACACTTCGCTCGCTCGCGTTGCCTCTGTCCTTGATCGCGTCGATCGGCAAGTGGTCCCCCGTCCGGCGGTCGACACACGGTACCCGGACGGGTGAACGACGAATCGGGAGCGCGGGTACGGTCGGCGGCATGCGCGTCGCGATCGTCGCCGACACCCACATGCCGAAGGGCGAGCGACGCCTGCCCGAGCGGTGTGTGGCGGAGCTTCGAGCCGCCGACCTGATCGTCCACCTGGGGGATTTCTGGGCGGCATCGGTGCTGAAGGGGATCGATCGGCTGGGCCCGCCCGTGGTCGCGGTGCACGGCAACGTCGACGAGCCGGCGCTGGTCCACCGGCTGCCGGAGCGCGCGGTGTTCGACGTCGGCGGGGCGAGGTTCGGTGTGGTCCATGATGCGGGTCCGCGCGGTGGCCGGCTCGAGAGGCTGCGCCGCTGGTTCCCGGACGCCGACGCGGCGCTCTTCGGACATTCGCATCTGCCGCTCCACGAAGAGGCGGACGGCTTTCAGATCTTCAATCCGGGGAGCCCGACGGAGCGGCGGCGGGCGCCGCACCGGGCGATGGGCATCGCCAGTATCCACGATGGCCGCGTCCGACTCGAGCATCTGCGGCTCGACTGAGAAGTGCGGCTGGAGGGACTCGAACCCCCACGGGCTTGCGCCCACGGCGACCTGAACGCCGCGCGTCTACCAATTCCGCCACAGCCGCTCGGCTGGGAAAACCTAGCGACTGGAGTTTGCGCCCGTGCGAACGTCCCTGGACCCGGCCCATAGCCCCCAGCGCGGGACGTTCGCGGTGGGCCCTTCGCCGAACGTCCCTGGGTGCGGCCCATAGCCCCCAGCGCGGGACGTTCGCGGTTCACGTCGTGGCACCCCAGTACCGTCCCTCGCCGTGAAGGTCGGTCTCGTGCTCGGCGCCGGCGGGGTCCAGGGAGGGGCCTGGCTCACCGGCGCGCTCGACGCAATCGCCACCGAGACGGGCTGGGATCCGATGGAGGCCGATCGCATCGTCGGCACCTCGGCGGGGGCGATGATCGGCGCGATCGTCTCGGCGGGCGTCCCGGTGTGGTTCATGGTCGCCCACTCCGCGGGCGAGACCATGGCCGGCCTCACCGACGCAAGGGGGGAGCCGGCCCAGAACGCGGACCGCTCGGCGGGCGCCCGCTTCCACCTCGGCGGCATCCCGATCTGGCCGGGCTCCTGGCGCCTCGCCCTCGCCACCAGCACGAACCCGCGGCGCTTCCCGCCCGCCGCCGTGAGCGCCGGCTGGCTCCCGCGCGGCTTCATCTCGACGGAGCCGCTGAAGGACACCGTCCGGCGCGCGATCGGCGACCAACGTTGGAGCCCCCACGCCGCACTGCGCATCGTCGCCTGCGACTACGCAACGGGCCGTCGGGTCGTCTTCGGCAGTCGCCGCGCGCCCGAGGCGAACCTCGCCAACGCGGTCGCGGCCTCCTGCGCAATTCCGGGCTTCTACAAGCCGGTGGAGATCGCCGGTCGCCTCTACGTCGATGGCGGCATGTGGTCGACCTCGAACCTCGATCTGCTGCGCGAGCGCGACTTCGACCTCGTGATCTGTCTCAACCCCACCTCTTCGCTCCACCCGACCCGGGCCTGGAACCCACTGGAATGGGTCCCGAACGCGGTTCGCCGCGGGACCGGCCGCCGCCTCGGCCGCGAGGCGCGAATGCTGCGCGAGGAGGGAGCGAACGTCGTGCTGGTCCAGCCGACGGGGGAGGATCTCGACGCCATGGGCCCCAACCTCATGAGCGTCAGCAACCGCCACGCGACGCTGGAGCTCGCGCGGCGGACCACCGCGGCCCAGATCCGCCGTCCGGAGATCCGCGAAGCCCTCGCGGCCCTCCCGAAGGCGTCGCGGCCCGAGAAGGTCAGGCGCCCGCCGGGCCCGGTGGACACGTGGCCGGCGCGCACGGTCACCGACCTGCGCCCGGGCTCCCCGGTCTACGAAGCCGGTCCCTGAGGGACCTCGAACCGGAGCTGGCGGCGAGGCCGCCGTCGGCGCGCGGGGGCGAGTAAGGTTCCCGCCTCCAACCCAACCGAAGGAGCACCTAGGGCATGCCAACAGGAACTGTGAAGTGGTTCAACGACGAGAAGCGCTTCGGCTTCATCACCGCCGACGATGGCGGCAAGGACCTCTTCGTGCATCAGAGCGGGATCGCCGACGGATCGACCCTCGCGGAGGGCGCCAAGGTGGAGTTCGAGTCCGAGTCGAGCGATCGCGGCCCAAAGGCAGTGAACGTCCGCAAGGTCTGAGCCGAGCTCCTTCGGCTTCCAGTTAGCGCCTCTCCTAACCGGGTAGTGCCCGGTAGGAGAGCATGGAAGCAATCAAGCCAACCGAGAATCCAGTCTGCACGAGCGGACACGATCTCCCGACGCCGCCCTGGGGCAACGAGTGGGCCGACCCGGCCGAGCCGCACCCTGATGAGCCCGGCGTCCGGGAGTACGGGCAGCTGGAAGCAGACGACGAGTAGCGCTCAGCGCTTGCGTACGCGAACCGCGGTGCCGTAGGCGCACACCTCGGTCCAGGTATCGCCAAGCTCCGAGGTGTCGTAGCGGAACGCGATGATCGCGTTGGCGCCCTTTCCCTGAGCCTCCTCAACCAGGCGCTCGGTCGCGTGCACGCGCCCCTCGCTGAGCATCTTCGTCATTCCCTTGAGCTCGCCGCCGACCAGCGACTTGAGCCCGGCGCCGATCTGCGACCCGACGTTCCGAGATCTCACCGTGAGCCCGAAAACCTCGCCGAGAACCTCCTCGACGTCGTAGCCGGGGATGTCGTTCATCGTGCTGATCAGCATGTCGGCCATCCGGGCCTCCTCGGTCGGGGGTCAGGGAACGTCGCGGCCCAGCCAACCGCGGTAGAAGCCATCGATGTCCGGTAGGAAGTCGTGCACCAGCGGATATCCGGGCGTCGCCACCTCGACGTCGAGCTGGCGCCCGCACTCCGGGCAGTAGAGCTCGCGAAGCTCGCACCACTCCGGATCCGAGTGGGCCATCTTGGGGAAGACCTCGCGCATGGTCTCGACCGAGTCGCGCACGAACATCGAGGCCTCCAGCTTCCAGTTGCGCTCGGGTGGGCAGAAGTCGTGCCCGCAGTCGCAGCGGACGACCAGCTCACCGTCTGAGCGCACGACGTTCAGCCCCTCCCCCAGCGGCAACACGATCGGATCGTCGTAGCTCACGCGCGAGGAGAGCAGGGCGATCCACTTGTCGAACCGGTCCGGGTCCTTGAACGAGCTCTGAATGTCCTTCACCTCCCGACGAGCGAGCTTCTCGTCGTAGAGCGCCTCGAGCGTCTCCGCGTCGACCCGGCCGCCCTCAACGCGATCCCGCGCGTCGATCTCGGCCACCTCAGAGCTCGCGAGGAACTCGTCAGCCGCCTCGCCCGGCGTCACCTTTCCGGTCCCAGCGTGCTCGATCTGCGGGATCGTCGGCGTGGGCACCTCGAACTCGAAGTCCGGCTCGAGGTCCCAGAACCCGCGGTACTCCGAGGCCCACCTGGGCGAGAGCTTCATCGACTCGGCGAACATCACCTGAAGCGGCTCGATCAGATCGCCCGCCAGGACGCGCTCGCGCTGGTCGGCCCACCACTCCGCCACGGGAACGGCGCGCTCGAGGCGCGCGCGGCGAAGCTCGTCGCGGCGCGCGTCGGTCGCCGCCGCGTCCGCGTCGCCCTCACCGCCGAGCGCCACGCCGTAGACCGAGTCGGCGAAGCGCGGCAGCAGGTGGCGGTCGCGCACGTCGGCTGCGACCGAGGCCGGCGGGCGCAGCAACGGGTCGCCGAGCCCCGATCCGCCCCGCAGGACGATCAGGTAGAGGTCGCCCGCGGCGAGCGGCTCGTCCGTGGTGAAGGCGTCCTGCTTGTAGTCGTGATCGCCGGCGATCTCCATCAGCTCCGGCTCGTCGTAGGAGCCATCGGCGACCGGATATGCCTCGCCGCGCTGCGCTCGCTCGAGAAGGTCGGCTCCGCGGATGTTGTGGATGTAGGCCATGCCGCCTGGATAGCCACCGAAGAGCCCCGGGGAGGTGAACGTGCGGTTGCAGCCCATGTTCTGGACCGTCCAGAAGGGCGTCTTGTGGTGAAGCAGGAGCGCCTCGTGCGAGGAGCCGCCGCGGTGGCGGCCCGGGCCGCCCGACGACGCCTTGCGACGCCGCGAGAGGTAGAGGATCGGCGTGATGAGCTCCCACATCTCGACGTCGCCCATGTCGCCCTCGGGGTTGAACATCGCCGCCGCGTGGTCGGAGCCGTCGAGCACGTACTTCGCGCCCATCCCCTGCGCCGCGAGCTCGAAGTGCGTTATCGCCGAGGGCTTTCCGTACTGGTCGATGCCGCCGCCCTGGTAGAGGTCGCCGGCGCACGCGTAGGCGCCGAGCACCTCCTCGATGAATCCCCGCGCCTGGAGCGCCCGCGACAGAGTGCGTGGGAAACCCGTGAACGCCGGGATCAGGAACCCCCAGGCCGCGCTCGTGGAGCCCCCGGCGTCGCCCATGTTGGCCATCGTGCGCTCGGGGAAGTTGGTCTCGAGCGCGAGGTAGGCGCCGTCGTTCACCTTGTCGTTGCACACGAGCGTCTGCGTGAACTGCACCCAGATCGCGCCCTGCATGGCCGAGGGCGTGCAGTTGAGCGAGTGGTGCCCCCAGGCCGAGGTGCCGTCCATGTCGAGCTCGTAGGTGCCGTCGCCGCCGATCCGCACCTCGAACGGCGAGTGCATCATGAGGTCGCGTCGCGCCTGGGCCGGCAGCGCCTCCTTGTCGGCGAGCGTCGCGTCGGTGAAGGCAGGCGACCGGTAGCGGCCGGGCACGGTCATCTCGCGAATCCGCGCCTTGAACGAGCGCCGCCCCTCCTCGATCACCTCGCGGCTGAACCGCTTGAAGCGGTCGATCCCCTCCTCGAGGATCACCCGCTCGACCGCGTCGCGGATCAGGTGGCAGCCCGCGAGCCGCGTCTTCTCGTCGAGCAGGTAGTACATCGGCGCGCGCGTCTGCGTCTCGCACCGGCGCAGGTGCCAGGCGGCGAGCTCGTCGCCCGCCCCGATCTTCATGCACGGCAGGTCGAGCCCGTCGTCGAGCCGCGTGATCGGCCCGAAGGGCACACCGCCGGGCGTCTTGGCGCCGATGTCGAGGACGTGAGTGACGCCGCCGGCCCAGGCCACGAGCTCGCGCCCCGCGCCCTCGGTGGGGTCGAAGATGGGCACGAACGTCTGCACGTCGGCGTTGTGGACGTCGCCGATCACCGGGTCGTTGTTGGCGAAGATGTCGCCCGGCTCGATGCCCGGGTTGTCCTCCCAGCCGCCTCGGACCATGAACTTGATCGCATCGGACATGGTGTGGATGTGGACGATGATTCCGGTGGAGAGCGCGATCGAGTCGCCCTCCGGCGTGTAGAGCGCGAAGCAGAGCTCGCCCAGCTCCTTGACGATCGGGCTCGCCGAGATGTTCATCGCCGTCTCGCGCGCGGAGACGAGGCCGCCGCGGATCCGGCTGAAGAGCTTCTCGTAGCCGATCGGGTCGGAGCCCTGGAGTTCGAGCGGGCCCGGTCAACCCCATGTAGGAGCCGGTCTCGCCGAAAAGGCGCTCGGATTCGGCGAGCATCTCGTCGAGCCGCTTGCCGTCCCAGCCGATCGGCCGCGCCTCGCGCGGCTCGAGCTCCCTGGTGGCGTCGACGATCGCCATCGCTACGCCGGTCCCCCCCACCACATCATCGAATTCGGGTCGTTCGGGTCGACGCGGACCGTGATCGCGCTTCCCGGCGCCAGCATGCTCTTCACCTGCTCGGGGATCGACTGCGTGAACGTCGCCTCGTAGGCGGGCTTGCCCTGGGGCGCGACCTCGACCGTCACCTTCGCCTGCTGGGGCATCGCCATGCCCGGCACGGCCGAGGGTGCCTCGCCGGCCGGGCCGAAGCCCGGCGGCGCGCCGCCGGGCGCTGCGGCCTCTGGCGCCGCGAGCATTTCGATCGACTTCACGGTCGCCGGGGTCGGGACCCCGGAGGTCGCCAGCGCCGATGCGCGCTGCGCGTAGGCCATCATCTCCTGCATCTGGCCCGAGCCCTGCATCTGCTGAGCCATCGCCTGGGCCTGGCGGACCATGTCCGCGAAGCCCGGCTGGCTCATGAGCTCGCGCGCCTGCTCGATGCCCTGGCCGTCGGCCTTCAGCTTGTCGAAGAAATCCATCCCGGCGTCCTCGTCGGGCACGATCTCACACCCCCTCCGCCGCCGTCAACCCGCCGCCGCGTGCGCCGCCGCACGGGTCGCGACCGCGGCCGCCTGCGCGCACGCAGCGTCGAGCTCGTTGGCGCTCCGTCCGGTCCGCGAGGCGGTCCGGACACAGGCGAGCGTGTCGCCGTCGGCGATGACCCGCTGGCCCATCCCACCCTGCCAGGCCTGGAACAGGCCCACCGCCTGTTTTACGTCGAGGCCCTGGCCGAACCTCATCCCCGACACCGACCGCGAGATGCTCTCCGACGCGCCCGCGGCGGCGGCGGCGCTCAACTCGTCGAGATTCGCGCTTGCCGCGCCCGGCGCCTCGAAGACGACCGCGTCGTAGGTTCGGTCGTCGTCGACACCGAACCCGAACATCCCGAGCGCGCTGCTCGCGATTGCGCCCGTTGCGCTCGACGAGAGCTCGGCCTCCTTCTCGACCCCGGAGTCGACCAGGGCGATCGCCCCGTCGAGCTGCGTGCCCGGCAGCGCGCCGACCATCGCGTGCCGCACCGCTCCGGGCAGCCGCAGCCGCGCGTGCTCCACCTGGAACCCGGCCGGGTCGACGACCCGCAGGCCGCGGCTCGCCGCGTAGCCGCGGACGAACGCCTCCTCCCCCAGCCGGGTGGCCAGCGCCTTCGCCTGGCGGCGGATGTTGAGGACGAGTACCACGAGGGCGCCGATGAAGACCGGTATCAGCCAGACGGCGACGTTCAGACCGAGCTCCCACCCGCTGCCGTGGCCGAGGACGAGGGTGAGCGCGACGGCGGCGAGCGCCACCAGCGCCCACAGGGAGGGACCGTGCCTGAAGCTGCTCCCGATCGCCCTCAGCGCGTGCCCCGGCCTCCGCAGGGCGATTCCCATGTAGCGATCGGCCGCCGTCCCCACGTCGGGAGGCGGCGAGTCGAACTCCACACGGCCGAGCATGCGCTCGAAGCGATCGTCGCGCACGAGCTCCGCGGCCTGGCTCTCGTGGCCGGCGCCTTCGGTGGCCTCCTCGCGGACGCGCCCGGCGACGCGATTGGCCGCCGCCACCAGAGCGTCGAGGACGCCCGCGTCCTCCGCGTGCCCCGGGATCGCCGCGCAGAAATGGCCCTCGTTGAGCTCGAAGCAGAAGCCCTGCGGCGCGTTCGTCGTCAGCCAGTCGATGAGCGCCGGGGTGAAGAGCTGGCGAAGCCAGCTGGCGTCGATCCCCGGGGGCGCCTGCAGCGCGAACCGCTCGTCGAACTCGGCGCTCTCGAGCTCCACCTCCCGCGAGTCGCCGAAGCGCGCGAGCTCGGTGCGGGCGAGATCACGCTGGACCTTGCGCTCGCGGCAGCTCAGATTGCGGGCGAACGCGACGGCCTCGCTGATCGTCGCCACGACGAGGGTGAAGGTGCGGCCATCGCGCGTCGCGCTCTCCGCGTAGGTGGAGTGAAGGAGCGTCGCCGGGAGGTCGCCCAGCAGGGCGCCCGTCGCGCCGTCGGCGCGCGAGCCACCCGGGCCGATGGACATCATCGGCGTGTACTCGTCGAGGGTGATTCCGGCCACCAGCACGGGCCGCAGGCCCCGGGCCTTCGTGTAAGCCTCGTAGGCGTCCGTCAAGTCACCACCGAGGTGACTCTAATCAGCGAGAAATGCGGAAGGGGACGCTCACGGACCTTCCGGAGGTGTGGTGGCGGCTTGCGATCGCGACCAGGAAGTACTTCCCGGCCCGCAGCTTCGTCCCGCCGACGTTGCCGTTGAAGTGGAAGCGGTTGCGCCCGCGTCGGTCGTGATGGATGAATGCGGCGACGGGCTGGTAGCCGGTGCACCGGCGCGGCTTGCCGTGGATGCGCTTGGGCGCCACGACGCATTTGTGGCCCTTGACGATGCCCCGCACGACGCGGTCGACAGTCCACGTGGTGTCCGCGGGCTGTGTGTCCTTGTAGCTCACCGTCGGGCCCGTCTTCGGGAACTTCGTGATGCTCACGCCGCGCGCGGCGGCATGGAACTTCGAGCGGCTCAGATTGAAATTGGTCAGCGCCGGCGCGGACGGACAGCCGCGACCCTTCGCGCTTCGCCTGGCCGTGCTCGTCTGGTGGGTGACGGTCTTGTTGCCACTCGCGTCACGCACGGTCGTCGTGCTGTGGAGCGTGACGCTCCTGCTGCGCTCGAGCACCTTCTGCGCCCGCCCGCTCCGCGTGAGCGAGAGCGCGCCGCATCCACCGGCTCCACCGGTGAGACCCTTGGCCCGGAGCGTGACCCGAGCGCTCGCCTTTCCCTTCCCGGCAGGCCCCATGATCACCTCGTAGCTGATGAGGCAGGCCTGCGTCGCCACACCCCCGCGCGGGACCTGACCGACACCCGGCGGGGGGCGCGGTGTCGGCGGCGGCGAGGCGAAACCGCTGCCGAGGAACGTCCCCGCCGGGTAGGGCGTCGCCGAGTAGCCGCGGCCGTTCTGTGACGGCAGGCACCGAGCGAACGCCTCGACTGCCTGAAGGCTCTGGCAGCCCATGTAGATCGGGACCGTTGCCGTGACGCCGCCCGCGCCGAACGTGGTCCTCACCTCCCTGCAGGCCGGCGGGGCCTGCTGCGAGGGCATCGCCAGGGGCGCGCTGGTCCTGCCGGAGCCGCCGGCCGCGTTCGACGCGACGACCGTGCACGTGAGGGCGTGACCGACGTCGGCGGTGGTCGGC
Source organism: uncultured Actinomycetes bacterium (assembly GCA_963771655.1). GTDB lineage: Bacteria > Actinomycetota > Thermoleophilia > Solirubrobacterales > 70-9 > JAWVFM01. Next base: position 68,272 of record CAVYUG010000018.1, on the reverse strand, counting down.
TGGTAGACGGCGCTGCTCGCGCCCCCGATCGCGGCGGCGTCACGGCTCCACCGGTAGGCGAACCTGGTCGGGCCGTTGATCCACGTCCCCTGGGTGCACGACAGCGGTGCGCCGGGGGCACCGAGGACGACCGTGGGCCCGGCGGTCGCGAGCGGCGGCTTCGTCGTCGGGCCGGTGACCGTGACGGCCGCGCTCGTCGCGGACGCGGTCCCCGCGGCGTTACCGGCGGTGACGGTGCAGGTGAGCCCGTGCCCGCTGTCGGCGCTGAGAGCGGTGTAGTCCGAGCTGGTCGCGCCCGCGATCGCCGTCCCGTCGCGGTTCCACTTGTAGGAGAAGCTGGTTGGGTTGTTCGTCCAGGTTCCCTGCGAGCAGCTCAGTACGTGTCCGACCTCGGGCGTCCCCGTGATCTGCGGCGGCGAGGTGTTCGCGGGCACGCCGTCCGCCTTCTTGTGGACGTACGTGATCGAGCTCGTCGAACAGGTCGAGGTCGTCGAGCCGATGGTCGCCGTCCCGTGGAAGGTGGTCGTCGAGTCGTCGGGCACAGTCACCTGGAGGCCCGGCGTGGCAAAGCTCGCCGCCGACCCGCTCGCGGCGAGCGGGCCGGAGCAGTCCGCGGTCGTGTAGAGCTGGACGGTCGAGCCGGTCGCCGCGTCACCGATGATGAAGGGGTGGTTGTCGGCGTCCGGTGAGGGCGGGCTGGTGGCGGTGAACGTGGGCGGAGGCAGCGGGTTGCAGGTGTCGGGGATGCCGGTGGACGAAACCGCCGCGCTCACCTTGTTGCCCGAGTGGTCGTAATCGGCGGTGAACTTCATGCCGCCCGCCAGCGCGGGCACGGACGTGATCGCACAGAACGAGCCGGTCTGGGTACCGGCGGAGTAGCCGATGACGTCGATCGAGTCGCCGAGGGTCGCTCCGGCCGCGTAGGTGGCGGTCGGGTTCATCTCGAGGGTTCCGCCGAGCGCGACGTTGCCGCCGACGGTCAGCCTGCCGGACGAGCCGGGACCGGCCGTGGCGATTGCGAGCACGCCTCCCGAGCCCTGCATGTATCCGTTCGGAACCGTGAGGGTGTTGGTGGTTTTCAGGGCGATGCGGCCGTTATTGGCTATCGATCGGGTTCCGGTGCCGGCCGTGGGGGACTCCACCGACAGAGTCGCGCCCGGGCCGACGGTGAGGGTCCCCGCGGAGCCGAGGTTGCCGCCGGTCAGATGAAGCGCTCCCGGCCCACCCAGGAGCCCGGCTCCCGTGAGCGTGCCGGCGTTGTGCGTGAAGTCACCGTCGACGCTGAGGGTGCGGCCGTTGAGATCGATCGTGACGTCGGCGGCGTTTTCGCGGATCGCGCCGCCGCCGCTCGAGTCGAACGTGCTGGTTCCGTCGAGCACGAAGGTCGTCGGGTCCTGGCCGTCACCCTTGTCACCGAGCTGGATGAAGCCGCCCGTCGTCTGAAGCGTGCCGGCGAGGTGATCCGTGACATTGGCTCCACGCAGGTTGAGGCCGCCACCATTCTCGAGCACCGTCCCGTCGACGGTCAGGGGGTCGTTGACGTTGCCGGTGGCGCTCCCCTGGTGCTTGAGGAGGCCGCCCGAGGCGATCGTCGTCGGCCCGGCGTCGTCGATGTGTGCGCCGTCCTGCAGGATCAGCGTTCCGCCGCCGCCGACGGTCAGGCTCCCCCCCGCGGCAACGTCGATCAGGCCGTTGTCGTTGGTGAGGCTCGCGCCGAGCCCACTGACGCTCAGCGACTTTCCGGCGCCGATGTTGACGATCGCTATGTGCTCGCCTGCCGTCGAGACGACCGGATTGCCGGTCCCGCCGCTGATGTTGACGGTGTCGCCGGAGCCGGGGACGCACGCGCACGACCAGTTCGACGCCGTTGCCCAGTCGCTGCTGGTGGTCCCGGTCCAGCTCGCGGTCGTCGCCTGGGCGCTCGCCGGAACGGCGAGCAACGCCATCGCCACCACGAGGCCCAGGTTCCGTCCGCTGAGGCGCCGTCTCCGCATTTTTCCAACCAGACGACGGGCATCCAGCCCGTCCACACTGGTATCGGACCCATGCTCGAATGCTTGAGGGGCCTCGGCCGGTGGATTGACCGATCGTCCGCTGTGGAGCGCCTAGGAGACGGCGGCCCGCGCGGCGTTTGTGGCGATGGCGCCGACGATCCGCTCCCACGCCGCGGGCGGCAGGTCGTGGCCCATCCCCTCGATCAGCACCAGCTCGGCCCCCGGGATCGCCGCCGCAGTCGCCTCGCCGCCCGAGACCCCGATCAGGGGGTCGCCCGTTCCGTGGACCACGACGGTCGGCACGTCGAGTCGGCGCAGCGCCTCGGTGCGATCTCCGGAGGCCACGATCGCGGCGATCTGGCGCATCGACCCATCCGGGTAGATGCCCCGGTCGAACGCGCGCCGCGCCACGTCGCGCGACCATTCCTCGTCCCGCTCGAGGCCCTGCGACCCGATGACCGAGCGGACCAAGACGATCTCCTCCGCAAATGCCTCGCGATCGTCGAGGGGCGGGCGCCGCCACAGCATCTCCTGCGCCTCCTGGGTCGCCTGCCCGACCGAGCGCTCGCCCGTCGTCGACATGATCGACGCCAGCGACAGCACACGCTCCGGGTGGTCGATGGCGAGCGTCTGCGCGATCATCCCGCCCATCGAGACGCCGACAACGTGCGCGGCGGCCACCTCGAGCACGTCGAGGAGGCCCGCGGCGTCGCCGGCCATGTCGGAGAGCGTGTAGGGAACCCGGCCGGACTCGAGCCCGTCGCGAGGCGAGGGCGTGCCGGCGTCGGCCAGGATCGTCGAGTGCCCGCAGTCGCGGTTGTCGAAGCGGATGACGAAGAAGCCGCGCTCGGCGAGCAGGTCGCAGAAGGCGTCGGGCCAGCCGATCATCTGCGAGGCGAGCCCCATCACCAGGAGCATCGGCGGATCCGAGGGGTCGCCGATCGTCTGATGGGCGAGCTCGATCTCGCCGACCGTCACGCGGCGCTCCTCGGAGAGTTGCGGCGTTACGGCCATTCGGCGACTACTCGCCATCCGCGCTCGGCCCGGCCTGCTCCGCGTCCGCCTGGGCGGCGGCGGCGGCCGCGGCGGCCTCGCGCTGCGCACGCCGTCCCCGGCGGCTGAAGCGACCCATGACGGCGTCGACCGACGCGAGCGAGTCCTCCAGCCCGCCCAGGCGCTTGCCCAGGGCCTCGACCTCGGTCGCCATCTCGTCAACCCGCCGAGCCATCGCCGTCGTGTCGGCGTGGATGGACTGGAGCACCTCGGTCAGCTCTCGCCGCATGCGGGCGACGTCGTCGCTCATCCCCGCGGTCGAGCCTTCGACGACGCGGAGGTGGGCGATCATGCCGTCGAGGCGCCGGAAGAGGGCCGGGACCACCCGGGTGATGCTGGTCGCGTTGCGCAGAGGGTCCACGATCTCGTGATCCCTCAGGACTCGGCCGCCGTGCCGAGGTGGAAGATCCCGCGCCGGTCGAGGCGCGCCGCCCGGCCGGGCGGGATCGTGAACGTGGTCGACGGCGACTCCACCACGGCCGGCCCCGAGACCTCGTGGCCGGCGCCGACGTCCTCGAGCTCGTAGAGCGTGGTCTCGACGAACCCGTCGCTCCACCAGACCTCGCGGGAGCCCTTCGACGAGGGCGAGCCGCTCCTCTCGGGAAGGTCCGGCAGCGCCGGCTTCTCGACGTCGACGCTGCCGGTGACGACGGCGTGCGTGACGAGGTAGCCGAGCTCCGGCGAGCGGGCCGAGCGCGCGTAGACCTTGGCGTAGGCGTCCTCGAAGGCGTCGATCAGCTCGTCGAGGTGCTCGGCCTCGTCGAGCTCGGCACGCGGGGACACGATCTCGATGTCGTTGAGCTGCCCGAAGTACTGCATGCGCACGATGTGGGTGAACTCGATCGCCTCGCGGTCGACCCGGGACTTCGCGAACTCATCGGCGACGCGGTCCTCCAGCCCGAGCCACGCCCCCGTGATCATCATCGCGATCCCCGCCTTCTCCAGCTCGTCCTGCGCCGGCTCGATCGGGTAGTCGATCGTCTGGTCGTAGCGATACTCGAAGTCGGCGCAGGCGCATCCGTAGGCCGAGAAGCCCGCGGCCCACGCGGGGACCAGAACGTCGCGGTAGGCGACGCCCTCGGTGTAGCCGGCCACATGCAGCGGGCCGCCACCGCCGTAGCAGAGGAGCGTGTAGTCCGCCGGCGAGTAGCCCTTGCCCAGCACGCGCCCGACCGCCTCGTTTCGCAGCGTCTGCTCGAAGAGCTCGATCACCCCCGCCGCGGCCTCGGGGACCCCGAGGCCGAGCGGCTCGGCGAGCTGGCGGCGGACCTCCGCTTCCGCCCGCTCGGGGTCGAGGTCGACATCGCCGCCCAGGAAGTAATCCGGGTTGACCCGTCCCAGCACGAGGTCGAGATCCGTGACCGAGATCGTCTCCAGGCCGCCCTCGGGCCAGCACACGCCGATTCGAGCGCCCGCCGAGTCAGGGCCGAGCTCGGGCCTGCGCGAGTTCGGGTTGACGCGCACGAAGGACCCGGTGCCCGCGCCAACCGAGTCGATCCGCACCAGGGGGATGTTGAGTACGAAGCGCGCGATATCGGGTGTCGGCGTGATCTCGAACCGGGCGTCGGTGATGAGCGCGATGTCGAAGGAGGTGCCGCCGATGTCGGTGCAGAGCACGTTGCGCTCACCGAGCTTCCGCGCCAGCTCCGCCCCGCCGACGACCCCGCCGATCGGCCCGGATACGAGCGTGCGGGCGAGCTCGCGCGCCTCGATCGAGATCGTCCCGCCGTGCGCGGCCATCACCCGCAGCTCGAAGCCGGCGCCGGCCTGCCTGGTTTGATCGCGCACGCGCTGCAGCTGCCCGCGCGAGGGCTCGGCGGCGTACGCCTCGACCAGCGTCGAGTTCAGCCGCGGCAGGTCGCGGCGCATCGGGTAGAGCTCGCACGAGAGGTAGACCGGAACCTCGCCATCGAGGCCGCGCTGCTCCTTCTCCTCCGCGAGGATCTCGCCCACCCGCAGCTCGTGCTCGCCGTTTCGGTAGCTGAACAGCAACGACACGACGATGCCGTCGACGTCCGCGTCGAGCAGCGCGGCGGCGGCCTCGCGCACATCGGCCTCCCGCAGCGGCAGCGCCTCCTCGCCGAAGCCGTCGATCCGGCCCCGCACGCCGTGCACCAGCTCGCGAGGGACCAGCGGCGGGTTGTGGTAGTGGGTGGCGAGATGGAGGCGGTCGGCGTAGGAGTAGCCGAGGAAGGTCTGGATCCCCCGCTCGAGCTCGAGGTAGTCCTCCTGCCCCGCGGTGACGATCACGCCGACCCTCCGTCCCTCCCGCGAGAGCAGCCGGTTCAGCATCGCCGTTCCCGAGTAGATGCCCGACGCGATGGCCCCGAACGCCTCCTCGGGCGTCGAGTCCCACTGCCCGAGCGCGTCGCGGGCGGAGTCCATGAAGCCGGCCGACTCGTCGTCCGGCGTCGTCTGCGCCTTGCCGACGACGAACTCCCCGGCCTCGTCGACGATGAACGTGTCGGTCATCGTCCCGCCGGCGTCGATGGCAAGCACCCGCGGCGTGCGCTTGCCGGCCGACTCCTCCATCGCGCGGGAGTCTATGCGCGGGGGTAACCCGCGGGCGAGCCGCTCCACGCTGGGCGACTGGGGGAGGCGGACTTGCGCCGCGGAATCAGGCGGGCGAGTTTGCCCGGTATATCCGGGTCAACTCGCCCCCTTGGACTTTGCGCCGCGCTCAGCTCGCGGCCGTGGCCTTCGCCGCCGCCTCGTCGCGCTCGCGGAAGAACTCCTCGCCCTCGATTCCCACGCGCGGCACGCGCCGCAGGAACCGCGGCATCCACCAGTTGGCCTTGCCGAGGATCACCATCACCGCCGGGACGAGCACGCACCGCACGACCGTTGCATCGACGGCGATGGCGACCGCCAGCCCCAGGCCGAACTCCTTCACGACCGGGTTCCCGTTTAGCACGAAGCTCGTGTAGACGCACACCATGATGAGCGCCGCCGCCGTGATCACGCGAGCGCTCACGGCCAGGCCATCGACCACCGCCTCGTGGTTGTCGCCCGACTCGCGGTAGTGCTCCTGGATCCGCGTCAGCAGGAACACCTGGTAGTCCATCGAGAGGCCGAACAGGATCGCGAACATCAAGAGCGGCACGTAGCTCACGATCGGCGTTGGCCCGGGCAATCCGATCAGGTGCGCGCCGTGCCCCTCCTGGAAGACGAAGGTGAGGACGCCGTAGGCCGCGGCGACCGAGAGCAGGTTCATGAGGCCCGAGGTGAGCGGGACGACGACGGTGTGGAACGCGATCATCAGCAGGAGGAAGCTGAGCGCGATGACCACCAGGATCACGGTCGGCAGCTTGTCGCTGATCCGCGAGGCGAGGTCGACGTAGCCGGCCGTCTGGCCGCCGACGTAACCCACGAGCGTGGTGCCCTTTGTGGCGTCGGGGATGACCGGGCTCCGGAGCGTGCCCACCAGGTCGGCGGTCGCGTCCGCCGAGGGAGCCGTGGTCGCGATCACGGTGAAGACGGCGGTGCTCCCGGAGTTGTCGACGATCGCGGGCGTCGTGTCCTTGACGCCCTTCGTCTTGCCGATCTTGTTCTCGAGCTTCACGAGCCGGGGATCGCTCGCCGGCGTCTTGAGGAACGCCTCCTCCTGCGCCGCCTGCTGCTGTTGCTTCTGCTGCTTTGCGGTCGGTTTGGGGGGCGGCTGCGATTCCACGGCCTGCGTAGCCTCGGACTGCGCGGTCGCCTCAGGCACTCCCTGTGCGACGAGCTTCTGGGTCTGCTGCGTGATCGCCTGCTGTTCAGCCTGTTTCTGCTGCTGCTGGGCCTGCTGCTTCTGGTCGGCCTCCTGCTGCTGGACGTGGTCGAGCTTCTTCTTGTCCGGATGCGCCGGCTTGTCACCGAAGTCGACGGCGATCAGGAATGGCCCGTTGACGCCCGGCCCGAAGCCCTTCGTCAGGAGGTCGTAGGCCTGCCTGGACGTGGTGTCCTTCGGAAGCTCGCCGTTGTCCTGCTGGCCGAGCTGAAGATTCAGGACCGGAATGGCGAGGACCACCAGGACCGCGACCGCGGCGAGCACCCAGATCTCCGGTCGCCGGCCGATCATCCGCGCCCATCGCGCCCAGCCGTGCGGCCGGTGGTCGTGGGCCGGAGGTTTGATGAACGGCACCCGGAGCGCGTTGATTCGGTTCCCGATGATCGCGAGCATGGCCGGCAGAAGCGTGATCGCGGCCAGCACGGCGATGAGCACCACCAGCGCCGCCGAGTAGCCGAGCGCGCTCACGATCGGGATCTGGGCGACGGCGAGCGAGAGCAGCGCGATGATCACCGTGCTGCCCGCGAACACCACCGCGCCGCCGGCGGTGGCCGTCGCCCGAGCGGCCGCCTCCTCGTAGTCGTGGCCCTGCTCCATGAAGCCGCGGTGGCGGGTGATGATGAAGAGGGCGTAGTCGATGCCGACGCCGAGCCCGAGCATCGTCCCCAGTGTCGGGCCCACGGTCGGCACGTCCACCGCGTGGCCCAACAGGCCGATCGCGTTGAGCCCGATTGCAAGGCCGAGCAGAGCGGTCACGATCGGAAGCGCCATCGCAACAGCGGTTCCGAACGTGATCAGCAGGATGATCACCGCCGCGGCGAGGCCCACCACCTCGCTCTTCTCGACCGCCGGCGACGACACCTGCTGCCCGAGGTAGCCGCCGGTCGCCACCTGGAAGCCGGCGTGTACGGCCGGCTCCTCGGCGTCGATGATCGCGTTTGCCTGGTCGTCGGTGATGTCCCCCGAGTTGACGTTGAGGCTCAGCGCGATGTACCCGATCCGTTCGTCCTTGCTGAGGGCGTCGGCACCCTTCTGGCTCAGGGGGCTGGTCGCGCTGGTCACGTGCGGCGCCCGCTCGAGCGAGTGAACCGTTGCCTTCACGACCTTCGAGTTCGCGGCCGATGTGAGCTTGCCGCTCTGCGGCTCCATGACGACGGGATTGGTCCCGTTCGCCTCCTTCGGGAGGTTGTCGTTGAGGAGGTCCTGCGCCTGGGTCGACCCGCTGCCGGGCAGCGTGACGTTGTCGCTCGTCTGCTTGCCGACGCTCTGGGTGACGACGACGCTTACGATCGCGACCAGGATCCAGGCGGCGAAAACCGGCCAGCGACGGCGGACGCAGAACCCCCCGAGCCCGTAGAGGACGCGGCTCACCCGGGCTGTCCCGCCTTCCGTGGCATCAGGGCTTCAATGATCGTATCCATATTGGATATCGCTTTCATCTTGTAGCATATCCCATATGGTTTCGTCGGTCAAGGCTGGCGCCCCCGACCGAGCGCTCGTCGGCTTCGGCGGCGACAGGCCGGGCTCCCCCCTCCCCTCTCCCCCAACGCAGGAGCGTGGACGGGAGAAGCGCGAGCGCATCTACACGGCTGCGATCGCCCGCTTCGAGCGCGTCGGCGTCGTCGAGACGCGGGTGGAGGACGTGATCGGCGACGCGGAGGTGAGCTGGGCGACCTTCTTTCGCTACTTCCCGCGCAAGGAGGACGTGCTGATCGAGGCGGCCGCCCGCCACTTCCACGACCGCGTCGTCCCCGCGGCGGCCAGGGGCCGCGACGACCACCGGCTTCGAATTCGGACGGCGATGGAGCGAACGTTCGCGGCGCTTTTGGAGCCCGGCGAGCTTTCGGCTTCCCTCCACAATCAGTCGCTGCTCGAGATCTTCGCCCATCCCGTGCGCTTCGGCGCGATGGTCGGCGACGATCACCCGCCACCGCCGATGGTCGGGCTTGTCGCGAAGTTGCTCGAGGAGGGCCAGCGCCGGGGTGAGGTGAGGAGAGGCGTCGACCCGTGGACGACGGCGTTGACGATCGCCGCGGGGGTGACGTTCCCGGCCGCGCAGGTCGCCGCCGCGGGCGCCGACCCGCGCCCGAGCGTGAGTGGCGCCCTGGGGCTCATGTGGGAGGGCCTGGCGAGGCCGTGAGCGACCGATCCGCGGCCGGCGTCGCCGCCGCCCGCGCCCAGTCCGGAAGAGGGTCGGCGACGTAGGCGACGTCGGTCTCGGCGAAGCGGTCCTGGAAGCCGCGCCGACGGTCGCCGACCAGGATGCCGAGAAGCCCGAGGCCGAGCGGCAGGATTGCGAGAACCAGGCCGACCAGGCGTCGCACGGCTCTGCGGGCTCCGATGCCCCCGTGGCCCGGCGGCTCCAGCCGGATGCCGAAGAAGTGCATTCCCGGAGTCTGGCCGGCGAGCCCCCAGAAGAGCGTCAGGTACAGCGAGCCGGCGACGATCCAGATCGTGGCCCCGGCAAGGATCGCCTCGGTCGAAGCGCTTCCGTTGGCGCCGAAGACATTCTTGGCGAGGAAGGTGATGACGGCCGAGAGGGCGATGAAGGTCCCGTTGAGCGCGACACCGTCGAGACAGAAGGCGAGCGTGCGAGTGACCGCCCCCGTGTGGTCGGTGGGCACGACCCGGGCGCCACGCCGCAAGACGGCGCGGGCGATTCGCTCGACGATGTCGTCGAGGCGGCGTGCCGCCTTGCGAACCTCGCGGCGGATGTCGTCGAGAAAGCCGACCCCCTGCGCGGTTATCGCGCTGCGGACCTCCGGAGCCTCGGCGATGCGCTCGACCAGGCGCTGAACCTCGTCGCTCGCGAGGAGCTTGTCCCACACCCTGTCGACCAGCTCGGAGTCGAGCGCGTCGAGGAGCGCCGCCTCGACCTCCGGGCTCGAGAGCGCGTCGCCTACCGCCTCCTCGACGATCGGCCCATGAAGCACTCGCGCCAGCGCGCGCTCGACTGCCGGGCTCTCGACCGCTCGAACGATGGCCTCCTCGGTGGCCGTCTCGACAGCGCGGTCCACCCCGGTCGCGCCGGCGACGGCTCTCGCGCCCCGGTAGCCGCCGCCGAGCAGGCGGGTCGCCAGCGTTGGGGATTCCTCGTTCTCTCGGCCTCCAGCCGGCGGCGAATCAGCCACTCTCCTCGCGCTCCCCGAGTCTATGCCCGCCGACGGCTGCCCTCCTCCTCCATCGAACGCCCCTGGTTGGGGGCTATCGGCGGGGTTGCGGGACGTTCGGCGGGGTGTCACGCCAATATATGAAGGCACGGATGCTCTTCCGTCAAGTCATCCACGAAGATCTCGGGTGCGCCTCGTACCTCGTCGGGGACGCCTCGGCCGGGGTCGCGGCCGTCATCGACCCGCAGTGGGACATCGAGCCCTACCTGCGCCTGAGCAGGCTCCACGGCGTCGCCATCGAGCACGTCCTCGAGACCCACAATCACGCCGATCACGTTTCCGGCCACGGCCGCCTGGCGCGCGCCACCGGCGCGACGATTTACATCCACGAGCTCGGCGGCACGGATTTCCCGCACGAGGCTTTCGCCGACGGCTGGCGGCTCCGCCTCGGCGAGGTGGAGGTCGAGGCCGTACACACCCCCGGCCATCGGCCCGAGCACACCTCCTTCCTTCTCCACGACTCATCACGGGGCGGCGAGCCGTGGGCGCTCCTCAGCGGGGACTCGCTGTTCGCGGGCGACGTCGCCCGTCCCGACCTCGCGGTCGACCCGCGCGAGGGGGCGAGCGCCATCTTCCGATCGCTTCACGAGCGGCTGCTCAGCCTCCCGGACGACCTCGAGGTGTGGCCCGGACATCTCGGTGGCTCGCTGTGCGGAAGCTCCGCCATCGACAACAAGACCTCGACGACGATCGGCTTCGAGCGCGCGCACAACGCGGCGCTGCGGATCGACGACGAGAGCCGGTTCGTCGACGAGGCCGTGGCCAGCCTCGGCGAGCGGCCCCCCAACGTCGAGCACATCGTCCAGCTCAATCGCGGGCCGCTGGTTGAGGACCTGGGGGCGCCGGCCCCACTGAGCCCTCGGGGAGTCGAGGTGGCGATCGCCGAGGGCGCGATCGTCGTCGACGCCCGCACCAACGAGCAGTTCGACGAGGCCCACATCCCAGGCGCGATCAGCGCATCCGCTTACGACACGGGGTTCGCGACCAAGGTCGGCCGGGTCGCGCCCAGCGGTGTCGAGGTGATCGTCGTCGCGGCATCGGATGGCTACGAGCTGGAGGCCGCCGAGCTCCTCGCCTCGGTCGGACTCGTCGTCCGCGGGTTCCTCGCGGGTGGGATGACTGCGTGGCGCTCGGAGGAGCGAGGTGTGGACCGTCTCGACCTCATCGACCCAGACGTCCTGGCGGAACGCCTCGGCGCCGGCAACGGCCTCGTCGTCGTGGACGTGCGCGACGACGACGAGTACGCGGCCGGCCACATCCCCGGCTCCGTCCACATCCCGTACGCGCACCTTCTCGAGCGTCTCGGGGAGCTGCCCTCCGACCGCCCGATCGCGGCGGTCTGCAGCGGCGGCAAGCGCAGCGGCCTCGCCGCCTCGATCCTCCAGCGCGAGGGCTTTCGCGACGTCATCCACGTCGGCCACGGTGGCGTCGGCACCTGGCGGCGCCTCGGGCATCCGATCGAGAGCGGCTGAGCCCGAGGTCAGCCGGTGCGCAGGTGCTGGCGGCAGTACGTGTCGCGCTGCGCCCGGTAGCCGGGCGGCAGATCCAGGTTGGCGTCCGCGATCGCCGTGGCCCACGTTCCCGCGTAAGCCTGAATCTGGCCTGCGATCTGCTCCCGCTCCGCCTTCGTCTTGGCGTTGGCGAGGCGCTCCGCGTTGCGCCACACGACCTCGCGCCAGGCGCGCACGAGCTCGAGGCCGGCGAAGTCGTCGAGCGGGGTCGCGGACGAGTTCGTGATCCCGACGAGGGGGTCGAACCGGTGGGTGATCGCGTCGACCACGGGCTGATAGGCGCGGTTCAGGACCTTGTTGACGGCGTCGTGCTCCTTCTTGCGCGACCCGCCCTTCTTGTTCCGAAGGCCAAGGGCGGCCACCACGAACGGCATGTCGTTCTGCACATGGGCGTTGATGCCGAGGAGCATGTCCTGGGCGCCATTGGCGTTGCCGCTCGCCGCGGCCTGGAAGGCGACGTGCCACGCGGGCGCGACCTTGGCGCCGAGGTTGTAGCCTCGGAAGGTCCGGAAGTAGACGTCGGCGAAGAGCGCGTCCTCCGCGTAGAGGTACTTCGGATGCGGGAAGAGCTTCGGGTCCTCGCGGGTCATCTGGCGCAGGGCGCGAGTCAGCACGAGGTAGGTGGTCGCGAAGACGGCGCGGTGGTCACAGCCGAGCCGCGACCGCAGCCGCTTGAGGCGGGCGACCTCCACGTCGAGGCAGCGCGCCGACGGCTTGCGGCAGTGAGGGACGCCGTGAGGCTGCGGGTACTTCGGGCTCGGGAGGGCCGGCAGGAGCGAGGTCCAGTCGAGGTTCGGGACGTTGGATGCCGACGCCGTGCCGCCGGCAAGGCCGGCGATGACCGCGCCCAGCGCGCCGATCGTGGCGATCGCGACCCTCACCCGCATCCCGCCCGCGATGGTAGGCGATGAAAGGACGCCGTGGCGTCAGTCGGTTAGGGTCGGAGCGCCGGTGATCGTGTGTCTCGTCCGGACCCGCCTGGCCCTAGCCGCCCCGGCGGTCGGCTGCGCCCTTGCGCTCGCGGCCTGCGGCGGCGGGAGCGGCTCCAGCTCGTCGTCCACCGCCTCCGCTGGCGCATCGACGACGACCGCGTCGCCGAAGCCGGAGCAGCCGCTGTCCGCCGAGATCAAGCCTTGGAACGCCGCCCTCGCAGCCAAGAGCTGCATGCGCGAGGCGCCGTTCATGTTCTCGACCATCCGCCAGCAGGATCCCGGCACGCCGGCGACCAGCTCCGAGTGCCCGGGCAACCTCGCCCCCCAGCCGCCGCCGGAGGCCGTCGTCTTCACCCACGCCGCCGAGTACGGGACCGGCGGCCTCATGGAGGGCCCCGCCGGGGGCAATCCCCCGCTGACGGGCATCTCGGTCTGGGCATTGGACAGCGACGGCCAATATCGCTATACGGGCATCTACGGCCAGTTCAGCAACGGCTCCCCGATCGGCGGCAAGCCGAGCCCGGACAACGGCGCGGCCGCGACCGCAAGCCGGTTCGTCGAGGCCGCCCGCGACGGCGACTGCGCCGCTCTCAAGAAGACGATCAACCCCGGGGGACGGCTGGCGGCGGGCCCGGGCGGTGTGGCCGGAGCGTGCGACGGCGTGATCCACGGACAGCTCTTCGCGCCGGCAGTGCGCGAGACCCCGGACGCGAAGCCGCATCAGCTCGGGCTTGTGGAGGGCTTCGGGTTCTACGGCATCGCCACGGACGCTGCGTACTTCACGATCATCACCGGCGCGACCGCGGACAGCACGAAGCAGACGGTTTATGACGTGCTGCCGGCGACGGCGGTCAAGCCGGCGGCCTGAGCGCTAGATCAAAGCCGCCTCGCGGGCGCCCTCGACCGTCTCGCTGAGCGTCGCGAGCGCGTCGTGCTCGGGGATCCAGCCGAGCTTCTCGCGCGCCTTCGAGCAGTCCATGATCACCGGCGTCCGGAGCGCGTTGACCCAGGAGACCTCGGCGGGGAGCTTCGGCACGCGGTTCAGGACCTCGGCCGTCGCCGCGACTCCAGCGCGCGGCACCGGCACCGATCGCCAGCCGAGGGCGCGCGCGAGGTCACCGCTCGTAAGCTCGCCCGGCGCCGCGAGGTTGTAGGGGCCGGGTGACCCCTTGCCCAGCACCCCCGACGCGACGGCCTCGGCGACGTCGTCGTGGTGGACGAGCTGGAACGGCACGCCGGTGTCGGGAAGCACGGGCCGCAGCCCGGGGATCGCGCCGAGAAGCCGCTCGACCGGCCCGAGCCGGCCGCCGAGCTTGATCGTCTCGACGATCTTGGTGATGATCGTCGGCGCGTCGGCCCCGGCGACGACACAGGGGCGGAACACGTACGCCTCGGTGCTCGATCCCGCGAGCGCGTCACGGAGCACCGCCTCGAGCTCCGCCTTCTGGGCCGAGTAGTAGAAGCGGTCGGTACCGCGAGGCTCATCGTCCTCGGTGAGCACGTGGCCGCTCTCGGGGAATCCGTACGCGGCGACCGACGACGTGTAGACGAGCCGTTTCGCGCCCCCGGCTGCGGTCGCCTCGAACACGTTGCGAGTTCCCTCGAGGTTCACCCGATGGGTCTCGTCGTGGCTTCCGAAGATGATGAACGCGAGGTGGACGACCACGTCGGCCCCCTCCACGAGCCCCTCGACCGAGGCGCGGTCGAGGATGTCCCCCTGCCGATACTCCGCGCGCTCCCACCCGTGGTCGGCAGGGTCGAACGGGCGCCTCGCCATCCCGACGATCCGCCCCACGCCAGGGGCGCGCTCCAGCGCGCGGACGACCGACTTGCCGATGTCGCCGGTCGGCCCGGTGACGGCGACCGTGAGGCCGGCCGCCGCGTCGTCTACCCCGCCAGCCACTCGGCGATCCGCCCGCCGATCTCCTCCCCGGCGTCCTCCTGGAGGAAGTGCGAGGCGTTCTCGATCTTCTCCGGCGGCGGGGCGTTGACGGCCGGGCGAATCGCTCGCCCACCTCGAACGGGATGATGAAGTCGGAGTCCGCCCACAGCAGCGAGCTTCGGCCGCTCGTCGACCTCGCATCGCCTCGAGCACCCGCTTGCCCTCGGCGCCGCCCGGCGCGCCCGGCTCGTCGGGAGCATCAGCGGAAACGCGCGGCGCCGGCCTTCGACTCCGGGGTCGGGTACGGCGCGTCGTAAGCGGCTGCGACCTCGTCGCTCATCCCGCGCGCCGTGGCGCCGCGGACCAGCATCGAGACCGGCAGGTCCTCCGTCCGCTCGACGAAGTCGCGGAACTGTCTCCACGCGTCGGTCATCGGCTGCTCACCGGTGAAGAGCCCGTGTCGAGGATGACGATGCGGGCGATGCGATCGGGGTGCTCGACCGCGAGCCGGAGGCCGATGCGGCCCGCCCCAGTCGTGGACGACCGCCGTCGCGTCGCGGAGGTCGAGGTCGTCGAGGAGCGTCGATGTGAGCTCGGTGTGGCGGTCGTAGGAGTACCAGCCGAGGTCGGTCGGCTTGTCGGATCGGCCGAATCCGGCGTAGTCGGGCGCGATGCAGCGGTGGCCCGCCTCGAGGAGCGGCGGGATGACCTTGCGGTAAAGGTACGACCAGGTGGGCTCACCGTGGAAGAGCACGATCGGGTCGCCGTCGCCCTCGTCGATGTGGGCCAGCCGCAGGCCGTCGACCTCGCGGTAGCTGGGCTCGTAGTCGAAGCCCGGGAGATCGTCGAAGCGCTCGTCCGGAGTGCGGAAGGCGTCGGTCACGGTGGCGGAGACTATTCAGGCCGACGCTGCGACCGGCGCGCGCTTGGCGTTGCGGTCGATGGCATCGACGATCCGCGGCCACAGCGGCTCGGGGAGGTCGTGGCCCATCCCGTTGAGCAGGACGAGCTCGGCCCCGGGGATCGAGCGGGCGATGAGCTTGCCGTTCGACGGCCGCACGAGCGGGTCGCGGCTCCCGTGGATGACGACCGTTGGAGCGGAGATGCCGGCAAGACGCCGGGTGCGATTGCCGCCGGCCGTGATGGCGTGGAACTGACGCGCCGTCCCGGCCGCGTCGTACCCGCGCTCCCAGCTGGCTTCGGCCAGAGCGCGGAAGCGCTCGGGGTCCATGGGGTAGTCGGGAGAGCCGATGACCTTGAAGACGCGCTGCATCGTCTCGATCATGCCCTCCCGGTCGCTCGCCGGGCGGGCGAGCAGCGCCCCGAAGGCCCGCCAGGTCGGAGTCGCCTTCACCCGGTGCCCGGAGTGGGTCATGATGAGGCCGAGCGAGCGGACGCGTTCGGGGTGGTCGTAGCCGACGACCTGGGAGATCATCCCTCCCATCGACGCCCCGACGACGTGCGCCGAATCGATCTCGAGGGCGTCGAGGAGACCCACCGCGTCGGCGGCCATGTCGCCGAGGGTGTAGGCGGGCCTTCCAGCTCCGAAGAGCATCGCGGTGCGGCTCGGCACGGGCGCCCGGACATGGGTCGAGCGGCCGACGTCGCGGTTGTCGAAGCGGATGACCCGGTAGCCGCGTTCGCCGAGCAGATCGCAGAACGCCTGGTCCCAAAGGATCATCTGCGCGCCGAGGCCCATCACGAGGAGCATCGGCTCGCCCGCGGGGTCTCCCAGCTCGTCGAAGCACAGCTCGATGTCGCCAACCGCGACCGTGCGCTCGCGCGCCTCCGCTGCCACCCCGCTCTCCACGGCGTCAGCTCGAGGCGATCGCCTCGGCCGTGCGACGGGCCAAGGCCATGATCGTGATCATCGGGTTGGTCCCCGATGCGGTCGGGAAGGCGCTCGCGTCGCCGATCCACACGCCGGGCGTGTCGTGCAGCTGGCCCTCCGGGTTGGCGACCGACGTCGCCGGATCCGAGCCCATCCTGCACGTCCCCATCTGGTGCGCCGAGAACACGCCGTATTCGTAGGGATCGAGCGGGCAGTCCCGGAGCGTCGCGAGGAAGGCGTCGAAGTCCTCACCGCGGTTCCAGATCGGTCGCGAGCGAGCGAGGCCGCCGATGCGCGCGGCGCCCGCGGCCTCGTGGAGCTTCGCGCACGCCTCCGCCCCGGCGCGGAACGTGGCGATGTCAGCCTCGTCGGAGAGCCGGTAGGTCGGCACGGCGTTTCCGGCCGCGTCGACGTCCACGCGGCCATGCGCGCGGTCGCGGATCAGCCAGATCAGTCCCGAGGTGTTGCGGAACCGCGACATGTCCTCCTTGTGCTGGCGCCCCGAGTGCCATGGCGTCGCCGCGCCGCTGATGCCGAGGGAGTGGTGGCCGCCCTCGATCAGGAACCCGTGGCCGTCGTCGCCCTGGGCGAACTCGTGCGAGAGCGCCGACTGAGGCGGCCCCCACCATGAGTCCTGCGGCTCGTCATAGATGGCGAAGATCGCGCTCGCCGGGTGCAGCCTCAGGTAGTCGCCGACGGCGGGCCCGCCGATCCCCGAGCGGCGCAGCAGCGCCGGCGACTCGATCGAGCCGCACGCCACGACCACCTGCGGCGCGCGGACGACGACTCGGGACACGGTCCCGTCGGGGCCGGCGTAGGCGCCCTCGATCCCCGCCGCCTTCCCGTTCTCCACGAGGATCCGCTCGACCCGGCAGTTGACGACGAGGTCGGCGCCGCGCTCGCTGGCGTCGGCGAGGTAGGTCTTCATCGTCGACTGCTTGGCGCCGGTCACGTCGCCGAAGCCGACGAAGCCGGCGAGGTCAGCATCGTGCCTCGCGGGGTCGGCGTTGCGGGTGATGAGGCCGAAATGCCAGCCGAGGGCCTCGCAGCCCTCCTTCATCCGCTGGTGGGGGCCGTTCAGCTCCGAGCAGGAGTCGTTGACGCTGAGGCGCTCCCAGAGCTCGTCGAGGTAGCGTTCGTACTGGTCGCCGTCGACGCCGTCCAAGCCGAACTCGCTCGCCCACTGCTCGCGCACCCACGGCGTCGTTCGCAGGCAGTTCTGCCAGTTGATGAGCGTCCCGCCTCCAAGCCCCGAGCCCGCCTGGATCGAAACCTGGCCGTCCGCCGTCGGGAATGGCCCGCCCCGCAGGTAGAGGTTCTGGTAACCCCACGTCTCGAGCTGGTTGAAATCGGCCTCGTTGAAGTACCCGCCGGCCTCGACGACGCAGACCTGCTTGCCGCGCCCCGCGAGCGTGCCGGCGACCACGCCGCCCCCTGCACCGGACCCCACGACGCAGACGTCGGCCTCGATCGTCATCACGTCCTCGCCGGCGGCCGGGCGGCGGACATCGAGCGTCTTCGGCTCATCGGGCGGGATGCGCTGCGGGCCCGGGTAGCCGAGCGCGTCCCAGTTCGGGTTGCGCCCGGTGGCGGCGTCGGGCAGCGCGTAGAAGATCGACAGCACCAGCCCCCGCAGGGCGGTGATGCCCGCAAGCGCATCGGGCCCCGAGTCGGTGACCGCGTTGACCAGCGCCTCGCGCTGGTCCTGAGGCGCGTCGGGCGCCATGCCGCTCTCCGCGAGCGAGTCGAGCAGCGAGCGAAGGCCGTCGACCTGCTCGGCGGGCGCGCCGGACTGCAGGATCGCGATCTCGACCGCCTCGGGAACCCCGATGTGGGATGCGGCGCGGGACCAGAAGCCGGTTGGGTCGCCGGCGCCGTTCGAGTCCGCGGGAGGCTCGAGCGAGGGGACGATCGTGTCGCAGAACGCGAGCAGGGTGCGCCGCTGGGCGTCGTCGAAGAGATCGCTCGTCGCGAGCGCGCTCATCGCCTCGCCGAGCATCGTCGAGACCTCGGCCGAATAGGGGAAGTAGTGAACCTCGCGCGACGGCGCGTACCCCGGGGTTATCAGCAGCGACTGGCGCTTCGCGTACTTGCGGATGCCGTCGGGCCCGTGGCGCGACCCCAGCCCGGAGGCCTTCCACCCGCCCATCGGGAGCTCGAGCGCGGCGTAGTTGAGCTGGGCGTCGTTCACGCAGCACACACCGGCCTCGACGCGGCGCGCGAGCGACTCGCCCCGCTCCGTGTCGCGGGTCCACACCGACGCCGCCAGGCCGTAGGGACCGTCGTTGGCGAGCCGCACCGCCTCCTCGGCGTCGCCGACCTTCATCACCGGCAGCGTCGGCCCGAACGTCTCCTCGGTCATGCAGCGCATGGAGTGGTCCACGCCCGTGAGCACCGTCGGCTCGTAGAAGCGCCCCGGGCCCTCCCCTCGCCTGCCGCCCACCAGCACGTCCGCGCCCTTGTCGACCGCATCGCGTACGTGCGCGTCGATCAGGTCGATCTGGGGCGGGAAGATGATCGCTCCGACGTCGACCGTCCCGGGCGCGCCGGGCGGGCCCTGGCGGAGCCCCTCGACCTTCTCGCGGACCCGCGAGACGAACTCGTCGTGCACGGGCTCCTCGACGTAGATCCGCTCGACCGAGATGCACACCTGCCCGGAGTTGGACATCCCGTACGCGACCGCCGCGTTGGCCGCCCGCTCGAGGTCCGCGTCGGCGAGGACGATCATCGGGTCCTTGCCCCCGAGCTCGAGGCTCACGGGCGTGAGGGTCTCGGCGGCCCTGGCCATCACCTTCTTGCCGGTCGCGACCGAGCCGGTGAACATGACCATGTCGACCGCATCGACCAGGGCCGCACCGGTCTCGCCGCGACCCGTCGCGACGGCGAAGACGCCATCGGGGAGGCCGCACTCGGCGAGCATCTCGGCCATCAAGAGCGAGGTCAGCGGCGTCACGTCGGACGGCTTCAGGACGACGGCGTTGCCCGCCGCGAGCGCGGGGATGCAGTCGCCGAACGAGTTGTTGAACGGGTAGTTCCAGGGCCCGATGACGCCGATCACCCCGAGCGGCGCGTAGCGCACCTTGAGCTGCCGGCCGCGGACGAACGGAGACGCGCTCGCGACCTCCTCGTCGGCCAGGTAGGCGGGGGCCATCTTCGGCCAGAACTCGAGCGCGGCGAGACCGTAGGAGAGCTCCGCGAACTGCGTTTCATCGGCCGGCCGGCCGGTCTCCGCGCAGATCGTCTCGACCACACGCTCGCCGTTCGCGACGAGCCACCTGCGCGCGGACAGAAGCACCTCGGCGCGGCCGTCGAACCCGGCCTCCGCCCAGGCGGGCTGGGCAGCGCGAGCGGTGGCCACGAGAGCGGCGACGTCATCGGCGCCAAGCTCCGGCACGGTCGCGATCGTCTCGCCGGTGGCCGGGTTGGCGACGGCGATGGGGCTCGGCGCGCCGTTCCCCGCGGCGCCGTTCCCGGCGGTTGCGGGAGCCTCGGTCGCGTCCTGCGATCCGACCGGCTCGGTCATCGAGGCGAGTCTATACCTCGCCGTTCGACTCGACGAGCCGTTTGAGATTGCGCAGCGAGCGGCGCATGACGCGGGTTGCCGCCCCCGAACCGAGGCCGCCCGCGGCGGCGCCGAGCACGCCGCCCGGCAGGTCGTAGTGGTTGCAGTAGCGAAAGAGGGTGCCGGCGCCGTTCTCGGACAGCTCGTAACGGACCCCGGCCTTCGCGCCTCCCGGCCCCCTCCCCTCCCAGACAGCGAGGGACGGTCGCTCGAGCTCGACGACGCGCCAGCGCACGTGGAACGACGCACCGCCGACCTTCAGCGTCTGGCGGAACGAGGAGCCAACGGCCAGCTTGTCGTCCGAGACGTCGGAGACGCCCCGGCTGGCCGTCACCCACTCCTCGAGCCGGCCCGGGTCCAGCAGGAGGTCGAATACCTCCTCTCGCGGAGCGTCGATCTCGGTGTCGGCACGGATCTCGGTCATACGGGCGCCTCCTCCCGCTCGCGCTCCTCGTCCTCGAGCGCGCGCTGCAGGGCGATCGGGACGGGCTCGGGGACGATCCCGAACGGCTCGGCGCCGCTGGGGTCGGTGACGACCGTGTCCTCGACCAGGCTGAGCGTGAGCTCCGCGGCGACGCGGTCGTCGCCCCGGGTGATGATCGCGGCGCCGGCCGACACGACACCTGGCGTCGCGCCGTAGAGGGGCAGCTTGCGCTTCTGTCGCCGGCCGAGCTCGCGCGCCATGAGGTCCACGAGCTCGAGGTGGGTGTAGGCGCGCGGGCCGCCGATCTGCACCTCCCGTCCGCGCGACGATGCCACCTCCGGAGCCATCTTCAGGTAGCGGACCACCTCGCGGACTCCGATCGGCTGGCTTCGGTGCTCGAGCCAGTCCTTCGCCGGGATGACGGGCAGACGCTCGGCGATCGCCTTCAGCAGCACGAACGATTCGCTCCCGGCCCCGATCACCATCGCCGCCCTGAAGTATGTGAGCGGCGGCCCCGCTTCGCGCAGCGCCTCGGCCGTGGCGTGGCGGCTGCGCAGGTGCGGCGAGGCGTTGGCGTCGTCGCCGAGCCCCCCGAGGTAGACGATGCGCTCCACCCCGGCCTCGAGCGCCGCGGACCCGAACGCGCGCGCCGCCTCGATCTCCGGCTCCGCGTACGTGCGCTCGGACATCATGTGGACGAGGTAGTAAGCGACGTCGGCCCCGGCCAAGCTCGCCGCCAGCTCGGCGGGACCCGATAGGTCAGCCACGGCGAGCTCCGCGCCCGCAGCGCTCAGCTCGGCCGCGCGCTCGGGGTCGCGGACGAGGCAGCGGACCTCGTGATCGCGAAGCAGCGCGGGGACGAGCCGGCGCCCGATGAAGCCGCTCGCGCCGGCGACGAGAGCCCTCATCGGCTCGCCTCGCGCGGGGCCACGGGCACCAGCTCCGCCTGCTCGGCGAGCGCGATCTCGCCTCGAAGCGCCCCGACGCGGGAGGGCGGAAGGTCGAGCCGCACCAGCGATCGCAGGAATAGGCGGCAGACGAGGCCGTGGATGCGGAGCTGGGTCTTCGAGTAGAGCCAGGTGCCGAAACGCGCGAAGCGCCCGCGCCCGCGAATCCATGGATAGAAGTTACGAACCTCGACGCGCACGCGAACCAGCTCCGAGCCGGGGGCGGGCGCGCCCGGCCCAAAGCCGAGGCGGCGCACGTCGATCCGCAGGAAGCCCTCGTCACGGCCTTCACTCGCCACCAGAAGACCGCGTTCGATTCGCCACGTGACCGTGCCCTCTTCGGCGCTCGCCTCGTACTCCGGGCGACGGAAGCGCAGCAACGGCAGATGACGGGACAGGAATACGACCGTCCGCGATTCGGGCTCATAGACGACCCGGATGAGGCCGAGGGAGATCCTGCTGAGAAAGCGCCAGTAGCTGCGAGCGAGCCGCTCCAGGTACTCGGGCTTCCACAGGCGGTCGAGCGCCTCCCGGGGCACGGCCGCATCGGCCTCCTGGACCGACGAGACGGCGCCGGTCTCCGAGACCTCGTCGCGCTCGGGCTCGCGAAGTATTCGCACGCCAGGTTCTTCCATCACGCCCATCATCGCGCGCGAGAGCCCTATCCCGCGGAGCACCGCGGCAAACGAGGCTGGCACGATGCGCCGGATGCGAACCGTCGTCGTATCGGACACGCACCTCGGAACCGCGAACGACGCTGACCTTCTGCGCCGCGCCTCGTTCCTCGCCCTGCTCACCGAGTTCGTCGCGGGCGCCGATCGAGCCGTCCTCCTCGGCGACGTCCTGGAGCTCCGCGACCGGCCGATCGGCCGGGTGGTCGAGCTCGCCGGACCCGTGTTCGAGGCGATCGGGAAGGCGCTGGGCGACGGCGGAGAGATCGTCGTCGTCGCCGGCAACCACGACCATCACCTCGCCGAGGCGTGGCTCGAGCGGCGCGCCCTGACGTCGTCCGAGCCGCTCGGCCTCGAGCACTTCGCCGAGCCGGAGGGCGCGCTCGCCGCGCTCGCCGAGCGAGCGCGACCGGCAGGCGTGCGGTTCGCCTATCCGGGTCTCTGGCTCGGCGAGGGCGTCTACGCGATGCATGGCCATTTCCTCGACCGGCACCTCACCATTCCCACCTTCGAGCGGCTTGGCGTGGCCATGGTGGAGCGCATCCTCGGCGCGCCGCCCGCGGGAGACCCGCTGGCACCGCCGGGCGGCGAGGACCCGATCACGCCAGACGAGTACGAGAGCGCGCAGGCGCCGGTCTACGCGCTGCTCTACGCGCTCGCGCAGGCGTCGGCCCCCTCGCGCGTGACCGGCGCCGGCCCGAGCGCTCGCGTCTGGCAGGCGCTCGGCGGCGGTGAGGGGCGCGGGTCGAAGGTGCGCGGGTGGCTGCTCGGCACGGTCGCCGTGCCCGGCGCGGTGGGCGTTGCCAACCGCCTCGGCCTGGGCCCGGTCCGCTCCGACCTCTCGCCCGGCGCGATCACGAGCGCCGGCGTGATCGCGATGGGCGAGGTGATCGAGCGTCTCGAGATCGGCGCCGAGTGGGTGCTGTTCGGCCACACCCACAGGCGGGGGCCCCGCGAGGGCGAGGCCCAGTGGCCGGCCGGTGAGTCGACGCGCCTCCTCAACACCGGAAGCTGGGTCCATTCCCCGGGCGTCCTCGGCGCCACGGCGGCCGAGAGCGGATGGTGGCCGGGCACGGTCGCGGAGCTCGACGGCGGCGAGCCGCGGCTCGTGCACCTCCTCGACGACCTCTCCCGCGAGGACCTGAAGCGACTTGACTGAACCTTGAGCCTGGCTCGCTAGCTTTCGAGGGGGATGGCTGGGGTAGCGATCGACGTCTCCGAGCTGCGCAAGAGCTACGGGGAGAACGAGGCGGTCCGCGGGATCAGCTTCCAGGTCGAGGCCGGCGAGGTCTTCGGCTTCCTGGGCCCGAACGGCGCCGGCAAGACGACGACGATCGAGATCCTCGAGGGCTACCGCAAGCGCTCGGGAGGCGAGGTGTCGGTTCTCGGAGCCGACCCCGGCAGGCCCACGCGCTCCTGGCGCGAGCGCATCGGCCTCGTCCTGCAGGAGTGCGAGCTCGACCCAACGCTCACCGTCCGGGAGATCGTGACCCTGTTCGCGAGCTTCTACTCGAGCCCGCGCCCCGTCGACGAGACCATCGAGCTCGTCGGCCTCGCCGCCAAGTCGGAGGCGCGCAGCGGCACCCTCTCCGGCGGCCAGCGGCGCCGCCTCGACGTTGCCGTCGGGATCATCGGCGACCCCGAGCTGATCTTCCTCGACGAGCCGACCACCGGCTTCGACCCCTCGGCTCGCCGCGACGCCTGGAACATGATCGAGGGGCTGCGCCGGCTCGGCAAGACGATCTTCTTGACCACGCACTACATGGACGAGGCCGAGCACCTCGCGGACCGGGTGGCGATCCTGCGCCGGGGCGAGCTCGTGGCCCAGGGAACGATGTCGGAGCTCGGCGCCGGCACGGCGGCGAAGACCGTGATCCGCTTCCGCGTGCCCAACGGCGCCAGCGGGTCCGAGCTCGATGCTCTCCTCGGTGCCCCGGTGGCGGTATCGGGCGACATCGCGACGGCGGAGGTGGACCGGCCACAGGCACCCCTCCACCGGCTGACCGGCTGGGCCGAGGAGCGCGGGGTCGTGCTCGAGGGTCTGGAGGCGACCCATCCACGGCTGGAGGACATCTTCCTCGAGCTGACCGGCGACGGCGCGGGGGCGGGCGATGGGTGATCTCGGGCTCGTCGCGGTGCAGGCCCGCTATTCGCTCGTGGCTCTCTTCCGCACGCCGCGGGCGGTCATCTTCGGCGTGGTCTTCCCCCCACTCCTCGTCGTGATCTTCAACTCGATCTTCGCCAAGTCGGGCGGCCCCGACGTCGTCCACTTCGACGGTACGACCCTCTCGAACGAGTCCTACTTCACGGCGGGGATCATGGCCTACGCGATCACCCTGTCCTCGTTCTCGACGCTCGCGATCACGCTCACGACCCAGCGCGAGAGCGGACAGCTCAAGCGCTACCGGGGAACGCCGGTGCCGGCGTGGACGTTCATCGCGGCGCTCGTCGCAAGATCGATCGCGCTCACCTGCCTGACGGTGGCGGCGACCTTCGCCGCCGGGGCCGCCTACGGCGCGAGCATCTCGGGCGCGGGAGTCATCGGCCTCGTCGTCTACGCCGTCCTGGGGACCGCGACGATGTGCGCGCTCGGGATCGCGCTCACCTCGGTCGCGCCGACGGCCGAGGCCGCAAGCGCGATCGCGCCGTTCAGCGCCGTCCTCCTGTCCTTCGTCTCGGGCGTCTTCGTCCCGATCGACCAGATCGGCTCGACGCTCGCCGACGTGGGGCGGGTCTTCCCCCTCGCCCACCTCGCCGAGGGGCTGCAGCTGTCGTTCGCCGCGACGGGCGGCACCGGGCTCGACGCCGGCAATGTCGCGGCGCTCGCGGGGTGGGCCGCGATCGGCGTCGTCGTCGCGACGCGTCGCTTCCGCTGGGAGCCCCAGGCGGCGCGCGGCTAGGCTTTCAGCCGATGCGAGCACGGACGCTCATCGCGGGACTCGCCGCCACGTGCCTTCTGGCCACGGCGACCTCGGCGTCCGCCGCCGTTCGCCACGTCACGATCGACGGCGCCAAGGGCGCGGGCCCGGCGAAGTACGACAAGGTCTTCGTGAGCGAGTTCGGTCCCGCCTCGGCCAAGCGCGTGCTCGTGTTGATGCCGGGCTTCGAGGGCGGCGCGGGCGACTTCACGCTCGACGCCGAGTACCTCGTCAAGAACATCCCGAACCTCCAGGTCTGGGCGATCGACCGTCGCAGCCAGGCGCTCGAGTCGAACGGCGTCTTCAAGCAGGCGCTGGCCGGCAAGGTGACGCTGCAGCAGATGTTCGACTACTACCTGGGCTGGATCTCGAACGGGGGAACGCCCGCCAATCACTTCAACTTCCTCGACCCCGTCAAGTACGCGTTCGCCAAGCAGTGGGGCCTGCCGCTCGCGCTCGACGACGAGCGCAAGGTGGTCCTCGCGGCACGCGACGGCGGGCGCCGGAAGGTGATTCTCGGCGGCCACTCCCTCGGCGCGTCGATGACCGTCGCGTACGCGAGCTGGGACTTCGACGGCCACCCCGGCTACAAGGACGTCGACGGCCTCGTCCTCATCGACGGCGGCCTGCTCGGCAGCTTTCAGAGCTACAACCTCGCGCAGGCGAAGGCGGCCGTCGCGAAGCTCGACGACCCGTCGGCGAGCCCGTTCTCCGACCTCCTCGGGCTCGGCTTCCCCGAGGCGGCGGGGCTGTTCGCCGACGTCGGCGGCATCTACGCGCGCCTCGCCCCGACGGCGAGCGCGACGACGCTCCAGAGCTACCCGCTGCTGCCGGCGGACTTCAACCCGCCCTTCCCGGTCACCAACCGGGCGCTCTTCGGCTACGCGTTCGACCGCGACACCTCCCCCGCCTCGCTCTCGCTTCTGCACGTGAACGCCGGCGCCCTCGCCTCGTCCGGTGAGCCGCGCGACTGGGTGGACGGCGGCGTGACGCCGATCGCGAACCTCGCGCAGACCTTCGGCCAGCAGCCCAGCGACGCGGTCGAGTGGTACTTCCCCGACCGGCTGCGGATCGACACGAACGGCGCGGCGGCGCTGAAGCAGAACGCCGCCGCCAAGTTCCTGGGCCTCCACATCGACGGGCCGCGGAAGGTGAACGTCCCTCTCTACGCGATCCAGACCGACCTCACGCACGGAGGCGTCCTGCGCGGGGCGCGGCGCTTCATCAGGAAGGCGCGCACGACGCGGTCGGAGTCGACGCTCGTCAACGCGGACCCGCAGATGAGCCACCTCGACCCGCTCGCGGCGGCGTCCGGCAAGAACACGTTCCTGAAGACCGTCGTCCCCTTCCTCAAGCGCACCTTCCGCTAGCCGCACACCGCCGGCCCACCCCTCACCGCCGGCCCACCCCTACGTGAACGTCCCCCGCTGGGGGCCATGCAGGGTGGTGAGGGACGCTCACCAGCCCAGCCCGCGCCGAACGTCCCTCGCTGGGGGCTATGCGCGGTGGCGAGGGACGTTCATCGGGGGCAGAGGTCCAGCAGCTTTTGCGGATGGCCGTAGACATCGTCCGAGGAAACACGCGACACGGCCCATCCCGCGGCCTTCCAAACCGCTTCTTTTCGTGCGTCCTCCCCCACGTCGAGGTGGTACGGGCCGCCGTCGATCTCGACGATGAGCCGGACCGCCGGCCAGCTCAGGTCCGCCTCGTCCCGGTTGATGCGCACGTTCAGCCGCGGGAGCGGACGACCCGCCTCCGCGAGCAGCTCCATGGCTCGGATCTCGGCCCCGCTGCGCGCGCGCTCGAGCGGCAGGCCTCGATAGCGAGCGATGGTGTCGGCGAGGCGTCGCGAACCCCGCTGACCTCGGTAGCGCCCGAGCGCGTCACCGAGCTCGGCGAGCGTGACGAGATCCAGCCTCACGGCCTCACGCACGGCGCGTGCGAGCGCGCGCTCGCTGACACGACCGCTCAAGTCGAGCAACGTGCGTGGGACGGACGTGATCGCGATCCCGTTCAGTTGCGTGCACTCTCCCTCGAGCATCAGGCTCCGATGGACGAGGAGTCCGCCGTGCCGGCGAGGTCCGCCGCTGCCCGGACGCGTGACAGTCTCGGCAGGACGCGGCAACGACAGAAGGCCCCACGCCGCCGCCGCGCTCACCTGGCTCAGCTTCGTTCGCGGCGCAGTCAGGGTGGCCCCCATCCAAACGCCCCAGTCGTCGTGCTCGAGGACCGGCGCGACGGCGAACACCGCCTGCTCGACAGCCACAAGCCGCCCGGCGTCGATCCGGTGCCGAATCGCCTCCGCGCTCAACCCGAGCTCCGCGAGCTGCCACCGGGAGATGCGATTGAACTGCCGGCCGGCCAACTCAGCCACGCGAGCGTCCCTCATCCCCCCCTATAACCCCAACTGCGGGACGTTCGCCCCGTGGGTCTGCGGCCGCTGTGCGATGATCGGCGGGACCCGGTAGGAAGGGAGACGGAGTGCGGCAGCTCACCAGCCTTGACGCGCAGTTCCTGGCGCTCGAGACCACCCGGCAGACTGGCCATGTCGGCGGACTCGCGATCCTGGACCCCGAGTCGCGGCCCGGCGCGCCGCTCGACATCACCGCCATCCAGGAGCTGATCGCGGAGCGGCTGCCGCTGCTGCCGCCAATGCGCTGGCGTCTGGCCGAGGTGCCGCTGGGCCTCGACTACCCCTACTGGGTCGACGATGCCGACTTCGACCTGGAGTACCACGTCCGCGAGCTCGCGCTTCCCGCGCCCGGCAGCGACGCGCAGCTGGCCGAGCAGGTGGCGCGGATCTTCGCCCGGCCCCTCGACCGCGCCCGCCCGCTCTGGGAGCTGTACCTGATCTGGGGTCTCGAGTCGGGGAACGTGGCGATGCTGACCAAGATCCACCACGCCCTGATCGATGGCCTTTCCGGCGCGGAGATCCTGGGGGCGCTATTCGACCTCGAGCCGGAGGGCCGCGAGATCAGGGAGCGGATGCCCGCCGCGGACGAGCGGCCGAGCGATGCGGCGATGCTCGCCCGCGGGATCGCGGGGCTGCCGCGATACCCGCTGCGGATGCTGCGCTCGCTCCCGTCCGCCCTCCCGAACCTCGACGAGACGCCCTTCGGCACGATCCCCGGCACTCATGCGGTCGCGCGGCTGGCCGAGCGGGCCGGCAAGGCCATCGGGCGGGACGGCGTGCTCGAGAAGCGCATCAACCTGAAGGCGCCCAAGACCTCCTTCAACGGCCGCGTCTCCCCCCACCGGCGCTTCGCCTTCGGGCAACTCCCGCTCGACGAGGTGAAGAAGGTCAAGAACGAGCACGGCGTGACCGTGAACGACGTCGTCGTCTCGATCTGCGCGGGCGCCGTGCGGCGCTGGCTCGTCGATCACGGGGAGTTGCCGAGCGACCCGCTCGTCGTGCAGATCCCGGTGTCGGTGCGCACCAGCGATCAAGCGGGCACCTACGGCAACCGGATCATGCTGATGTCGGCGCCGCTCTTCACCAACGAGCCGGACCCTGCCGCGCGTCTCCGGCGCACGCACGAGGCGATGGGCGACATGAAGGAGCGTCACCGGGCGCTGCCGGCCGACCTGCTCCAGGACGCGAACCACTTCATCCCGCCGGCCGTGTTCGCCCGCGCGACGCGCGCCACGTTCACGGTTGCGACCTCGAGCCGCGGCCGCCCGACCTGGAACCTCGTGATCTCGAACGTCCCCGGCCCTCAGACTCCCCTCTACTGCGCGGGCGCGAGGGTGGTGGCGAACTACCCCGTCTCGGTGATCACCGACGGCATGGGGCTCAACATCACGGTGATGAGCTACTGCGGGCGCATGGACTTCGGCATCGTCTCCGACCGCGATCAGATGCCCGACGTGCAGTGCCTGATCGACTGGATCTCGGACGAGCTCGAGGAGCTCAAGCCGAAGCGGCGGGGGCGTCGCGGGCGCTCCAACGGCGCCAGGGCCGACGCGGCGCGCTCCTCCGCGTAGCCGCGAGCTTTCCCCGAGGGGGCTCGAGTCAAATGCCACGTCACCGCGACAGCCCGCGACCACGTGGTCGTCGCCGCACTCGTCATTCCGAGTGACATCGCGAGCCTGCGCAGCGGCATCACCTGGACGCCTCGAGGAAGACCGCCCACACGAGCCTCATCGCCGGTGCCGTGCGCGGCCGAGCCGCCCTAAAGGCCGCAGAAGAACGGGAACTGGCCGGAACCGTGCTGCGTGAACGGGAACTGGCTCGACCCGTGATCGACGCCCAGCGGCACCGTCTTCCCGGGCGCGAGGCCTTCCCGCGCCGCCCCGATGACGCGCGACGGGCGAGCGGCGAACCCGCGCCTGGGGACGAGCCGCAGGTACGAGCGAAGGGAGGCATCGGTGCGCGCCGCGCTGGGCGTCGCCGTGGCCACCGTTCGGACCACCCCGTCGCGCACGGAATAAACGAGGACCGCACCCGCGCGCGAGACGGCCCAGAGACCCGGGCCGATCTG
This sequence comes from uncultured Actinomycetes bacterium, assembly GCA_963771655.1. Classification (GTDB taxonomy): domain Bacteria; phylum Actinomycetota; class Thermoleophilia; order Solirubrobacterales; family 70-9; genus JAWVFM01. Next base: position 39,127 of record CAVYUG010000018.1, on the reverse strand, counting down.
CTTCACGCCGGCGTGACGGAGCCGCGCGACCTTGGCCCCCGGGCCGAGTCCGCCGGCCTTCGTGCCCGGCGCGCTGCTCGCGACCAGTGCCACCGATCCGCCCGCGGTCAGCACCGCGTTCGCCGCGCTGCGGCGATTGCGCTTGCCGGCGACGCAGTAGCTCCACGCGCGCGTCCTTCTGAGCGGCTGCCCGGCGCGCTCCAGGAGCGCCTTGTAGGAGAGGCCGAGGCGCAGCGGGCCCAGGCCTCGTGAGCTGAAGCGCGAGCGGGCACCGAGGCAGCGACTTGACGGCACGCCGACCGCCCGCTCCCACATCTCGAGATAGGCCTCGGAGCCGCGCAGCATGTCGCGCCTGGCCTTCGGGCCGCCGGTCTTCTGGACCTCGTTGAGCCAGTCCGCGTAAAGCCCGTAGTGCGCGACGCCCTCCTTGGCGTAGTCGAAGGCCCGCTCGCCGGTGCGCTGTTCGTGGACGGTCGTCGCGCCATCGATCGACTTGAACGGGTAGCTGACGGAGTCGGGCGAGCCCGCCGGACCCGGCGCCCCCTGAGTGGCGAGACCGCCGAGGTCGGCCCCGTACCCCCACCCGAAGTAGTACGGGGTGCGCTTCGGCCGGTAGGTCCGCCAAGCATCGACGAAACCCCGCGCCGAGCCCGCACCCGGGAACGCCATGCCGCCGAGCTTCCAGATGCGGGGCCAGTCGCCAGGGTCCATCCAGCCGTGCGGGGAGATGACCCCGGAGTAGTGGCGCGCCTCCAGCAGCTTCAGGGTCTCGTCGACGCCACGCTGGCTCATGTGGTCGGGGTTGACGATCATGCCCATGTCCATCATCCGGCGCACCGTGTGCCGCCCGAGCGCGGTGAGGCCGCGGGTGTTGCAATGGGGCGCCTTCGGATAGGTGGGCAGGGTCCCGGCCGGCACGCCGAGCTGCGCGAGCAGCGTCGCGAGGAACGCGCTGGCGCTTGGCTCCCCCGCCTCGATCGTGTTGTCGTGCTCGGGCCCCTTGCACGTCTCGGCGCTCCAGAACGACCCGTAGCTCAAGCGGTTCGCGGCGTTGATGAGGGCGCCGATCGGCCCGCCATCGAACCGCACGCCCGTGAGCGGGTTGTCGAACTTGTTGAGGAGCAGGGACGAGCGCACACCGCGCCTGTGGAGGTCGGCCAGGCCCTTGTCGATCGTGCTGCGGTCACAGCTCGATGGATCGGCGCCGTTGCAGTCGAAGAGCTCTGACACCTCCACCTCGAGGACGACGGCCATCCTGCCACTGTTGATCACCCGGCGGGCCTGGAAGGGATTGCGGACGATCTGGAAGAAGCCCTTGCCCGGTCCGCCCGCCTGCGCGTCGACGTAGCGCTGCAGCTGCTTGACGTCTTGGAGCCCCTTGCGAACCGTGGCCATCTCGTCGCACGAGTTGCGCCGGTTTGGAATCAGCTCGCAGAGGATCCGGTTCTCGTTCACCGGCATCACGATCATGCGCAGCCCCGACTTCCAGACCCGCTGGAGCCAGCGGTAGTAGGTGCCCTCATAGGTCAGGTTCGTCCGCGCCCAGGCCGAGAGCTTCGGCCAGCCGCTCGTGTCGTGCGGGTGCTCCGGCGCCCCGTAGTTGAGGAAGTTCTGCACCGGGGCGGCGGCCCCCTGCGGGCCCTCGATGTCCGCGCAGTCGGGAAGGGCCGCCGGGATCCCGTACGGGCTCCATGGACGGCCGCAGTGGAAGTTCCCGCCGAGGTACTCGAACGTCATCCAGTGCATGTGGCCGTCGAGAACGCCCCGCACCTGTCCGTATGGCGTCTTCCCCTTGGCGGGCTTGCCGCTCACGTTCAGCGATGCCTCGGGGAACCTGGCGCAGCCGGAAGCCGGCTCGAGCCGGAAGCGCGACACCGAGCCGGCCCCCGAGCGCGAGGCGAGCGAGAGATCGGAGCCTCTCATGGTCAGAACGCTCGCGTTCGCCGAGGCCGGCGAGAGCGTGAAGGTTCGGCCCGGCGCCCGGGCGAGGCGCCAATCCGCTGCCGGGCTCGGCTGCGCCGCGCGCCTTACCGAGCCGCCATCGGCTGCGAGGAAGTCGTGCGCCTTGCCGAACAGCATGTAGCTCCCGAGGCGCGTGGGCTTGAAGCGCTGGCTGGCGGCGATCGCCGGCGCCGGTCCGCCGTCCGCCGGTGCGAGCGAGTAGCAGCCACCCGCCGCGGAGTAGCGCGTCGCCTTGCCGGTGGACGCGTGGGCGTGAGCGTCGACGGCCGACGTCCACATCGCCAGGACGGCGCACGCCGCTGCGGCCCCGACGGCAACTGCACTCGGCCCGCGAGCCCTCGCTCCTCCCTCCATCGGCGCCGAAGCTACCAGCGGAAGCCGCGCGTGGCGCGGGTTGCCCGCGCATCAGATCCGGCCCAATCGGGCATGTCATCCTGGACGGCAAGCAAAGCTGAGGAGGGCCTTAGCCATGAGTGATGTTCCAAAGGTCGACCTGAACGACGGCAACTCGATCCCGCAGCTCGGGTTCGGCGTCTTTCAGATCCCACCTGAGGAGACCGCCCAAGCGGTCTCGATTGCCCTCGACGTCGGCTACCGCCATCTCGACACGGCGGAGATGTACGGCAACGAGCAGGGGGTCGGCAAGGCCGTGCGCGCGTCGGGCCTCGACCGCAGCGAGGTCTACATCACGAGCAAGCTCAACAACAGCTACCACGAGCCCGATGACGCGCGGCGAGCCTTCGACGGCACGCTTCAGGCCCTCGGCACCGACTACGTGGACCTCTTCCTCATCCACTGGCCCCTCCCCACGCTCTACGACGGCGACTTCGTCTCGACGTGGCGAACGCTCGAGGAGTTCCACGAAGACGGCCGCTCGAGGTCTATCGGCGTCTCCAACTTCCAGGTTCACCACCTGGAGCGACTCGCGCTCGAGACCGAGACCGTCCCGACCGTCAACCAGATCGAGCTCCACCCCTATTTCCAGAACAAGGAGGTCGACGCCTATGGCCGCGACCACGGGATCGCGACCGAGGCTTGGTCGCCGATCGCCCAAGGCCAGCTGCTCGATGATCCCGTGATCGGCGAGATTGCGGAGCGCCTCGCCCGATCCCCGGCGCAGGTCGCGCTGCGCTGGCACATCGAGCGCGGCAACATCGTCTTCCCCAAGGCGTCGGCGCGAGAGCGGATGGAGGAGAACTTCACGATCTTCGACTTCGCGCTCGAGCCCGAGGACAGGGCCCGGATCGACGCGCTCGATCGCGGCGAGGAGGGACGGATCGGCCCGAGGCCGGATGTGTTCGACTACGTCCCCGCTTGAGAACGACAGAGAAGGCCTGAGATGGCCAAGACCGCGACCCGGCTTGTCACCGGCACCGACTTCATATGCGTCTCGACGCGGGACTTCGATGGCGCGCGCGAGTTCTATGGCGGCGTTCTCGGGCTCCGCGAGTCGAAGCGATGGGGCACCATGCCCGCCGTCGAGTTCGAAACCGGGAACCTGACGATCGCGGTGATGCAGTCGGACGCGTTCGGGATCGAGTTCCGTGCGAACAACCACCCGATCGCGCTGCGGGTCGACGACGTCGAGGCCGCCAAGGCTGCGCTCGAGGGACGGGGCGTGGAGTTCCGCAGCGACATCATCGACTCCGGTGTCTGCCATCAGGCGTTCTTCGAGGACCCCGACGGGAACGTCCTCGGGCTGCACCACCGCTACGCGCCACCGGATCAGAAGCCGGGCTAGGCGCGAACCGCTGGCAGGACCTCGCGCGCGAACCGCTCGTTCGACGCGGAGACCGCATCGGGATCGGCGTCGCGCGAAGCCGGGACCGCGACGATCCGCTCGAGTCCCCTCGCCAGCAGGTCACGCAGGCGCTCGACGCAGTGCTCGGGCGGGCCGACGACCGTGAACCGCTCGAGGAAGTCGTCCGGCAGCAGCGTCGCGTGGTCGGCGCTTGCGAGACCGTGGCTTCGCTCGTCGTAGGCGGCGGCGAGGCGCTGGATCGTCGCCCGGTCGTGGTCGGGCAGGTCCTCGGTCGGGCCCTCGCTGACAAAGCGGGCGAATATCGCGGCGCTGCCGCGGACCATCTCGCGCGCAACCGCGGGGTCATCGTGGACCACGAAGTTGACGTAGGCCCCAAACGACGGGGCGCCGGCGAGCTCGCGCCGATTCAGCTGGCCCCGCGCAACCCCAAGAGCCCACTCGACACGGTCGGGGTCGGCGCCGACCGTGAACGTGACCCGCTCGGCGTGGCGGGCGCCGAGCGCGATCGTTCGCGGGCCGCTCGCCGCGGCGTCGAGCGGGACCTTCGGTGCCGAGGGGTCGAGCCAGGCGAGGCGCGCCGTGGCACCGTTGGAGAGCTCCACCGCCTCGCCGGCGAGGAGCCCCTGTACCTCTGCGAACGCGCGCTCGAGCTCAGCGGTGGTCGCGGAGCGGCGGCCAAGCTGGGCGAGAGCCGAGTCCCCCCTGCCGAGGGCCAGCACCGCCCGCCCACCCGATTCGGCCTGGAGCGTGGCGATGGCCGCCGCGGATACCGCAGGGAGCCGCGTGATGGGATTCGTCACCGCGGGGCCGAGACGAAGCGTCTGGGTCTCCTTCGCGACGAGGGCGAGCTCGACGTAGGGGTCGGCAACGAGCGTCTCGCTGTCGGCGAGGAGCAGGCCATCGAACCCCCAGTCCTCGAGCGTTCGCGCGAGCTCCACGGTGCGCCCCGGGGTCGGAAAGCCATGAAGCCAGATCTCGGGCGCGCTCATGCGGGCGAAGATAGCCCGCGGCGTGAAACCAGGTGCGCGCGACTCCGTAAACTCGAATCACCCATTTGTCAGGAGGTTTTTATGGCTTTAAAGATTGGCGACACGGCACCAGATTTCGAGGCGGACACCACAGAGGGACGCATCAGCTTCCACGACTGGCTCGGCGACTCGTGGGGTGTCCTGTTCTCGCACCCGAAGGACTTCACTCCGGTCTGCACGACCGAGCTCGGCTACATGGCGAACGCCAAGCCGGAGTTCGACAAGCGGAACACGAAGATCGTCGGCCTCTCGGTCGACACGACGAGCGACCACGAGGGTTGGGCCAAGGACATCGAGGAGACCCAGGGGACGGCCCCCAACTATCCGATCATCTCGGACGCAGACTTCAGCATCTCCAAGGCATACGGAATGCTGCCGGCTGAAGTCGAGGGCGACCCCAAGGACCGCACCCCGGCCGACAACCAGACCGTGCGCAACGTCTTCGTCATCGGCCCCGACAAGAAGATCAAGCTGATCCTCATCTATCCCATGACGACCGGCCGCAACTTCGACGAGGTGCTCCGGGTCATCGACTCGCTTCAGCTGACGGCGCAGCACAAGGTCGCGACGCCCGCCAACTGGAAGCAGGGCGAGGACGTGATCATCGCCGGCTCCGTCAACAACGAGCAGGCGAAGGAGATCTTCGGCGAGTGGGAGTCGCCGAAGCCCTATATCCGGATCGTGCCGCAGCCGGACTGAACCTCGACGAGACTCCCGAAAACCGCTTACAACGACCGCCCCTGGCGGGTCCACGAAGTCGTGCCCGACTTCCGGCTCGAGGACGTCTGGGCCCTGCCGGGAGCGGGCAGCGCGGACGAGTTCCCGCGGCTCGTCGAGATGATCACCTCAACGGACCCGGCGAAGGGCTCCTCGCGCGCGGCCCGTGTGCTCTGGGCCACCCGCTGGAAGCTCGGGGAGCTCTTCGGCTGGGACGAGCCCGGCTCGGGGGCGGGCGCCCGGGTACCCACCCTTCGCGACCGGCTGCCCGAAGACCTCCGCGGCGCGCCCCGCCCGGAGTTCGAGGCGCTGCCCTTCTCGTCGCTCTATATGACAGCGGACGAGTTCGCCGCCGAGATCGCCAACCGGACGATGCACGGCGTGATGCACATCGGCGCCGTCCCGAACGGCGCCGGCGGCTTCCGCGCTGAGATGGCCGTGCTCGTGAAGCCGAACGGATGGCTGGGCAACGCCTACATGGCGGCGATCCGGCCCTTCCGCCATCTGATCGTCTACCCGGCGATGATGCGAGACGGCGAGCGGAGGTGGCGCGACCGGATGGCTGACCGCGCAGAGGGCTCGACGGTGTGATCTGATCATGGGCCCGACGAAGGAGAACGATGGGCTTTCTCGACAAGGTCAAGGGAACGGCCAAGCAGGCGATGAGCCCCGGCGCCCAGATGGGCGAGCGCGACAAGGTCATGAGGATCAACGAGGCCGGCGTCGAAGCCACGGCGACCGTCAACTCGATGCGCGAGACCGGGACCCAGCTCGGCGGCGGACACCAGATCCAGTTCGAGCTGACGGTGCATCCGGCAGGCGGCGAGGACTATGCCGTGAGCATGGAGCAGTCGATGCACGACGCCACGCTCCAGGGCGTCTCGGAGGGCGGTGAGGTCGTCGTCAAGGTCGACCCCGAGGACCCGCAGTCGCTCATGGTCTGGGGACCCGCCACCTGAGCGCGCACGTCTTCCACCTGGGCGAGGCCGTCCCTCAGGTCTCGACGCCTTACGGCGCCCGCACGGCGGTCCGGCGCGCGGACTTTCCGATTCTCGAGCGCATGTCGCTCGCCAAGCTCACACTCGAGGGCGGCGGCTTTCGTGAGCCACATTGGCATGCGAACGCGAACGAGTTGAGTTACTGCGTTGGCGGTGAGACGCTCGTGACGATCTTCGCCGACGGCAATCAGCACGCAACGTTCACGATCTCGAGCGGCCAGATGTTCTTCGTGCCATCCGGCGCGCTCCACGCGATCGAGAACGTGGGCGGTGAGCCGGCCGAGCTGATCGTCGTCTTCTCCCACGCCGAGCCGCAGGACTTCGGCCTCTCCGGCTCGGTCGGCATGCTCACGCCGAACGTGATGGGCAACGCCTGGGGTCTGCCGGCGGAGGCGCTCGGCGGCCTACCAGAGGGACCGGGGGACATGTTTGCGGGCAAGGTCGACGGGCCTCCGGAGATTCCGGAAGCCGCGAGCTATCCGAGCGAGCTCAAGCTGGACCTGGAGGGGATGGAGCCGCGCATCGACAACGCGTACGGGACGCTCAGGACCGCGCGACTCGATACATGGCCCGCCCTGGAGGACCTGGCGATGTACTCGCTTCGGATCGAGGGCAGCGGAATGCGGGAGCCGCACTGGCACCCGATGACCGCCGAGCTCGGCTACGTGCTCGCCGGTCGGGCGCGGATGACGGTCAAGAGCGCCGACGGGTCGGTCGAGACCTACGAGCTCGCCGGCGGCGACGTCTACTTCATCCCGCGGGCCTTCCCACACCACATCGAGAACCTCGAAGAAGAGGAGACGCACTTCCTCGTCTTCTTCGACCAGGCCGAGGTGCGCGACATCGGCTACACCGGCGGCGCCGGCGCGTACCCGCGCCGGATCCTGGCGGCGACGCTCGGCATTCCCGCGGAAGACTTTCCGCGGCTGCCCGACATGCCGAGCGATCTCCTCCTCGTCGAAAAGCGCAACCCGGTCGACCCGTGATCGGCCCCACGCGTTAACAAAGCGGCGATAAGCTCGTTACGTGACTCTCGACCATCGCCCGGCGCACTCATCGGTGGCGACAGCCGAGGGCCAGCCCGCCGAGGCTCGGCCGGCATGGATCGGCGAGTCGGCGCTGGTCGAACGCGCTTACGAGATCGCCGAGTCCGCGCACCGCGCGCAGACGCGCGCCGCCGACGGCCGTCCTTTCCTCAACCACGTCACCGAGGTCGCGGCTCTCCTCCACGACGCCGGTTTCGACGCGGAGCTCGTCGCCGTCGGCCTGCTGCATGACTCGGTCGAGCGAGGCACGCTGAGCGAGGAGGACCTCCGAAGCGAGGTAGGCGAGCGGATCGCGGACCAGGTCATGACCTTGAGCGAGGACCCTGCGATCGAGGCCTTCGACGAGCGCAAGGCCGCGCTGAGGGCGCAGGTGGCCGCGGCCGGGGGACAGGCGATGACCGTGTTCGCAGCCGACAAGCTCTCCGACGTCCTCGGGCTGCGCCGAGGGCTCCAGACCTACGGTCCTGGCGTGGCCGATCGCATCGGGACGAGCATCGAGAGCATGGTGGCCCACTACAGCGACTCGATCGAGGTCATCGCCAAGGCCCGACCGAACTCGGCCTTTCTGCCGGCCCTCAGGCTCGAGCTCGAACGGCTCGCCGAGGACTCCGCGTAGACGCGACAGCATCGGCTGCTCGTCTGACCGCCGGGGTACGTTGGCGTCCGTGAATCGCAGGGGGCGCTGGCTTGCGACGGCGCTGACCGCGCTCGTCGCCCTCATTCTCGTCACCCCGGCGGCCGCCTCCACCCGGGTCGAGCGTCTCGTCCACGCTTACTCGCCGATCCTCTTTCTGCGCACGCAGAGCGAGAAACCGCCGTGCGATACGTCGGAGGAGCAGTTCCAGCCGACGACCGTCGATACGGTCCTCGGCAACCCGCGCGTAACCCTCGTCCACAACGGGGCGCACGGGCGGCGCGTCATTGCCACCGCCCCGACCGCGAGCCAAATCGCGGGGCGAGGCAAGAGCTACTTCCTCGACCTGCCCGGCGACCCGCTCGATGCCGGCTGCACCTACGCGAAGGACTTCGAGGCCTTGCAGAAAGCGGGGAAGGCGCCTGCGATCACCTACGCCCACGTCGTCCGCGAGGCCGGCACGTCGGACCTCGTCGTCGAGTACTGGTTCTTCTACTACTTCAACCAGTTCAACGACCTCCACGAGGGCGACTGGGAGGGGATGCAGGTCGCGTTCGACGGCGCGACGCCGAAGAGGGCGCTCGAGACCGGGCCCTACGAGGTCGCGCTCTACCAACACGCCGGCGGCGAGAAGGCGAGCTGGGACGACTACAAGGTGCAGAAGCGCCGCACTCACCCCATCGTCTACCCCGCGGCTGGGTCGCACGCCACCTTCTACGACACCGCCGTCTATCTCGGGAACGGCCAGCACGGCTCCGGCGTCGGCTGCGACGACACCAGCGAGCCGGTGCGGCGGCTCACCCCCCAATCGCGCCTGATGCCGAGCAAGCCCGCGCCCGGCAGCCGCTACCAGTGGCTGACCTACCGCGGCCACTGGGGACAGAAGGAGAAGGGCCTGAGCAACAACGGCCCAACCGGGCCTTACTTCAAGCCTCAATGGCGGACGCCGATCACCTGGATGGATGGCATCCGCTCGACGAGCCCGGAGCTGCCGGGCGGCGACGTCATCGGTCCGGCCAGCTCCGGGGTCTTCTGCGGAGCGGTCTCGGCGGTGTCGTCGTTCATCAACCTCCAGGCGAAGTCGCCCACCGGGGCGCTGGTGCTGGTGGCGATCGCCGCCGTGATCATCCTCATCCCGATCCTCGCCACCCGCTGGCGGCCGGTCGACCTCTCGGAGCTCCGCCAACGCCGCGCCTTCGGGCAGCTCGTCCGAGCGGCTCGCCAGCTCTACGGCCGGCAATGGCGCGCCTTCTTACCGATCGGGCTGACCGCGCTCCCGATCATCGGGGTGATTTGGGGCATCCAGTGGCTGCTGACCAGCCTCACCGGGGCGAACGACATCCATCCGGCGATCACCATCGGGAGCGTCAGGATCGACCCCGACGTCTCGGTGACCGGGCTCGCGCGCATGATCGCCCTGATCGCCGTCAGCGCTGCCGTGGTCGCGGCCGTGACGTTGCTCGCCAGCAAGCGGTCGGCGACGTTCGCGACGTCCTACCGGCTGGCCCTCAGTCGCTTCTGGCGATTGGTCGGGGCGGCGCTGCTCTTGAACATCGCCCTCCTCGCGCTCCTCGTCACGCTGATCGGCGCCCCGATCGCCCTCTGGAAGTTCATCGACTGGCAGTTCGTGCAGCAGGAGATCCTGTTCGAAGACCGCTCGATCCGGGACGCCTTTCGCGGCAGCACCCGGGTCGTGCGCGGCCACTGGCTGCGAACGCTCTGCGTGGCCGGGTTCTTCGAGCTGCTCAGCTTCACGATCGGACCGGTGCTTGGCTTCTTCCTCATCTTCGCCAACTTCTCGCTCACCTGGGTCAACGTGATCGGCGGGCTCGTCTTCGCGCTGCTCGTGCCCTACGTCGCGATCGGCCGCACGCTGCTCTACCTGGACCTCATCGCCCGCAGGGAGACCGAAAGCGCGGAAGCGCCGAGGGGATGGCGCCGATGGCTCGCCCCGCGTCGCGGGGGAGTGAGCCCACGCGCGGGCGAGGCCGCGACCTAGCTCGCGGCGGCGTGCCTCACACGGTGCATGGCCCAGCCGAGGGCCGTCATCCCGATGCCGTTCAGGATGAAGCCGAAGCCGACGAGGATCGCCAGCGTCGCGTAGCCGATATTGGGGCTCGCGATGATCGCGATGCCGGCGACCATCTCGAAGACCCCGGCGAGGGCGTGCCAGGAGCGGTGCTCGAGCTCGTCGAAGGCGGTCGCGAAGCGGATCACGCCGACCGCGATCAACCAGATGCCGATCAACAGCGCAACAGCGGCGACACCGCCGATCGGGTGGCGAATCAGTAGGACGCCGACGATCGCGCTGAGGACGCCGAAGAGCGCCGTCATCCCGCGGTTGCGGGTGGTCTTCATGAGCGAGGCGACGAGCTCGAGGATGCCGTCGAGGAGCAGGAAGATGCCGGCGATGACAGCGAGGGTCGCAAGGCTGTTGCTGGGCTTGAAGAGGATGATCACGCCCGCGACGATGCTGAGAAGCCCGACGAGACCGAGCAGCCACCACCCCGCGGTCGCCTCCCTCACTTCCAGCTGATCCTCCGTGGTGATCATCCGCGCTCCTCCTCGGGTCGGCATTCCGGCTACCGACAATGCTAAGCCGACGGTCGGACTGGCAGCGATGCGTGCAAGAGCGGGGCACGCATTCGGCGCGGGAACGCGGGGTCAGCGCTCGAGTCCTCGAGCGCCTGGCCACGAAGGAGGGTTAGCGCCGGCGGCAGGACATCCTCGGTGAATGAGGCAATCGGGCGGTCCGTGGAGGATCTGGAGGTCAGTTCGTCGCGGAGCTCACACAGCGGTAGGGCTGGATGTGCACCGATGCACTATCGACGCCGAACTGGAGGGTGCGAGACCCATCGTTGCCGAGAAGACCCGCCAAGAGGGACGTCCCGCCGGCGCTTTGATCGAAGTACTGCGTCGCCACCCATTGGCTCGGTTGGGGCGCGCCGAGGTGCTCGAATGCCAGCGCGAGCTCGGCCACGGTAGGCAGTCGACGTCCGGCGCTCGCGCACGCCTGTAGCGCCCGCCCAAAGGTCGCGTCCGCGCGAAGCGCGGGCTCAACGCAGATGTCCGCGGCCCGCAGCAGGTCGGATGCGCAGTGAAGCTTCAGCGAACTCTTGAGGTCCGACGAGAGGTCCACGGCGTTGATGGAGCCGCCGATGATGTTGGGGTGATCGCCCGCGGGAGGTTGATGGCCCGCGATCGTCTTCCTGGCGACCTGGCCGTTGGAGGCGATGATCACGCTCGCGAGCGCAGAGCCACCGAGCGCGACGAACAGCGCGACCAATGCGACGATCATCGCCGGCGACGGTCGGCCAAGAGGAACTCGGTGCATGGCACCTCCCAAGTAAGGACGCGCCGGACGATCGGCGGCTGCCGGCGCCCGCGCGCCTCTGGCGACGCTAACACAAGCGCCGCAGCGCCCTCTTAGGCGGCTCCGGGCGGCTGGGTGAGGGTGAGCACCGCCCCCTGCGGGTCGCGGATCACGGCCTGGCGGAGGCCAGAGCCCGACAGGTCGTAGGGCGCGGTGAGCACTTCGCCGCCGGCGTCTGACACCTTCGAGACAGCGGCGTCGATATCCGCGACCCAGAAGTCGACCGCCCACCTCGGAGGGCCCTCATCGTCGTCGCTCGGCGGCGCCATCACCGCGACGACGTCGCGGGGAACCGGCTGCTGCGGCTCGCCGCCGACGTAGTCCGGCACCGTGAACATCGTGAACTCGCCCCCGCCCATGTCGAAGCTGCGGGTATCCCAGCCGAAGAGCTGTGAGTAAAACCGCTTCGTGCCCTCCGGGTCGTCGGTGCTCAGCGAGCTCATCGACCAGGCGCCGGGCTCATTGACCACCTGTGCACCGCGACCCTCGCGCGGCTCCCAGACCGAGAACACCGCTCCGGCCGGGTCGGCGAGCACGGCTTGCCGGCCGCCGCCCGGCGAGTCGAAGGGCTGCCCGATGAGGTGTCCGCCGGCGTCGGCTGCCTTGGCGGCCGCCTCGTCGGCGCTCTCGACCCAGATCAGGGTGGTCCAGACCGGCTCGGGCGGCGCGGGGGCCCCGTGCTGGGAGACGATCGCGGCCGCGTCGCGGCCACGGAGGCGGCCCACGACGTAGCTGCCCGGATGATCAGCCGGCATCAGGTCCTCGGTCTCCCAGCCGAACAGGTCCGAATAGAGGGCAGCGGCTGCCTGCGGATCGGGAAAGACGCCGGTGACCAAGCAGGGAACCCCCGGCGCGAAGCCGTCGCGGTCGCTCATCGCTCCTCCTCGTATTCGTCGTGACGGCGCCACCAGGTGTAGGGCTTGCCCTGCGGGTAGCCGGACGGTGAGTCCTCCCAGGTCTCCTGACGCCCGAACGGTGCCCGGTCGAGGAAGCTCCAGACGGGTCCGAGTGCCTCGACGCCGCGGTTGCGCGTGAAGTAAGTGCGGTAGACGTCGTCGCCGTCGCGCAGGAAGACGCTCAGCCCGAAGCCCTCGCCGTCCTGGTGGGCGCCCTCCTTGGGCTCGGCGGGGGAGGTGCCGAAGTCGACGCCGAAGTCCCCCCCTCCCCAGGAGTACCAAGGGTGCTCCCATCCCAGCCGCCGCCGGAACGGCTCGAGCTTGGCGAACGGCGCCCGCGAGGTGATCGCGAAGGTGACGTCGCGGGCGTGTAGGTGGGCGGGGTGCCCGACCTGGTCGACGAACATGCAGCAGCCGTCGCAGCCCTCGTCCTGGTTCGGCCCGAACATGAAGTGGTAGAGGACGAGCTGGCGGCGGCCCTCGAACAGGTCCGCGAGCCCGGCCTTCCCCTGCGGGCCCTCGAACTCGTAGTCCTTCTCGACCTCTCGTGCGCGGCAGCCGCCGGCGCTCGGCCGCGAGCTCATCGCTCCGGCGAGTCAGCTCCTTCTCCTTCGCCTGGAGCTCCTGCTGTGCCGCCTCCCATTCGCTGGCGGACACGACCTCCGGCAGGTCCATCCCGATCTCCTTCCGCTCGCTTGCGGGCTTCTTCGTATCGCCGGCGGACCGTACCATATAGTCCTAATAGATAACTCGCCACTTGCTTTTCCGCATTAACGGACGTTAGACTTCCGCCGCGATGTCGCGCAGAAGGACCCATGACGACGGTTGCGGGATCGCTCATGCCTCCGATCTCCTTGGGCAGCGCTGGGCGCTGCTGGTGATCCGCGAGCTGCTGCTGGGGCCGAAGCGATTCACCGACCTGCGCGCCGGCATTCCCGACATCAGCCCGAACGTCCTCGGCCAGCGGCTCCGCGAGCTCGAGGAGGCCGGAATCATCCGTCGCCGCAGGCTGGCCCCTCCGGCCGCCGCGCGGGTCTACGAGCTGACCGAGTGGGGAAGGGATCTCGAGCCCGCGGTGTTGGCGCTCGGGCGGTGGGCGAGCCGGTCCCCCGGCTTCCCGCTGGGCGCGCCGATGGGGCCCGACTCGCTCGTGCTGGCGCTGAAGGCCACCTTCCAGGCGGAGAAGGCGGACGGGCTCGATGCTACCTACGAGCTCTGGCTGGGAGAGGTCCCGTACTCGATCCGCGTGAACGGCGGCTTCGACGCCCGGCACGGTGAGGCCGGCGATCCGGACGCGGCGCTCAGGAGCAACCCCGACACGCTCGCGGGCATCGTCTTCGGCGGGCGGCCGCTCGGCAAGGCGATCGCCTCGGGCGAGGTCGAGGTGGACGGCAGCCGGCGCGCGGTAAACGCCCTCTTCCGCGCCCTCGGCTAGCCAGGGTCGACACGGCCTCAATCGTCGCGACGACCGCGCGAAAACGGGCCGGGCGGCGCCTGCGCGCCACCCGGCCCGTCCGTTTGGATGTCGGTCGGAGCTAGGCCCGGATCGTCTTCGAGACGAGGGGCAGGCAGCCGCCCTTGGCGTTGACCGTGGCGTAGAAGCGGCCGCGGACCTGGCCGGAGTTGCCGGTGTTCCAGCTTCCGTCGGTCTCGGTCGTATCGGAGTAGAGCTCCTTGCCGGAGGCCTTGTGAACGGTGACGGTGCGGTTGGCCCGGCAGCTTTGCTTGCTCGACTTGATCTTGCCCTCGAAGCCGTCGCCCGTGTAGTGGATCGTCAGCTTGTCGTGGGAGGGGCTCGCCGAGGCGAGGCTCGTGGTGGCCGCGCCGGCGACGGCGAGCGCCGCGACGAGGGCGGTCAGGGCTCGGCGGGTCTTGGTGATGTTCATTTGTTGTTCTCCTTGGTAGGTGGTTTCGAACTGCACCCGCAGCATCGCCCGCGAAGCGCGCTCCTACCAGGGGCCCTAGGTGTGGAGTTGGCCACACCTGTGCGTGCCGGGGGGGCTAGGCCGCCGGGTCGATGTACGCGCGCTCGAGCAATGTCGCGAGATGCTCGGGCGGCAGGCCTGGGATCGGTTCCAAGTCGTCGGCCGAGCCGAAGCCGCCGATCACTTCACGCCGGCTGACCAAGCGTGCCGCCTGGGTGATGGAGAGCCCCAATCCCCTCAGGCCTTCGACGGTGGCCGTGTTGAGCTCGAGCCGCCCGGCCGCGTCGTGGCGATCCCCGTTGTCCTGACGCTGCTCAGCCAGCCTCCGCGTCGCTTCCTCGAGCTTCGCTCCAAGCTCCCCCACAGCGCCCTTGTGGACCTGACGAGCGGCGTCATTGGCGCGTTCCGCCTCCGTCAGGGCGTCGCCGGCTCGGCGCCGGGCGTCCTCGGACTCACGAAGCGCCGCTTCGAGCGCCTCGACCTTGGCCGAGGCAGCGTCCTCGGCCTCCTTCTGCGCACTCTCCGCGGCTCGGAGTCGGGCCTCTATCTCCGAGACGGTCGCGTGCCGGGCCGCCTCGGCCTCACGCCGCCACCGCTCGGCCGCATAGAGCCTGGCGAGCAGCCGCTCGCGTTCGGCCTCGTGAGCCTCCTCCGCCTCTCGCTCTGCGCGCTCCGCTGCGCCAAGGCGGGCCTCGAGGTCGCGGATCTTCGCTTCAAGAGCCGCCTCGGTGCGACGCCGAGCCTCCTCGACCCGCCTCGCCTTGCGAGCGGCCTGCGCCCTCCGTCGCTCGGCAGCCGTCCGCTGCTTGTCGACGCGATCCATTGCCTCGTCGCCGCGCGCGATCGGAGGCGCCGAGGGGTTGAGGCCGAGGTTGCCGGGCGCGGTCTGCCCACCGCTGCGCCTGACGACACGGGCCAGCAATCCGCCGGCCTTGCGCGGCGGTGTCGACCCCTCACTCACGATCCCTTGCCCCGATCGCCAGAGAATCCTGGCCTGGTTTCATACTGTGCTCAAGTATCGCGTGTTGCGGGAGCATGTACACCCACTTCCCACGCGCGGCGCTGCGCTTGCGTCGCAGACTCCCCACCCCTACACGTAAGGACCTAGTCCGTTTGACTCACGAACGGGCTAACCCGAAGCCGGTAATCGGCTTGACGCGGGCGGGCGCGAGATCGATAGTCGCGCGGCAGGATATATGGGCGTACGGTTGGGTAGAGAACGCGAGCGGGCCGTCGGCGGTTGGCCCTTGGGCGGACTTCGCATGGTCTCAGTGGGAAGCCGAGCACCCCTCCGCAAACCGGGAGGTACCCATACGACGGGCTCGTCCCCGATCGCGGAGCTGACGCCGGATCGGTCCTACTACGTCGATCTGCCCACGGGCCAGGTGTTCTGGCTCGAGGACGATGCTCTCGTCCAGGTGCAGATTGAGCGCGACGAGACCGTCCTGCTGGCCGCACGTGCGGTCGTCGACTTCGACGGCATCGAGCCCGACCGCGCAGCGCGCGACCGCGAGATCCAAGCCGTGCTCCTTGAGCGGGAGGGCGAGACCCACCGCGCCGCGCTGGCGCAGGATCTCGCCGCCGAAAAGCTGCGCCAGGCCGATTTCGAGACCGAGCTCTCGGCCTTCGCGTTTCCCGACGGGGCTCCCGGAGTGCGCGAGTACCTCAGCGACTAGCGCTGTCTGGGTGCCGGACTGGGTTCAGCCCGGCACCCGTGACAATCAGCGGCTTACGCGGAAGACGAAGTCGAACTTCGTTCCAGCCTTGTTGTGGTACTTCAGCCCCATTTGGCCGCGCGCCTTCTTGTACGCGCCGGTGCCGCCCGTGATCGCGAGCACGCTGTTGCCTTTGTCGTAGAAGGGGCCCTCGACCGTGATCTGCCCGTGGGACAGGAAGGTCGTCCACGTGCACTCCCACGACCTGCCGACGACGATGCGCACGCACGAGCCCTGATCGTGCCCGACCTTGCTCTTATCGGCGGCGTTGTACACCTTGTTCCCGAACGTGAGGATGTTGCCCACGTGGTCGCCCTTCTTGCCGTTGCTGACGGCGTCGGTAGTCGCGTGCTCCACCACCGTGATGGTGCGACCTGAGTGCTTTTGTCCGTGACGAGCGCTGGCGTTGACCGCGATCAATAGGACCACCGAAATCGCCAGAGCCCCGAGGACCAGTACCCGCTTCATCTCCACCTCCGTGTGGTTGCCTGATGGCTTGGTCGATGCGACGCTATCGCGTTCGACCGCGGCGCTCCAGCTCCGGCGGGGGGCACGATCTGGAGTCGGGGACGGAAGTTGAACCGGCGATTTTCGGCCCCCGGGCGGCTACAACGAGTGCGACCCGGCGGGGCCCACTACGCCAGGCTCGCTCGTCCGCTCGAGTCGCTCGGAGCGCTGGCCCTCGTGTCGTATCTCGGCAAATACGGGCACGGGCAGGACGTGCTGGAGCTCGGAAGCGGCGCTGGCTTGTTGCTCGCGGTGAGCGCCGCCGTCTACAGGCTGCAACTCCCGGCCGAGCGGACCCGCTCGGTCGTCGGGGAGGACGCCGCGGCGCTCGAAGAGCGGCGGAATAGCCGAGAGCGGGACTGGGTGCCCGCGAGGACTCAGCCGGGGCACACCGCCTGCGCATAGAACGCCCTGCTCGCAAGGGCCCCGGTCGAATCACTCGTTTGGATCAGCAGCGTCTTCGCATCCGCGACTCCCACATCAACCTCCCCCGCCGGGATCTGGCTGTTGCTGTTGGTGGCGAGCGATGCGGAAATGGTGCAGCCGGTGATGTCACGGGTGAAGGTGACGCCATAGAGGCCCTTGAAAACGACCGCTTGCGATGTCGCGCCAGCTGGGATCGAGCCGAGCATCGTGCCGTCCGCGCGGACGTTCGCAGAGAGGACGTTGGTCGCAATCTTGGCCGTCTCGGCGGTCTTGGCGGTGTCGGCGAGCTCGGCCGTCGTGGCGCGGTCGGCGGTCTTCGCGCTGTTCACGTCGAGGCTGGGAGCGAGGTTTCCGACGATCGTCTTGACCTTCTCCTTCGTGATCTTTCCCTGCGTCGCGGACCCGGCGATCGCGGTGCCGGCGATCGCCATGACGAGCGCGATCACGGCAACGACCATCGGCGCTGATGGATGCCATCCTGAGAACCTGGACATGAGCACTCCCTTCGGAAAGTTGGCTCGAAACGCCGATTGCACCATAAGTGCATCGGGCCGTCGTGTCCGGCGTTTGCGGGCGGTCTCTAGTTAGGACGGCGCGGCAAGATCGGGTGTAGCGGCGAGACTGAGCCCGAGTCCCAGAACCCCGCTCTACGGCGCGTCTGGCCTCGAGTGCGACTGACTGGCGGGACTCGCCGATTCAGCTAGCCGTGGGGTCGTCCCGAGCGTCTGCGGCGGCCTGCTTTCGCGCGGCCTTTTTGGCCTGCTTCTCTTGCCGCCGCTCGAGGAGCTTGCGTTCACGGTTGAGCTTCGCCATCGTGGTCTTACGCTTGCCGCTCGAGGCCATGCCGCTTCTCCCTTAAAGCGGTTGTACGTTCGCTGCCGCCGGGCCCTTGGTGCCCTGCTCGGCGTCGTAGCTCACCTTTGCGCCCTCGGCCAACGACTTGAAGCCGTTGCCTTGGATCGCGCTGTGATGGACGAACACGTCCTCGCTCGAGTCATCCGGCGTGATGAATCCGAAGCCCTTGTCGTCGCTGAACCACTTCACTGTTCCTGTAGCCATCTCTCGGTCCCTCCATGTGGGTGCACTGCAACGCGGAGGGTGCCCGAAGGCAACGACTGCGAAAAGCGGGGCACTACTTTGATCGAACGGATGCTCGACCCGAGGAACCAGTCTAGCCGCGCCGTCGTGCGTCGCCGTGAGCCCCCCGCCCAGAAGACCCGATGGCGAGGCTTTTCGCACCCACTATGGAGGGGTAGGGGAGGCGAGTGAGGGAGATCGTCAGCCAGGCGCTCGGCGGCGCCCGCGTAACCGCCTCGGCAATGGTCAGCGACCTGCTCGGCTCCCGCACCGAGGATCCGCTGGCCGAGCGCGACCCGCGGTTCATCCGCGACACCCTGCCGGCCTACAGCCGCTTGGCGCAGCTCTACTTCCGTCCCAAGCTGCGCGGTCTCGAGCAGATCCCGGCTGAGGGGCCGGTGCTGCTGGTTGGCAACCACTCGGGCGGCACGCTGATCGCCGACACCTTCGCCTTCGCCTATGGCTTCTACAACCACTTCGGTCCCGACCGGCTGTTCCATCAGCTCGCCCACGACCTCGTCTTCCGGGTCCCCGGCCTCGCGCCCCTGCGCAAGTACGGGACGATCCCGGCCAACCACGAGAACGCGACGGCGGCGTTGGGAAGGGGCGCAGCGCTCTTGGTCTATCCCGGCGGGGACCACGAGACCTACCGCCCCTCCTGGCACTCAGGGGAGATCGACTTCGGCCACCGCAGCGGCTTCGTCCGCCTCGCGCTTGCGACCGACGTGCCGATCGTTCCCGTGGTGGCGATCGGCGGCCAGGAGACCGCGCTCTTCCTGACCCGCGGCGAGCGGCTATCTCACCTCCTTGCCCTCGACCGGCTGCTGCGTCTCAAGGTCGTGCCGATCCAAATCGCGCCTCCCTTCGGTGTAACGGTGCTGGACCTGCCCGGCCGCGTCCCACTGCCCTCGCAAATCACGATTCAGGTCCTGCCGAGGATCGACCTACGCCGTCGGTTCGGCCCCGATCCCGACGAGGAGGCGGTCTACCACGCGGTGACGGCGATGATGCAGGAAGTGCTCGACGAGCTCTCGGCTGAGCGTGACCTGCCGGTGGTCGGCACGCTTGGCTCGCGCCACGAGGAGAGCGAAGTCGTCGACGAACTGCAGCACGGCGGCCTCGAGCGCGAGGTCGAGGCCGCGATCGAGGCCGAAACCGAGGCGACACCGAGACCGCGGCTGATCAGTGGAAGAGCTTCGATCCCGGGCGCAGGCCGTTACTTCGTGTGGTGGAAGTCGTTCGAGCTGATCGTGAGATAGCCCTTATCACTGGCGATGTGAACCGTGACCGTTCCGCTCGAACCGTTGGCGAGCGTCGCGTCGCACGTGAAGGTGTCACCCTTCTTGGCCTTCACGCCCGACGGACACGACACCGACTTCGCGTCGTGACGCCGCCCTTAGCCACGGCCTCGGTGACCGCGCTCTCGGTCTTGGCCTGATCGATCTCGGTCGTACCGCCGCAGCCGGCGACCATTGCGGCGGCGGCGATAGGGAGGATGAGCCCGGTCCGCCTGTAACTGGTAACGAACAGCATCCTGCTGCCCCTCTCTGTCAGATGGATTCGTGCGCGCCGAAGCGGGAGCTCAGGCACCGCGAGGGTTGCCCCAGCTCGCCTCCCCTGCCCGTACTCATCGGCGCTGCCTGACGCCGCGATCTCAGGACAGCCTCTTCGCCTCGCTGCCCTCCCGCATCATCTACATCGGGTGAAATAGCGGCTGGACGCATTTCCGTTCCTTCGCCTCAGTCGCCGCTCATCCCCTCGAGCGCAACCGTTACGGCAAGAAGCGGAAGCCCGCAACGCCGTCCACCCCTCCCTTCCCCGCGAGATACTGCGTGGACGATGTCGCAGGAGAACGTCGACCTGGTGAGCCGCATGTACAGGCCCGCCGAGGCGATGAGCAAGGAGGACCTGCTCGCCGTCCTCCCCGAGCTCATCCAACGGATCGCCGATCCCGAGATCGAGTGGGTCGAGGCGCCGAACCGAATCGACCGGCGCACCTACCGGGGTCACGAGGGGGTGCGGCAGGCGTTCCACCATTGGCTCGACGGCTTCGATGAGTACAGCTTCGAGATCGAGCGAATCATCGACTGCGGTGACGCCGTGCTCGTCGTCGCGCGCGAGGAGGGCCGAGGCGCGGCGAGTGGCGTTCCCGTCAGCGCGAGGAGCTACCAGTTATTCACGATCCGCGCCGGCAAGGTGATCCGATTCCAGGGCTTCGCCGACGAGGCCTCGGCCCGCGAGGCCGCCAGCCCCCACCTCGACCTCCCGCCTCAATAAGCGGATCACCACGTGGCGCCGGTCGAGCCGATGAGAGACTCCGTCCATGCCCGAGCCGACCTGGCCCCCCGCCTGGTATCCGGACCCTAACTCGGATCGTCACTGGCGCTGGTGGGACGGCACGTCCTGGACCGATCACACGGCACCGCACTGGTCCGCGCTCGACGTCGACAAGTCGCGCATCCGACCACGCGCCTGGGCCTTCGCCCTCGCAGCGATCCCGGTCCTGCTCGGCATCGCCGCAGCGATCCTGCTCGTCATCGCGGCGATAGACGCGGGGACGCGCACGATCGACCGTTTCACCGCCCCCCTCACCCACTTCATTGCGCCCGGGTCGGCGGCCGTGAGGCTGCACGCGGGCGAGAGCCAGACGATCTACACGCCCGACGCGGGCTCCCGCGGCGCGAGAGCGGTGAACAGCGGCGATCTCAGCTGCGCCGTCCGCGGTCCAGGCGGTCGCAGCGCGGCCCTCGGCGAAAACGAGAACGTGACCCTGCACCAGGACGACACGCGCTACCGATCGCTCTACGACTTCACCGCGCCGGCCGCGGGCACCACGCGGGTCCGCTGCCGTCCTGCCCTCCGGGCGGATGGGCGGCTCGAGCTTGCAATTGGGCCGCGCTTCGAGGTCGGTGAGGTCGTCGGCATCGTCCTGCGGGTCATCGGCGCCCTGGCCGCGCTCGTTCTCGGGTTTGGCCTCGGCGCCGGCGTCGGGGCGCTGGTCGGCGTGCTGCGCGAGCGCAGCAAGAGGAGCCTTCAGGCCGAGGCGGCGGAGATGCGTTCGCCGGACGCGTCTCCGCTGGGCGGCTAGAGGCCGGCGATCGCGGTGCCGGCGATCGCCATCACGAGCGCGATCACGGCAACGACCATCGGCGCCGACGCGCTTAGTCGCGGCCGGCGGCGTGGGCTAGGGTGGCTGCTATGAGGAGGAAGGGGCTTGCGATCGGAGGCAGCGCCGCCCTCGGCCTCGCCCTCGGAGCCACGACGATCGCCCTGGCGGCCAGCGCCACGACAACCCTGGTCAGTGTGAACTCGTCGGAGGAGCAGGCGAACGACGACAGCGGGAATCCATCGCTGTCGGCCGATGGGCGGTTCGTCGCCTTCGCGTCGTTCGCCACCAATCTCGACCCGAGCGCCCCCGGAGGGCTCTTCGTTCGCGATCTCAAGACGGGCACCACTCAGCTTGTCGCGCCGGCCTCCCGCGGCGTCCAGCCCATCCAGCCCTCGTTTTCGGCCAACGGGCGATTCGTCGCCTACGCCGAGCCCGACAGGTTCGGCGACGGCAACATCTACCTCTACGACTCAAAGAGCGGCAAGACGAGCGTGGTGACGATCGGCCGCAACGGCAAGCCGGCCGGGGGCAGGAGCCAGAACCCGTCGGTGTCAGCGAGCGGGCGCTACGTCGCCTTCAGCTCCGACTCCAAGCAGCTGACGCGTCCTAAGCCGGTCGCCCCTCGCAATGAGTTCGTGCGCGACATGAAGACCGGGAAGACACAGCAGGTGAACGTCACCTCCACCGGCAAGCCGGGAAACGGCTACTGCCACCATCCCTCGATCTCCGGCGACGGGCGCTACGTCGCCTACGAGACCCAGGCGACGAACATCGTGAAGGGCGCGAGGGGCTACAACGTCTACGTCCGCGACCTGAAGCGACAGCGCACGATCTTCGCGAGCGTGAGTTCCTCCGGGAAGAGGGCCAACAAGGGGAGTCACAGGGCCGCGATCTCCGGCGACGGCCGCTACGTCGCGTTCGTCTCGAAGGCGACGAACCTCGTCAAGCACGACAAGAACCACTGGGCCGACATCTTCGTGCGCGACCTGAGGAAGGGAAAGACGAAGCTGGTCAGCGTCAGCTCGTCGGGCAGGCAGGCCGACCACGCCAGCAACGCCCCCGCGATCTCCAACCACGGCGGCTTCATCAGCTTCGAGTCCAGCGCCAAGAACCTCGTACCCGGTGGGTCCGACGGCAAGCTCCACGTCTTCTTCCGCAACGAGCACAGCGGCAAGACCGTCCAGGTCGACGTGAGCTCGTCCGGGGAGTCGGCGAACGCCGGCGTGGGGGTGCTGATCGACGCCTACACGCAGTCACTCGCGATGTCGAGCGACGGGCGGGTCGCGGCGTTCGAGTCGCCGGCGACCAACCTCGTCCCGGGCCACACGGGTACCAACGACGCCGTCTACCTCCGCGGGCCGCTTCACGGCTGAGCGGCAACTAGGTGACGAACGGATCGTGGAAGAGTTCCTCGTGCTGCGTAGGAACGCTCGCTCCCGACCAGAAACTAGCCCCGGCGTGCCGTCGTCCTTCGGCCCGTGGGCGGGCGAGCGCGACCGCTATCGACGGAAACCTCTCCGCCGGCATCTCGCAGGAGCGCCGATACACGCTGACGGGTGACGCCGAACTTTTCGGCGATTTCCTCCATCGTCATTCCCTCGCGATATAGCGCCAGCGCTTCTGTCCTGCGGACCCGGGCCCCGACCTCATCCAGCGCCTGTGTTGCCTCGGTGATCAGCTGGACGCTGAGATCCCCCTGCGCCGCTTCGACTATCTCCCTATAGGACCGGCCAGCCGAGCGCTGACGCCGGATCTCAGCGATCCGCCGCTTTATCTGCGCCATCCGCTGAGCGTTGGCGTTCAACGTGCGCTCCAAGTCGCCCAGGGCCCTGTCGAACGAGTCGCCACCGGCCATTCCGGAAGCCTAGCAAGGGCCATTGCGGCAATGGCCATGTCGGAAACTGCCATTACCGCAATAGCTATTACAGCAATGGGGATTGCGCTATTATCCGGGCCCGAGCAATCAGGCGGTACGCCGCTCGTTTTGAAAGGAGGTTTCGGAAGTGACTGGAGTGACGGAACGCTCGGAGCGGCGCCGTCAAGGCGATGACCGCGCACTCGCCGTCGAGACCTACCGCGACGGCGACGGGACGACCGTGCTGCAGCTTTACGGCGAATTCGATCTCGCATCCGCTCCGACCTTTGAGGCGGAGGTGGCGCGCGCGGAGGCCGAGCGTGGCCCGCTTGTGATCGATCTCAGCGCTCTCGAGTTCATCGACTCAACCGGGATCGGCCAACTGTTCGCCGCGCACACGCGCGCAGAATGCGAAAAGCGCGAGCTCGTATTTCTCAAGGGCCCGCCTTCGGTCGAGAAGATCCTGCGAATCACAGGGCTCGACCAGATCCTCCGGTTCGAGGCCTAACATCTCCTGACCGCCTCTTCGCAGGACTCGGGCCCGGTCCAAATCCAAGCCGCGTCAATCACCCCCTCTGGGTGATGACGTGCCGCGGTGAGCCAGCAAAGCTCCGCCGTGAAATGAGGAACGAAACCTGCCCGACATGCGACCAGCCGTGGGCGCACGTCATGGGCAGCTGCCCGAACCCGCTCTGGCGGCAGGAGGTAACGGTGGCGCCGCTGACGAAAGAGCTGATCGAGGATCAGATCAAGCGCTTTGTGCGCGAGTGCGAGCGGGGCCCGGTGTGAGCTTCGGCCCCTGTCGTCTGGCTGATCGGGTTCTGATAGCGCCGGACCCGCCCGCGGGTTCTCCGGGCATCGAACTGCAGACTGATCACAGCTCGCTCGGCATAAACCGCTGACCACGCAAGTCGCGTCCGGCGGCCGTCAACTGAGAATTCGGTACCAGGGCTGGAACGACGACGCGCTGGAAGCTGCACTCAGCCGGCGTCAACATGTCAAACAACCCCTCCGGCAGCGGGGTCGCGAGTCGGGCAGCCCGATTTGAACCTGCGACCTTTCGGCCCTCAGCCGAGCCGCAACTGGTGTCGACCGAGGTCGCGGGTCCAGATCGGGGCCCGCCACGTCTCCGTGGTGAGGCGCGGATGTCGACCGGGCCCCGGTCGTCTCAGCCGGGGCAGACGGCCTGCACGTAGAACGCCCTGCTCGCGGCGCTCCCGTCCGGGTTGTACGTCCTGACTAGCAACGTCTTCGCATCTCCGACTCCGACATCAACCTCCCCCGGTGGGATCAGGCTGTTGCTGTTGGTGGCGAGCGAAGCGGAAATAGTGCAGCCGGCGATGTCTCGACCGAATTTAACGAGGTAAATGCCCTGGAAGGCCTGAGACGACGTCGCGCCGGCCGGGATCGAGCCGAGCGTCGTGCCGTCCGCGAGGACCATCGCCGAGAGGACGTTGGTCGCGATAGTTGATTGGCCGTAGTCGGCCAATGCGGATGCGGGGTTTGCCGCCCCGCGGGCGAGACTCTAGTCCGACGTCCCGGGCGGGCTCCCCCATCTGGTCGGGCCCCGCTAGGCCTCCCGTGGTGACGCGCGATCGTGGAGCGATGGACGGCCTGAGGTCCTCTTGCGAGCTCAGCGAAGCAGCCGCGCGAAGTCCTCCTCGAACGCGTCCCTTCCGCCCGTGTTGACGATCTCGCCGTGGCCCGGGAGGACTCGCTCGAAGTTCCATTCGAGGATTCGCTCGAGCGAGCGCCGCACGGCCGTACGGTCGCGAAAGATCCCGAGAATCCGGCACTCGGTCGGAGGGCCAAGGCGCTGGCGCAGCCGACCCTGCGCCATAAGGCGGATCATGAGCGGCCAGCCTGGGCCGAAGTTGCAGCACAGGTCGCCCGTGATGAGCGTGCGCGTCTTCGGGTGAAAGAACTCGATCTCGTGCAGCCGGCGCCAGCCCTCGAATGCCATCTGATCGAGATCGTCGCGCCATTCGGGCTCTGGCACGCCCGAGAGCAGACCGTCGAAGCGCAGGTCCTTGCGCTTGCGATCGAGGCCGGGAGCGGCGAACAGCTTTGCCTGCGGATAGGCATCCCGGTACTGCTCCATGTAGAGGTGGCCGTGTAGCTGGCTGGCGGGAACTACGAAGCGCACCTCGCCGAGCTGGTCAAGCGCCCCGCGCAGCTCGGTACTCAGTCTGGCCGGGGAATGGATGAGCAACCCGCCGCCCGCCAGCCGAACGACGGCCATCCGCCGGCCCACCTCGAAGCCGAGATAGCGAAGCGGCTGCTCGACGATCCAGAGCTCGGGCGCGATCTCAGACAGTTTTGTGGTCGTCACGTGCGCTCGGGCGGCTCGTACGAACGGGTGGCGTACTTCGCCTTTGTTCAGGCCATCTTGCGAGACTGCAACTCAGTGCCTCGCAAGTTGGACTCCGGGTTCATGAGGCGGAGGCAGCGCCGGGTGGCGCCTTCAACAGCCGGTCGCCGATCGCGTACACGAGGACGTGGTGAACGATCGAGATCGCGATCAACGCGATCCCGAGCGCCAACTGCCCCGACGTCGCGAGCGCCAGCGCCGCCAGCCCTGAGATCGCCAGCTCCTCGCCGAGGCGCAGCAGCTCGGCGCGGTCACCAGCGCCACGGAAGTCGACCGCTCCCCAGATGCCGAAACCGGCCGCGGGGGCCGCAACGCCAAGCAGCACCTTCCCGACGACGCTGTCCGCGGAATGCACTCCCCAGTACGCGAACCCGGCAACGACGCCGAGCTCCATCACCACGCGCAGTGCGAGGTTGATCGCGCTAGCCGGCGACACGACTCCTAGCCGGCGGTGTCGATGAGGAACACCGGGTGGTCGGGTGCGATGCGGGCCAGCTCCTCCGTGGGCGAGTCGGGGCCGACGCCGTCGAAGAACTGGCCCACCTCCCACTTCCAGCGGCGAAGGTAAGCGCGCAGGACCCCCTCCTTTTCGTCGTCATCGATCTCCGTTGCGACGAAGTGCTCTCGGTGACCGCCGAGCAGGAGATCGCCCTCGCCCGAGGCGCGAAGGTTTCGCACCCACTGCGTATGCCCGCGCGGTGCGACCAGGTAGCGGTCACCCTCGACCGCCAACGGGTTCACGGGATTCCGGCGAGGCTCGCCGCTCTTTCGGCCGCGAACCTCCAAGATCCGCGAGCCCGCGAAGCTGAGGCCGAGCCTCGCAAGCGCCGCGATCAGCGGGTTGAAGACCTTGCGGTCAAACCAGCTCGGGGCGCGATACGAACGTCCCGTAGAGGCAGTTGTCATCGATGACCTCCTGTCAGCCTGCCCCCTCAAGCTAGCTCGGCTGACTGCTGGCGATAGGCGCGTTGTCAGCGAGCTGACGGTCCTCCGTCGCCCTGGGCCACCGTGGGTGAAGCCTCCGAGATCCGAAGGCCTGCTTCGGAGGCGGGTTTTCGCCTAGTCGGGCGGCCGAATTTGAACGGGTCCGATGCGTCCACGCTCGCACGGCCGAACACCTACGACGTAGCGGTCGAACTCAAGCGGTACCAGAGCCGCGTCGAGCGAGGCGGTGATCGTTCCCAGGCTCGCGGCCTGCGCGAACATCAGGCCAATCCGCAGCTCCAAGCCAACCGATCACGATTCCCGTCGCCTACTCATGTCATCTTCGCGGAAATCGCACCACGTTTTGCGAAAGCGGCATCTCGCGTCGGCGTGTGCCCGGCCGACGGGCTGGAGCAAATTGCAGCCGTCCGTTGGGCCGCAGGCCAAGCGTTTCGTCCGAGAACGGCTCGGTGATCTGGCCAAGGAACTTGAAGCGGTCGAAGACGAAAGGCAGGCCGTCGCTGGCGAAGCTGCGCGTGACCTGGACCTGGAGATGGAGGTGTGGCGTGGCCGAGTTGCCGCTGTTACCGAGCCGGCCCAGGACCTGGCCGCTACGAACCCGCTCTCCGAGGCGGACACGGACGGAGCCCGGCTTCATGTGCGCATAGAGCACGAAGACACCCGGCGCGACGCGCAACGTCACGTGATTGCCGGGGAGCTTTTCGAACGGCGGCGGTTCTGGATTGCCCGGCGGCGGTTGGTTCGCGTCGTCGTCGCGGGCGTCTACCACCGTCCCATCGGCTGCGGCGATCAGGGGCTGGTCGTAGCTCAAGTAGCTGGACAGACGGGCCGGGTCTCCGACCCAGGCCCGATGGCGACGATCGATCCTGATCCAATCGATGGCGAAGCGTTGCGGGACGACCTCGTTGCCGTCCACGACGAGCAGGCCACGACGATGGTGCGTGTTGTCGTCGCAGCACCCCTCGTCCGCCACCCAGATGCCGCCGGCCACAGGCGGACCCAGCTCCAACGGCCCTCGGGTTCGCAGCGGGACGCGGCCGACCAAGCTTGAAAACCGCACCGATGGACTGCCCGGTGGGGGGCGCGTGGAGCCGACGACGCGAGCGTCCAGGACGCCGGGCAGGTCGGCCTTCCGACGCACTCGGACATCGAGCCAGACGACCGCCGAACCCGAGGGGTCGAGCAGTGTCGTGGCTGTTGGCGGCACTCCCACGGGCGCGCCGCCAACCGGATTCATCCTGGAAGCCAGCGCGCTCCCGGCAAGGGAGAGCAGCACTCGGTGGCTCGTGGCATCGCGAATATCGACTCGATCGACGTTGACCGAGAACGCCGTTGCGTCCGTCAGCACGAGCTCATAGGCGACGTGGAAGCGCCCGTCGGTGGCCCGAACAGCGCTGGGGTGCGTGAGAACGGACGCGGCGAGCCCGGTGAAGCCGCTCCCGCGATCGACCCCCGCGGCACCGGGGCCGGCGTCGGTCGCAGTCCTCGCCTGCGCCGAGGTTGATATCCCGGCGGCCGCGATCAGCCCTGCGAGGAGAACCGCAAGCGGCCACGTACGACGCCTCGACGCGCGGCCGAGCTGCTCTTCCGTGAGCCGCCTCCGACTAGGCAGAACCGCTCCTTAATGAGTCCGCGGCCGCCAAGCGGGGCGCTTGAGCGAATGCGTCCTCCGGTGGAATGTGGGGGACCGGAGACCGAGCAGGATGGCAGGTCGGCTCGCCAGCGAGTCCAGTAGCCGTTCCACGCATGACCCTACTCCCATTCACAGAGCTGTGAGGCCCACTCCGGCGAAGCGCCTGGTCACCGACAACCCAGGGCCACGGCCGGTGCCAGGTCCCCTTCTGATTACGTTCGCGGCGCCCCGAGATGCCGAAAGCTCGCTCTGGAAGCGGGCTTTCGCCTAGTCGGGGCGGCCGGATTTGAACCGGCGACCTTTCGGCCCCCAGCCGAACGGCAAACCGTGTCGATGCTTCCAGGAGCGTCCGATGCGTCCTACTCGTCCACCCCCGTGGATGATCTGGACACATAGGACGTAGCAGTCGGTACCAAAGTGGTACACGAGCCGTCACGGGGGAAGAATCCAGGGCGCCGTGACGCACCGCTGATCGAGAGGGACCGCGTGCTGGCTTCCGTAGCCATCGGCCTTGGCGCCGAAGCTCAGCGCCTGGACCCCGCTTTGTCGCTCTTCCTTCGCTATGCGGAGGAAATGCCGCAACTCCGCAGAGGACGACCGCCGACCGCGGCCACATGAGTAAAGATGTGACGAGATCCGACGAGGAGGTTCAGCGTTGCGCCGAGTCTTGATCACGATCGCCGTGACCCTTGGGATGTTGATTGCGGCGGCGTCCGCCCAGGCTTTCCGCGCGACCCTCCATGCGCCGACCCACAGCCCTCAGGCGGGAAAGCGGTGGCCGATAAAGGTCGGAGCCCACCGCGGCCACAAGAAGCTGCACGCCAGCGCTTTCTACCAGTTCGTGTTCGGGGGGAGCGTCGTCCAGAGCTGCCAGCCCTCGCCGCGCAAGCCGCGCGCGACGAAGTGCAACGACGGCACCTCGGCGAAGCCCTGGCATTTCCGCGGCGGCTACCGCGACGTCGTCTTCTGGCCGCAGCGGTCGATCGGCTTTCCCCTCATCTTCAGGGTTGTGATCCACGTTCGCCATGGCGGGACCAAGCACGTCGACTACGCCGTCCAGGTCCACGGCTGATCTCGGCGGGCCCAGCCTCGGGGCGCGGGTCGTAGCCACCGATCTGCGGCGGGAGTACCCGGGGCCGATCGTCGCGCTCGACGGCGTCTCGCTGACGCTGGATCCGGGGGAGTTCGTGGTCCTGACCGGTCCGTCAGGCTCCGGTAAGACCACCCTCCTCTCGCTCATCGGCGCCCTCGACCAGCCAACGTCCGGCACCGTGGAGATCGACGGCGCGCCGCTCAACGGCGACACCAACAGCCGCTTTCACCGCGAGGTGGTCGGATTCGTCTTCCAGCACCACCACCTCCTCCCCCACCTGTCCGCGCGGGCAAACGTCGAGCTGCCGCTCATCGGCGCGGGGGTGAGTCCGGGCGAGCGCCGCGCTCGCGCGCGGGAACTGCTTTCGGAGGTCCGGCTCTCCCACCGCGAGAATGCGCTCGCCGCGCACCTCTCCGGGGGCGAGCGCCAGCGCGCCGCCCTCGCCCGAGCAATGGCGAACAACCCGCGCCTGCTGCTCGCGGACGAGCCGACCGGCGCCCTCGATAGCGCCGATACGGAGCGGGTCCTCGACCTCCTCGAGTCCGTTCGGACCGAGCGCGGGATGACGCTCCTGATGGTTACCTATGACGAGGGGAGCGGGCACCGAGCCGATCGCCGTGTCAATCTGCGCGACGGACGGCTCGTCGGCTGAGCTAGGCGCCGCCCAGCAGCCGCATCGGCGAGACGCTCGTGGCGCGCCAGGCCGGGTACAGGCCGCCGAGCACGCCGATCGCGATTCCGATCAGGAGCGCCTGGCCGATCGTCCAAAGGGTCACGTGCGGGGAGACCACGACCGAAACTCCGAGCGCGCGGTTGAGGGCACCGGCCCCGACGATTCCGAGTAGGAGCCCGAGCCCGGCTCCGAGCAGGCTCGTCGCCACTCCCTCCGACATCACCAGAAGGGCCACGCGCCGCCGCCGCCAGCCGACAGCGGACAGAAGCGCGAGTTCCCGCTCGCGCTCGATCACCGCCATCGCCATCGTGTTCGTCACGCCGAGGCCGCCGACGATCAGCGCCAGCGCCGCGATGATGTCGACGGCCTTCTGCACGAGCTCGCCGTTGGCGCCGATCCGGCTCGGGTCGTCGTTGGTGCCGATGATCGTGATGCCGGGGAAGGCCCGCCGCACGGCGCGCTCGGCGTCGCTCTCGGTCGTGGTGGGCGAAATCTCGACCGGGATCGTGGTCGCCGCGGGCACCGTCGAGGTCCGGGGGCCGCGCAGCTTCTCGGCGACGGGCAGATCGAGGACCGCCCCGCCATCCTCGTAGAAGATTCCCGTGTGGTAGATGCCCGCCACACGGAGGTGCTTACCCTTCACGGTGAGCGGCGATCCGGGCCGGAGGCCGAGCTCGGCGGCAAGCGCGTCGCCGACGAGGACCGTCTTGCGCCCCAGGTCCCGCCGACCCGCGCTGATCACCAAGCGCTTGGCGAAGAACCCGCCCGGCTCGGCGCCGAACACGACCGTGCCCGGGCTCTTGCGGATTCCGTTGATGAGCAGCAGGAGCGGCGTCGCCGACTTCACCTCGGGCAGGCGCTCGAGGCGCGCGGCCATCGAAAGCGGCAGCGACGAGGCGGTCGGGTCGGCGACGCCCGACTGAAACACGCCGAGGTCGGCGCGGCCGAGGTGGATGAGCTCGCCAGCAGTTCGCTTGAGCCCCGAGCCGACAGACAGGAACGCGACGATGACCCCCACCCCGAGCGCGATGCCGGCCACGGTGGCAGCGGTTCTCGCCTTCCGCCGCGCGAGGTTGGTGGCAATGAGCCCGAGCATTCAGCCGGAAAACCTACGCCGCCGGTTGGTCCGGCGGCGCCCAAGGGGGTCCTATGGTCGGGTAGCCGCACGACATTCGCCAAGGGCGCCGATAACACGCGTCCGCCGCTTCGGGACCGCCGGTGTCTCACGCGTCTGGGAGCAGCCCGATCGGCAGGGCCGAACATCGAGCTGCCGATGTACGGGGGGAGGATCCGGGTCCGCGGAGGGCCGACCTCGAAAGCTCGGGCTCCTAGCTACGCGCGAACGGTGACTTTGTAGTCGACGTGTTTCGTCCCAGCGTGGCGCGCATGGACGACGACGCGGAAGACGAGCGGGTTGCCAACTGCGGCCTTCGGCCAGAAGATCAGATCCCGGTAGCTCCCGCGGAACTTCCATGGCTTCTGGCGATGTCCGCGATGGGGGTTATTCGGCGTCGGATAACGGGTGGCGACGACCTGGCCGTTGAACAGGAACTGGTAGTACGCGCTCGCATGCAGGGGCCTGCCGTTGTCCCGCCGCGCGTAAACGTGGATGACCCACGGCTGGCCGGCCCTCGGATGATGGCCGGGGGCCTTTAGCTTCGCCACGAACGCCTGAGCCGAGGCCGGGATCAGCATCCCGGCGGCGAGAACGGTGATGATGACGAGACGTCGACGCACTGGGCACTCCTGCCGTTGGATGTCCGATCGGTCACGTGGGACGGACCGAGTGCGCTCATCTTCTCACGCCGTCCGCGGGCGAGACCGTTCCTCTGCCCGGTAGCGCCGGTGACAACATATGGCGGTGGGCCGCGTTCCCCCGTCCGTCCGCGACATCCTGGCCCAGCGAGCCGGAGAGGAGATGGCGCTCAACGATCGCCATCTCAACCCGCAGCTGGGGCGGATCGTGCGGACGCTCGGCTACGACCGGCGGTGGGTGCACGGCGACGGCGCCTATCTCGTCGACGAGGGCGGCGAGCGCTATCTCGATCTGATTTCCGGCTATGGCGTCTTCGCAATCGGCCGCAATCACCCGGAGGTTGCCGCCGCGATCGAAGCTGTCCTGGAGGCTCGAACGGCGAGCCTTCCCCAGCTCGGCGTCACCCTTCTGAGCGGAGTCCTCGCCGAGGAGCTACTTGCGCTGGCGCCGGACAGCGTCGACGCCATGGTCCCCGCGAGCAGCGGGACCGAGGCGGTCGAGGCGGCGATCAAGCTCGCGCGCGCCACCACCGGCCGACCGCGAATCCTGTACGCCGACCACGCTTTCCACGGTCTCACCCTCGGCGCGCTGTCCATCAACGGAAACGAGGAGTTCCGCGCGGGCTTCGGCCCGCTCCTGCCGGGCTGCGATCGGGTCGCCTTCGGCGACCTCGAGGCGATTGAGCACGAGCTCGCCGCCGGCGACGTGGCCGCGCTGATCGTCGAGCCGGTGCAGGGAAAGGGCGTCGTCTTGCCTCCGGAGGGCTACCTGCTTGGCGCACAGGCGCGCTGCCGCGACGCCGGAGCGCTGTTGGTCTGCGACGAGGTCCAGACGGGACTCGGGCGAACCGGGAGATTCCTCGCGCTCGAGCACTCGGGGCTCGAACCGGACATCGTCTGCGTCGCGAAGGCGCTGTCGGGAGGGATGGTGCCGATCGGTGCGACCCTCGTGTCCCGCGCCGTCGTCGAGAGCGTCTTCGACAGCATGGAGCGCGGGGTCCGACACGGCTCGACTTTCGGCGGCAACGACCTCGCGGCGGCAGCAGGGCTGGCGGCGCTGCGGGTTGTCGAGCGCGAGGGCTTGGTGAGCAAGGCGGAGCAACTAGGGGCCCTGCTGCTCGAGCTGACCGAGCCGCTCGCGGAGCGCTACGAGATCGTTCGCGACGTGCGGGGCATCGGGCTCATGTGGGCCATCGAGTTCGGTCCGCCCGAGGGGGTCGCGAACCGTTCGGTCTGGGGCGCCGTCGAGCGGGCGCAGCCAGGCCTCTTCTCCCAACTCGTCACGGTGCCTCTGTTCGCCGACCACCGGATCCTCTGTCAGGTCGCAGGCCATCGGATGAACGTCGTCAAGGCCCTGCCGCCGCTGGTCGTCTCAGAGGACGACGTCCGAAGCTTCGCCGCTGCGCTGGAGGAGGTCGTCGCCGCCGCCTCTCACGTTCCCTCGGCGATGGCGCAGTTCGGCTGGCGAATGGCCCGCCAAGTCGGACGCCGACGCCGCCGCACCCCTGCATGAGGGCCCTGGTCACTGGCGCCGCCGGCTTCATCGGCGGCCATGTGGCCGCCGCGCTGGCCACCGCCGGCGCCGAGGTCCGCGCCCTGGACCGTCGGGCCGCGGCCGACCCGCCGCCGGGGGTCGAGCCGGTGATCGGGGACGTTTGCGACCGACGGTCGCTGGAGCGGGCGATCGACGGCTGCGACGCGGTCTTTCACCTCGCCGCCCTCTACAGCTACGACCGGCGCGACCGTGCCGAGATGGAGCGGATCAACGTCGCCGGCACCCGTCTCGTCCTCGACGTCGCGGGCCGCGGGCGAAGGCGGCGGATCGTTCACACGAGCTCGTGTGCGACGTGCGGGCCTGTCGCAGGGCGTCCCGCAACCGAGGAGGATGAGCCGCCACCCTGGGAGCTTTCGGTTTCCTACAAGCGGACGAAGCTGGAGGCCGAGCGCCTTGCGCTGAAGGCCGCACAGGACGGCCTTGACGTCGTTGTCGTCAACCCGACGACCCCGGTCGGCGCCGGTGACCTGCGCCCGACTCCGACCGGGAAGATGATTGCCGACGTCGCCGGCGGCACCGCCCGCGCCTACCTGGCGCGGGCAGCGCTCAACATCGTCGCGGTCGAGGACGTCGCGGCGAGTCACCGGCGAGCGTTCGAGCGGGGCCGGCGCGGTCAGCGATACCTGCTGGGCGGCGAGAACCTGCTCCTGCGGGACGTGTTCGCGACCGTCGCCGCCGCCGCCGGCCGTCGACCGCCGCGGATCCCGGTCCCTTGGCGGGTCGCCTTGGGAGCCGCCTGGACGGCCCACGCCGCCCTGGCGGCCGTCGGGCGCGCTCCCTCGCTGCTGGTCCTCGACGAGGTTCGCGTTGCCCGGCTTCCTATGACCTTTGACGACGCGAAGGCGCGACGCGAGCTCGGGCACCGCTCCCGACCGGCAGCCGACGCCCTCGCCGCCGCAACGCGCGCCGCCCTCAGCGGGTGACCGATCGTCCGAACCGCCGGCGTCTGCTCCGACCAGAAGCCACGGGCCACCCAGCCAGGGTCCACAGCTGATGATCGCCCACCGTTGACGTCCTCGGTCTCTAGAACTGGGATCGCCCCGATTCGGTACCACGAGCGGTGCCACGACCGTTCCATCGGACGTAGAGAGTCGCTCCAGACAGCCGAAAGCCCGCTTCCCGAGCGGGCTTTCGCGCATCGGGGCGGCTGGATTTGAACCGGCGACCTTTCGGCCCCAGCCGGACAGCAACTTGTGTCGATACGTCCAGGAGCGTCCAATGCGTCAAAATCGTCCACACGCGCGGGCATCCTGGACGCATAGGACGTAGCGGTGGTACCAAAGCGGTACCAGGCTGGGGTCCGGGACACGGGCGGGCAGGCGTCGTTGAAGCCGAGACCTCTGCCTCCGTCGGGTAAGTACTTCACGAAGGACCGATTCCGCCGCGCGCCCGCTTCCCGAAATCTCCGGCGCCAGGATGATCTGGCATAGGGTCTCAACTCGGAGACCAAGGATGGCGAAGACACGAATGGCACTCGCTGGGGGGCTCACCGTCTCGGCCCTTGGCTGGGTCGCGATCGCGGCCGGTGCGGCGGGATCTCACACCCACCTACTTCACACCTCAATGCCCCCGGTGTCGCCGCCGAGGAGAACCAGGCGGTCGGCCTACCGCCGGACACAACCGGCGCGATTGGACGCACGGGCTACCTGGAGTCGGTCAACGTCCACCTCGGGCTCTTCGACCGCGCCGATCTCAGTCGAGTGCAAGCGCGCGGCGCCTATGCCTTCTGGAATAGCAACCCGGACAAGGTGGAGGTCGTGGATCCGCAGATCGCGTGGGACGACGACACCCGGCGCTGGTACGCCTCGGAGGACCTCAGCGGCCCAAAGAACGGAGACAAGCTCCTCTTCGCGTGGTCGAAAACCGCCGATTCGAACCTCGACACCGGGTGGTGCTCGATGTCGATACCGACCGGGAAGTTCTTCGACGACTTCGAGAAGCTCGGGTTCGACCGCGGCAACGTCGTGATTGGGACCAACGCTTCCGATACGAGCACGCGCGAACTACAGTTCTCGCGCATCTGGTCGATCGCCAAGCCAGCCGCGGGCGACACCACTTGCGCGAGGCTCCCCTTCCGATCGTTCGGCACGAAGAAGGCACCGCTTCGCGGGGTCGATGGGCACATCGCAATCACCCCGATACCGGTCACTCCGACTACCCCGTCGGACGCCACCTATGTGATCGCCGCGGATTGCCCGGGGCCGCCACCGGTCAAGCCGCACGAGCCGTCGTGCACGAGCGTCGATCCGAACAGCAACCAGATCACGGTGTGGCACGTCCACGGTGCGCCGGATTCACCCCGACTCACTCGCGACGGCGCGGTCCGGGTTCGCCGCTACGCCGAGCCGAAACCGGTGCGGATTCCAGGCGGAAAGAAGCTGGACGCCAGCGACACGCGGCTCGTCCAGGCCGTCTCGGCGCCGGACCCCACCCGCGGCGGGCGACTTGCGATCTGGACCCAGCACACCGTGGCCGGCCGAGGTGGGCGCTCGGTGATCCGCTGGTACGAGCTCGACCCGAAGCGCCTCACGCTGATCCGCCGCGGGACCGTCGCGAACCGGCACAACTCGGTGTTCAACGGAGCGATCTCACCGAACTCGAAGGGCGACGGGGCGGTCATCGACTTCAACCTGGCTGGCCCTCACCTCCTGCCCCAGATCCGCGCGCGATCGCGCGGCCCCCATACGCCGAGCGGCCGTCTGCGCAACGCGATCGTGCTCGGACGAAGCGCCGCCCCACCCCTGCGCAAGGTGTGCGTCGGCGAGAAGCACACCTGTCCGTGGGGCGACTACGCCGCCGCCACACCCGATCCGCTGCAGCCCGACGTCGTCTGGGGCTCGAACCAGGTGCTCCTCTCCCACAAGCACGTGGACCGGTTCGGGGCCAGCTGGGGCACGCGGAACTTCGCGCTTCGGACCGACCGCTGAGCCCACACCTCCCGAGAGTCGGGGCGACTGGATTTGAACCAGCGACCTTTCGGCCCCCCAGCCGAGCTGCAAACGGTGTCGATACGTCCATGAGCGTCCCCGGCGTCCCATGCGCCACGGGCGTGAACGATCTGGACTCATGAGAGGTAGCGGTCGGTACCAAAGCGGTACCAGCCGGCTTTGCGGTCGATCAGTGAAGGCGGACGCAGCCGCCCCGTAACTCAGACCCTCCGGAACCGCGCTAGGCGGTCGCCATCGCCACCGAATGATTGGCGACGATCCGGTTGTCCGGATCCCAGCTCCGCTTCACGCCTAAGAGCCGCTTGCATGTCTCCTCGGGAAGGATCGCCTCGACGTCGCAGGAACGCTCTGCGTAGTTGTAGTAGCCACCAGCCGCCGCCCACGGCTTGATCGCGTCGTGGAGCTTGTCCAGCTGGCCCTCGATTGGGTCGCGCAACGCGGGATCCATCAACATGCCGATCCCGAGCATCACGAATTCGGCGTCGAGCTTGTCCAGCGCGCCGGCGGTATCGGCAGGGCGTCGAAGGGCACCGCCGAGGTGACGCAGCTCCGCAAGCAGCAGCGGCGAGTCCGTCTCCGGGCCGGCGGCCGCGACGAAGGCATCGATCGCTTCGTCGGGCAGCTCGCTGAGCGTCGCGTGGTGACCGAGACCGGGCACGGGCGGCTCCGGATCCATCGCGATCCGGGTAAGACCCGTGGCCGGGATCTGATCGAAAGAATCCATCGCCGGTTCGCCGATCTCCCGGAGTGGGGCGATCACCTTCTCGCCCTCCTCCCTGGTCCCCAGGCAGCAGGCCGTGATGGCGAGCCACTTCTTCCCGCGGATCTCCTCCGGGATATCCGGAATCGGCGGGAGGTTGAGCATGCGGACCATGCTTCCGACCTCCTCGGGAGCCTCTGCCGTCCAGTCGCGGTAGCGGCGCAAGCCGTCCTCGGTGAGCTCGGGCGGGAAGAGCAGCCCGCCGGCATACGCCTCCATGACCGGGAAGAGATCGACGTGCAGCGCCGTGACGATCGCGTATCCACCACCGCCACCGCGCAGCGCCCAGAAGAGATCCGGATCCGAATGTGCATCCACTGTGCGCAGCTCGCCGTCGGCTGTCACGAGCTCGATCGCGGTCACGTGATTGCACGCCCAGCCGTACTTACGACCGAACCAACTCAGCCCGCCGCCGAGCGAGTAGCCGGTCACACCCACGTTCGGAGACGTCCCCGGCAGGAAGGACTTCCCTTTCTCGTGCGCAGCGCCGCCGATCTCCTCGGCCAAGACGCCCGCCTCGATGCGCGCGGTTTCGTCGCCGACCTCGATCCCCCGCATTCGCTCAGTCTTGATCAGGATCGTGTCTTCGAGCGAGCCGATCGCCATCGCGCCGTGGCCGGTGCCCTGCCCCGCCACCTTCAGATCGTTCTCGGCGGCGAACTTAATCGCCTTGGCGGCGTCGTCCGCACTTTCCACGAAGGCGACCGCCGGTGGCTGCTGATCCGCCGCCAGGTTCCAGGCTTGGCGCGCTTCGTCCCAGTCGGCCTCACTGGAGGTGGCGACTCGTCCGCGGATTGAGAGCTCCGAGAAGTTCGTCATGGTGGCGCACTCTATTCAGTGACCCCCATCCCGTCCACTCGCGGTTTCCGTGCGGGCTTTCGCTAGTCGGGGCGGCCGGATTTGAACCGGCGACCTTTCGGCCCCCAGCCGAGCTGCAAAGGGTGTCGATGCGTCCAGGAGCGTCCTATGCGTCCATATCGTCCACGCGCGTGGACATTCTGGACGCATAGGACGCAGCGGTCGGTACTAAAGCGGTACCACGAGGCCTCGCGGGTTCAGATCGGGGGCCCGCTACGTCCCCCGCGGTGAGACGCGCGATAGTCGAGCAGGAACGGTTCGAGGCCGGCTTCGTAGGGGGCCGGCCGCGCTTTGACGCACGGCGGGAATCTCTCCCCAGAGAAAGGGATGTGTGCACCGCCCGAGAACTGGCCTTTCGTCCAAACCCCATTGACGATAGGCCCGCGATGGCTTAACCGGCCCCTTGTCCGGGGGTTCCGTGCTCTAGGGCAGCCGCCGGCAAACATCGGTCGGTCCACCCCGGCGTTTGGAACAGCGATGTCAGAGCTCAAGGGCAAGTGGCAACTCAGCGAAGACCCGCCGCGAACCGGGGCGGATGTCTGCGATCACGCTAACTCGATGCGCCTTCGGCTCATCGAGTACACCCGCTACGGCACTTGGATCGGATGCGTGGAGTGCGGCACGTCATGGCTGATCCGAACCTCTTCCATGGGCTCCAATCCGATTCCGGGGTGATCCCGGGCTCGCCTCCCGGCTACCGCTCAGGTGCCCGCCGTGGGCAATGCCGCTAGAGGCCACCCCTGCCAGGGATCGTCCGCCCGAGGCAGCGGACGTGCGAGGGAGCCATTCCCCAGCGCCTGTAGAAGCCCAGCGCTTCCTCGTTGCCCGCGATGACGGCCAGTCCGATGAAGCCGACGCCCGCGGCGGCAAGCCGCTGCTCGACCTCCTCCATAAGCAGCGAGCCGATTCCCCAGCGGCGCAGCTCGCGCTCGACCGAAAGCGCCTCGAGCTCGCCCATCCGCTCGCCGGTCGCAAAGCTCCAGTCGCCCTCGCAAATCCGGAAGAAGGCAAAGCCGACGGGCGAGCCCTCGCGCTCAGCGATCAGCAGCCAGGCGTCACCGGCGTGCATCCAGCGCTCGAACTCACCCCGGCGGCGCTGCCAGGAGTCGTCGGTGCCCCGGAACGGGACGACGGCGCGGGCCTCGCCTGCGATTTCGGCGTTGTGCTCGTGCATGGCTTGCCAGAGCGGCTCGACGTCGTCGAGCCGCTCCGCCCCCGCCTCGACGATCTCGACCTCGGGCGGCCCTGTCTGCTCTGCCGTCACGCGGCGAGCCTATCGGCGGGTTCGATCCATTGCACAGCGTCATTCGCCCGAGAGGAAGTCCTGC
Organism: uncultured Actinomycetes bacterium; assembly: GCA_963771655.1. Lineage (GTDB taxonomy): Bacteria > Actinomycetota > Thermoleophilia > Solirubrobacterales > 70-9 > JAWVFM01. The sequence continues at coordinate 178 of CAVYUG010000018.1, read as the reverse complement.
AGCGCGACCCCGCCGCCGCCGGCCAGCGGCTCGCCAAACCCGACCGACTGGGTCGAAGTTAGGCGGGGAAGCTCGGGACACCCCGCGAAAGGCCGACGACTGCCGGATCGTTGGCGACGATGAGACGAACGAGGCCCGCGGTGAGCGGGCCTCGTCGCGGGTGGTGGGCCGTCTGATG
>CAVYUG010000017.1:0-29209 GCA_963771655.1 uncultured Actinomycetes bacterium | reverse complement strand
ATATCAAAGGGAAAAGAACCCCGGTCTTCTATCTGGAGATCCCGCCCTCCCTCTTCGGGATGACGATCAAGGGGCTGGCCGAGGCCAATCTGACCGGGCGCGCGAGAGTGGTCGTCGAGAAGCCCTTCGGCCATGACCTCGCCTCCGCCCGCGAGCTTGCCGCGGAGATCCATCAGTACATCCGCGAGGACCAGCTCTACCGGATCGACCACTTTCTCGGCGTGATGGGCCTGGCCGAGATTCTCTATCTGCGATTCGCGAATGCGATCTTCGAGCCCGTCTGGAACCGAAACAGCGTCGCCTGCGTCCAGATCACGATGGCGGAGGACTTCGGGGTCTCCGACCGTGGCAGCTTCTACGACCCCGTCGGCGCCCTCCGGGACGTGGTGGTCAACCACCTGATGCAGGTGGTTGCGGCGGCTGCGATGGAACCGCCCGCCAGCCGTAACGCCCGGGCGTTGAAGGACGCGATGTTCGGTGTCTTCTCGGCGATGCCGAGCGCCGACCCAAAGCAGTACGTGCGAGGGCAGTACGAGGGCTACCGGAAGATCAAGGGGGTCGCGAAAAACTCGAAGACGGAGACCTTTGCGGCGATGCGCTTCGAAATCGACAACTGGCGCTGGACCGGAGTGCCGTTCTTCATCCGGACGGGGAAGGAGCTCCCGGTGGAGCAGTGGGAGCTCAGGCTGATCTTCAAGGAGCCGCCGCGCCTCGGCTACAGCGCGAAGGGCCGGCGGCGGGCCGAGCCCGATCAGCTCGTCGTCAGGCTCCACCCGACCACCGGGATTCGTCTGCTGGTCGACGCACAGCGCAGCGACGAAACCGGACCCGAGCAGATCAACCTCGACATGGAGTTCGCCCAGGAGGGCGGCGAGGGCCCGACCCCATACGAGGTCCTCCTGCATGCCGCGCTGATCGGCAACAGCACGCGCTTCACCCGGCAGGACAACATCGAGGAGACCTGGCGGGTCTGCGGCCCGCTGATCGAGAAGCCCCCGAGGGTCCACCTGTATAAACCGGGTACATGGGGACCCAAGGCCGCTGACAAGCTCGCCGCCGACTACGGCGGCTGGCACGAGCCCTGGACCGAGTCATGAGTCCCGCGAAACAGAAGAGCGCCGGAAAGACCCGCTCCAGCGGCAAGGCGGCGGCGAGCGGAGACGGCAAAGCGCCCGCGGCCGGCAAGGAGGAGGGAATGCCCCAGAGCGCGGCGAAGCCGTCGCCGTTCCCGCCCATCGCCGACTACGCGTTCCTCTCCAACTGCCATACGGGCGCCCTGGTGGCAGCCGACGGGACGATCGAGTGGCTCTGCGTGCCGAGCTTCGACTCGCCGAGCGTGTTCGGCGCCCTGCTCGACCGCGGCGCCGGCACGTTCCGGCTCGGGCCCTTCGGGATCAACGTGCCCGTGTCTCGCATCTACGAGCCGGGCACCAACACCATCGTCACGACTTGGCACACGATGACCGGCTGGGCCATGGTTCGCGATGCGCTGACGATCGGCCCCACCAAGGGCGACGACGAGGTGACCCCTCACACCCGTCCCCCCGCCGACTTCGACGGCGAGCACATGCTGGTGCGGACCGTGCTCTGCCTCGACGGCGCGGTCGAGATGGAGCTCTTTTGCGAGCCCGTCTTCGACTACGGCCGCAAGCCGGCGGAATGGTCGCTGGCTAGCGGCGACCGCCACGCGGCCGACGCGACCGACGGCGAGGTGACCATCCGCCTCGTGACCGACATGGCCCTCGGGATCGAGGAGAGCCAGGTGCGCGCCCGTCACACGCTTGAGAAGGGCGACCAGGCCTTCTGCGCGCTCTCGTGGGCGGAGGGCCTCGCCACCCCGGCAGACGTCGACGACGCCCAGGGCCGGCTTGCGGCGACCACGGGCTACTGGCGGCGTTGGCTCGAGAGCGCCCGAATTCCGGACCACCACTTCCGCTACGCCATCCAGCGCTCGGCGCTCGCGATCAAGGGGCTCACCTACATGCCGACCGGCGCCACGGTCGCCGCCCTCACGACCTCGCTGCCGGAGACGCCAGGGGGCGAGCGGAACTGGGACTACCGATTCACCTGGATGCGCGACACCACCTTCACGTTGCAGGCGCTCCACTACTTGAACCTCGACTGGGAGGCCGACGAGTTCATGCAGTTCGTCGCCGACCTCGAGCCAAACGACGACGGCGGGTTGCAGATCATGTACGGGATCGACGGACGCCGGGACCTCACCGAGTCGACTCGGGACGAGCTCTCCGGCTACGCGGGCGCGCATCCGGTCCGGATCGGCAACGGTGCCTTCGACCAACGCCAGAACGACGTCTTCGGCGCCGTTCTGGACTCGATCCTCCTCCATGCGCGCCGCTCCGAGCGCATCCCGCGACGCCTGTGGCCGATCGTCGAGAGCCAGGCCGAGTGCGCGACAGAGGTGTGGCAGAACCCCGACCAGGGGATCTGGGAGGCGCGGGGAGCGCCGCAGCACTACGTCTCGTCGAAGCTCATGTGCTGGGTCGCGCTCGACCGTGCAGCGAAGGTGGCGGCGATCCGCGGAGACGACAAGCGCGAAAAGACCTGGGGCGCTACGGCCGGCGAGATTAAGGACGACATCCTCGAGCACGGGCTTCGCGACGGCGTCCTGCGCCAGCACTACGACACCGACGCCCTCGACGCCTCCACGCTGCTCGCCGCGCTCTTCCGCTTCCTCCCGGGCAACGACGAGCGGCTCCGAAAGAGCGTGCTGGCGATCGCGGACGATCTGACCGAGCACGGGTTCGTCCTTCGCTACAAGACGGGTGAGACGGACGACGGTCTCTCGGGCAAGGAGGGCACCTTCCTCATCTGCTCCTTCTGGCTCGTGTCGGCGCTTGCGATCGTCGGCGAGCAGCAGCCTGCCCGCGACCTCATGGAACGCCTACTCCGCATCGGCTCGCCGCTGGGCCTCTACGCCGAGGAGTTCGACGCCGAGACCGCCCGCCACCTCGGAAACTTCCCGCAGGCGTTCTCGCACCTCGCCCTGATCGAGGCAGCCGGACGCCTGATCCTCACAGAGCGGTTGCAGGAGATCGGCGGCTAGTCCCTCCTTGGACTCCTACGACGTCATCGTCATCGGCAGCGGCGCCGGCGGCGGCACGCTCGTCCACCGTCTTGCCCCGTCGGGCAAGCGGATCCTTCTGCTCGAGCGGGGCGATTGGCTCCCGCGCGAGCCGCAGAACTGGAGTGTCGGCGACGTTTTCGTCGACGGCCGGTACATGTCGGCTGACACGTGGTACGACGGGGATGGCAAGCCGTTCCAGCCGCAGGTCCACTACTTCGTCGGCGGCGCGACGAAGCTCTTCGGGGCGGCGCTCTACCGCCTGCGAGCAGAGGACTTCGGCGAGCTCCGCCACCACGACGGCGTATCGCCGGCCTGGCCCATCTCTTACGAGGACATGGAGCCCTATTACACGCAGGCCGAGCAGCTCTACCAGGTGCACGGGGCCCGCGGCGAGGACCCCACCGAGCCGCCGGCGAGCGCGCCGTACCCGTTCCCGGCGGTCTCGCACGAACCGCGGATCCAGAAGCTGGCGGATGACCTCGCGGCCAGCGGCCATCACCCGTTTCACGCGCCGTGCGGCGTGATGCTTGACGAATCGAACATGCCGTACAGCGCCTGCGTTCGATGCTCGACTTGCGACGGCTTTCCGTGCCTTGTCCACGCGAAGTCCGACGCCGAGGTGCTCGCGGTGCGCCCGGCGCTCGAGCACCCGAACGTCACCCTCCTGACGAACGCCGAAGCCGTCGCTCTGAGAACCAATGAGGCCGGGACGGCGGTCACAGAGGTCGTCGTCGAGCGTGACGGCGAGAGCGAGAGTTTCGCCGCGGACGTTGTCGTCGTTGCAGCGGGCGCGGCGAACACGGCGAGGTTGCTTCTGGCGTCGGCCGGCGACAAGCACCCGAACGGCCTCGCGAATGGATCGGACCAGGTCGGCCGCAACTACATGTTCCACAACAGCCAGGCGGTCCTAGCCCTCTCCAAGGAGCCGAACCCGACCGTCTTCCAGAAGACGCTGGGCCTGAACGACTACTACTTCGCCAGCGACGACTTCGAGTACCCGCTCGGGAATATCCAGATGGTCGGCAAGTCGCAAGCTGAGATGTACCGCGGCGAGAAGCCGATCGAGACCAAGCTGGCGCCCGAATGGGCTCTCGACAAGGTGGCGACGCACGCCGTCGACTTCTGGCTCTCGACCGAGGACCTCCCGCGGCCGGAAAACCGCGTCAGCCTGACCGGCGACGGCGCGGTCAGGCTGAGCTACCAGTCGTCCAATGAGGAGCCGAAGAGGCGGCTCTACGAGCGATTGAAGTCGCTGCTCGCCGACCTCGGCATGCACGACCATCTCCTCCCGCGCAATGCGTATCTGCGCACCGACATCCCGGTGGCCGGCGTCGCCCACCAGGCTGGAACGTGCCGCTTCGGGTCCAACCCTGCGGACTCGGTGGTCGACACGAACTGCAAGGCGCACGAAATCGACAACCTCTACATCGCCGATACGAGCATCTTTCCGAGCATCGGCGCCGTAAACCCCGCGCTGACGGCGATGGCCAACGCGCTTCGAGTGGGCGACCACCTGCTGGCCCGCACGGGGGGTTAACGCCGCCTCGGGAGCTAGGCTCGGCCGGCGATGTTGCGGGTCGAGGTGTTTGGCGACGCCGCCGCGATGGCCGATGTCGCTGGGCGGCTCGACGCGCTCGACGGCGTTAGTCGAGTCAGCGCGGTCGAGGCGACGCGGGCGGGGCACGTCATCGTCTCCGGGACGGTGCGACCGGTCATAGCCGACGCCGTCCTCGCGGAGCTTGACCTGCTCGGCGTCCCCGACGCCGCGGTGACTCTGACGCGACTCGAGGTGGTGGGTCAGATGGACGCGGCGCCCGAGGCGGGCCTGGTGTGGGCCGACGTCCTCGCGGCCGCGTGGCACAACGCACGGCCGCTCGGGCGCTACCTCGTGTTCATGTTCGCCGCCGGCGTCATCGCCGGTTACGGCGTGCTCGAGCTCAACACCATCCTCATCGTCGGCGCGATGGCCGTGAGCCCCGACCTGCTGCCGATCACGGCGATTGGAGTCGGCATCGTGGGTCGCAACCGCGACCTGACGGTGCGGGCGCTCGCCACGCTGCTGCTCGGGCTGGTCGTGACAGCCGGCGCGGCGGCGATCCTCGCGTTCGCCGAGAACCACCTCGACCTGCTCGCCGCCGGGTTCTCGCTGAGCCACGCTGCGGGCGCCCTTGGAGGCCTCACCACGGTCAACCACGAGACCATCGTCGTCGCCTTCATCGCGGGTGCGGCTGGAATGCTCGCCCTCGAGACGCGCGCCAGCGCCGGCGTCGGCGTAGCGGTCTCGGTGACGACGATTCCTGCGGCGGGATACCTTGGCGTGGCGGCCGGAATTGGGGAGATCGATCGCGCATGGGGCTCGCTCGGCGTGCTCGGGATGAACGTCGCGATGATGGCGCTGGGGGCCTCCACGGCGCTCGTGGTGCAGCGCCGAATGAGGCGGCGCCTGCGCGAGCGCCATCGCAGGGCCGGGGCGCCGGGCTAGTTCCCCTTCGGTTCGGGGGGATCCTCGGCGGCGAGCCGGAGAAGGAACGGCTGCCCGCCCGCCTCCGCGATCGCAACCCGTGCGATGACCTGCTGGGCGGTGAGCGTCCGCTCGCTCCTCGCCCCTCCGATGAAGGTGAGCCCCCAGCTCAGGACGGTGGTGAATCGGTTCTTGAAGCCGGTCAGGAAGGCGAGGTGGACGAAGAGCCACATGAGCCAGCCGAGAAACCCGGCCACGCGGATGCCCTTGAAGCTGACGATGGCGCGGAAGCGCGAGATCGTGGCCATGCTGCCCAGGTCGCGGTATTTGAACGGCTTCGACTCCCCCTCGCCGCGAACGCGATGCGCGATTGTCCGGGCCGCGTGGATTCCCTGCTGCATCGCGACCTCGGCCACCCCCGGCAGCTCGTCGAGCGACATCATGTCGCCGATTGCGAAGACCTCGGGGTGGCCCGGCAGCGAGCAGTCGGGCAGGACGGCGATCCGCCCGGCCCGGTCGCACTCGGCGCCGGTTGCCTCGGCGAGCATCCTCGCGAGCGGCGATGCCTGGACGCCGGCCGCCCAGACCTTCGTGTGGGCATCGACGCGGCGGACCGCGCCGTCCTCACCCTTCACCATGACCCCGGTCCGATCGATGTCCGTGACGATGCTGCCCGTCTGAATCTCGACCCCGAGCCCCTCGAGCTCCTTGGCCGCCTTGCCGGAGAGGCGATCGCCGAAGGTCGCGAGGACCTGCTTCCCGCCGTCGAACAGCAGAACGCGCGCGCTGCTCGCGTCGATGGAGTGGAACTCGCGCGGCAGGACGCGGCGCGACAGCTCGGCGATCTGACCCGCGATCTCGACTCCCGTCGGGCCGCCGCCGACGACCACGAAGGTGAGCCACGTGCGCCGCTTGTCGGGATCCGGCTCCAGCACGGCCATCTCGAACGCGCCGAGGATCCGTCCCCGCAGCTCGAGCGCGTCGTCGATCGTCTTCATCCCGGGTGCCCAGCGCGAGAACTCGTCGTGGCCGAAATAGGACTGTCCGGCGCCGGCGGCGACGATCATGCTGTCGTACTCGATCGGGACGGTTTCACCGTCGACCTTGCGCGCGGTGACGTTGCGCGCCTCGAGGTCGAACGCAACCACCTCGGCGAGCGCCACCTGGGCGTTTCGCTGCCGCCGCAGCACGTTGCGGATCGGCGGGGCGACGTCGCCCTCGGCGAGGATCCCGGTCGCGACCTGGTACAGCAGCGGCTGGAAGAGGTGGTAGTTGACGCGATCGATCACGGTCACCTCGACCGGCGCGCGCCTCAGGAAGCGAGCGGCGAAGAGCCCTCCGAAGCCTCCGCCGACGACGAGCACGCGGTGCTTTCTCCCCGCGCCGTCGGGTGCGCCTTCGGGCGTGCCTTCCATCTCACGGCGAGCATTGCACGCCGCGCCGGCGGACAAATCATCCCAACGGGGTGATGTCCGGCGCCTCCGCCGGCGTTGAAAATCACGTGTCGATGACGACCAGCGGCACGAAGGACGATTCGGCGGCGCCGCGGCGCGGCGAGCTCTCCGACCTCATCGGCGTCGAGTTCGCGCTGGTCCTCATCGTCGGCCTGCTCGTCGTCTTCGCTGGGTTCTTCTTCGTGGGTCCCGTCGTCGGGGTCGTCCTTCTGCTCGCCGGCATCGCAGCGTGCCTTGTCGCCGCGGTGGCCGTGATCCGCCGAGCCGAGGCTCCCGACGAGCGCGTTGACGGCGGCGATTCGTGATCCACCTCAGGGTGGTTTCCCGCACGGGCCACGTTGCCCGGAGCACGCGTGAGTCCCGCTGACGCCGTTAGCGCCGGCGAGTTTCGGAAGCTCTTCGCCTCCGTCTCCAACTGGGGACGCTGGGGCTCCGACGACGAGCGGGGAGCCCTCAACCTCCTCACGCCCGAGCTGGTCGCGGCCGCTGCCCAGTTGGTCCGCGACGGCGAGACTGTGACGCTCAGCCGACCGCTCGACACCCACCCGAGCCCCGACAACCCCGAGCCCGCCGAGCACCGCATGACCATGCTTGCCGACGTCGAGATCGGCTCGGGAACGCTCCGCTTTGCCAAGGACTACGTCGGCGTCGACTACCACAACGACACCCACAGCCATCTCGACGCCCTCTGCCACGTGGCGTTCGACGGTGTCCTCTTCAACGATCGGCCCAGCGCCTCGATCACCCCGGACGGGGCGCGGGTCAACGCGGTCGAGGTTGCCCGCAACGGGATCGTCGGCCGTGGCGTGCTCCTCGACGTTCCAGGCCTGCGCGAGGTGCCCTGGCTCGAACCTGGCGAGAGCGTCCTGCCGGCCGATCTGGAGGAGGCCGAGCGGCGCCAGGGTGTGAGCGTTGCCGCGGGCGACGTCCTCCTTGTCCGCACCGGCCACGCTCGACGCCTCGAGGAGCTCGGGCCGTGGGACGTTGCGAGCGCGAAGGCCGGGCTGCACCCCACCGCAGCCAGGTTCATCGCTGACCGCGGTGTCGCTGCCTTGGGTTCGGATGGCAACAACGACACGGCGCCGAGCACGACTGAGGGCGTCGACTTCCCGATCCACGTCCTGGCCCTCAACGCGATGGGAGTCCACCTCTTCGATTACCTCCAGTTCGAGGACCTGGCGGCGGTGTGCGAGCGCACCGGGCGATGGGAGTTCATGTTCGTCGCGGCGCCGCTGCGAATACCCGGGGGGACCGGATCGCCAATCAACCCCATCGCCATTCTGTGACGCTCGTTCCTTGGCCGATCCGCAGCATCGTCGCGGGAACCGCCGGGACCGCCACCATGACGCTTGCGTACGCGGCGGAGCGACGGTTCCGGTCGGGCCGCAGTGGGCCGCTCGATTACGACGACTCGCTCGTTCCCGGCCAGATCGTCGCATCGGTCATGCACCTGCCGCACGTGACGGCCCGCGAAGATCGGGACCTCGGGCTGCTCTTGCGCTGGAGCTACGGCTCGGCGTTCGGGATATGGCACGGCGTGCTGCATCGCAGGATTGCGGAGCCCTGGGCGAGCGCGATTTTCGGCGCCACGCTGATGAGCGCGACGTTGTCACTGTTCCCGCTGCTCGGCCGAACCCCACCGCCTTGGTGCTGGCCAGCCGATGTCATGGTTACCAGCGTGGGCACGCACGTCGCCTATGTCGGCGCCGTCGCGATCGTAGATGACGCCGTGGGCCGGTTTGGGTCGCTCGCCGGTAACGCCGGACCGCCACACACCGGTGGCTTCGACGGGTTGGGAGCGCTCGGCGCGTGGGCGGGCGCAGTGAAGCGTCTGGCGGCGCCAATCGCGACGCGACGCTAGCCTCGGTCCCGGAGCTCAGCGGGATGGAAGCGACGGTTGCACAGCGCACGGTTGATGGGTTCACGGCGCTGACGCTCTCGAGCGCGGCCGCCGGTGGCATCGAGGCGGCGTTCGTGCCCGACGCGGGCATGGTGGGATGCTCGCTGCGCCATCTCGGCGAGGAGCTCCTCGGGCAGCGCGGTGGCCTCGCGACCTACGTCGCCGAGCGCTCGACCATGGGGATCCCGCTCCTCCACCCATGGGCGAACCGTCTCGGGAGGATGCGCTTCGAGGTCGGCGGCCGCGAAGTGGATCTCGACGAGGGGGCCGCGCGGCCGAGCGTAGATCCGAGCGGCCTTCCGATCCACGGCCTGCTCGCCGCCGCTGGAGGCTGGAGGGTCGAGCGGCACGAGGCCGGCGGCGAGCGCGCGGTCCTGGCCGCGACCTTCGACTTCGGCGCCGACGGCGGGCTGATGGCCGCCTTTCCGTTTCCGCACGAGATCCGACTCGAAGCTGCGCTCGCCGGGAACGCGCTCGAGGTCGCGACCACGATCCGGGCCACCGGGGAAGTCGCGGTGCCGGTCGCTTTCGGCTATCACCCCTACTTCCGCCTCCCGGGAGTCGCGCGCCCCGCGTGGCTGGTCGAGATCCCTGTGCGGGAGCGGCTCCGCCTCGACGACCGCATGCTCCCCACCGGCGATCGCGACCCGGTGGAGATCGAAACGGGCCCACTCGGCTCGCGGACATTCGACGACGCCTACCTCGCGCCGCCAGATTCGGCGCCCTTCGGCCTCGCCGGCGGCGGCCGCCGGATCGAGGTCTCGTTCGACTCCGGCTATCCGTACGCCCAGGTCTACGCGCCCTCCGACGACGACGTGATCGCGTTCGAGCCGATGACGGCGCCAACGAACGCGCTCGTCACCGGAGGGCCGGCGCTGCCGCTTGTGGAGCCGGGTGAGACATTCGAGGCGACCTTCACGATCGTCATCGACGATGTCGGCGGCTGAAGGGGCGCGCGGCCCGGTCCGGGTCGCGGTCGTCGGCCACGTCGAGTGGGCCGAATGCGTGGAGGTCCACCACGTTCCGAAGCCCGGCGAGATCGTGCACGCGGACCCCGCTTGGGAGGCGGCGGCGGGGGGTGGCGCTGTGGCCGCCGTGCAGCTCGCCCGCCTGGCGGGCGAGTGCCTCTTCATCACGGCGATCGGCGACGACGAGCTGGGCCATCGGGCGCGGAGCGGCCTCGAGCCACTGGGCGTTCGCATCGAGGCCGCCTGGCGAGACGAGCCCCAACGACGGGCGCTCGTCCAGCTCGACGCCCAGGGCGAGCGCACGATCACAGTGATCGGAGAGCGCATGGGCCCGTTAGGGAACGATCCGCTGCCCTGGGCGGAGCTCGCGAACGCCGACGGCGTCTACTTCACCGCTGGAGACGCCACCGCGGCCCGAGCGGCGCGCCGGGCCAAGAAGCTGGTCGCCTCGGTCCGAGCCATGGAGCCCCTCCTGGACGCCGCCATCGAGGTCGACGTGCTCGTATCGAGCGCGAGCGACCCTGGCGAGACCTATAGGGCCGGCGATCTCGATCCGCCACCTCGCGCGGTTGTGCGCACGGCGGGCGCCGCCGGCGGCTCGGTCACGGTGGCCGCCGCCGCCCCGGTCAAATGGACGGCGGCCGCCCTCAATGGCCCGATCCTCGACTCCTACGGCGCCGGCGACTCGTTCGCGGCGGGCCTGACCTACGGGTTGGCGGCGGGCCTCGACCTACCCGCCGCGATCAACCTGGGCGCTCGCTGTGGAGCGGCCTCCATGGCCGTCCGCGGTCCGTACGCCGACCTTCGATGATCGACGCCACAGGAGAAGGGAGCCGATGAAGAAGCAGAGGCCGCCCAGCGCCGTGCCCCAGTTCGCAGGGGCGAGCGCGAGCACCGACCCGGTTGACGGCACCACGTAGGACGCGATCGCCGCGACGCCGAAGAGAACGCAGCCGGCGAAGTTGACCGCCGCCATGCTCCACGCCGGGTCGTCCTGCGTGGGCCGCCAGCGGGCCGGAAGGATGTGCGGCCCGATTGTCACGCTGTAGGCGAGCGCGCCCGAGACGAGGAAGCAGCCTGAGCCGAGCGCGTCCGGACCCCAGACGAGCCGATTCGTCTCCTGCGCCGAGAGGCCACTCTGAAGCGCGTGGAACGTGCTGAGGTTGAAGAACAGCGTGCCGACGAACTGGACCGCGGCGCTCCACCAGGGCGCCCCGACGAAGCGGCGGCGCTGCCGCAGGGTTCCCTCGCGCAGCTCCAGGAACGCGGCCGTGGTGAAGAAGATGGAGCCGGCGAAGAACACGGCAGCGTCGGCGCCCTCGCCGACGAGCTGCACGAAGCCGGGAAACGGCCCGATGAAGAAGCACATCGAGCCGATTGCGAAGCCGGCGGCGATCCAGCGGTCCCAATCGACCCTCGCTGCTGGCCGGCGCGCGGGGGTGAGGGCTTGGCTGATCACGCGGAAATCATCTCCTGATCCAAGCCGAGGGGGTTTCACCCCATCGAGATGATGCTCCGTGGTTGCCGCGCATTCAGAATCGCGCGGCGATGTGCCGCTGGAACGCGTACGTCGGCCAGCCCCTTCTTCTGGGCGAGCTCTTATTCAGGACCGAGCACGGGCTGATCGACGAGAGCCTGCACTCCCGGATGGGAGCCGAGACGACGAACGGCGACGGCTTCGGCGTCGGCTGGTACGGCGCGGCGGATCCCACCGTCCCGGCCCGATACCGCAGCGTCAATCCCGCTTGGAACGACGCCAACCTGCGTGAGTTGGCCGACCACATCTCCTCACCCCTGTTCCTCGCCCACATCCGCGCCGCGATCGGCAGCGCGGTGCAGCAGACCAACTGCCACCCGTTCCGCCATGGGCGCTGGCTCTTCGTGCACAACGGGTTCATCAACGGCTTTCACTCGATGCGCCGCGACCTGCTGCTGGCCGTCGATCCCTCGCTGTTCGACGGCATCGACGGATCCACCGACTCCGAGCTCCTGTTTCACCTGGCGCTCACCTTGGGCCTTGAGGAGGACCCGCTCGGCGCGATGGAGCGGGCCGTTGGCTTCGTCGAACGGAAGGCGGCCGAGCGCGGCATCGACAACCCGGTTCAGATGACCGTCGCTATCAGCGATGGAGAGCGGCTCTGGGCGGTGCGCTACTCATCCGAGCGGAGCTCTCGCACGCTCTTCGTCTCGGAGGACATCGACGCCCTGCGAAGCCTCCATCCCGGCAACGAGCGGCTGCAGAAGCTGGAGGAAGGAGATCGCGCGATCGTCTCCGAGCCGCTCAGCGACCTCCCGGGCGCCTGGATCGAGGTCCCCGAGTCGACGGGCCTCGTGATCGAGCGTGGGGCCGTCGAGCAGGTCGCCTTCAACGCAGCGTAGGCGGCGCTCGCCGCCGTTCGTCGTCGTTGTCATCCGCCTGATCAGCATTCGACTGCCCCAGCCGGCCTGCCGAGTGAAGCGGGCGGCCTGCGGCTAGTCGCGGCGCGGCTTTCTACTGATAGCGGGCGCGCCGAGTGTGTCACCATGAGTCCGCTGCCGGACGCGCTTTCCGGACGTTCGCAAAGCCACATCGGTGTTTGCCCCGTGGATTTTGCGCACCGAGACGGTGTACGGGTGCGCGTTCGTCCTTGCGACGAACGGACAGGAGGTCCTGACAATTGACCGCATCCACCTCGGCGAACGAGTTGGTCAGCTCCGGGAGCCGGCAGGTGGCTGGTGTCGAGGTGGATCCCGTCGCCCTTGGCACGTTCGTCGAGCGACCACGGCTCCTGCGGCGCCTACAGGAGTCGGCCGCGCCGGTTGTCCTGCTTGACGCGCCAACCGGCTACGGGAAGTCGGTCCTTCTTGCCCAATGGGCTGCCGCCGATCCCCGTCCGTTCGCGTCCGTGACCCTCGGGGACGAGCACAACGATCCAGTCGCTTTCCTGGCGGCGGTGATCGAGACGCTCGACCCGATCGAGCCGGTGCCGGCTGAGCTCTCTTCCGCGTTGGCAGGCGGCGAGCTGGAAGCCGCCGTGCTGCCGCGCCTGAAACGGGCGCTGGCCACGCGCGAGGTGCCGACCGTGCTGGTGCTCGATGAGCTCGAGCACATCGAGTCGCCGTCGACAGCTCGCCTTATCAGGACGCTCGTCGACAACCTCCGACCGGGGTCGCAGCTCGCGCTCAGTACCCGGTCGGCGCCCTCCCTTCCCCTGGCGAGGCTGCGCGCGAATCGGCGCCTGACGGAGCTTCGGCGCACCGACTTGGTGATGACGCGGCGCGAGTGCGAGAAGCTGGTCGGCCGCCTCGGGCTCGAACCGACGCCCGGCGACCTCGACGTCCTCGTGAGGCGAACCGAGGGTTGGCCGGCAGCCCTCTACCTCGCCGGCCTCGCGCTGGCCGACAAGTCCGAGACGGGCGCGCACATCGTCCAATTCGCCGGTGACGATCGGATCGTCGTCGACTACATACGCGACGAGTTCCTGGTGCCGGCCTCGAAACGCCGTGTGGATTTCCTCCGGCGGATCTCGATCCTCGACCGATTCACGGGCGAGCTTTGCGACGCCCTTCTCGAGCGACGAGGCTCTACCACGACCTTGCGCGATCTGTCCACCCAGAACATGTTGCTGATCCCTCTCGATCGCCGCGACGAATGGTTCCGGTTCCATTCGTTGTTCTCGAGCATGCTTCGGTCCGAGCTTCACCGCAGCGAGCCGCACCTCGAGCTCAGGCTTCACGGCCGCGCCTCGGAGTGGTGGGCCGACCACGGCGATTCGACGCAGGCGATCCATCACGCGATCGAGGCCGAGTCGTTCGACCGGGCGGGGGAGCTTCTGTGGGAGGCGGTGCCCGAGTACATGGCGCGCGGGCGCTACGCGACCGTCAGGCGGTGGCTCGACCGCCTCGGCCCGGACCGGATCGCGTCCGATCCCGCCCTCAGCCTCACCGCGGCGCACGGCTACCTGTCACGCGGCCAGGGCGGGCTCGCCGAGCATTGGAGCGGGGTCGCACACGGGTTGTTGGAGGGCTCCGGCGACGATCGCAAGAACGAAGGGCTCTTTGCGGGTCTCGCCCTCCTCGACGCGACCCTGGCGCGAGACGGCATCCCGAAGATGCGCGAGCTCGCCTCGGCAGCCGCGAAGGCCCTTCCTGAGGACAGTCCATGGCTGGCGATGAGCTGCATGATCGAGGGGATTGCGGCGCTGATGCTGGGCGGGACCGATATAGCGCGAGCGAAGCTGCCCGAGGGGGCACGCCGCGCGGCGGTTTTCGGGGCCCCGATCTTGCAGACGATCTGTCTCGCCCAGATGGCGCTCCTGGCCGCCGACGAGGACGACTGGCACGTGGCGCGGATGCTCTCATCTCAAGCCAGCGCCCAGGTGGAGCGATCGGGCCTCGGCGACTACCCGACGATGGCGATCGTCCTCGCGGCCGCCGCGTTCGTCCGAGCCCATGACGGGCAGATCGAGAGAGCCGCCGCTGACCTGCGCGCGGGCCTTCGGCTGCTCGAGGCGCTCGACGATTTCGGCAGCTGGTATGAGGCCGAGGCGCTGATCGTGCTCGCCCGCGCAGCCGTCAAGCTTGATGAGGTGCCGCTGGCGCGGCAGCTTCTGGACGACGCACGGCGGCGGTCGGTCGCCTCGCCGGACGCCGCGCTTCTATGGACCTGGTTTCGGGAAACGCAGAGGGCGCTCGAGGCCGTTACGGCGACGGCCGTTCGCGATCTGACCCCCGCAGAGCTGCGGATCCTCCAGTTCCTCCCCACCCACCTCTCGTTCCCGCAGATCGCGGCGAAGGCCTATGTCTCGCCGAACACGGTCAAGACGCAGGCCCAGGCGGTCTACCGCAAGCTCAATGTCTCGTCCCGCCGGGAGGCAGTCGAGCGGGCCGTCGAGGCGGGCCTGCTGAGCGAGGAACCCGCGCGGGCGATGGAGCGATAGCGAGCCGAATCACCCGCATCGGATGATGGCGGCCGTACCCTCGCAGCGTAGGTTGACAGCTGTGGCTGACCTCATCGCGATCGGATACGACGACGAGACGACGGCGCACGAGGCGGCCGAGGAGGTCTATCGGCTCGCGGATGATCTGGCGATTCAGCCTGAGGCGGTTGCCGTGATCGCCCGCGATAGCGAAGCGCGATACAAGGCCACCACCAACCATCATCCGGTCGGAGCCGGCGCCACCTGGGGGATGTTCTGGGGCCCTCTCTTCGGGGTCCTTTTCTTTACCCCGGTCTGCGGCATAGCGGTCGGCGCCGGTCTCGGCGCGATCATGGGCGAGATCGGCAGGCAGATCGATGACGATTTCCAGGAGCGGGCGCGCGACATGGTCAAGCCGGGCACCTCGTGCCTGTTCCTGATGTTGGAGACGGTGAAGCCCGGAACCGCCGTGGAAGGCCTGCGCCATTACGGTGGCACGCCCGTGTGGTCGTCTCTCTCGAGCTCCGCGACGGGTGAGCTTCAGGAGACCCTGCACGGCGTGCCCGCGGCCGCCTAGCCAGGGCTCAGACCAGGTCCGTCCGCGCCTCGATGTGGCCCGACTTGACCGCGTCCGAGAGGGCGCCGTAGTCGAGCTCGTTCTGGTCGGCGTAGCGCTCGGAGAAATCGGCGATCGCCTGATCAAAGCTCTCCCCCTTGCCGAGGTAGGAAGCGATCGCGATCCGGTCGCCTGAGCGAGCGTGGGCTCGGGCGAGCGTCCAGCCGCACACCCGGCCGTAGATCTCGAGCCCTTGCGGCGGCAGGGTCTCGACCTCTACTGATCGCTTGCCGTCCCACAGCTGGCGCACGTAGAAGTCGCGATTGCGGTCGTCCATCCCGATCGCCGGAAGCCAGCCGAGGAGGATGTCGCTCGCCGCCTGCATCAGCCACTGGCCCTCGACCACCCGCTCGCCGTGGTTTCCGAACTCGCTTTTGCCGATGTAGGGCTCGAGCACCGAGGCCTCGGCCTCCTTGGCCTGCAGGAAGAGCGGGTCCTGGCCGTCGCGGCCCATCATCAGCACGGCCCAGGCGCGGGTGCCGACGCTGCCGACCCCGACAACCTTTCGGGCCAGATCGACGAACCGGTAGCTGTCGAAGAGATGCCGGCGGTCGCCCTTGAGGCTCTCGCGGTAGCGGCCGAGCAGCTCGCGGATCCGGTCCTCGAGCTCCTCGAGCTGGTCCTCGGAGACGAGCTCGCGGCCGGGGACCAGGAGCGGCGGATCGCTGAAGATGCGCGGCTCGCCGTCGACCTCGTGGACGAGGCGCTCGAACGCCTTGAGGCTGTTCTTCTTCTCGGCCTTCCTGACGTTCTTCTGCGCTCGGCGGCGGGCGGCCTTCAGCTCTCTGGGGTCGATGGCCTTGGCCAGCTCGGCGAGTAGGGTCTCGACGTCGAGCCGCGCGTACCACACCTCGAGGTTTCGCATCGCGGCGAACTCCCGCATCGCCTCGCGGTACGCCCGCGTCACACGTAGGACGGCAGTGCGAGTCTGAGTCGGGGTGAAGTCGCGATCACGCCCGGCGATCTCGAAGCTCGCGGCGAGGCGCTTAACGTCCCATTCCCACGGACCCGGGAGAGTCTCGTCGAAGTCGTTGACGTCGAGGACGAGGCGCCGATCGGGGGCGGCGAAGACGCCGAAGTTCGACAGGTGCGCGTCGCCGCATGCCTGGACCTGAACGCCAGACTGGGGGGTCTTCGCGAGGTCCATCGCCATGATCGCCGCGGCGCCGCGGAAGAAGGTGAAGGGCGAGGCGAGCATTCGCCCGTAGCGGATCGGGACCAGCTCGGGGACTCGGGTCTCGGCCTGGCCCTCGAGGACATCCACCGGGTCCTTCCGGCGCGCCGACGGCTCCCACTCTCCGTGGCTCGAGCGTGGGACCTTCTCGCGAGCCGTCTTGCCTCTGGCCGCGCGCTCCTCCGCCGAGGCGGTGCTGACCGGCTTGGCTTTGGCCGCTGTTGGCTTGGCTTTGGTCGCTGTCGAGGGCATAAATCGATTCCACCTTGCCGCTAGCTGGGCAGTCCCGCCATATTCCGTCGGCGACGCGGGCCTCGCATCATCTCGAAAGGGTGAAACCCGCCTCGCCGGGCGTCACCACTTGAGCTCGATCTCGAGCTCGCGCTCGTCGGACTCGACCTCGAATTCGACCTTGAGCTGTACCTCCTCGGGCACGTGGATCTTGAAGCTCATGCCGCCGCGCTCGAACTCGACCTCCTCCTCGTCGCCCGCCAGCACGTCGGCGAGCTCACGAAGCCGTGTCGCGACCTCCTTCCGGTTCAGGGTCTCCTTCTGCTCGACCTCGAAGACGTCCATCATTTCTCCTCTCCGATTGGGTGGCTGGGTGTGAAGTCGTCGTGGCCCGCGGCGATTCGCGCCAGCGAGCGGAACGCGGCGAGCGGTCTGTCCGGCGTGCCGGCCGACGGAGAGGCGCCAGGATGCTGGCTCGCGATCCGGACCCGCAGGACACGGTGCCGGATGCGGAAGCGCAGCGGCGGATCCAGCACGACCGCCTCGCCGTCGATCCCGGCCGGGACCGGGCTGTCCGCCTCGACGTCGAACGAGGAGGCGCCCCACTCGCGCAACCGGCCCGCACGTCCGGCGCTGCCGCCGGAACCAGAGTCGGCCCCCAGGACCGTGATCCCCAGCACCCCTTCGTCGAGTCGGGGCCGCGTGCCGGAGCCGATCACGCGCCCGAGCCGATAGCGGTTGTTCGAGACCAGGATCGCCGCGTGGGACGTATGCGCCCGCCCGCCCGGGCCCCGCCACCGAAGGTCGCCGCGCTCAGCCTCGGGCCCGAGCACGTCGGGCACGGTGTCGAGAATCGTGCGGAGCTTGGCGTTGCGGTACCCGGACCGCTGGACCGCCTGGGCGTAGAGCCCCAGCGAGACGTTGTTCACGAACACACGGCCGTTCACCTCGGCGAGGTCGACGATCCGCTCGCCGCCCTCGACGAAGGCGTCGAGGCCCCCGACGACGTCGTTGCGATCGACGCCCAGGTCGAGGGCGAGGTGGTTGCGGGTGCCCGCCGGCACGCAGGCATAGGGAAGCCCGAGCTCCGAGGCGATCGACGCGACGATCGCCTGCGAGCCGTCGCCGCCCGCCATGGCGAGGCCGTCGGCGCCGCGGGCCACGGCGCCCCGCACGAGCGCCCCCAGGTCGTCGCCGCGCTGCAACTCGACCGCTTCGAAGCCGCGCTTACGCGCCTCGTCCGCGAGGTGGAAGCGCGTGGCCTTGCCGCCGCCGGACTTGGGGTTGAAGAAGAGCACTGGGTGCTCGGGCGGCGGCGCGCTGGGCAGGGCGACCCTCACCAAGAAGGCCCGTCGAGCGCATGCGACCGCGGCGATCGCCCCGGCGGCGATCAGGAGTGTCTCGACGAAGTGCGCGCCGAGGACGAAGATGACGACCGCGCCGGCAAGCGCCAGCGCGCTGAGGCCGAGAGCGAGGGTGTGGAGCCACCCCCGCCTCAGCACGGCGTACCAGGCCGCCGCGCCCGCGCCCGCGAGGCAGGCGAAGAACGCGAGCACGCGCGCATCGCCCGAGAGGGCGAGCGCGATCACCCCGACGACCACCGCCGCCGCAAGCACGAGCGCCGCCGTCGCGGCCCATCGTCGCGGGGTCATGGGATGCTCCCTTCGTGCACGATGCTCCCCCCCCGCCGGCCTCGTTGCTCGAGGAGGCCGAGCGTCTCGACCTGGCGGTGTACGCGGCGATCGCGCGGACCCCGACCCCTCGCCTCGACCGCGCCATGGCACGCCTGTCGGCGGCGGCCGATTACTCGCGGCTCTCGCTTGCCGCCGCGGCGGTCATGTCCGTCGCCGGGGGCAGCAAGGGACGCCGCGCGGCGAAGCTGGGCCTTGCGGGGGTCGCGGCCGCGGCGACGGTGATGAACCTCGGCCTGAAGCCCCTCGGGCGCCGTCAGCGCCCCGACAGGATCGCCCAGGAGGTGCCGGTCGCGCGCCATGTCGAGATGCCCAGGTCGAGCTCCTTCCCGTCGGGCCACTCTGCGGCCGCGTTCGCCTTCGCCGCGGGTGCCGGCCACGCCTCGACCGCAGCGGGGCTGGCGCTGCGGGGCCTCGCCGGCCTGGTCGCCTACTCGCGCGTTCACACGGGAGTGCACTATCCGGGGGACGCCGCCGCGGGGGCGCTCATAGGGGCGGCGCTCGGACAGGGGGCGGCGAGGATGCTGGAACGGCGGCTTGGAGGACCGTGAGCCGGACATCTACAAGAGCGTGGCCACGCCGCGGACGATTGCGAGGCTGCCGAGCACGGACGCCCCGATGATGGCAGCACGGCGGCCATTGGCGTCGATCCAGACGCGGAACCGCACGACGCGGTCCTGCGTCTTCTCCGGCGAGAACACGTATCCGAGGAGCGGCAGCTCGATCAGGAGCTGCTGCATGAGGCAGAAGTAGAGGACGAGCAGGACGGTCGGCACGACCCCGGGATCGAGCTTGGCGATGTGGTCCAGAGCGTCGAGATACGACACTCCCGGAAACGACAGCAGGAGGCCGAGGACGAATGTGATCCGAGGTGAGCCCCGGCCGAGCATCCGCTGGACCCATGGCTCCTTCGGCTCCTTGCCCTTCGATTTCTTCTCCTTCCGCCGCCGCCGCCGCTCGCGCAGCGGCTCATCTCGACCGCTCCCGAGGACATAGGCGACGAGCAGCAGGATGAGGCCGACCGCGATGTCCTCCGCAGGGCTGATCGTGTTTCGCGAGGTGGTCTCGAAGCTCGACCCCTGGATCGAGTGGACGATCACCAGGCCGAGCGTGATGCTTGTCGTGTAGGCGCCGAGCAGGTACCCGAGCATCAGGCGCTTCGGGTTCGGCAGGAGCAGCATCACGGTGACCGCCGCGAGCAGCGTCGGATTGAACATCGCGACAAGCGACAGGACGAAGACTGAGACGAGGTCGCTGCTCATAGGTGAAGGCCGTCACGGCACGGCCCCCGCCCGGGCTACCCGGGCGGGGGTACGTCGGGGAGTCGGGCGCTACGGCGTTCGCTCGTGCTCGCCGTAGACGACGAGGCCGTGGATGCACCACAGGCAGATGGCGAAGACGCACAGCGCCCACCAAGGATTCGGTCCCGTGAGGGCGAGGATCGCCCCGATCGCACCCAGGCTCGCTGCCGCAATTCCCATCACGCGGCCATAGGTTCCGCCGCTGAACAGCGAGAACCCGGCTGTCAGCTCGAAGATGCCGAGGATCAGCGTTATCCAGCCCCACGTGTGAAGGCTCCCGAACACATAGTGGGTGCCCTGACTCGTGTAGAAGTGAGCGTCGCTGATTGCGCCGATGCCGTAGATGATGTTGAGCGTGCCTGCGATCAGCAGCAGGACAGCCACGAAGACCGCTCGTCCGACACCTCTCATTTCAGTCTCCTCTCGTTGGGAACCAGGCTCATCGCGACGAGAGTAGGCGGGGGGGAACCGGTTAGCATCGCCCGGTTCGGGTGATACGGCCCCCGTCGCGATTTCACCCGTTTCGCACGATGCGGCACAGGTGCGGGAGCGGTTCCATGAGTCCGTGCAGCGGATCGTGCTGCCCGAATCGAAGGAGGAGCCGCGATGCCATTGATCGGAAGACGACGACCGCTGATGCGCGCCGCGATGGTCGGCGGTGCCGGCTACATGGCCGGCAAGCACATACAGCGAAAGCAGGAGGCTGAAGCGACGCAGGATCAGGAGATCTCAGATCTGCAGGGGGGACAGGGCCAGGCGCAGCCCCAGGCACCAGCCGCGGACCAGGCGCCCGCCGCATCGGCCATGTCCGAGGCCGACCGGATCGACGCGCTGACGAAGCTCAAGGGGCTGCTCGACTCGGGCGTCCTGACGCAGGAGCAGTTCGAGGCAGAGAAGCAGAAGCTGCTCGCGGGGACATAGGCCGCTTCACCTGAATCAGGAGGAATCGAAGATGGAAGAATTCGGACCGGTACAGATGCTCGTCGTCGGTTTCGAGCACGGGAAGTTCGAGGGCAAGATCCTCGAGGAGCTTCGCCGGCTGCGCGAGGCCGACATTGTTCGCCTCGTCGACCTGGTGTTCGTCCACCACGACGAGGAGGGCAACCTCGCGAAGGTCGAGCTCAGCGACCTCTCGCAGGATGAGGCGATGGAGATGGGCGCTCTCGCGGGCGCGCTGGTGGGCTTCGGAGCCGACGGGGAGGAGGGCGCCGAGGCGGGGGCCGCGGCCGGCGCGGCGGCCGGCGAGGACGGCTCGCTTTTCGACGGCGAGGACGCCTGGTACGTCGCCGACCACATCCCGCCGGGCTCGTCGGCCGGGATCGCGCTGCTCGAGCATCGCTGGGCGATCCCGCTCCGCGACGCGATTGCAGATGCGGGCGGTCATACCCTGGTCGATGCCTGGGTCCATCCCCAGGACCTGATCGCGATCGGCGCCGCCAGCCGGTGACGACGTGAGCACCCTCACCCCGCCAACTGACCTCGCGTCGCTCGACATCAGCGATCTCGAGCTCTGGCGAGCGGGCCCGCCGCACGACGTCTTCGAGGCGCTGCGCAACGAGGAACCGCTCCACTGGAGCGAGCTCGGGGACTTCCCTTGGGAGTCCGGCTTCTGGTCGGTCGTCCGCTACGAGGACATCGCCGAGGTGGGCCGTGACTTCGAAACCTTCTCCTCGGCTCGCAGCATCATCCTCGTCGACAAGCTCGAGACCGATCCAGACAAGCCGGACCCGATCGACCTCGCGGCCAACATGATGATCACCCAGGACCCGCCGCGCCACGACCGGCTCAAGGCGCTGGTGCAGCGCGCCTTCACCCCGAAGCGCGCGCTCGATCACACGGAGCGCATGCGCGAGATCATCAACCTGGTCTACGACCGTGCGCTCGAAGCCCACCCGGATGGGCGGGTGGACCTCGTGCAGGACATCGGCATCTACGTCCCGGCGATGGTGATCGGCGACATGCTGGGGGCGCCCCGAGAGGACGCCGACCGGCTCGTCGACTGGACCAACCGCACCACCGCGCTCGAGGACCCGCGGTTGGTCCCCGACCTCGGCGAGGTCCAACGGGCGCTCGACGAGTTCGTCCCGTACGTCGACGCCATGGTGTCCGAGCGGGAGCGGAACCCAACCGACGACCTGACCACGGCGATCATCCAGGCCGAGGTCGACGGCGAGCGTCTCTCCCACGAGGAGGTGCTGATGTTCTTCTTCCTCCTCATGGTGGCCGGCAACGACTCCACGCGCGCTGTCTTCACCTCGGGCATCAAGAACCTGATCGACGACCCCGAGCAGATGGAGCTCGTGCGCTCCGGAGCGGTTCCGCTCGAGCAGGTCGTGGAGGAGTTCGTCCGCTACAACCCGGCGTTCGCGTACATGCGCCGGACGGCCACGCGCGACACCGAGGTCGCGGGCCAGGCGGTGAAGGCCGGCGACAAGCTCGCGCTGTGGTACGTGTCGGGCAACCGCGACGCAACCGCCTTCGAGGATCCGCACCTGTTCGACGTGCGGCGCCATCCGAATCCCCACCAGGGCTTCGGCGGCGGCGGCCGGCACTTCTGCCTCGGCGCCGGGCTCGCGCGCCTCGAGCTGAAGCTGTGGATCGAGGAGACGCTCGAGCGCTTCCCGCACATCGAGCTCGACGGCGAATGCGAGCGCGTCAGCTCGACGTTCCTCAACCAGTACATGCACATTCCCGTCGCGGTCGACGGGTGAGCGCGGCCTAGGTCTGGCGCCCACACCTAGGCGGCCCCGTGTGAGTTCCGTTCGAGGTCTCAGCTGGCGATGCGAGTTGTAGTCGACTATGCGGCTTCATCTCGCATCGCGACCGGCGAGGTGTGACGAAACACGGCCGCCGCCTGGCCGCACGCCCCGCTTCGCTCGCTGAGCTCAACGACCCGCTCGGGTCCTGGGCCTAGGTCTTCGGGAACTCTCTTGCCGTCTGCCGTCGCAGTATCTCGACGCCGAGCACGGCCAGGGCCGCGAGCGCGACGATCACCAGGACCTGGCCGAGGTTGTTGATCCCGGGTATGAACGAGAGCCAGAGCAGGAACAGCGCCGCGACGGCGCCGTAGACCGCGACCGGATGGTCGCGGAGGGACGGCGCCAGAAAGCGCCGAGAGGCGATTGCGTAGCGGCCGGGCCCCGCGAGCGCGCCTCCGCCGATGAACGCCAGTCCGATGACTCCGACGAACAGCGCTCGCTGGCGAAGCCCGGCGGAAATGATGTCCCAGATCGACGCGATGGCCGGCTTGACCGTCTCGGAGAGCGCCTCGGAGTCCACGACCGCGCCGCCGAGCAGGCGCCTCGCCAACAGGACGACCAGCGCCGCCCCCAGGATCCCGCCCCCGGCTGCGATCAGCGCTTGGCGGCGCCACCCCTTCGCCAGGTAGAGGGCGCCCAGGTAGAGCAGGAGCGCGAGCAGCGGCAGCACGAAGCCGAGGCTGCGGAGCGCGCTGACAAGCTTCTGAAGTCCGTCGAGTTGGCTGGACTTCATGAGGACGAGCTCACCGGGGTGCTGCACGGCCTGGCGGTCGAGCGCCGCCGTGACGCGTGACTGGAGGGCGGCGAGCGCGGGATCGAGCTTGACGATATTCGCCTGGCTTGGATCCTTGAGCACGGCGCTGATGCGGGTATCGAGTCCGGTCAACCGGCCGTCGAGGTCGGTCAACCGGCCCTCGAGGTCGGACAGCTTGCTCTGGAGCTGAGCCGGAACGCTCGACTGAACGCCCTTGATCTTCTGCACGAGGCTCGCGACCGCCGTTTGAAGCTCACCGGCGGTCTTCTGCAGCGTTTGGAGAGTCTGCTCGGTGTCCGGGCTCAGCTGGCCCTTCTTCACCTGGGCGAGGCTTGCTCTTGCGGACTTGATGTTGGTCTGCGCCGTGCTCAGGCGCTGCTTGAGGTCCACCGAGAACTGCTGGATGACACCCTGGATCTTCGAGATCGTCGCCGGGTCCACCCCGAGGCGGGCGGCGAGGTCGGCGACGACGCCGCCGTATTCGAGCGTGACCTCCCCGCCGGTGGTCGAGACGTACTGGCCCTTGTCCTCGATCAGGCTGACGAACTGCTGATGTGCCAGGCCGATGGCGCCGGTGACGAGGCCTTGAACCTCAGGCGAGGCGAGTGCCTTCTCCGCCACGTTCGTGGCGAGCTGCCTCGTTGCCGCCGTGATTGGAACGGCGAACGCCTGAACGGAGGAGGGCAGCTTCTGCGCGATCGCGCCCTGGACGTCGACGTTGGCGTAGAGCTGATCGACAGTGAAGATGCTGAGCTGCTGCTGTACGTCCGAGTCCTCGAGGATCTGTTCGGTGGTGGTCGCAACCTGGCCGCTGTCGAGCAGCTCGGTCTGGACCCAGTTCGCGACGATCGAGAAGATCAGCACCAGCGAGGCGAACACGACGAGCGACCACACCAGGACGCGGTGTCGCCGCCGTGGGTCGGAGGGCGGCGACCCCTCGGGCGGCGGGCTCGCCGAGGCCTCAGGCGCGGAACCGGGCGTGCCCTCGGGCGAAGGGGAGGTGTCGGGGCGCTCCATCTCAGCCATCGCGAGAACTCTTACCCCTAGGCTCGGCGCTGTCGTCACCCGAACCGGGTGAGTTTGCGAGGGTGAGCGATTCGCCTGGCGCGAGCACGCGCACCTCGACGCTCGGCGCGATCCGGGCAGCGTGGCGGGCGAATTCATGCGGGCTCTCGGATAGCTGGTGCGACATGAAGCGCCTGAGGCCGAGCGGGTGAAGCGTGCCCCAATGGATCGGGACCGCCATGCGGGGACGCAGGAGCGCGAGCGCGCGGGCAGCGCGCTCCGGGTCCAGATGCCCGGCGCCGAGCGTCGGCCCCCAGCCGGTGATCGGGACGAGAGCCAGGTCGAGGGAGTCGGACAGCTCGGCCATGCCGTCGAAGAGGTCGGTATCGCCGGCGAAATAGACCCGGCGCCGTCCCTTGACCAGGTAGCCGACGGGCTGCGCCGTGGGTCCATAGGGGGCGCGCCGCCCGTCGTGCACGGCCGGCACGGCCGTCACCTCGAGCGCTCCGACCGATGTGCTCTCGCCCACGGCGAGCTCGGTCACGGACTCGAAGCCGTGGCGCCGGGCGAAGGCAGCGCCGCCGCGGGGGACTATCAAGCGCGGCTTTCCGGCGAGGCTCCGCAGGGACGGGAGGTCGAGGTGGTCGCGGTCGAGGTGGGAGACGAGGACGGCGTCGGGGGCGAGCGCAGCGACGTCCACCGACGGTGGCATGCGGACGAGGGGCCCAACGCGATCGCGCAGGAACGGATCGGTCAGGAGCGCGACGCCCGACAGCTCGATCTCGACGGTCGCGTGCCCGATGAAGCGGACCCTGTCGGCCTCGTTCATCGGGAGAAACTATTTGCTCGGCGCCAGATACCGTCGTGCTGTGGAGGCTGCGACCGCACCGGCCGGCGCCCCGATCTGGCAACGGCTGGTTCGGATCGCCGCATGGATCGCCGGAGTCGCCGTCGTCCTCTACGTCCTCGACCTCCTGGGCATTCCGGTGAGCGACTGGATCCGGGCCCTCTTCGACAAGGTCGCGCAGGTGCCGCTGTCGGCCGTGGTCGGCGGTGTGGTGCTCGAGACGCTTCAGACGACGCTCGCCGCACTCGCGTGGCTCGGGATCCTTCGAGCCGCCTTCCCCCGGGCGGGCGTCTCGTTTCGGATCGTCCTCGCGTCCTACGCGGCGGCGGTGGCGATGAACGCGTTTCTCCCCGCGAACATCGGCACCTGGGTGATGCTCGGGATGTTCACCGCGGTCATCGCGGGCGCGACGTTCGCGGCCGTGTTCTCGGGTCTCGTCGTCCAGAAGATCCCCTTCTCGGTCTTCAACATCGCGCTCTACCTGTACCTCTTCATCAGCGTCTCGAGCTCACTCTCGGTCAACCTCGGCGTCGTCTCGGACCACCCCGTCGCGGTCGCGATGTTTGCCATCGGGGCAATCCTCCTACTCGTCCTGCTGGCGCGGCTCTTCTGGAGGCGGGCGGCCAAGCTGCGCGCCCAGCTCGCGGTGGGGGGTGCGGTGCTGCGCACGCCGCGCAAGGCCTTGGTCAGCGTCGCCCTGCCCGAGCTCGGGAGCTATCTCGCGCGGCTGGGGATCGTGGCCGTATTCCTCGGCGCGTACGGCATCCCTGTCACCTTCCATAACGTTGCGACGGTGACGGCGTCGAACTCGGTCGCGAACTCCGTGTCGGTGACGCCCGGCGGGGTCGGTGTCACCCAGGCCGCCAACACGGCTGCACTGCGTGGCTCGACGAGCGCCTCGAACGCCACCGCGTATTCCGTCGCCCAGCAATTGATCATCTCGGCTTGGGACGTCGTCTTCGCCGTGGTCATGGTGTCGTGGGCGTTCGGTTGGTCCGGCGGCAAGGAGCTGGTGCAAACCTCCTACGCAGGCGCGAAGGTCCGCACGCGCGAGATCAAGGAAGAGCGGGCCGCCAAGCGCCGGGCCCGTCGAGGCGGGGAATGAGCGCATACGGTTCCGAGCCGGTTTGGGAGCCGTCGGTGCCGAGATTTCGGCCGCTCCGGCTGATCGTCGCGTGGATCGTCTCCGCCGCGTCGGTGTACGTCGCGGCGGGCCTCGTCCCGGGGGTTCACCTCGATCGCCCCGCCGCCGCGATCGTCGTGGCGGCGGTGATCGCGATCCTGAACGCGGTCCTGCCGCCGATGATCGCGGCGTTGCGCCTTCCGTTCATGCTCGCGCTCGGCTTCGTCCTCGTGCTGATGGTCGATGCGCTCATCCTCGTGTTGGCGGACGAGGTGCTGCCGAGCCTGATCACCGTGAAGTCGTTCGGCAGCGCGCTGGCGGCGTCGCTCGTGATGGCGGCCGTGTCGATCGTCCTCCAGGTGATGACGGGAACGAACGACGACGAGGAATACACCGTGCGCGTCGTCAAGCGAGTTGCCCGCCGTCAGGGCGGCGGGCAGAGAACCGACGTCCCGGGAATCATCTTCCTCGAGATCGACGGCCTCGCGCTGCCGGTGCTGCGGAACGCCATGCGCGACGGAAGCGCTCCGAACATGGCCCGATGGGTTGCCTACGAGGGGTACGACCTCGTCGAATGGGAGCCCGATCTCTCCTCGCAAACCGGCGCCTGCCAGGCCGGCATCCTGCTCGGCTCGAACGAGGACATCCCGGCCTTCCGCTGGGTCGAGAAGGAGACCGGCCGGCTGATGAGCTGCTCGGCTCCGGCCGACTGCGCGGAGATCGAGCGCCGGCACGCCAATGGCGCCGGCCTGCTGGTGGATGGAGGCGCCAGCCGCGGCAACCTGCTCTCGGGCGAGGCCGACGAGGTCATCCTCACCGTCTCGCGCATGGACGCCGAGCGGGGGGCCAACCCCGGCTATCGCGCCTTCCTCGCCAACGGGTTCAACGTCACCCGGACGCTGGTCCTGTTCGCCTGGGAGGTCGCGCTCGAGTGGACCGCGGCGATCCGGGCGGCGCGGCGCGACGTTCGGCCCCGGGGGCACCGAGGCGGCATCTATCCGCTGCTGCGCGCGACGATGTGCGTGTTCGTCCGCGACCTCATCGTCTTCGGTGTGCTCACCGACATGATGCGCGGCCGGCCCGCGGTCTACGCGACGTTCTCGAGCTATGACGAGGTCGCGCACCACTCCGGCCTCGAGCGCGCCGACACCCTGGAGGCGCTGCGGAAGGTCGACCAGCAGTTCGGGCGCATCGAGCGGGCGCGCCGCTTCGCCCCCCGGCCCTACGAGATCGTTGCCCTCTCCGACCACGGCCAGACCCAGGGGGCGACGTTCAAGCAGCGAAACGGCTACGGGCTCGACGAGCTGGTCGAGCGCTCCCTGGCCGGCGGCGCGGTCACCGGCCTGGCCGGCGGCGACGAGCAGAGCGCGATGGTCGGCCACGCGATGGGAGAGGCCACCGGCAGAAGGGAGCGCAAGCGACCTAAGAACGACGTCTCCGACCGCCAGGCGGTGGTCCTCGGCTCCGGCAACCTCGGCCTCGTCTACCTGATGGAGGAGCGCCGAAGGATGACGCTCGAGGAGATCGACGAACGGCATCCCGAGCTGGTGCCCGCCCTCCGCAACCACCCGCATGTCGGCTGGATATTGGTGCGCTCATCGGAGCGCGGAGCCGCGGTTCTGGGCGGGAGAGGCACGCGATACCTCGCCGACGGCGCCGTCGATGGCGAGGACCCGCTCGCCGCGTTCGGGCCGGGAGCCGCGGACCACCTGCGGCGGACGGACGGCTTCGAGCACGTCGCCGACATCATGGTCGGCAGCTTCTACGACCCGGACCTGGACGAGGGCTGTGCGTTCGAGGAGCTCATCTGCTTCCACGGCGGACTCGGCGGCGAGCAGACCCGGCCGTTCATCCTCCACCCGGAGCGGCTGCAGCTTCCCGCCGAGCCCATCGTCGGCGCTGCCGCCGTCCACGAGATCCTCACCGGTTGGCGGCGGACGCTCGCGGCCGGGCGTTAGCGCCGAAGGCCCTCGGCGTCAGCGCGACGAGTGGTCTTCGCCCACGAGGTCGCGCTGGCTCAGCGTGTAGAGGAGGCCGAGCGACGGAAGCACGACCACGGCGGCGACGACGAAGACGACCAGGACCGTCGTCAGCGTCGGCTCCGGCGCTGCCCCGGCGCTGATCGTCAGCGAGGTCGGAAGCAGGTAGGGGAACTGCGCCACGCCCCAGCCCCAGACGACGGCCACCACGGCGGCCGCCGAGAGTGGACGCAGCAGGCGGGGCCTGCCGCGAAGAAGCAGGAAGAACACCGCGATCCCGCAGAGCGCCGAGACGATGACCAGGGGAAGCCCCTGGTCGACCAATCGGTCGTAGACATAGGGCTCGCTCGAGTGGAGGTCGATGAGCCCCCCGACCGCCGCGAGACCCGCGACGACTCCCGCGCCGAGCGCCCGCCGAGTGAAGTAGCGGACGAGGTCGTTCTCACCGCCTCGGCGGGCGTCGCCGATCAGCAACACCGCGGAGAGGTAGGCGCTGGTGGCGACGAACATCACCCCGAAGAACATCGGCGCCGGTTGCAGCCAGCTCGAGACCGAGGGTCCGTCGCCGGCCGCCGGGACGTTGCCGATCGCGACCGCACCGACCACCGTGCCCATGAAGAAGGGGGTCAGCACGGAGGAGAGCGCGAAGGTCGCTCCAGCAGCCCGTTGAGTGCCGAGGCTCTCGAGCTCCTTGCGGAAGGCGAACCCCGTACCTCGCAGCACGATCCCGAAGGCTGCCAGCGCCAGCGGAATGTAGAGCGTCGACATGATTGCGCTGAACGCCTGCGGGAAGGCGGTCCAGAGGACGACGAGGATGAAGATCAGCCAGACGTGGTTGGCCTCCCAGACCGGCGTCAGGGAACGCTGGATTAGCGCTCGTGGGCGTGCGCCCTTATGGGCGTCTCCGGCGATCAGGTCCCAAAAGCCTGCGCCGAAGTCGGCGCCGCCGAAGAGCGCGTAGAA
>CAVYUG010000016.1:0-17748 GCA_963771655.1 uncultured Actinomycetes bacterium | reverse complement strand
AGTACTCCAAGATGCTCATATCGGCCTCCGCAGCGGTGAAGGCGGTGGGAGCTTCCCCGTGATCAGCGCGGGTCTGGCTCCGGTACACAACAACAGCACCTCGTGCACCGCCAACGATTCGACGTGGATGTGCCCTCAGGACTACCTGAACAGGCTGAATCTTCTGCGTGTTGCCATTGACGGGGTGGGCTTACACCTTTACCCGATCCAGACGAGTGCGATCACTGCGAGTAGTGCGCTCAGTGATATCCAGAATGAGTACAAGGCGATCGAGTCAATCGATCAGAAGAAGCTCGGAGCGCGTCCGATCTGGGTGACCGAGACGGGCGTGAAGACAAACAACTACGTGTCGGGCTCTCTACAGGGCTCGATCACGATGACTTACCGCGACTGGCTTACCGCACAAAGTGATCTGGCTGGGGTCTACGTCTGGAACATCATCGACGACAGCAACGGCACCCACCTATGGCGTCCTGAACAAGAACGGCAACCCAAAGGCCGGTCCACTCGGCACGTACTGCCGAACCGCGGCCCAGCGCGGCCTGACGCCCACGGGCTGCTGATCCGACCGACAGGGAAGCGGCCGGCGGAGCCGTGTCCTCCGCACGTTTAGCATCGACGCGTGGCCAGGGACGCGATCGCCGACCTCGACTCCGACGAGCTCGGCGAGCTATTCGCCGCACCGCCCGACGAGTTCGTCTCCGCGCGAAACGCGTTGGCGAAGCGCCTCCGGGAGGACGGGCGCGCCGAGGACGGCGAGCGCGTGCGAAAGCTGCGCAAGCCAACGCGCCCCGCATGGCTCGTCAACCAGCTCTCGCACCGAGCACCGGATTCGCTTGGGAGTTGGGCCGAGCTCGTGGAGAAGCTGCGCGAGGTGGCGGAGGGCTCGGTCGACGCCGAGAAGCTTCGCCGGATCGCTCACGAGGAGGACGCCGCGCTCGATGAGCTGGTGAGGGAAGCCGGCGAGCTCGCCGCGGAGCTCCGGCAGCCCGCGAGCGAGGCGGTGCTCGCCAAGGTGCGAGAGACGCTGGAGGCCGCCGCGGTCGATGGGGAGGTCCGCTCGCGGGTCCTCGCCGGCACGCTCGAGCGCGAGGAGCGGGCGGCGTCGATCGGCTTCGGGGCCATTGCCGCTCCGAAGCCGCGTGCTCGCGCGCGGTCGAAGAAGGCGGATCAAGCCAAGCGCCGCAGGCGGGAGAAGGCCGAGCGGGAGCTGGCCGAGGCCGAGCGGGAGCTGGCCGAGGCCGAGCGGGAGGTGAAAAGCGCCGAGCAGGCCGCCAAGCGGGCCCGGAAGCGCGTCGCCGCTGCGCGCCGGAAACCTAAGGGCTGACGGCGAAGCGCGCCGGGAGGCGCTGGTAGGTGTCCTCGAAGTCGTCCTGGAGGACGGTCGCGCTCCCATGAGCCTTGAGCGACAGGTCCTGCTCCAGCCGGCTCACCCGGTAGCGCCAGCCGCTCGGAAGGTCGAGACGATCGCCGAGGTGCGCGAGCTTCCTGTAGGTGAGTGACGAATCGACGATCCCTGAGTATGCCTGCATGCGGTAGACGCGGCCAGAGGGATCGATCAGGTCGAAGACCTGCTTCCCCTTGCCGTATCGCCAGGTGTTCGAGCGGCTGATCCGGACATTCGTGTAGGGCGGGGGCTTCCCGCCGCCCGTCTGGGAGAGGTCGATCGTCGCCGCCTCTCGGAGCCTCTTGCCCGCGAATGTCGAGACCCGGCCGAGCCTGGGAACGGAGACGCCGTCGACAACGAAGTGCCGTGGCCCGTTGAGGACGACGAGCGGCACGTGGTGCTGCTCGGCGAGCGCGTTCGGGTCGAGGCCGTCCCACCACGCGCGGGGGCAGCGGTTCAGCCCGAGCGTGTTCCACACCGTGGCCACGGGCGAAGGCTCGGTGACGACGGTGAAGATCTCGCAGTAGCGAGCGTCGCGGATGCCGTTGAGGCTCGCGCCGGCGGCGGAGGCTGACGGGGTGGGCACGAGCGCAGCTGCCGCCAGCAGGGCGATCAGCCCGATTCGAGCCCTCTTGCGCGTCGATGCGTTCATTCGTTGCTCCCGGGCCGCCATCCCGGGCCCGCGACCGCACAGTCTTCCAGCAGCCGCAACAGCTCGGGCTCGGGTCGGTTGGTGTCGAGCAGCACGACCGACCCCGGCCAGGCGCGCTCGCGATAGCGCTCCCACGCGTCTGGGTCGCGGGAGGGCGGCTCGTAGATCCACGAGCCGGTGTTCCAGAACACCAGGCCGTCGTCGCCCTCGTCGCGGCAGCGCTCGAGCGGCTGGTGCGTGTGCGCGAAGACCATCGTCTTCGTCTCCTGGTCCCACCCGAGGTTGCGAACGACCTTTCCGTACGCGCTGAGGGCGTCGGAGGGGTGGTCGCTCGGGTCGATCGTGCGAGTCGGGTCGGCGTCTCCGGGGCGGCGGCGGCGCGCGATTGCGCGGGCGATGCGGCCGAGCTCCCGGATCGGAGCGCGCATGAGGGCGGCGATGTGCGCGACGCGCTCGAGCTCGGCCTGGGCCGCCTTCTGGGCCTCGGTCCCGCGCGGCAGCTGGGCGACGGTGAAGAGGAGCTCGGTCAGGGGCACGATCGTCGCCTCGTAGTCGGAGATCGTTGGCCGTGTCTGTCGGCCGCCCGCGATGCCCCAGGTCCCCCTGTTGAGCAGGCGATCGGGGAGCGAGCCGGTCATGTGCGCGTCGAGGTAATGGCCGTGGAAGCAGAGCGCGTCGCCGAAGCGGTAGGTCGGGTACACGATCTCGGACTCGATGTCGGGCAGGCGCCGGTCGAGATACCGCTTGAAGAACCCGCGGTGGCCTTCGAGCTCCGCCTCGCACTCGGCATCGTCGGCCGTTGCCACCCGATACTCGACAACGGTCCGCAGCTGGCGAACCATGATGTGGTGGTCGTGGTTGCCGGCGGAGAAGACGAGGCGCTTGCCCGCCATCTTCCGAGCGACGAGCTCGAAGAAGCCCTCAGCCGAGTCGAAGGCGTTCTCCACGGTCGAGAAGAGGAAGTCGTAGAGGTCGCCGAGGATGATCAGCTCATCGACTTCATCGAGCGCCGGCGCGAGCGCGTCGAGTGCGAAGCGGTGCCGCAGCAGGTCGTCGCCCGTCCAGGCCCCGAAGTGCATGTCCGAGATGACGAGGGCGCGCACGCGCTCAGGCTACTTGCGCCCGAGGCCTACGATCCGGATGACAGATGCTCCTGATCCTCGCCATCGTGCTCGCGCTGTTGTTCCTCCCGTCGCCTTGGGGGATCGCGGTGGTCCTCGCCGCCGCGTGCTTCGAGGTCCTCGAGCTCGCAATCTGGCGGCGAACGCTCGGCTGGGGCAAGAAGACGGGTGTCGAGGCGCTCGTCGGCATGCGGGCCGAGGTGGTGGTGGACTGCGACCCGCGCGGGCGCGTTCGCGTGCGCGGCGAGCTGTGGACGGCGGACGCCGCGGAGCCCGTGCGAGCGGGCGACCCGGTGGTCGTCATGAGGGTGGACGGCCTGCGGTTGGAGGTCGCGCCGGCAACGGAAAAGGGCCCCTGAGAAGGGGCCCTTGGTTCCGAAAGGACGTACCGCCAGCGATTCCCGCCGCTGGCCCGTCGGTCCTTCAGCCTTGAAAAGTCTCCACGGCCGCTATCGGCGGTCGCACATGCCGACTTAACGGACGCGCGTACTAACTTAACACTTTTCAGTACCCATAGTTACGGTTCTCTATCCCGCAATTTGCGGGACGTTCCTTCGCGGTCGCGCAGAACCGGCCCGCAGAGGTGGTCCGGGGCTACGATCACCGATGTGCGGTATCTCATCACCGGCGGCTCGGGGTACATCGGCTCGCGCCTCGTGGAGGTCCTCGCGCCCCGGGGGAGACCGAGCGGATCGTGAACGTCGACGTCCGCCCGCCCGCGACGCCGAGCGGCGGCTCCGAGTTCGTCCGCGGGGACGTGCGCGACGCGAGCGCGATGGGCGAGCTCCTCGAGCGGGAGCGCATCGACTCGCTCGTGCATCTTGCGTTCATCCTCAACCCGATCCACGACGAGGCGCGGATGTACGACGTCGACGTCAACGGCACCGACGCCGTCCTTCGCGCGGCCGCCGCCGCCGGCACGGAGCAGGTCCTCGTGACCTCCTCGGCGACGGCCTACGGGGCATTTCCCGACAATCCCAGGCCGATCGCGGAGGACTGGCCGGTTCGCGGCCAGCCCGACTTCTCCTATGCCCGCCACAAGGCCGACGCCGATCGCATCTGCCAGCTGTGGGCCGCCTCGAATCCCGGCCGGACGATGACCATCGTCCGGCCGAGCATCGTCTTCGGCCCCGCCGTCGACAATTACATCTCGCGGACCTGGCAGAACTCGAGCTTCCTCCCGATCCCCGACGGCGTCGACGAGGAGTTCCAGCTCGTCCACGAGGACGACGTCGTGAGCGCGCTCATCGGCCTGCTCGACGCCAGGGCCGGGGGCGCGTTCAACCTCGCCTCCGACGGCACCCTCACCTGGCGTGAGTCGGCGGAGATGATCGGGCTGCGGACGCGCGACATGTCGATGAAGGCCGTGCGAAGGATGTACGCCGCGGCCTGGGCCCTGCGCGCTCCGCGGGTGGAGTCGCCGCCGGGCAACATCAACTTCATCCGCTACCCCTGGGTCGTCTCGAACGAGAAGCTGAAGGCGGCGATCGACTGGGAGCCGACGGCCACCACTCGCGAGGTCTTCATCGAGACGATGTACGCCAAGGGCCTCGTTGCGACGCCGCCTCCCGCGCGCGCGCCGGCTGCCGCCTGAAGCCCGGGCTCAGCGCCTGATCACGCGGTTCGTCAGCCGCGAGGCGGCCACGGCGGCGCGGGGAGAGATCCGGTGGAGGATCCAGAGCGGCATCACGTGGCTGTAGGGCACCGGTTGGATCACGCGCCTGCGGCGAATCGCGGTGAGGACCGCCTCGGCGACGACGTCGGGCGAGGCCCCGCGCTCGCGGTAGAAGCGCTGGATCCGCTCGGCATCGGCGGCGATCTCGCCGCGGTACGTCGATTCCCGCGTGATCGCCGTGTCGATGATGCCGGGGCAGACCGCGCTGAGCCGGATTCCCTTCGGTCGCAGCTCGGCGTCGAGAGCCTCGGTGAGGCCCACGACCCCGAACTTCGACGCCGTGTAGGGGCCGAGCTCGGGGCTCGCCACCAACCCCAGCATCGAGGCGGTGTTGACGATGTGGGCTGCCCGGCCCTGCCGCAGCATCCGCGGGACGAATGCATGGATGCCGTTGATCGTCCCCATCAGATTGACCTCGATCACACGCCGCCAATCGGAGAGCTGCGTGTCCTCGACCGCCCCGGCATGCCCGATGCCCGCGTTGTTGTGGAGCACGTCGACGCCGCCATCGGCATCGAAGACGGCGGCGGCGAGCGCATCGACGGCGTCGGCGTCAGTCACGTCGATGGCGTGTGCGGACGCTTCGCCACCCGCGGCCGCGATCTCGCCCGCCACGCGGTGGGCCGCCTCGGCGTCGATGTCGCTGACGTGAAGCAGGGCGCCGTGGCGGCCGAAGAGCAGGGCGGTCGCCCTCCCGATCCCCGAACCGGCGCCCGTGATCACCACCGTCTTGCCCGTGAACTCCGCCATGCGGCGGCAACGATATCCCCGGCGGAGCCGCCGGTCGTCGGGTAAACCTATGGCGAGGTGAGGATCTGGTTCGCGACCTGGGCGATCGTGGCCGTGGCGGCGGCCCTCGCGACCGTCCTCTACCTCGACCCCGACGCGTGGCCGGCGAGCGAGGGCGTGGCGAAGGCGCCGGCTCGATCAAGGCCACCGGCAGCGCCCCCCGCGGCCCCCGTGTCGGCGAGCCGGCCGTTCGGGCTTTTTCCCGAGCGGGGCAGGCCGCCGGTGCACCTCGCCTTCACGCACCCGCCGAAGGCCGGGATCCTCTTCGACGCCGAAACGGGTCGGGTGCTGTGGCGGCGCAACCCCGCGCGCAGGCTGCCGATAGCGAGCCTCACGAAGATGATGACCGCGCTCATCGTCGCCACCGACGATCGGGCGAGGGAGAGGGTGCTCGTCACCCGCCGGGCCGTCCACTACCAGGGGTCGGGGATCGGGGTGCTGCCAAGGGGCAAGGAGGTGCCGCTGCGCGCGCTGTTCGCGGGCCTCCTCCTGGTCTCGGGCAACGACGCGGCGATCGCGCTCGCGCAGCACGACGCCGGGAGCGTGGCTGCGTTCGTCGACCGCATGAACCGCTGGGGGAAGTGGCTGGGGCTTCGCTGCTCACGCTTCTCGACCCCGAGCGGCATCCGCGATGCCGGCAACTACTCCTGCCCATACGACCTCGCCCAGCTAGCCCGCGCCGACCTGGCCAACCCGCTGGTCGCACATGTCGTCGGCGAGCGGCACGCGCGCTTCCGCTTCCCGATCAAAGGCCACTACCTCGACCTGTGGAACATCAACCCGTTCATCGCCAACCGCACCCCCGGAATAACCGGCCTCAAGACCGGCTACACGACCGCGGCGGGCCGTTGCTATGTCGTCACGCGTCGAATCGGGGGGCGCGAGCTTGGCGTGGTCCTGCTGCACAGCCCCAATCCGCTGCACCAGGTGCCGGCCCTCCTGCGGGCCGGAGCGCGCTCCGAAGGCTGAGCGGCGCGATCATATGCCTGCCCGTAAACTCGATGATCGGGGCGCTTAGCTCAGTTGGGAGAGCGCCAGCTCGACAATGAGGCAGCCGGCTTTGCGTCGGCAAGAACCGCTTTGAGTTCACGAGTCGGCTCGGTGGAAAGGGGCTCGCTCCGGCAGCTACGGGCTCGTCGCGACGGCGACCGAGGCGGCCAGCCTGGCACGCATGGATCTGGCTATCTCAACGGTTTCTGGCCTTCGCGCCGGAGGTCTACGAAACCGAGGCCACAGGGCCCACGGTTCGAATCCTTATCGGTGCGCGCTCCTCCGGTCCGATCGTTGCCGTTGGCGCGATGTTTGGCTTCGTTTCGCAATTTCGGCCATGGTGGCTGCGCCCGTCTCGACTGACGCTCCGTCAGCTGTCGCAGGAACCTGGCGTTGCCGCGACGTCTACGACCGACGTTAGCGTTCGCCGCGATGCGACGAGCCGCCGTCGTCGAACGCCTTCGCCGGTGGGCAGCATGGATCACAGGGGGCGGAAGAAGTGCCTGCCTCGTCATCCTGTGTGCGGTCGCGCTCGTGGCGCTCGCCAGCGGCGCCTACCGCCTTCATCATGATCGCGGGAAGTGGCCACCGGACTCGGAGATCTACCTGCGCATGACGCTCGAGGACCGCGGCCTCGACGATCACGCAGCGCTGACGGAAGCGAACCGGATCATGAGGACGTATTCCTCCGCACCAAGCGCTCGGACGGATCCGCGCTACACGAGCCACCCACCTGACTACTTCGCGCGCCAGTTTCCGTTGTTCCGCAACCGGCCTCTTTACCCGGCCGTCGCCGCCGCGCTCTACCCAATCTCTGGGGCGCGGAGCGTCGAGTACATTTCGACCGCGTGCTACGTCTT
Organism: uncultured Actinomycetes bacterium; assembly: GCA_963771655.1. GTDB lineage: Bacteria > Actinomycetota > Thermoleophilia > Solirubrobacterales > 70-9 > JAWVFM01. The sequence goes on along the minus strand of CAVYUG010000016.1, from coordinate 10,274 downwards.
GGCCGTTCTCGTCATGTTCGGCATCCTCCTGCTCTACGCGCCGCCCTGGATTGCGGGCATCGGGGCGGTGGCCCTTGCGGCGGCGCCGCCGGTCCACGCGGTCGCCGCCGTCGGAGTGACGGATGAGCCGGCACTGCTTCTCTGGCTGCTGACACTGGGCGGCATCCTGCTGTACCTGAAACGCCCGGGCACGGGCCTCCTTGTCGCGATCGGGATCGCCGCGACGCTGCTTGCGTTCACCCGCCCAGCCATATACCTGCCGGTTGGCGCCGCACTCGGTGCGCTGGTCGCGGGCTGGCGCGACCCGGCGGCGCGCCGGGCTGCCCAGCGTCTGCTCGTGGTCACGGTGGGCGCTGCGGTGATCTTTCTCGTCGGGAGCGCGCTGCTTCACGGCCCTGGGGTCGAGGGCCAGCTCAACTGGATATATGACTGGCAGACCCAGATCGGCGCGACGAGCTCGAGCTTCGCCGGCTGGTACGGGCACGCGCTGGCCTCGATCGCCGGCCAGGCGCTGACCTACGAGATTTATGACACCGGCGCCCTCCTAGTCATCGTGCTCGCGGCGTTTGGTGCCGCCGTCGCCCGGCGAAAGCCCGTCGTGCCGGTGGCGATCGGGATCGCGTGCGCCTCAGTCGTTGCACTCGTCGTCAACCCCGTCGAGTTCGTCCGCACCGTCGAGCTGCCGCTAACGCCGGTGGTCATTCTGCTGGCCACGTGTGCGCTGACAGCGCTCGCGACGGCCGCTCCGTGGCAGCGGCCTACCGCCGGAATTCCGTCGGCTCCGAGCGAGCCTTCATGATCCGTCTCCGCTTGGTGGCTCGAGCGTCATGGGGTCGAGCGGCGAGAGCGAACGGCAGAGGACTACGAGGCGGCCGACGAGTGGCACCGTCCGATCATCGCGACGCTCGCCGGGGCTGGTGCGCAGGTCGGAGAGGCGGTCGCTCTGTGCTGGTGCGACTGTCGCAGGACCTTCGATCGCGCTCTCGAACTGGCACGAATGGGCACAGCGATCGTATTCGGCGCCTCTGAGGCGATGGTGGCCGACGAATCGGTGGCGATCGAGAGGGCTTGAGCGCGGGCTAAACTCGGCGGCCCGGGCGCTTAGCTCAGTTGGGAGAGCGCCAGCTCGACAAGCTGGAGGTCACTGGTTCGAGCCCAGTAGCGCCCATGACACGGCACGGACGCCTCATCTTCACAGCGTTATCGCTGCTCGCTCTGACCGCGGTGGTGCCCCTCGCCGCGGGCGGCGGCGGACCGGCTCAGGCCAACGGCGCCGAGCTGAATGGGCCGCGCCCGGCGGCTGATCGCTCCCGAACGGTCCGCCCCGACTTCGCACGCCGCGTCGGGATTCGCGGCGGCCGCAGGATGTACCTCGAATGTCGTGGCAGCGGCCGTCCGACGGTCCTGCTGGAGGCGGGCTCCGGCAACACCGCACGCGTGTGGCACGCTCACGAGCGGGGCCGCCAGGCGATCCTTCCGGCCGTCGCTCGGTTCACGCGCGTGTGCGCCTACGATCGCCCCGGGACCACGTGGGATGGCGCCCTCGGCCAGCCGAAGGGCGTCAGCCGAAGCGACCCGGTGGCAATGCCTCGGACCGCGGCCGACATCGTCAGCGACCTGCACGCGCTGCTGCGCAAGGCGCGCGCCTTGCCTGGCGCCCGCCTCCGCGGTCCCTATGTTCTCGCCGGACACTCGTTCGGCGGCATGGTGCTCCGCCTCTATGCGACCACTTACCCCCGAGAGGTGGCGGGCCTCGTCTCCATCGACGCTCAGAGCGAGTGGTTCGCAGCGGCGCTGAAGCGGCTCCTGACCCGCGAGCAATACACGGACACAGTCGTCTATCAATCACCACCGCCCGGGTTCGGAGACTACGCCGACTACGAGCAACTCAGTCTGGCCGCCAGCGGCGCCGAGACCCAACAGGCGCAGGCGGACACGCCGCTTCGTCGGATGCCCCTGGTCGTCCTCTCCCACTCCCGCACGGACCCGAATCCGTTCGGATTTCCGCCGGCGTTTCCAATCGAGGCCCTGAACCGGGCCTTTGAGGCGTCCCAGGACAACCTCGCGGCGCTCGTGCCCGGAGCTCGGCTCGTGATCGCCACCCGAAGCGGGCATTACATCCAGTTCGACCAGCCGAAGCTCGTGATCGACGCGATCCGATTCGTGGTCAAGCAGGCGCGCAAGGCCGCGGCGGCCACCCGCTAGGCACTGGCGCTCAACCGAGAAAGCCGCCGACCGTCATCAGGAGGACGAGGCACGTGATCGCGCTGGCGAAAGCGGCGCCCACCAGCACCTCCTCGAGCCGGTGGTAGGTCCATCCGGTCGGCTGCCACTCGTCCTTTCCGCGTATCCATGGCTCTCGCATCCGCCTCGTCTGCGAACGGGCGCGAACGCGCGCTGAGATCCTCGAGACGACCAGCCACAGCAGCAGATACGCCACGGCGACGCCGATGATCATCACGTTCAGGGTCGGTGTCGAGCCGCGGGTGGAGCGGTCGTGGGGCGCCGCGACCAGCACCAGCCCAATCGGAATTCCCACACCCATCACGGCTCCGAGGAGGTAGTCCAGAAGACGGACGCGTCCGACCTCCTCCTCGGATGGCGTCGCGGAGACGCTCGCTTCGCCCGCCGCGGTCCTTTCCGCGCGCGGAGTGGAATCGGTCAGCGAAAAGCCGTCCGGCGTCCCACGCGCCGCGAACGCCTCGTCGTCGACGTCAGCGGTGGGCGGAGCCACCACCACGCCGAGTAGGCCGTCCCGGCGGGCTAACCGGACATCCCCGGCGCCCAGAGCCGTGGCGAGCTGCGCGGCGTGCCCGGGCGTGATCGGACTCTGGATCACACCGACCATGTCGCAGCGCCCCCGCTGGTTGAGCGCGAGGACCTGAACGCAATCGCGGAGGATCAGCGCCCTTCCCGCCTGCTCGATCGCGGGGGTCGCCTGGCGGATCCCGAAGATCGCGGATCCGGCGTCGAAGAGGCCCTGATCTCCAGCGACGAGCCACAGCGGCCACGACGGCCCCAGGTGAGTCGCGAGACCGGCGAAGCCCGTCACCCGGCCCGACGCGTCGGCGATCGGGAACATGATCCGCGCGTGGAACCGGACGTGCTGAACGCTTCGATTGGAGCGGTTCAAGATCCCGGCGGACGTCAAACCGGCGGGCGAATACCCCCACTGGGCCAGGTGCCCGAGCAGCTCCTTGGTGTTCCCGGGCGCGTACCCGACCCTGAACGACCGCAGGGTCGCTTCGCCGATGCCCGCCCGTAGGAGGCGCGCCAGGACGCGACTTCCGATCTCGGACTCCCACAGCGCGCTCTCGAAGTAGGCGGCCGTCCGCTCGACGATTTCTTCGAGGGTTGCGTCAGCTACGTCCGTCGTGAGTCCGTTCAGACTCGCGACCCTACCCCGTCCCTGGATGCGCGCGGCAATAGGCATCGCGGGTCTCGCGGTAGCCCGGCACCTCGACCGAGCGGATCATTTTCGCCCAGGCGACCGAGGTGTCCTCGATCTCGCGCTCGACCTTGTGGCGCTCGGCAGCTGTCTTCGCGCTCACGAGCCGCTCCGCCTGGCGCCACGCGTTCTCGCGCCAGACCTGGACCACCTGGAGGGCGCCGAGCTGGTCGAGCGGATAGGTGGGGTTGATCGAGTTGAAGGACGGGTCGTAATGGGCCCCGTAGTACTCGGCGATGCCCTTGAACACGGAGGCGTTGACGTCGTTCACCTGGTCGTGATCGTGCTTACGCGAGACGCCCCTGCGGGTCAGAAGGCCCGCCGCGGCGTAGGCGTAGGGGAGGTCGTGGTTCGTGTGAGCGTTCGAGGCGAGCAGCAGGTCCTGCCCCGCGTTCGCGTCGCCCTTCGCGGTCTCGTCGTAGTAGATCCGCCACGAGCCTGGGATCGGCTTTCCCGCGTCGTAGCGGCGCTGGGTTGCGAAGTACTCGTTGGAGAATCCCTGGACGACGGAGATGAACCAGCGCGGATAGCGAAAGGTCTCGTGGTGCGCCAGGCGGTGGCGGATCTCGCGGCTGATCCGCTCGTAGGCGATCGTGAAGACCGCGCGGTGGTCGCAGCCGGCGTTCTCGGAGGCCCATTCGCGATGGAGCCGTTTCACCAGGCGGCTCACGCACCCGCGGCCCAGGTTCCGGCAGCCGGGCATGGGGCGGGGCGGGCCCTCCGGGCCGACGTGAAGCCCCGGGAGGACGTTCGGCCAGCCGATGTATCCGTTGCCGAGGTCCGCGCTCGCGGGCGCGGCGACGAGCGCGAGGGCGATGGCCGAGGCGAGCACACCCGCGGCTGTCGTTGCTTGCCGACGTCCCATCCCGATCCCGCCCGCAACGTAGCAAGCGGCGTGGCGCCGAAGAGCCGGTTGGCGGCCTCGCTCTAGGCTCCGCGGCGCCGTGCTTGGGACCTACTTCGCGTTCCTGCTGATCCTGGGCCTTTCGGCCCTGGTCGGCCAGGCGACCTTCGCCGCGTGCGGGCGCCGGACGTGGTCGCGCCTTTCTCCCGCCGTCGGCCTGTCCATGCTCTGCGCGATCTCGTGGGGCGCCGTGCAGCTTCCCGGCGAGGGGACCACGGCGCTCGTCGCGATCGGAGTCCTGGCGCTCGCCGCCGCGATCTTCCTCCGCGGCCGCCTCGACGACCTCTCGCGCGCCGTGCGGACCGCGGTCCCGCTCGAGCTGGCGGCGGTCATCGCCGCCTCCCTTCCGTTCATCGTCGCGGGGCGGTTCGGCATTCTCGGCACGGGCCTCGACCCGGACATGTCCCAGCACCTGCTGGCGACTTCGCGCCTGGTGCACGGCGAAAGCGCGAGCCTCATCGCGGCCGGCTACCCCCTCGGGCCGCACAGCCTCGTGGCGGCGATTTCCGCCGCGGGGCCGAGCCTCGTCCACGCCTTCGACGGGCTCGCGCTGGCCGTCGCCGTGGCCACCTGCCTGGCGCCGATGGCGCTGCTGTGGCGGCTCGGCCCGGTGCGCAGGATCGTCGGCTGCCTCCTCGTGGGACTCTCGTACATGGGGGCGAGCTACCTCGTCCAGGGCGCGTTCAAGGAATCGATCGAGGCGCTCCTGGTGCTCGCGTTCGCGATCGGGCTGCACCAGATCTCGACCGGGAAGCTCACGCCGGCGGGCGCGCCGCGCGCGCTTCGCGCGGCGCCGCTTGCCGTGCTCGGCGTCGGCGCCGTCTACTGCTACAGCTTCCCCGGGCTCCTCTGGCTCGGCGGGGCCGCGGTCATCTGGGGCATCGCCGAGCTCGCGATGCGGCCCGAATGGCGCGGTGCGCTCCGCGAGGCTGCGACCCCCGCCGTTGGCGCGATGGTGATCCTGGTTCTCGCGGCCGCTCCTGAGGTCGGTCGCATGGCCGACTTCGCGAGCTACTCGACCTTCGACCCGAAGGGGGCCGGCCTCGGCAACCTCTTCAACCGCATCTCCCCGCTCGAGGCGCTCGGCATCTGGCCGTCGGGCGATTTCCGCGTCGAGCCCGGAGGCGGCTTCGCGCCCGCGTTTGCCTTCTGGCTCGGCGCCGCCCTGGCGGCCGCGGTTCTCGCCTGGGGTCTCGCCTGGTGGCTTCGCCGCCGCGAGCTCGCCGTGCCGGCCGCCCTCGCGGCGGCCGCGCTGCTCATCGTCTACGCGCTCGTCGGCGGCACGCCGTATCAGGAGGCGAAGGCGATCTCGATCGCCGCCCCGCTGGCCATGCTGATCGCCGTCAGGCCGCTTCTCGAGGACGCGGCGCCCGGCCGCTCCGCGGTCATGGCGGGATGCATCGCCTTCGGGGCCGCCGCTGCCGCCTCGACGGCGCTGGCGCTCGTCAACGGGCCCGTCGGCCCGGCGACCTACAGCCCGAAGCTCACCGAGCTTCGGCCGACGCTCGACGGGCGCTCGACGCTCGTCCTCGCGTCCCCCGAGTTGCTCGCCGACGAGCACGGGCGCGACTACCTCGTGTGGGAGCTTCGGGGCGGCCGGGTCTGTGTCGGAGCTCAGGGGGCGCCGTCGGGCGCCCCGCCTCCGGTCGGCGTGTCGTGGGTGATCACGGACGCGGGCGCGGAGCGGCCGTTTGCCGGTGTGCGGCGAAAGCGGACGAGCGGCCCCTATGCGCTGTGGCAGCGCCGGCCGTTGCCTGGCGGGCTAGGGGGGTGTCCCCTCATCGCTCCGGGCGGCGCCCGGGCGAACCCGGCGAGCGGATAGCGCCCCGCGAGGGGGGCGACTTGACCCGAATAATTCGGGCAAACCTCCCCGCCTAACCGGAAAGCGGGATGCCACAACCCCCTGGATAGCATCCGCGCCATGGCGTCCCTCACCGTCAAGCTGCCCGATGGCTCGGATCTCGAGCTGCCCGAAGGCGCCACCGGCGCCGACGCCGCGGCCGCGATCGGTCCCGGTCTCGCGAGGGCCGCGCTCGCGATCAAGGAGGATGGAGAGGTTCGTGACCTCTCGGCCCCGCTCGCCGACGGCGGCGAGATCGAGGTCGTCACCGATCGAAGCCCCGAGGCTCTCGAGCTGATCCGCCACGACGCGGCGCACGTCCTCGCCGAGGCCGTCACCGAGCTGTGGCCAGGGACCAAGGTCTCGATCGGCCCGCCGATCGCCGACGGCTTCTACTACGACTTCGAGTTCCCCGACGGGTTTCGTCCCTCGGAGGACGACCTCGAGCGGATCGAGGAGGCGATGCGGTCCCACATCGCCGCCGACGAGCGGTTCGAGCGCACCGACGTGCCCACGGGGGAAGCGCTCGAGCGCTTCCGCGAGGCCGGGGAGCCCTACAAGGCCGAGCTGATCGAAGACCTCATCCGCGACGAGGGAGTCGAGACGGTCTCGCTCTACCGAAACGGGCCGTTCACCGACCTCTGCCGCGGCCCCCACGGGCCCGGGACCGGCCGCATCGGCGCGCTCAAGCTCACCTCGGTCGCGGGCGCCTACTGGCGCGGCGACGAGTCCCGCCAGATGCTGACGCGCATCTACGGCACCGCGTTCTTCTCGCCGAAGGACCTCGAGGAGCACCTCACCCAGCGCGAGGAGGCCAAGGCGCGCGACCACCGCCGGCTCGGCCCCGAGCTCGGGCTGTTCATGCTCCGCCCCGAGGCACCGGGGATGCCCTTCTGGCTGCCTGAGGGGACCGTCCTGCTCCGCCTCGTCGAGGCCGAGGTCCGCGAGCAGCTTCGCCGTGGCGGCTACGTCGAGATCAAGACGCCGCAGGTGCTCGACGAGGAGCTCTGGCACCGCTCAGGCCACTGGGACAACTACAAGGAGAACATGTACTTCGCCGCGCCGGCCGAGCGAGAGGGTGGCGGGGACGATCGGCGCTTCGCGCTGAAGCCGATGAACTGTCCCGGGGCCTGCCTCGTCTTCGGGTCGGACCGCCACTCCTACCGCGAGCTGCCGCTGCGGCTGGCGGAGTTCGGCCACGTCTCGCGCTACGAGCGCGAGGGCGTGCTGCACGGGCTCCTTCGCGTGCGCGCGTTCACCCAGGACGACGCCCACGTGTACTGCACGCTCGACCAGGTCGCCGACGAGGTCGACTCCATCTGTCGCGCGATCGACGAGCTCTACGGTCGCTTCGGCTTCGAGCATGTGCGGGTCGAGCTATCGACTCGACCGGAGAAGTCGATCGGGACCGACGAGCAGTGGGAGCGGGCCGAGGGCGCGCTTCGCGAGGCGCTCGAGCGCCAGGGGCGCGATTTCGAGGTGAGCCCGGGGGAGGGGACGTTCTACGGGCCGAAGATCGACTTCCACGTCACCGATGTGCTCGGCCGCTCGTGGCAGCTCGGCACCTGTCAGCTCGACTTCCAGATGCCCGAGCGGTTCGATCTCTCGTTCACCGGCGAGGACGACTCGCCCCACCGCCCGGTGATGATCCACCGGGCGCTCCTCGGGTCGTTGGAGCGATTCATCGGAATCCTCATCGAGCAGCACGCCGGCCGCTTCCCCGTCTGGCTCGCGCCGACACAGGCCGTGGTGCTCCCGATCGCCGACCGGCACGCTGCATACGCGGGCCGGGTCGCGGAGGAGCTCGGTGCGGCGGGAGCGCGCGTGCGCGTCGACGCTCGCTCGGAGTCGGTGGGGCGCAGGATCCGAGACGCGGAGCTCGCGAAGGCCCCGTACATGCTCGTCGTGGGCGACCGCGAGGAGGCGGACGGCACGGTGTCGGTGCGAGCGCACGGCGACCCCGACGCCGTGGCTGAGCCGGCGGCCGACGTGGCGGCGCGCCTGCAAGTGAACGGGTAGTGCCTATACTCCGCGCAGATGCCGGGCACCGACACATCGCGCCGCCGCTGAGCGCCACGTGCCCCCATCCTCGTCCCGAACTCCTCACCGTCGTTAGCTTGAAGCTCCCCAGCGCCCTTCGATAGTGCCGGTCCCTCGTAGGTTCGACCGGACCCTCCCGGAGCGCGACTCCACGCGGATCAACGAGCGGATCCGGGTGCCGAAGGTGCGCCTGATCGACGAGGACGGAAGCCAGATCGGCGTCGTCGAGACCGAGCAGGCGATGGCGCTCGCGCGCGACAAGGATCTCGACCTGGTCGAGGTCGCGCCCGACGCCCGCCCGCCCGTCACGCGCCTGCTCGACTACTCGAAGTACAAGTACGAGCAGGAGCAGAAGGCCAAGGCCGCGCGCAAGCACCAGCAGCAGGTGAACGTGCGCGAGATCAAGCTGCGGCCCAAGATCGCCCAGCACGATTACGAGACCAAGCGCGGCCACGTCGAGCGCTTCCTTCGCGCCAACAACAAGGTGAAGGTCACGATCATGTTCCGCGGCCGCGAGCAGGCCCACCCCGAGCGCGGCCGCACCCTGCTGGAGCGCCTCTTCACCGATATCGAGGAGCTTGCGGTGATCGAGCATCACCCGGTGCAGGAGGGTCGCAACATGAGCATGCTGCTGGCGCCGACGCGCGCCGCGATCGCCGAGGGCGAGGCGGCTTCCGCCGGACCACCCGACACCGACGCCTCCTCCGACGGGGGCGAGGCGGCCGCTGCAGCGTCGGGCTGACGCCGGCGGTTGGCGTCGAGCCGACCTCGCTCTGCTTCAATAGTCCGCTCGATATGCCGAAGATGAAAACCCATTCCGGGGCCAAGAAGCGCTTCCGCAAGACCGCCAAGGGCAAGCTGCGCGGGCGGCGCGCGTACTCGAGTCACATGCTCGAGCACAAGTCGCCGAAGCGCAAGCGCCACATGTCGAAGCCCACCGAGGTCGCGAAGCCCGACCAGAAGCGCGTTCGCACGCTGCTGGGCGGAAAGGGCGGCTGAAGTGAGCCGCGCGACCAACGCCGTCGCTCGCAAGCGGCGGCGCAAGAAGGTCCTGAAGCAGGCCAAGGGCTACTGGGGGCGCAAGCACTCGAGCTACCGGTTCGCCAACGAGCAGCTCATGCGCTCCGGCCAGTACGCCTACCGCGACCGGCGGGCGCGCAAGCGCGACTTCCGGCGCCTCTGGATCACGCGGATCAACGCCGCCGCGAGGCGAGAGGGCATGAGCTACTCCGAGCTCGTCCACGGCCTCAAGGAGGCGGGTGTCGAGGTGAACCGGAAGATGCTCGCCGACATCGCCGTCCACGACCCCGAGGCGTTTCGCCGATTTGCCGAGCTTGCCCGGGAGGCCACCGCGGCCTGACCTAGTGTCGATCGCGAAGTCTCCCGGGGCGGCCAGAGTGCCGCCCTTTTTCGTTCGATGATCACCTCAAACGACAACGAGAAGCTGAAGCTGGTCCGCAAGCTGCGCGAGCGAAAGCATCGCGAGCGCGAAGGCCTGTTCGTCGCCGAGGGCGAGGACCTGGTCGAGGCGGCGGCGGGCCAGGGCTGTGAGCCGGTCTTCCTGCTGCGCGCCGGCACCGACGTGGAGCCGGACCTGCTCGACCGCGCGAGCTCTCTCGGCTCGGGCACGCGTGCCCTTGGCGTCTACCGCCAGCGCTGGTCCGAGGCGGCGGGCGAGCTCGCCGTCTATCTGCACGGCGTCGGCGACCCCGGGAACGTGGGCGCGATCATCCGCTCCGCCCACGCGCTCGCGGACGGGCCCGTGGTGCTCGGGCCCGGGTGCGCGGACCCCCACTCGCCGAAGGCGGTGCGAGCGAGCATGGGCTCGATCTTCGCCCGCCCGCCCGCGCGGGCCGACTTCGCGGCCTTGCCCGGCGCCACGCTGGCGCTCGACGTCGGCGCCGAGACGCCGATCGGGGAGGCGACGGGGGAGAAGCCGCTCGTCGTCTGCGCCGGGGCCGAGCGGGACGGTCTTCCGGCCGACCTCCTCGAGGCCGCCGATGCGACGGCGCGGGTACCGGTCCGGGCCGGCGGACCCAACT
>CAVYUG010000015.1:0-30087 GCA_963771655.1 uncultured Actinomycetes bacterium | reverse complement strand
GCAACGTCGTTGCGGACGCTGGTCGGCGCGGTGCTCGAGTACGAGACGCTCGAGCGCGGCATTCGCGTGCTGTGCGGCGATCCGGTTGGCGACGTCGCCAGGCGCTTCGAGCTCGACCCGCGCCGCGTCCGAATCCTTCCGACCGGCGTGCTGCTCTTGGAGAAGCTCTCGGAGCTGCTGGGCCAGCCGCTTCAGATCGGCAAGGGCGGCCTGCGGGAGGGGATCATCCTCGATCTGCTCGGCGCATCGAACGGGACCCCGGCGAAGATCGCGGCGTAGGCTCATCGTCCGGGAGCCCATCCCGGGCCAGCTCCTGGTTCGCAAAGCGCTGGTCCCCCGTGATCTCAGCCCCCAACCACGGCGGAGGCTCGAACGCGTCCGCCTCGGACTCGGACCCGAACTCGACCTCGGCGACGACGAGTCCCTCGAGTCCCTCCTCGTAGGTGTCCACCTCGGCCACGAGGTCCCCTTCGTCCAAAGGCACGCGCCGGCGCCGCTTCGAGAGCCTCTGTCCGTCGGTGAGGGGCCAGAGCGCTTCGAACTGCTCCGGTGAGATCTCCACCTCGACCTCGTCGCGCACCTCGCCGTGTCCGCGCTTGACCGTGAGCACCTGCCGGTCGCCGACCTCCCGGAGCCGGATCTCGATGTCGCCGCCCATCGTGAGGTATCCCTGTCGTAGGGCATCCGCCGGTCGCTCGGCAAGCCAGGCCGGTGGAACGCCGATCCGGAACTTACGCTCGATTTCGGCGGTCACGGTCGCATCTTCCCGTAGTTAGCACCAAGGCCCTGAGGGTGGGCGCGGGTTACGCTACGGGCGATGGCCAGACCCCGGCCCATCGAGGGACTGGACGCGGCGCAGCCGTACGCCGAGGCCGCCCAGCGGATCGTCGCCGTTCGCGCCGCTGAGCTTGCCGAGCACTCCGGCGGCGTTCTCGACACCGACGACATCGAGCGCGTGCACGACATGCGGGTCGCCAGCCGCAGGCTCCGGGCGGCGCTCGAGATCTTCGAGCCCTGCTTCGCGAAGCGCCTCTGGAAGTCGGCGCTGAACGACACGAAGAAGCTCGCCGACGCGCTGGGCGAGCGGCGCGACCGCGACGTCTCGATCACCATGCTCGAGGACTTCGCCGCCCGGATGCCGGCGGCCGACCGCGCCGGGATCGCGAGCATGGTCGCCGACGAGCGGCGCCAGCAGGCCGAGGCGAACGAGGCCCTTGCGGCCCTTGTCAGCGAGGAGTGGCTCGACAGCCTCTCCGATCGCCTGCGGGAGTTGGTCGACGGGGCGGAGGCCGCCGGGTGAAGGCCAAGAAGGTCAAGAAGCTCGACCCCGCATCGTCGCTGGCGGAGAACGCCGCTCGCATCGTGCTCGTCCGCCTCGACGAGCTGCGGTCGTTCGCCTCCGACGCGCTCGACCCCGCCGAGGCGAAGGCGCAGCACGACATGCGGATCGCCGCGAAGCGGGTGCGGTACATCCTCGAGACGACGGAGCTGTGCTTCGGCCGGCCCGCGGCGGAGGCTCGGCGCCGAGCGCGTGATCTCCAGGATGTCCTCGGCGAGCTCAACGACTGCGAGGTGATGCTGCCCCAGGTCGAGCGCCACGTTGCGAGGCTGCGGGCGTCCGACGCCGACGCCGTCCGCGCGCGGGCCGGCGACGCGCCGGACCTCGAGCCCGAGCTCGCGGCACGCGCCCCGAACCGAACCTCCTATCGCGGCCTCGAGGTCCTCGGGGTCTACGTGGAGGCGCGACACGGCACGCTTCACGACCGCTTCCGCGAGCTGTGGGCCGAACAGGATCGCTCGGGCGTCTGGGATCGGCTCGAGCGTGCCGCCGAGCGGGTGTTGACGCGAGAGCGAGAGCGCCGCCGGGCCGCCGAGCGCGCGGAGCGCGCGCGCCTCGAGCTCGAGCGCGCGGAGCGCGACGAGCGCGAGGCCGCCGAACGGGCCGAGCACGCGGCCGCCGCGCTCGCGGAGGCGCGGGCGGCCGCGGACACCGGGAACGGCCAAGGCCCCGCCGCCGCTCCGGCACCGCCGCAGACGGCCGAGTCGTGAGGCATCGCGCCGCGGCGACGGCGCTTCTCGCCACGGGCTCCCTCTTCGCGCTCTCGCTCGCGCCGGCGGCCGGTGACCCCTTCTTCCCGCACGCGGGCAACCGCGGCTACCAGGTCGTCCACTACGACCTTCGCCTGCGCTACGCGCGGGGCTCGGGTCGAATCCACGCGTTCGCGAGGATCGCCGCGGCCGCGACTCGGAACCTGAGCCGCTTCCACCTCGACCTTCGCGGCCTGCGGGTCGCACGCGTGGACGTCGGCGGCAAGCGGGCGCGATGGCGCCGTTCCGGCCAGGAGCTGATCGTCACGCCTCCCTCGCAGATCCCGTCCGGCTTCCCGTTTCGGGTCGTCGTCAGCTACGCGGGAAAGCCGGAGCCAGTCACCGACCCGGACGGCTCGCAGGAGGGCTGGATTCCGACCGACGACGGCGCGGCCGTGGCCGCTGAGCCCCAGGGCGCTCCGACCTGGTTCCCGTGCAACGACACGCTGACCGACAAGGCCGGCTACGACATCGCCGTCACGGCGCCGCGCCCGCTCGTCGGCGTCTCGAACGGGCGGCTGAAGGCGGTCGTTGGCGACCCCCGGGGCCGCACCTTCCGCTGGACCGAGTCCGAGCCGATGACGACCTACCTCGCCACGGTGGCGATAGGGCGGTTCCGGCTCGACCGCTCGCGCGCCGCCGGCGTCCCGTCATGGACCGCGATCGACCCCTCGGCCGGCTCCGCATCCGAGGTCCACAAGACCGGCCGGATCGTGCGCTTCTTCGAGCGCAAGTTCGGCCCCTATCCGTTCGACTCCCTCGGAGGCATCGTCGATCCGTCGAGCGCCGGCTTCGCGCTCGAGACGCAGACGCGCCCGCTCTACACGTCGGTTCCCACGGCGGGCCTCGTCGCCCACGAGCTCGGCCACCAGTGGTTCGGGGACTCCGTGAGCCTCCGGCGCTGGCGGGACATCTGGCTCAACGAGGGCTTCGCGACCTTCGCCGAGTGGATGTGGCAGGCGCACGAGGGAGGCCCGAGCCTCCGGCGCCACTTCCGGCAGGCCTACGCGACACCCGCGAAGGACCATCCGGCCTGGGACCCGCCGCCGGGAAGGGTGGGCGGACCGAAGCACCTGTTCGCGCCGTCGGTCTACTTCCGGGGGGCGATGGCGCTCGAGGCGCTCCGCGAGCGCGTCGGATCTCACGACTTCTACACCGCCCTCCGCGACTGGACCGCCGCCCATCGCTACGCAAACGCGACGATCGGGCAGTTCGTCGACCTCGTGGAGGCCGTGAGCGACCGCAAGCTCGGTCGCCTCTTCCGCGTCTGGCTCGACCACCCGGGCAAGCCCCATCGCGGGTCCTGGTAGCGCCCGGTCGTTCACAGGACCGTATCCGTCCATTTGCAGGTTCTTCACGTGGTGAAGGGCGGTCGCGTCGAACCTTCCGGGTGAAATCGATGCGAAAGGACGGGAACGACGATGATTCCCTCACCGGCCACCGCTAAGGCCGACCTCCACTGTCACTCGACCGCCTCGGCCGTCGCGAAGCTCGGCGTTCAGCGGGCTCTCGACCTTCCGGAATGCGCGACCCCGCCCGAGGAGGTCTACGAGCTCGCAAAGGCGCGTGGGATGGACTTCGTCACCATCACCGATCACGACACGATCGACGGCTGCCTCGCGATCGCTGATCGGCCCGACGTCGTCGTCTCGGAGGAGCTGACCGCCCGCTTCCGCGGTGAGGAGCAGGCGGTCCACGTCCTCTGCTTCGGCATCACGCCGGCGGACCACGCCGAGCTTCAGGCCCGCTCGGGCGACCTCGAGAGCTGCGCGGACTACCTCGCCGAGCGCGGCATCGCCTGCGCTCTCGCGCATCCATTCTTCGCGGTCGCCGCGCCGCTTCGCCCGCGCCACCGCCGGCGCCTCGCGGAGCTCTTCGGCGTCTGGGAGGTGCGAAACGGCTCGCGCGCCCCGGAGCTGAACCAACCGGCGGCCGTCTACGCGGAGACGAACGGCGCGTGCGGGATCGGCGGCTCGGACGACCACGCCGGCGTTGACATCGGGCGGACCTGGACCGAAACGCCGCCCGCTTCGACGCCGGAAGAGTTTCTCGATCACCTGCGGGCGGGCCGGGCGGTGGCCAAGGGCGCGCAGGGGAGCGCCGCCAAGTGGGCGCACGCTGCGATCGCGCTCGGCGCCCGCGTCCTGGCAGGCAGCGAGGAGGCCGATGGCGACGGGCTCGACGCCGTGAAGATCCTCGAGCTGGCGAGCAGGGTCGTGGCCGACGGCGAGGAGCGGGGCGGCGAGGGGGCCGCGGGCATCGGGCCCGAGCACGCCCGTGCGCTGCTGGCGGCGTGGGTGCGGTCGGTGAGCCTCGATCCCGAGGAGGCGGCCGATCCGGCGGCGCTGGTTCGCGCGATGCAGGCCGACGACTTCAGCCACTCCGACCTCTATCGCCGCGCTCGCGCCTCGCACGAGATACGGCTGCGCGCCGCGGCCAAGGCCGGGTCACACGCGCTCGCCAGCGGCGAGGGCTACGGCGCGGCCGGTGCGGCCCTCCTCGCTGCGTGCGTGCCCGCGATTCCATACGCGCCGGCAACGAGCTTTCTCGCGCGCGAGCGAGCGAAGCTCGAGCGGCGCGAATCCGAGCTGCCTCGCATTGCGGTGGTCGTCGACGGCGCGGGCTCGATGCACGGCGTCACGCACACCGTCGAGCGCATCCGCGAGCAAGGGGTGCCCGGCTACGACGTCGACGTGGTGGGAACCGATTGCCGGGTCGATCGACGGCTGCCGGCGGTGCTCGAGGCCGAGGTCCCGTTCTACCCCGGCCTCGAGGTCGGCGTGCCGAGCATCCCCGAGCTCGTGGAGACGCTCGCCGATGGGCGCTACGACCTGATCCACGTCACGGCGCCGGGGCCGGCCGGCATCGGCGCCGCCCTCGCGGCAGGCGTCTCAGGGACCGCACTCGTCGCGAGCCACCACACCGCGCTCGACGACTATGCCGAGCTTCGCGGGGGCGATCCCCGCCTCGTGGTCGCCATGCGGATGGTGCTCTCGGGCCTCTACGGACGCGCGCGGCGCGTCCTGTCGCCGAGCGCCTCGGCCGATCGCTCGCTGGAGGGGCTGGGCGTGCCGGCTGACCGGATCGCGCGCTGGGTGCGAGGCGTCGACGTCGAGATGTTCGACCCGGCGAAGCGCGACGCAGGCTCCCTCCCGGGCGAGATCACCGTGCTCTACGCCGGGCGGATCGCGCGCGAGAAGGGGATCGATCTGCTCGCGGACTCCTACGAGGCCGCGCGCGAGCGCGACCCGAGGCTGCACCTCGTCATCGCCGGCGGCGGGCCCGAGGAGCAGTGGCTTCGGGCTCGGCTCGGCGAGAAGGTCACGGTCCTCGGCTGGCTCGATCGCCCGGCGCTCGCTCGCGCGTACGCGAGCGCCGACCTGTTCCTGTTCTGCTCGCGGACCGACACCTACGGTCAGGTCGTCACCGAGGCGCAGGCGAGCGGGCTGGCGGTCGTGGCGGTCGGAGAGGGTGGCCCGGCGACGCTCATCCAGGACCGGCGAACCGGTTGGCTCTGCGCGCCGGATGCGGGCGAGCTGGCGACGGCGCTGGCGCAGCTCGCGGCCTCGCGCTTCCTCCGCGCGCGACTTGGCGCAGCGGGGCGCGAGGCGGTTCGAGGCCGGAGCTGGGACGCGAGCCTCGGGCAGCTCGCCGCCGCCTATGACCGCGCGCTCGGCGCCCGGGCCCGCAAGCCGGCACCCGGCCCGGCGCTTCGCGCCGCCTGAGCGGCCGCGCGCTCTAGCATGGCTCCCGAGGAGAGGATGGAGCCAACCCAGATCGAGACCCAGGCAAGCATCGCCGCCACCGCGCGGCCGCCGGCCGCGGCCGAGCGAGCCGACGACGGCGAGCCCTCCGTCGACCTCGAGGACCCATCCCTCTACTACAACCGCGAGCTCTCGTGGCTCGACTTCAACGACCGCGTGCTCCAGCTCGCGGAGGACTCCTCGGTGCCCCTGCTCGAGCGGATCAAGTTCTGCGCGATCTGGGAGTCGAACCTGGACGAGTTCTTCATGGTCCGCGTCGCCAACCTCCACGACCAGGTCGAGCTCGGCCGCGACGCGCGCGGCGCCGACGGGCTTTCGGCCGACGAGCAGATCGACGCGATCGCCGACGTTGTCGCGGCGCAGCGAGACCGGATGGCGCGCTGCTTTGCGGGCGAGCTCGTTCCGTCGCTGGCCGAGCACGGCATCCGCTTCATCTCGGTGGCCGACGCGTCCGAGGAGGAGCGGCGCGAGATGGAGCGCCTCTACGCGGCCCGCATCTTCCCGGCCCTGACGCCGCTGGTGATCGGGCTCGGTCGCCCGTTTCCGTACATATCCAACCTCTCGCTGAGCCTGGCCGTGATAGTTCGGGACCCCGACCAGGGCACCGAGGTCCTCGCGCGCGTCAAGGTCCCGAAGGAGCTCCTCGGTCGGTTCGTCCGGCTCGGGAGCGATGGAGCCCCGTTCGTTCCCCTCGAGGACCTGATCGCCGCCAACCTGGACTCGCTCTTCCCGGGGATGGAGATCGTCGACCATGCCCTGTTCCGGGTCACGCGCGATACCGACTACGACGTCTCCGACGAGGCCGACGACCTGCTCGAGGCGGTCGAGGAGGAGCTCCGACGCCGCCGCTTCGGCGAGGTGGTTCGCCTCGAGGTGGAGAGCGCCATGAGCCCGCGCATCCGGGGCCAGCTCGTGGAGGCGCTCCGGATCTCCGAGCGGCAGGTGTACGCGGCACCGAGCCCGCTCGACCTCTCCGACCTCTGGGACATCGCCGGCATCGGCGGTTTCGGCGAGCTCTCCTACCCGCCGTTCGCGCCGGTGACCCACCCGCGGCTTCGCGGCGAGGAGGACCAGCCCGGCGACATCTTCGCGGCCATGCGCGAGTCGGACGTGCTCGTCCACCATCCCTACGACTCGTTCGCCACGTCGGTCGAGCGCTTCGTGGAGCAGGCGGTCGCCGACCCGGACGTGCTCGCGATCAAGCAGACCGTGTACCGAACGAGCGCTGACTCGCCGCTCGTTCCCGCCCTCATCGAGGCGGCGGAGCGCGGCAAGCAGGCCGTTTGCCTCGTCGAGCTCAAGGCGCGATTCGACGAACGCGCCAACATCAGCTGGGCGAAGAAGCTCGAGGAGGCGGGCGTTCACGTCGTCTACGGCATCCCGGCGCTCAAGACGCACGTCAAGTGCGTGCTCATCGCGCGCCGCGAGGGCGACGGGGTGCGCCATTACGCGCACATCGGAACCGGCAACTACAACCCGAAGACGGCCCGTATCTACACCGACGTTGGCCTCTTCACGTGCGACCCGGACCTCGGGTCCGACATCGCCGAGATGTTCAACTACCTCACGGGCTACGCCCGCCCGCGCCGCTACCGCAAGGCGCTGATCGCGCCGTTCAACCTCCAGCGCGGCATTCTCGAGGAGATCGAGAAGACGATCGCCGCCCACTCGCCCGGGCGCCCGGCGAGGATCAGGATGAAGATGAACTCGCTGCTCGACGCTCCCTCGATCCGCGCCCTCTACCGGGCCTCCCGAGCCGGCGTGCCCGTCGAGCTCAACGTCCGCGGGATCTGCGCGCTGCGTCCCGGCGTCCCCGACGTGTCGGAGAACATCGGCGTGGTCTCCGTGGTCGGGCGCTTCCTCGAGCATTCGCGCATCTACTCGTTCGAGCGACCGGGCGAGGAGCCGCACATCTACATCGGCTCGGCCGACCTCATGCCGCGCAACCTCTACAACCGGGTCGAGCTGGTGGTCCCCGTGACCGATCCGCAGTGCCGCGACGAGCTCATCGATGTGCTCGATCGCAGCCTGGCCGACAACACGAACGCCTGGGACCTCGACAAGGACGGTCGGTGGACGCGCCGCCAGCCCAGCGACCCCCCGCGCGCCGTCCAGCGCGAGCTGATCGAGCGGGCGCAGGCGCGCGCGTCCGCCGATCCGGCCTCCGTCTAAGCTTCATGGGGTGACAGGGGTACGGGCCAGGATGGCCTGGGTGGCGATCGTCGCCGCCCTTGCAGCGACGGCTACATCGACCACGGCATCGAGCGGGGCGTCAGGGCCTGCCGGGAAGCACCTGCGCTCCTTCTTCGGCGTCAACTTCAACTTCTATCCGAGCGTCACGGTCACGACCGCGAAGCGCATGGCCTCAGGGCACGTGGGGTCGGTGCTCTTCGGGATGGACTGGTCGTCGGTCGAGGTCCACCCAGGGCACCTACGACTGGGCGCCGATCGATACCACGGTCCGCAACCTCGCCCGGTCGGAGGATCGTGCCGATCCCGGTCCTCTACGGGTCGCCGGCGTGGGCGGTCAACCCGGCCGACCCCGCCGACGCAGGTGAATCGGCAGCCTCCGAACAGCACCCAGCGCGGCGCCCAGGGCTGGTCGAACTTCGTCGCGGCGGCGGCGCGCCGCTACGGGCCGGGCGGAACGTTTTGGAAGGGGCCCTACCACCAGGCAAAGCCGGGGGGCAAGGCGCTCCCGATCCACACGTGGGAGGTCTGGAACGAGCCCAACCTCAAGGCCTACTTCTGGCCTACAGTTTCGGTGCCCCTGTACGCGGGCTTGTTGCGCATCTCGCACGACGCGCTCAAGTCGGTGGACCGTCGTGCCCGGATCGCGATCGGTGGGCTGCCGTGCAAGGTGAAGGCGAACGGCTGCGTCCAGTACCTCAGGCAGCTCTACCAGCAGCCGGGCGTGAAGTCGGCATTCGACCTCGTCAGCCTTCATCCCTACGGGCCGAGCGTCTCCTACATGATCCGCGAGATCAAGCGGGCGCGAAAGGCGATGCGCGCTGCGGACGACGGGCGCACGAAGATCTGGGTCTCGGAGGTGGGCTGGGGCTCGGGCCCGCCCTCGAGCGGCCGCTTCGAGGAGGGCAAGAAGGGGCAGGCGAAGATCCTCACGAAGGCCTTCAAGAGGCTCGCCCGCCAGCGCCGCCACCTGCGGATCTGGAAGGTCACCTGGTTCAACTGGCAGGAGCCGTTGTACCCGTTCGGCAACTGTGGGTGGTGCCAGCACGCCGGCCTCACGAGCGCGAAGGGGCGGGCGAAGCCCTCGTGGCCTGCGTATCGCAAAGCCGTGCGCTGACGAACGCCGCCGGAGCCGGTCTTACGATCGGGCGATGCCCGCCAGAAGGGTCATCGCCCACCTCGACATCGACGCCTTCTACGTCGCCCTCGAGCTCCTGCGCCGGCCCGAGCTGCGCGGACAGCCGCTGATCGTCGCCTGGAACGGGCCGCGCGCCGTGGTCACCACCGCCTCGTACGAGGCTCGCCGCTTCGGCGTCGGCTCGGCGATGCCCGTCGCCAGGGCCAGGCGGCTGTGCCCGGACGGGATCTATCTCGCACCCGACATGGCGCACTACCGGGAGCGCTCGCGCGCGCTCATGGACCTGATCGGCGAGCTGGATGCGCCCGTTGAGCAGGTCTCGCTCGATGAGGCCTACATCGACCTGGCCGGCGTCGATACGCCGATCGACGTCATGAGCGGGCTCGTGCGGCGGATCGGCGCCGAGCTCGGGCTCGACGCCTCCGTCGGGATCGGCCCCTCGAAGCTCGTGGCGAAGGTCGCCTCCGACGCCGAGAAGCCGCGCGGCTTCGTCGTCCTGCGGAGGGAGCAGGCGGCGGCGCGCTTCGCCGATCACGCGCCTCGGCTGATCCCGGGGATCGGCCCGCGCACGGCCGAGCGGCTCCACGCGATCGGCATCGAGACGATCGGAGCGCTGCAGCGTCATCCGGTGGAGGACCTCGCGGCGCGATTCGGCGATCGCGCCGGGCGGTCGCTGCACGATCGCGCTCACTTTCGCGACGATGACGAGGTCTCGACCGAGCGCGCCGCGAAGTCCCGCTCGGTCGAGACGACCTTCGACGCCGACGTCGCCGACGTCGCCGAGCTCGAGCGCGTGCTCTGCGATCAGGCGCGACGCTTGGCGGCGGGGGCGCGCGCCAAGGGCATCCGCGGCCGAACGGTCGGCATCAAGGTCCGGACCTCTGACTTCACGACGACGACGCGGGCCCGGACGCTGCCGGCGGCGACGGACGAACCGGATCGGATCGCGGAGGTGGCGCTCGCCCTGCTGGCCGCCAACCGGCCGGCCCACCCGGTGCGGCTGCTGGGTGTGCGGCTCGCCTCGCTCGAGGGACCAGAGGACGCGTCCGACGCCGCGGGCCAGCAGGCGCTGCGGCTCGCCCTTTCCGCCTGAGGCGCCTCGCTCCACCCGGGTACCATTTTCCGGGCGATGATCCGGGGGACGAGGGTCGTGGTGGCGGTGACGCTCGCGATGGCGCTGGCGGCGCTTGCCGCTGCTCGTGCCCGTCGGCTCGGCCGCGCCGTCGACCTCGCGCCTGTTCTCGAGCGTGAACGTGCTGTTCTCCTCGCCGATGCACCCCTACGACGCCGCGCGCATGGCGCGCGGTGGCATCCGCACGGCCCGGCTGTCGTTCGACTGGTGGGGCGTGGAGGGGACGCCCACGTTCTACAACTGGCGCAAGCTCGACCGCTGGGTCGGCAATCTGGCGAGCCAGGGGGTGACGACGATCCCCGTCCTCTTCGGAGCGCCGCTCTGGGCCGTGACCGAGAGCGTCCCGGCGGCGGCCTCGGCGCCGGCGCCGAAGGCCCCGAGGATGGTTCCCGCCACGTCGCCCGGCGGCAACGCAACCGCGTACCCGCCCGTCAAGACCTCCGGCGAGATCGCGCTCTGGCGGGCCTTCGTGAGGGCCGCCGTCAAGCGCTACGGCCCGGGCGGCGGGTACTGGAGCGGTGCCTACGAGGACGACCATGAGGGCGCGACACCGCGGCCGGTCAGGACCTGGCAGGTCTGGAACGAGCCGAACATCCCCGGCGCCTTCTGGCCGAAGCCGAACGTCGAGCTCTACGGGAAGCTCGTGCGGATAACCGCCGACGCCATCCGTCAGATCGATCCCAGCGCGCGGATTGCCCTCGCGGGCGTCCCGGGCCGCGTGAACTATCACGGGATCTCCTACCTCAAGAATCTCTACGAGCGGGTCCCGGGCATCAAGGGCTTCTTCGATGTCATGGCATTCCACCCGTACGCCAAGGGAATCGACGGAGTTGTGAACCAGCTCGAACGCGTCCGGCGGACGATGCGCCGGCATGGCGACGGCGATACACCGCTTTGGGTGAGCGAGATCGGCTGGGGATCGAGGAAGCGAGATCCCAGCCAGTACAACTTCGGCCGCCACGGCCAGGCCCGGATGCTGAGGAGCCTCTTCTCCGCGCTGTCGCGCGACCGCCACCGCCTGCACTTGAGCAGCGTGACCTGGTTCGACTGGCGCGACTCGCTGAGGAACGTCAACGCACCGTGCCCGTGGTGCGATCACGCCGGCTTGATCGACAAGCGGAACCACCGCAAGCCGGCGTGGGACGCCTACCGGCGGTTCGTCACCGGAACCGGCTGAGCGCTCAGCGGGCGTCGGCGAGCACGGCCTTGGCCGCGTTGCGGCCGTTGAGGCCGATGACGCTCCCGCCCGGGTGGGTGGCCGCGCCGCACAGGTAGAGGCCGTCGACCGGGGTGCGAGCGCTCAGCCTTCGATCCCACATCTGGTCGGGCAGGCACTCGCCCTGGAAGATGTTCCCGCCGGTCAGGCCGATGCGCTTCTCGATGTCGGCCGGCGTCAGCACCTCGTGCTCGATGACCAGCTCGCGGAAGCCCGGCGCGTGGCGCTCGATCATGGCGAAGAGCGCCTCGGCGTCACCGACCGCCTCGTAGGGCGCGTACTGGCAGAACGCGCTGATCAGATGCCCGCCCGGCGGCGCCGGCGAGGGGTCGGCGGCCGTCTGGCAGTAGATCTCGGCGTAGCCGAGGGCCGCGTCACCACCCTCGTAGCGTTCGAACGCGCTCTGGCAGGCCTCGAGGCCGTCGGTCACGTCCACCGTGCCGAGGGCCGGCCAGGTCTCGCCGCCGGCGGCGGTCCACGTCGGCAGGCTGCGCAGAGCGGCGTTCACCTTCATCACCGGCGAGCGCACCTTCCAGTCGCGAAGCCGGCCGGCATAGTCGTCGGGGGCGCCATGCCCGAGCATGCGAAGCGCCACCTTGGGGTCGGCGTTGCAGACGATCGTGGGCGCGCGCACCGGCGTCCCGTCCTCCAGCTCCACGCCCTCCGCGGGATTGATCGCGCCGACCTCGACCCCGCACGCGACCGTCGCCCCGGCCTCCAGCGCCGCCTCGCAGATCGCGAAGCTCACCTGGCCCATGCCGCCCTCGACATACCCCCAAGATCCCGGGTGGCCGTCGAGGACTCCCATGTGGTGCATGAGGTGGATCGCCGCGGTCCCGGCCGTGCGTGGGCCTGCGTGGACCCCGATGAGGCCCTGCGGACAAAGGGCATCCTTGATGCGCGAATCGGCGAAGTGCTCCTCGAGGACGTCCGCGATCGAGGCCTCGAAGACGACGTCGGTCAGGTACCCCTCGCCGCCGAGGAGCTCCTCGACCTCGGCTCGCGAGGGCGCCTCGCCGACCCAGGTGTCGCGCGGTCCCTCCCGGAGGAGGCGGCGGATGCGGTCGAAGCGCTCGTTGTAGGCGGCGAGGCCGCGGATGTCGGTCTCGGCGAAGCCGGCTTCGCCCAACGCCGCCTCGGTGCGCCGTGAATCGAGCCACTGGACGAACGCCGTGCCGTCATCGAACGGGATGAAGAGCTCGGGGTCCGCGATCCGGGTGGCGAGCCCGCGCTGTCGCAGGCCCAGCTCCTCGATCACCAAGGAGTCGAGCAGGCCGACGAGGTACGCGCACGGGCTCGCGGCGAAGCCCGGGTCAGCGAAGGGACGCTCCAGGGTGCAGGCACCTCCGATCCGCTCGCGGCGCTCGAGCACCAGCACGCGCCGGCCCGCTCGAGCGAGGTACGCGGCCGCCACGAGGCCGTTGTGCCCGGCCCCGACGACGATCGCGTCCCAGTCGCGCCGGGCCAGCTCCGCGACCGGGGCCGGGAGCCCAAGCTCACCGAGTCGTTCTGCGACGTGGCCCACGCACGCAACGTACACTCGCCCGCGAAATGGCCGTCGCCGCCCCGCCCCGCGACCTCACCCGCCGATCGGCGAGAGATCTCGCGCGAATGATCCGCGACGGCGAGGTCACCTCCCGTGAGGTGGTCGAGCGGCACATCGAGACCCTGATGCGTGCCGACGTCAATGCCGTCGTCGTCGAGCGCTACGACGAGGCGCTGGCGGAGGCCGACATGGCCGACGAGCGCGCGACCGCCGGGGCCGACGACCTGCCGCCACTCCTCGGCGTTCCGTTGACGATCAAGGAGTCGATCGCCGTCGCCGGCCTGCCGAACTCAGCGGGGCTCAAGAGCCGGCGCCGATCGTCCCGCCGAGGAGACCGCGACGGCCGCCCAGCGCCTGCTTGACGCCGGGCCGGTCCTCCTCGGCCTGACCAACCTCTCCGAGCTGACGATGTGGATCGAGTCCGACAACCGCGTCTACGGCCGCACGGTCAACGCCTACGACCGTCGCCGCACCGCGGGAGGCTCGTCGGGAGGCGAGGGGGCGGCCGTGGGCTGCGGCGGGTCGCCGATCGGGCTCGGCACCGACTTCGCGGGATCGATCCGCCTGCCCGCCTTCTTCAACGGCGTCTTCGGGCACAAGCCCTCCCGCGGCCTGGTGCCGTTCACGGGCCACTTCCCGACGTCCGACGGTGAGGCGATGGGGATGTCGGTGCTGGGGCCGATCTCAAGGCGCGCCGAGGACCTCGCCGCGGTGCTCCGTCTGATCGCCGGCCCCGACGGCGCCGATCGCTTCGTCACCGGCGATGTCGAGCTGGGTGACCCGGACGACGTCGAGATCGAGGGCCTCGACGTCGTGATCAGCGAGGGAGCGAGCTACCTCCCCGTCAGCCGCGAGCTGCGCGATGCGCGCGAGCGAGCCGCGGGCGCCCTCGCCGCCACCGGCGCCAACCTTCGTCGCGAGAACATGCGCTCCGTTCGCCGCGCCGTCGAGCTCTTCCTGGCCGCTGTCCAGGAGGGCGCCGGCGTCTCGCTCGCCGAGTTGATCGTTTCCGAGGGCGGCGACGAGGTCACGTGGCGAAGCGCCTTCCGCCGCGACAACCCGCACACCCCCGCGACGCTCCTGACGCTGGCCTCGGAGCGAGCCGGCAAGTACACGCCCGAGCGACGGATCCGCAAGGCGCGCGCTGCCGCGCAATCGCTCGGATCGGAGATCGAGGCGACGATCGGCGACGGAGTCCTGCTTCATCCGCCTCACCCTCGCGTCGCCCCGCGGCACGGCTGGACCGTCGGCCGGCCCTGGCTTCTGGCGCCGACGGCGCTCTTCAACCTCCTCGGCATGCCCGCCACGCAGGTCCCGCTCGGCCTCGGCCGCAAGGGCCTGCCGGTGGGCGTCCAGGTGGCCGCCGCTCACGGCAACGACCACGTCTCGATCGCGGTGGCGATGGAGCTGGAGCGCGCCCTGGGTGGCTGGGTGCCGCCGGAGGAGGCCTAACCCCGCCGCGTTCCGCCCGGCGCGGCCGCGCCGCCGCGCCCGCCGGCGCTCCGCTCCGGCGCCGCCGCGCTGCCGGCGCGGTCTGGGGTCAGTTAGGGGGTACCAGCCTCCGCCGAGGTGGTTCGTTGTGGCCTATTGGGCGCTATAGCACCCACAATCCCACAACGAAACCGATTCCGCTTGGTGCCCCCTCCTTAACCAGCCAATCGCGGTCCGCGGGACCGCGCCGCCGAGGGCGGCTCGTGGCCCTAGCTCCCCGAGTACTCCGAGTACGGGTACCACCAGTCCTTCGGCGCGATCTCCGTCTCGATGTGCACGTGCTTGGTCTCCTGGAACGCCTCGAGGCCCTCGCGGCCGAGCTCGCGGCCGAGCCCCGACTGCTTGAAGCCGCCGAAGGGGCCGGCGTCGTTGTCGGTGAGCGGGTCGTTGAACCAGACCGTGCCGGCCTTGATCTCGCGCATGCAGCGGACCATCGTCGCGAGGTCGGCCGTGTAGACGTTGGCGCCGAGCCCGAAGCGGGTTGAGTTGGCGAGGGCGATGGCCTCGTCGAGGTCGGCCACGGGGACGAGGGGTGCCACGGGGCCGAACGTCTCCTCGCTGAGCAATGCGGTCTCGGCGTCGGCGCCCGTCACGACGGCCGGTGCGAAGAAGTGGCCTCGGTCGTTCCCTCCCTCGCCGCCCCCGGTGACGACCTGCGCTCCGGCGGCGACCGCCTCCTCGACCTGCTTGACCACCTTCGCCCGCTGCGCCGCCGAGACCATCGGGCCCACGTCGGTGGCCGGGTCGGTCGGATCGCCGACGACGAGGCCGCGGGTCGTCTCCGCGAAGGCCTCGAGGTAGTCGTCGTAGACCTCGCGAGCGACGTAGAAGCGCTCGGCCGAGGTGCAGACCTGCCCGGCGTTGAGAAACGCGGCCCAGGCTCCGCCCCTCGCCGCGACCCCGATCCGGTCGGCCACGTCCGCGCAGACGATGAAGGGGTCCTTGCCGCCCATCTCGAGGTTGATCCGCGCGACGCGCTCGGCGCAAGCCGCGGCTATGCGCTTGCCGGTCTCCACCGAGCCGGTGAAGGCGACGCAGTCAACGCGCTCGTCGGCGACGAGGGCGGCTCCGACGTCTCCGCCGCCGGCGAGGAGGGACACGACTCCGGCCGGCAGATGGTCGAGGCAGCGCGCGAGGGCGAGCGTCGAGAGCGGGGTCAGCTCCGACGGCTTGCACACGCAGGGGTTGCCGGCCGCGAGCGCCGGCGCCAGCTTCCAGGCGAGGAGCAGGAGCGGATAGTTCCAGGGCACGATGCAGGCAACGACGCCGACCGGCTCCTTGACCACCAGGGCGAGCTGCGTGGCCTCGATCGGCGGGATCACGCGGCCGGCGGAGTCGCGGCCGATCTCGGCGTAGTAGTCGAAGGCGGCGGCGGTCCAGCCGACCTCGTCGCGGTTCTCGACCAGGGGCTTTCCACCCTCGGCGGTCATGAGCGCCGCGAGCTCGTCGGTGCGCTCGCGAAGCCGCCGCGCGACCTCGTGCAGCATCTCGCCTCGCTCGCCGGCCGGCGTTTGCTCCCAGCCGCGGGCGGACTCGCGCGCCGAGGCCACCGCGGCGTCGAGCTGCTCGGCGCTCGCGACGCCGACGGTCGCAATCGTCTCCTCCGTGAAGGGGTTCTCGACGTCGAGCGGCCCCGCAGCGCCGCCGACGAGCTCGCCGCCGATCCAGAGGCGTGTCTCGACCTCGCCGGACATCGGCGCGAACGTTATCCGCACGAATAGGGTCTCAAGCGCGATGGTCGCCGGGCGCGCCAAGGAATGGCTGGACGCGGGGAGCTTCTTCGAGTGGGTTCCGCCGGGGTCTCCCGGCAAGCTCGAGGTCTTCCATGCCGAGCTCGGGGATCCGGAGGCGCCGACTCTGCTCCTGCTGCACGGCTTCCCCACCAGCAGCATCGATTGGTACGACGTTGCCGAGGCGCTCAGCGAGGACCACCGGGTCTGCCTGCTGGACTTTCCGGGGTTCGGCTTCTCCGACAAGCCGAAGGGCGAGAGCTACACGCTCGGTCGCGACGCCGACCTGGTCGAGCACTACCTCAGCGAGGTCTTGGGGACGCGAGCCGGCGCCGTCGTCGCCCACGATCGAGGCGACAGCGTCGCGCTCGCCTTCGCCGCGCGGTGCGCCTCCGGAGCGGCGGCGTTCGAGCTCAGCCGCCTCGTGCTCAGCAACGGGAACATGTTCCTCCCGCTGTCCAACCTGAACCCGTTCCAGCGCCTCGTGCTTGACGCGCGCACCGCGCCGCAGGTCCTCGAGACGGCGACGCCGGAGATGCTCGCGGCCGGCATGGGCCAGAACACCTTCACGCCGCCGCGCCCCGCCGACGAGGAGACGATCGCGGCGCTCGCCGAGACGTTCGCCTTCAACGACGGCATCGCGGTTATCCACGACACCATCCAGTACCTCGTCGAGCGCTCCAGGCACGAGGAGGAGTGGCTCGAGGCGCTTGGCGCATCACCGGCGCCGATCACCCTCGTGTGGGGTATTTACGACGTCGTCTCCCCGCTTCGAGTCGCCACCCACATCTGGAACGCCTATCTCGCCACGAAGCCGGGCGCCAACGAGCTATGGATCCTCCCGCGCGCCAACCACTACCTCCAAAACGACCAGCCCCAGGAGTTCGCCGAGGCCGTGCTCACCTCGCTCGCAGGCCGCTCGCCCGAGGTGCCCGGCCCTCTATCCGACGCGCCCGCCGCACCGATCCTCGTGGACCGCTCGCGGACGAACCTGCCGGCCGCCGCCGACGTCCTGGGGGTTGAGTCCGCGGAGCGGAGCTAGCGTCGGCCCTGTTCGGCCTTCTCGGCCGCGACGTCCTCGCCGGCCACGCGCTTCTCGTAGGCGCGGCGGCGATCCCAGTCGATGTTGACCAGCACGCGGTCGGCCTTCAGGAAGCGTCCCACGGCCTCGCGCGCCGAGCGCGGCAGAACGGTCATCGCCTTGTTGATCCGTCCAACCGCCCGCGGCACGAAGACGTCCACCCGCGGGCGCTCGAGGGCGTCGACGATCTCCGCCGCGACCTCCTCCGGCTCCGCGACGTGGACGCCGCGCGGCGTCTCGGCCCCGGAGATGAGCTCGGTGTTGACGAACGAGGGCATGACGATGGAGAACTCGATCGGCGTCTCGTCGAGCTCGGCGCGCACCGCCTCGGTGATGCCCACGACCGCGTGCTTCGTGCCGCAGTAGGTCGCGACGCCCGGGAAGCCGCCCTTGCCGGCCACCGACGCGAGGTTCACGATGTGCCCGCGGCGTCGCTCGAGCATGCGGGGCAGGGCGATCTTCATCCCGTGGATGACGCCGTGGACGTTGATGTCCATCTGGCGGATCGCGGTGTCGTCGCGCTCGTCGAGGAACGGCCCGACGGGCATGATCCCGGCGTTGTTGATCAGCACGTCGAGGGGCCCTAGCTCGCGCTCGGCCTCGTCGACGAACTCCTCGAACGAGGAGCGGTCGGTCACGTCGAGGTGCGTCGCTATCGCTCCGCCGCCGAGCGCGGCCGCGGTCTCGGCCGCGAGGTCCGCGTCGAGATCGCCGATGGCGATGCGCGCGCCCCGGGCCGCGAGCGCCGTGGCGGTCGCCTTCCCGATTCCGCGGGCACCGCCCGTGATCGCGATGACGCGGCCGGCGATGGGGAGTGGGTCGGTGGCCATCAGGAGGGCCTCCGGTAGACGCTGACGACGCAGGCGCCGCCGAGCCCGATGTTGTGCTGGAGCGCGAGATCGGCACCGTCCACCTGCCGGGCGTCGGCGGCGCCCCGCAGCTGCCAGGTGAGCTCCGAGCATTGGGCGAGGCCCGTCGCCCCGAGCGGATGGCCCTTCGAGATCAGGCCGCCCGAGGGATTCACCACCGGGCCGTCGCCGCCGTAGGTGGTGGCCTCGGCCTCGACCAGCTTGTGGCCCTCGCCCTCTGGGCGCCAGGCCGAGCGCCTCGTAGGTGATGAGCTCGTTGGCCGAGAAGCAGTCGTGCAGCTCGACGACGTCGACGTCGTCGATCGACTCGCCGGCCTCCTCGAGCGCTTGCTTCGCCGCCTGCGCCGACATGTCGTAGCCGACGAGCTTGATGCAGGACTTCTCGTCGAAGGTCGAGCCGAGGTCGGTGACCATCGCCTGCCCCGCGAGCTCCACGGCACCGTCCCAGAGGTCGTTGCGCTCCACGAAGCGCTCGGATGCGATCACGGCGGCGGCCGAGCCGTCGGAGGTCGGCGAGCACTGGAGCTTCGTGAGCGGCTCGTGGATCATCTTCGCCGCCTTGATCTCGTCCATCGTGTAGTCGTCCTGGAACTGGGCGTAGGGGTTGTTGACGGAGTGGTGGTGGTTCTTCCAGCCGATCCACGCGTAGTGGTCGGGCTCGGAGCCGTAGCGCTCCATGTGCTCGCGTCCCGCGTTGCCGAACATCTGCGGCGCGGGCGGCGACTGCTCGGGCTCACGGACCTCGAACATCGCCATGAAGTGCTTGTCCATGGGGTTGGTGCGGTCGGTGTACTTCGCGCCGAGTGACCCCTTCTCCATCTTCTCGAAGCCCAAGGCCAGCGCGCAGTCGGCGAGGCCGCCCCTCACCGCCTGGCGCGCCATGTAGAGCGCGCTCGAGCCCGTCGAGCAGTTGTTGTTCACGTTCATCACCGGGATCCCGGTGAGGCCGAGGGCGTAGATCGCGCGCTGACCGGAGGTCGACTCGCCGTAGCAGTAGCCCGCGACGGCCTGCTCGACCTTGTCGTAGTCCACTCCGGCGTCGTCGAGCGCCTTGCGAGCGGCCTCGGCGGCCCACTCGGGGTAATCGCCCTCCTTGGTGCCCGGCTTGTCGAACTTCGTCATGCCGACGCCGATCACGTAGGTGCGGTTGCCGTTTCCGTTGCTGCTCATGGGCTCCTCTCGCTCGTCGATGGGGACGCTACTAGTTCCCCCTTGACAGTTCTCGGCGGGTGAGGAATGCTGCCGGAACGCTACCGGTCGGTAGGATCGCCGCCGGGCGCGGGGTGAGTAGGAGATGATCGGGGCTGCATCCAGCCGTGTCGCCGGGTCCCTGCGGGGATTCGTCGGCGAGGCGGGATCGATCGTCCTGCTCGCCGGCAAGGTCATCACCGCCGCCGCGCGTCCGCCCTACCCATGGGGCGGGGAGTTCCTCTCGCAGTTCCTCTTCGCCCTCCGCGTCGCCTGGCTGCCGATGGTCATCACGACCCTCGCGCTGACCTACGGGCCGACGGGCATCGAGACCGCCAACTTCCTCAACCTCTTCGGCGCCCTCGATCGCCTCGGCGGGCTCTTCGTCCTGCTCGTCGTCCGGGAGTTCGCGCCGCTCGTCTGCGCGGTGGTCGTTGCGGGCGCCGCGGGGACCGCGATCTGCGCCGACCTCGGCGCCCGCAAGATCCGCGAGGAGCTCGATGCCCTGATGGTGCTCGGGGTCGACCCGATCAAGAACCTCGTGGTGCCGCGCTTCCTCGCGCTGGTCCTCGTGACGAGCCTCTTCGACGTCTTCGCGATCGCGGTCGGATCGTTCGGCGGCGTGCTCGTGACGATCACGAACCACGCCCCGCTGGGGCCCTTCTGGGCCACCTATTTCACCAACGCCACCTCGCCGGAGCTGCTGGCCTCGCTCTTGAAGACGGCGATCTTCGGCGCGATCATCGCCGTGGTCTGCTGCTACAAGGGAATGAGCGCGAAGGGCGGGCCCGAGGGGGTGGGCAGGGCCGTTAACCAGGCCGTCGTGATGGCCTTCATGACGCTCGGGGCGGTCGACTACGCGTTCACGCAGACGCTTCTGGCTACCCACCCGGAGCTGAACGCCATCCGATGATCCTCACCGTCCGGAACTGGATCGTCGGCTTCGGGCGCGCGCTCGAGTTCTTCGGCAGCCTCATCGGCGGGGTCTTCAGCGGGCGCGTCTTCAGGTTCGTCGGCGAGGCTCTGCGCCAGGCCGGGATCCTCATCACCGGGTCGGTGCTGATCGTGCTCGGGCTGGTGGCGATCCTCGGCGCCGAGTGCGGGATCGAGGGTGCCTATGGCGCGCAGGCGGTGGGCGCGAAGTCGGCCGCCGGCGCGATCTCGGCGCTTTGCAACCTTCGCGAGGTCATCCCGTACGCCTTCGGCTACATGATGGCCGCGAAGGTCGGAACCGGGATGGTCGCCGAGCTCGGGGCGATGCGGATCTCGGAGGAGATCGATGCGCTCGAGGTGATGGGGGTCGACTCGCTCGTCTACCTCGGCTCGACGCGGCTGCTCGGCATGTGGCTCGTGCTGCCGTTCGTCTACCTGACCGCGGTCCTTGTGGGCTTCTTCGCCTCCTACTGGGCGGTCGTCCTCCAGGTGGGGCAGGTGTCGCCCGGCGGCTACTTACAGCTCTTCTGGCAGTTCCAAAGCCCGCTCGACCTTGTGTACTCGGCGGTCAAGGCGATGTCGATGGCGACGATCGTCGTGCTCGTCGGGATCTACTACGGCTACACCGTCTCGGGCGGGCCGGTCGAGGTGGGGAAGGCGACGGCCCGGTCGATGGTGGCGAACATCATCGCGATCCACGCGATCGGGCTCGTCGGCACGCAGATCTTCTGGGGCGGCAACCCGCGGTCGCCGATCGGCGGGTGATGGAGGCTTCGCTTGCGAGGCCGACCCAGCGCGTCTACTGGGGAAGGCGCGCGGCTGTCGCGGCGATCATCGTCGGCTGGGTCGTACTGCTCTGGGTGGTCCTCGGCGGGGGCTCCGGGTACACGGTCCACGCGCGCTTCGTCGACGCGGGGCAGCTCGTCGACGGGGACCTGGTCGAGATCGGCGGGATCGAGGTCGGCAAGGTCAGCGACATCGAGCTGACCGGCGACGCTCAAGCCGACGTCTCGCTCGAGATCTCCGATGACCGCTTCCATCCGCTTCCGGGCGGCACGACGGCCTCGATCCGGTCGGTCGGCGCATCGGGCGTCGCGAACCGCTACGTCGCGCTGACGCCCGGCCCGCAGGGCGCGCCCCCGATTTCCAGCGGCGGCGTGATCGACATGTCCCACACCCAGCCGATCGTCGACCTCGACACGGTCCTCGACTCGCTCGACCCCTCGACGCGCGCGCGCCTCCAGCGCATCTTCAAGGGCGGCGCGCGCTCGCTCGCCGGGGTCACGCCGCAGGCCAACCGGACGATCCACCTCCTGAACCCCGCGCTCTCGGAGACGACGGCTCTCACCTCCGAGATCGCGCGCGACCAGCTCTCCTTCGAGCGGCTGATCCACGACGCCGGATCGGTGGCCGCCACGCTCGCCTCGCGGCGGCCGGACCTCGAGCAGGGCGTGGCGAGCACCGCCGCGGCGCTCCGCGAGGTCGCGTCGCAGCGCTCGGCGCTCGACGACGCGCTTGTCCGCGCGCCCTCGGTCCTGCGCCGCAGCGGCAAGACCCTGCTCTCCTCACGGCGCACCCTTCAGGTGGTCCCGGCGACGATCCCGCTCGTCCGCGTCCTGCGCGCGTTCGGGCCGGGGCTGCGGAGGTCCGGCCCGCTCGTC
Source organism: uncultured Actinomycetes bacterium (assembly GCA_963771655.1). Taxonomy (GTDB): domain Bacteria; phylum Actinomycetota; class Thermoleophilia; order Solirubrobacterales; family 70-9; genus JAWVFM01. The sequence goes on along the minus strand of CAVYUG010000015.1, from coordinate 8,060 downwards.
GAGGACCTGCGGTCGACGCTGCCGTCGCTCCGGCGGGCTTTCGCGAGCTTCCGCGGCATCGCGCGCACGACGGTGCCCCTCACGCGACAGACGACGCGGTCGGTTCACGGGGCCCTGCCGATCTTCCGGGCGACGCGCCCGTACGCGCCCGACTTCATCAACGGCTTCTTCAACGGGCTCGCCGGCGGCGTCGGCGGCGCGTACGACGCCAACGGCGACTACGTCCGCATCACGCCGCTTCAGGGCTCGGGCGGGATCTTCGGCTCCTCGCTGCTCGCGCCCCCCAACCTGCCCGGGCTCACGCAGTACCGCACCGGCCTCCTCGCCCGCTGCCCGGGCGGCGCGGCAGAGGCCGCCCCCGACAAGTCGAACCCCTGGGTGCCGTCGAGCTCGATCTGCGAGGAGTCCCAGGACCACCAATGAGGCGCATGGCCCTCATCGCCCTGCTCCTCGCGGCGGTCACGATCCGGACCGCCGGCGTCGACGTGACCCGGATCGTCAGCGGCCTGCCCGGCAGCCAGTTCTTCGGCATCAACGCAGCCCCGCCCGGCGACTACCAGGTCGACGCGGTCTTCGACACGGCGAAGGGGATCATCCCCGGCCAGCTCGTCAAGGTGGCGGGCGTCCGGGTGGGCACGGTCCAGGACGTCTCGCTCACCCGGGACTTCAAGGCGCGGGTCAAGCTCGCGGTGGACCCGCGGTTCGCGCCTTTCCGGGCGGACGCCCATTGCGAGATCAGGCCGGAGGGCCTGACGGCGGAGAACTTCATCCAATGCGACCCGGGCGCGCCGCCCGCGAGCACGCTGGCGGGAAGCGGTGGGACGACGCCGACCGTGCCCGTCTCGCACACCAGCGTGCCCGTGAACCTGAACGGCCTCTTCCAGATCTGGACGGCGCCGACGGCGGATCGCCTCACGATCCTCGTCAACGAGCTGGGAATCGGCCTCGCGGCGCGCGGCGACGACCGTCAACGCGATCCTCCGCCGCACCAACCCCGCGCTCACGCAGGCGCGGCGGGTGATCGGGATTCTCTCGGGCGAGCGCCGGCAGCTTGCGACCATCGTCGACGCAACGGATCACGTCGCTTCGGAGCTGGCATCGAGGCCGGAGCGCGTGAGCGACTTCATCACCCAGGCCGCGCGCCTCACCACGACCACGGCGGCCCACGGCCGGGCTCTCGCCGACGCGGTCCGGCGCCTGCCGCCGCTGCTCCGCGCCGCGGAGCCGACGCTGCGGCGCACGGACCGCTTCGCCGTCGGGGCGACACCGATGGTCACCGCGCTCGGCCGGTCGGCGAAGCCGTTCACGCGCACGCTCACCAACCTCCGGGCGTTCGCCGCCACCTCCGATCCGGTGCTTCGCGGCCTGCGCAAGACGCTCGCCCACACCCTGCCCACGCTCCACCGCTCGAAGCCGACGCTCGCGCTCGCGCGTCGCTTCACGGACGCCGCGGCACCGGTGGCCCCCGAGCTCTCGAGCCTGTTCTCGAACCTGCGGGACCGCGGGTTCATCGAGAACACCCTGAAGCTCTTCTACTACCTGGCCGCCGGGAGCGCGCGCTTCGACGCCACCTCGCACGTGCTGCCGTCGGAGATCATCCTCAACTCGTGCGTCGGCTACACGGCGAAGCCGGGCTCGGGTTGCAGCGCGCACTACTACGACCAGGCGGGGTCGGCGGGGTCGGCGGGGTCGAGCGGGCAAGGGCAGCGAGGGGGAGGCCGATCGGCCCCGATGCGGATAGGTACCGCTAGGCGGCACTCATCCGCATCAGGGGGCGATTCCGGCGGACCGGCCGGGCCCACTCCCTCGCCGCCCAACCCAACGCCGGCGCCCGGCACTCCGCCGATCCACGTTCCCGACCTCCATATCCCCGGCCTTCACCTGCCGCCGATCCTGGGTGGCGGTCAGGGCGGTGACCACAAGCCTGGCCGGGACCACACGCCCCTCAACGACCTCCTGCAGTACCTGCTCGGATGAGGACGCACACCCGACAGGCACTGCGCAACGAGGTCCTCGTCGGGACGCTCTTCCTGATGATCCTCGGCGCCGCCGTGTGGATCTCCTACAACGCGAGCCGGGGGATCCCGTTCCTCGCGGCGTACAGGATCTCGGTCGACGTCCCCGACGCCCAGGAGCTCGTCCAGTCCGACCAGGTCCGGATCGGCGGCGCCCGGGTTGGGCTCGTAACCCGCGTGCGCGCGATGACGCGCGCCGGTGGCCGCCGGCCGCTCGCCCGTGTCGACGTGGCCCTGAACCCCGACGTCGCCGACCTTCCCGTCGACAGCCATGCGCGCGTGCAGGCGGGGTCGATCCTGGGCGGGAAGTACCTGGCCCTCTATCCCGGCCAGGCGAAGAAGGGCATCCCCGACGGGGGCATCCTGCCTCTGAGCCAAGCCCGCCGCGTGACCGACATCAGCCAGGCGCTGCGGGTCTTCGACCGCCGCTCGACGGCGGGGGTCCGCGGCACGGTGAACGAGCTCGGCCTCGGGCTCGCCGCTCGCGGGGGCGACCTCAACGAGACGATCGGGGCGACGCGGCGCCTCATCGGCCCGCTCGATCGCCTCCTCGCCGCGCTGGCCGACCCGAACACGAACCTCGCCGGCTTCATCGACGGCGCCGCGACGGTCACCGACGCCCTCGGCGCGGTCGCCCCGCAGCTCGGTGGCGTGATCGACGGGGGCGCGGTGACCCTGGCCGCCCTCAACGCGGCCGGCCCCGCGCTGGGTCGCACCCTGGATGAGCTGCCGTCGACCGAAGCCCTGGCCACGAGCACGCTCCGCCGCCTCGCGCCGGTCGTCTCGAGCGCCAGTCGGACGACGGCGGCGCTCGAGCCCGACGTGCGGCTCCTCCCGTCCACGACGAGGCAGCTCGCGAAGGCGCTGCGGCTCGGCACGGCCGCCCTTCACGAGCGCACACATGGCCTGATCGACCCCGCGATCGCCGCGTTCGACCAGCTCACCCGCGACCCGGCGACATCCGGCACGATCCGGACGCTCGCCGACACGGTCGCGGCCGCGAAGCCGACCCTTCGCGTGCTCTATCCCGAGCAGGTCACCTGCAACACGTTCGGCGCGTTCTTCCGCAACACGACCTCCGCGCTGAGCGAGGGCGATGCGTCCGGTACCTGGCTGCGGTTCATCCCGATCCTCGGCTCGCCCCAGGCCTTCCAGAGTCCGAAGCCCTCCGCCGACCTGCACCTCAACTACTACCCCCACGAGACGGCGCGCGAGTGCGAGGCCGGCAACGAGACCTACTCGGGGGCACAGCGCATCGGCAACATCCCCGGCAATCAGGGGACCGCGGCCGCGAACACGCACCCGCCGCGCGAGGCGATGGCTAGGGCACGCGCCGCCGGCCTGCTCTCACAGGGCCTGGGCGGTGCGCCGTGACGCGGCGTGGCCGGGTCGGCGCACGAGGCCGGGCGGCGCAGCAACGCGTCGCGCGGCCGTTCGCAATCGGCATCGTCGGCCTGCTGGTGATCGGCATCGCCACCTACGCGGCGTTCTCGAGCCGCTCTCCGTTCTCCCAGCCGTTCACGGTCGACGCGATCTTCGCCAACTCGGGGCAGCTGCGTCCCGGCTCGCCGGTGCGGATCGCCGGCATCAACGTCGGCCAGGTGAACGCCATCGCGCGCGGCCCCGGGACAACGGCCGACGTATCGCTCGAGATCAGCTCGAGCGGGCTGCCCATCCACACCGACGCCACGGCGACGATCAAGCCGCGCCTCTTTCTCGAGGGCGGGTTCTACGTCGACCTCGCCTCCGGCAGCCCGAGCGCGCCGGAGCTCGGCTCCGGAGGGACCATCCCGCGCCCGCAGACCGCGGTGCCGGTGCAGTTCGATCAGATCCTCTCCACGCTCACGCTGCCGCGCCGCGAAGCCCTGAGGCGCATCGTCAAGCAGACCGACATCGCGCTAGCGGGCGGCGGCACCGAGGGCCTCCGCGCGACGATCGCGCACCTGCCGCCCACGCTCCGGGACCTGGCCGTCATCTCGGTCGCGGCCCAGGGCACCGCCCCGCACGACCTGTCGCACCTGATCTCCGCCGCCGCCCGCGCCACCGGGCAGCTCGCCGAGCGCGACACGGCGCTCGCCGGCCTCGTCACCGGCCTCAATCAGACGTCGTCGGCTCTGGTCGCCCACCCCGGGTCCCTCGGGCGCACCATCGTCGAGGCCGACCGGCTGCTCCGCGCCGCGCCGGCGGCCCTCGACGCGGTCGACGCGGTCGTCCCGCACGTGAACCAGTTCATCGACGAGCTCCGTCCGGCGGACCGCTACGTACCGCCCGTGCTGCGTCGCCTCCACCGTCTGAACGTCGAGCTTCGCGGCATCGGCAAGCCATCACAGGTCGCCGAGCTTCTCGGCGGCATCCGGCCCCTGCTTCGCAACACGCCGCGGTTCTCAGTCCTCTCCCGCGGGCTCTTTCCGCTCGCCGGACCGATCGTCACGTGCCTGAAGGACAACGTGATGCCGACGCTCCGCTCGCCGGTCGACGACGGTCCGCTCTCGAGCGGGCGCCCGGTGTGGCAGGACTTCCTGCACGCCACCGTTGGGCTCGCGAGCGCCGCGCAGAACTTCGACGCCAACGGCCCCTGGTTCCGCTACCTGGGCGCCATCGGGCCCGGCACGGTCTCGACCGGCGCCATCCCCGGCCTGGGACAGCTCTTCGGGACGACGCCGCAGCCGCTTCTGGGCTCGCGCCCCGTCTGGCTCGGGCCCGGGCGGACGCCGCCGTTCCGACCCGATGCCCCCTGCACGAAGCAGGCCGCCCCCGATCTGTCGGCGAGCACCGGCCCCGCCACCTCGCCGACGACCACGAAGTCCCGGACGCCCAGCCTGGGCCTGGGCGAGGTCCGGCGCCTTCTCGCCCACCCCGCCGTCCGCGCGGGGGGAGGGGGCGGCTGATGCTCCGCCGGCAGATCGAGCGCTACGGGCGGTGGGTGGTCGCGATCGCCTTCCTCATGGTCATCGGGGTGGCCTCGGGGGCGTACATCCTCTCGAAGGAGCGATTCACATCGCCCTTCGCGGACCGCTACGAGATCCACGCGGACTTCTCCAACGCCGCCGGTCTCGAGCCCGGGCTCGGACAGCCGGTGAACGTTGCCGGCGTGCGCGTCGGGACCGTCCTCGGCGCGGACCTGCGCGACGGGGCCGCCGATGTGACCATGTCGATCGACCCCGGGAAGCTGCCGCACGTCTACTCCGACGCAACGGCGACGCTCGCGCCCAACACGCCGCTCCAGGACATGGAGGTCGACCTCGATCCGGGCCTGCGCTCCAACCCCCCGCTCCCGGACGGCGCGACGATCCCGCACTCGCGGACGAACGTGCCGCCGTCGTACGACGATCTCACCCGCACGCTCGACGCCGACACTCGTTCCTATCTCGGGGCGCTCGTGGTGTCTGCGGAGAGCGGCCTCCGCGGAAACGGCGACGATCTGCAGCGCACGCTTCGGGCCCTCGGGCCCACCACGGCGCAGGCGCGCCGGATCGGCGACCTCCTCGTCGCGCGGCGCGACGAGCTGGCCAGGGTCGTCCACAACCTCGGGGTCCTCGCGGACGCCGCCGGGAGCAACGACCACGAGCTCGCTCAGGTCGTGGGTGCGGGCGACGCGACGCTCCGCGCGTTCTCCAGCCAGCGCGCGGCCCTGAGCGAGTCCGTGTCGCGCCTCCCCGGAACGCTGCACCTCTCGAGAACGACGTTCGGCCACGTCGCGACCCTGGCGCGCGCCCTGGCGCCGACGCTGCGCGCGCTGCGCCCCTCGATCGCGGGCCTCCCGGCCGGCCTTCGCGCGACCAATGACCTCCTCGGCCAATCGGTGCCGCTGGTCCACGCCTCGAAGCCCGTCCTGCGCGCCGCGATCCCGATCAACCGCGACCTCGGGCACGTCGCGGATGGCCTTCAGGCCGTGAGCCCCGACATCGCCACCGCGTTCAGGATCCTCGACTACACCGCAAACGAGCTCTCCTACAACCCGCCCGGGAGCGACGAGGGCTACCTGTACTGGCTCGCCTGGGCCTCCCACGACGTTGACTCGGTGGTGTCGGTCGAGGACGCGCAGGGCGCCGCCGCCCACGGGCTCGCGCTCGTCTCGTGCTCGTCGCTCAGCGAGCAGCCCGGCCTCGCCCCTCTCGTCCTCCTGTTCACCGGCCAGATCCCGGCCTGCCCATGAAAGCCTGATGCAGACGCAAGCCCCGAAACTCGGCTCGGTCCTGATGGCGGCGGCCTTCGCTCTCGCGGCGGTGTGCGTCGCGATCTTCTTCTGGAAGTCGTTCGGCGGCCCGACCCCACTCAACCCCGAGGGCTACACGCTCGAGGCCTCGTTCCCGCAGGCGGCGAACCTCTACCCGAATGCGAGCGTGCGGATCGCCGGGGTCCCCGTGGGCAAGGTCATCTCGACCACGCCTGCCGGCGAGCGGACCAAGGTCGTGATCGAGCTCGACGACGGCTACGCGCCCATCCCCAGCGACACCCACGCGATCCTTCGCAACAAGACGCTGCTCGGCGAGACCTATGTCGAGCTCACGCCGGGCGACCCCGAGGCCCCCAAGCTCGCCGACGGAGGACGGCTTCCGAGCTCGCACATCGCCTCGACGCAGCGGCTCGACCAGGTGCTCGCCACCTTCGACCCGCCCACGCGCAAGGCGCTGCGCCGGTTCGTGACCGAGCTCGCGGCCTCGGCGCGCGGGCGCGGCGCCGACCTCAACGCCGCCATCGGCGCGGCGCCCGATGCGATCGGCGGGCTGGGCACCGTCGCCGGGATCCTCGATCGCCAGCGCGCATCGGTGCGTCAGCTCGTCTCGAGCTCCGCGCAGGTGCTCGAGGCACTCGGCACGCGCCGCGGCGAGCTTCAAAGCCTCGTCACCGCGGGCGAGGGGGTGCTCGCGACGACCGCCGCGCGCAACCGCCGGCTCACGGCGACCGTCAAGGCGCTGCCCCCGTTCATCGGCGACCTGCGGCGGGCGCTCGTGGCCTACCGTCGCACGGCGGTCACGCTCGGCCCGGCGCTCCGCCGCATCCGCGAGCTCGCTCCCGGCTTGCGCTCGAGCCTCGTCGCCACGGCCGAGCTCAGTCCCCAGCTTGCCGGGCTCTTCCGCGAGCTGCCTTCGGTGATGCACGCCGCGCGCCGCGGCCTGCCCGCTTCCACGAGGGTCCTTCGGGCATCGAAGCCGCTGGTCGACGAGCTCTACCCCGCCAACCGCAACCTGGAACCGTTCTTCCAGCTGGCGGCGACCTACCGGCGGGACATCGGCGCGGCGGTCGCAAAGGGCGCAGCATCGGGCCAGGCGAGCGCCGAGACGGCGAACGGGGGACGCAAGCACTACCTGCGGGTGCTGCTACCGCTTCTCAACGAGGACTCGTTCGGCTACGGGCAGCGCTCGCCGACCAACCGCCACAACCCCTATCCACGGCCGGGCTCGCTCGGTGACATCGCGGGCGGCGGCATCCGCGCCTGGGATTGCGACAACCTCGGCAACCCGCTGGTGTTCCCGCCGGTGGGGGTCGGGGCGGGCCCGCCGCCCTGTCGCACTCAGAAGCCCTGGACCTTCGACGGCCAAACGAGGTCGTTCCCCCACCTGGAGAGGGCGCGATGACGACCGCCGCGGCGCGGAGCGGCATCGCGCCGCCGCGACCTGGCCCGTGGGAGGTCGTCGGCATCGTTGCGTCCGTCGCGCTTGTCGTGAGCCTGCTGTTCCTGCCCTGGTACTCGCTCGCCGACACGCCCACGCGCATGGCGGGTGACGGCTTCGTCTGCGGTGCGAACCGCCTGTCCTGCACCGGCTTTCAGACCTTCCAGCTGATGCGCTGGGTGATCCTCGGGGTGGCGCTGGCATCGCCCGTGCTCCTGCTCGTCCTGTTGAGGGGGCGCGCCGTCGGATGGCGGCTCGGCGAGCTGACGATGATGGCGGGGGCCCTCGGCACGGTGCTCATCGGCTACAGCGGCATCGTCGACCGCCCGGGCGCCGGCGTCGAGGAGGCCGGGATCAGCCTCGCCTACGGCTACGTCATCGCGCTCGCATCGTGCGTCGCCATCGCCCTGTCGGGAATGATGCGAGCGGC
>CAVYUG010000014.1:0-68330 GCA_963771655.1 uncultured Actinomycetes bacterium | reverse complement strand
CTAAGGCGAAGGACCGACCATGCCCCGATGCCTTGCTCGCGGTCTGGAGCGAAGAGGTCGTCGAGTCGCTCATCGGTGTCGACCACTCGAGACGGCAGGCAATCGACATGGGTGACGAACGCGATCACGACGCCGTCGGGCCCGACGGCAGCCGAGAGCGCGGCGGCGACGTCGGCATCGGGAGGGATGTCGCGCTCGCAGAATGGGCAGCGCAGCACCGTGTGCTCGCGCATGTCGACCCACTCCATGAGCTGGTCGCGGAGGACGTTTCGGATGCCCGGTGCGATCTCGAGCCGACGCTTCATCTCTATCCTCTCGCTCCCATGTTGTTCCATAAACGACCAAGATCGTATCATGACGTTCTTCTATGTTCCTCATTTGCTATGCTCGTGGCGATGGTTGAACCAGCACGGGGCAGCGAGACCGTCGAAGGGCCGGACGTTCCCGAAAGCGACTCTGGCCCCGATGTGCTCACGGTCGAACAGGCGGCCGAGCTGCTCCAGCTCTCACCTATACCGTCAAGCGCCTGCTCGGCCACCGGGGTCGTCCCCGGCCGCCGGGTCGGAAACCAGTGGCGCTACCACCGCGCGACCCTGATCGACTGGATCGCTGGAAAGGACGTGTAGGGGCTCGGCGTGGCCGACCTCGTCCTCCATCCGCAATCCGACGTGGAGTTCCTTCAAGGAACGGTCGCAGCCAAAGACCTCGAGAGGGTGGTGGCGTCGGAGCCCCGCCGACCCGCTCTACCGCCCTTCTGCGCCACGATCGACAGTCGCCAGGTCGGCTGGTATCACGAGCTCGTGATCGGCGGGTTGGCTCACCGGCGCACCGAGGTCCCCCAGGCGTTGAGCCGGCGCGGGGGTGGCAGGTCCGCCTCCCCGCCTCGGACGGCGACGGCCCGGCCCTCGTCCGCTTCGTCTGGGGCCTTCAGCTACCGGACTGGCCCGAACCGGAGCTGCTCGCCGTTTCGATCAAGACTCGGGACGCAGGGCTCGCTCGCATCCTTGACGCCGCGATCAAGAATTCCGTGATCTACGTGCGGCCAACCAAGGCCCAGACCGAGCCGCTCCTCGCCCACACGCCGTTCTTGGACGCCTATGGAATGGCCATCGGGCTCGACTACCACACGGACGAGCTCGCCGCGGCCGTCGCGTGGCTTGAGGAGCACGGCGATCCCCCTAGCTCCCAGCGCTCGGCGCCGCTCGTCGAGGCGTCGGTGGGCCCTGCCGATGAGCTTTCCGACGGCGTGGGCTCACGCCAGCGACTGGCAGATCTCAGGCGTCCCAGCGCCGGCGCCTCGCAACGTGACGACGGCGCGCTCATCGGCAGGGAGCTCGAGAAGAAGCCCTCGCAGCGCTCGCTGCTCCTCGCGGTCGAGGCACGAGGTCACCGGGTCGATGGCCTTCTCGTCGGCGAGCTCCGCTCCGCACCCCGTCGCGGCGTGATCGTACGGGTCGGTCGCGGGGAGAGGGGAGACCGAAGCCTCCTTGCGCGCGATCCGGCGGCGGCGCTTCAGCGCCCGCCGCTCGACGCAGCGGGCGGCGGAGGCGCTGACGTAGGCGCGGTCGTCCGGTCCAGGGAACGAGCGCAGAACGTCAAGGAGGGCCGCTTGCACAACGTCATCGAGTCCTGCGTTTGATCCCGTGGGGTACGCGATCGCTGTGGCTTTCGCCACCGCTCGGCAGGAGCCAGGTCGCCAGACGCGTGTTTCGCTCGGCGTCCGCCGTGCTGGGTCGCTCGCTCGGCCATGGCCCCCGGCCGCACGCCGACGGCGTGCCACCCTCGAGGGGGCCCGGGCTGAGCGAGCGATCTGGGCCGCGAGCGGCGCTAGAGCGTGGCTGTCGACAAGTCATGGCGGCTAAGCGCGTCAGGCGATTTGCGCTCCGGCGGTTGCCAGTGGGGTCCCGGCCGGCGAGGCCTCTCACGGAGCCCTCTCACTGCGCCCTTCGCAGGACGCGGCTGAAGGCAACGCGGGAAAACACGCGTCGTACCACCGATCGATCGCTTGTCTTGCTGACTGCCTCGAGGCGAACGGGCAACCACGCTGCCCGGCCGCGCGCAAACCCGGACTTCTCATGGCGGCCGCACCAGCACACCGCGGGTCGGACGCCACCTTAAGTGTGAGCCAGCTCCCAGTACGTGCGTCGAACAGCCGGTGCTCGAGCTGTTGATCAGCCGCCAGGCCAACCGCGCTCATGAGCATCAGATTGGTCGCGGTCGAAGCAGCGACTCCATTGAGCGTGATTACCGACGGATCGATGACCTCGGGTGAGCCGACGTAGTTCTGCGCCGCGCGTTCCTCGTCGGTAGCAGCCTCTCGCTGTAGCGCGGCAGGATCAATCAGTCCGGCACAGGCCAGACATCCGCTCCCGGGAAAAACCGGACGCACGGCGACATAGATCGACTCGATCCGCCCCTCACGACCCAGGTCGACCTTGGCGCCGATCTGGACCATCGGCACGAGGTGGGTATGAACGATCGCGTTTGCAACCAGGCGGCTCGTAATCGTGTCCGTGCAGAGGAAGATGAAGTCGGTTGCCGCGACACGCTCAGCCACTTCGGCGTCCGCCAAATCGCCGTCGATCGCCTCAAACACGATGGTCGGATCGACTCTTTCGACAAGCTTGCGGGCGACCTCGATCTTCTTACGTCGGCTTGAGGCATCAGAAGTGGTTGCGCCAACGATCCGCGAGAGGTTGTGAGTCTTGACGACGTCATAGTCGACCGCGACCAACCGGCCGACGCCAAGGTGTGCGAGCTGCTCAACCACAATCGAGCCGCCTCCCCCAACGCCGATCACAGCCACGCTCATTCCCCGCAAAAGTGCCTGCCCGTCGGTTCCGAACATGCGCGCCTGGCGATCGAAGCGTGAGTCCAGCCCGCTGGCGTGCCGACGCGGTGCCGCGGCGAGCCTTTGGAACTGCGGGCCGACGACCTCAACCGCGTCGAGGTCCGTGCGAGTGGGCCCTGGTGACCAGACTTCCCCGGCCGCGCTTCTCTGGCCGAAGGCGATCCCGCCGACCGGTTCTCCGTCGACGATGTTGAGCAGATGCGGAAACACCCGCTCGTGGCCATCGAGGTCATCGCGGGAAAGCCGGTTGTGGCTCGTCGCCCCGGGATGGCTGTGGCAGGTGAGTAGTGCGAGGCCTTGATCAGCGGCACGGTTGCCGAGTCGAGCCAGCACTTCGGGCGTGACCTGCCGATAGCCGTGGCGTCCCGGAGTGAACTCCGCCGCGTCGAGCAGGTGAAGCTCGCGGGCAAGCAAGACAGGCGCTGCCAGGTCGCCTCGACGCCCAGCGAGCAGGACGGCGGCGTGCTCGTCACGGTCTGGGCGAAACAGGTGTGCCTTAAGCGCCTCGTAATCGCGACGCTCAATGCGCAGCATCGCGCTCATTGACTACGGAGCCAGTCTCCAACCTGGAGCAGGCAGCCCGTGACCCGGTCGCGCTCGGGATCCCATCGGTTATGCCGCAACGAGAGCTGAATCACATCGCGACCGCGCCAATGCACTCTCTGCAGCGCCGGCGGCCAGCTCCCCGTCAGGTTGAGTTCGGCAGGCAGGTAGTAGGGATACGGCGAGGCGGCGGGGTAGTTGTACGGCAGGTGGAACGTCACCGGAGCACGCTCGATGCTCCAACTGTCGCCGAGATCGATCTCATCGACCGTCACATACGCACCGCCCGCACCGTCAGGCTCCGCGGATACGGCCCCGGGATAGGCGCTCTCGAGCTCGCCCAACGCCGCCGCGACCTCCGGGGCCAGAGGCGCGACACTCACGAAACGTCTTGCCCCGAGATCGCCGTGAGCTTCTCCCTCGGGTGCACCTTGATCGTGGCCTCGTTGGCGATCTCCTCGCCCTTGGCGTTGTAGAGCTTGAAGTCGGCGGGGACTTCCGCTGCTGCCTTGATCTCGGCGCCAGTGACCTGGCGGTCCTCGAGTTCAACCGGTCGGTTGTTGACGAAGATCGTGATCAGCTTTGTCCGGGGCTTAGTGCTCGGTGAAGCGTCCATATCGAGTCTCTCTATAGTTTCATTGATGCTGCTGAACTATAGCGCACCACCGAGCGCAACTCTCGGCCTCAAGGGGTGAGCCAGCTCGCTGCCCGCAGGCCTGAAGCAGGTGGCGTCACTCACGCCGCTCGGCATTGCGGCCGTGCGACCGCGCCGGCCGGACAGGCGCGTTCCATCCTCGCCCGCGGAGATACTCGCGAGGTGCGGTCAACCCGGTCCGTGGCTCACCACTTCGCCGAGAGTCCGTCGATCGCGGTCGTGATGACCGGAGTCAACCAACAGCCCATATCCCTCACCGGCAGCGTCGTCGGGCCTCACGCGTTGCGCCACGTTCCAGACCTCCGAGGTGTCCAGAGCGGCGGCGCGGAGGAGCTCCTCATTGAAGCTCGCGGGATGACGGGCGCCGACGCGTTCACCGCCGTCGCGATCCGAGCCGTGATCGAGCGCCACCTGGCCAGCGACGCCGACGCCACGGTATGCCCATGGTTTCCCCGCGATCCGGCGTGTCGAAGGCGCCTCCACTATCTCCTCGGCGCCCTGCCCGAGCGATGCGCGTTGCCCGACGACTATCGGGTACCCCGACGTGACCCCCGGATCCTGATCCCCGCACTCGCCGTCGTCGACATCGACGAGGCCGAGCTAATCGGCCGCACGATCCGCGCTGCCGGGTCGAGCTCCCATCTGGGCAACCTGCGGCTCGCCGTCGCCCACGCGCAGTTCCTCGCTGTGAGCGCGGTCGCCCTGCTCGACAACGCTCTCACCTACGCCTCGGATAGCGGCTGCGCGCCGATCATCAGCTGCGCAATCGAAGCGGAGAGCCGTGACGTCCAGCTTGTCGTATACGACCTCGGCGAGCGCGTCGCGACCAACGCACACTCTCTGGCCCGACTGCGCGAGAGCCTCGACCGGAGCCGCGCCAACTTCGGCGGGCTCACCAACGTGCTCGACCTTGCACGCAGACACGGCTTCGAGGCCTCAATGGTGATCCGCAGCGGCACCGCCTTTGCACGATGGGATGGAAGCTGGGAGACCAGAGAGGTTGCCTACAGTCCGGGGTGGGGAACTGGAATCACGGTCGATCGATCCCACCACAGCTCATGAAGCGGAGCGAGACACCGATTAGGAATATGGTTCATACAGATCAATGAAGAAGCCGGGACTCATCAAACTCGCCGAAATAGGACCCGTGCTCTCTACTCGGGCGAGCGGGCGCGACGCCGCAGACCGCGTGCAGAACAGCGTCAGAAACGGTGGGCTCGTACTCAGCTTTGTTGGCGTCGAGATCGCGACACCCTCGTTCCTCGATGAGGTCGTCATGAGAGTCGCCACTCTTCTTCATCGAAACGAGTCCCTCGTGGTCGTGATCACCGGCCTCAGCGACGAAGTCCGCGAAAGCCTGGCGCTGGTCGTCGAGAAGCGGCAGCTGCGTTTAGCCGTACTTGAGGACGATCAGATCAAGCTGCTTGGCGGCACTCGTCAGCTTCAGGAGACACTCGAGGCAGCCCAACGCCTCGGCTCCTTTAATGCGCCTGACCTCGCCGACGAGCTCAAGCTAAAGCTTCCCAACCTGCATCAGCGCCTTTCTGCGCTCCTGGAAGCCGGCGCAGTGACGCGTGAGCCAGACACAAGCGCGAAGCACGGACGCCGCCATACCTACAAGGCAACGAAGCCCGACGAGGTCGACCCGGAGAAGCTCGAGGCAGTTCTCGCCTGAGGTCGCTCCCGTACGCCGCGCCTCGCTCGCAGCTACTCAGCTCAGGAATTGGAACCTTGTTGGAACCACGGGACTCCGCGCACCGCTGCGCCTCAGCCGACAATCCAAGCCCTGAGCAGGACTTCTAAGAGCGCGCCCGACAGGATTCGAACCTGTGACCTTCGGTTTCGTAGACCGACGCTCTATCCGGCTGAGCTACGGGCGCGGAACGGGGTCCTAGCCCCGGACGGGCGATTGTAGGGGCCGCACGGCCGATCAGCCGCCGGGGCGTCGGCCAGACTTCGCGCGAAGTTGACGGCGGCCGCTGCCCGCATCCAAGAGCTCGCGACCTGGCCCTGGACCCGGGAGGAGTACGGGCCGCTGCCGATCATGTTCGTCCTGCTGACGGTCGTCGCCGGCCTCGTCGACGCGGTGAGCTTCATCGCGCTCGACCACGTCTTCGTCGCGAACATGACCGGAAACGTCGTGTTCGTCGGCTTCGCGCTCGGCGGGGCGCCGGGGCTCTCGGCGCTCGCCTCCCTGTCGGCTCTCGCCGCCTTCGTCATCGGAGCCGTCTGCGCCGGACGGCTGATCCGCCGCTCCGGATCGCACCACGCCCGGCTGATGCGGGCCTTCGGGTTCGTGAAGACGCCCCTTGTGATCGGAGCTGTCGCCATTGCGCTCTTCGTCGGCGACGATCTCACCGACGCCGCCCGGTACGCGCTCATCGTGCCGCTGGCGATGGCGATGGGGATTCAGAACGCCGCAGTGCGGCGTGTGAACGTGCCGGGGCTGCGGACGACGCTCCTCACGCTCACGATCACCGGCATGGCGGCCGACCCGGCCTCGCGCCGCGCCGGCGTGGCCGAGATCAGGCGGGGGCTCATCTCGATCCTGGCGATGTTCCTCGGCGCCCTGATCGGCGGCCTCCTCGTCATGAACTCCGAACTGTGGATCCCGATCGCGGTGGCGGCGCTGCTTCAGGGCACAAGCACGCTGATCGCGCACCGGAACTCCACGGTCGATGCCGCCTGGGCGCACCCCTCGGACGCCCGCTAGAGCCCGGCCACCACCGTCCAGGGCTCGACGCGCCGTCCGGCCACGAGCCCCGCGTCGACGTAGGGGTCGGCGCCGACGAACTCCTCGACGCGCTCGGCGCCGCTGACCTCGAAGGCGAAGAACGCGCCACGCGGCGGGTCACCGAGGGCACCGGCGACGACGAGGTCACCGCGCTCGTGCCAGGCGGCGACGTGAGCCAGGTGCGCCTCGCGATGCGGGGCCCGGCGCTCGAGGATGCCCGGCACGTAGTCGTAGGTGAGCGCCCATAGGCGGCGTGCGCTCACCGACGGCCGCCGGCGGGCCGCTCGATCACGAGCTTCGTCTCCTCGGCCAGCACCGCCTCGGGCGCCTCGTCCCAGGCGGCGACGTTGCTCGTGACCTTGTCGGGTCGGACGTCACCCGACGCGACGAGATCGAGGATCGGCGGGATCACCGGGCGGGCGGCGACGCGGCCGGTCACGAATCGCACGCCGGCCGTGTACATCTCGAGGACCGGCATCGGGGTCATCTCCTCGTAGTAGATGCCGACGCTGGTGCAGACGCCGCCCCGCGCCGTCGAGCGAAGCGCAGCGTGTAGTCCCTCATGGCTCGCGGTGGCGTTGACGGTGATCTGACGCCGCTTGTACTTGCGGTCGAGCCCCTCGATCGCCTCCGCCCCCAGCTCGGCCGCAAGCGCGAGACGGTCGGGATTGGTGTCGACGTAGGCCACCTCGCCGGCGCCGAGCGCTCGCGCGAAGTCGACCGCGTAGAGGCCGATGCTGGGGGCGCCACCGCCGATCACGAGCACGTCGGCGCCGGGGTTCTCGGCCAGCGGGCCGGAGACCGTGCGCCAGGCGTCGGGCAGGTTGTCGGAGGCCGAGGCGAGCGTCGCGGGTGCGACCCCGTCGGGAACCGGCACGAGCATGGCCTCGGCGAACGGGACTCGCGCAAGGTCGGAGACGAGACCGCCCCAGTCACCGCCGAAGGCGCCGAAGCCGTACATCGAGCCCGGCGGCACCTCGCGGCAGTCGCCGGTGAGCCCCGCGCGGCAGCGATCGCAGGCACCGCAGGAGATCTGGAACGGGACGACGACGAGATCGCCGGCGGAGAACGACGAGACCTCCTCCCCCACCTCGACCACCTCGGCAACGCATTCGTGGCCGATCGCGACCGGCGGCGGCACCGGCGCCTCGCCGACGATGATCGGCCGGTCGAGATCGCACAGGGCGACGGCGAGCGGACGGACGATCGCCTCGCCCGGCCCCTCGATCCGCGCGTCGTCGACCTCGTGCCAGTCAACCGCGCGGTCCTCCGAGACGATCAGGGATCTCATCGGCCGCCCGACTATAGGCTCGGGCGGCCGTGAACGAGCGCCCGCAGCGCCTGTCGGCGTCGGACATGTCCTCGCTCCTCGCCGAGGGCGGGTCGATCCACGTCAACGTCGGCGGCACGGTCATCGTCGAGGGCGAGCCCGCTCCCTACGAGGACCTTCTGGAGCACGTCGAAGCGAGGCTCAACCTCGTGCCGCGCTTCCGCCAGCGGGTGACGCGGGTGCCGCTCGGCCTCTCGAACCCCGAGTGGGGCGACGACCCTCGCTTCGACCTGCGCTGGCACGTCCAGCACGTCGCGCTGCCCCGGCCCGGGTCGATGGCGCAGCTTCGCGACCTGGTCGGCGAGGTCTTCTCGCAGCCGCTCGACTTCTCACGCCCGCTCTGGCGGATCTACCTGATCGAGGGTCTCGAAGGCGGGCGCCACGCGATCCTCTCCAAGACGCACCACGCGCTGGTCGACGGCGTCTCGGCGCTCGACGTCGGGACCCTCCTCGTCGACCCCAACCCGGAGGGGACCGAGATGGAATTGCCGGCGAAGCCCTGGGAGCCGGACCAGCCGAGCCCGGAGATGCTGTTCGTCCGCGCCGCCTCCGACCGCATCCGCGAGCCGGTCCGGACCGCCCGCAGGGCGGCGCTGTCGGCGCTCACGATGCCCCGCGGCACGGCCAACCGCCTCCGCCGGACGGCCGAGGGCTTCGCCGGTCTCGCGGCGGGCGGGCCGGCGGTGCCCGCGACGTTCCTGAATCAGGAGATCGGCCGCGACCGCCGGGTCGCGTTCGTGCGAGACGAGGCTCGACGCCCTCAAGGCCGCGCGGGCCGACGGGCCGGCGACGGTGAACGACGTCGTCCTGGCCGCCGTGACGGGCGGGCTCGCGCGGTTCTTCGACCGGCGCGGCGAGGAGCTCCCCGAGCACATCGTGGCCCTCGTGCCGGTGAGCGTTCGCCGGCCCGACGAGGAGCTCGAGCTCGGCAACCGGATCGCGACGCTCTTCGTCGCGCTGCCGGTGCGCGAGCGCGACCCCGCGGAGCGGCTGCGCCTCATCAACGAGCAGATGACGCGGCTCAAGGCATCCGAGCAGGCGCGCGCCGCATCGCTCGTCATCGAGGCGACGGGCTTCGTCCCGCCCACCGTCAACCGCGTCCTCGCGGGGGCCCTGTCGGGCCCGCTGACCTGGAACCTCGTCGTCTCGAACGTGCCCGGGCCGCAGCTCCCGCTCTACATGCTGGGCCGCCGGATCCTCGCGATCCATCCCTTCGTGCCCCTCTCGCCCCAGCGCCGGGCGCTCTCGATCGGCGTCCTGAGCTACGACGGCGGGGTCTTCTTCGGCCTCGCCGGCGACCGCGACGTGCTCGCGGACCTCGACGACTTCGCGGCCGACCTCGAGGCGGCGGTGGCGGAGCAGGTGGGGCCGGGCTAGGCCTCGATGAAGACCGGCGTGCCCACGGGCACGTGGGCCACCAGCGCGGAAACGTCGGCGTTCTCGGCCCGGATGCAGCCGTGTGAGACGGCGTACCCGACCGGCCCATAGGTGCCGTGGATCGCGACCCGGCTCCCCCCGAGCCAGCCGGACGGCAGATTCGGCTGGCGGGCCGTGAGCGCGAGCGCGCAGCAGCCGTAGGCCGGATTGAGCCCGCCGCGGAAGGTATCGGTGACCGCGAAGCGCCCGGTTGGGGTGGTCGACCCCGCCGCCCCGACCGTGACCGCGAAGCGGCGCAGGACGGTGTGCCCGTCGATCAGCTCCGCGCGGCGGGTCGAGAGGCTCACCGCGATCGCGAGGCGCGTCGACGACGCGGCGAGTCGACGGCGGTCGAGCTTCACCCAGGCGAGCTGGTCGTTCGCGAGGTAGGGCGTCGTCACACCCGCCCAGTGCCGCGTGCTGCGCACTACCGAGAGCGCCGTGGGCGACCCGAAGATCGTGCGGCCGCCCACCCGGTGGACCAGGCGGCCGCGGGGGCCGGTGCGCAGGGCGACGTGCCGTCCCGCCCGCACGTAGAGGACGGGGTAGCCGCCACGGGGCACAGAGAGGCTCGGGCCTCGGCGTGGCCTGGCGGCAACCGAGTCGCGATTCGCCGATCGCAGCCGGGCCGGACGCCGGCTCGCCGGACGCCGCGCCCGGTGCCGGCTCGCCGGAGGCTGCGAGCCCCGGTTTTGGTCGCCGGAGGCTGCGGGGCCCGGTGTTGGCTCGCGGGACGCTGCCGGGCCGGCTGCCGGCTCGCCGGAGGCTGCGGGGCCTGGTGTCGGCTGGCCGGACGCTCGGCGACCCGGGGCTTCGGAGGCGTGGCCGTCGCCTCGGTGTCGCCGCCGCATGATGCGAGCGAGAGGGCGGCTAGGGCGGCAACGGCGGCCGTGAGAATTCGCGGCGCCATCGTCGTATTCCTCGGCGTCCGTTCGTCCTGACTTGATTCAGCTGGCCTGGAGCACATATACGTCCTGGAAGTCGTTCAATCCTCGGGGCGCCGATTTGACGACGCGACCCGCGAAGTTGTCTGCAACCAGCCGCTCCACGAAGCGCTCGCTCACATACGACATCCCATAGTCCTCCGTGCTCAGGCGCCCGCGCGTCTCGTTCCACTCTCCGTAGAGGAACCCGTCCGCCTTGACCTGGAAAGCCTCCTTGCGAGCGTCGGTGACGTTGATGTCCCACGCGTGCATGCCGAGCACCGAAAACAGCATGAACCCACCCGCGTTGAGCATTTGGCTCATTCGCCTGAGCCAGGGGCCCCAGTGCTCCATCGGAAGGTGGCTGAACAGCGAGATCACCGCGATCACGTCGTACCGGGCATCGTGGGTCAGCTCTTCAGGCGTTCGCGCCGAGGGGAACCCTCGCACTCCAAGCTTCGTCGTCACGAAGTCGACCGCACGACGGTCGATGTCGGACACCGTGATCTTCGAGGGCCCGATCAGGTAGACGAAGTGACGCGTCAGCCGCCCATACCCACACGCGAACTCGAGGAAGGTTCCGGCCCCGTGAAGCGAGCAGCCAACGTCGGCGAAAGTGTCCACCACTTGGGTCGCGTTCCATTCACCACCCCCGAAGTAGCTCTCCGCCGCGCGGTAATAGCGGAACGCGGGCTCGGTGGCCCGCGCGACGTCGAGCCCGTAGTGCAGCAGGTCGTCCTCCTCGTCGATCTTCGAAACGAACCGGCGCCCGTATCTTCGACGGCAACCGGCCGCCGCGAGATGGCGAGCGAGCGGTCGGTAGATCCCTGCAAGGGACCCTCGAAAAGATGCGGGCATCCGCCTTGCGAGGCGGGGGCCGAGCCACCGAAGCGCCCGATCCGCGCGCCTCTTAGCGCGGACGCGGCGGATTCCACGCGCAATCATCGCCACATCGCCGGTCCATCCCTGGCCGAGGTCCGCGCGCAGACGACCATCGATCTCCTCCGCCGCGTGGGTTGCAGGTTTCCCGGTGCCCACCGCTTCGAGGATGAGGAACACCAGCGGTTCGGCCGCCGCCCGGGGTACCCACGCGTCACAGACGCTCACGTACGCGCCAGGTTCCAAGCGGAGAGGGAGGGATTCGAACCCTCGAGAGAGCTTGTCGCCCCCTACTCGCTTAGCAGGCGAGTGCCTTCAGCCACTCGGCCACCTCTCCGGTGGCGACCGGAAGCACGGCCCCGATCGCACAGGCGATTCTAGTGCCGCCTCGGGCTCGCCCGAGGCGGCACTCGATACGCTCGCCAGGCGTTGACAGCTACCGAGACCGCCGCCGCCTCGCCGCTCGTCATCGACCGCGAGGCGCTTCTCGAACGCTACGAGTCGATCTTCCAGACGGTGGAGCCACCATTCGCGTTCGTCGACCTGGACGCGCTCGCCGCCAACGCCAGGGCGATGCGAGCGCAGGCCGGAGACCTGCCGATCAGGATCGCCTCGAAGTCGGTGCGATCGGTCGGCATGCTGCGCCGTATCGAAGCGCTCGACGAGGGCTTTCGGGGCGTCCTCGCGTTCACGCTCCACGAGGCCCTTCACCTCGCCGAGCTGGGATTCGACGACGTGGTGGTCGCCTATCCCACGGTCGACCGCGAGGCGATGAGGCGCCTGGTCGAGTTCGCGACCGCCAGGCCCGAGACCTCGCCGACGCTGATGTTCGATGCCGAGGCGCACCTCGACCTCGTCGAATCGACCATCGGCGGCGGGCCGGCGCAGATACCGATGTGCCTCGACGTCGACGCCGGGTTGTGGCTGGGTCGCGGCCGCTTCGTCCGGATCGGGCCGAAGCGATCACCGATCCATTTCCCCGCGCAGGCGCGCCGCCTGGCAGAGGACGCCGAGGCCCGGCCGGGCACGCGGCTCGCGGGCGTCATGGCCTACGAGGGGCAGATCGCCGGCGTCGGCGACCGAGTCCCCGGCCGGCCGCTCCGAAGTGCTGCGATCCGCGCCATGCAGCGCGCGTCCGAGCGCGACCTTCGGCGCCGGCTGCCGCAGGTGATCGCCGCCGTCCGCGAGGTTGCCGAGCCGCAGTTCGTCAACGGCGGAGGAACGGGCAGCCTCTCCCGCACCGCCTCCGCCGGGATCGTGACGGAGCTGACCGCGGGGTCCGGCTTCTACGCGCCGCACCTCTTCGATGACTACCGCTCCCTTGACCTGGTCCCCGCTGCCTTCTTCGTCCTCCCGGTCGTGCGGCGGCCGGGGCCGGGCGTCGCCACCGCGCTCGGCGGCGGCTACGTGGCGTCGGGCCCGGCCGGCCGCGACCGCCTTCCCGAGCCCTACCTCCCCGAAGGCCTGCGGCTCGACCGCCAGGAGGGAGCCGGGGAGGTGCAGACGCCCGTGATCGGCACCCCGACGCGCACGCTTCGCGTCGGCGATCGCGTCTACATGCGGCACGCGAAGGCCGGCGAGCTTTGCGAGCACTTCGACTCGCTGCACCTCGTGTCCGGCGACAGGATCGTCGACGAGGTGCCGACCTACCGCGGCGAGGGAATCGGCTTCCGCTAGGGCGGGGACGCGATGATCCTGGGACTGATCCTCGCCCTGGGATCGGCCCTGGGCACCAACCTCGGATTCCTGCTCAAGCAGCGAGGCGCGGTGCTCGCGCCATCGATCCGGCTGCGGCACCCGGCACGCAGCGCTGCCGCGCTGTTTCGCTCGCGATGGTTCCTGGTCGGATGGATCGTCTCGCTCGTCGCCTGGGGCCTGCACGTCGGAGCGCTCTCGCTGGCGCCCCTCACGAGCGTGCAGGCGGTCCTGTCCGGAGGCCTCGTCTTCCTCGCGGTGCTAGCGGAGCGGTTCTTCGGGTTTCACCTCGAACGGCGCCAGTGGGCCGGCGTCGGCATCACGGCCGCCGGCCTGGCCGTCATCGGCGTCACCACGACGGCGGAGGGGCCGCAGCGCTACTCGCTGGCGGCCTTGATCGCCTTCGAGAGCGCCATCCTGCTGTTTGGCGTCGGCTTGGCGAGTATCTCGATGCGCCGAGACATCGCGCAGCGCCGCACCGCGCTACTGCTCGCCACGGCCGCGGGTGTCCTATTCGGGGTCTCCGACGTCGCGATCAAGTACCTCACGCACGCGCAGGGGCCACTGCTCGGCCTGATCAGCCCGTGGACGCTCACGGCGCTGGCGGCATTCGTCGTCTCCTTCTACGCATCCGCTCGCAGCCTCCAGATCGGCCTTGCCGTCGAGGTCATTGCGATCACGTCGGTGGCGGCCAACCTCGCCGCGATCCTCGGCGGCGTCCTCGTCTTCGGCGAGCCGATCGGGTCCGGCCCGCTCGGGATCACCGCCCGCGTGCTCGCGTTCTTCCTCGTGGTCGGCGGTGCCGCCCTCGTTCCTGCGCCGGGCCAGGATCCTGTTACGGTGGACGTGGACGGTCGCTGACCAGCCGACCAAGCCGACGTTTGACTGACCGACGGATTGGCCTCCGACCTCGCGGGTGCCCACCTGGGACGAAGACCCGTTTCCATCAACTGAGATTCAACGCCCAGCGGCGCGTATGCGCGAGATGGGCTTGAAGATCGAAGGAGGCCAGATGAGCGCATCGAGTCAGCCGTTGCCGACGGCTGCAGCCCCGCGCGCCGAAACGGTTCCGATCGACAACGAGACCTCGGAGCGCATCGTGCGGACGGTCGTCTTCGGCGTGCCGGCCGTCGCACTCGGGTTGGGGGGATGGCTCGCGTGGGGCGGCGCGCTCCATTGGCAGGACCTCGTGGTCCTGGCGATCACCTACGCGCTCACCGGATTCGGCATCACCGTCGGCTATCACCGGCTCTTCACGCACCGAAGCTTCAAGACCACGCGCGCGATGCGGGGGGTGCTGGCCGTGCTCGGCTCGATGGCGGTCGAGGGACCCGTCGTCGAGTGGGTCGCAACCCACCGCAAACACCATCGCTTCTCGGATCGCGCCGGCGATCCCCACAGCCCTCACGTCGAGACGGCACCGGGCTGGCGGGGAGCGCTGCGCGGGCTCGGCCACGCGCACGTCGGCTGGATGTTCCGCGGCAAGGACATGGCGAATCCGGCCCGTTACGCGAAGGACCTCCTCGCCGATCGTGATCTTCGAGTCATCAGCGCGGCGTTTCCACTCCTCGTGGTGGCCGGGCTGGCGGTCCCGTTCGGCCTCGGTGTCGCGTTGACCGGCTCGATCGTTGGCGGGCTGACGGGCCTCCTGTGGGGCGGCGCGGTGCGCATCTTCCTCCTGCACCACGTGACCTTCAGCATCAACTCCCTGTGCCACTACTTCGGACGGCGCCCGTTCCCGACCGGTGATGAGTCGCGGAATCTCGCCTGGCTGGCCCCGCTCGCGTTCGGCGAGGCCTGGCACAACAACCACCACGCGTTCCCCACGTCGGCCCGTCACGGGCTGGGACGCTGGGAGCTCGACCCGGGCGGCTGGCTCATCTCCGGCCTCGAGCGGTGCGGCCTCGCCTGGGATGTCATCCGAATCAGCGCCTCGCGCCAGGTGGAGAAGCGAGGGGCCACCGCCGCGGCCTAGGCGACCGGCGCTCCGAGGACCCGATCCGTGTACTCGTTGCGAAACGTGCCCGCGGGATCGAGCTGGGCGCGGGCGCGCTGGAAATCGTCCCACCGCGGGTAGAGCGGCGCGAGCGTCTCCGCCGTCTGGAAGTGGCGCTTTCCCCAATGGGGACGGCCGTCGTAGTCCCGCATGATCGCCTCGACGGCCTCGAAGTAGGGACGCCACTCCATCCCCTCGAACTGGTGAACGGCGATGTAGGCCGTCGCACGCTCGTGGGCGGGGCTCAGCAGCGCGTCGTCGGGGGCGACGACGCGGAACTCGATCGGGAAGAACACCTCGACCGGCCGCGAGCGGATCAGCTCCACGACGCGACGCAGCGCCTCGGGCCCGTGCTCGCGCGGGACCGCGTATTCCATCTCGGTGAAGCGGACCCGGCGCTCCGAGGCGAACGCCTCGTGGCTTCGAACGACCTTCTCCGTGCGAGACAGCATCCGGGCCGCGAATCGGGCCAGCGTGGGGTTCGCGGATGGAAACCGCCTTCCGGTCCTCGCCAGGAGCCCGAGCGCGTGGTTCTCGAGCAGCACGTCGTTGGCCCACGCGCCGAGCCGGCCGCGCGGCCGCGGCGCCTCGTCGGTGCGGTTGCGCTCGATGACGAGCGCCGTCTCGGTGTGCGGGAGGGTGAAGAACTCGAAGTGGTCGTTGCGCTCGGCGAGCTCGTCGATCGAGTCGAGGACGTCGGTCAGCGGCCTCGGCTCATCGACGCGGCGCAGCGTGAAGGCCGGGACCGTGCGGAGCGTGACCGCGGTGATCACGCCGAGGGCGCCGATCGAGACCCTCGCGGCGCGAAGCTCATCGCCATCGACATCGAGCTCCCTCACCTCCCCCTGGCCGTCGACGAGCTGAATCGCCTCGACCTGCGCGGAGATGTTGCGCAGTCCGGCACCGGTTCCGTGGGTCGCCGTCGAGATCGCGCCGGCAATGGTCTGGACGTCGATGTCGCCGAGGTTCTCCATCGCGAGGCCGACCTCGTCGAGCCGGCCGTTCAGCGCCTTGAGGGCGACGCCGCCCTCGGCGCGAACGCGGCCGCTGGCCCGGTCGGCCTCGATCATGCGCGACATCCGCGAGAGGTCGAGCATCACGCCGTCGGTGAGCGCCGTCTCGGTGAACGAATGCCCGGAGCCCCGCGCCCGTACCACGAGGCCACGCTCGCGAGCCCGGCCGACGGCGGCGGCGACGTCCTCCACGCCTGCGGGCCGCTCGATCGCGACCGGCCGGCACGCCTGATCACCCGCCCAGTTGCGCCATTCGGCCGCCATCCCGCGGCAAGCCTACGAGCAGCGGGCCCGAGGTGAAGGTCGCGCGGGGCCCCGGCACCCGGTGGTACCCTCACTGGTAGCGCGCTCCGGCTGAACTTCGCGTTTCCTTTGCCGGGGCCGATTCCTAAAGAGGCGCGAGAGAGGCCAGGAATGGCCGACCAAAGCGCACCTCAAGATGGCGCCATCGGAACCGTCTATCCCGAACAGGGCGAGCGGCTCGCAGCAGTTTCCCGGGGCCTCGTCCAGCTCCACAGCCGCTACTACGGCCGGGGGCCCACGAAGGCCAAGACCCACCTCGTAAACGACACCGTGATCACCGTGCTCACCGGCGGCTTCACCAAGGTCGAGCGGACCCTGATCGACCGCGACGAGGCCGACTCGGTGCGGAACATCCGTCGCAAGTTCCAGGAGGCGATGGAGGTCGAGTTCCGCGACGTCGTCGAGGAGGCGACGGGCCGCAGGGTCGCGGTGTATATGAGCCAGGTCCACG
This sequence comes from uncultured Actinomycetes bacterium, assembly GCA_963771655.1. Classification (GTDB taxonomy): domain Bacteria; phylum Actinomycetota; class Thermoleophilia; order Solirubrobacterales; family 70-9; genus JAWVFM01. The sequence goes on along the minus strand of CAVYUG010000014.1, from coordinate 51,541 downwards.
TCAACCCGGACCTCGCCGTCGAGTACTTCCAGCTCGAGCCCGAGGGCGACGGCGGGAACCCGGTGGCGTCCCCCGAGAGCTAGCGCCCGCTCGCGAAACTCGCAAACGCCTCCGCAAACGGCCGGGGTTGCCCGACGTGGTTCCCCTGCGCGTAGTCGACACCCTCGGAGCGCAGCAGCTCGACCGTTCTCGCGTCGCCGACGAACTCCGCGATCGTTCGCTTGCCGAGGCCGCGAACGATCTCGACGATCGCCCGCACGATCAGCAGGTCGGTCTCGCTCGCGCTCAGGTGCTCGATGTACTCGCCGTCGATCTTCACGAAGTCGAACGGCAGGTACTTGAGGTAGTAGAAGGAGCCGAAGCCCGAGCCGAAGTCGTCGAGGGCGAACCCGCAGCCGATCGCCGCAAGCTGAGAGGTGAACCGGCGGGCCCGCTGCATGTTGGTGATGGCGGTCGTCTCGGCGATCTCGAAGATCAGGCGGGAGGCGTCGACGCGGCACCGGTCGAGCTCATGCTTGACGTGGCCGGGGAATTCGGGGTCGACCGTGGACTGGCCCGAGATGTTGACCTCGATCCTGCCCAGCCCGGGATCGGAAGCGAGCAGCTCGATCGCCTGCGTTGTCACCCAAAGGTCGATCTCGCCGATCAGGCCGAAGCGCTCCGCGTCGTAGAGGAACGACCCGGGGAGGAGCAGCTCGCCGGCTTCGCCCGGCATTCGAAGCAGCAGCTCGTGCTGGGTGACCACATCGGTCTCCAGGTCGAGGATCGGCTGCGCGTGCAGCACGAACAGCTCCTCCTCGAGGGCGGCGCGGATCCGCTCCGACCAGCTCACCCTCGTTCGCACCCGCCCCTCAGCGCCTGCTCGCGACAGGGCGACCCGGTCGCGTCCGGCGTGCTTCGCCTCGTACATCGCGACGTCGGCGTCGATCATCAGGTCGGCCGCGTTCGTCGGATCCTCGCCGGCGTACGACGCCACGCCGACGCTCAGCGTGACCGGAAGCGACCGTTCGACGCCGGCCAGGAAGCTGCCCTCGCGCACGACGGCGACGAGGCTGGTGGCCACCTCCTCCGCCTGCTCGCGATCGATGCGCGCGAGAAGCGCGGCGAACTCGTCGCCGCCCACTCGCGCCAGCACGTCGGTCTCCCGTAGCCGTTCCGTCAGGAGGTGGGCGACGTTTGCGATCACCTCGTCTCCGGCCGAGTGGCCGAGCGTGTCGTTCACCAGCTTCAGGTTGTCGATGTCCATCATCAGCACCGCGCCGCTTCCGCCGTAGCGGCGCGCCAGCGCAAGCTCGCGGGAGATCGCGCGATCGAAGCTGTAGCGGTTGAACAGGCCGGTGAGCGCGTCGTGCCGGGCGAGAAACTCGAGCTGGCCCTCGAAGCGCTTTCGCTGGTCGATGTCCTGGGCCTGACGAAGCCAGTAGAACGGTTCTCCGTCGGCGTCACGAACGAGCGAGGCGGTCAGGAGAACCCAGATCACGCGGCGGTCGGGGGCGAGCCATCGCTGCTCGCGCTCGTAGCTCTTTGCGTCGCCGGCGATGAGCCGCTCGACCGCGCGGGCGTCCTCCTCCGCGTCCGCCGGGTGAAGGTGTGCGCGCGGCTCGCTGCCGAGAAGCTCGGCGGCGGGGTAGCCGCTCAGCTCACAGAGCGCGGCGTTGACCTCCACGTAGCGGCCGCGCTCGGCACCATCGAGGCCGACGAGCCCCATCGCGATCGGCGCCTGATCGAACGCGCCGTCGAGCTTGATGCCGGAGCTAACCTCCATCGGCCAAGGCGGGCGACGGCGCGCGTTCGATCTCGTACCAGACGCTGGGCTCGGGACCGGCTGCCGCGCCCGAGCGGACGGCGAGCTCGTCGACGACGAAGAGCGCCAGTCCGGCGAGTGGGTCGGCGGCATTGTCGGCGGAGCCGTCGAGGCTCTCCGGGGCCGAGGCCCCACGCCCGTTCGCCTCGACGCGGATCAGATTCTCCCTCACCTCCACCGTCAGCTCCGTGAGGCCGGGCGCCGCCCCATTGCGTCTAAGGGACTGGGCGATCACCTCGGTGATGACGAAGCGGACCTTGCGCCTCGTGTCGGCGTCGACGTCGGCAAGGACCTCGTTGACCCGATTGTGGATGCTCCGCAGCTCGCGGGTGTCGGTGGGGAGGCCGTGGCGGCGGCTCTCGCCTTTCGGCGCACCGCCGTTTTCCGCGCCTGGGTTGGCGAGCTCGCCGCCACAGCGCGGGCACCTCCGCTCGGTCGGACGCAGGTTGAAGTACGTCCGCGTGCACGAGGGGCAAAAAACGGGTGGGCTCATGAGCGCCACCTCCTTCGCGGTCCGGCCGGCGGCTCTCTTTCGTCCTCCGTCCGTCCCGACGTCGAAGCCGGGTGGTCGGCTACCTAGATCAGGCTCGGCCCCCTTTTGGGCGCTCGTGCCCGCGCGAAGCGGTCGGCCGCCGCTCAGTGTACCGCGCGAGGCCATTAGTCTCGGCGGAGCGCCGGAGGGGTGGCAGAGCGGTTGAATGCGGCGGCCTTGAAAGTCGCTAGGGGCCTTTACGGTCCCTCGAGGGTTCGAATCCCTCCCCCTCCGCTATGGCGGCTGCGGCATGGCGCCATAGGATTGCGAGCCGTGCCGTTCACGCTCAGGAACCTCAAGGAGGAACTGGAGGACGTCGGGTCCAGGTTCGACGGCGCGCCCGACCTGGAGTTCCGGTTGGCGACCGAGGCGCTCGAGCTCGAGAGATCCGGCCTGGGCTACCAGCGCGTCCCTCCCGGCTATCGGTTTCCGTACGGCCACACGCACAAGAAGCAGGAGGAGGTGTACGTGGTTCTGCACGGGAGCGGGCGGATGAAGCTCGACGACGAGATCGTCGAGCTCAAGGAGTGGGACGCGGTGCGCGTCCCGCCCGGTACGTGGCGAGGCTACGAGGCCGGGCCGGAGGGCCTCGAGATCCTCGTCATCGGCGCGCCCAATCTCGGCGAGGCTCCACGCGAAGACGTCGAGGGCCGGCGCGACTGGTGGGCTGACTAGCGCTACGAAATCTTTACCTCCGCTTGACCCCAGGGCAAGGTCAGCACGCAACAATGCTCCAACACCGCGAAGGAAGGAGAGAAGCATGCCCCAGATCGTCGTCATCACCGACGATGCGGCCGCCGACCCGGGCCGGGTCCTCCTGAAGGAGCGGGTTGCCCCGAGCGATCTCGAGTCGGACCACTTCTCGGCCCAGCTCGTCGAGCGTGTTGGGTGGGCTGTGGTCGACGCGAACGACCTCGAGCGCGATCCGCCCGCGACGGTGAGCGGGCCCGTCTAAGCCCGCACCGCCGCGCGTCGGGGCGTCCTCACAGGCGCCCCGCGCACGCGGTGGGGTGCGCCCTGCAAGCATTCGCAGCGAATGCGGGAACGTGCGGGGCGCATGAGACGGATCTCGATTGCGGTGGCGGCGGCCTGCGTTCTCCCCGGTGTGAGTGTGGGTGCAGCCGAGGCCCGGTGGCACCCCCAGTCCTACCAGCCGCCGCACGGGCGGGCGTTCCACGGGGTCTCGGGCACGGTCGGCAAGGAGCGCGACTTCCAGCGCTTCCGCCACTGGATCGGCGCCCACCCAGCCGTTCTGCAGGCGTTCTTCCCGTGGGGCACGTCGCTCAAGCACGGCGCCCTGCCGCTCTGGCACCGGACCTCCACGCGGGGGATGCTTAGTCTCGGAACGCGGATCGGCGAGCGGGAGATCATCCGTCCCGGGCAGATCGCTCGCGGACACGGTGACGGGTACATCGTGCGGCTCAACCGCTCGATCGCTGCGCACCGCAGGCAGGTGGTCTACATCCGGCTCATGGCCGAGATGAACGGGTCGTGGAACGCGTACTGCGCGTACAACGCCGACGGCTCGGCCCGCGGCCACGGCCATTCGACGAAGTCGTTCCGCCGCGCGTGGCGTCGGTTCACGCTGATCGTCCGCGGCGGCAACGTCGCCCGCATCAATGCCAGCCTGGGGGCGATGGACATGCCCGCGGTGCGGGCAAAGGGGGTCGGGCGGCGGCTGCCCCACCCCAAGGTCGCGATGGTCTGGAACCCGCAGACGATCGGCAGCCCCGCGGTGAGCGGCAACGCCCCGGGCCGCTACTGGCCAGGGCGCCGCTACGTCGACTGGGTGGGTGCCGACATCTACTCGAAGTTCGCCTCCCCCGGCATCCGCGCCGCGCTCAGCCGCTTCTACGCCGACTACCGCGGCCTCCCGTTCGAGATCGGCGAGTACTCGCCCTGGGACGCCGATCCCGGCGCGAGGTTCACGAAGTGGCTGTTTCGCTGGTCGGCCCAGCGCGGGCGCGCCCGGATGCTCGTCTACTACCGCTCGGTCTACGGCGGCGGCCCCTACGACATCAATCACTACGGCGACGCGCGCAGGGCGCTGCGGCGGATCCTGAATCAGAACCGCTGGATCTCCTACGCGCCCGAGACCCGGCATCGTCGGCATCAATGACCGCGGCATCGCGCCGGTAGCATCGCGCGGGTGCTGACCTCGATCCCGTTCGAGCTTCGTGGGCTCAGCGGGACGGTCGAGGTCGAGTACCTCGTCAACGAGGACCCGTCGCGGTGGGGCTACCCGATCCTCGAGCTCGAGTCGTTCGACATCGAGCGCGCGCGAGGTTGTCCCGTGACGCGGGCGACCATCGATTACCCGGCCGAGGGCTACGCGGCGGAGATGGCGTGGATCCAGATCGTGGAGCACCGCACCGCGCCGGCGAAGGCGGAGATCATCGTCGACGTCAGCCCGCAGATGGTGGCCGCCGACGCCGCGATGCCGTACATGGCCTTCGGCGTCCGGCCCACGTTCTTCGACGCGCCGGGGACCGACGAGCGGGAATACGAGTTCCACGCGGTCGCGTTCCTGACCGCGTCGCCCGACGCGCTGATGACGCCCGTCGTCGGCCCGCTCTGCGGCTTCAAGTGGGGCTACCGGGTGGTCGCGAGCGAACCGCAGATCTCGCCGCTCGAACCGGCCGGGGACGACGACTGGCGGTGGGTGAAAGCCCAGCTCGAGGGCCGCTACCCCCGATGGACGTTCCTCCATGGAGGCTGGGAGCGGTAGCGCGCCTCGTGAACGGGCTTAAAGCTCCTTCGCCGCGGCGAGGTCCCACTGCTCGAACATGTCCTTGAGCCGGTGAATTTCGAGAGCCATCCTGCTCCTCCTTCTCTCGGTGCCTGCCCGGGCCCAGCGTCGTTGATCCTCGGCCGCGCAAGAAGCAACTCTGGCCGGGCTTCCTAGGAAGCTCTCCGGGCGCGCAGCTTCGCCCGACCCTCCGCCAGGCTGCGGTTGACCTTCGTGTAGGTCCACCCCGTCAGCGAGCAGATCTCGGCGTAGGAGTAGCCGCTCGCCTGCAGCACCAGCGCGCGACGCTCGTCGGGCCGCAGCGAAGCGAGCAGTCGCAGCGCGCCGATTGCGCGCTCACGGCGCTCGGAGAGCTCGACTGCGGTGGGTCGTTCACTCGGATTGCGATCGAGAGCCGCGGCCGCGTCTTCGGCCACAGCGCCGGCGAGCAGGCGCTCGCGGGTCCGCCGGACGGCGAGCGCCTCGCGGCGCGTGACGACGCAGGCCCACCCGACGAGCCGGTGCGGCGCGAGCGGCGGTGCCTTTGTGAGCACGATCTCGAGGGCGCGCTGGCAGGCGTCGTCGGCATCGTCGGCGCAAAGTGAGAAGCGTCGTGCCGTTCTGCGCAAGACGGGCTCGTGCGCACCGATGAGGCCGAGCGCCGCCCGGCGGCGCTCGGCCTCTCGGTCTTCGACCTCGGCGGTCGTCCCCACGCGCCGTACAACCCCGCGCGTTCGATTCGCGCCCCACACGCGCGGTTGCGGGCCGCCGGACATGGCTCGCCCATGCCTTTTCCGCCGCTATGCTCGCGGGCCGCAGCCTGCCCGCCGTTCAAACCACCCAGGGATCGAGATGAGCACGTGCATAGTCACCGGAGGCGCCGGATTCCTCGGCTCGCACCTCTGCGACCGCCTGCTCGACGCCGGGCACGACGTGATCTGCGTCGACAACCTCGATACCGGCTCGCTCCAGAACATCGAGCACATCCGCAACGGCAGTTTCCGCTTCCTGCAGCACGACCTCACGAAGCCCGTCCACGTGGAGGGCAATGTCGACTTCGTCTACCACCTCGCCTCGCCCGCGAGCCCGATCGACTACGCGCGGCTGCCGCTTCACACGCTGAAGGTCGGCTCCTACGGCACGCATCACATGCTTGGCCTCGCCAAGCTGAAGCGAGCCCGGTTCCTCCTCGCGTCGACCTCTGAGGTCTACGGCGATCCCCAGGTGCACCCGCAGCCAGAGGACTACTGGGGCCACGTCAACCCGATCGGCCCGCGCGGCGTCTATGACGAGGCCAAGCGGTACGCCGAGGCGCTGACGATGGCCTACCTCCGCCAGCAGGGGGTCGACACCAGCATCGCTCGCATCTTCAACACCTTCGGCCCGAAGATGAGGCCGCATGACGGTCGCGCGATTCCCACCTTCCTCCGCCAGGCGCTCCAGGACAAGCCGGTCACGGTCTTCGGCGACGGCAGCCAGACGCGCAGCTTCTGCTTCGTCGACGACCTGATCCGCGGGCTCGTCGCGCTCGCGGAGTCCGACGTTCACCTGCCGGTGAACCTCGGCAACCCCAACGAGTTCACTCTGCTGGAGCTCGCCGAGTCCGTGATCGAGGTGACGGAATCGCGCTCTGAGATCGTGTTCGAGGCGCTGCCGACCGACGACCCGCAGGTCCGCCAGCCCGACATCACGCGCGCGAAGGAGTGGCTCGGCTGGGAGCCTGAGGTCGACCTGCGCGAGGGCTTGCGGGCGACGATCGAGCGCGCCGGGGTCGCCCAGCTCGTCGGCGCCTCGCGGTAGCGCGCCGCGGTCCGTGCGGATCGCTCACCTGACGGCGACCTTTCCGCCGTACCCCGGGGGCGCGGGCAACACGGCATTTCGCTTCGCGCGCGGTCAGGCGGAGCGCGGGCATCACGTCGAGGTCTTCACCGCGCCCGCTGAAGGCGATGCGCCGGACCCCGGACGCGCGATGGTGCACCGCATCGAGCCGGTGATCGCCATCGGGAACGCGCCGCTGATCCCGAGCATCGCCCGGATCGCCGCGTTCGACGTCGTCCACATCCATTACCCCTTCATCTTCGGCGCCGAGCTGACCCTGCTCGGCCGTGCGAGCCGCCGCCGGCGCCGCCAGGCCCTCCTGGTGCACTACAAGAACCGCCTCGTCGGAAGGGGGGCCCGCGGGCCGCTCTTCGCCGCCTACGAGCGGACGGTGGCGCCCGCGCTCGTCCGCTCCGCCGATCGCGTCTGCGTTCTGTCGGCGGAGCACGCCGACTCGGTTCCGTACCTGCGCCGAGTCGCGCGGCGGACGCCCGAGAAGCTCGTGGAGATGCCGAACGGGGTCGACGTCGACGAGTTCTCCCCGGGCGCGGCCGACGGCGGGCCTTCGCGGGCGGCTCGGAATCCCGGACGGCGCGCCGACGTTCGCGTTCGCCGCCACCCTCGACCGCGCCCACCACTTCAAGCGGCTCGACGTCGCTATCGACGCGCTTGCCCGCACCGGCGGCGACCCGCCGCCCCACCTCGTGGTCGCGGGCGGCGGCGAGTTGCTCGAAGGGTTTCGCGACCGCGCGGCCACAGCCGGGGTCGACGACCGGGCCCACTTCCTCGGCGCGGTTCCCCACCGCGAGCTCCCGGCTGTGCTTCGCGGGGCGGACGCGTTCGTCCTCACCACCGAGCCGCCCGAGTCGTTCGGGATCGTTCTCATCGAGGCCATGGCCTGCGGGCTGGCGGCGATCGCAACCGACTATCCGGGCGTTCGCGCCGTGGTCGACGACGGCGAGACCGGGATCGTGGTCCCGCCGGGCGACCCGGCAGCGGTCGCCGCCGCGATGGAGCGGCTCGCCGGCGACACCGAGGCGAGGCGGCGAATGGGAGCGGCCGGGCGGGTCAAGGCGGAGCGCGAGTGGGCCTGGCCGGCGCTCCTCGACCGTATGGACACCGCCTACGCGGAAGCGATCGCGGAGCGTCGCCGGAAGGCACCGTGAACCTGCTCCTCGTCGCGTACTTCTATCCGCCGTGCCGCGATACCGGCGCGGCCCGCCCGGCGGCGATGGCGCGAAACCTCGAGGCCCTGGGGCATCGCGTGACCGTGCTGACGACACGGGCGTACGGCGAGCTTCCCGAAGATGCGGAGAGGCGCGTTGTCCGCACCTCCGACCTCCAGCTCACGCGAGCGCGGCTTCGCGGCGAGCGCGAGATCGGCTCGCTTTACGACGCGGACACCTACTCGGGGCGCCCGCACCCGCTCGCGAGGGTCCTCGTTCCTGAGCCGCTCGTTGTGGCATGGACACCGTTCGCCCGGCGGCGAGCGCTCGAGCTGGCCTCCTCCGAGCGCTTCGACGCCGTCATCACGACATCACCCCCGGAGTCGGCGCACCTGGTCGGGCGTGCGCTGCAAAGGCGGCGGGGCCTCGCATGGGTGGCGGAACTTCGCGACGCGTGGACGTTCGAGTCGCTGCGGCCGCCGTTCCCGACGCGCGCGCAGCGACGACTCGACGAACGCCTGGAGCGGAGCTGCCTGTCGAGCGCCGACGCGGTGGTCTGCGTATCCGAGGCGGCGGCCGCCGACCTGAGGCGGCGAGACGTCGCCGAGCCGCTCGTGATCCCGAACGGCTGGGACCCCGAGCAGGCGGCCGTGGCGGCACCGGGATCCGGCATCGCGCTCGATGAGCGGATGTCCCTCGTCTACACGGGGCGCTTCGGGCGGGGCCGTGACCCCCACGCGCTCGTCGCGGGCATCGGAGCGCTCGCGCGCCAGGACCCCCAGACGGCGGCGCGGCTCGAGCTCGTGGTCGCGGGCCCGCTCACAGACGAGGAGCGCGACCTGCTTCGAAGCGACGTCTCCCCCGCGCGCATCACGCTTGCCGGCAGCCTCCCGCGCGATCGCGCGATCGCGCTCCAGCGCGAGGCCGACGCGCTCCTGCTCATCGCCCACCCGGAGCGCTCCCAGCTCCTCAACTACAAGCTCTTCGAGTACCTGGCCGCGGAGCGGCCGATCGTGGCGCTTGCGGAGGGGACCGAGGCCGGTCGGGTGGCCGGTGAGGTCGGGGCCCTGGTCGCGCCCGCCGGCGACGCCTCGGCCATCGAGACGACGCTCCGCCTTCTGGTCCGCGAGGGGGCTCGCGCTCCCTCCGCGGATGCGGTCGCCCGCTACGCCTACCCGGCTCCCGCCGCGAGGCTCGCCGCCGCGATCGAGGCCGTTATTCCATCCCCTCCTGCTTCCCCTCCGGCATGAACAGCCGGGCGAGGATGAACGAAGCGGCCATCAGCGCCGCGCCCACGTAGAAGGCGGTCTGAAGGGCGTCGGCGAAGCCCGAGGCGACGGCGTGCGCCTCCGCTTGACCCGGCCCCGCGCCCGAGCCCGTGAGGCTCGGCGCGCTGGAGAGCACGATCGTGCCGAGGATCGCCATCCCGAGCGCGGACCCGAAGTTTCGGAACGCCTGGATGACACCGGACGCGACGCCGCGGCTTTCGGCGGGGGAGCGATCAAGAGCGTCGGCATTGAGGGCCGACATCGCGAAGCCGAAGCCGGCACCCGTTACGAGCATTCCCAGCACGGTGGAGTTGTCGGTGAGGGTCGTGAGCTCGTTGCCCCATAGGTAGAGACCGATCGCGAGGGCCGCGAAGCCGAGACAAACGGGGTGCTTCGGGCCGAGCCTGTCGAGCATCCCGCCCCCGATCCGGGAGGCGACGAAGAACGAGTAGAACATCGTCAGGATCGAGAAGCCGGCGTGGGTGGGGTTCTGGCCGATCGAGACCTGGAAGTACTGGCTGCCGAAGAAGAAGACGGCGAGCCAGGTGAAGAACAGGAGCAGCGTGAGGATGCAGTCGACGAGGTAGGGACGGCTTGCGACCATCGCCCTCACGTCGATGAGCGGCTCGTCCTGCCGCATCTCGTAGCCGACGAACACCACCAGCAGCACCAGGCCCGCGATGATCGAGCCAAGGGTTCCGACGCTCCCCCACCCCCACACGGTCGACTGCTGGATCCCGAGGACCGTGAGCCCCATGCCCGCGACGCTCAGGAACGCCCCGCCCCAGTCGATCTTCGCCGGATGGGCCACGTCCGGGATCTTCACGAAGGCGAACTCGGTGAGCGAGAGCAACGCCACCGGGACGTTGATCCAGAAGATCGCCCGCCAGGTCCAGTACTGGGTCAGGTAGGAGCCGGCGATCGGGCCGAGGGCCGTGAAGAGCCCCGCGACTATGAAGAAGATCGCGAGCCCCTTGCCGCGCTCGGCGGGAGGAAACGCGTTCAGCACGAGCACGGTGGTCGAGGGGATGAGAAGGGCTCCCCCGATCCCCTGGAAGACGCGGCAGACGATCAGCCACGGCTCGGCCACCGAGGTGTCCGGCGTCAGCCCGCACAGGAGCGAGAAGCCCGCGAACGTGATGATCCCGATCGCGACGATCCGCTTGTGTCCGATGATGTCGCCCAGGCGGCCTCCGAGGGCGATGAACGCCGCCGTCGCGAGCGCGTAGGCGGTGACGAGCCACTGGACCCCGGTCTCCGAGAGGTGGAGATCCTGCTGGATCGTCGTCGCGGAGATGCTGACGATCGTGAAGTCGATCATCACCATCGCCATGGCCGGCACGAGCGGCCACATCACGCGATAGCGCTGGTAACCGCCCCCTCCGGCCGCGGATACCCCTGACCCTGTAGCAGCTTCCATCCAACCCTCCTGTGCGCCGACGGGCGGGAAGCTATCGCGCGCGTCGGCTACTCAAGCGGAAGGCCCGCCGTCCGAAGGGCGAGCGCCCGGTCCAGGTGAAATTCGAGGCGGACGACCCGGTCGCCGTCCCACCATGCGGCCGCGGCAGCCGGCGCCTCGATCGTGGTCTCGCCGCCGCGGGGGGTGACCGTCTGACGCGTGAGGACCACCGCGACGCCCGGACCGAGTCGAGTCGCTTCGACGGTGGTCTCGTAGGTCGAGAACCCCTCGAGCCAGTCGAGCCAGGAAGCTCGGAACCCGTCCAGCCCCGTGAAGTCGCCCCGGAAGCCGTGGTTCGCCACGAACGCCACCGCGAGGTCAGGCGAGGCGATGGCTCTCAGCGCCTCCGTACAGGCGGTGACCATTCCCTCCATCTCGTCCTCCTCGTAGGCGCCAATGGGCAGCGCCTCCAGGAGCGCGTCGACCATCTGCTGCGTCGGTTCCCGCCCTGTCATGGCCTCCGCGGCGATTCTTCCACTTATCCTTGGCGGCGATGGCAACTCGTCCCGCCGCCGAGACCGAAGAAGACCGCTTCATCGCGCCGATCGTCGGCCCCGACGACGAGCGCCGCTTCACCGACTCGGGGATCGAGATCGAGCGCCTCTACGAGGAGAACGACGTCGCGCCGGGCCTCGAGGAGCGGCTCGGCGACCCCGGTGAGTATCCGTTCACCCGCGGAATCCACCCGGGCATGTACCGCGACCGCCTCTGGACGATGCGCCAGTACGCCGGCTTCGCGAGCCCGGAGGACACCAACAACCGATACCGCTACCTGATCGAGCACGGGTCGACGGGTCTCTCGATGGCCTTCGACCTGCCGACCCAGCTCGGCCGTGACTCCGACGATCCGCTCTGCCGCGGCGAGGTGGGCCGCACCGGCGTCCCAATCGACACCATCGAGGACATGCGGATCTGCTTCGAGGCGATCCCCCTCGACGAGGTCTCGACCTCGATGACGATCAACGCTCCGGCCGCGATCCTGCTGCTCCTCTACGAGCTCGTCGGCGAGGAGCACGGGGTCGACTCGGAGAAGCTTCGCGGGACCGTCCAGAACGACGTGCTGAAGGAATACGTCGCGCGCGGCAACTACATCTACCCGCCCGAGGCGACGATGCGCCTGACCACCGACATCTTCGAGTACTGCCACGAGCGGGTGCCGAAGTGGAACACGATCTCGATCTCCGGCTACCACATCCGCGAGAAGGGGTGCTCGGCCGTGCAGGAGGTCGCGTTCACGCTCTCGAACGCAATCGCCTACGTGGAGGCGGCGCTCGAGCGAGGCCTCCACATCGACGAGTTCGCCCCCCGGCTCGCGTTCTTCTTCAACTGCCACAACAACGTCTTCCAGGAGGTCGCCAAGTTCCGCGCGGTCCGGCGAATGTGGGCCGAGATCGTGCGTGACCGCTTCGGCTCGACCGAGGCCCGGTCGCAGACGATCCGCTTCCACACCCAGACCGGCGGCGTGACCCTCCAGGCCCAGCAGCCCGAGGTGAACATCATCCGAGTGGCCCTGCAGGGCTTCGCGGCGGTCTGCGGCGGGACGCAGTCGCTGCACACCAACGGCTTCGACGAGGCGCTCGCGCTTCCCACCGAGCGCTCGGCTCGGATCGCGCTACGCACCCAGCAGGTCCTGGCGCACGAGTCCGGCGTGGCCGACACGGTCGACCCGCTCGCCGGCTCTTACTTCATCGAGTCGCTCACCGACGAGATCGAGCTTCGGGCGCGCGAGCTGATGGCGAAGGTGGAGGAGCTCGGCGGCTCGGTCAACGCGCTCGAGTTCATCCAGCGCGAGATCGAGGAATCCGCCGCCTCCTACCACGAGCGCTACCGCACCGGCCAGGACGTTGTGGTCGGCGTCAACAAGTACGTGACCGACACGGTCGACGACGTCGACATCCTCAAGGTCGATCCCGAATCCGAACGCCGCCAGCTCGAGCGGCTCGCCTCCTTCAAGGCCGACCGCGATTCGGAGGCGGTCGAGCGCCGGCTGACGGAGCTTCGCGACGTCGCCGGAGGCGACGGCAACCTGCTGCACCCGATCAGGGCCGCGCTCGCCGCCCACGCGTCGATCGGCGAGGTTTGCGGGGCGATGCGCGAGGTATTCGGCGAGTACCAGGGCGGCGCGTTCTTCTGAGACGGGCCGAGATCCGGGCTGCAAAGGGGTGATCGGCGGCAGGAGTCCGCGCGCGGTGGCAGAAGCCACGCCCGATGGAGACCAAGGCGAAGCGCACGCTCGTCAAGTCGCCCCCGGAGCTCTGGGAGCTTGCCGACGACATCGCGCGCATGGAGGAGTGGATGGCGGGGCTCGTGGGAGGCGGCACCCGGGTCGAGGTCGAGGTCACCGACCGCGATCCCGAGCGCGTGATCGCCTGGCGGGCGAACGGCGCCAGCGAGGCTCGCGCGCGGATCGCCATCGAGCTGGCCGAGGGCGGCGGCTTCGGCACCGCGGTCGAGGTGACCGCGCAGCACTCACGCCCCGACCTCGCGACCTCGGCGTTGGAGCGCGTTCTCGATGAGCTCGGCGGGGCCGAGCGGCGACCCTTCAGCGGCTGACGCCGCGCGCTCGCCCACGCCTCTCCCGGCCCTGGTGAGCGTTCGCGGCCTGCCGCTCCTGGAGGGCCTCGAGCGCCACGTCCCGGGCTCGATCGAGCACGCGAATGCGACCGCGGCGTACTCGCTCGCCGCCGCGGCGGAGCTCGGCTTCGGGCGCCACCGCGCCGAGCTCGTCCGCGAGGTCGCGAGGCTCCACGACATCGGGAAGGTCTACCTTCCGGCCGAGCTCCTCGCGAAGCCGATCTCCGAGCTGACCTCGGCCGAGCGCGCAGGGCTGGATCGTCACCACATCGCCGGCGCCCAGCTCGCCGCCGGCGCCGGGATCCCGGCGGAGCCCTGCGAGTGGATCCGCACCTGCGGCGAGCGGTTCGACGGCCACGGCCCGCTGCGCCTCGCCGGCGACGCGATCCCGGCCGAGGCGCGGGTCATCCACGCCGCGTGCGTATGCGAGGGGCTGCTGATCGCGCCCTCCGACCCCGCCGCGTCGGCGGCGAACGCCGACCCTCGCGCCCGCGCGGCGGAGGGCCTACGCGCGATCGCCGGGTCCGATCTTGACCCGGCGATCGCGGAGGCCCTCGCCGTCGCGATCTCTACGGCTTCTTGAAGCCGACCACCTTCAGGGCCGCGTTCTTGGTGCGGGTCTGGTGATGGGCCTTGATCGTCAGGTGCGCATGCACCCGGCGCTGACGGCTCACGAGGTTCCGCCCCCAGCCGTCGTACTGCGGCCGGACGCGCAGCGTGATCCTCTTGAGCTTGTGCCCGTGACGGCGCACGGTCTTGTTGCGAGTCGGGTGCGCCCCTGAGAACCCGTGCAGGTAGGTGCTCAGGTGAATCATGCACGTGTGGGAGTGCAGCGAGGTCGGGCACTTCGCGAGGACGATCAGCCGGTGCCAATTGAGGTAGATCGGGTGGCCACCGCCCCACCGCCGCCACCGCCGCCGCCGCCACCGCCGCCACCGCCGCCGCCGCCGCCGCCGGTGGTGGGCGGGGGCGTGAACTTGGCCTTCAGGTCGACGTTGTCGTAGCCGGCGCTTCCGCCGGGGATGACCCTGGCGCCCGTCTTGAACTCCGTCGCGATCGCGACCTCATACGAGTGGCCGATCTGGAGCTTCGACGGATCGATCGTCGCCGGGTCGATGCTGGTCCAGCTGCGGGCCAGCGTCGCCGTCTTGCCGTCGATCGGCTCAGCGACGACGTTCCCGTTGCTCGCGTCGATCACCCGGACGTAGTAGCTCACCCGGTTGCCCAGGTCGGCGTCCACGAGGTCCGCGTTGGCCAGCTTTCGATCGAGCGAAATCGTCACCGACGTCGGCTCCATCCCGCCCGCGCCGTTGTAGACGAAGGTTGGGCTAGCCCACACCCCGTACGAGTCCGACGCGACGCCGGTGAGGGCGCCGATCGAGGTGCGAATGTAACCGTCGCTCGACGCTCCGCCGGAGGACTGCCACGTATTCGTCACGATCGGACAGGTCAGCGGCTTGAGCAAGCACGTGAGCCCCGCGTCGAACTTCGCCGACTGCCAGCCACCGACGCTTCCCGCGAACGTGCGCGTGTCCGTGGCCGTTGGATAGTCGCTGGTGGTCGTCTCCGCCTGCGCCGTCCCGGCGCCCAGCGCAATGATCACCGCGATCGCGGCCGCGGCAATCCATGCTCGATGTCTCATCCCTACTCCTTTTCCCGGGTAGCGCAGCCGTGCGCTACCTCATTATCCCTACTACAAAGCGAGTATAAGGATGGTCCTCGAGCGGTGCGCCGCTTCGCTGCGGGATTGACCGATTTCTCCCAGCGCTCACCGAAAACAGGTAGAGTCGCGGTGCTCCCCGCGTCTCGTCCAAGGTCGCGGTGGAGCTGAGAGGAAGGCCCCGGCGTCGCGCGACGATCCGTTGGGCTAGCCGGGGGAAAACCACAAATGGGGAGGCTCGTATGAGCTCATGGCAGCGAAAGCGGCCAGGACGCCCCAGCCATGCGACGGTCGTCGCGTATGCGGCGTTGTTCGTGGCGTTCACGGGTACGGCCTGGGCGGCTGCAAGGGTCGGTTCCGGCGACATCAAGGACGATGCCGTCAGGAGCAAGCACATCAAGGACGGCCAGGTCAAGAAGCACGACCTGCACGCCAACGCGGTCGTCAGCGGGAAGATCTCCGACGGCTCGGTTTCGAGCTCTGACATCGGCGATGGCCAGGTTGGGAGCGCCGACGTTGCCGATGAGAGCCTGACCAGCGGCGACCTCGGTCCCGACTCGGTCGGCAGCAGCGAGGTGATCGACAACAGCCTGACCAGCGGCGACCTCGGTCCCGACTCGGTCGGCAGCAGCGAGGTGGCAGCCAACAGCCTGACCAGCGGCGACCTCGGAGCCGGCAGCGTCGGTCAGTCGGAGCTCGGCGCCAGCTCGGTGCGCGCGTCGGAGGTCGGCGACGGAATCGTCGCCCGCGCGGGCACGCCGGTGAACGTCGCCGGCGGCGTGGCCGAGAACGGCGCGTACGACGTCGGCACGGCGACCGCGTCTTGCAACGCCGGCGAGGAGTTGATCGGCGGCACGGGCCAGTGGACGCCCGACGACAACGCCAGCAACAACTACGAGCTCTGGCTCGCGGAGATCCGGCCGAACTTCGCGGCGGAGACCGTGGTGGTCGACGGCGGCAACGACAGCGGCGCCGCCCACACCATCACGGCGATCGCGGTCTGCCTGCAGGCCTAGCGACCGGTCCGGTACGGAAGGAAGCGAGGCGGCCATATGGCCGCCTCGCTTCGCGCTCGCGGCCACTTAGACTCCCGCCGATGCGCGAGAGCTTCCCCGAGACCCACGAGGAGAAGCTCGCCCAGCTTCGCGAGCTGCGCGAGCAGGCGGTCCACTCCGCCTCGGAGGAGGCGGTCGAAAAGCAGCACGCCAAGGGCAAGCTGACCGCTCGCGAGCGGATCGAGAAGCTGCTGGACCCGGGCTCGTTCGAGGAGCTCGACACCTTCGTGCGGCACCGCACCTACGAGTTCGAGATGCAGAAGCGGCGGCCGTATGGCGACGCGGTGGTAACGGGCTGGGGCACGGTCGACGGCCGGCCGGTCGCGGTCTTCTCTCAGGACTTCACCGTCTTCGGCGGCTCGCTGGGCGAGGTCATGGCCGAGAAGATGTGCAAGATCATGGACCTCGCCGCGAAGATCGGCGCGCCCGTGGTCGGCATCAACGACTCCGGAGGGGCCAGGATCCAGGAGGGGGTCGTCTCGCTCGGCGCCTACGGCGACGTCTTCGTGCGCAACGTCCAGTGCTCCGGGGTGATCCCGCAGATCAGCCTGATCATGGGGCCATGCGCGGGAGGCGCCGTCTACTCGCCGGCCATGACCGACTTCATCTTCATGGTCAAGGAGACCTCGCACATGTTCATCACCGGCCCCGAGGTGATCAAGACCGTGACCGGCGAGGAGGTGGAGTTCGAGGAGCTCGGCGGCGCGATGTCGCACAACTCGAAGTCGGGCGTCGCGCACTTCGCCGCCGAAGACGAGGAGTCATGCCTCGAGGACGCCCGCTACCTGCTGTCGTTCCTGCCGTCGAACAATCTCGAGCTGCCGCCGCGGGTCGAGCCGTACGACGACCCCGACCGCGAGGAACCCGACCTCGCGACGATCGTCCCCGACGATCCCCAGAAGCCCTACGACATGCGCGACGTCGTCTCGCTGATCGTCGACGACGGCGAGTTCTTCGAGGTCCACGAGCACTTCGCACAGAACATCATCTGCGGCTTCTCGCGCCTCGACGGCTATCCGATCGGCATCGTCGGCAACCAGCCGAAGCACCTCGCCGGCGTGCTCGACATCAACTCGTCCGAGAAGGCGGCCCGCTTCGTGCGCACCTGCGACGCGTTCAACATCCCGCTCCTCACCTTCACCGACGTCCCGGGCTTCCTGCCGGGGACCTCCCAGGAGTGGGGCGGCATCATCCGCCACGGAGCGAAGCTCTTGTACGCGTTCACCGAGGCGACGGTGCCGAAGCTCACGGTCGTGACGCGGAAGGCCTACGGCGGCGCCTACGACGTCATGAACTCCAAGCACATGCTCGCCGACTTCAACTTCGCCTGGCCGAGCGCGGAGGTCGCCGTGATGGGGCCGGAGGGCGCGGTGAACATCATCTATCGCCGCGACATCCAGACCTCCCCCACGCCCGACGAGCGCCGATCCAAGCTGATCGAGGACTACAAGGCCCACTTCGCCAACCCCTACTCGGCGGCGGAGCGCGGCTACATCGACGACGTCATCGAGCCGCAGCAGACCCGCCCGCGGCTGATCCGGGCGCTGCGGATGCTGCAGAACAAGCGGGTCGAACAGCCGAAGCGCAAGCACGGCAACATCCCGCTGTAGGGCCGCGCGGCGTTCCGCTATTGCGCCCGGCGTTCCGCTCAGACGCCTTAGAGCCGCCAGCCGAGGCGGAGGCAGCGAGGGGGGCGCAATTTGAGCGTTTGTGACTTCAAGCCGGTGATGGCCGGCTCGAACTCACAAAAGCAGCGTGGCGCGGCCGTTTGGTCCATTGCGGCACGCCAGCACGGGCAGATCACGCGCGAACAGCTCGTCGGGCTCGGCTATACGCGCCATGCGATCGCGCACCGCCTTGCGCGTGGCCGACTCCATCGCACTCGCCGCGACGTCTATGCCGTTGGACGGCCCATCGAGACCCGCAAAGCCGAGTGGATGGCCGCTGTGCTCACGGGCGGGGCGGGCACTTACCTGAGTCATGGCAGCGCAGCCGCTTTGTGGAGGATCAGAGGCGAACGAGAGCGCACGATCCACATATCGGTGCCGCCAGGGCGCCAGCTCCGCCAGCCCTCCCTCGTTGCCCATCGCCGATCCAGCCTCGCGCCGGAGGACGTCACCGCTGAGGACGGCATCCCGGTAACGACCCCCGTGCGCACGCTGATCGACCTGTCAACCCGCCTCGCGCCCCGCCGCCTGGAGTCCGCGATCAACCAGGCGGACAAGCTGGATCTCGTCGATCCCGAGACGCTCCGCGCCGAGATCGCGAAGCGAGCAGGCCTTCGGGGCGCGGCCCGGCTCCGCCGCCTGGTCGACCGGTCCACCTTCTCCCTGACTGACTCGGAGCTGGAACGCGCATTCATCCCGTTGGCAATCAGGGCGGCGCTCCCGATGCCCCTGACCCAGCACCACATGCACGGCTTCCGATCCGACTTCTACTGGCCCGACCTCGGTCTCGTCGTCGAGACCGACGGTCTGCGCTACCACCGGACTCCGGCCCAGCAGGCGCGCGACCGTGTGCGCGATCAGACCTTCACCGCCGCGGGCCTCACCGTCCTTCGCTTCACCCACGCGCAGGTGCGCCACGAGGGGGCCTACGTCGAGGCGACGCTTCGGCGCGTCGCGTCCCGCCTCGCCCCGTAGCTCCGCTCCAGCGCCAGGCACGCGACGAGAATCGCCACGAGGGAGCCCAGCTCCGCGATCGCGCTCATGTCGCTGCCGAGCGGGACCGTGGCCGCGGCGAGGGCGGCGGCGCCAATGCGCCACGCGCTCGACCCGATCCTCAAGGTCCTACGGAAGAGGGCGTCGCCCACGAGGAAGAGCGCGGCTCCGCCGCCCAGCGCGAGCGAATGGGCCGTCGAAAGGGGGTCGGACGGGTGGGCGATCGCGAGCTCGAGGGCCGATGCAATCGCGACGATCCCCAACAGGATCAACAGGTGCCAGTGGTAGAAGCCGAAGAGAGCGAGGCGCGGGCGCTCGCGATCGGGCGCGTCGCGCATCGCCGCGAGCGCCCGCTCGTCCTCGCCCTCGCCGAAGTAGGCCCACCACAGGCACGCGGTGAGGCAGAGGCCGAGGATCGCGACCGCAACCACTCCCAGCGTCAGCTCATGCCCGGAAGCTCCGATGCCGACCGCCACCACGGACTCGCCGAGCGCGACGATCACCACCAGCCCGTGGCGCTCGACGAAGTGGCCGGGCGAGATCTGGAAGCGCGGGTCGGGCGGGCGTAGCGACGGCAGCAGGATCACCGCGACGGCAAGCCCCCAGCACACCCCGGCCGCGGTGCCGCCGATGATCCCGGCAGCGCTCAGCAGCAGCGCCGCCGCCAGGTTGAGCGGCGCCACCTTGAAGATGGCGACGGCGGATTCGCCGCGACTGCTGCGGGTGAAGAGGCCCGCGTGCACGAGCACGATCACGACGTAGGCGAGCCCGAAGGCGAGGCCTCCCCCGTCGAACGCGGTGGGGATCGCGAGCGAAAGCACGAGGAACGACGCCATCCCACCGAGCAGCAGGGCCTGGTAGGCGAAGCGATCGGGCGCCAGGACATTGGTGAGCCACGCGTAGCCGCCGTACATCCACCAGATCACGACGAGCATCAGGACGACGTGGAGCAGGCCCGTCCAGGTCGGGTGGTTCGCGAGCACGGCGGTGAGCTGCGTGATCGTGAAGACGAAGACGAGGTCGAAGAAGAGCTCGAGCGTCGAGACGCGAACCTCGGCCTGTTCTGCGGCCGCACTCACGGCTCAGAGGGCGACCGTCGCGCTCGGACCGACCTCGCCGCGCCGCCAGGCCTCGACCACCGCGACGGCGATGCCGAGGTCCTGGATCGCCAGGCCCGTCGAATCGAAGAGCGTGATGTCGCGTTCGGAGGCGCGACCCGGCGCGCTTCCCGTCAGGACCGCCCCGAGCTCGACCACCTCTCCCTCGCGGACTCGTCCCGCCGCCACCCCCGCGCTCAACTCGCCGCCGCGCGATGCCTGCTCCCAGTCGTCGCAGTAGAGCCGGCAGCGCTCGAGCGCCTCGAGCTCGACCTCGGACTTGCCGGCGGCGTCGGCCCCGAGCGCAGCTAGATGCTGGCCCTCGCGAAGGCCCGAGGCGAGGATCACCGGCTCGAGGCCGGGTGTCACGGAGACGACCACGTCCTGCGCCGCCGCGTCCCTCGCCGACCCCGTACGCCATCCCAGGTCGGACGCCACCATCTCCGCCGCCTCCGCGCGCGGATCGAAGCAGACCCCGGGCCCATAGCCGGCCGCGGCGAGGCAGCGCGCGGCCCATGCCCCGTTGACGCCGCACCCGATGACACCCACCGTCGAGGCTCCCTCGGCGGCGAGCGAGCGCGCCGAGACCGCCGCGGCCGCGCCGGTCCGCAACGACGTGACGGTCGCGCAGTCGAGAACCGCGAGCAGCTCGCCGGTCTCGGCGCTCGATACGAGCAACGCCCCGGCGACCGCCGGCAGGCCGCGCTCGACGTTCCGCGGGAAGGACGTGACCCACTTCAGGATCGCGAGCCCCTCGCCCCTCGCGGGCATCGCCCTGAAGTCACCGTGCGGGGGCGCGTCGACGTAGACCTTCGCCGGCATGACCCATTCGCCGCGCTCGTGATTCACGAAGGCCTCGCGCGTGCGGTCGATGGCATCCTCGGCGGGGACCGCGGCGAGAACCTCCTCGCGTCCGAATACAGCCACGGGGGACACGGCGGATATCTTGCCCGCATGGCCACCAACGGCAAGCGGCGCCCGCCGCGCGCGCGGATCGAGATCTCGGCGCCCGATGTCTCCGCGACGGAGGCGGCGGCGATCGCCGCCGCGCTCGAGCTGTTCCTCGCCGACACCGCGCCCGTCGCCGAGCCGGCCCCTCGCCGGAGCGCCTGGCAGGCCGCCGCCCTTCGCGAGGGCGTCGAGGCGCGCCGGCTCGCCGGGCGCGCGTGGCGCGACGCAACCGGATAGAACTGCACTACCTATCCCCTGCACGAGGAGGAGAGCGTGGCTGTAGTGAAGATCATCGAGCTCGTTGGGAGCTCGAAGACGTCGACGGACGACGCCGCGAAGCAGGCGCTCGCGTCGGCCCAGTCGTCGCTGCGAAACATTCGGGCGGTCGACATCGTGTCGACCGGGATCCGCGGCGACAACCTCGACGAGTACCGCGCCCACGTACGGGTCGCGTTCGTCATCGAGGGAAGCGACGTCGACTAAGGCGGCCGCCGGCAAGGGCCGGGCTCGAGGCCCGGCCCTAAAAACCCTAATCCCAATCAGGATTCTGTAATACTGCGTCGGCATGGAGCCGACGTCCGCCCCAGCGAAGCCGAAGCCTGCCGCCGACCCGGCCGAGCTCGACCAGGACCTCGCCAAGCCGCAGAAGGGCAAGGGCAAGGTCGGCTCGCTCGAGAACCCCGAGGTCTACGAAGACGTCCCGGGGCACTTCATCCCGATCCTCGAGCGTGAGTTCGACGATTTCGACACCGAGGCCGCGCGATTCATGCGCGGCGAGCAGCCCGAGGACGAGTTCATCAAGTTCCGCCTCAAGCAGGGGGTGTACGGCCAGCGCCAGCCCGACGCGCAGATGATCCGGGTGAAGCTGCCGCTCGGCGGCGTCAACCCCGAGCAGCTCGAATCGTTCGCCGACGTGATCGAGAAGTACGTGCCGCTCCGCAAGGGCCACATCACGACGCGGCAGAACATCCAGATGCACCACGTGCCGCTGCCCGACGCGGCGAAGCTGATCCGCGAGATCGGCGAGAGCGGGCTCTCCTCGCGCGAGGGCTGCGGGAACACCATGCGGAACGTCACCGGCGACCCCTACGCCGGGGTCTGCGCCGACGAGCCCTTCGACATCACTCCCTACGGGGCGGCGTACGTCCGCTACTTCGTCCGCCACCCCACGGCGCAGGCGATGCCAAGGAAGTTCAAGACCGCGTTCACCGCCTCCGACGCCGACCGCGCGATCGTCGGCATCCACGACCTCGGCTTCATCCCGCGCCTCCGCGACGGGGTGCGCGGCGCCGAGGTGGTCGTCGGCGGCGGCACCTCGATCATGCCGCGCGTCGCCCCCACGCTCTACGAGTTCGTCGAGCTCGACAACGGCGACTACATCAAGGTGACCGAGGCGATCCTGCGCATCTTCGACCGCCAGGAATGGCTCCGCGTCAACCGCGCCCGCGCGCGGATCAAGGTGCTGGTCGACAAGATCGGCATCGACGCCTTCCGCGAGATGGTGGAGGAGGAGCTGGAGGGCGACTGGGTCGGCGAGCGCGACTTCACGATCGACCGCCTCGTGCTCGACCACGACGAGGAGGCAAACGCGCCGGCGATGCCCGCGGCGCCCGCGAGCCCCAACGGAGAGCGCACCGAGTTCGAGCGCTTCGCCGCCTCGAACGTTCGCCCGCAGAGGCAGGAGGGCTTCTCGACCGTGGTCGTCAAGGTCGAGCGCGGCGACCTCACCCCCGACCAGCTGCGCGGCCTGGCGGCGATCATGCGCGACCACACGGGCGGGTACGCGCGCACGACCGTGGAGCAGAACCTGGTGCTGCGCTGGGTGCGCGACGAGTCGGTCTACGACGTCTGGACCCGTCTCGGCGAGCTTGGCCTCGGCGAGCCGGGCGCCGACGAGGTCACCGACGTCGTTTCCTGCCCGGGCACCGACTCGTGCAAGCTCGGCATCACGAGCTCGATGGGGCTGAACCGCGCCATCTCCGAGCAGCTCCACTCGATGGAGATCACCGACCCGTTGACGAAGCAGGTCAACATCAGGATGTCCGGATGCCCGAACGGGTGCGGCCAGCACCACATCGGCAACATCGGCTTCTACGGGGCGTCGATCAAGGTCGGCGAGCGCACGATCCCGGCCTACATCGCGCACGTCGGCGGCAACGGCTCCGGCGCCACGCGCTACGGCCAGCGACTCAAGGTCCGCCTCCCGGCCAAGCGGGTGCCGGAGGCCGTCGAGCGCTGGCTGCGGCTGTACGAGGCCGGGCGCGAGGCCGAGGAGACCTTCAACTCGTTCGTCGACCGCGTGGGCACCGACGACTTCGAGGCCGAGGTGAAGGACCTTTCGATGCCGATCGAGTTCAGCCTCTCCACGCTCGACCACTTCGTCGACTGGAGCCGCTCCGAGCCCTACAAGGTCGAGCGCGGCGAAGGCGAGTGCGCGGTATGACGCTTCAAGCGGAGCGCGTTCGCGCCCTCGATCTCGCCGAACCGAACGGGAACGGCAACGGGCACAAGGCGGTCCCCACGATCGACGGCAAGGTCGTCGATCCCGAGCGGATCTCGGCCGAGGTCGAGGCGATGGGCGCCGAGGATGCGATCGCCTGGGCCATCGAGACCTTCGGCGACGGGATCGCCTTCGCGGTCTCGTTCCAGAAGACCAGCTCGGTGATCGTCGACATGGCACACCGTCTCGACCCCGACTCGCACTTCTTGTACATCGATACCGAGCTGCTCTTTCCGGAGACCTACCGGACCCGGGACCGGCTCGCCGAGCGCTTCGGGATCGAGTTCGACCGATATGTCCAGGAGAACCCTCCCGGGCTCGTCTCCAGATGGGCCAAGGGCGAGTGGCGCGAGGATGACGAATGCTGCGCGCCGCGCAAGGTCGCTACCATGCGCCGCGCTCTCGACGGAGTCGACTGCTGGGTCTCTGGGGTCCGCAGGCTCGATTCCGAGACGCGCGCCAGCACCCGCCGGTTCGGTTGGGACATCCGTTTCGACCGATGGAAGCTGAACCCCCTGGCGGACTGGGACGACAAGCAAGTCTGGACTTACATAAAGGATCGCCACGTGCCCTACAACCCCCTCCACGACCAGGGATATCCGTCGATCGGATGCATGCCCTGCACCTCCAGGCCCGCCGAGGGCGAGGAGGACCGAGCCGGCCGCTGGGCCGGGACCGACCGGACCGAGTGCGGAATAAATGGGTAGCGCCGAAACCGGTCTGGCGCTGAAGCTCACCGCGCGCCAGGCCTCGGACTTCGAGCTGCTCGCCAATGGAGGCTTCGCGCCTCTTCGCGGCTTCATGGGCGCCGACGACTGGCGCTCTGCCTGCGAGTCGATGCGCCTCACCTCCGGCGAGTACTGGCCCATCCCGATCACGCTGGCGACCGACCTCGAGTGCGGCCCCGGCGACGTCGTGGAGCTGGTGGCACCGAACGCCAAGGCGCTCGGGCGCCTCCACGTCAGCGAGGTCTTCGAGCGCGAGCTCGAGGTCGAGGCGGAGAACGTGTACCGCACGACCGACCAGGAGCACCCCGGCGTCGCCGCCATCTACCGCGAGGGCGAGCGCTGCATCGCCGGCGAGATCGAGGCCGATGCGCTTCCGGACCACGACGAGGCGTTCATGCGCCGCTACCTGACGCCGGCGGAGTCGAAGGCCGCTTTCGACGAGCGCGGCTGGAAGCGGATCGTCGCCTTCCAGACCCGCAACCCGATCCATCGTGCCCACGAGTACCTGACCAAGGCGGCGCTCGAGATCTGCGATGGCCTCTTCATCCACCCGCTCATCGGCGAGACGAAGGCGGGCGACATCCCAGCCGACGTGCGGATGCGCTGCTACGAGGTGCTGATGGAGAACTACTACCACCCCGAGCACGTGATGCTGGGCGTGAACCCCGGCAAGATGCACTACGCGGGCCCGCGGGAGGCCGTGCTCCACGCGATCATCCGCCGCAACTACGGCTGCACCCACTTCATCGTCGGCCGCGACCACGCGGGGGTCGGCGACTACTACGGCACCTACGACGCCCAGCGGATCTTCGACGACATCGACATCGCCGAGCTGGGCATCACGCCGCTCTTCTTCGAGCACACCTTCTGGTGCCACGAGTGCGAGGGCATGGGCTCGTCGAAGACCTGCCCGCACCCGCAGGAGTCGCATCTGTTCCTGTCGGGCACGAAGGTGCGGGAGATGCTGGAGAAAGGGGAGAAGCCTCCCCACGAATTCAGCCGGGACGAGGTTGCAGAGATCCTGATCGACGCGTACCGAAAGGAGGGTCAGTGATGTCATCCGCGGATGCGGACACTGGATTCTGCCTCTGGTTCACCGGGCTCTCGGGGGCCGGCAAGACCACGATTACGAACCTCCTCGTGAAGGAGCTGCGCAGCCGCGGCTCGAAGCTCGAGGTTCTCGACGGCGACATCGTGCGCGAGAACCTCTCCAAGGGCCTCGGCTTCTCGAAGGAGGACCGCGACACGAACATCCGCCGGATCGCCTTCGTCGCGAACCTGCTCTCGCGAAACGGCGTGCCGGTGATCACCGCCGCGATATCGCCCTACCGCGAGATCCGCGACGAGGCGCGCCAGATGATGGACGGCCGCTTCATCGAGACCTACGTGAAGGCGTCGGTCGAAGTCTGCGAGGACCGCGACGTCAAGGGCCTCTACGCGAAGGCCCGCTCCGGCGAGATCAAGGAGTTCACGGGCGTCTCCGATCCGTACGAGCCCCCGGAGAAGCCCGAGCTCGTCCTCGAGACGGAGCACCAGACCCCAGAGGAGTCGGCTCGGCAGATCGTCGAGTACCTCGAGGGGCGCGGGCTGCTTCCGGCGGCCTGACCGGCTTCACGCTCGGGTACCGGGTCGCCATGGCCGCGGTGCGGCCGGTGATCCGCGGCTGGGGGCGCCTCGAGGTGGAGGGCGTCGAGGCCATGCCCGAGAGCGGCCCCGTGATCCTCGCGGGCAACCACGACAGCTGGTGGGACACGGTGACGATCGGCGTCGCGGCGCGCGAGCGGCGCCAGATCTTCGCCCTCGCGAAGGCCGAGCTCTGGGAGACGCCGGGCCTCGGCCGGCTGCTCGACTCGATGGGCCAGATCCCGATCGAGCGCGGGGCCGGCGATGCCGGCGCCCTCGAGCGCGCCATCGTCGCGCTCCGCGAAGGCGCCTGCGTCGGCGTCTTCCCCGAGGGGACGCGGGCCAAGGGCAGGGAGCTGCGAGCGCGCAGCGGCATCGGCCGCCTCGCCGCGGCGGTGCCGGAGGCGCAGATCGTGCTGTGCGCCGCCTCGGGCACGGCCGACTTCGTCCGCTTCCCCCACCGGCCCAGGGCCCGGGTCGAGTTCTTCCGCCCACGTGGCGGCGGCCTGGCCGAGGGCGAGGCCCCTGGCGACTTCTCGGCCCGGCTCCTGGCCGAGATCCGCGAGCGCGTGCCCCCGCAGCGCTTCGGCCGCTGAGCTCAAGCGCAGCAGCGTGATGCGGCACATGCGCGCCTGATGCGGCTTATCCACCTATACGGGGGCGAGCCGCATCAGGGCAGGTCGGGAGGCGCCAAGAGCAGTCGACGCAGGGTCGCGGCGAGCTCTACGCGGTCGCGCTTCAGGCGCCGGTCGGTCACCGGGACCACCCGGAAGCCGGCAGCCGTCAAGGCCGCCCACTTCGCGCGATCGCGCTCGAACGCCTCGCGGTCGCCGTGGAAGGTCCAGCTGTCCAGCTCGGCGACGACGTTCGTGCCCGGCCAGGAGGCATCGACCTCGCGGCCGCAGACGTAGGCGTTCACCTCCGGCGGCGGCAACCCCTCCTCGCTGCAGAAGCGAACGAAACGCGCCTCGAGCGGCGAGCGCGTGCGGGCTATGGACTCCGGATCATCACCGAGGAGGGCGCGGAGCGCTGGAGCGCCGCGCCGGCCCCTGGCCCTCCCCAGCTGCTCTCTGAGCGCCGCCGGCGTGAGAACCCCGCTCCGAAGGCCCTGGTCGAACGCCGGTTGCAGGTGGCGAGGTGAGATCACCCTCGCGAGGTCGGCGAGGGTCCGTGCCGGGGTGGTGACCGGGATTTGGCAGCGGGAGGTGACGTCCTCGGGCGGCAGGTGGCGTGTCCTGTGGATCCGAATGCCCGGCTGAGAGCGCGCCCCGGTGCCCGGGACCGTGACCTCGATGTCGCCGTGTGCGTAGTCGGCCATTCCCCACAGCGTCGCGGCGTCGCGGTGGCTGAGGACGGCATGGCGGCCACCTGCGAGAGCTGCGGCGATCCAGCGCGCCTCCCGAGCGAGAACCGCGCCGCCGACGATGTAGACGCCGGCGTGGACGCGGCGAAGGCGGCCAGCAGCGAGGGCTCGGGAGATCGACTGCTGAGTGAGGCCCAGCGCCGTGAGCTGTGCCCGGCTCAAGACACCGTGCTGGCCGCGCGCGAGCCTAGAGGCTTCGGCCCACCGCCGTCCCGATGCGGATAAATGCCGCATAGCGGCCACTATCCGCATCAGAACCCCGGGGGCGCCTCAGGCGCCCCCTCGGTGCCGCGGGCGGCGAAGCCGCCCGTCTCGGCGTGCAACCGCCTGGCCTCGCCCCCTTGCGCGCAGCGGGCTCCAGCGGCGATGATTACCCGCCATGGCAGTGGAAGACAGGCGAGCTCGGGAAGTCCGCAAGAAGATCACGGCCGTGTTCGCCGACATGGCGGGGTCGACGGCGCTGGCGGAGCAGCTCGACCCCGAGGTGTTCCGCGCCGTCGTGCGGCGATTCTTCGAGCGTCTCGCGGCGGTGATCGAGGCGCACGGCGGGCAGATCGAGAACCTCGTCGGCGACGAGGTCTCCGGGCTCTTCGGCGTGCCGCTCACGCGAGAGGACGACGCGCAGCGCGCCGTGGCGGCCGCCGTCGACATGCTGACCGAGCTCGAGGGCCTGAACGGCGAGCTCGAGCCGCGGCTCGGCGTGCGGCTCCAGATCCGGATCGGGATCAACACCGGGACCGTCCTCGTCGGCGAGCCGATCGCGGGGCGTCCGATGGCGCTCGGCGACGCCGTCACCGTTGCCGCACGGCTCGAGAAGAAGGCGGCGCCGGGCGAGATCCTGATCGGCGAGGAGACCCACCGGCTCGTGCGCGGCGCGTTCAAGGCGGAGGCCGCCGGTGAGCTCGAGCTCCGCGGCCGCACCGAGCCGATCTCCGCCTACCGGCTCCTCAAGGCGCGGCCGACGGCGGCCGGGGAGGCGCCCGTCGACGGGCCGCTGATCGGACGCGGCCGCGAGCTCTCGCTGCTCGGGGTCGCCTTCCAGCGAGCGCTCGCGCGCGGGCAGTGCGAGTTCGTGACGATCGCGGGCGACGCGGGCGTCGGCAAGTCGCGCCTCGTCGCGGAGGTGTTCGAGCGCTACCGCCCGCAGGCGCAGCTCCTGGTCGGCCGCTGCCTTCCGTACGGCCGGGGATCGACCTTCTGGCCGCTCGTCGAGATCGTCTCCCAGGCGACGGGAATCGACGACTCCGATCCGGCGGACGTCGCCCTGGCGAAGCTCGACGCCACCCTCGGAAAGGACCCCGACGGCGCGGCGGTCGCGCGCCACCTCGCGCAGATCGTCGGGCTCGCCGACGATCTCGAGCCCGGGGAGCACACGTTCTGGGCCGTGCAGCGCCTGCTCGAGGCGATCGCCTCCGACCGCCCCCTGATCGTGGTCATCGAGGACCTGCACTGGGCGGAGCCGACGCTGCTCGACCTCGTGGAGCACGTCGCGCGGAGAAGCCGCTCAGCGCCGATCCTGCTGATCGCCACCGCCCGCTTCGACCTGCTCGACCAACGGCCCTCCTGGGAGGAGGCCTGCCCCACGATCATCTCCCTGCGGCCCCTCGGCCGCGACGAGGTGACCACCATGATCGAGCTCCTCGTCGGCTCCAGCCTTCCGCCGGCCGTGCACGAGCAGCTCGTGCAGGTGGCGGCGGGCAACCCGCTCTTCGTCGAGCAGGTGCTCTCGATGCTCGTGGACGAGGGAGAGCTTCGCCGCACCGAGGACGGCTGGGTCGCGGACTCCGGCCTCGACGAGGTCGTCGTGCCGCCCACCGTCGAGGCGATCCTCGCGGCGCGCATCGACCACCTGAGCGAGGCCGAGCGGCTCTTCGCCGAGCGGGCGTCGGTGATCGGCAAGGAGTTCGCCGCGGAGTCGGTGCTGGCCCTCGGCGGTCGAGCCGGCGACAAGGCGCTCGAGGGCCTGATGCGAAAGCAGCTGATCGAGCCGATGCGCCGCGCCGGGCCGATCGAGGACTACCGGTTCCGCCACCTCCTGGTGCGCGACGTCGTCTACGAGTCGATGCCGAAGGCGCGCCGCGGCGATCTCCACGAGCGCTTCGCCGACTGGCTGGTCGAGTGGGCGTCCTCGCGCCTCGGCCAGTTCGAGGAGATCCTCGGCTACCACCTCGAGACGGCCTACCGGTACCGCCGTGAGTTGCTCGCCGACGACGAGGAGCTCGCGGAGCTCGCCTCGCGCGCGGCCCGCCACCTCGTCGCCGCCGGGCGGCGCGCGGCTCGTCGCCAGGACGACGCCGGCGCGGCCGCACTCCTCAGCCGCGGCGTGGCTCTCCTCGCCGAGGGCAACGCGGCCGCGCGCCTCGAGCCGCTGTTCGACCTCGGCACGGCGCTCATCCGCCGGGGCGACACCGCCGCCGCCGAGGAGGTGCTGAGCGAGGCCCGGCGAGCGGTGGTCGCCGACGGCGACCCCAGGGCCGAGGTGCGGATGCGCATTCTCGACCTGACGCTGAAGCGGCTCGTCGACCCGGTCTGGTGGGCGGAGAACGGACGGGCGACGGCGACCCAGGTCCTCACGCGCTGCCAGGAGCTCGGCGACGTGCTCGACGAGGCGAAGGCCTGGCACCTCCTCGGCAAGGTCCACTCCGACCGGGGAGAGCAGGCCGCGGCGGCCGAGGCGCTCGAGCGCGCCCTGGAGCAGGCGGAGCGGGCCGAGGACCCCGGCGTCGAGGCCTGGATCCGCTACTGGCTGCTCCAGGCGGCGGTGTTCGGCCCCACGCCGTGCGAGAAGGTGGTCGCCCGCGCGCGCGAGGACCTCGAGTGGGCGCGGGCTCACGACAACCGCGCGCTCGAGGGGTCGACCCTCGGGCGGATGGGCGAGATGCTGGCCCGCTCCGGCCGCGTCGCCGAGGCGCAGGACGCGTTCGCCGAGGCGCGTCGCATCTTCGACGACCTCGGCCTGCCGGTCCACATCGCCTACCACGCCGCCTCAACCGCGACGTCCGAGCCGCTCGCCTCGGACCCGCCCGGCGCCGAGCGTGAGTTGCGCTTCGCCCTCGACTACTTCGAGTCCGTGGGGGCGAAGGCGATCCAGGCGACGATCATGCCGATGCTCGCGACGACCCTCCTGCCCCAAAAGCGCTACGACGAGGCGATCGAGCTCAGCGAGCGCTCGGAGGAGGTCGCCGGCAGCGACGACCTCGACGCGAACGTCCGCTGGCGCGTCGTCCGCGCCGAGGCGCTCCTCCGCCTCGGCGAGGTGACGGCGGCGGAGCGACTGGCGCGCGAGGCGGTGGACCTCGCCTCGGCGAGCGACACCGTGATCCTCCACGCGAACGCCCTCGCCTGCCTCGGCGAGGTGCTCGCGGCGACGGCGATGCCGGGCGAGGCCGTGCCGATGCTCGAGTCGGCGATCGCCCTGTACGAGGGAAAGGGCGACGTCGTCTCCGCGGCCCGAGCGCGCGAGCTACTCGAGACCAGCCGCCTCGCGCGCTGAGCGCTCGTCGAGGAAGGCGTCCATGCGCACGACGAGATCGCCTCGCAGCCGCCACACGTGGAAGATCTCCAGGTCGATCTCGGCGCCGCCGTCCCGGCCCCGACCCCGCGCGTGCACCCGCGCGAGCGCCACGTCGTCAGGGCCCTCCTCGAGCTCGACGATCTCGAAGGAGAACTCCTCCCAGAGGCGGTCGAAGCTGCGCACGTAGCCGGCGAACTCGTCGCGGCCGACGGTCGCCTTCGGGCCGGGCACCTCCGGCGCCTCGTGCCAGACGAACTCCGGGGCCATGATCTCCCGCATCGTCTCGACGTCGCCGCGATTGAACGCGTCGTAGCCGCGAGCGAGGATCTCCCTCGTGCTCACTTCGCGAGGGCGAAGCTCGTGAAGTCCTGGTTGTACACGGGGTGAAAGTAGACGCTCGGGAAGTCGATGCGGTCCGACGTGAACGTCACCGAGCGCTGGTTGCCGAACGGCGCCCACGGCGCCCGCGCCATCACCCGGCGGTCGAGCGCGGCGTAGCGGTCGCGCACCGCCGGCGTGAAGGGCTCGGCCGCGAGGCTCGCGATCTCGCGATTCACATCCGGGTCGTCGAGGTTGGCCAGGTTCGGGTTCTGCACCGAGCTGATCGCCTCGCCGCTCAAGAGCGGCTGGAAGAAGTCGTTCGGGTGCGGGTAGTCCTGGAACCAGTTCGAGAAGCCCGTGTCGAGATCCGGCGTCTTTCGGTTCGCGATCGTGTCGAAGTAGGTCGCGGAATTGACGATCCGCAGCTTCGCGTCGAAACCCAACCGGCTCAGCACCTGCTGGTAGTACTGGCCCACCTGATCCGCCGGGGGCTGGCGATCGCTCCAAACGGAGATGGCGGTGTCGGAGGGCTTCGCCTTCGCGATCACGATGCGCCCGCTCTCGTCGTCGGTTTGGATCCCGGCGATCGCCTTCGCCTTGCCGCTCTGATAGTCGGCCGCCCCGACGATGCTCGTGTAGAAGGAGCTGCCGCCCGAGTCGACGTCGAACATCCTCTCGACCGCGAACTCGAAGTCAGAGGCCCTGACCGGGCGCCCGTCGGAGTAGCGAAGGCCCTTGCGGAGCCGGAGCGCGTAGGTGCGGCCGCCGTTCGTGACCCTGGGCAGCGAGCGCGCGAGGCCCGGGACCACCGTCGTGCCGGCGTCGCCCGGCGCGTGCTTGAAGGTGAGGAGCGGGATGTAGGTGTTCCAAAGCGCCTGCCAGCCCTCCGTCGTGTAGGAGAGCTGCGGATCGAGGTCGGGGTAGCCCTCGACGAGGAAGAGCGCCGAGCCGCCCTCACGCGCGTCCCCTCCTCCACACGAAGCGATCGTCGCGGCCGCGAGCGCCGCCAAGGCGAGTCCGAATCGGCGTCCCATGAAACCCCCGGCGGGAACCCCATCACACGCTTGCGCCGGAGTCAATGGGGGTACCGTCCCCGCCGTGTCGCCCGTCGCCGATCTCCAAAGACGCCACGGGGACGCCCTCGCGCTGATGCGCTCGGGCACGGCGCCCGCCCCGCAGCCGGCCGGTGAGCGGGCGATCCCCGCCGAGCCGCGCCTCCCGGAGGTTGCCGCGGACGAGCTCGGCCCAGAGCTCCTTCGCTCGGCGATCCTCGAGCGCGGCTGCCTGCTGGTGCGCGGGCTCGTGGATCCCGCCGAGGCGAAGGCGCTGCGCGAGAAGGTCGACCGCGCCTTCGAGGCGCGGGAGCGGGTGCGCGAGGGCGAGGTCGACGGCGAGCGCTACTACGAGGAGTTCGTCCCCGAGGAGGGGTTCGAGCTCGCCGAGCACCGGTGGATGGTCAGCGGCCCGAGCTCGCTCTGGCTTGCGGACTCCCCGCAGGTGACCACCGCGCTTCTCGAGCTCTGCGAGCGCACCGGCTTCGGCGGCCTCGCCTCGGAATACCTCGGTGAGCGCCCGGCGATCTCGATCAACAAGTCCACCCTGCGGAAAGTCGGTCCCGAGACCTTCGCGGAGGCGATGCCGAGCATGTGGCACCAGGACGGGGCGTTCCTCGGCGAGGTGCGCGCGCTCAATCTGTGGCTCGCGCTGACGCGCTGCGGCGACGTCGCTCCGGGGATGGACATCATCCCGCGGCGGCTCGACGAGATCGTTCCCACCGGCACCCACGAGGCCCAGTTCGACTGGTCGGTCTCACGCGAGGTCGCCGCCGAGGTGGCGGGCGAGGGCGGCGTGTCGACACCCGTCTTCGAGCCCGGCGACGCGCTCCTGTTCGACGAGATGCTCCTGCACTCGACGAGCGGCAACGCCGAGATGAC
The DNA here is from genome assembly GCA_963771655.1 of uncultured Actinomycetes bacterium. Taxonomy (GTDB): domain Bacteria; phylum Actinomycetota; class Thermoleophilia; order Solirubrobacterales; family 70-9; genus JAWVFM01. The sequence goes on along the minus strand of CAVYUG010000014.1, from coordinate 18,786 downwards.
CAGCACTCGATACGCGATCGAGTGCTGGTTCTTCGGCCCCTCGGCCTTCCCCGAGGACTACGCGCCGATATTGCTCTAGCCGCCTCAGCGCCTTCGCTTCGAGGACTCATCGCAGGGCAGAGGCGGCATCGCGCCACGCGGCGGTAGGGCGCCTCGTGGCGGAAGCGGCGGTGCTCCGCACTCCTTCGCGGCCTTGCGGAAGGCCTTCGGGCTCGCGCCCGGGATGTCCTTGCTCCGCATACACGAGGCGATCTTGTCGGCCCGCTTGCGCATCGCGCCCCGTCATCGGCGGCGGTGGCGGGAGAGCCATGGCGCCCGCCGGGCCGGGCCGTGCCCGCGATGCGGGGCGAGGCTGGCCTGGGTGCCGGAATCGCCGAACGCCGGCACGGCGATCGCGGCGACTCCGACGGCCAGGACGGCCGCGGCGAGCGGGCGCCCGTTTCCGAACAGCTTCTTCATCTGCGTTCTCCTCTCGCTGGACTGCAGGAGCGCACCCCAGCAGGGAAGGCTGGGTACGAGCCTGGCAGCCGGCTGAGAATCCGCTAGGAGCCGGGGCGCTCAGGCACGACCGGCTCGCCGAGCCCGTACGTGTCGTAGGCGCCGAAGCGCGAGAAGGTCTTGTGGGTGGGGCCGTGGAAGTCCGAGGACGCCGTGGGCGCGAGGCCGAGCTCCTCGCAGAGCTCGAGGCAGTGCTTCGTCTGCTCGGGGGTGTGCGCGGGGTAGAAGGTCTCGAGGCCCTCGATGCCGACGTCGGCGTTGAGGCTGACGACGAGGTCGCGCACCGCGTCAGGGTCCTTGACGTCCCAATAGGGATGCGCGACCGCCGCGACGCCGCCCGAATCATGGATCACCTCCACCGCCTGCTCGGCGGTGGGCCACTTTCGGGCGACGAAGGCCTTGGCCCCGGGCACGAGGTACTCCTCGAAGAATGGCCCGAGGTCGGGACCGGCGCCGGCCGCCCGGGCGATGTGCGGGCGGCCGATCGAGTCGGCGGCTCCCGCCTCGCGAACCGCGTCGTCGAAGGTCACCTCGACGCCGGAGGCGTTCAACCGGTCGATGATCTCGTGGGCCCGGTTCACGCGCTCGGACTGCGCCCGCTCGCACGCGGCCGCGATTCGCGCCGTGTCGACCCAGTAGCCGAGGACGTGCAGGTCGTCGGAGTAGCGGTGAACGCACGACATCTCCACGGCCGGAACGCACTCGATGCCCGCCTCCTCGGCTGCAGCGACTGCCTCGCGCACGCCGGCGATCGCGTCGTGGTCGGTGAGCGACATCACGGTCACGCCCGCCTGGGCGGCCGCGCGCGCGACCTCGGCCGGCTCGAGCTGGCCGTCGGAGACGACGGAATGGGCTTGGAGGTCGATCAAATTGTTGACCCGAACTGCGACAATTGGGCCCGTGAGGATATCCGCCAAGGCCGATTACGCGCTGCGTGCCGCGCTGGAGCTCGCCGCCGCGGGGGAGGACCCGGTGAAGGGCGAGCGGCTCGCCTCATCGCAGGACATCCCCCTTCACTTCCTCGAGCACATCCTGCTCGAGATGAAGCACGCGCGACTGATCCGCGCCCGGCGCGGCGCCCGTGGCGGCTACTGGCTCGCCAGGCCGGCCGACGAGATCACGGTCGCCGACGTGATCCGCGCCGTGGAGGGCCCGCTCGCGAACATCCACGAGTCGGCGCCGGAGGACCTCCACTACGAGGGCGCCGCCGAACGGCTGCGCGACGTCTGGGTTGCCGTTCGCGCGAACCTTCGCGGCGTCCTCGAGAGCGTCACCCTCGCCGACGTCGTGTCGAAGCAGCTCTCGTGGCAGCTCGAAGCGCTTCTTTCCGACCCCGAGGTCTGGGCCAAGCGCTGAACATTCGATCCGCTACCATCACGCCCGCCGCGCTTTTGACCTAATTGGGTCAACAAACTCCAGAGAGCCGCGGCCCTCCCAGATGGACCCAGTAGTAATCGCCCTCGGACTCGGCATCGGCATCCTCGTCGGCATGACGGGGATGGGTGGCGCATCGCTGATGACGCCCCTCCTGATCCTCGTCGTGGGCACCTCCCCGGTCACCGCGATCGGCACCGACATCTTCTACGGCGCGATCACGAAGACCGTTGGTGGCTGGCAGCACCTGAAGAAGTACACGGTGCACCTCGGCCTCGTCCTCTGGCTCGCCGTGGGCAGCGTTCCGGCGGCGCTGGCCGGCGTGAAGGTGATCGAGATTCTGCAGTCCAATTACGGCGACGACACCGTCAACCAGGTGGCCCTCGGCATGGTCGGCGCGGCGCTCCTGGTCGTGGGCGTCGCGACGTTGATCCGCTCTCTCTTCCTCCGCGACGTGATCCCCGACCGCGAAGCGATGCACCTCTATCGCCGCGACAAGGTGATCGCGGTCATCACCGGAGCCATCACCGGCTTCATCATCGGCCTCACCTCCGCCGGCAGCGGCACGCTGATCGCCATCGTGCTGATCGCCGTCTTCCGCCTCACTCCCCGACGCGTCGTCGGCACCGACATCGTCCATGCCGCCGTCCTGCTCTGGGCCGCGGGGATCGCGAATTGGGCCGGCAGCAATGTCGACTTCGCGCTCGCCGGCAACATCCTCGTCGGCTCGATCCCCGGGGTTCTCATCGGCGCCCATTACTCGACCCGTGTGCCGCAGAACGCGCTGCGCAACGCGCTCGGCGTCGTCCTGATCGGATCGGCCATCACGCTGTTGATCAAGCAGGAGCCGCCGGCCTCGGTGCTGATTCCATCGTTTGCCGTCGCCGGCGCCGCGATCGCCGGGCTGCTCATCTTCCAGGCGATGCTGCACCGCCAGCACGTCGCCAAGGCGCAGCCCGGCTAGGTCTAAGCTCCGGCAACCCTGCCCCCCGACAACGACACAGCGGTCGAGGTCGAGGTCCGCGAGCGCGGACGCGCCGACGGCGTCTTCGAGGGCGGCGGCGTCAAGGGGATCGCGTTCGCGGGCGCGCTCGAAGCCGCGGAGCGCGAGCTCGGGATCCACGAATGGGTGAACGTCGCCGGGACCTCGGCCGGCGCCATCGCGGCCTCGCTCGTGGCGGCCGGGTACGACGCCGAGAGCCTTCGCGCGGCGCTCGCCGACGTCGACTACAACCTCTTCGCCGACTACGGCCCGGGCGGGCGGCTCATCGGCGGAGCCCTGAACGCGTTCCGGCACCGCGGCCTCGCCCGCGGCGAGTACCTGAAGCGGTGGCTGGCCGACCGCCTCGAGGCCTCGCCCCTCGGCCTTCGCGACCCCACCTTCGCCGACCTCCACCGCGAGGACGTACCCGACGACGCGAGCCCCCAGCACCGCGAAGCGGTTCGCTACAGCCTGCGGGTCATCGCCTCGGACGTCAGCGCCGGCCGGATGCTCGTGCTCCCGCAGGACATCGCCGGATACGAGGACGCCCACGGCAACGCCCTCACCCCTGACAGCCTCCGCGTCGTCGACGCGGTGCGGATGAGCATGAGCTTCCCGTTCTTCTTCGACCCCGTAACGCTCCGCAAGGACGGCAAGGAGCACCTGATCGTCGACGGCGGCCTGCTCTCGAACTTCCCGGTCTGGCTTTTCGACGGCAAGCCGATCCACCGCCCCACGTTCGGGTTCCGGCTGCACCCGGGGATGGGCGGTCCGGGCCCGTACTACGCCCCCGTCCCGAAGCCGCTCTGGGAGGTGCCGATGCTCCGAGCCCTGCTCCACGCGGCGACGAACGCCTGGGACGAGCGGATGGAGCTTGCGACCCGGGTGCGGACGGTGACCATCCCCACCTTCGAGATCTCGACGCTCGACTTCGGCCTGAGCCGCGAGGACGCGAAGCGTCTCTACGACTCCGGGCTTGCCGCCGCGACCGAGTTCTTCCGCACCGAGACCCGCTACGTCGACCAGTACGGGCAGACCGCGCCCGGCCCGGCCGAGCTTCGGCGGTAGGCTGCAAGGCGCATGGAGTTCGAGCTCAGCCCGCGCACCATCGAGCTTCGCGATCGGATCCGGGCCTTCATGGACGAGCACGTCTACCCGGCCGAGGCGGAGGCGCTGCAGGCGCTCGACGACGAGGTGAAGCCCGGCGTCGCCTACCCGCAGATCCTGGTCGACATCCGGGCGAAGGCCCGCGAGGAGGGCCTCTGGAACCTCTTCATGCCCGACGAGCGCTTCGGCCCCGGGCTTCTCAACTGGGAGTACGCCGCGCTGTGCGAGGAGATGGGGCGAAGCCCCGCGATCGCGCCGATGGCCTTCAACTGCTCGGCGCCCGACACCGGCAACACCGAGATCCTCGCCGAGCACGGGACGCCCGAGCAGCACGAGCAATGGCTCCAGCCGCTGCTCGACGGCGAGATCCGAAGCTGCTTCTCGATGACCGAGCCCGAGGTCGCGGGCTCGGACCCGACGACGCTGCAGACCCGCGCCGAGCTCGATGGCGACGAGTGGGTGATCAACGGCCACAAGTGGTTCACCTCGGGCGCCGTCGGCGCCTCGCTCGCGATCGCGATGGTCGTCACCGACCCCGACGCGCACCCCTACGCGCGGGCGAGCATGATCATCGTCCCCGTCGACAACCCGGGCTTCAACCTCGTGCGCCCGGTGCCGGTGATGGGCCACGACGGCGGCCCGGGACACTGCGAGATCCTCTACGAGAACTGCCGAGTCCCGGAGGCCAACCTCCTCGGCCCGCGCCAGGCCGGCTTCGTGATCGCCCAGGACCGCCTGGGCCCAGGGCGCATCCACCACTGCATGCGGGCGATCGGCACCGCCGAGCGGGCGATCGAGATGATGTGCCGTCGCGCCGCGTCGCGCGAGGCGTTCGGCGGCAAGCTCTCGGAAAAGCAGTTCGTCCAGGACTTCATCGCCAAGAGCCGAATGGAGGTCGACCAGGCCCGCCTGCTCACGATGCTCGCCGCCTGGAAGATGGACACGGAGGGCAAGCGCGCCGCCCGCCAGGAGATCTCGATGATCAAGGTCGTCGCCGCGAACATGGTCATGGACGTCCTCGACCGCGCCATCCAGGTCCACGGCTCGCTCGGCATGTCCGACGACACCCCGCTGGCCGGCATGTGGCGCTTCTCGCGGATGCTCAAGGTCGCCGACGGGCCCGACGAGGTCCACAAGATGGTCATCGCCCGCCGCGAGATCAACCGCTGGTCGAAGGCCGACGAGGCGGCGACCAACGGCGGCGGCAGCCCCGCCGCCGAGCAGGCCGCCGCCCGCGCTTAGCCGCGCCGGCCGCGACGCCGACGCCCCCTCATTCGCAGGATCTCGTTTGTCATGACAGTTGTCTCGACAAGCGAGAAGCGAGGATCGAGATGCATGGCCCCGGGTGGCGGCCTCGGAGTCGAGCCGGGCCGGCCGGTGCCGGGCTGCGCCTAGCGGCCGGGCTAGCCGAGGCGGCGCTCGGCCTCGTCCGCGGCCTCCGCGAGGCGGACGACCACGGCCGCGAACTGCTGGAAGGCCTCGTCCGAGCTGCCGTACTGGCCGGCGGCGAAGCGGGAGTAGACGCCCTCGAGGATGATCGCGAGCTTCCAGTAGCCGAGCGCGACGAAGAAGTCGAGCTCGGCGAGGTCACGCCCCGACCGCTCGGCGTAGCGAGCGGCGAGCTCCTCGCGGGTCGGGAAGCCGGATGCCAGCGTCGGCGGGTCGTAGAGGGCGGTCATCTCGTCGCCCTCCTGGGCCCAGTACACCATGAGCATTCCGACGTCGGCGAGCGGATCGCCGAGCGTGCAGAGCTCCCAGTCGACGACCGCGGCGACCTCGCCCGAGTCGGCGAGGATCATGTTGTCGAGCCGGTAGTCGCCGTGGACCAGGGTCGTCGAGGTCTGTTCGGGGATGCGGGCCTCGAGCCGCCCGTGCACGTCCTCGATGAGGTCGAGCTCGCGGGTCTTCCAGCCCTCCCACTGTCGCTGCCAGCGGCGAAGCTGGCGGGCGACGTAGTCCTCGCGCTTGCCGAGCTCGCCGAGGCCGACCGAGTCGGGGTCGACGGCGTGGATCGCGACGAGCGTGTCGACGACGCGCTCGCCGATCGCGCGGCGCTCGCCCTCGTCGAAGTCGCCCTCGACCTCTCCCCGCGTGCGCAGGATCGGCCCGTCGACCCAGCCCATGACGTAGAAGGGCGCGCCGTTCACCGAGTCGTCCTCGCAGAGGCCCATCGCGGGCGCGACCGGCACCTCCGTGCCGGCGAGCGCCGAGATGATCCGGTGCTCGCGGCCCATGTCGTGGGCGGAGGAGAGCGTCTTTCCGAGCGGCGGCCGGCGTAGCGCCCAGCGACCGTCCGCGGCGTCGTTGACGGAGTAGGTCAGGTTCGAACGCCCGCCGGCGATCTTCTCGTAGGCAAGCGGCGGCTCGACCCCCGGGACGTTGGCGCGGAACCAGGCCTCGACTCCCGGCGCGTCGATGCCGTCGGGCGCCGCCTCGGTAGCCTCCTCCGCCTCGGGCATGGCGGCGAAGGCTCTCATAGTCGACTTCGGCGGCGTCCTCACGACCTCGGTCTGGGACAGCTTCGCCGACTTCTGCACCGAGAAGGGGCTCCGGGAGGACGCCGTGAAGCGGCTCTTCAAGGAGGACCCCGAGGCTCTCGCCGACCTGCGACGACTGGAGACCGGGAAGCTCTCCGAGCGGGAGTTCGAGCTGGGCTTCGCCGCGCGCCTCGGCCTCGACGACGCCAGCGACCTCATCGAAAGCATGTTCCGCGGGATGCTTCCCGAGCCACGGATGGTGGGCATCGTGGAGGGCGCGCGCGAGTGCGGCGTCAAGACTGGGCTGATCTCGAACTCGTGGAGCACCGGGCACTACGACCGGCAGCTCCTCGACAAGCTGTTCAACGACGTCGTCATCTCCGCCGACGTCGGCCTGCACAAGCCGGACCAGGCGATCTACCTCCTCTCGTGCGAGCGGCTCGAGATCGAGCCCGCGCAGGCGGTCTTCGTCGACGACCTGCGCGAGAACATCGCCGGGGCGGAGGCTGTGGGCATGATCGGCGTTCTTCATCGCGACCCCGACGAGACCAGGGATCGGCTGGAGGAGCTGTTCGGCCTGCCCCTATCCGCTGCCGGCGGCCAGTAGCGCGACGCCGCCGAGGGCCACGAACACGCCCGCCTGCTGCACGCCGGCCAGCCGCTCGCCGAGCACGAACCGCGCAAGCAGGACCGTGACCGCCGAGTAGAGCGACCCGGCGACCGCGACGAGGGAGAGCAGCCCGTGGTTCGTCGCCAGGGCGAACAGGGTGTTGGCCGCGACGTCGAAGACCCCGATCACTGCCACGGCCGGGAGAAGCGACCGGTCGGGCGGGAAGTCGGGCTTGATCGCCAGCGCCGCAGCGAGCAGCACGGCCACGCCCCCCACCCGGGCGCAGACGATCGTCCAGGCGGGGTTCGACGGGCTCGCGAGGTCGAGGCCGAGGAAGAAGACGCCGAAGCCCAACCCGGCGAGAGCCGCGAGCCCGACGGAGGCCGCCGTCGCCTTGCGCCATTCGGGGTCGGGCTCGCGCGCCACCAGCACCGCGCCGGCGAACGCCAGCACCGCGCCCGCCGCCTGAAGCGCGCTGGGGGAGTCCCCCCGCGCGATGCCCACCAGCACCGGCACCGCGATCCCGAGCGCGCCGATCGTCGCCACCACGGAGATCGAGCCGAGCGCCATCGCTCGGTAGAACGCCCCCAGGCCCGCCGCCGACGCCGCGCCGGCGCCGATCGCGATCGCGATCTCCCGCCCGGAGAGCGAGTCGCCGCCGGCGAGGAGGGCCACGAGGAGCGCGAGCACGAGGCCGATCGGCTGGCTGACCAGGAGCACGGTGAGCGCGGACGAGCGACGGCTCGTGAGGCCGCCGAGGAAGTCGGAGATCCCCCAGGCGAGGCTCGAGCCGAGGGCGAGGACTACGCCGAGCATGAGGAGGAGTGGCGCAGGAGGCCGTCGAGGCTGAAGCGGGCCGCCACGGACACCGGCCCGGGCCGTTTCGCCTCGACGCGCGTCCAGGCGCCGTCGCGGGTGACGCAGGCCGAGCCCGAGGAGACCTCCCAGTACGGCGTGAAGTGGATCCGCACCCGGTAGGACCCGGGCCGGCGGACCGCCAGCGAGAAGTCCGCGGCGCCGACGTGCGCGAGGCGCGCGCCCGCCGGCGCGAGCAGTGGCGCCGGATGGTCCACCCGGTAGAGCGTCCAGTCCGCGCTCCGCCAAAGCTCGCGCAGGTACGGCAACCCGCGGCCGATCAGCGCCGCCTCGTCCTCGCCGATGTAGTCGAGATCGGCGTCGGGAACGGCCACATAGGAGACGGCGCGATCGTCGAGCCAGCGGCGGTAGGAGCCCGGGGTCAGGCGCCCGCCGGTGAAGAGGTGGATGTCGGGGGCCTCGATCTGGCGCAGCCAGCCGCGGGCGAGCGGGTAGCGCGTAGCGACGTAGTCCGACTCCCAGCGGTCGTGCGTGGGCGGGATCTCGATCCGGACCGGGCCCCGCACCACGTGGCCGAGCTCCGCCAGGAGCGGGTCGTAGAAGGACCGCTCGACCGCCGGGTCGCCGCTCTGGTCGACGAAGTCCCGCACGGGCGCCACCCACTGCCAGTAGAGGAGCGGCAGGGCGAGGAGGGCGAGGGCCAGAGGCCGCCGCCTGAAGAGAACCAGCGCGAGGAGCGGCCCGGCGAGCATCGAGCCGAGGCGGGTGACGTTCGCCCCCACCGGCGACTGCACGATCAGGAAGAGCGTGCAGAGGACCCCGTAGGCGACCGCCCCCTGGCGCAGCCAGCTCTCCTCGCGGGGCACCAGCACCAGCACCGCGATCACGAAGAGCGGCACCGGCAGGTAGGCGGTGAAGGCGAACGGGAACCAGCCGGGCGTGGAGAACGCGAGCGAGACGGCCGCCGTCGCCGCGAGCGCGGCGAGGGCGGCGATGGCGGCGGGCCGCCGATGGGCCGGGCTCACCCACGCGGCCACCGCCGCGGCGAACGCGACGAAGAGGCCCGCCACCGGGCTCGTCACCGAGGCGAGCACCGCGAGCGCCGCCGCCCACCCCGCTCGGCGCTCCGACAGCGCCCAGATCGCGGCGAGCGCCACGGCGAGCCCGAGCGCGAACGTGATCCGCCCCGAGACGAGGTTCGTGGCGGTCGCGGCGCCGAACCAGGCGACGGCGAGCCCGGCGCGGTCGCCGTACCGCCGCCTGGCGATCAGGCCGAAGAGCGCCGCCGCGGCGACCGCCGCGAGCGCCCCGAGCAGGCGTGGCCCCAGGAGCGCTCCGAGCGGCGGGTAGACGAGGCTGTACCCCAGCAGGGAGTGCCCGGAGTACCAGAGGTCGTTCCAGATCAGGTACCCGTGCGACGAGAAGAGGTCGGCGCGGAATGTCTGCGCGGCGAGGTCCGCGGGCGACGGCGCGACGACGAGGTAGGCGACGGCGAGGGCCGCGGCGGCGAGCAAGGCGCGGGTTAGCTTATGTAGGTGTTCACGCCCATCGAGCCGGCGGACCTCGCCGGCTACCTCGCGCGGTTCGGGCACGCGCTGTCGGAGTTCGAGGCGGCCATCGCCAACATCGGGTGGGGCTCGCTGGCGCTCGCGCTCGGGCTCTCGCTCGCGCTCCAGCTCGCGCGCGCCCACGCCTGGGCCAACGCCCTGCGCGCCGCCTATCCCGAGCAGCGGGTGCCTGAGATCCGCGTGGCCGGATCGTTCCTAGTCGGCGCCGGCCTCAACGGCATCCTCCCGGCGCGCGGCGGCGACGCCGTGAAGATCGTGCTCGCCAAGCGCTCGATCGAGGGCTCGGCCTACCCGTCGATCATCTCCTCGTTCGGAGTGCTCGCCCCGTTCGACTTCGTCTTCGGGGTTCTCGTCCTCATCTACGCGTTCACGCAGGGGCTCCTTCCCCGCCCGCCGCAGATCCCCGACCTCCCCGCCTTCGACGTCTCATGGTGGGCCGACCACCTACAGCTCACGGTGATCATCCTCGCCGTCGTCGTCGCGATCGCGACCGTGCTCCTCGGCGTCTACGGGCGGAGGGTCGAGTCGTTTTGGGACAACCTGAAGCAGGGCCTCGCGATCTTTCGCCAGCCCCGTCGCTACCTGCGCGAGGTGGCGGCCTGGCAGGTGGTCGCGGTCTTCCTGCGCTTCGCCTCGTTCTGGTTCTTCCTCGACGCTTTCCACGTCGGCGGCTCGGTCGAGAACGTCCTCCTCGTGTGGAGCGTGCTGGCGATCAGCGGGGCGGTGCCGTTCACGCCGGGCGGGGTCGGCGCGCAGCAGGCGCTGCTGGTGGCGACCCTCGCCGGTGCGTCGCGCGCGGCCGTGCTCGCCTACTCGGTGGGCCAGCAGATCGCGCTCACCGCCTGGTCGCTCCTCGTCGCGTTCGGAACGCTGCTCCTGGTCTTCCGCGTCACCGACTGGCGGCGGCTCGTCCGCGAGGGGAAGGCGGCCCGCGGGGACGCCGCCCCCACCACGAACGTCCCTGAGTAGGGGCTATGGCCCGCGTTGCGGGACGTTCGCGCCTTGCGGGCTAGGCCTTCGCGAACTCGACCCGGATCTGCTTGCCCTCGAGCTTCGTCCCGTCGAGGCGCTCGAGGGCCTGCTCGGCGTGCTCGGCGTCGAGGTCGACGAACGAGAAGCGCTCGAGCACGCGGATGTCGCCGATCGCCTCCTCGGGTATCACGGCGCCCTCGGTCAGGGCCCAGCGGACACCGTCCTCGTCGATTCCGCTGCGCTCCCCGCGGTTGATGAAGAGCTTCACGTGGTCGTTGGCCGGCTCGAGCTTCTCGCGGTCGCGGTGGAGCTTCGGGTGCTTGGCGATCGCGTGCTCGCGGCGACGCGGCCGCGGCGCGTGCTCGATCCGCTCGTCGGGCGGCTCCCACTCGCCGATGCGGGTCCTCACGTCGCGCTCGATGCGGGCGATCTCCTCCACCTGAGCCGGGGTGACGAAGGTGATCGCCCGCCCGGTCCGCCCCACCCGGCCGGTGCGGCCGATCCGGTGCACGTACGTCTCCGAGACGTCGGGCACGTCGTAGTTGATGACGTGGGTGACGTGCTCGATGTCGAGGCCGCGCGCGGCGACGTCGGTCGCGACCAGCAGGCGCAGCTTGTGGTTCTTGAACTGCAGCATCACCCCGTCGCGCTGGCCCTGTGAGAGGTCGCCGTGCAGGGCCTTGGTCCCAAGGCCCCGGTTGCTGAGCGCCTCGTCGAGCTTGCGGGTGCCGATCTTCGTTCGGCAGAAGATGATCGCCTGCTCGGGCTCCTCCGCCTTCAGCACCTCGATCAGCCGGTTCACCTTCTCCTTCGCCGGCACCTCGACGTAGGCCTGCTCGATGGCGTCGACGGTGAGCTGCTTCGGGGTGACGCGGATCGTCACCGGGTCGTACATGTACTTGTCGGCCAGACGCTCGACCGGCGGCGGGATCGTCGCCGAGAACAGCGACGTCTGCCTGCCCGCCGGGCAGATCCGAAGGATTCTCTCGACGTCCTCGATGAAGCCGAGGTCGAGCATCTCGTCGGCCTCGTCGAGCACCACGTAGCGGGCGGCGTCGAGCTGCAACGACCCGCGTCCGAGCAGGTCGAGCATGCGCCCGACGGTCGCGACCACGACATGGGCGCCGCCGCGAAGGCGGGATGTCTGGGTCGCCACGGCCTGGCCGCCGAAGACCGCCAGGACCTCGATGTCGAGGTGCTCGGCGAACGAGCGAAGCGCCTGCGTCACCTGGATGCAGAGCTCACGGGTCGGCGTCAGGACGATCGCCTGCGTGTCGTCCGAGGTCGGGTCGAGATAGGTGAGAAGGGGCAGCCCGAACGCGGCGGTCTTCCCGGTGCCGGTCTGCGCCTGCCCGATCACGTCGTGCCCCGCGAGGAGCTCGGGAATCGCCTGCTCCTGGATCGGCGTCGGCTCGGAGAAGCCGAGCTCGCCGATGGTCTGAAGAAGGTTCTCGGGGAGCCCGAGGTCGGCGAACGTCGTCATGCGGCGGGGTCGAGCAGGAGCTTGCCCTCGGTCTTTCGCGCCGCGATGTCCTCGAGCGCCTGGCGCGCATCGGAGAGCGGGTAGACGCCGCTGATCACCACTTCCAGCTCGCCGGCGGCGACCGCGCCGAGCAGCTCTCCGATCCCGGCGCGAAGCTCGTCCGGGCGGGTGAAGAGGTGCACGAGCCAGAACCCGACCACCGCGCGGCTCGTGCGCATGAGGTCGCCGCTTCGGACCTCGTTCTGCTCTCGGGAGGCGATCCCGAAGGTGACCAGGCGCCCGAACGGCGCCAGGGCGGCGAGACAGGCGTCGAAGATCGCCCCGCCGGCCATCTCGAGGACCACGTCGACCGGCTTGCCCTCGTTGGCCTCGACGATCCGCTCGGTGAGGTCGTCGGCCCGGGAGTCGACGGCGGCGTCGGCGCCCAGCCTCATCGCGAGCTCGCGCTTCGACTCGCTCGAGGCCAGCGCGATCACCCGCCCGGCGCCGAAGCGCTTCGCGAGCTGGACGGCGAGTGAGCCGGTGCCGCCCCCGGCCGCGCCGACCACGACGGACTCGCCCTCGGCGAGCTTCGCGGAGATCCGCAGGAGGCTGCGCGCCGTGAGCCCCTGGAGCAGCAGGCCGGCCGCCTGGTCGTCGGAGACCTGGTCGGGGATCGGCACCAGGTTCGACTCCGGCACGGCCACGCGCTGGGCGTAGCCGCCGGTGGGGAGCAGGGCGGCGACGCGGCGCCCGTCGGGCGTGCGGCCGGCGATCTCGCCCCCCGGCGTCAGCGGAAGGCTCTGCTTCGCCAGGTAGTCGTCGCGGATCGCGTGCGTGTCGGCGAAGTTCACGCCGCAGCGCTCGACCGCGACGACGACCTCGCCGTCAGCCGGCTCGGGGTCGGGCACGTCGGCGTACCGGACCACCTCCGGGCCGCCGAACTCCTCGATGAGAATCGCCTTCACTCGCCGATCAGTCTGTCAGAGCCCCGCTGCGAAGCTCCGAGAACACCGCCGTCTTCTCCCGCTCCCCCATCGCCTCGTCGGCGATCACGTGCGTCACGGCGTTGATCAGGGCGAGGTGCGTGAAGGCCTGCGGGAAGTTGCCGAGATGCGCGCCGCTCGAGGCGTCGAGCTCCTCCGCGTAGAGGCCGAGCGGGCCCGCCGCGGAGAGCAGGCGCCGGCAGAGCCGCTGCGCGTGGTGGCGCGCGCCGATCTCCGACAGGGCCGAGACGAGCCAGAACGAGCAGATGAGAAAGGTGCCCTCGCGGGCGCCGCCGAGGCCGTCGTCGGTCTCGTCGGGCCGGTAGCGGAGGACGAGGCCGTGGTCGGTGAGCTCGTCGGAGACGGCCACCACCGTGGCCCGGACCCGCTCGTCGTCGGGGGGAAGGAAGCGCACCAGGGGGACGAGCAGCGTGGAGGCATCGAGCGCGTCGGTGTCGTAGTGCTGGCGAAAGACGCCGCGCTCGGACACCCCTTGCGCGAGGATCTCCTCGCGCACCGCCTCGGCCTCCTCCGCCCAGCGCTTGGCGTGAGCGTCCTCGCCATGCGTTCGGGCGAGCCGGGCGCCGCGGTCGAAGGCGACCCAGCCCATGAGCTTCGACGAGACGTAGTGCTGCGGCTCGCCCCTCGCCTCCCAGATCCCCTGGTCGGGCTCGCGCCAGGTCTCCAGCGCCCCCTCGACCTGCTCGCGGATCACCGGCCACGCCCCCTCGGGGAGGCCCTCGCGGGTCAGCGAATGGATGTAGGCCGCGTCGAGGAGCGCGCCGTAGACGTCGTTCTGGCGCTGGTCGTAGGCGCCGTTGCCGATCCGCACCGGTTGGGCGCCGCCGTAGCCGGAGAGGTGGTCGAGCGTCGACTCCATGAGGTCGGTCTCCCCCTGGATCCCGAACATGATCTGCGCCTCTGGTCCGAGGCCGGACATCACCCGGTTGACGAAGCCCATGAACTCGGTCGCCTCGTGGTCGAAGCCGATCGTGTGGAGCGCCCACAGCGTGAAGGTCGCGTCGCGGATCCACGTGTAGCGGTAGTCCCAGTTGCGCTCGCCGTGCGGAGTCTCCGGTAGCGAGGTCGTCCCCGCCGCGACGAGCGCCCCCGTCGGCCTGTACGTCAGCCCCTTGAGCACGAGCGCCGAGCGCTGGAGGTGCGCGGTCCACTCGTGATCGGGGAATTTCCCGCTCTCGACCCAGCGCCGCCAGAACGCCGCGGCCTCCTCGATCATCGCCGCCGCGGCGTCGCTCGAGGCCGGGGGCGTGGCCTCCTCGTGCCAGCTGTAGGCGCAGTAGCACGACTCGCCGGCGCGGAGCGTCCGCTGGCCGACCGCGCTGTGGCCCTCGACGCTCAGCTCGAGATCGGTGTCGAGCCGGTGCGTCGCGATGCTGCCGTGGGCGAGCGCGGAGCCGGCCCCGCTGAGCTCCCACGAGGGCCGCACCCGCCCGTAGTCGAAGTGCGGCTCGCAGGCGAGCGTCACGTCCGCCTTCCCCTCGAGGCAGGTCGCCACCCGCACCAGCGTGTGGCGCGAGTCGCAGTCGGATTTGTGCTCGAAGTTCTGCTCGATCGCCATGGCGGAGCGGATCGAGAGCCAGCCGTGCCCGCTCATCCAGTCGGACTCGAGCACGTTGGTTCCCGGCAGGTAGCGGCGCGCGATCGGCGCGCGCACCCGAGCGGGCCCGAAGCACAGGGCTCCGGCGCCGCGGTCGAGCATGGCGCCGAACACGCTCGGCCCGTCGAACCGGGGGGTGCACAGCCACTCGACGGCGCCGTCCGGAGCGACGAGCGCGCACGTCTCGCAGTCGGTCAGGAACCCGTAGTCGGCGATCGGAGGGAAGCTCTCGGACGCGGCGGGGGGCGGCTCGGGGGAGGTCATGGCCGCGTAGGATGCCGCGCCGTGTCTCTGACTGTCGTCGGCTCCATCGCTTTCGACTCCGTGCGCACCCCGTTCGGGGAGCGCGACCGCATGCTCGGAGGCTCCGCAGTGCACTTCGCCCTGGCCGCCGGCATGTTCACCGACGTGCACGTCGTCGGGCCGGTGGGCGACGACTTCTCGGACGAGCACCTCGAGCTGCTGCGCTCACGCGGGGTCGACGTGACCGACGTCGAGCGCGTCTCCGGCGGCGAGACGTTCTTCTGGCGCGGCCACTACGACCACGACCTGAACGTCGCCCACACCGACGACACCCAGCTCAACGTGTTCGGCGAGTTCGAGCCGAAGCTCTCCGACGGCTCGCGCGGGGCCGACACGCTTTTCCTGGGCAACATCCAGCCGGACCTTCAGCGGCAGGTGCGCGCCTCGTGCGATGGGACCCGGCTGGCGGCGCTCGACTCGATGAACCTGTGGATCGAGACCACGCGCGATTCCCTCGCCGCCGCCATCTCCGAGGTCGACTGCGTGCTCCTGAACGACGCCGAGATCCGCGAGCTCACCTCCGAGCCGAACCTGGCCAAGGCCGCCCGGGCCGTGATGGAGATGGGACCTCGCATCGTGGTCGCCAAGCGCGGCGAGTACGGGGCCGCGCTCTTCAGCGCCGACGGCTTCTTCGCTCTTCCCGGACTCCTCCTCGAGGACGTCCGCGACCCCACCGGCGCCGGGGACAGCTTCGCCGGCGGCTTCCTCGGCTACCTCGACCGCGAGAGCGCCGACGCCGGAGCCGACCACGCGACCCTCCGTCGCGCGATGGCCTACGGCACCGTGCTCGCCTCGTTCAACGTCGAGGACTTCGGGACCGAGCGCGTCGCCCGCCTCGAGCGCGACGAGGTGGAGGAGCGCCTTGCGGAGCTCGAGGAGCTCACCCGCATCTCCGCGGCCTGAGCGACCGCTGCCCTCTACGTCAGCGGGTCGCGATCAACCCGGCGAAGCCGATGATCATCGTGAGGATCATCCCGCCGCCGATCTGAATCATGGCCCGCTGAAGGCCGTCGATCCGCGCGGTGAGCGCGCGCGCGCTCCCATCGATCCGCGCGCCGAGCGACCTACCCTGCTCGTCGATCCGCGCGCCCTGGCTGTCGATTCGCGCCCCGAGAGACATCCCCTGGCCGTCGATCCGTGCCACGAGCGACGTGCCTTGGCTGTCGATCCGCGCGCCCTGTGCGTCGATCCGCGCGCCCAGGTCGGCGCGGAGCGCGCGCAGATCCTCATCGAGACGGTCGAAGCCAGCCTCGACGCGGCGAGCGAGCTCGTCCAGCCTCTCGTCGCTCCAAGTCGCGCGGGTCCCTTCCATCCCGACGAGAATACCGCCGCTCGCGACGCCGATCCCGTGCAAATCGCAACAGTTCACGCGCTCAATCGCAAACGATTCCCACAGCCGCCGACGGCACCGTGCGGCGGCACGTCTCTCCATCGCAGCTTCTCGGTTGTCATGACATTTGTCGCGACAAGCGAGAAGCCGCCAAGGAGGACATGCGGGCCCGCGCCCGTGGGCGGCGGAGCCGCGCCGCACCAGACAGCGCCAGCCGCGCCGGGGCTGGTTAGGGGGCGAAAACGCTCCCCGCCAAGCCTCCTAGACCTCACATGCCCCACATCGGCATCAGAGAGCTGCAGCGCGGCACCTCGCGAATCGTCGCTCGCGTCGAGGAGGGCGAGCCGCTCGTCATCACCCGCCACAATCGGCCCGTCGCCGTGCTCGTGGGCGTCGAGGAGGTGAAGCGCGAGATTCGCCTCGCCGGCCTTGATGGCGAGCGGCGGCGGCACGTCTTGCGCGAGTTCGAGCGCTTCATGTGGTCCGGCGAGCTGGCACCGCTCAACGTGCTCATCGCGCAGGCGTGCGGAAAGCGGCCCGTGCGCGAGTTCCAGTACGAGGAGTAGCCCGCGCGGGCGCAGCACGCGCAACCGATGGCCCGAAATCGCGGATTCTCAGGAATCTCCCAGGCTTCTCAGCGATCATCGAGGCATGTCCGAAGGCGCGCCCAGGGTCCTCGTGGTCGACGACGAGCAGAACATCGCCGAGCTGGTGTCGATGGCGCTGCGCTACGCCGGCCTCGAGACGCGGACGGCCGGGAGCGGGCGCGAGGCGATCGCGGCGGCCGAGGAGATCCGGCCGCAGGTCGTGATCCTCGACGTGATGCTCGGCGACCTCGACGGCTTCGAGGTCGCAAAGCGCCTTCGCGACCGGGGAACCGATGCCCCGATCATCTTCCTCACCGCGCGCGACACCACGGAGGACAAGGTCCGCGGCCTCTCGGTCGGCGGCGACGACTACGTGACGAAGCCGTTCAGCGTCGAGGAGCTCGTCGCCCGGGTGCGGGCGATCCTTCGTCGCGCCGGCGCGGCCGAGACCGCGACCCGACTCTCCTTCGAGGACCTGGAGCTCGACGAGGACACGCGCGAGGTCTTCCGCGGCGGCGAGCCGATCGACCTCACGGACACGGAGTTCCGCCTCCTGCGCTACCTGATGCTGAACCCGAGGCGGGCGCTGACGCGCGCCCAGATCCTCGACCACGTGTGGCAGTACGACTTCGGAGGCGACGGCCGCGTGCTCGAGACCTACATCAGCTACCTGCGCAAGAAGGTCGACGCCTCGGGCCCGCCGCTGATCCACACGATCCGCGGGGTCGGTTACTCGCTGCGGGTGCCGCGCTGATGCCTCGCCGCGCCCGGCTCATGCTCGGCCTCGTCGCGACCGCGGCAATCGGCCTCATCATCGTCGACGGCGTCTTCTACCTCGAGCTCCGGAGCTACCTCTACCAGCAGGTCGACCAGCAGGTCACCTCGGCGATCGAGCCGGTCGGGCGCGCCCTGGCCTTCAGCCCCGACGGCTCGAGGCCCGTGCCGGCGCCGCTCGCCCCGCAGCGCCCCCCTCCGGGCGTCCCGCGCATCCCGTTCCGCGGTGCGCCGCCCCCCGGAGGGCCGCCCGACCAGCTCGAAACGCCCCCCGGTACCTACGGGGTGATCCTCTCCCGCGGCAAGGTGGTGAAGCGAGCCCCCTTCTCCTACGGGGAGCGGGGCCTGCCTCGACCCGTGCTCCCGGCACAGCCGCCGATCTCGACGAGCCCCGACTCGCTGGACGTGTTCACGGCGGCGGCCACGAAGGGCTCGTCCGGGTTCCGCGCGGCGGCGGTTCGTCTTCCTGGAAGCTCCAGAACGCTGGTGGTCGCGGTGCCGCTTGGCGACACCGACCAGACGCTCGCCCACGTGCGCTTGATCGGGCTCATCGTCTCGGGCGTGGTGCTCGCCGCGCTCGCCGCGCTCGGATGGTGGGTGATCAGGGTCGGCCGGATCCAGGGAGCGCTCGCCGAGCGCGAGGCGAGCGAGAGGCGGATGCGCCGATTCCTCGCCGACGCCTCGCACGAGCTCCGAACGCCGCTGGCCTCGATCCGCGGCTACTCCGAGCTCTTCCGGCTCGGCGCCGACGCCGACCCCGACGACCTGAGGACGGCGATGAGGCGAATCGAGGACGAGTCGGCGCGCATGGGCGTGCTCGTGGACGACCTCCTGACCCTGGCGCGCCTCGACGAGGTCCGCGAGCCTCGGCGTGAGCCGGTCGACCTCGCCGAGATCGCCGCCGACGCCACCGAGGACGCACGCGCGAGCGCGCCGAGCCGCTCGGTCAAGCTCGACATCGCCGGCGGCGGCGGCACCGAGGTGCGGGGCGACCCCGCTCAGCTCCGCCAGGTCGCGGCCAACCTGCTCGCGAACGCCGTGGCGCACACGCCCGACGGGACCGCGGTGGAGGTCACGGTGACCGGCGCCCCCGACGACGTCGAGCTGAGGGTCCGGGACCACGGCCCGGGCCTCCCCGACGGCGCCGCCGCGCAGGTCTTCGAGCGCTTCTGGAGCAAGCGCAGCGGCGGGCCCGAGAACGGGGGCGGGTCCGGCCTCGGCCTCTCCATCGTGGCGACCGTCGCCAAGGCGCACGGCGGCCGCGCCGAGGCGGCGAACGCGCCGGACGGCGGCGCGGTCTTCACGGTCACGCTGCCCCGCCG
>CAVYUG010000013.1:0-35774 GCA_963771655.1 uncultured Actinomycetes bacterium | reverse complement strand
GCGACGGCGCGATTTCGGGATTTGTGGCTAAGCGAAGCGGTTTTCGGGTCGCCGAGCGCGCATAGAGCTCATCATGGATTAGCCGCTATTTGCGCTCGATTGCCGGCGGTTTGGGCAGAGGATCTGCCTTTCTGCCCAATCAACCCGATGGGCGGAAGGGTCGCCTGGCTGAAGCGCTAGTTGAAGGAAGGAGTTCCCGTAGCGTCTTCAATCGCCTAGACAGCAAGTCGGCTCTCGGCGACCTCTTACTGCTCGCGCAGGAGCCGCCCGAGATCGAGTCGGGCGATCGCCCGGGCGCCAAGCGCGCAGGCAACGAGGGCGCTCGCCACGGCGGCTCCGGCCAGCCCGAGCAGGTACCCCCATGGGACTGCGAGG
The DNA here is from genome assembly GCA_963771655.1 of uncultured Actinomycetes bacterium. Lineage (GTDB taxonomy): Bacteria > Actinomycetota > Thermoleophilia > Solirubrobacterales > 70-9 > JAWVFM01. The sequence continues at coordinate 35,399 of CAVYUG010000013.1, read as the reverse complement.
TGGTCGGGTGGGGGATCGAAGACGTGCTGGAGCATCGCGACGAGCATCTCCGACAGGAGCCAACCGAGGCCGGCCGCCAGGACGAGGCCGGCGGCGACCACCATTGCAGCCTCGGCCCACACGAAGGCCGCGATCCGCCGGCGGGGAGCGCGGAGCGCCGCCATCGTCGCCAGCTCGTGGCGGCCCTGCGGCCGGAGCGCCCGTGCGGCGCCTCCACGGCCTCGGCCACTACCCGCAGATCGAGGACCCGGGCGCGATCGCGAACGCCCTCGGGCCGGCGCTCGTCCTCAGCTCCCAGAGCTGAGAAAGCTCGCGATCTCGCGCGCGCAGCGCTCGGGCTCGTCGGCGTAGACGAAGTGGCCCGCGCCGTCGACGACGACCATCTCGGCGCCCGGGACCTCCTTCTCGAAGCGGTAGGCGCCGGCGACGGGCGCGAACGGGTCGTCCGCGCCCCAGAGGACCAGCGTCGGCGATGCCGAGCGCCGCGAGCCGGCCCCGGTAGGGCTCGAGCTTTTGGAAGTCGCCGGATCGGTAGAGCTCGAGGACGCCGTGCCGCCCGGCCTCGGTCTCGAAGGCCCGCCAGTAGTGCGCGATCGCCTCGTCGCCGAAGCCGCTCGACTGGGAGCGCATCATCGCCGCGAACCCCTCGCGGTCGAACGCGTCGATCATCTCCTCGCCCTTGCCCGGCGTCCTCATCACGTCCGCCGCGCCGTGCCACTTGCCGTCGGGGAAGAACCCCGTGTTCGACACGACGAGCGCCGAGGCGCGGCCGGGGTTGTCGCACGCCCAGCGCAGGCCGATGAGTCCGCCCCAGTCGTGGACGGCCAGGGCCGAGCTGTCGAGCCCCAGCTCCTGCGCGAATCGCTCGAGGGCCTCGACCTGCCGCTCCCAGGTCCCGGGCGGATCGGGCGGCGAGTCGCCGAACCCGGGCAGGTCGAGCGCGATCGCTCGCCGCCCCGAGTCCGCCACGGCCTCGAGCACCGCGTTCCACATCAGCGAGCTCTCGGGGAAGCCGTGGACGCAGAGGAGCGGGTCGAGGCCCGAGTCGGCGTCCGGGACCGCCTCCCGGTAGGCGATCTCGCCGGCGCGCTTCACCTCGACGGTCCCCAAGCGCTCGCCACCTAACGCACGTCCAGCCGCCGAAGGCTCTGGCGGGCAGCCGCGGCGGCGAGAGCACCGGCTCCGAGGAGAACGGCGAAAGAGACGAGGCCGGCGCCGTCGGCCGTCTGATTGTCGCCCACGGCCCAGTAGAAGATCGAGGCGAAGCGCACGGAGTGCACCCAATCGACGACCGGGGCCAGCGAGCTGATGAGGTACGACACCGCGGCCACGGCGGTGGCGATGCCGATCGCCGTACCGCGGCTTCCCGTCGCGGCGCCCAGGGCCATGGCGAGCAATCCGAGGTCGAGCCCCAAGAGCAGGACCGCCAGCGAGGCCGTGGCGACGTTCCACGGGTCGAGCGCGACGTCGAACGCGCGACCGACGTAGACGCAGGCGGCGACCGTGGCGACGAGCACGAACGCCTGCGCCGCCATCGCGATCACCTTCTCGGCCAGGATCCTCGGTCGGGAAGTGGGAAGGCTCACGACGAGTCCGAGGGTGCCGACCTCGTTCTGACCGGCGACGGCTGCCGCGCCGTATCCGATCGTCATCAGGAGCACGATCAGCGGCAGGAAGTTCGTGTAGGCGTTGGCGTTGATCCAGCCGGCGGGAGAGGTGAGCGTCCCGCTCACCCCGAAGAGGGCGGCGACCGTCGAGCCTCCGGAGGTGAGGCTGTCGAGCTCGGAGGAGTTCTTGAACGCCGGGTAGAGCGCGACGATCACGAGCATGTACGCCGCCATGCCGAGGACGTAGCCGATCGTCAGCCGACGACGGTTGTGGAGGTCGAGCCAGGCGATGGGCAGGCGGCCCGCCATCAGTCGCGGTAGTAGGTCAGGAAGAGCTCGTCCAGATCGGCATGCCGAGCCACCACGTCGACCGGGTCATGGTCTGCGATCGCCCGCAAAACGGGCGCCAGCTCCCCGGTCGCCTGCAGGTTCACGCGGGTCCCCTCGGCGACGACGTGCTGGACGCCATCGAGGTGCGAAAACTCCGCGGCGGCGACCGGCGTCGGAAAGCGCAGCTCGATCGTCTGCGGCGCCTGTTGGCGAAGCTCCTCGACCGATCCGGCGACGACGAGGCGGCCATCCTTGATGATCGCCACCCGGTCGGCGACCCGCTGGACCTCGTCGAGCTCGTGCGAGGAGAGGAACACCGTGCGGCCCTCGTCGGTCGTCTCGCGCAGCAGCCGGTGGAACTCGTCCTGCATGAGCGGATCCAGCCCGGAGGTGGGCTCGTCGAGGACCAGGAGGTCGGGCCGGTGCATGAAGGCCGCCACGAGGCCGAGCTTCTGGCGGTTGCCCTTCGAAAGCTCGCTGATGCGCCGGTCGAGCACGACGTCGAAACGCTCGACCAGGGAATCGCGTAAGCCGCCTCCTGAAGCGCCGCGGGCTCGGTCGAACCAACCGAGGACCATCCCGCCCGTCATCCGCGGGAAGAGTTCGAGGTCCCCCGGCAGGTAGCCGCAGCGAGCGTGGATGCCGACGCTGTCACGCCTGCTGTCGAGGCCGAGGACCCTCGCCCCGCCCGCCGTCGGACGGCAGAGGTCGAGGAGCAGTCGGATAGTGGTCGTCTTCCCGGCTCCGTTCGGCCCCAGGAAGCCGAACACCTGCCCCGCATCGACGCGAAGGTCGAGTCCGTCTAGGGCAACCGTCGAGCCGAAGGTCTTCGTCAGCGCGTGGGTTTCGATTGCGGGTGCCATGGTGCGCAGGATCGGTCGCTGAGACTATGGACCGGGGGACCGTGTCAGCATCCCATTTCCCGAACGAAGCGCGCCGGCCCGTCGACGGCACCGGTCAGAACTCGCACCCCAGTCGTCGAACCGGGGCGCTCGGGAGCGGGCACGCGCGCCGGTACGCTTGGCCCGCCCGGCGCCTTGGCGTGGTTTGCGGGACGCCGACCGCCCGTAGAGGACTCACGAGCTATCCGCTATTTGCGCTCGATTGCCGGCGGTTTGGGCAGAGGATCTGCCTTTCTGCCCAATCAACCCGATGGGCGGAAGGGTCGCCTGGCTGAAGCGCTAGTTGAAGGAAGGAGTTCCCGTAGCGTCTTCAATCGCCTAGACAGCAAGTCGGCTCTCGGCGACCTCTTACTGCTCGCGCAGGAGCCGCCCGAGATCGAGTCGGGCGATCGCCCGGGCGCCAAGCGCGCAGGCAACGAGGGCGCTCGCCACGGCGGCTCCGGCCAGCCCGAGCAGGTACCCCCATGGGACTGCGAGGTGGTCGGGTGGGGGATCGAAGACGTGCTGGAGCATCGCGACGAGCATCTCCGACAGGAGCCAGCCGAGGCCGGCCGCCAGGACGAGGCCGGCGGCGACCACCATTGCAGCCTCGGCCCACACGAAGGCCGCGATCCGCCGGCGGGGAGCGCGGAGCGCCGCCATCGTCGCCAGCTCGTGGCGGCGCTCGGCGATGTTGATCGCGACGAATGTGGCCAGCGCGGCCGCGACGAGGGCGATCGTGAATGCCTCCTCGATCCGGCTGATCCCGGTGAGGCTGACCGTGGTCAGCGAGCTGACCGTTTGCGCCGCCTGCTGATCGATGTTGCGCACGGTCGCACCCGACCCGTGAAGCGCCGCTGCGACGTTGGCGGCGGTCGCGACCGGGTTGCCACTCGACTTCGCGAAGACCACGTTCGGCCCGCCGGCCCGATCGGCGGGCTGGAGGTAGCGCTGATTGGCGACCATGAATGAGTCGCGCGGCGCCGAGGGGAACTCCTGAACGGTGCCGACGACGTGGAAGGGGACCACCCGGAACTTGCCGGTGCGGTGGTCGAGGACCCGCAGACGCAGCAGATCACCCGGCTTCAGCGAGTAGTCGGTGATCGTCTCCTGCGCGACCAGGACGCCGTTCGGGGTCGAGCGGAGCTTCTGGAGCACCTGCGACACCGTGCCGCCGACGAAGTAGGAGTCTCGAAGGGTCGTCGCCCTCGAGATCGTCTGTGGGTTGATACCAAATATGTCCTGCAGGTCAGGCCCGACGTAGGCGTAGGAGTGGTCGACCGCGCTCGCGGCCGTCACTCCGGTAGCCGCAGCGACCTTGGCCGCGAGGTTCTTGCTGGCGACCGCGCCGGGCGGCGCCGAGGCCACGACGTCGGCGCCCAGTGTGAGCTGCGCGTCGACGCTGGCCTGCTGGTCGTAGGTGGCGGTGAAGATGCCGAGGTTCACACCGAAGGCGAGCAGGAGCCCGACCAGGAGCAGGCCGCGGTTGATCGCCCGCCCGCGGCGCCCAGCGCTCGCGAGCACGAAACGGCTCAAGCTCTCACCGCTCCGGGCACTCGCCCTTCGAGCCGCCCAGGCGAGGGCGCGGCCGCGGAGCCTGAGGAGCAGAAGGGCCGCACCGATCCACAGGAGCGCCGGCGCGAAGAACATGTAGATCGACAGCGACAGCGTGGGGTTCGAGTCAGGGCTGACCACCGCCGAGAACCCGGTGCGCGCGGTCAACCAGTACACGAGGCCGCTGACGCCGAGCGCGATGAAATCGAGGTAGAGCCGCTGCCACAGCGGCTTGCGCTCGCGTTGAACGCTGCGACGGGCTTCGCCGACGCTTGACCGAAGAGCCGAGGAGATCGCGGCGAGCCGCGCAGCGGCAGCCCCGGCGATGGCCACGGCGACGCAGACGGCGATCGTGACGAGGACGCGTGCGGTGGTGAGGCCAAGGCTCCCCGTGATCAGGAGCGACGCGGCGGCGAAGGCGAGGCCGGCGCCGACGAGCCCACCGATGACGCCGAGGACCGCGCTCTCGCTCAGCGCCAGCTTCAAGAGGTCCCGCCGGCTGGCGCCGCGGGCGCGCAGCAGGGCGAGGTCGCGACGGTCTCGATCCGCGGTTCCGAGCGCGGCCAGGTAGGCGAGCCCGAGGCCGACGATCGCCCCCGGTACGGCGAGCATGATGTAGAGGGCCTGCGCGTAGAGCGAGTCCCCGGCTGCCGTCGTCAGCGAGTCGGAGAGGTTGTCGACGAACTGGATCTTCCCGGCGAGGTCGCTCTGGACCCGGTTGCGAAGCTGCCCGGCCTGCTTGAGCGCGTGCGACGGGCTCCCGGTCAGCGAGTGCGGGTCGACCTGGGCCTGCACCTGCCACTGGACGCCCGTCTGAGCGCCGGGCACGGCGTTCGAGCCGGCGCCCGGGGCCGCGATCGCGGGCAGCTCCGGCGCCAGGACGTGGGCGAACGTCGCCGTCGGGAGGATGGCCACATCGGGCGGAGGCTGCGCCGGCGCGGGCCCGAGAAGCGGGTTGAGAGGCTGGAACAGGACGTCCGAGGCGGTCACGAGCGCCACCCCGCTGACGGTGAACGCGACCGGCTTCGCGCCCTTGCGCGGCGTGAGCGTCACCCTGTCGCCCACCCTCGCCTGGAGCGTCGCGGCGAGCTGCTGGTCGAGGACGATCTGGCCTGGACGCAGGGTCCCGTGGAGGAATCGGAAGGTGCCGAATCGCTGCTGATAGCCCGGAGGGACCGCGAGCACCGAGCCCTGGCCGGCGCTCGACGTGCCGGCGGCGGCGTGGTGGGACATTCCGGCGAACGGCCCCGTTGCGACGACCGAGCTCGCCTTCACGCCCGGCTCGTTTGCGACCTTGGCGGCGAGCTTCGTGTCCTTCGCGTAGCTCGCCACCGGGCCCTGCCAGTCGAGCGGCACGCTGCGGGTCGCGCTCTGGGTCATCGTCGCCAGCGAGTGCCCGAGGAAGACGAGCATCGAACCAAGCAGCGCGACCGCCAGCGCGAGGGCGCCAACGCGCGCCAGCGCGGTGGCCGGCCGGGCGCGGATGCCCGCCGCCGCCATCCGCAGCGCCGGCCTCATAGCGCCATCGCCCCTCGCGCGCCCGCACTCGACCATCGGCCATCTCGACCCGCCGCTCGAAGCGCGAGGCGACGCCGGCGTCGTGGGTCGCCGTGACGAGCGCGAATCCCAGGCGTTCCTGAAGGGCGTCGATGACATCGAGCACGCGACGCCCGGTGTCGGAGTCGAGATGGCCGGTCGGCTCGTCGCACAGCACCAATGCGGGACGCTGCGCGAGGGCCCTCGCGATCGCCACGCGCTGCGCCTCGCCGCCCGAGAGCTCGGCGGGAAGCGCGTCGGGCTTGGCCCCCAGCCCCACCACCTTCAACAAATCCTCCGCGGAAAGGCCATTGCCGTTGGCTGTCCCGCCGACGACGGCTGCGGCGAAGGCGACGTTCTCGAGCGCGGTGAACGTCGGCAGCAGGTTGGCCCCCTGGAAGACGAACGCCGGCGCCGCGCCGGCTCGCGTCTCGACCGTCCCGCTCGATGGCTTCGTCAGCCCCGCCAGGACGTGGAGCAGGGTGGTCTTGCCCGAACCGGACGGCCCCCACAGGGCAGCCCGCTCGCCGTCGTCGATCGCGAAGTCGACGCCGTCGAGGGCGACCACCGTCGCGGGTCCCCGTCCGTAGCGGACGGTTACCCCGCTCGCGCGAATGAGCGAGCCGTCGGGACGCCATCAACTCACCACCCGCCCGTTCGAGACCTCCACGACGAAGTCGGCGGCGGCGGCGACCCGCTCGGAGTGGGTCGCCGCGACGATGGTGGTGCCGTAGGTCCGGCGGATGCGCGCGAGCGCGTCGAGCACCTCCCTCTCGCTGGCCGAGTCGAGCTCACCCGTCGGCTCGTCGGCGAGCAAGAGCGGCGCCCTGCGCGCCGCGGCTGCGGCGATCGCAACGCGCTGCTGCTCGCCGCCCGAGAGCTCAGCAGGTCGATGGTCGAGGCGGTGGCCGAGCCCAACCTCGGTGAGCGCCTCGCGGGCCCGGATCCCGATGTCGTCCACCCCCGCGATCATGAGCGCCACCGAGACGTTGTCGAGGGCCGAGAGTGCGTTCCAGAGGTTGTCGCTCTGGAAGACGATCGCGACATCACGGGCGCGGAACGCGGCCAACTGGTCCTCGTCGAGCAGGCCGAGCGACGTCCCAGCCACCCGAACCTCACCTGCCGAGGGCACCTCGAGGCCGGCCGCCAGCGCCAAGAGCGTGCTCTTGCCGGAGCCCGACGGACCAAGGATGGCGGTGAACGAGCCCGACTCCACCTCGAGGTCGACCCCGCGCAGCGCCACCGTCTCGACTGGGCCGGAGCGGAAGATCTTGAAGACGTCGCCGAGCTTCAAGGCCGGCCAGGCGATGGCCTCCGACCCCTCCGGCTCCTCGTAGAGGCTCTCTACCGCGAGCCGCCCGCTTACTGCCACTTGAAGCTCTGGCTGATCAGGCGATAGGCATCAACGTTGTCGACACCCTTCGGCGTCGCCAGGTCGAGGACCGCCACCTTGCCGGCCTTCGAGTACTCGTAGCGGTCGGTGATGATCAGCAACCGCTTGCCCGTCACGGGGTCCTTGGCGCCTTGCGCCGTGTAGGTGACCTTGATCACCGGGGCGCCGTTGATCTTGACCTGCTGGGGCTTGCCGGCCTTAAGCGTCGGATTGGACTTCTTGAGCACGGCGAGCTGGCTCGAGACCGATGCCGTCGTCGGAGCAGGTCCTGAGTTGACGGTCGCCGTGATCGAGTTGCCCTTGTCGGTGAAGGTGGTCGAGGTTCCACTGACCTTGCGGGTCCAGCCCTCCGGGTACTTGAGCGAGTAGCCCCCGGCTTTGTTGCGATAGGTGAGGAAGACCTGGTTGTCGGGGATGTCACCCGTCGCTGCCGCCGTCGCCTCCGCCGCCGACGTGCCGGCCCCCGAGCTGGCCGAGCTCGACGAGCCGGAGCTCCCACAGCCCGCGGCGCCACCGATGATCACCGCCACCACCACGGCCGCCGGGACCGCATTCCTCCGCCTCGGTCGCATCTGCCTGCTCCTCTCGTTCGCCGTCATCACGGCCCTTTCTACGAGCCCCCCGATGAACGCCCGATGAACGGTCAGGCGGCCGGTAGCTCGATCCAGGCCGAGGCCCCACCGCCTGGATCGTTCGCGACCGCGGCCGTGCCGCCATGTGCGCGCGCGATCATCTCGACGATGGCGAGGCCGAGCCCGGTGCCGGACTGACCCCGTCCCTCATCGGCGCGCGAGAAGCGCTCGAACGCCCGGCCGATGAAGCCGGGTGGGAAGCCGGGCCCGCCGTCGTGGACCGCGATCCGGGCGATGCCGTCAATCGACCTCGACGAGAGGCTGATCTCGCCCGCCCCGTGTCGCAGCGCGTTGTCGACGAGGTTCCCGATGGCTTGCTCGAGTCGAGTGCGATCGCCCCGGAGAGCCGGGTCGTCCCCCACGTCGAAGGTGATCGCCCGGTCCCGGTCCTTCGCCTGGGCGGCAAACCGTCTCGCGACGCTGCTGAGCAGATCCTCCGTGTCGAGGTCTTCAACCCGTAGCGGGAGCTCGCCGTCCTGCGAGCGTGCGATCAGGAGCATGTCATCTGCGAGGCGGCACAGCCGGTCGGTCTCGTCGGCGGCCGATGCGACCGCCGTCCGAAGTTCGGCGGCGGTCCGACCCTCGGCCCTGGCCAGCTCGAGCTCACCGCGAAGAACCGTGAGCGGCGAGCGGAGCTCGTGGCTGGCATCGGCGATGAACTCCCGCTCGTGCTCGATCGCGGCGTCGAGGCGGGCGAGCATCTCGTTGAGGGTGGTCCCGAGCCGCCCGATCTCATCGGAGCGATCCGAAACAGGGAGCGGCCCGCCACCGAGGTGGGAGATCTCGGCGGCACGGCTTCGCATCGCCTCGACCGGCCGCAGCGCCCCAGCGGCGAGACGGTAGCCGGCGAGCGACGCGAGCGCGAGGGCGGCGAGGCCACCGATGACGAGCGGGGTGAGAAGGTCGCTGAGCGCGTCGTCGCGGTCGCTCAGCGAGGCGCCGGCGACGGCGTAGAGCGCGCCCTGAGAGCCCGCCGCCGGTTCGACGATCAACCGGGTGGCACCCTCGGCGTCGGGCACCTCCGCGTTGAGGAACGACGGACCCGACCCGCGCGACGGAAGCTGGCTTCGCTCCACGAGCGGGCTGGAGGTGGAGCCGCGCGTGCCGGCGAGCAGGCGGCCCTTCGAGTCGACGACCTGGGCGATCGTCTCGCCCACGCCGCCCAGCGACTCCACGCGGCCGCGGCTCGACGGCTGCCTGGCGGCGAGCGACGCGACCTGGGCGGCACGCGAACGGAGGGTGGCGTCGACAGAGGCGTTCAGCTCGGCGCGGAACCGCAGGTAGACGAAGAGCCCGGCGGCGGTGAGGACGAGCGCCATCGCCAGGGCGAAGACGAGGGTGAGCCGGGCCTTGATCGGCATCCGGTCAGGGCGAGTCCGAGCGGATCCGGTAGCCGGAGCCGCGAACCGTCTCGATCGTCTCGACGTCGAACCGCTCGTCGAGCTTCTGGCGCAGCCTGCGAACGTGGACGTCGACGACGTTCGAGCGGTTTTCGTACTCGTAATCCCAGGCGTGCTCGAGGAGCTGGTAGCGCGACAGCACCTCGCCCGGACGGCGCATCAGGCTCTCAAGCAGCGTGAACTCCTTCGGCGAAAGGCCGACCTCCACCTCGCCGCGCCAAACCCTGCGGCTGGCGGGGTCGAGCCGCAGGCCCGCCGCCTCGAGGATTGCCGGCCGCGCCTCCGGCGTTCGCCGAACGAGTGCCCGTAGGCGCGCCAAGAGCTCGGCGAACGAGAAGGGCTTCACAAGGTAGTCATCGGCGCCGCCGTCAAGGCCGGCTACCCGGTCGGCAACCGAGTCGCGGGCGGTCAAGATCAGCACCGGCGCCCAAACCCCGGCCTGCCGCAGGCGACGGCACGTCTCGAAGCCGTCGATCCCCGGGAGCATGACATCGAGCACGACCGCCTCGTAGTCGACGGTGCCGGCCATCTCCAGGGCCTCCTCGCCGCTCGCCGCGATGTCGGCCGCGTGCCCGCCATCGCGGATCCCCCGCCGCAGCAGCGAGGCCATCTTCGGCTGGTCTTCGACGAGAAGAACCCGCATGCCGGCAAGCGTCGCGAATGTTCATGAACGTCAGATGAACCCGCGCCGAAGTTCGGCTTTCATCTCCCTTTCACGTTAGCTTTGGAAGCTCTCCGAATGAGGCTGCGATGCGCGTCCTGATCGTTGAGGACCAGGTGAGGATGGCCTCGCTCATTCAACGCGGGCTTCGGAAAGAGGGAATGGCCGCGGACATCGCGACGACGGGCGATGACGCCCTCTGGATGGCGGCGGCGACCGACTACGACGCGGTGATCCTGGACGTGATGCTCCCCGGCGTCGACGGGTTCGACGTCTGCCGTCAGCTCCGCGGAAAGGCCGTCTGGTCACCCGTTCTCATGCTCACGGCCCGCGACGCGGTCCGTGATCGCGTGGCCGGCCTCGACAGCGGGGCCGACGACTATTTGAGCAAGCCGTTCTCCTACGCCGAGCTGCTCGCCAGGCTGCGGGCACTGGTTCGGCGGGGCCCGATCGAGCGGCCGACGGAGCTTCGCATCGGTGATCTCCGGCTAGATCCAGCGCAGCATCGTGCCTGGCGCAGCGAGACCGAGCTCACGCTCTCGCCCAAGGAGTTCTCGCTGCTCGAGATCTTCATGCGACGGCCCGGGCAGGTGCTCTCTCGGTTCGACCTTCTCGAGCACGCGTGGGACTACAGCTACGAGAATCGGTCGAACATCGTCGACTCCTATATCCGCCTGCTTCGGGTGAAAGTCGATCGGCCGTTCGGCGTTGAGAGCATCGAGACCGTGCGCGGCGCCGGTTACCGGCTCCGACAGGACGGTGGACGCTGAGCCGGCTGCCGATCAAGCTCCGGGTGACGTTGATCTTCGCGGCGATGATGGCCGCGGTCCTGTTTGCAACCGGTCTCTACCTGTACCTGCGTCTCGAGGCGTCGCTCAACAGCTCGATCGACCAGCACCTGCGCTCACGCGCCCACGGGCTGATCGCCGAGATCCGCGTCAGCGACGTCGGCCTCGGGGAGGCAGCGCGCAGCGCCCTGGATGCCCGCCCCGACGCCTTCGCGCAAGTCTTGACCTCGTCCGGTCGGCTGTTCGATTCCAGGGCCCAGCCGTCGAGGCGACCAGTTCTGAGCACCAAGGAGCTGCGAACCGCTCGAAGCGCCGGCCTCACGGTCGAGCCCTCGAGCTTCCCGGGCAGCCCGGAGGGCGAGCGGTTGCTCGCTCGACCGTTCGTGTTCGAACGGCATCACCTCGTCGGGGTCGTGGGCGAATCGGTCCGCAGCCGCGACGAAGCGCTGAGCCGCCTGCTCGCCCTGGCGCTCATCGGAGGCCCTGTGGCATTGCTGCTCAGTTCGCTCGCCGCCTACTGGACCGTCGGCGCCGCGCTGCGCCCGGTCGAGGCAATGCGCAGCCGCGCAGCCGACGTCTCAGCGGCGGGGTCCGCGCAGCGCCTCCCGATGCCGCCGGCGCGCGACGAGCTGCACCGGCTCGGGGAGACCCTGAACGAGATGCTCGACCGGCTTCGGGCGGCAATCGATCGCGAGCGAGCCTTCGTCGACGACGCGAGTCATGAGCTGCGGACGCCGCTTGCGGTCCACAAGACGGAGCTCGAGCTCGCCCTTCGCTACGGTGCGACGAACGAGGAGCTTCGCGCCGCTCTTGCCTCCGGGGTCGAGCAGGTCGACCGGCTCTCCAATCTCGCCGAGAACCTGCTGGTCCTCGCTCGCTCCGACGAACAAGAGCTCGGGCTCGCGCCGACTACGATCGGGGTGGCCGACCTGTTCGCCGCCGCACGCGGCCGCACGAACGCTCGCGCGGCAGAGGTCGGACGCAAGGTGGTCGTGGACGACGCCGGCGGTGTGGCGGTGCGGGCCGACCCCACGCGCGTCGAGCAGGCGCTCGGCAATTTGCTGGAGAACGCGTTGCGCTACGGGGATGGACCGGTTCGCATGTGGGCCGACTCGACCGACGGTCGCGTCGAGCTCCACGTGAGCGACCGCGGTCCCGGCTTCCCGCCGGAGTTCCTTCCCCACGCCTTCGAGCGCTTTCGGCAGGCCGACGCAGCGCGCTCGAGCGAGGGAGCCGGACTTGGGCTCGCCATCGTCGACGCCATCGCGAGGGCCCACGGGGGACGGGCGATGGCCCGCAACGCCGACGGCGGTGGCGCCGACGTCTGGATCGAGCTCGAGGCCGTCGACAACTGGGGTCTCAGGTCTCCCGCAGGAGCTCGACCGGTTTAAGGCGTCGAAGGATGGTGACCGCGGCCGCCGCCGAGGCCAGCGTCGCGCCGATCGCTAGCGCCGCGAGCGTCGCGATCTCCCCGGACGGGAAGGTCAGGACGGGCTTGAGGATGAACAGAGGCTGGAGCACGTGCACGAGCAGGTAGGCCATGCCGGCTCCGACCAGCAGTCCCGCCGCGAGGCCGCAGACCGCGGTCAGGGCCGCCTCCCCCAGCACCAGCACGCGTAGCTCCCGGTTCCTCATGCCTTGCGCAAGCAGGACGACGTACTCGCGGCGGCGCTGGAGCATCAGGCCGAAGACGAAGATCGCGATCGCCGTGGCGGCCATCAGGAGGGTGTAAAGAGAGTCGAGGTCGAGCAGCCCGTGGACGTTGAGCGCCGTGAGGCTCGACTGGTCCTTGTTCAGCGACGTTTCGGTGGTGTCGATGGTGAGCGCATCGTGGCTGGCCGGCCCGGAGCGCAGGGCCCCGACAGCGGTGGTGAGGCCCGAATGACTGGGGTCCGTGGCCCGCGCGAGGAAGAAGTCTGCCTTCCCGGCGTGGGTGGCGGCGTCGTAGTACGACAGGTTCGCGACGACGTTCGTGCCCTGGGGAAAGCCCGGGAAATTGTCGAACAGCCCGACCACCCGGAATCTCCTCAGCGCCTGGCGCTTGGTGCCCCGGGCGAGCAGCACCTTGACGCTGTCCCCCCTGTTGATCGACAGGTCGTCGGCCGTCTGCGAATCGACCAAGATCGCGCGCGGGTCGGACCGAAGCGCCGCCATCGCTTCGGCGGCCGTACGATCGACGAACAGCGAATCCGAGAGCGGGGCCACGCGCGCGAAGCTCCCCGGGTCGATCGCCGCAAGGTCCTTGACGTCCTCGTTGACCTTCGAGAAGACGATCGAGTTCTCGGGCTTGAAAGCAACCGGCGAGACGGCCGCGACACCCGGAACCCGGAGCCTGGACGCGTACCCAGGGGGATGCTTGCCTGAGCTGAGCGGGCTCGGCGTCACCTTGATGTCGGAGCCGACCGTCAGCCTCGCATCGGCCGCCTTGGCCGCGTTGTAGGTGGCCGTGAACATCGCCAGGCTCGTGCCAAACGCGATCACGAGGCCGACGCCGAGGATCCCGGTCACGAAGACCCACGAGCGACGCTTGAGGCTGCGGGCGAGCGTCCCGCCGACGAGCGGCCCGTAGCGGGGCGGCGCCGGCACCGGCGTGCGGCTCGCCACGCCGTCGAAGATTCGGACCGAGAGCATCATGCCGGCGACCCAGGCAACCAGCGGAGCGAGCATCAGGTAGGAGGGAAGCGACGAGGAGCGGCCGACGTAGACGGATGCCGGTTCGGCGTTGAAGGCGCCCGCCCTGAGGGCGATGATCTCGGCGAGCGCCGCCCCGCCGAGCAGGAGGAAGTCGAGCCGCCAGCGCCGCCACGCGGGCATCGGCGAGACCACCATCTCAGCGCGCTCTTCGACGACCTCGTGGGCGAGCGACCGGCGGCCCGGGAGGTACATCGCAACCGCCGTCGTCAACATTCCGACGCCGATCGCGATGAAGCCGGTCAGCAGGAGGCTCGAGGCCGACGAGGCGAAGAGCGCGCTGCTTCCGAGGATCGCCATCACGGAGAGCAGGCCGAGGCCCGCTCCGACGATCGACCCGACGCTCGCGAACGCCAGCGTCCGGTAAAGGAGCATCCGTCGCAGGTGGCGGTGTCCGGCCCCGCGAAGGCGCAGGTTGGCTCGCTCCCGTCGCTGGGCGCTGGCGAGGATGCTGGCGGCGTAAGCGGCGAGGAACGCCGCCAGCAGCACGCCGGGGAGGCCGAGGAAGAGAAACATCCGCTTGCCGACTACCGCGTCGGCGCTGGCGACCTGGAGGGTGTTCGAGATGTTGTCGATCAGGTAGTCCTGCCCCGGAGCGATCCGCTTGACGGACTTCGCGATCGCCTTGGTCTGCGCGAGCGCGGCGCCGGGATCTGAGTGCAGCCGCGCCCGGTCGACGAGCACGTCGACCTCCTGCACGGGCGGGCTCTTGAGGGCAGCGCCGCGGGCCGCGCCCGCCGCCTGGAAGGCTGGGATGACGACGTTCTTGAACGTCGCCGGGCTCACGATCACCGAGTCCGGCACGTAGAGGAAGGCCTCGAGCTTGGTCGAGTTGCGGCTGTAGAAGAGCGGCTTCGCCTGCGAGAGGTCGGCGACGCCGCTCACCGGCAGCGACCGGGGATTGGCGCGACCCGGCAGCCTCAGCTCGACCCGCGATCCCGGCTTCGCCCCGAGCCCTCGCGCGGCCTCTACGCTGAGCGCCGCGGAGCGGCCTCCGAGCGACCCCGAGGCCATCCGAATCGAGGGGTAGTGCTGCTGGTAGCGACGGTCGAACCCGAACAGCCGCACCGGATGGCGGATGGTTGTGCCTCCGGCGCGCAGCGAGCCGGGGGGGAGGTCGACGAACGAGAGGCCGTCCGCGGCGCCAACCCCCGGAATCCGGCCGACCCTCGCGGTCAGCCGGGAGAGGTTGAGCTGCTGGGGCGCGTTCGCCGGCGTCGGAACCACGTTCTCGCGCGTCGAGATCGTGCCCCGGAGCTTCAGCCCGGCGACCGAGCGAATGGGCCGGTGGGTGCGAGCGGCGTAGCGGAGCCTCACGGCCGTCTTAGCCGGGACGGTCCCGATGTTGAGGCCCGATCGGGCGAGCCCCTGGGCGAGCGGGCTCCCCCCTCCCTTGTCGTGAACCGGCTTGCCGTCGAGCGTCGTGCTGGCCGGCACGTACAGCAGCGGCGACGGGGGCTGATCGTTGATCACGACCTCGTTCGCCGGCTGCAGGCCGCGGTTCGAAACGGTGAGCGTGATCGTCACTGTCTGCCCGGGGCGCAGGGATCCGCCGGGCGAGACGTGCTCGGTGAACCTGAGCCCGCCCCCGAGGGGATTAGTGAGCACGCGCTGCATGTCGAGCGCCAGCGGCGCGAGCGCCCGGCTCGTCATCGAGGCGCTCGAGCCCTCGATGAAGAAGAGGACCCCGGAGAACAGACCGACACCGAGCGTGACGCCCACCAGCGCCGCCAGCGTTCGGCGAGGGTTGCGAACCAGCTCTCGCCAGACGTACCTAAGCACCGGCGGGCTCCCGCTCGAGCGCCAAGGCGCGGCACGCCGAGTCCACGAGCCGGCCGTCGCTGAGGACCACGCTCCGGTCTAGGCGAGCCGCGACAGTCGGATCGTGAGTCACGACCACTAACGTGGCTTTCATCTCGTCCTTGGCATCCACGAGGAGCTCGAGCACCCCGGCCGAGCTCTCGGCGTCAAGCGACCCGGTCGGCTCGTCGGCGAGGATCGCCCGCGGCCCGTGGATCAGCGCGCGCGCGATCGCCACCCGCTGGCGCTGGCCGCCGGACAGCTGGTCCGGCAGCTTGTGCGCCTGATCTCCGACCCCGAGCCGCTCGAGCATCTCGAGGCACCGGTCGTATCCGTCGCGGGCGCCATGGAGCGCGAGCTGCAGCGCCACGTTCTCGACGACGGTGAGGAACGGCAGGAGATTGTCCGCCTGGAAGGCGAGCCCGAACTCGTCCCGACGAACGCGGGCGCGATCAGCTTCCGACAGGGCCGAGATCTCCTTGCCGCCGACGACGACGCTGCCCGCGGTCGGCACCTCGAGACCGGCGATGAGCGCGAGCAGGGTCGACTTCCCGCATCCGCTCGGTCCCGTGATCGCGACGCTCGTTCCGGACTCGACCTCCAGCGTGATCCCGTCGACCGCGCGCACGAAACCCGCGGGCGTCTCGTAATGCCGGGAGACCGAGTCGATCGAGATGCCCGTTGCACCGCTCCTCACGCTCGGCGCACCTGCCCGTTCTCGAGGCGAAGCCGGTTCTCGGCAAGCCTGGCGAGCTCATCGTTGTGGGTCACGAGGAGGACGGTGAGCCCGTGCTCGCGGGAGGCCTCGAAGATGATGCCTGTGACGTGCTCGGCGGTGGCGGAGTCGAGCTCGCCGGTCGCCTCGTCGGCCAGCAGCAGGTCGGGCTCGTTCGCGAGCGCCATCGCCACCGCGACGCGCTGGGCTTCCCCCCCCGACAGCTGCCGGGGCGGCTGGTCGAGACGATCGCCGAGCCCGACCTCCGCGAGGAGGCCCTTCGCCCGCGAGCGGGCGCGCCGGCCGCCGGCGAGCGTTATCGCGAGCTCGACGTTCTCGGTCGCGGTCAGGAACGGGATCAGGTTTCCGCTCTGGAGCACGATCCCGATCCGCCTCGCGCGCAGCGCCGCACGTGCCGAGTCGTCGAGGCCAGTCACCTCCGCGCCGTCGAACGCGATCCGCCCCGCGTCCGGGCGCATGAGCCCGGCGAGGATGGAAAGGAGCGTCGACTTGCCGCTCCCCGACGCTCCCATGAGGCTGCTCGTCTGGCCGCGGAGGAGGTCGAAGCTCACGTCCTCGAGCACCCGTGTCTCGCCGCTGCCGTTCCGAAACGCCTTGGATACGGCGGCGACAGCCACGAGAGCGTCAGCCGACCGCCCGGCCCCTTCGCTCACGGCACCTGCCGCCCGGCCGACGAAGAGCCGAAGATGCTCGCCGCCCGGACGCGAGCGTGCTTGTCGAGCTTCAGGGCCTCGTTGCTCCACTCGGCCAGTCCCTTGGGGGTCAGATGCGTGAGGTTGACGAGCTTCTCGACGTCGCGGTGCTGGCTCGCGGACTGCGGCACGTTGTCGATCTGGCCAACGCCGGCCGCGTAGTACTTGAACTCGTTGTCGGGCGCGTTGGCCTTCCCCTCGCGGACGACGAGCACGTTCGAGTAGCACTTGAACGGGACGCAGTGCCGCTGATGCGTCGCGACCACCTCGGCGACGTCAGGGGGTTCGCCAGGATGCCGGGAGACCGAGTAGTACCCGGTCCCGGTCCGGGGGTTGGCCTGAACGAGGATGCCGGCGCGGGCGCCGTTCACGCCCGCGAGCCACGCATCGGCGGCGTTGATGAAGCGCCCGCCCTCGAAGTTCTCGGTGTAGCCGCCGAGGTACCAGACGTTCCCGCGGCGATCCGCGGCGAGGTAGTCGAGCGACTCCTGGGAGACCTGGCCTCCATCGACCTCGTGGTCCAGCACGGCGACCGTTCGAACCCCCGCCACCCTCTTGTAGACGTCGGTCACGGTTGTGGTGACGATGTGGGGAACGCGGCGAGTTCCGACGTCGGTCGCTCCCTTTCTGACCCACTGCGTCCCGGGTCGCAGCGGCAGCCACTTGCTCCTGCCGCCTACGGGGCTCCCAAAATCGGCTGGATGGAGCGTGCTCTCCACCCCGTTGACATGGGTGGGGGCGTCGCTGCCACCACACCCAGATCCCGCCGCGACTGCGGCGAGCGCCAAGGCCGCGACCAGGTGCCGAGAGGACAACGCCATCAAGCGGAAACGCGCCTGACGGCGCCCGACGTCCACGACGGCAATCAAAGGCCGCGCTTTGCCGCCGCCGAGCGAGCAAAGGTCGACGCCGCCGCGACGCGAGCGTGCCTGTCGAGCGCCAAGGCCTCCTTGCTCGCCTCGGCCAGTCCCCTGGCGCTCAGGTGCGTGAGGTTGATGAGCTTCTCGACGTCGCGGTGCTGGCTTGCGGAGCGCGGCGTGTTGAGGATCTGGCCCACTCCCGGCGCGTAGTACTTGAACTCGTTGTCGGGCGCGTTGGCCTTCCCCTCGCGGACGACCGTGACGCGCTTGTAGCACTTGTAGGGAACGCACTGGGACTTGCCTGTTTCGACGACCTGCGCGACGTCAGCCGCGGAGGAGCCTCCCGGCGGCCTCGAGATCGAGTAGGGCGGCGTCCCAACGCGAGGGTTGGCCCACATGGCGACCCCCGGCGCCGCTCCCTTCACCCCGGCGAGCCAGGCGTCGGTGGCGTTGACGAATCGCCCGCCCTGATACTCCTCGGTGTAGGAGCCCAGGTACCAGACGTCTCCCTGCTTGTCCGGCGCGAAGTAATCGAGCGACTCCTGCGCGAGCTGCCCGCCGTCGAAGTCCTGATCGAGAACGCTCACAGTGCCGACGCCGTCCACGCGCTTCTGGACGTCTGTGACGGTGCTGACCACACGGTGCGGGACTCGTCTAGTGCCGACGCTGGTGAGCCCCTCGCGGACCCACTGCGTTCCGGGCCGCAGAGGAAGCCACCGGTTGGCGGCGGCCGTCGGGGTAGTGAAGTTCGAGGGGCGAAATCGGGCGACGGTGACGTTCGCACCCGCTGGAGTCCGGTTCGCGCTACCGCCGCATCCCCAAGCCGTGACGCTGACGGCGATCGCGGCGGCGCAACATCCGGCCGGGGCCATCGCGCGCCTCAGCTTTCTCGCGGTCATCTTCATTGTCCTTAGGAGATGGCTTCCACGGTCATGGAGAGAGGTTCACGAGCCCAGGTGAAAGGCCCGTGAAAACCCGCCGCGCGTCGCGGGTTGCGACTGCCCGAAGACGGTTGCCGCCGCCGTTCGGGCGTGTTTGTCAAGGCTCAGCACCAGGTTGCTGATCTGCCTCACCCCACCCGGCGTGAGGCGCCTCAGGTTGACCAGCTTCTCGACCTCCTGGGCCCCACCTCCGGCGGGAGGTGTCGTGCTGATCTGGCCGACACCGGGAGCGAAGTACTTGTGCTCGCCGCCCTCACGGATCGAGACCACGCCGCTGTAGCACTTGAAGGGAACGCATTGCCGAAGACCGGTCGCGTCGACCTGAGCCGTCGGTGCCTCGATCCCGGGGACCGTGTCCTCCGTGAACGGGGCGGTGCCAACATGCGGGTCCGCCAGCATGAGAATCCCCGGCTTAGCACCGTTCGCCCCCCCGAGCCAGGCGTCGTTTGCCGTCACGAACTGCCCCCCCGCGTAGCTCTCGGTGTAGGAGCCCAGGTACCACACGTTCCCGTATCTGTCGGTCGCGGTCCAGTCGATCGACTGCTCGGCGATCTGCCCGCCGTTGGTGTCCTGGTCTAGAACCGCGACGGTCCGGACTCCGTCGACGGTCTTCGAGACGTCGGCGACGGTGGTCGTGACCTGATGCGGCAAGCGCCGAGTGCCGACGTTCACGAACCCCTGTCTCACCCACTGCGTGCCCGGCTTGAACGGGAGGAGGCGATTGGCGGTGGAGGTCGGCTTCCCGAACAGCTTCGGCGAGAAGTCCGCTGCGCTCAGGTTCCGCACGCTTGCGGAGCGGGTGCCGCCGGCGTGCGTCGTGCGCGCCTTGGTCGGGGTCTGTGCCTGTGTGGGCTTCGTCTTCGGCGCCTGCGAGTTGCCGGCGTTGGGGGTAGGTCCGCCGCCGCACCCAGACGCGAACGCACCAAGGGCCACCGCCAAGGCGGTCGCGCGGATCGGCATAGCTCGTTTTCGGAGGCCGCGCACGCCCGGAACGCTGACGTCTGGAAGATGAGAAGTCGATGAAAGCTCGCCCCAACCTGGTGCCCTCAGTGGGGGCGGCCGAATCGCCGCTGGGATCGAAGGCATTCAGGGAGCGTGGCTCCGGGCTCGCGCGGGGGTGGCGCAGCACGGTTTCGGTCGACCTCTATGCGCCGCAGCTCGATCCAGACGTCGGCGCCGCCGCCCGGAGCGTTCGCTGCCACCGTCCGCCCACCGTGCGCCTCGACGATCGTCCGGACGATGGACAGGCCGAGGCCGGAGCCGCCGTCCGTCCGCGCCGCGTCGGCCCTCGTGAACCGCTCCCAGGCCTGCGGGAGGAACTCCGGCGCGAAGCCGGGCCCGTCGTCGCGCACGTGCAGCTCGACGCAGCCGCCATCGGCGACGGCGGCGAGCTCGACCCGGGCCCGCGCGTACCGCAGGGCGTTGGCGACCAGGTTGTCGATCGCCTGCCCGAGCCGCTCGGGGTCGGCCAGCACATACACCTCGCCGACATCGCCGACCGCGACCGTTAGCCCGCGCCCACCGCCCCGCCGCGCACGTTCCGCCGCCGAGCTGAGGAGGGTCGCTACCGCCACCGGGCGGCATTCGAGGGCGAGCTTGCGATCGTCCGCGCGAGAGAGGAGGAGAAGGTCGTCGGCCAGCCGGCCCATGCGGTCGGCGTCGCCGATCGCTGCGTCGATCGCGGTCGCGAGTGCCTTGCCTGAGGGGCGGTCCCTCGCGACGAGCTCGAGCTCGGTTCGAAGCGACGCGAGGGGCGTGCGCAACTCGTGACCCGCGTCGGAGACGAAGGCGCGCTCGCGCTGCCGCATCTCCTCGACCGGACGGAGCGCGGCGCCGATCAGCACGTAGCCGGCGACCGACGCCAAGACGAGGGCGGCCGGGCCCCCGATCAGCAGCACGTTGCGGAGGTCCGCGAGCGCGGTGTCCCGAGCCTCCAGCGACTGGCCGACGACGACGACTAGCCGGCGGTCCTGGGCGCGGACGGGTTGCGCCAGTAGGCGGATCGACCGATCGCCGATCCGACGGGAGGCGATCTGGAGCGAGCCGGACCGCTCCGCGGCGGCGAGCTCCGCGCGGCTCAACAGCGGCCTTGCGGGGACTCCGTGACTGTGATCGAACACGCTCCCGCTCGGGGTGATGATCTGCGCAAGGCTGGCGCCGCGAACATCACCGGCCGCCCGCGCCTCCGAGAGACCGCTCTCCGACTGCTGGGCGAGGGCGGAGACGTCCGATGCTCGGGCGCGCAGCGAGCGGGCGATCGCCTGGTCGAGGCTCGTCCCTGGTGGCGATAGACGAAGACCCCCGTGGCGGCGAGAACGACCGCCATCACGATCGCGAACGCGAACGTGAGGCGCCAGCGAACGCCCAGCCGCGTCAGCCCGAGCCGTCTCTCGGTAGCCGGTATCCGCTGCCGCGAACCGTCTCGATGCTCTCCCGGCCGAACGGACGGTCGATCCGGTCACGGAGGGCGCGAACGTGCTGGTCGACCACGTTCGAGCGGTTCTCGTAGCCGGTGTCCCATGCCGCCTCCAAAAGGTCGTACCGCGAGAGCACCGCCCCCGGCTGGCGCATGAACGCCTCGAGGAGGGAATAGCCCTTGCCGCTCAGCTCGACAAGCTCCTCTCCGCGCCACACCCTCTGGGTCGCCGGATCGAGCCTCAGGTCGCCGACCTCGAGCACGAGCGGGGCGGCGAACGGGCTCGCGCCGGGACGAGGGCCCTGATACGCGCGACGAGCTCGTCAAGCTCGAAGGGCTTCGTCAGGTAGTCGTCAGCCCCGCCGTCGAGCCCCGCGACGCGGTCGGCGAGCTGGCTGCGGGCGGTGAGCATGAGGACTGGCGTCCAGACGCCGTCGGCGCGGAGACGCCGGCAAACCTCGAAGCCGTCGATGCCCGGAAGCATGACGTCGAGGGCGATTGCGGCGTAGCGGCTCGCGGCCGCCATCCACAGCGCGTCCTCGCCCTTCTCGGCCACGTCGATGACCATGCCCTCGCCTCGAAGGGCACGGGTGAGAAGCGTGGCCATCCGGGGCCTGTCCTCGACAACAAGAACGCGCATCAGCCAAAGCGTCGAGATCGAAGGTGAACTCGCGATGAATCCCCCAGCCCGGGGCCCCGCCGGACGGCGGGGCCCCGGGATGCTCGCGGCACTCGGGGCGTTACTCGTTCCCCTGGGACTGGTGGTCCACGTTCGGGCTCCCGGGCTCGTCGGCGTGCCCGCCGGGACCGTCGTTGCCCGGAGCCGTCTCGCCGGACTGCTCCCCGGCGCTGTCCGGCTTATCCGAGCCGGACTGCTGATCGGAGCCGGTCTGGTCACCGCTCTGAACGTTGTCGGTGTCCGGGCCGTTCGCGACCTCCGCCGCCGGCGCGCTGGCTGCGGCGCGGGGGAGGCGGACTGCGCTTGCGCGAAGACCGCCCCGCCGACGGCGAGAGCGCCGAGGGCCGCCAGCGCGGCCACCATCTTCTTGATCCGCTTGGTCATATCGATCCTTTCGTCGTGGGTTGCCAAGCCCCACGAGCGTGAAGGGGCGAGATGTAGCGACGATGAGGGCGCGCGGGCGAATTTCAGGCGCCTTCACGCTCTGTTCATCCGGCGGTTGCGTACCTTCGGGTATGGCGTCGCGCGGCGACCGCGATCTGCTCCGCCGGCGACGCTGGGTCGCAGTCGGTGGTCTCGTCGCGTTCGCTGTCGGCGTCGCTGCCGTGGTGCTCGCCGCGACGGGCTCCTCCGGTGGCGGGTCCTCTGACCCCCGCGGTGGCACGGGCTCAACCGAGACCACGGCTTCGCCGTCCTCGACGCCGGCACCGGTCCGAACCCGGCCACGGAACCTGAAGCCGTTGCCGACGCTGCGGCCCGGCTCCAACCCGTCGGTCCTTCCCGGGCCCGTGCTGATCGCCGACAAGCTCAACAACCGCCTCCTCGAGGTGAGCCCCCGCGGGCGGATCATCTGGCAGTTCCCTCGGCCGGGAGATCTGGCGAAGGGCCAGACGTTCAACATCCCCGACGACGCGTTCTTCAGCCGCGACGGGAGACGGATCGTCGCCACGCAGGAGGACGACTACACGGTCAGCGTCATCGACGTCGCCGAGCACCGCATCGCGTACCGCTACGGCGTCTCCGGGGCGCCGGGCTCGACGGCGGACCGCCTCTACAACCCCGACGACGCTCTCTTCGCAGCGGCCGGGCAGATCCTCATGGCCGACATCAAGAACTGCCGCTTGCTCGTCGTCCGGCCGCCTTCGCACCGGCCGGTCTCGCAGCTCGGCACCGTCGGCGACTGCACCCACGCCCCGCCGGCGTCATTCGGGGGACCCAACGGTGCCTTCCCGATGGCCAACGGCGACACCGTCGTCACCGAGATCATCGGCAACTGGATCGATGTCGTGGACCCGAAGGGCAAGCTCGTCTACGCCACCCACCCGCCGGGCTTCAGCTACCCCTCCGATACCAACCAGGTCACACCGGGGAAGTTCCTCTCGGCCGACTACACGACCCCAGGGGCAATCGAGACATTCGACTCGACGGGCAAGCTCCTGTGGCGCTTCGCACCGAGCGGGAAGGACGCCCTCGACCATCCATCGCTCGCGCTCCCGCTTCCGAACGGCGACGTGCTCGCCAACGACGACTACAACCATCGCGTGATCGTCGTCGACCCGCGGACGGACAAGATCGTGTGGCAGTACGGGCACACCGGGGTTGCCGGTACGAAACCGGGCTATCTGAACAACCCGGACGGCGTCGACCTGGCTGGGCCGTCGGGGCTGCTGCGCCGCTTCCCTCCGATCGACCCACCGTAGGCCTTCATCGCGCCTTCATCGGGGTCGGCGATGCTGGTCTCCGTGAACAGGGTTGGTCAAGGACCCAATCCGAGCCTGTTGGTGATCGGGATCCTTCTCGCGCTCT
Source organism: uncultured Actinomycetes bacterium (assembly GCA_963771655.1). GTDB lineage: Bacteria > Actinomycetota > Thermoleophilia > Solirubrobacterales > 70-9 > JAWVFM01. Next base: position 11,996 of record CAVYUG010000013.1, on the reverse strand, counting down.
CGGCGGCGGCCGCACTGCTCGCTGCGGCGAGCCGTCCGGCGACCTCGGCCGACCCAGAGGTCGCTCACCTGAACCATCCCGCAGCGGAGCGGTTCGAGCGCGCCTAGCCCCCTCGGGCGAGCCGCAGGCTCACGATGGAGCGAAGCGGTGCTCCCGACGCGCCAAGCCCGCCGACGAGATAACCGCGGCCGCTGCTCGTTGCGGCGGCGGCGTTGGTCACGGCGTATGGCAAGCGTGCGACGCGCATCGTCCGACCCGTGCTCGGGTCGAATGAAACGATCTGGCCGGTGACGGCGCCACCGGCCGTCGTTCCGCCGAGCACGTAGACGAGGCGTCCGAGCGCGACCGCGGAGGCATGGGCGAGCGGCGCCGGGAGCGTTCCGGCAATGCGGGCTCGACCGCTTCGTACGTCGATCGCCTGAATCGAGTCGGAGCTGCCGCCTCCGGCGAGCTCGCCGCCCGCGGCGTAGATGACGGGGCCAACTGCGGCGACTGCCGCGTAGCGGACCGGCCGCGGCAGGGAGGCGACCGCGCGGAAGCTCCGCCCCTCGGTCGTCTCGAGCGCGACGGGCTGTGGCGTCGTGCCGTCGTACCCGCCCAGCACGTAGGCACGTCCGCCGACGGCCACGGCCGAGAGATCCGAGCGGACCGTGGGCAGGCTGCCCACGATCATCGCAGTGCCGCCGGGGACGAGGGACTCGACCGCGTCGGTCGACGCCACGGTGCCGCCACCAAAGACCAGGGTCGTTTTGCCGACCGTCGCGGCCGCCGCGTCGTGGAGCGGGGCGGCTAGCGAGCCGGCGGGCTCAGCCCCGCCCGGACCCCCCGCGACGTTGAGGACACGGCTGGTCGACGTCCCGCTCGCATCGAGGCCCCCGATCACCAACACGTCGCGGCCTCGGCGGGTCGCCGCCTCGCCCGAGAGGGCAGCGGGCAGCATCGCCTCGGCAAGCTTGGCACGAAGCCGGCGTGGTGCGGTGCGCTGCGCGGTCTTGGTCCGGGAGGGCATCGCATGTGCGCCCGTTCCGGAGCCCTCGGCCCCCCCGCCACAGCCCGCAATAGCAATCGCGACGGCGGCTGCGCCCGCCCAAGAAACGGTCTTCACCGTTCCTTCATACCGGTCACGGCAACTTCCGGTCCACAGGAGCCGTGTCGCGGAACGCAAACAGCACGCCCAATCCGCACCGCAGCCACGCGCGGACGCCCGGGCGCATCCGCAAGGCAATCCTGATCGCCGCCATCTGGGCGGCTGCCGTCGCAGGAGCGGGCGTGAGCCAGGCAGGTGCCGCGCCCGCTGCGACGCCACCGAAGGTCGGTAGCCCGCTCGCGGCGACACCCGCGCAAACGGCGCTGGAGACGGCGCCGGCGCAACCCGACGAGAACGGCGCCGAGGTCGACGACCGCGCCGCCCGAGACAGCGCGGTCGGAGGCCGAGACGGCTGCGGCGATGAACGGCGCGGACGGGCGAAGGGCAGCTGATGCCGGAACCGGCCCGCCTTCGCCGCGCCGGCCATGCGGTTCTCTGGCGGCTTCAGAACGGCATCAGCCCCGACGAGCTCCGCCACTTCTGGGACAACCACGGGACGACCGTGACCGTGGGCGCGATCGTTGCTGCCGGGGCCGCGCTCCGCTTCGCGACCCTGGGCAACCAAAGCCTCGACCACGACGAAACCGTCACGGCCGCAAGGGTGATCCATCCGGACTTCTTTCGGAGCATGCAGGTCGTCGTCGACGGGGAGCGCAGCCCGCCGCTCTACTACGCGCTGGCTTGGCTTTGGTCGCGTTTCTTCGGCGTCGGCGCGGTGGGGCTTCGGTCACTCAGCGCGATTTTCGGAACGCTGACGGTTCTAGCCGCCTACCTCTCCGGGCGTGAGCTCGCGTCACGCAGAGCGGGGATCGCAGCCGCCTGTCTCGTCGCGCTCAACCCGTACCTGATCTGGTACTCGCAGGAGGCCCGCTCGTACGGCGCACTGATCGCGTTCGGCGCCTTCGGCCTCTACTTCTTCGCCCGTGCGCTACGCAGGCCGAGTCGAGGCGCCCACGCCGGATGGGCGGCGATGTCGGCGCTCGCACTGTGCTCTCACTACTTCGCGATCTTCGCGATCCTGCCCGAGGCCGCCGTGCTGCTCATGGTGCGCGAGCGGCGGCGGAGCGCTCTCGGGGCCTGCCTCGCCATCGCGGCTGTGGGCCTCGCCCTCCTGCCGCTCGCGATCATCCAGGAGGGAGGAGGGCGTGGGAACGGATTCACGCAGTTCCCCGTCATTCAGCGCGCCGAGACGGCCCTCGTCAAGTACACGACGCTCGAGGGGCCGGCGCCGCAGGCCGGGATCCTCTCGACCACGCCCGTCCAGCGAGAGGTCGGCACCGTCGGCGTCGCCTTCCTCGTCCTGGCGGGCGGCGTCGCGGCCGCGCGGGGCATGCCCTCCGAACGCCGCGGGGCAGCCAGGGCCGGAATCGTCGCGGCAGCCGCGTTCGGGACCCCGGTCGCACTCGCCCTGGGGGGCTTCGACTACGTCGACCCTCGGAACATGGTCGGCGCGCTCGTTCCCGCCCTCGTCGCAGCCGGGGTCGGATTCGGCAGCGCTCGCGTGCGGGCGCTCGGGCCGGCAGCCCTCGTCGCGAGCCTCGCCCTGTTCCTCTACGTCCTCCGCGTCGTCGCGACCGAACCCTACGCGCAGCGCCACGACTGGCGGGCAATGGCGAAGGTGCTGCCGACGCACCAGGTGCCCCGTCTCTACGTCGTTCCGACCGACGGCCGCACCCCGATCGACTACTACACGGGGCGCAACCTCGCGAAGTTCGAGCCGAAGCGATTCCCGGACGGGATCGCGACGCGCAGCGTCGTCGTCATCAGCGACTCGCCCTCGATCACGGGGCCGGGCTCGGGCTTCGACCACGTCGGCACCCGCACGGCGCCACAGCACTGGACGATCAAGCTCTACGCGGCACATTCGCCTATCGCGATCGATCCGGCCCGGGTGCCTCGCATGATGCTCCAGCCGTCGACCGGACTCGTGGCATGTGGCCATGCTCTCGTGCTGGCCGAGGCGGCGACTGACCTACCGTCCGGGTGACGTAGCGAATGTCACACACATCCCTTCATGTGACGTTTACGGACCAGTCAGGAGTTTTCCAGGGGACTCTCCCTACGGTGCCGAGTCATGACAACTGCAGCCATGACACAACCACGCCCGCAGACCGTCTCACTCGGTCGTCAGATGCTCAACAAGGTCCCGGAGATCACGATGTTCTTCTGGATCATCAAGGTGCTCTGCACGACCGTCGGCGAGACCGCGGCGGACAACCTCGATCTGAGTCTCAACCTCGGCCTGACAAACCTCACCTACATCATGGGTACGGTGCTCGCGGCAACACTGTTCTTTCAGTTTCGTGCCCGCAAGTACATACCCGGCGTGTACTGGTTCGCGGTGGTGCTGATCAGCATCGTCGGAACGCTCTTCAGCGACAACCTCGTGGACAACCTCGGGATCGCGCTGACGACGACGACAATCGCCTTCTCGATCATCCTCGCGGTGGTGTTCGCGGTGTGGTACTGGAGCGAGCGAACTCTCTCCATCCACACCATCTTCACCACCCGACGCGAGGCGTTCTACTGGCTGGCGATCCTGTTCACGTTCGCCTTGGGAACGTCGGCCGGAGACCTCCTCGCCGAGCAGGCGCAGCTCGGGTACTTCCCGTCCGCGCTCCTGTTCGGCGGCGCCATCGGCGTGATCGCACTGGCCCATTTCCGGTTCAGGCTCAACGCCGTCCTCTCGTTCTGGCTCGCGTACATCCTCACGCGGCCGCTCGGCGCCTCGATCGGAGACTGGATGTCGCAACCCACGAAGCACGGCGGGCTCGGGCTCGGAACAACGGCGACCAGCGTGATCTTCCTCGGGACGATCCTGAGCCTGGTCGTATTCCTCACGTTTACGCGCAAGGACGAGACCCCGCCCGAGGTCGCCGCCGCGGACGAAGCAGAAGCCGAGAGGCGGCATCCCGACGCGCCGCACCACCTGCCGCATCCGCACGTACCGAGTCCGCGCCTGCCGCACCCCCATCTCCCACACGCCGATCGCGAGCACCCGAGCCAGACGGACATTCCGGTCACGGAATCCGCCTGAGCGTCATCTCGCGTTCATCGACGACGAGCGCCCGCCACCAGGCGGGCGCTCGTCTTTACGGGCCCCTTACAGGCCCTTCGCATACTCGCCCGCGATGGTGAGTCTCGTCGCCATACTCGAGGACGACGCCACGCTTCGCGACCAGCTTCGCCGCGGTCTCGAGGCGGAGGGCTTCGACGTACTTGTCGCCGCGACCGGCGCCGAGCTCCTCGAGCTCGCGAGCGCCCGCCGGCCGGACGTGGTGGCGATCGACATCGGCCTACCCGACGCTGACGGTCGCGACGTGTGCCAGAGCCTCCGCGCCGCCGGCATCGACGCCCCCGTGCTCTTCCTCACGGCTCGCTCTGGGCTTTCGGATCGCCTCTCCGGGTTCCACATGGGGGGCGACGACTACATGGTGAAGCCGTTCGCGTTCGACGAGCTGGTCGTGAGGCTGCGGGCGCTCCTCCGGCGAGCGGGCGGCGATGACTCGCTTCCCGCGCTGGGGATGCACCTTGACCCGAGCACGCACGCGATTCGCGTGGACGGCGAGGAGGTGGCCCTGACGCCCACCGAGTTCCGGATCGTCGCCGCCCTCGCCGCGCGGCCCGGAGCCGTCGTTCGCCGTCGCGAGCTCGTCAGCGCAGCCTGGCCGCCCGGCGGGATGGTGAGCGACAACACCCTCGACTCCTACATCGCCCGCATCCGGCGCAAGCTGCGCACGAACGGCACCGACCCCATCGCGACCGTCCACGGCGTCGGCTACCGGCTCGAGTGAAGCTCGGCATTCGCCGGCGGATCGTCCTCGGCGCTGCGGGATCGTTCGCGATCGGTCTGGTCCTGCTCCTCGTCGCGTTCAACGTGGCCCTCGACCGCCGGATCACGAGCGAGGTCGACAGCGTGCTCGACGCCCGTGCGACCGCGCAGCGGGCGAACCTGGCCGTCGCCGGGGGACAGCTCCGCATCCGCGAGGCGCCGAACGACGCCCCACTCGACGGTGCCGCGTGGGTGCTCGAGGGTCGCCGACTGGTCGATCCGCCACACATGCCCAGCGAGCTCCGCGCGGCGGTCAATCGCCTGGTCCCGAGCCCCCACCCGATCACGAGCACCGTCGGCGACACACGATTGCTCGTGCGAACCGATCCCGTGCGGGGCCGCGTATCGGCCACCGTGGTTTCGGCGGTCTCGCTCGCCCCGTATGAGGACACCGAGCAGCTCGCGCTCATCGGCTCCGCGATCGTCGCCGCCGTTCTAATGGCGCTCGTCGTCGTCATCGTCAACCGGACCCTCACGGGAGCCCTACGCCCGGTCCACCGGATGACCGAGCAGGCGGCGACGTGGAGCGAGCAGGACCTCCACCGCCGGTTCGACCTCGGCCCGCCGAAGGACGAGCTCACCGAGCTCGCGGCGACCCTCGACGGCCTGTTGAACCGCGTCGACGAGAGCTTCCAGCACGAGCGGCGCTTCTCCGCCGAGGTCGCGCACGAGCTGCGGACGCCGCTCGCCAGGCAGCGCGCGGAGGCGGAGCTGGCGCTCATGCGGGACGATGTGGACTCCGAGACCAGGGCGGCGCTCGAGCTCGTGCTGCACGAGGTCGACCGGATGACGGTGGTCATCGACACGCTCGTTGCGGCGGCGCAGGCGGAGTTCGATCCGGCGCGGGGCCTGGCTACGCCGGCGGAGATCCTCGATCGACTCAACCACGCGCTCGGCGACGGCGACCGCGGCCCGGCCGTCTCCCGCGAGCGGGACGACTCGGCCCCGCTCGCCGTCCACCTCGACGTCGACTACGCGGTGCAGACGCTGCTGCCCGTTGTCGACAACGCCCGCCGCTACGCGCGGTCGAAGGCGTCGATTGAGTGGGAATCCCGGAACGGCGACGCGGTCTTCATCGTCAGCGACGATGGCCCGGGCGTGGCGCCGGATGAGACCGAGCGCATCTTCGAACCCGGTATCAGAGGGCGCGTGGCGGGCGACGCGCGCGGCAACGGCCTCGGTCTCCCGCTCGCTCGGCGCCTCGCCCGCGCGGTCGGCGGCGACGTGAGTGCGGTCCCGAGTTCCGATGGCGGCCGGTTCGAGGTCGTGCTTCCCGCCATGCGATGAGGTTCTTTCCGCCAAACGACGACCTCCGATCTGCGGCGGATCCCCAGGCCCGTGAACATTCATGCGGCTCGTCATCCGATTCGAGCACCTCGCGGCTCCACGGACCCCCGACTCAATACGTCGTCGAGACCAGTCATCCTGGCGGCCGTCGCTGGCGGCGAAGGTTCCGCTCGATTATCAGCCAAGCCAGGAATCCGCACGGCAGAGCCATAATCAGACCCGAGCCCCGGTAGCTCAGCTCGATAGAGCCGCTGTCTTCTAGGCGACCACGCGTTTTCGGGATGTACGCCTCAACCAAGCGGCTTTCCAGGCGCGCAATGCCGTATGAGGGCTTCGGGGAATAGGTGCTGTGTGCGCGTGATTGCCGGGAGTTTGGGCAGAGCTCGCGATCGTGGTGGTCGGCGCGCGCTCGCCGCGACCCTGACGGCGAGCGCGATCTGCGCCGCCTCCGACCCGTCGAGCTCTTGCGCGAGCAGAGGGAGCCCGACGAGCGGCTCTGGCTGAAGCTGCCGCCAAGCCGCTCTTCAGCGGAGCGCGGCGGCCGGCGGCCGGCGGCGCCGCAGCACGGACCCGATCCGAACGATGAAGAGGATGCCGACCAGTGGCACTGTCAGGACAAGCCACAAGCGCAGCCAGGTCGTGGAGGCATCGGTCCCGGCGCCGAGGGTATGCGCCACCGCCAGCAGGTAGGCGATGATCGTCAGCGGGTGAATGCGGCGCCAAAGGCGGGTCCCGATCCGGCGACGGACATAGAAGCTGAGGCCGAGGATCGCCGCGAGATAGCCGGCGATAACGCCGAGGCCGGTCCACAGCGGACGGTACGGAACGGCGAAGGGGATGGCGACGTCGGCCGGCCCGACGTTGAGCCACGGATCACCGAGGAGAGTGATGCCGTGGACGGCGATCGCGACGACGGCGATTGTCGCCACCTGCTGGTGGACCGCGCCCATCGCCGGCTTGCGCACGATCCTCGCGGCGAGAGCCAGCGCCATCACCGCCGAGACGGTGACGAAGACCAGCGCGACGAGCCCGGAGGCTCGGGAGGCGAGCCACCATGCATGGGCCGAGATGCTTGTGCTCGTCATGGCGCTGACACCGATCCTGGCACCGCGCGCGTTAGGAGCGGGCAAGGGGACGACGGGCCTCCTTGCCTTCTCCTTGCCCGGGGCTTCGCTGGGACTGGCTTACGCCGCTCTAGGGTCGCCAGCTCGGTCATCGAAGCCGCCTACCTCCGAAGGAGGCCGAATGAAGCGTTCCCTTCTCGCGACCACGATGGTCGCGCCTCTCGTCCTCGCCCTAACCGGGCCGGCGTTCGCCGCCGGCCCGTTCGCCACCAACCTATCGATCAGGTATTCGCGCCATACGGGCGGGCACTTCTCTGGCCAGGTCACGTCCGCCAAGAGCGCGTGCGTGCGGGCTCGGAAGGTCACCGTCCGCCGGAAGCGGAGCGGACACGATCCCGCGATCGGCTCGGACTCGACGAGCGCGAGCGGGAAGTGGCACGTCAACCCGCCCGGCAACGTCGCGACCGGCGACTACTACGCGCGAACGCCCGCCGTCCAGCTCGCGTCCGGGCGCGCCTGCGCCGCCGCCAGATCGATCACCACCCACGTATCCTGAGCCACCTCGATTGACCAGAGGGTCGGTCGGTCCGACCTGCTGCCGTCAGCGACTGCTGACGAGTTGAACCCCGCCGTTGGCCTCGGTGATCACGCCCGTCCCGGGAGCGTAGGTCTTGAACTCGACCTCGGGCGGGGGCCCCGCGTTCTCGCGGACCTTGATCACGTGGTGATAGGTGTGGCGGTGAACCCGCTCCGTCTTGCCGACGGCGACGATGTGGTCGGTCTCGTGGAGGACGCCCGGAACGGCCTCGGACTTGAAGGAGTCGCCGAGCTTCGGGTGCGCCGGCATCAGGACGCCGGGCGTCTTCGTGTCGCGACCTAGGCGCCACTGACCGGGGTGCGTGACCCGATGGCCGCGCGGGTAGTCGTTCACGTCCTCGCCGAAGTAGTAGACCGTGCCGGCCTTGTCCTGGGCGAAGTAGTCGATCGTCTTCTCGATCCGCCGATGAGCCTTGGAGTTGGTGACGACGTCCTTGACGACCGCCGCCTTCACGGACTTGCCCTTGTAGGGGAACGCCTTCGTTCGGCGCCGGAGCGTTCGTACGATCCGCAGGTGCTGGCCGGTGTCGACGCCCTTGAGCACCGTGCGGTGGAATTTCGTGATCGGCAGGTAGCGGTTGGTGATCTTGGCCGAGCTGGCGTCGAAGACGCCGGCTCCAGCGGCGGCCGGCGAGCCGAGAGCGGACGCCCCGCCAGCCCCGCCAATAGAGCTGGCGACGAGCAGGCATCCGCCGCTGAGGGCGGAGGCGAGGATTCGATTGCGAAGCATTGAGTTCTCCTTTGATTGGAACAACATGGCCAACATTTCCACGGCGACCGTGAAAGAACGCTGAAAGCCTCTGCGGGCTCAGGCCGACCGGGTGTGGGTGGCCGCCTCGGCGCGACGCAGCGCGTCGACGACGAGCGCCGTCGCGGCAGGCTGAAAGCAAGATGAGGTGAGCGAGAGGGCGGCGCCTGAGAAGGAGGGCCAGTCGAAGCTGGCGTCATCGGAAGGGCGTTGAGCGTGAGCCCCGGGGATCGCGAGATGGTCGCGTGGGCCGGGCGACAGTGGATGGTCCAGGGGGAACAGGCTGGCGGCGGGCGAGGGCAAACACGGACACGGGCTGAACTGGTTTCCGAGCGTCCGAGAGCTCCCTCCGGCTGGCCATTTGGGCTACGAACCGACGACGCACCCCCCGGAATTGCCTACGGAATGCCATTCCGTAGGCACTTGGCTCAACCAAGCGGCGCACGGCGCTCCGCCGCTGCCGACCTCTCCCCCTCGACGATCAAAGGGGGAGAGGTCGGCAGCAGCTGCGCTTGAGGAGGTGGTTGAACAAGGGAGACGGGATCGGGAACTGGTTGCGGTGAGCGGGGACTGAGAACTGGAATCTGAAGTCGAGGAGCTGAGGGCGGCGGGCGATCGAGGCGGGCGAGGCTGGATGACGGGGGGCGAAGCGGCGAGGGGAGGGGCGTGGGACGTAGTGCATGAGGAACCGGCGGGGGACGGGGATTCTCTGCTGAAGGGCGGTCTGGTCTACGAAGTCCGAGATGGCGATTGGCGGGACAAAGTGCCGGCGAGGGCGCCATATCGAGTGACGATGAGTACGCGCCACGACCCCGACTTTGCGCCTTGCCTCGGCGATGACGGCCTCTCGCCGGTCGAGCAGGGCGTCGCGGAGCGGATCGCAGCCGAGGTCGCGCGGCGGCTCGGCGGCGGCGGAGGACCCGAGACGGGAAGCCTGATCGACGCCGGCGAGGTCGCCCGGATCCTCGGCTGCGAGCGAAGCTGGGTCTACGAGCACCAGAGAGAGCTCGGGGTCATCCGCCTCGGCAACGGCTCGCGGCCGCGGCTTCGCTTCGAGCGCGAGCGGATCGCTGAGATCGCGAGCGCGCCGGCGCGACAACCAGCAGGGCCGCGAAGGGCGATCCCGGGGCGCCGTCGAGCCCGACGATCGACGGCTCCGCTGCTCGAGATCAAGGGCCGGCGGTGAGACGCTGCGCCCTTTGCGGCCAAAGCCTTGGCGGACTTCGCTCCGACGCCCTCTACTGCAGTCCGGCATGCCGCGCTGAGGCCTCGCGTCGCCGGCGCTTGCGGGAAGGCGAGGTCGTCGACGGCTACCGGGACCTTCTGAGCTATGAAGGCCGTCAGACGCGCACAAAGCTCAGTGAGGGGGAGAGCTAAGGTGCCCTCTCCCCTCATTGCCCTACAGAGGACGCTTTCGATGCCGCGAAAGGCAACCGGCCAGGTGATCGCTCCCGATGGGAAGCAGAGGAGCTGGGCGCTTCGGTTTCGCGCTTACGGCAAGCGACGCTTCGTCAGCCTCGGGACTCCGGAGGAGGGTTGGAACCGTGAGCGCGCTGAGGCCGAGCTGCGTCACGTCCTCGCCGACGTCGAGCGGGTGATCTGGCGACCGACGGAGCCCGCGCCGGCACCTGAGGTCAGGGAGGATCCGACCCTCCACGAGTTCGCGTCGAACTGGCTCGACAGCCGCCGGCATGAGCTGCGGCCCAAGTCGATTCGCGACTACGGGTGGGCGCTCAGCTATCACCTCCTTCCCTTCTTCGCAAAGCATCGCCTCTCGGAGATCACGATCGTCGAGGTCGACCGATACAAGGCGGCGAAGCTTCGGGAAGGGAAGCTGGGCGCCGAACAGATCAACAAGACACTGAAGCGCCTAGCGCAGATCCTCGACCTAGCGATCGAATACGAGCTGATGAGCGGCGCGAATCCAGCTCGCGGCAGGCGGAGGCGCGTGAAGACGTCCAAGCCGCAACGCACCTGGGTCGAGCCTGAGCAGCTGCTCGCACTGATCGAGGCCGCGGACACCCGTCTGCGACCGCTGCTGGCCACGCTGGCCGGGACGGGGCTGAGGCTGGGCGAAGCGATCGGGCTTGACTGGCGGGACGTGAGCCTGGCAACCGGGACGCTGACCGTTCGAACGTCCAAGACCGATGCTGGCACAGGCCGTGAAGTCGATCTGCCGGGGGGCGTGATCGACGCTCTCAGCGAGTGGAAGGCGTACAAGCGCGGTCGGGGTGCGGGCGATCCGGTCTTCGTCACTCGCACGGGGCGCCGGCAGACGGTCACCAACGTCGATCACCGGATCAAGACGGCGATAAGGGTCGCCAACGGGAGGCTTGTGAAAGTCGGGATCGAACCGATGAGCGAGCGGGTCACCCCGCACTCGTTACGGCGCACCTACGCGAGCCTGCGCGCGGCTGCCGGGGACCACCCGGTCTACATCGCGGAGCAGCTCGGGCACGAGGATCCGGGTTTCACTTTCCGCGTCTATCAACGCGCGGTGAAGCGCCGCGATCGGCTGACCGGGGCGCACCTGGAAGCGTTCGATCGGGCGCTTGATTGGGCAGAAATGGGCAGAAAGTCCGATGAACACGCTCCCGGGCGGGCGGCTGCGCAAAGCACCGGCCGCAGGAATGCCAGGAGCCAAGCCATAATCAGACCCGAGCCCCGGTAGCTCAGCTGGATAGAGCAGCTGCCTTCTAAGCAGCAGGTCGCAGGTTCGAGTCCTGCCCGGGGTGCTGGCTCATGGCGGTACGCATCGGCAGGCACACCTTCAGCTACTCCACCTACGACGCCCCCAGCGACGTGCTCGAGGTTGGCGTCACCGGCCCGCCGACCGGCCGGCGCGAGCGCTCGCCGGAGGACCACATCTGGCGGCTGGATGAAGACGAGCGTCTGGTCGGCATCACCTTCATGAACCCTCGCGAGCAGCTGGAGCGCGACGGCGCCGTCTACGTCACGCTCCCAACCGGCGAGCGCGAGCGCGTCGCCGGCGCCGAGCGCCTGATTCGCATCGGTCAGCGTGGCTGAGCGCCCTGCCACGAGCGAGCGCGCCAAGCTCGTTCTCGACCGCGTTCGCGCGATCCCACCCGGCTTCGTCGCGACCTACGGCGACCTCTGCCCGGAGGCGCCACGTTTCGCCGGTTCGGTTATGGCCGCCTGCCACGACCCGGCTTTTCCGTGGCAACGCGTGGTCCGCGCCGACGGCTCATTGGCGAAGGGTGAGCGCCAGCGCCGTCTTCTCGAGGCGGAGGGTGTCCCGTTCCGGGGCGCCCGGGTCGACATGAACCTCGCCTGGTGCGCGATCCGCTCGATCGCCTCCTAACGGCGCTACATTGGGGCTCACGCGGTGGGCGTAGCTCAGTTGGTAGAGCTCCTGGTTGT
>CAVYUG010000012.1:0-96046 GCA_963771655.1 uncultured Actinomycetes bacterium | reverse complement strand
AGATCGATGAAGCCGAAGACGAGGCCGCCGGCCGCCAGGCTCGTGCGCCGCGCGGCGGCGGTCACGCGCGGCATCAGGCCGGCGCCGAGCAGGTTGCTCGAGCGGCGCTTGCCGTTGGGCAGCTGCTGGACGACGGCGAGCGGCAGCTCGCCGGCCGAGATGGTGGCGCCGTTGGCGAGCGCCGGCGCGACGTCGAAGGTCAGCCGGTCCGGGCGCTGCGTCGTCACCGGCAGCTCGACCGGGCCGAGCTGGACCGACAAGCCGGAGAGGTGCAGGTCGCTGCCCTCCACCGTCACGCTCGCGCCGACCTCGAAGCGCGGCGGCGAGACCCTGGTGATCGACGGGCCGAGCGACGGCAGCACCGGGATGCGGATGCCGTCCTCGCCGATGATCGCGTTGTTCTGGTAGTCGACGCCGACCAGCAGCGCATATTCGGGCGGCGTGCCGGGCGCGATCATCACCGGCCGCACCTGGAAGGCCGACGAGCAGCGATAGCGCTCCTCGCTGCCCTGCATGATCTTGGATAGCAGCTCGGTGGTTGCGTCCTCGAAGGTGATCTTGAGGATGTCGGGACTGTCGTTCAGCGCGACGTTGCCGTTGGCAGTGAGGAAGTTCAGGTCCTGCAGCTCGCGCATGCCGAGCCCGAGCAGCTCATGGGCGCTGATGCTGTCGCTCTCGCCGTCGCGGTCGAAGGCGGTGAGCAGGTAGCGCAGCACGAGCCACAGCGGCGCCGGCTGGCCCTCGTCGAGCGGCTGGTTGCGCAGATGGCCGTCCACCTGAACCTCGTAGAGGAAGAGGTTGAGGCGCGGGTTGTTGAGGGCGCCGCGCGGCGGCTCCGGCCGCCCGACGGTGACGTCCGACAGCAGCGTCTGCAGGCGCGCCAGCAGACGCTCGCGCAGGATCCGCGTCGTGGCGCCGATGGCTCTGCCGGAATCCTCCAGGGCCAAGGGGTGTTCCTCCCTAGGTCCGCAGGTAGTGGCGCTGCAGGCGCGTCGAGGCGCCGACGTCGCGCCGCGGCGCTGCCGGGCGCGGCGCCGGCGAAGCTGCGGCGGCGGGCGCCGTCTCCGGCCCATCGACGGTCACGACGATGCTGCCGATCGTGAGATGCACGTCCTGCGCGGCCTCGATCGCGCCCGGAGGCGCGGCCGCCGGCTCGCGCGTGGCGCGCCCGGTTCGAGGCGGCGGGACGACCGCGCGCCGGCGCCGGCACGTCTCGGCGGTCTCGATGGGCGCCGCGGCGCGCGGCGCGGAGCCGGGCTCGCCGGGCGCGGGCGTCGCGGCGACCCAGGCCCGCACCTCGGCCAGCGTCGGCGGGCGGCCCGGCGGTGGGGCCGGCGATCTGTCCGCGACCCGTGCCGGCTCGGCGGAAGGCGCGTCGCCGGCGGGGTCACTTCGACGACCTCCGCGACGATCTCCGTGCGCGGCACCGTCACAGGCGCCGTCTGCGGGGAAGCGGCCGCAGCCGGCGACGGACCGATCTCGACGACGACCTCGACCGGCGGCTCCTCCGCCGACCGATGCTGCCGCTGTGCCAGCGACACCGGATCCGGCGCTGGGGCCGGATGATGAAAGACTGGATCCGCATGCGGCTCCCGCTCCGGCGCGGGCGGCGCGGCCTCGCCCGCAGCCGGGCCTGGCGGCTGCGCGTCTGCTGGCGCCGGGGGCGGGGCATCGCGGAAGCTGTCGAGCTCGAGCGGCTGAGGCCCGGCGCCAGCCGACACGCCGGTCTCGCGCTTGCCGACGACCATGCCGCTCTGTTCGATGAGGCGCGCGAGATAGGGCATCAGGCGGCCCCGTCGCGGTCGATCAGGGCGAGATAGCGGGCGCGGCGCCAGAGCGGGATCGACAGGATCTGCGGCTCGCTCCAGTGGTAGCGCGTGGCCAGCAGATGCACGGTCTCGATGAGCCCGCCCTGCGCCTGGCGCAGGCGGGCGAGCGCGAGCGCCGCCAGGTCGACGCTGACCTGCGCGCCCTGCGCGCAGAAGGGGCATTGCGCCGTCAGGCTGAAATCGACGAGGGGATCGGCATCGTCGAGCGCGGCCTCGATCGCCGCGAAATCGAGCGCGGCGGGCTCCACGCCGCCCGCCACCGTGAGCGTGCGCAGGAGCGCCAGCCGTGCAGCCTCGGCGTCGGCGAAGACCATGGCGCCCCAGCTGCGCTGATCCTCGCCGGTCGGGCGCCGCAGCCGCAGCGGACCGACGGCGACCGGCCCCTCCGGCCGCTGCTCCTGCAGCGCCAGCAGCTCCGCTATCGCCAGCGCGATCTCGATCGGCCGCGCGCAGGCAGGATTGGCGCAGGCCGCGAGGGTCGTCAGCTCATCGACGTCGTCGAGCGCCACGAGCCGCAGCAGGCACGCCACGCGCGTCCCGGCCTCCAGCGCCCAGAAGAACGGCTCGGGCGGCGCGCTGCCGTCGGCCCGCTCGGTGCAGGCCGCGAGCACCGCGGTGACAAGCCGCGGCAGCGCCCCCGCGGAGAGATCGATCGCGAGGTCCTCGCCGGAAGCGCCGAAGCGGCGCAGGCGCAGGTCGCGCGCGTCGAACGCTTCCGTCAAAGCGGCGGGCAGCGCCGGGAACGAGGACCGGCGGCTTGCGGCGGTGGCGGCCATTCACATCTCCCCCGCGGCCGTCATGCAGGCTTACCCGACCGGGACGGGACTGGCTTCGTCGGGCTCCTTGGTGTCGAGGTCGCGCTCCCAGCCGTCGATCTCGATCTTGATCGATCTCGATCGCGACGGCATTGGCGTTGGCGTCGAGCTCCGGGACCGCGGTGAATTCGCTCACCCAGCAGCCGTGCAGGAAGTAGCGCAGCGCGACCTGGCCCTTCTCGTCCATGACCTCGAGGGTCAGCTCCTTCTTGTAGTCGACGAGGTCCATGGCGGCGTCGCCGGCGTAGGGATGGACGTTGTTCGCCCACTTCTCGAACTCGGGGTCGTGGGTGATGCCGCGCTCCAGGGTGACGGCGTCGTACTGCGTGCGGCCCGGCGACTTGTGGTCGGTGCTGTTCTCGCCGCCCGCGCGGTGCGACACGACCGTCGGTCGTGCGCTTGAGCGCGCCGACCTTGCTGACACGCCGAGCACGGGCTTGCCGTCCCACACGACGCGGAACTTGTAGTTCTTGTACGGGTCGACGCGATGTGCGTTCTTGACGAATCCGGTGGGCATGTCGCTGCCCTCGTTGCGGGACCGTCGGTCAGGTCAGGTCGCCGGCGATCTGCTGGATCTTGATGACCACGAACTCGGCGGGCTTCAGCGGCGCGAAGCCGACCTCGATGTTGACGATGCCGAGGTTGCGGTCGTTCTGCGTCGTCGTCTCGGCGTCGCACTTCACGTAGAACGCCTTGTCGGGCGTCGTGCCCTGGAAGGCGCCCTGGCGGAAGAGCCCCATCATGAAGGCGCTGAGGTTCATACCGGATCTTGGCCCACAGCGGCTCGTCGTTCGGCTCGAACACGATCCACTTGGTGCCGCGGAAGAGCGATCTCCTCCAGGAAGAGCGCGAACCGGCGGATCGGGATGTATTTCCACTCGCTGGGTTGTCGTCGGACCCGTCGAGCGTGCGCGCGCCCCAGTAGACGAACCCGCGCCGGGAACTTGCGCAGGCAGTTGCCGGCCGAGCTTGTTGAGCACGCCGTTCTCGAGGTCGGTCAGGTTCACCTCGAGGTCGATGATGCCGCGCAGGTCGGCCTCGATGCCGGCCGGCGCCTTCCAGACGCCGCGGGTCGAATCGATGCGCGCCATGAGGCCGGCGATGGCGCCCGCCGGCCCGATATAGCGCGGCAGCCCGCCGTCGCTGATCCTGAGGCGCGGGAAGAACACGGCCGAGTTCTGCTTGACCACGAGCGCGCGCAGGTCGTTGAGCAGCGTGGTGTTGGTGACGACGGCCGGCCGGCCGTTGGCGACCCAGTCCGGCGGCGGATCGATGAGCAGGAAGGCGCGGTGGTCGGCGCAGTAGTCGCTGGCCGGTCCCCACAGGCTCAGATGCGTGGCCGGCGGGATGCCCTGGTCGGCCGGGATGACCATCAGGTTGAAGAGGTCGACGGGGTCGAGGGCGTAGAATCCGGTCTGCTGCGCCTGGTCGCCGAGGAACTCCGGCAGTCCCGGCGCGGTGCCGTCGGTGCCGGCATCGGCCGCCACCGCGGGCGCCTGGAAGGTGCTCCGCGCCGGTGCTGCCCAGCGTGTAGCGCCGCACGTTTCGCGTGAAGTTGGCGCCGCCCAGCAGGGCGTTGGCCGCGGAGACGACGCTGGCCGCCACCGTGCTGATCGGGCCCGAGCGGGCGATGAACGCCAGATGATAGCCCCACAGCTCGGCGCGCCACGGGAAGCCGCCGACGGCATTCACGGCCGAGACGATGGCGCGCAGCTTCTCGCGGATGCCGTCGTTGCCGCCGCCGGAATCGAGGATCCAGGGATCGGTCGCGGCCGGCGTCAGCGTTGCGAAGCTGAAGGCGACCGGCGGCTGCCCGTTGACGGCGATGGAGGTGATGTCGTCGCGCTGCAGGCCGCCCAGCGCGAGGATCTGGTCGACCGGCGTGAAGAAGGCCGCCGTCGGCACCGGGCGGAAGTTGCTGTAGCGCGCCGGCTCGATGCCGCCCTGGTCGAGTCCGAGCATCGCCGGACTGGCGAAATCGGTGCTGGCCCCGCGCCGGATGTTGACGCTGCGCCTCAGCGCCGTGGCCGAGGCTATCCGGAAGGTCGTGAAGTTGCCGACCGTCTGGAACGTGACGGCGACGCTGGCGCCGGGCAGGGCCAGCAGCAGCTGGTCGTTGATGACCTGCTGGATGCGCGGGACCATGGTCGCCAGGGTCCAGTTTGCCGGCAGCGGCGTCAGCACGTCCGCGAGCGTGATGGGGACATAGGGGCTTCCGTCGACGCTGATCTGCAGCAGCGGCGTGGCGCTGAGCAAGGCGGCGAGCTCGGTCCGGAAGCCGGCGATGGGCGTCGTCAGGAAGGGGCGGGTCTGGCTGAAGCCGGCGAAGCTGTTGGCGAGCACCGCGATGTCGGCCGCACCGCCCGGCTGCGCGTCGGCATGCAGGGCTGCGTCGATGAGCGCCGAGCTCTGGGTCAGGAACGCCGGCGCAAAGCGCGGCGAGGCCGGGTCCATGTCGAGGTTGGCGTGCGTCTCGCGCGACACCTCGGTGGCGCCGTCCTCCTCGATGACGGTGAGGGTGAAGCTCCCGTCCGGGTTGGGCGTGTTGTAGCTGACCTCGAGGCGCAGCCCGTTGCTCCAGATGCCCGCGCTCTTCGCCGTGACGACGAGCATGTTCTGCCCGGCCAGCGAGCGCAGCGTGATGCGGGCCGCCTGCGCACCGGCGGCGAGACGAACGATGTAGCAGTCTGTGCCGCCGTTGGCGAAGAACAGCCGCACGCTCTGGCTGAGGTCGCTTTCCGGGACCGCGGCGCCGAAGGTGCGCGAGAAGTCGGCGAGGCTGAGGCAGCGGACCGCCGTGTTCATCGGCCCCTTGGCGGTGCGGCCGAGAAAGGCGGCGATGGAGGTGGCGACCCCCGTGATGGTGTGGACCCCGCTCGGCACCTCGACCACGTAGACGCCGGGATAGCTCACCTGAACCATCGCTTTCTCCTGCTGACATCATTGACAAGGACACGCAATCCCGGCTGCCGCGGATCGGCCGACCGGCGCGGGCAGTGCTCAGAGTATGTAGGGATGCAGCCGTCTTGGCCCCGTTGTTGGTCTCCCCCCGGAACGGTCTCGGACGATGATCGATGCTACTTGGATGATTCCTGTTAGTAAAGTGAAGATGGTCACATCGCTCGGTATCATGAAGAAACTGCAGTCTATTTAGGATCAACATATATTATGTCGTTCAAATACTTTGCAGCGAGAAGGATCGTTCAATCGAATGCTGCTTTGCAGCGAACGCACCGGCAAGACCGCCGCCATCCATCGCCTTGCGGCTTGCGTGCGTCGCGCGATGGTTGCAGCAAGGCGCGGGCTGCCGCCGCGGGAACCCGGGCGAGGCTGCCATCGCCTCCAGGACGATGGGCCTCTTTGCGCCCGCCGCCGGTCGACGGGTTGTAACGGGCATCCGACCAGGGTACAGCTGAATGCTCGATCGACGTCCCGTTTCAAGCCGAAGCGCGGCAGCGAACAGGCGCCGTTATGGGATCTGCCGACAGCGCGCCACGGCCTTCATTCGGGAAGCGAAGATGCGAAGAGCGGTGAAACCGTCAACCAGCGGCTCTCGATCGCGCCGCGCTGCGCACGCCGGTCCGACACTTGTGCCGCATGAACCGCGCGAACCCCTCCTGGAGGGCGCCATGCTCCAATTCCTCATCGTCAAGTTCGACGAGACGCCGGACCGCAACGTGCTGGCGGACGGACAGCCTGTCGGGATCACGAACCACATGCTGCTGCTCTCGGCCGGGGTCTACAAGATCACGCTTTCGGGAAGGGGTTACAGCCCCGCCGAGCAGATCGTCACCCTGGCGAACACGTCCGCACATCGCCCGGCCATCGTCGTCTTCGCGTGAGGGCGGACGGCCCATGCTCCGGCTTCTCGCTACGTTTCTCGCGGCTGCCCTGCTGTGCGCGTGCGCACGTGACTTTCCCAACCAGCCTCTGGGCGCGCACACCAGCAACGACTATCTGAGGCCGAGCGACCGGCCCACCGACGCCGCGCCGGACGACCCCTATATCGTGATGACGTTCTCGGGCGGCGGGGTGCGGGCGACGGCGCTCTCCTATGACGTGCTGGAGCTCCTGAAGCACGCGACCTACGAGAGAGACGGTCGGACGCGACGGCTCATCGACGACGTCCGCGTGGTTTCGTCGGCGTCCGGCGGCAGCGTCACGGCCGCCTGGTTCGGGCTGAAGGGGCCCGACGACGGCTTCGAGACGCTGGACCCGGACTTCCTGGCGCAGGACAACATGTCGGCGCTTCTCAGCCAAGCCGCCAACCCGGTCACCTGGGTCCGCCTTGCCGGGCCCAGCTACTCGCGCATCGACGTATTCCGCGAATATCTCGATCGTAAGGAGCTGTTCGACAAGGCGACCTTCAAGGACCTCTATGCGCGCCCCGACGCGCCCCTGGTGATCCTGAACGCCACGGATATGAGCACGGGGGACGTGTTCGACTTCACGCCCCAGCGGTTCGACGACCTCTGTTCGGATCTGGGTTCTCTGCCCCTGGCAACGGCGGTGGCATCGTCCGCCGCCTTCCCAATTCTGCTGACGCCGGTGACTCTGAAGAACTGGTCGCAGCCCGGCTGCCCGGTGCCACCGTCGCCCGACGTCATCGCCGTCCCCCTGAGCAGCCCGGCAGAGCGCTATGTCAGCCCGACGGACTTCCTCGAGGCCATGCGCGCCGAACGGCTGCGCCACGGTGAGCAGAAGTTCGTCCACCTTCTCGACGGCGGGCTCGCCGACAATATCGGCGCGGGCTCGGCGCTGACGACCCTGTTCGGGGTCAGGTTTGCCCAGGACGGCGTCGGCAAGCTGAATTCCGGAGCCATCAAGAGCCTCGTGGTGATCGCCGTCAACGCCAGGTCGGATCCCGACACGGATCTCGACCAGCAGGAACTCCACACCGGGCGTGCTCAGCGTCTTCGGCACCGTGACGAGCGCGCCGATCAATTCGGCGAGCAAGGCCTCGATGGGCAAGATGGGCGATCGGATCGACGAGCTGAAGCGCGACATCATCGACGGGCGGGAGGCAAGCAAGGAGTTCGGCGTGCCGTTCACCCAGCCGGACTATCTCTACGGCATCCAGGTCGACTTCGACCAATTCGACATCGCGGACGAAAGTCAGAGCCGGCTGCGCCACGCGGTGAAGAATATCGCGACCTCATGGACGATAGACGCCGCGGCGCGGGCCTCGATCAGGCAGGCGGCCGAGATCCTGCTGACGCAGCATCCCTGCTTTCAGGCGCTCAAGAAGCAGCTGCACGTCACCTTCGACATTCCGGAGGTCGAGAGCCGCATGGCCGCCCTGCGCGATCAGAGCGACCTGTGCGGAGCCGACGTCGGCGCGCAGCAGAATCCCTGACCCGCGCCCGGCAATGGCGGTGGATGACTACCCGCCCTTCTGCGGCCGCCCTTCGCCGTCGCCGCGGCTTCGTGTCGTCACGAGCCGGGCCAGGCGCTTTCCCGATCCCGGCCCGGCGATCACCACCATCATCAGGAAGGCGCCGCGCACGACCGACTGCCAGTAGGCGCTGAGGCTGATCCAGCCCATGCCGTTTTCGAAATTGAGGATGTTGAAGACCAGGCCGAGGAGCAGGACGCCGGCGAGCGTCGTCGCGACGGAGCCCAGGCCTCCGGTCAGCAGCGTCCCGCCGACGACAACGGCGGCGATGGAGAACAGCTCCCAGCCGACGCCCTCTGCGGGCTGGCCGGCGCCGAACTGGGCGGCCAGGATGACGCCCGCCAGGCCGGCGCAGAGGCCGGATTGCACGTAGGTCAGGAACTTGACGCGGTCGACGGGCAGGCCCATCAGCCGGGCCGCCTCCTCGTTGCCGCCGATCGCCAGGATGTGCCGGCCGAAGGCGGTCCGGTTGAGGACGAGCGAGCCGTAGACATAGGCCGCGGCGGCGATCCAGGCCGGGACCGGGAAGCCGAGCAGGTCGCCCTGGCCGAGATCGGTGAAGGAGGTGTCGTACGACACCGAGACCGACTGGTTTTGCGCCAGCAGCAGCCCGGTGCCGCTCGCCGCCAGCATGCCGGAGAGCGTGGCGATGAACGGCAGGATGCGCAGGCGGGTGACGAGGAAGCCGTTGATCGACGCCGACCGCGAGTCCTGCCGCCAGTCCGCCGGCAAGCCCGGGAAGCAGTCCGTAGGGCGACAGCTTCGCCGAGACGACGCTCGCCATTGCCGCCGTCGTCCCGACCGAGAGGTCGATGCCGCCGCTCATGATGACGAAGCACATGCCCAGGCCGATCATCGCGAACATCGAGTTGTAGCGCAGGACGCTGAGCACGTTGAACTCGCCGAGGAAATCGTCGTAGCGCAGCGCGCCGAACAGGATCAGCAGCACCAGCGCGACGAGCACGCGCTGCTGGCCGAGCCATGACAGCACCCGGTTGCGCGGATCCGGCGCGCCGGCGATGCCCGCAGTCGCGCTCATCCCTGTGCGCTCCAGCGCTGCGACCAGACCGCCAGGCGATGATCGCCGCCTTTGACGACGAGGGCGGCTGCGTCGGGCACGCCGTTCGCCAGCAAGCGTGTAGCGCACGAGCTGGATGATGAGCGCGCCGAGCAGCGAGCCGACGATGGTCGCCTGGCCGCCGGTGAGAGGCGTGCCGCCGACAGAAACCGCGGCGATGGCATCGAGCTCCATGCCGAGTCCGACCTGGTTGGCGTCGCTGGAGGAGTTGATCGCCACGACCACGAGGCCGGCGATGCCGGCGCACAGGCCGCTGATCGTGTAGACCCAGCGCTTGACGCGCGCCACCGGCATCCCCGCCAGGCGCGCCGCCCTCTCGTTGCCGCCGACGGCGAGGATCTGCCGGCCGAACAGCGTGCGCCGCAGCATCCAGGCGACGGCGGCGACCAGAGCCAGCCATGATGATCACCTGGCACGGGACCGCCCAGGACGCGGCCGAGCCCGATGAACTGGAAGTGGGGGTTCTTGAAGACCTGCAGGTTGCCGTTCGTCATCACCTGCGCCGATGCCGCGGCCGGCGATGAACAGGACCAGCGTGCCGACGATCGGCTGGACGCGGAAGCGCGTGATGAACCAGCCATTGAAGGTCCCGAACAGGCCGGCCACCGGACCGGCGACGGCCAGCGCCAGCACGACGCCCAGGGCCGGGTGATCGACGCCGAACGGGCTCAGAAAGATGATCGGCGCGACCGCGCCGGCGATCGCCATCAACGAGCCGACCGACAGGTCGATGCCGCCGGTGGCGATGACGAGCGTCATGCCGACCGCAGACGATGACGATGGTGGCGACCTGCGTCAGGTTGACGTTGAGCGTCTGCCAGGTGCGAAATGCGGGGTCACGGCGAAGTTGACACGCCAGCAGGATGACCGAGCGCGCACAGGGCCGCATAGCGGCGCAGGAAGCGCGCCAGCTGCTGCAGCGCCGGGCGCCGGGCTGCGCGACCGCCTCAGCCATGGCCGCCGGCCGCGGCCTGCGGCGAGCGGCGCCGGCCTCGGGCGCGCCCGCGGCGCCGTGCGCCATGGCGGCCATGACGCCCGCTTCGCGTCACCGCCGCGCCCGACAGGTCGGCCACGGTGCGGCCGTCGCGCAGCACGAAGACGCGGTCGGCGCCCTCGAGATCTCCTCGAGCTCCGACGAGATCATCAGCACGCCGAGGCCGTGCTCCGCCAGCTCCGTTGATCAGCGCGCTAGATCTCGGCCTTGGCGCCGACGTCGATGCCGCGGGTCGGCTCGTCGAGGATGAAGAGCGTCGGCTCCGTGCACAGCCAGCGCGCCAGCAGCACCTTCTGCTGGTTGCCGCCGGACAGGTCGCCGACCGGCTGCTCCGGGCTCGACGGCGCGGATGCCGAGCCGCGCGATGATAGCGCGTCGACGATCTCGCGCTGGCGCGCGCCGCGACGATGCCGACGCCGCGCGAGCCGCGGCAGCAGCGCCAGGGTGATGTTCTCGCGCACCGACATGTCGGGCGACGATGCCCTCGACCTTGCGGTCCTCGGGGCAGAAGCCGAGCGCCGACGCGCGACCGCGTCGGCCGGCGTGCGCGGCGCGGACGCGCTTGCCGTCGACGCGCGACGCTGCCGGCGTCCGGCCGGTCGGCGCCGAAGATCAGCGCGGGCGACCTCGGTGCGGCCGGAGCCGAGCAGGCCGGCCAGGCCGACGATCTCGCCGGCGCGAACCTCGATGCGACGCGTCGCGCACCTGCCTGCCGACCTGCGAGGCCTTCGGCGGCCAGCACCTGGGCGCCGGCGCTGCCGGATCCGCCCTGGAACCCGGTCGCCCTCTCGCGGACGACGCTCGAGGTCGCGCCCGAGCATCGCCGCGACGAGCTGCAGCTTGTCGAGCTCGGCCATCGGGCTGGTCGCCACCGTGCGGCCGTCGCGCATGACCGTGACGCGGTCGCAGATCGCGTAGATCTCGTCGAGGCGGTGGCTGATGAAGATCGACCGCCGACGCCCTCGTCGCGCAGCTGGCGGATGACGTCGAACAGCACGCTCCACCTCGCGCTCGTCGAGCGAGGAGGTCGGCTCGTCCATGATCACGAGGCGCGCCTGCGAACGACACCGCGCGCGCGATGGCCACCATCTGCTGGATCGCAGTCGAGAATTCCGTCAGGGGCTGGCGGACGTCGACCTCCAGCGCGAAGCGGCGCAGCAGCCCGGCGGCCTCCTGGTTCATGCGCCGCCAGTCGAGCAGCCCGAAGCGCCGCGTCTCGCGGCCGAGGAAGATGTTCTCGGCCACGGACCGATAGCCGGATGAGGTTGATCTCCTGGTAGATCGTGCTGATGCCGCCGCGCTGGGCCTCCTGCGGGCGAGGCGAACTCGACCGGCGCGCCCGGCGAAGCGTGATCTCGCCGGCGTCCTTGCGGTAGGCGCCGGTCAGCACCTTGATCAGCGTCGACTTGCCGGCGCCGTTCTGGCCGACCAGCGCCATGACCTCGCCGGAAGCACCTCGAGGCCGGCCGCGCTCAGGGCGCGCACGCCCGGGAAGCGCTTGTCGATTCCGCGCATGAGGAGGAGGGCAGGCGGCGAGGCATCGAACCCGCGGGCAGTTTCGTCGATCCCGGCCGCCTCTCCCGCCCCGCTGCGGGGCAGGAGAGGCTTGGGCCGGGAGGCGGGCTATCTACGCATATTTCAGAAGGCGGTCGCCAGCATCTCTTTGGCGTTGCTGGAGTCGAAGAACCGGTCGGGATTGATGATCACCGGCGGGATCGTCTTGCCGTCGGCATAGTCGCTCATGATCTCGAAGGCCTTGGGCCCGAAGCGCGGGCTGCATTCGCAGGTGGCGCCGAGCTTGCCGTCGATGATCGCCTGCACGCGCGTCCTTCTCGCCGTCGATCGAGACGACCAGGATGTCGTTGCCGGCTTCTTGCCGGCGGCCTCCATCGCCGCGATGGCGCCGATCGCCATCTCGTCGTTGTGGGCATAGACGATCGTCGTCGTCGGGATGCGCCTGCAGCAGCGTCTCGGCGACCTGGCGGCCCTTGTCGCGGGCGAAGTCGCCGGACTGGAGGCCACGATCTCCATGTCGGGGTCCTTGGCCTTGATCGTCTCGTCGAAGCCCTTCTTGCGGTCGTTGGCGGGCGAGCCGCCCACCGTGCCCTCGAGCTCGATGATCTTGCCCTTGCCGCCGGTCTGCTTGATCGTCCAGTCGGCCACGCGCTGGCCCTCCTCGACGAAGTTCGAGCCGACGAAGGCCAGGTAGTCCTCGCCGGCCTTGGCCAGCGCCTGGTCGACGTTGCGGTCGATCAGCATGCACGGGGATGCCGGCCTTCTTGGCGGCCATGATCGCCGGGACCAGCGGCTTCTCCTCGCGCGGAGCCAGGAAGATGAAGTCGACGCCCTGGGCGATCATGCTGTTGACGTCGGCCACCTGCTTGGCCGCCGAGCCGGCGGCGTCGGTGTAGACCAGCTGATAGCCGAGCTTCTTGGCCTCGTCCTGCATGCTGGCGGTCTCCGCGAGGCGCCACGGATTGTTGCTCTCCGTCTGGGCGAAGCCGACCTTGTAGGTGTCCTTCTTCTTCAGCGGCGGCACGGCGCCGAACGCCGGAAGCACGGCCACGCCGGCCAGGCCGGCGGCCGTGCTGACAAGGAGTGTGCGACGAGTGATGAGCATGCGGATATCCTCCCGTTGCGCTGTATGGAGCCTGTGGCGGCGCCGGCTGCGTTCTCCACGTTCGGGGTCCCGGAAGGTGTGGCCCTGGGCCATCGCCTCGGCGGACGCCCCACGCACGGCGAGCCTTCAAAAATGATCCCACTTCTGCTAATATTTGTCAACCAAACGGCTTTCGATAGCGTTATAGGCTATTGTTCCTATAAATATTCCATTTGTTTCAATGTGTTGATCTGATAATAAAATGCAAATGAGATGCCGACGAGCGGCCGGGGGATCGAGGATCGCGTGAGGGAAGGCATCGACCCGCAAACGCTGCCCGGCCGGCGCATCCGGCCGAGGCGGGGCGCGCGAGCGCCGGCCGACGATGACCGACGTCGCGAACGAGGCCGGCGTCTCGCAGACGACGGTGTCGCTCGTGCTCAACCATGCCGACGGGGCGCGCCTGTCCGGCGCTGACGCGCGAGCGCGTGCACAAGGCGGCGGCCAAGGTCGGCTATCGGATGGTGCGCCGGGGCCGCGCCTGGCCCGGGTCGGGCGGCGCCACGGCGATCGGCTTCGTGTGCGACGAGATCTCCACCGATCCATGGACGGCGATCGGCCTCGACGGCGTCCGCGAGAAGGCCTGGGAGCATGGGCTCACGCTCAGCGTCGCCGTCACGCGCGGCGACCCCGACATCGAGCAGGCGGCCCTGGCGATGATCGAGGCGCAGCCGCTGGCCGGCCTCATCTACGCCACCATCAACACGCGCGTTGTCGAGCCGCCCCCGGCGCTCTTCCGGATGCGCACCGTCCTGCTCAACTGCTACGTCGCCGACCGGTCGCTGCCCTCGGTGGTGCCCGGCGAGGTCGCCGGCGGCCATGTCGCGACCGAGGCCTTGCTGCGCGCCGGCCACCGGCGCATCGGCTACATCAACGGCGAGCCGGGCATGGACGCCGCGCGCGATCGGCTGAAGGGCTACCGGCAGGCGCTTGCCACGGCCGACCTGCCCTTCGACCGCGACCTCGTGCGCGACGGCAACTGGCAGCCTGTCGCCGGCTATGAGCGCACGCTCGAGCTGATGCGCCTGGGCGTGCCGCCCACCGCGATCTTCTGCGGCAACGACCTCATGGCGATGGGCTGCTACGACGCGCTGCAGGGAGCTCGGCCTGCGCGTCCCCGCCGACGTCGCCGTCGTGGGCTACGACGACCGCGAGATCGCGCAGCACCTGCATCCGCCGCTGACGAGCGTGCTTCTGCCGCATCTCGAGATGGGCACGCTGGCCGCCGAGATGCTGCTCGAGACGGTCGTGCGCGCATGTCGCCGCGGCCGAGGCAGATCAAGGTGGAGTGCCCTCTCGTCGAACGAGAGTCGATCTAGCCCCGGCGCTTCATCCTGAGAGAAGTCGGGGGGGATGAATGCCGGCTCAGTCGCCGACGAGTGTCGATCATAGCGAAACGCAGCAACGAAGGAGACAGCCACAGTGGCCGACACCCTGTCCGCCCTCGCCAAGGGCGCCCTGAACGATCTCGCCCAGGTCTTCCAGAAGATGGACGACGATGCGCGCCGACGCCCTGGTCGAGGCCATCGTCGCGGCCAAGCGGATCGTCGTCTTCGGCTGTGGCCGCGAGGGCCTGCAGATGCGCGGGTTCGCCATGCGGCTGTTCCACGCCGGGCGCAACGTCGCGGTGTGGGGCGACATGACGATGCCGCCGGTCGGACCCGGCGACCTGCTCTTCGTCACGGCGGGGCCGGGCTACCTGGCGACGGCCCATGTGCTGGTCGATATCGCGCGCAAGGCCGGCGCGCGCACGGCGCTGGTGACCGCGCAGCCCGACGGCGAGCTCGCCAGGCATGTCGACATCGTCACCGTGATCCCGGCGCAGACCATGGCCGACGACCGCGGCGCCGGAACCTCCGTGCTGCCGATGGGCTCGCTGTTCGAGACTGCGCAGATGATCTTCTTCGAGCTGGTGATTCTGAAGCTGCGGCCGCGCCTCGGCGAGACCAGCGAGACGATGCGCGCGCGCCATACGAACCTGGAATAGCCCCGAGGAAGACCGCTCCGCGCGGAGACTATCCTCCGCGAGGCTTGGCGCGGCCCGCTTGCCGGCCCATCTGAAGCACTGGGAAATTGCCCGGAAAGGATGGCAGGGATGCAGCAGCGCAGTTTGGGTCGCCATGGTCTCAAAGTGTCAGCCCTGGGGCTGGGCTGCATGGGCATGTCGGAGTTCTACGGCGCCGCGCGACGAGCGCCGAATCGATCGCCACGCATCCACCGCGCGCTCGACCTCGGCATCGACTTCCTCGACACCGCCGACATGTACGGCCTCGGCCGCAACGAGGAGCTGGTCGGCCGCGCCTTCGCGCGGCCGGCGCGACGAGGTCTTCCTCGCCACGAAGTTCGGCAATCGTGCGCGACGCCCAACGGCCGATTGCGCGGCGTCAACGGCCGCCCCGAGTACGTCGCGCCAGGCCTGCGAGGCGAGCCTGAAGCGGCTCGGCGTCGACCCATCGACCTCTACTACCAGCACCGCGTCGACCCCGACGTGCCGATCGAGGATACGGTCGGCGCGATGGCCGAGCTCGTGCAGCGAGGGCAAGGTGCGCTATCTCGGACTGTCCGAGGCGGCGGCGGCAGACCATCCGCCGCGCCCACGCGGTCCATCCGATCGCCGCGCTGCAGACCGAGTATTCGCTGTGGACGCCGCGACCCCGAGGACGAGATCCTGCCGACCTGCCGCGAGCTCGGCATCGGCTTCGTCGCCTACAGCCCGCTCGGCCGCGGCTTCCTGACCGGCGCCTCCGGGCCCGGACGATCTGCCGAGCGGGCGACTTCCGCCGCAGCTCGCCGCGCTTCTCCGCGGAAACTTCCAGCGAACCTCGATCTCGTCCGCGCGGTCGAGGCGATCGCCCGGCCAAGAGGATGCAACCCCGCGCAGGTCGCGCTGGCCTGGCTGCTGGCGCAGGGCCGGGGACATCGTGCCCATCCCCGGCACGAAGCGGCGCGCCTACCTCGAAGAGAACGCCGCCGCCGTCGTCGTCCAGCTCTCGGCGGCCGACCTCGACCGGCTCGAGCAGGCCTTCCCGAAAGGGGTCGCCGCCGGCGAGCGCTACAACGAGGCGGGGCTGCGCACGGTGAACCTCTGAAGGCCGGCGATCGCCGGTTCGAGAGCAAGGCGGTCCTCTCCTTCGCGATCGCCATCGCAGGTCCATGCGCCTCGCGCGCTCCCGAAACGAGGCCCGGCACCTCAACCACTGCCGCAATCAACGCAACTGCAAGGAGGCCTCCACGAGCGCCAAGCCATCGTTCGCCTCCGCGCCGCCGGCGGTCACTTGACCCAGCCGCGCCGACTGCCAAGGCTCCGATCCCAGGACGCCGACGGCGGTCTCCTCCCACATCCAGTCCACGCCGGCGTGGACGAGAAACACGATCCCCGCCGAGCACATCGCGACCGCCGCCGCCACCTCGGACGAGCGCGCACCCTCAGGCGGGTGCGGATGGCGAGCCCGAGTGTCGTCCCCAGAAAGACGAGCAGCACGAGCAGCCCAGGCAGCCCGAGCTCGGCCAGCTTCTCGAGATAGAGCGAGTGGGCATCGCGGAGGAACTCCTGGCCAGTTCCGTGCTGCGCCCACCAGAACTCGAACGTTCCCGGACCGATCCCTCCGACGGGATGGGCTCGAAGGCGTTCAGTGACGCCGTCCACACGTCATGCCGCGTCCCCCCGGCGGTCTCGAGCCGGCTCGCGGGGTCGGACCCAAGCGTCACGGTCCGCTGGTTCTCGAACTCGTGCCAGCCGCGCGAGATCAGGCCATGGCCGCCGACCAGCGATCGCGAGCACCGCCACGATCGCTGCGACGCGAACCACGGGGCGGGCAAGCCGACGGGGAAGGCGCACCTCGTCGAGCCGCGCCGCGCCGCGTGACCAGCGCGACCACGGCGCAGGCGGCACACGCAGCCACCAGCGCGAGGGCGACCGGTCGGGCGCCGGCGCTCCCGGTCGCGTGGGCGATCGCCGGCTGGCCACGCGCGACGAGGATCACGGCGGCGCTCGCCATCGCCGCGGCGACGACGTTGAACGCCAGCGGTCCAGCGGTTGCGCGAGAGGGCGAGAACCGCCGCCACCGCGACAATCGACGGTCGCCACGCCCGCCGCGCGAGTAGGTGAGATAGACGGTCAACGCCGCGATCGGCGTGGCCGCCAGCCCTGCACCGCGGACCACGATGCGCCGCGAGTTCGCACTCCATGCCAGGCCCATTGCGAGCGTCATCGCACCCCAACACGCGACGGCGTTCCAGTAGTTGAGGGGGTAGCTCAGGCGGTCGGTGTGGAAGACGGCGGCGATCGGATCGTCGAAGGTGCCCGGCGACAAGCGCGAAAGCAGGGCGACGACGCAGATCCCAACCGCCGCCGCCCCCAGACCCAGCGCCGCCGCGCGCCAGGTGTAGCGATTGAGCCCGAGCAGCGCGAGGGCGACCACCGCGGCATAGACGAGGATTCGAGCGACCTCGGCGAACGTGTGCTCGCTGCTCCCGGTCCAGCCGAGGCTCAAGAGCGACGAGCAGCGCAAGACAGGCAGATCGCGCCGAGCGGCGCGAGCACCGTCCGGCTCATGCGACTTCGTGGCAAGCACGCCAATGCGAGCCGCACCGCGCTATCGCCAACCCACAGGACGCAGACCGAACTCCTGGCGTGTCACCAGGTCATAACCGGCGCCGCGGAGCGCGAGGTACGCGGGCAGCGCAGCGGCGACCACGAAGGCGGTCGCGCGCCGGAGAGTGAGCGAGCGGGAACCTCGGCGGCTTCCTTCCGACCCGCGCGATCCCCCGCCCCTCGAGGCCCGCTCCACCGCGATCGGGGGCTGTAGAGTGGGTCCTTCGGTCACGGCTTCTCAGCTATCGGCAGGTCGAGTTTGATGCCCCACCGAACATTCAGGCGGACCGGCGGCCTCGCCTGCATCCTGCTCGCGGCCGGAATCGTAGTCGCCGGACCAGCGATGGCCGACGTCCCGGCCGCGATCGACCAATACGTTCCTCCCGGCCATCACCACAGCGGGAACAATTCGGGTGGCGGTAGTGGCTCGAGTAACCAAGCGTCAAACCCGGGGGCTCCTGCCTCCGGTGGCCCTGGCGCTTCGCCGCCGGCGGGCGGCGTCCCCGGCGGCAACGCGCAGGAGGACAGCGGGGCCAGCCTCATTGCCTCCGGTCCGGGCGCCACCGAGCGGGGCGGCGGCTCGTTCCCCGGAACGAGCTATCCGCTCACCCCGACGATCGTCGTCATCCTTGCCGCCATCGGCATCGCGATCTTGATCCGGCTCCTGATCGTCGGTCGCCGACGGCTTCTCGCCGAACGGTAGACGTCGGCCGCGCGCACGGCCAGGCCGGGACGGACCCCAAGGATTGCTCGACGGTTACCAGTTGAAGGGACCTGGCCGCTCGGCTAGACTCGCGCGCCGCGAGTCGCTTGGGGGCGAAGCTGCTACCTCAATGCGGGTCGCCGGGGGGATCTACTGCCATCTCAGCAAATACATCGCCACTGATGGAAGGAGCGTCGGAGGCACTTGAGGGCCGTCGCAAGGCGCTCGGGTTCCCTCGGGTCCGCGGATTCATCCGTGGGCCATCGAAGCGGGACGCCCTCTTTCGGCGCTCTCTCGCCGTCGCGGATGCCTGCGCCGTAGCAGCCTCGCTCGCGATCAGTGTCGTGCTCGCAGGCGGTGAGCTACATATGCGTTGCCTGCTCGTCCTCCCCATATTTGTGCTCGTTGCCAAGGCGATCGGCCTCTACGACCGCGACGCGCATCTGCTTCACAAGACCACCCTCGACGAGGTGCCAACTCTCTTCGGGCTTGCCACGCTCACAGCTCTGCTGCTCTGGCTCAGTGACAGTCTTCTCATTGAAAGCTCGCTTTCAAAGAGCGAGGTCCTCGTCCTCTGGAGTGTGCTGGTCGTCCTGCTCGTGTCGCTACGCGCCCTCGCCCGTGCCGTGGCGAGCGCACTCGAGCCCGACGAGCGCTGTCTCGTCCTGGGAAGCCCGACTGACGCCGAGTTCCTTCGTCGCCAGCTCGACATGGGGTCGTCGATCAGCGCCAGCGTCGTGGCGGCCGCACCGCCCTTGCTGATCGCAACCGATCCGATGCGAATTGAGCTGCCCGAAGCCATCGACGATACCCTCGAGCGCTACGACATCGACCGCGTCATCGTGGCAAACCCGCCTCGTGCCGCGGACGGGTTGCTCCAGGTTCTTAGCGAGCTGCGGGCGCTCGGGGTCAAGGTCAGCGTCCTCCCCGACGGCCCGAGGGTTGCCGGCCCCGCAACCGAGCTCGACCAACTCCCGGGCGTCACGTTGCTCGGGATTCGCGGGCTTGAGATCTCGCGCTCTTCGAGGCTCGTGAAGCGGGCGTTCGACATTCTCGGCTCAGCACTCTGCCTCGTGATCCTGTCGCCGCTGATCATCGCGATCGCGATCGCGGTCAGGTTCGATTCGCCGGGGCCGTTGCTGTTCCGCCAACCCCGAGTCGGCCGGAACGGGCGCGAGTTCACGATGCTCAAGTTCCGCAGCATGGTGACCGAGGCCGATCAGCTCAAAGAGGAGCTTCGTGATCTGAACGAAGGTGGGCCAGGATTGTTCAAGCTCTCTGCCGACCCGAGGGTGACCCGCGTCGGACGACTCCTCCGAACCTTCTCCCTTGACGAGCTCCCACAGCTGGTTAACGTGCTGCGTGGTGAAATGAGCCTGGTGGGGCCTCGACCCCTCGTTCCCGAAGAGGATTGCCGGATCGAAGGCTGGCAGCGCCGTCGCCTCGAGGTTCCGCCCGGCATGACCGGCCACTGGCAAATCCTCCATTCGTCGCGCCGAATCACGCTCGCCGAGATGGCGAAGCTCGACTACCTGTACGTCGCGAACTGGAGCCTCTGGAACGACATCCGGCTTCTCCTTCGTACGGTGCCGTTCGTCGTTGGGAGGCGCGGGGTCTGAGGGCCACACGCTCGGCAGCGGCACGGCCGCGGAGTCGGCCTACATCGCGACGCGCTCAGCGGGCAATGCCTTTGCAAGGTCCGCTCCTGGGCCAGCAGCGACTCTTGCGCTGATGCCAGCCGCCATAGTCACGGGATCGGGGGGCCTCGTCGGCTCGGAATCGGTACGACGTCTGATCGGCGCCGGTTACGACGTCGTCGGGATCGAGAACGACATGCGCGCTCGCTTCTTCGGGGCCGAGGCCTCGACGCAGCACGTCACCGACTCGCTCACAGAGGCCCACCCCGCCTTCCGCTCGATCGAGGCCGACATCCGCGACCAAGGGGCAATCGAGCGCGCCTTCTCCGAGGTCTCGCGGCTCGAGCTCGTGATCCACGCCGCCGCCCAGCCCTCCCACGACTGGGCGGCGCGCGAGCCCCACACCGACTTCGAGGTCAACGCCCTCGGGACCCTCAACCTGCTCGAGGCAACCCGCCGCCACGCCCCGGGGGCGAGCTTCGTTTTGATCTCGACCAACAAGGTCTACGGCGACCTGCCGAACTCGCTGCCGCTGGAGGACGTCGGCTCCCGCCTCGACCTTCCCGAGGACCATCCCTACCACTCGGGCATCGACACCTCGATGTCGATCGACCGCTCCACCCATTCGCTGTTCGGGGTCTCGAAGGCCGCTGCCGACCTCCTGACCCAGGAATACGGGCGCTACTTCGAGCTCCCCACCTGCTGCTTTCGCTGCGGCTGCATCACCGGGCCCGTCCACGCCGGGGCCGAGCTCCACGGCTTTTTGGCCTACCTGATGAAGGCGACGGTGACCGGCACCCCCTACACCGTCCACGGCTACTCCGGAAAGCAGGTCCGCGACAACATCTCGGGCGCCGACCTCGCGGAGGCCTGCCTTGCCTTCCACCGCGACCCCCGGCCCGCGAGCCGTCTACAACATGGGCGGAGGGCGGGAGGCGAGCTGCTCGATGCTCGAGGCGATCTCGGCCTGCGAGCGGATCTCAGGGCGCGAGCTTCGCTGGACCCTCTCCGAGAAAGCCCGGATCGGCGATCACCGCTGGTGGATCTCAGACCTCGAGCCCTTCAAGGCCGACTACCCCGGCTGGGCCATCACGCGCCGACGTCGACTCGCTCCTTCAAGAGATCCACGACGCCAACGTCGAGCGATGGAGCGCCCCCGAGCGGGTCCGCGGCTAGAGTCCGATCATGCCCACGGGCGATGGAGAGTGGGTGCCGGACGAGCTGTCGGACACCGGCACCCGAGACAAGAACGTCGCAGCGGACGACGATCCGGCCGCTTGGCTGCCGTCTGGCACTGAGCTCCCGAAGACCGACGATGCGGCGACCGCGGAAGCGGTCCCCGCCGAGCGCCACGGGGAGGCGGAGGAACCCAAGCAGGCCCCGGACACGACTGAATGGCTGGCGGTTGAAACGCCACAAGCCCCCAGCTCCTCGGGGACCCCACCGCAAGAAGCAGAGGCAGCCCAGCGACCTCCGGAACCGCCACCAGCACGACCTTCATCAACCGCCGGCCGGCCGGGCATCCTGAGCCGGCTGCGTGGCACCGAGCGCCGCCCGCCGGCGCAGAAGCCGGCAGAGCCCGAGGAGGCGATGCCGCAATGGGCCAGTCCGGCGGATCCGGCGGATCGCAGTCGGGCTTCTGAGGCGGACCCCCGCCTTGGACGATCCGAACCCAAGCCGGCCCTGCCGACGGAAGGCGACGCCCCGGCGAAGTCCCTGACGGACCTCGAACAGGCCCAAGACTACGAACGGGGTGCTCTCGAGGCCAGAATCAGTGCCGCCGAAGCGGCAGCAAGGGAGGCAGAGGAAGCGCGACGACAGGAACTGCGCGCTCATCAGACGGAGCGGGACGAGCTTCTCGCGCGCCTCGCGGCGGTGGAGACCAGCCGTCGGCAGATCGAAGACAACCACCAGGCGGAGCTGGAGCGACTGAGTTCTGAGCTCGAGGCGGCCACCGAGGTGGGCACGCAGATCGACGCGCTCGAGCGATCGCATCGCAACGAAATCGAGGGGCTTCGAGGCGAAATCGCGCGCGCCGAGGAACGTGTCGCCGCCGCAGAAGACGCGGCGGCGAGCCAGCTGGAAGAGCTTGAGGGACTGAAGAGTGAGCTTGCAGCCGCCACCTCGTCCAAAGCCGACCTCGACGCCGTCAACGAGGCGGCTCTCGCCGAAGCGGACGAGCTGCGCCGCCAGATTTCCGACGCTGAGGAACGGCTTGTCTCGGTCGAAGCCGCGCAAAGCCGTCGGGTCGAGGATTTGGAGGCCGAGCTGCTGGCTGAGCGACGAGCGCGCGAGGACGTACGCGCAGCCCATCTCGAGGAACTCGAGCGATTTGGCGCGAAGCTCCGCGACTCGGAGGAATCACGCGGCCAGGCCGAAACCGCCCTCGCCGAGCAGCGCGTCCAGACCCAACGAGCTCTCGAAGAGGCGGCGATGAACGCCGAGGCGTACGACGCACGAGTTCAGGAGATCCAAGCGCGGCTCGAGCAGTTCGAACGCGCCGCCCGGCAGGCAAACGAGCGCGTTATCGCGGCAACGAGCGGCGGCAAACAAGACGAATCTGGGCGATTCGAGCTCAACACCGTCACGGTCGAGGGATTGCGCCGGCTTGGTCTGTCCGTCACGCAGGCGGCCCGCCTTGTGCGCTACCGAGAAGCAAGGGGCGGTTTCCGAACGCCGGCCGAAATCGAGGACGTCCCTGGTCTCCCACACGACCTTCGCGCCGATCTCACGAGCCGTGTCTACGTCGACGCGACCTTGGCCAAGGCGTCGACCGGCTGAGTCTTGGGTGGTGGGGCCGTGCCGGGCTGGCGCTTGACGATTCGGCACGGCCCGGAGGTGCGTAGCGAGCAGTTCGCCGAACTCGATCGATGCGATCGAGGCGACTGCGGGCGCGAGCGGTCGATGTTGTCCGCGAGGGGCCGCTCGAGTCGGCCCAGGGCTTCCGCGAGTACGAGCCCGCCGAGCGCGTCGCCGCGCGACTCTCGCTCTCGAGCGGCGGACGTTTCACCGGCCGTGAGGCGGGCATCGACGTCATGGGCGACGGAGCGATCGTGCCTTACGCGGGAGCGGTGAGAAAGCGGCGGCTCGAGGGGCGGAGCCCGGACCGCGCGATCGAGGCGGTTCGCGAGGCGCTGGGATGAGCGACCGCGAGGAGATACCTCGGGGGAGCTATGCGGCTGGGCGCCGCGCCCTGATTCCGAGGGCGGCACGAGCCGCCGTTCAAGGTCTACGTCAACGGCGTGGAGCAGGCCGAGGGCGCCGACTACAGGGTTCGTGGCCGCGAGATCGTGTTCTCTCGCCCGATCCTGAAGGAGGAGAAACTCTCCGGTGTCCGGTGGCTCTCGATGCTGATCGGGGTCGTGGGCACGTACCGTAAGAACGAGACCGTCGACATCGAGTACCGGCTTCGCGGCGAGACCAAGCTCGCCTCCGACGTCCAGATCTTGCCCGACTGAGCTCTAGCGCGCGAATCGCTCGAACGCTCGCCACGCCGGCTTCGGCTTGAAGTTCTGCCGGCGCAAACCAAAGGCGAGACCCTCCGGGAGCTGCGACTTCTTGCCGTCGATCCAGTCGAACCAGTAGACGCGACCGAGGTGGAGCCTGCGCCGGTGGGCGATCAGGTACTTGTAGCTGCGGCGGAGGATCCTCGCCTGGCCTCGCGGGCCCTTGCCGAGCGCTGCGTCGCGGTAGCCCTTGGGGTGATTCGACGCCCAGCCGAACTCGGTGAGCCAGAGCGGACGCTTGCGATCGTGATGCCTCTTCATCACGGCCGCGGTCCTGCGGATCTGCTGCATCGCTGCCTTGAAGCTCGCCGCGTAGGGGTGGTCGGCGACGACGTCGAACCAGCGCTGGGCGTGGATTCGATAGAGCTGACTGAGGAACTTGTAGTACGGCACCTGGCTCGGGAGGGCGAGGCCCGGGCCGAGGCCGCCGAGGACGATCGTTGCCGATGGGTCTACCGAGTGAATCGCCTTGGTGGTGAGGTGGAGCAGGCGGGCGTAGGCTCGGGCGCGCCCCTTCGTCGGGAGGCCGCCGAGGTAGTGGTTGGGCTCGTTCCAGACCTGCCAGGTCCGGATCGGGTCGGCCGGGAAGCTCGGGGTGCGTGGCCCAGAATTGGCCGTGCGGTCCGTAGCGGCGAACGCCGGCCTTGACGAAGGCGCGCCAGCCGCGACGCTCTTGCGCGGTGTGCGGGAATGTGTAGGGGTTGGAGTCGAGCCGGCCCGGGCACGCCGATGAGGAACGGCAACGGCCGGAGGTGGTGGCGCGGCGAGAGACGTCATCTCGGCGTCGATACGCGCCCCACGAGAACGGTCCCTGGTGTCGCCTGGACGATGCGGCCAGCTGAACCCGAAGCGGACCGAGCCGATCCCGCCGCGCTTCATGACCGTTGTGTCACGGTCGCTGGCGACGCCGACCCGAGACGACACTGAAGAATGAAGCGAGGAGGTCGCTTCGCCGGTTGCGCATGCGTTGCGGAAGGCTCCGTCGCCCCCGCCAAGACACCCACCAGCGATCCCACTACGAGGACGAACGCGGCAAGCCAACGACGGCTCCCGCCACGCGTCCCGCTCGCAGCGTCAGGTCCCACTCAGACCAAGGTAACAGCGAGACGGCGTGAACCCGCTAGTTCCCGAGCGGGTTCGCGCTACGGTCGCGCGAAGCTCTTATAAGCGCGCCACGAGGGCTTCGGCGCCAGGTTCGGGCGGTGGAGGCCGAAGGCGAGGCAGGTGTCGCATGCGCCGGACCGTCCCGCGTCGCGCCAGTTGTACCAGTAGAGGCGCGTCACGTGGAAGGCGCGGCGGTGGGCGATGATGAACCTGAAGCTTCGCCGCAGGAAGCGGGCCTGGCGCTTCGGGCCGACCGTGAGCGGCTTGTCCCGCACCTTGATCGAGCCCCAGCCGAGCTCGGTGATCCAGAGCGGGGTCTTGCGGTCGTGGTTGCGCCGCATGATCTTCGCGACCGTGCGGACCTCGCGCATGGCGTCGCGGACGTCGGGCGCGTAGGGGTGGTCGGCGACCACGTCGAACCAGCGCTGGGCCCCGATCCGGTAGAGGGCCCGCAGAAACTTGTAGTACGGCATCTGCGTCGGGAGCCCGAGGCCCGGGCCGAGGCCGGCGAGGACGATCTTCGCCTTCGGCTGCGCGGCGCGAATCGCCTTCGCCGAGACCTGTAGAACGTGCGCGTAGGCCTTCGGCGACGGCTTGGCGCCGAAGTAGTGGTTCGGCTCGTTCCAGATCTGCCAGGCGAGGATCGGGTAGTAGGGGATCTGCGGGTACCGCTTCCAGAACGTGCCGTGGGGCCCGTAGCGGCTCGCGGCGGCACTCAGGAACGAGGTCCATCCCTTCCACCAGTCGGGGTTGTCGAAGGCGGGCGCGTAGGGATCGGCGGCGAGCCAGCCGGGCGTCGCGTAGAAGACCGGCAGGGCGCGGACGTGGTGGCGCGCGAGCGACTTCATCTGCCCGTCGGCCCACCGCCAGTCATATGGAAACCCGACCCCGGTCTGAAACTCTCGCCAGTCGAAGGCCAACCGCGCCGTCCCGACGCCTCCCCTCCTCATCCCCGCGACGTCGCGGTTGGTCATGAAAGCCGGCGACGTCGTGACGCCGAAGAACGAGCGCTCCGGGTCGCTTCCCCTCGCGGCCGGTGCCTGCGCCGGCGCGGCCGTCGCGAGGACGGCGAGCGCGACCGCCGCCAGCGCCCCCGCCCCGCCCCGCCGCCTCGGCGCGCGGGTTCGGTCAGCCAACTCCAACCAGGGCGGCCACCCGCTCGCGGTGCTGGCGGGCGGTGCCGAGGAGCTCGGCCGAGACGCGGGCGCGCTTCAGCAGGAAGTGGATGTCGTGCTCCCAGGTGAAGCCGATGCCGCCGAAGACCTGGATCGCCGCCGCGGTGACGGCGCGGGCGGCGTCGGAGGCCCGCGCCTTCGCCATGCTCGACGCGAGCGGGAGCGACTCGGGCTCGGCGCCCGCGGTCCACGCCGCGTAGTAGGTGAGCGAGCGGGATTCCTCGACGTCGTAGAGCATCTGCGCGCAGCGGTGCGAGACGGCCTGGTAGGCGCCGATCGGGCGGCCGAACTGCTCGCGCTCCTTCGCGTAGTCGACGGCCATCTCCATCGCGCGGGCGGCGACGCCGGTGAGCTCGGCCGCGAGGGCGACGAGCGCGCGGTCGGCGGCGGCGTTGACGTCGCCGGCAATCTCGTCGCCGCCATCGGCGGAGACCTTGAAGTAGCGGCGGGTGGTATCGACGAGATCGAGCGGCTCGATGGTGGCCTCGACGGGTTCGACGATCCGCGCCGCATCCTCACCACTCGACAGCACGAGGACCTCGGCGAACTCGGCGTCGGGGACCACGGCGCCGTCGGTGCGTCCGTCGAACGCGGCGGCCCCGAGGGCCTCACCCGAGGCAACCCCAGGGAGCCATGCGGCGCGCTGCTGATCGGAGCCCTCGCTCAGGAAGAGCGCGGCGTTCCAGGTCGACATGAGCGGCGTCGGCGCCAGCGCGTAGCCGGCCTGCTCGGCGATCAGGACCAGCTCGATCAGGCCGAGGCCCTGCCCGCCGTCCTCCTCGGCGACCGCGATGCCCGGCCACCCGAGCTCGGACATCTCCGTCCAGATGCCGTCGTCGTAGGTTCGCGACTCGGCGAGCTCGCGGACCTTCTCGGGCTTGAAGCGGCTGGTGAGGAGCTCGCGCGCCGTCGACTGGATCTCGCGCTGCTCGTCGTTGAGTCCGAAGTTCATCGCTCGCCTACCTCAGCCGCGGCAGCCCGAGCAC
The DNA here is from genome assembly GCA_963771655.1 of uncultured Actinomycetes bacterium. Lineage (GTDB taxonomy): Bacteria > Actinomycetota > Thermoleophilia > Solirubrobacterales > 70-9 > JAWVFM01. The sequence goes on along the minus strand of CAVYUG010000012.1, from coordinate 69,571 downwards.
GCGCTCGGCGACGATGTTCTTCAGCACGTCGGTGGTGCCGCCCTCGATCGAGTTCGCCTGCGAGCGCAGGAAGCGGTGCGTCCACTCCTCGCCCCAGGTGAGGCCGTCGGCTCCGAGGACGTCGGTGGCGAAGCTCGTCATCTCCTGGTTCAGCTCGGCCCACTCCCACTTCGAGATCGAGCCCTCGGGCCCGGGGATGCCCGTCTTCATCGTCGCGGTGAGCGTCCGCAGCGCGCCGAGGCGAAGGGCCTCGATGCCGATCTGAAGCTTGGCGACACGCTCGCGAACCGAGGCGTCGTCGCCGAGCCCGCGCTCGTTGATGAGCCCGACGAGGTCAGCGAGCCCGGTGCGCATGCCCTGCGCCGCCGAGGCGCCGAGGCCGGCGCGCTCGTTCATCAGCGTGGTGATGGCGACGTTCCAGCCGTTGCCGACGCCGCCGACCACGTTCTCGTCGGGGATGTAGGCGCCCTCGAAGAAGAGCTCGTTGAACTCCGCCTCGCCGGTGATCTGGCGCAGCGGCCTGACCTCCACCCCGTCCTGCTCCATGTCGAGCAGGAAGTAGGTGAGGCCCTTGTGCTTCGGCACGTCGGGGTCGGTGCGGGCGACGAGCATGCACCACTTCGAATACTGGGCGAAGCTGGTCCAGACCTTCTGGCCGGTGACGCGCCAGCCGCCGTTCTCCGGGACGGCCTTGGTCTTGAGCGAGGCGAGGTCGGAGCCGGCCTCGGGCTCGGAGAAGCCCTGGCACCAGATCTCCTCGGCGGAGAGGATCGGCTCGAGGTAGCGCTCCTTCTGCTCCTCGGTGCCGTGGGCGATGACGACGGGGCCGCCCATCACGAGGCCCAGCACGTTCGCCGGGCGCGGCGCCTGCGCGCGGCCCATCTCCTCGGCGAAGATCGCCTGCTCGATCAGGCTCGCGCCACGGCCCCCGTACTCGGCGGGCCAGGAGATCCCGGCCCAGCCGCCCTCGTGCATCTTGCGCTGCCAGTCGCTCGCGAACTCGACCCAGGCGTCGGTGCCGCTGCGGGGCTCCTCGCCGGGGTTGTTGGCCTCCAGCCAGTCGCGCACCTCGTCGCGGAACGCCTGCTCCTCTTGAGTCAGCGTCAGGTCCATCCGGGGGAGGGAATCTACCCATCCGCGAAACGGCACGGTCGCGTCATCACGAGATCTGGGTCCATGGGCGACGGCCGTCGGGTCGCCGTCCCGGGCGGGGGCAAGGCGAATCGCAATGTTCCCGCGGGAACCTTGGCTAGCATCAGGCGCGCTACCGGTCTGGAGGAGTTGCGTTGACCACTTACGGAGTCATCTACGAGCGGGCCGACGATGGGAGTTGGAGCGCACGCGCTGCCGACCTGCCGGTCTTCGCGGTCGGCGACACGCGCGAGGAGGCGGAAACCGAGATCCGCGACGCGATCGCCCTCTACGTCGACGAACTGAAGCGCAACGGGGAGCCCGTGCCGCACATCGACAGCGTCGTCGGGACGGTCTCGGTCTAGCTCTCCCAAGGCGCCAGGAGATCCCGGCGTCCTACGGGTAGTGGCAGTTGCCGTTCGTGCTCGGGTAGCCGGAGCCCGTACCCGTGTTGTTGGCCTCGTTGCTCTCGGCGACGACGTTGGTGGCGTCGGCGGTCACCGTGGCCGCGTTGTTCTGCCCGTAGACGCGTGGAAGGGTCACGGTCGCCACCGACCCGGCGGCAAGCGCTGGGGTCGGCACCAGCTCGTCGAACGTCGGGGTGGCGGCGAGGTCCTGGAACCGCGTCATGCTGGCGCCGGCGGATCCGCTGCCGGCGTTGCGGATGTCGGCGTAGATCGTGCAGTCAGCCGCTTCCTGGTTGCCGTAGACGCGGTCGACGACGAGATCGGGCTGGTTGAGGTGGCAGGTGATCGGGACGCTGAGGGAGTTGTTCGCCTCGTTCGTCTCGGCGACGAGGTTGGTGGCGTCGGCGGTGGCGTTGACGGTGACCGGGCCGTTGATGGGACAGGCGACGACCTCGGTATCGGTCTGCCCGGCGGCGAGTGGGCCGACGTCGAGCAGCGCGCTCGCCCCGCCGTTGAAGTTGTAGGCGAGCTTGCTGGCCCCGGCGACGGCGGTGCCGATGTTCTTGACGTCGATGGTGATCGCGCCGAAGCCCGCCGCCGATCGAATCGACCACCAGGTCCGGCCCGCTCGGCGGGGGCGGTACGACCGGCGGCGTGCAGTGGGCGGCCGCGCGTCCGAAGATGACGTAGTGAGGGTCGATGAAGTCCGTTTCCGCCTTCTTGCTCGCCGAACCCGCCGCGGCGAAGCATTGGGTGCCGGGGATGCTGGTGAGACCGAGGTAGTCGCCGCCGTTGCCCGGCTCGATCAGCGATCGCTGGCCGCTGACCGTCTGCGCCGCGGCGTAGTCGATCAGGAACCCGACCGCGTGCGATGGATAGCGGGATGGGCCTCCGAGCATGAAGCTGAGCGCCGTCGAGCCGTTGGTGTTGGCCCGCAGCTGCGGTAACGCGGTCGCCAGATCGGCGTACTCGATCTGGGCGCCGGCGACCTTCTTCGGCGGGTTCTGGGCGCTGTTGATGACGATGAAGCCGATCCCGGGCTGCCCGTGCGAGTCGATCGTCTGCTCGGCTCCGTCGCGGAGCACCTTCGCCTTTCGCCCGAACATCCAGCCGAACAGCAGCGAGTTGCCGGTGTTGGCGCCGGTGACCACCGCCCCCGCCTGCTTGCCGTAGCGGTCCATCCAGTTGTCGCCCGAGGGGTCGTTGCTCGCCGTGTCCTCGGTCGCAACCGTGCCGTGGTCGATGTCGTACTCGTAGATCAGAGCGTTGGCGGCGTCCGACCACTTGAACACGTTGAGCCGGCTCGTCGACGCCGCGCCGGCGAAGTACTGGGTCGTGGCCTTGTTCGAGGCGTCCTGGGCGGGCCGGACCTTGCTCGAGGCGGTCGGGGTGTGCAGATACTGGTAGCCGATCGAGCCGGACTTGAGCTGAGTCTGGCGGATGCGCCACATCACGCTGCCGTCGAAGACCTTGCCCTTCGAGCGCCAGGCATCGACGGTCAGGTAGAGCCAGGTGCGCGTCGTCGCTACGTGGACCCGGTCGAACTGCGGGAACGTCGCCCCCCGGGGCCTCGTGTGCCGCCGGATGCCGAAGTCCGCCGGCGTGAAGTCCCAGTAGCTCCAGCTCGTCCCGCCCGAGGCGGCGACCTGCCCGGCGGTCGCGGTGGCGACGCGGACCACGTTCCCGAGCCGGTCGTTGGGGACGCCCCCGCTGCCACCCCAGTACTGGATCACCCAGACGAAGCGCTTGATCCGCGGCATCCAGGCCACCACTTGGTCGCAGCAGTAGCCGCCGGCGGCGCTCGGGAAGACGGTCCGCGGATCGAGGTAGCTGAACGTGAGGCCGCCGTCGGTGGAGAGCGCGTCGCCATCGTTGGTCGTGTAGAGGACGGTGCTGCCGACCGTGGCGACGCTCTGCTCGCCGCCATCCGTCGAGGCGAAGTTGGAGGCGATCGACGGGCTCGCCATCAGGCTTCGGTTGCGGACGACGTCGATGTCGCCGATTCCCGCCAGCGGCAGCTGGGCCTTGGGCGCCGGCTGGCTCGTCTCCTGGTCCGGCGCCGGCTGCTCGATCGGATGCTTCTCGGGGATGAACGGGCCCGCCGGTATCGAGAGCTTCCGCGCGTCCTCGTCGTCGCCGCCGAGCGGGGGTTCCACCGGGGGCGTGTACGGACCGGCGGTGACGCCGCCCTCGACCGGCTTTCCTCGATCCGGCTTGACCCGTGCCGGAATCGGGTTCGCCCGGCAGCGAGCCGGGGTCGGCTTCAGGCGGTGTCGGAAGCGGTGGCGGTGGTGGCGATGTCGATGTCCTCGGCGCGGGCATGCTCGCCGATGGTGATGGTGGTGGTGGTGACGATGGTGGCCCGCCTTCCCTCCGGTCGCCGGCCGATCAGCGGCCCCGGCCGGCGGTATCGCTCCCCAGAGCGCGAGCGCCCCGATCGACGAGGCGACGATTCCCGCGTTCCTGACCCGAGTCGACCACCTCTTCGGGCGTGCCCTCTGACGGACGCCACTCACTTCGTTCCCTCCTTGGACGGCCTGCCGACCCTAGTGCACGGCCGCCCGCCGTGTCAACGTCGGCGAGCCGTTCCTTGCCCGGCGCCGAGCCAGCTCGCGAAGTCGTTCGTGTGAACGTGGGGCGGCAGGAAGGCGCCGGAGAGGAAGCGCGAGCTCAGGATCGAGGGCGTCGGCACGTCGTCGACGCGGGTCGCCAGGAGCCTCTTGGTCGCCTTGGAGTGGCCGTCGAGCCACAGGCGCATCCACGCGAGGAAGTAGTGGGCGACGTAGCGGTGCTGCCGGTCGGTGCCCTTGCCGGTGAAGCTCGAGTGCTGGAAGCCCCGCATCACGAGCTCCATGCTCGGGATGCCGGCCTTCCTCCAGTGCCTGAAGCCGATCTCCTTCAGGTCCGCGGGGGCGTAGTCGGGACGCTCCGAGCACGGCATGTCCATGGCGAAGCCCAGGGCCGGAACGCGGGGCGTGATCTCGTTCGACGGCTCCCTCGTGCAGCCGATGGCCGCTCCGCCCGGGTCGCCCCCGACCCAGCGGTGGAGGTTGTCGAGGGCGACGATCGCCCTCACGCCGCGGTCGCGGTCCTGCTGGACGTAGCCGGCGTCGATCGAGCCCATCGAGTGGCCGGCGAGCGCGATCCGCTTCGCGTCGGTGAGCTTCGCGTAGGGGTTCGCGGCCGAGCGGGCGAAGGCGAGCGCGGACCGAGTCGCGTCGACGGCGTTGATGAGGGAGCCACCGGGCGTCGTCTCCTTCGGCGAGGTCCAGATCATCGCGACGTAGCCGTGGCCAGCGAGCATCCTCGCAGCCCAGACGAGCCCGCACTGGTTGCCACCGAGGCCGTGCTGGAGGACGACGAGAGGCCGCTTGCCCGGGTACCGCTTGCGGTCCGCGGGCTTCAGGATCGTGCCGGCGTAGGAGGGGATGCCGAACGGGTGGGTCAGCGAGGGGATCGAGGCCGCATGGGCCCTCGACTCACTCATCCAGTGCTGGACGGGGTCGGCCGGGCAGGGGTCGTACGCCGCCTGGGCCTGTGCAGCGTGCATGACCGCGATCGCCGCGGATACCGCAAGCAGGGCAATCTGCAGTCGACGCATTCCTGGACTGACAACACCCGTGGCAGCGCCAAGTAGCGGCGCGCCCTTTACCGGCCGCGGCACGGAGATGGAGTTACGGCCCGAGCAGTGAAGCCGGGATCACGACGATCCCGTCCGCGCGGCGGTATGCATCGGCACCGGTGGTGATCACGGCTGCGTCCAGGAGCTCCTCGCCGACACGCTCCCTGAGCCATCGCAGATGCTTCACGTCGCCGTCGTCAACGTCCCGCGCAAGCTTCACCTCTAAGGCGACGAACCGGCCGTCGCCACGTTCCACGATCAGGTCGACCTCGTGCTCGCCGGCCCGGGTCCTGAGATGCGAAACGCGCTCCGCCTCGGCGGCCTGGCTGTAGACCCTGACCGAGAGGGTCACCAGGGATTCGAAAAGGGCACCAAGGACGGTTCCATCACGAGGGATTGGTGGACCGACCGCCGAGCCCCGAAAAAGCGCCTCCTTGTCAAGGCCAAGTAAGCGTGCGGCGATCGCCGGGTCGACGAGTTGGTGCTTAGGCGGCATCGCAAGGCGTCGTATGTGGGCTCGCGTGGGAACCCACGCGGGCACGGGATCCGCGATCCACAGCCTCTCCAGGGCCTCCCGGTAGGGCCCGACCGTGGTCTTCGCGGGCTTTTCCGCCTGGCCAGCCGTGGCCGCATCGCGGATCGTCTCGAACGACGCTGTCGTGGATGACGCCGCCGCATACGCTGCCATCCACCGACGGAGAGCCTGCGGATTTCGGACCCGGCGGCCGACTTCATCCGGAAAGTCTCGGTCGACGATCCGACGCAGGTAGCCGTCCAATTGCGCTCGCAACGGCCTGCTCTCCAGTTCGCGGAGGCCGGGGAACCCGGATCGAAGGATCTCGCCCGCGTATCTCTCGAGGTCCCACCCGGTACGGCCCGTGATCGCGGCACGCGCACCGGAGAGCAACTCGCGAATGCTCACGGTGGGGCGCTCCTCGCTGCGTTCCGCGAGCGAGAGAGGTCGCATCCGCAGGCTGACGATCCGAGCGGCTCCGGAGTGGGTCGGCGGATCCGCGGGCGTCACGGAGCCAGTGAGCAGGAATTGCCCGCGCGGCGCGCCCGCGTCGACGCGGCGGCGCACCAGATCCCAGATCTCGGGGACTCGCTGCCACTCGTCGATCAGCACCGGGGGCGGGTCGTCGAGCAGGCGGGCCGGGTCCGCCTGAGCGAGGCTTCTGAGTGCGGGTTGATCCAGAGCGTGCGTTGTCGCCGCAATACGAGAGGCGGTGGTCGTTTTGCCAACCGCCTTCGCACCCTCAATGACGACGGCAGGCAGAGCCGAGAAGAGCTCTTCGAGCTCGCCGTCGACAATCCGCGGTGAGTAGCCCCTGACCGCCATGTTTAAAGGCTACCATATGGACGGCTTTAACGCTACTGTTTGGACGCTATATAAGCTACCGACTGGACGTTAGGGGGAGCACTCAGCCCACCGCGTAGAGCATCACGAGCGCGGAGATGACCCAGGTGACGCCGGCGAAGATCATGCCCGGGTCCTCGACCAGGATCGCCGCCGTGGAGCGCGTGTCCTCGCGGTCGTAGATCAGGTAGAGGTAGCGGAAGATCCCGTACAGCACCGACGGGGCCGTCGCGAGCATCTTCGAGCCGATCTGCGGCGAGTTGATGGCGTAGATGACGTAGCTGATGATCGCCGCGGCGGTGACCATCGAGACCATCTGGTCGAGGAACGGCACCGAGTAGTGCTCGAGGACGGGCCGTGACTCGGCCTTCTCGTGGGCCTCGAGGATCGCCTCCTGGCGGCGCTTCGTGAAGCCGAGGAAGAGCGCCAGCATCGCCGTGCAGACCAGCAGGTAGGGAGAGGCGTGGGCCTCCACGGCGACCGCGCCCGCGACCACGCGGACGATGAAGAGCGAGGCGATCGTCATCACGTCGATGATCACCAGGCGCTTCAGGATCAGCGAGTAGGCGACCGTCGTCACCCCGTAGATCGCGACGATCGCCGCCACCTCGAGCGAGACCCCGATCATCGCGACGTCGATCGCGATGACGGTCAGCAGCGCGGCGACCGCCCACGCGGTGGCGGTCGTGATCTCGCCGGCGGCGATCGGGCGGTGGCGCTTCTCGGGGTGGCTTCGATCGTGCGCCACGTCGTGGATGTCGTTGAAGAGGTAGCCGGCGCTCGAGATCGCGCAGAAGGCGACGAAGGTCAGGACGGCGTCGACGACCTGCGTGGGGTCGTTGAACTTCTTCGAGAACACGAGGCCCGCGAAGACGAGGATGTTCTTGATCCACTCCTGCGGGCGCATGGCGACGAACGTCGCCACGAGCGGCGAGCGGGTGCGGCCGGGCGCGGTGGGCTCTGCGATCGGGGCCGAGCCCGAGCGGCTCTGCTCGGCGGCGCTTTCCACGCGGGAAAGGTTAGGCCGCGGCGCGGCCCTCAGCCGGGCGGCTTGTGGCAGACGGCCTCGATGTTGTGGCCGTCGGGATCGAGCACGAAGGCGCCGTAGTAGGTGGGGTGGTAGATCTCGCGCACGCCAGGGCCGCCGTTGTCGGTGCCTCCCGCCTCGAGCGCGGCGGCGTGGAACGCGTCGACCGTCTCGCGGTCCAGGCTCGCGATGGCGACGTGGACCGGCGCGGTCGCCTCGCCCTGGCGGATCCAGAAGGTGGGCTTGCCCGTCGGCCCGAAGCCGGCGACCGACGGGAACTCGGTGAACAGGTGGTAGTCGAGCGGCGCCAGCGCCCGCTCGTAGAACGTCTTCGAGCGCTCGAGGTCGCTCACCGTGATCACTACGTGGTCGATCACGGGCCGGTTTCTACCAACCGGGGAGCTGGCAGGCGGTAGGCGGGCTGGCGGCCGTCGAAGCCCTTGAGCTCGAGCTCCTCGCGCTCGGCTTCGAGATCGCGCTCGGCAAGCCACGGGCCAACGCGCTGGTGGGCCTCCTCGCTGAGGAGGATCTCGCCGGGCTCGGCCGCCGCCTGGAGTCGCGCCGCGAGGTTGGTGGATATGCCGGTGACCGCGATGTTGTCGGTGGAGGCGCCGCGGCCCAGGATCGCGGGGCCGACCGCGATGCCGATGCCGACCTCGAGCCCGCTGAGAGCCGCCTTGTCGCGGAGGCCGAGCGCCGCCTCCAGGGCGCGAACGCAGTGATCGACGCTCGTCTGCGAGACGTTGAAGGTCGCCATGACGGCGTCGCCCGCGAACTTGTCGACGATCCCGCCCTGGCTCGCGATCGTGGCCCTCGCGAAGCGGTAGAGCGCGGCGACGTCCCCGGCCAGGTCCTGCGGCGAGGCGTTCGCCGCTCGGGCGGAATACCCGCGCACGTCGGCGAAGAGCGAGGTCACGAGCCGCTCGCCGAGCGGCACGACCTCCGGCTGGGCGTCCGGCTCGGGAGCTGGCTCGGGCCGCGGCGGCAGGTCGACGCCGAGGCGAGCCGCGAGAGCGCCCGCCTCGGTTCTGATCAGGGCCGCGCCGATGGCGTCCGCGTGCTCGGCGACCGCGCGCAGCTCGCTCGCGGCCGACTCGGGATCGCCCCCCGCGTGGAGGGCCTCGGCGAGCGGCAGGCGGCGGCGAAGCTCGACCAGCGGGTAGCCCGCGGCCCGGGCGGCCTCGATCGCGGCGTTGGCCGGGGCGATCGCAGCCTCGGGCCGCCCGCGCGCCAGCAGGAGCCGCCCGCGCATCTCGTCCTGGAAGCTCGCGCCCGCGGTCGACGCGCGTCGCTCGCCCGCATTCGCCACGCGGTCCGCCGCCTCCAGCTCGCCCGCGGCCACCAGGACCTCGACCCCGATGGCGAGCGTCTCGCGGTAGGTCGCGAGGCCCTCGGCCCGGTCGGCGATCTCGCGCGCCCGTTCGAGCGCCTCGTCGCGATCGCCCGCGCACTCGGCGGAGCGGATGTGAGCCGCGGCGTCGTAGACGATGTCCTGAAGCTCGGTCCGCGTTGAGACCGCCGGCAAGGCCGCCCTCGCTTCGGTCGCGAGGCCGAGCTCGGCCAGCACCTCCGCGAGGTTCACCTCGCACCGCCAGATCATCTTTCCGTAGCCGAGCTCGCGGTAGAGAGCGAGGGCGCGCTCGCCCTCCTTGCGCGCCGCCACGAGGTCCCCCTGCGACTTCCGCACCCAGGAACCGAGGATCCCCCTGCTGGCCTGGTCCACGCTCGAGTCGCCGGCGTCGCTCGGCCTCGCGAGCCGCTCGTCGAGCTCGGTCTCCAGCGTGTGGGTCCGAGTCCAGACGTCGTTGAACGTCATGTTCTGGGCGACGTACCAGTACCCCTTCTCCGACGCCTCCCGGTAGCACGCGTCCATCGCCTCGAAGCCGCGGGCGTGCTCGCCGGAGTCGAGCAGCCCGAGCGCCACGAAGCCGAGACCCCAGACGCGCTCGAAGTCGGCGCCCGCCTCCTCGGCGATCGCCACGGCCTTTCGCGAGTGCTCGAGGCAGCCCTGGTAATCGAGCTCGAAGGCGTCCAGGCCGGCCAGGCGCACGTGCGCCATCGCCAGGTCGGCGGATGGTCCCTCGCCCTCGAGCGCCTCGCGCGCCTTGAGGTACTCGCGGCGAGCCTCCTCCGGCTTGCTTCCCTCCCACAGGCAGCGCCCGTAGACGATGCGGTAACGCGCGGCGTCGAGCCGCTCGCCGAGCCGATCGAGCTCCCCAACCCCCTCCTCGAGGAACCGCTCACCGCGTGCGGACTCGCCGTTCAGCCAATGGTCTTGACCGATCCGGCAGAGCATCCGGGCGCGTTCGGTCTCATCCTTCACGTGGGGCAGGGCCCGCTCGAGCATGCCGATCGCCTCGCCGAACGCGATCGAGCGCTCCGCCTCCTCCGCTGCGGCGAGGCAAACGGGCACCGCCTCGTCGAAGCGCGCGGCGCCCAGGAGGTGGCGCGCGAGGTCGACCGGCCGGGTCGCGCCGGCCGCGGCGAGCGCGTCGGCTGCATGCGAGTGGATCGCCTGGCGGCGCGGGGTCAGGATCTCCTCGTAGATCGCCTCCTGGGTCAGGGCGTGGCGCCAGCGGTAATTGCCGGCGCGGTCGGGGTCCTCCTCCACCAGCTGCTGGGCGACGGCAACGGAGATGGCCCCGTGCACGGCGCTCGACTCCACGTTGGAGAGGGCAACGAGGGTGGGGGCGTCGAAGCTTCGCCCGAGCACCGCGGCCCCCTCCAAGACCTCGGTGTCCTCGCGGTCGAGGCGCGAGAGGCGCAGCAGGATCGTGTCGCGGACCGTTTCCGGTATCTGCATCGAGTCCAGCGCGCGAAGGCCTCCGGGGCCGCCGGAGCCGACCTCGTCGGGCGCTTCGCGCAGCATCTCCTCGAGCACGAACGGGTTGCCCTCCGTTCGCTGGAACATCAGGTCGGCGAGCTCGCGGTCGACGCCGTCGCTGCCGAGGATCGCGGCGATCATCTCCTCGACCCCGCCCTCGGGGAGCGGGTGCAGCTCGACGAGCTCGGCCGCGCCCGAGCGGCGCCATGCCTGGAGGGTCGGGAGGAAGGGATGCCGGCGATGAAGCTCGTCGCTGCGGTAGGTAAGGAGGGTCATCACCGGGAGGTCCTTGAGCCGGCGGGCGAGATGGTCGAGCAGCTCGAGCGTCGACTCGTCGGCCCAGTGGACGTCCTCGACCGCGAGCAGCACCGTGCGCTCCCGGGCCGCGATCGTCAGGAGGTAGACGATCGACTCGAAGAGCCGCATCTTGCCCTGCGCCGGGTCGCCGACCCGCTCGGCCTCGCCGCTGTCCGAAAGCTGCGGGAAGAGCTGGGCGAGCGGCGCCCGCGCCGCGCCCAGGCGCTCGGCGACCGTCGCCGGACCCATCGCGTCGATGTAGTTCCCGATCGCCTCGACGAACGGCAGGTAGGGAAGCGAGATCTCCGCCTCGCTGCAGCCGCCCATGAGCACCGTGGCTCCGAGCCGCTCGGCCCGTGCCTCGAGCTCGCGGACGAGCCGGGTCTTGCCGATCCCGGCCTCCCCGGAAAGGACGACGAACCGCCCCTCCCCGCGCCGCGCGGCGAGGAGCCCGTCCTCGAGGATCGCGAGCTCGTCGTCGCGCCGGACGAGGACGGGACACAGGGCGCTTCGGGCCATGGGGGGATTGTGGCGCGGACGCGGTCGGTGGGACGTTTTTTCGATTGAGGGTGAGCGTGCGTGGCTCTTCTTGCGTCCTGCGCGCCATCCGTGCGCTCTTTGGCGCCAACGTCCCCCACATGGACCGCGCTGGGCGACTTCCCGTTGACATGCAAGGGAAAGTCGACCACGCCGATCGGTGGATCGCCGAGGTCGCGCGGCGCCAGCACGGCGTCGTTGCTCGTCCGCAGCTCGCCGCGGTGGGTCTCGGGGCGGGTGCGATCGAGTACCGGATCGCTCGCGGCCTTCTTCACCGCGTTCATCGAGGTGTGTATGCGGTCGGGCACTCGCGGCTCACGCTTAGGGGCAGGTGGATGGCGGCCGTGCTCGCCTGCGGGCCGGGCGCGCTGCTCAGCCACCGGTCGGCCGTCGCGCTCTGGGACCTGCTTGCCACGAGCGCTTCACGCGTTGATGTGACCACCCCCGCCCGGAGCGGCCGCGCACGCCGGCGCGGCATCCTCCTTCGCCGAGCCTCGTCCCTCAGCCCGGCCGATGCCACCACCATCGACGGCATCCCCGTCACCGCCCTCCCCCGCACCCTCCTCGACTTCGCCACGGTGGCGAACGCCGACCGGCTCTCGCGCGCCGTCGAGCGAGCAGACCAGCGCGAGCTCCTCGACGTGTACGCCACCGATGATCTTCTTCGCCGCAACGTGAAGCACCGCGGTCGGAAGCGCCTCGAGGCGGCGCTCGAGCTCTACCGCCCTAACCAGCCCATTTTTCGTTCGAACCGATGGAGCAACGCTTCCACGATGCCTGCCGCGACGCCCGCCTCCCCCTGCCCGAGATGAACACCTGGGTCGGCGAATACGAGGTCGACGCGTGCTGGCCGGACTACGGGCTCGCGGTCGAGCTCGATGGCCGCACCTGGCACGCGAGGCGGGCGGCATTCGAGCGCGACCGCCGGCGCGATCGCGCCCTGCAGCTGCGCGGCCTGCGCCCCGTCCGGTTCACCGACAGGGACATGGCCGAGCTCGGCAGCGTCATCGACACCGTTACGCGGCTGCTGATCGCGGGCGGCTACCGGCGCGCCGCCTAAAGGACAGCGGAGCCTGCGCCGATTACCTGGATAGGCCGGCTCATCGGGTAGGCTCGCTCGGCCGCAGGGGCGGCTCGACACGGAGGTTTTATGCGCTCGAGCGCATCCGCGCTCATTAATCTGATTTTCGGCTCCCGGCTACGGTCGGCGCTGATCGCAGTGCTGGCAACGGCGTTCATCGTCGGTCTCGGGGCGGTCCAGGCCGGCGCCGTGATCGTCAACCAGACCGGGCCGGACCTCTCGTACATGCCGCTGAACGGCGCGAAGCCGAGCGGGCAGGCCAAGGCCGGCGGGCAGGCTCAAACGGCGGGGATCAACCTGACCTATCACGGCGGCCCGGTGATGCCCTCGAACACCGCCTACGCGATCTTCTGGGCTCCGAGCGGGTTCACGTTCCCCGCCGGCTACACGGCCGCGATCACGAAGTATCTGCAGGACGTCGCCGCGGACACGGGCAAGTCGACCAACCACTTGTCGGTTGGAACCCAGTACACCGACACGACGGGTGCCCGAGCCGGCTACGGCTCTAGCTACGGCGCCTCGTTCACCGACACGACCACATATCCGACGAGCGGGGCCTGTCCCGCCTACTCGTCGTTCACGAGCTGCCTCACCGACGCCCAGGTGTCGAGCGAGGTCGACAGCGTCATCAACGCGAACAGCCTGCCCCGCGGCCTCTCGAACTACTACTTCGTGGTCCTGCCGCCGAACGTCGGAAGCTGCTTCGGGACGACGACCTCCTCGGGCTGCTTCCTCCAACAGTGGTGCGCCTACCACTCCTACAACAACACCGGCGGGACGACTGTCTACGCGAACATCCCCTACGCGCCGGTGAGCGCGGGGGGCTGCGGCACGGGCCAGTACCCGAACGGACACGCCAACGGGAACGTCGACGACGTCCTCAGCGGGCTCAGCCACGAGGCGAACGAGGCGAGAGAGGACCCGCGGCTGAACGCCTGGTTCGACGCGAACGGCAACGAGGGCGCCGACAAGTGCCGCAACACCGGCAACGACTACGGGACGCCGCTTGGTGGGAGCCCCGGCTCGCTGTTCAACGAGCTGGTCAACGCGAACCCCTACTACGTCCAGATGGACTGGGGGAACGGGATCAACGGCTGCGAGCAGCGGAACGCCCTGCCGACGGCGACCTTCACCGCCCCGGGGGGGCAGACCGGGCAGAGCCTCAGCTTCAACGGCAGCGCATCGACCGACAGCGACGGCACGATCACGAACTACAGCTGGGACTTCGGCGACGGCTCCTCGGCGTCGGGCGCGACCGCGACCCATTCCTATTCGACGGCGAACACCTACACGGTCAAGCTCACGGTCACCGACAACAACGGCTTCACGTCGAGCACGACCCACACGGTCACCGTGACCGCGGCAGGCCCCCAGCCGACGCTGACGGTCAACAAAACCGGAACCGGCTCGGGCACGGTGACGAGCTCGCCCGCCGGCATCAACTGCGGCTCCACCTGCAGCGCGCAGTTCGCGCAGGGGACAGCAGTCACGCTCACCGCCACGGCCGCCGGCGGCGGCGGGAACGGGAACGGCGGTGGCGGCTCGGTGTTCACCGGCTGGTCTGGAGGCGGCTGCTCGGGGACCGGAACCTGCCACGTGACGCTCAACTCGAGTACGAGCGTGACGGCGACCTTCAACGACCCCAATGCCCCCCAGCCGACGCTGAGCGTCAGCAAGACGGGGACCGGCTCGGGCACCGTGACGAGCTCGCCCTCCGGGATCAACTGCGGCTCGACCTGCAGCGCCCAGTTCCCTGGCGGCACCGTGGTCACGCTCACCGCCAGCCCAACCGGCGGCGCAAGCTTCACCGGCTGGTCGGGGGGCGGCTGCTCGGGGACCGGGACCTGTCAGGTGACGCTCAACTCGAGCACCTCGGTTAGCGCGAACTTCACCGCCGCGCCCCCGCAGACTCTGACCGTGAGCAAGGCCGGCACCGGCTCGGGCACCGTCACCAGCTCCCCGTCCGGGATCAACTGCGGGGCGACCTGCAGCTCGCAGTTCGCGCAGGGCACCGCGGTCACGCTCACCGCCAGCCCGGCGGCCGGCTCCGACCTTCACCGGCTGGTCGGGCGGAGGCTGCTCGGGGACCGGGCACCTGTCAGGTGACGCTGAGCTCGGACACCACGGTCACCGCGACCTTCACGGCGGTCCCGCAGCAGACCCTGACCGTTAACAAGGCCGGCACCGGCAGCGGGACCGTGACGAGCTCCCCAGGCGGGGATCAACTGCGGCTCGACGTGCTCGGCGCAGTTCAACCAGGGAGCCGCGGTCACCTTGACGGCCAGCCCAACGGCCGGGTCGACCTTCACCGGCTGGTCCGGCGGCGGCTGCTCGGGGACCGGGACCTGCCAGGTGACGCTCAGCTCCGACACCACGGTGACGGCAACGTTCACCGCCTCTCCGCACGCCGACGCTGACCGTCAACAAGACCGGGACCGGCTCCGGCACGGTGACGAGCTCGCCGGCCGGGATCAACTGCGGCTCGACCTGCAGCGCTCAGTTCGCGCGGCGGCACGGTCGGTCACCCTCACCGCCACTCCCGCCGGCGGCGGCGGGAACGGCGGCTTCGGCGGCTCGGTCTTCACCGGCTGGTCGGGCGGCGGCTGCTCGGGGACCGGGACCTGCCAGGTGACGCTCAACTCGAGCACCACCGTGACGGCGAACTTCAACGACCCATTCGCCCCGCAGCCGACGCTGACGGTCAACAAGACCGGGGCCGGATCGGGCACGGTGACGAGCTCCCCGGCCGGGCATCAACTGCGGCTCCACCTGCAGCGCGCAGTTCTTCGGCGGGCACCCAGGTCACCCTGACCGCCAGCCCAACCGCCGGCTCGACCTTCACCGGCTGGTCGGGCGGCGGCTGCTCGGGGACCGGGCACCTGTCAGGTGACGCTCAACTCGAGCACCTCGGTGACCGCCACCTTCGCGACCGGCCCCCAACAGACCCTGACCGTGAGCAAGGCCGGGACCGGCGCCGGCACGGTGACGAGCTCTCCTGCCGGGATCAACTGCGGCGCCACCTGCAGCGCCCAGTTCGCGCAGGGAACCGCGGTGACGCTGACCGCAAACCCAACCGCCGGTTCGACCTTCACCGGCTGGTCGGGCGGAGGCTGCTCGGGGACGGGCACCTGTCAGGTGACGCTCAGCTCGGACACCACGGTCACCGCGACCTTCACGGCGGTCCCGCAGCAGACGCTGACCGTCAACAAGGCCGGGACCGGCAGCGGGCACCGTGACGAGCTCCCCCTCCGGGATCAACTGCGGCTCGACCTGCGCCGCCCAGTTCAACCAGGGCACGGCGGTCACCCTGACCGCGAACCCCGCGGCGGGGTCCACCTTCACCGGCTGGTCGGGCGGCGGCTGCTCGGGGACCGGGACCTGTCAGGTGACGCTCAACTCCGATACCACGGTCACCGCGACCTTCGCCGTGGCGCCGCAGCAGACCTTGACCGTCAACAAGACCGGGACCGGCTCCGGGCACGGTGACGAGCTCGCCGGCCGGGATCAACTGCGGCTCGACCTGCAGCGCCCAGTTCGCCAGCGGCAGCGTCGTGACGCTCACGGCCACTCCGTCCGGCGGCGGCAACTTCGGCTCGACCTTCACCGGCTGGTCGGGCGGCGGCTGCTCGGGGACCGGGACCTGCCAGGTGACGCTCAACTCGAGCACCACGGTGACGGCGAACTTCAGCTTCAGCTTCTTCAGCCGCCCAGACGCGGCGAGGCACGGGCTCTTCCGCCTCGCCTCCCTCTCCCGGCCCTGGTCGACTTCCCGCTGAAATACAACGGAAAGTCGCCCCGCGCGGAGGGCGGCGGCTAGAAATAAGGGGTGCGGTCGCGGCGCTCCTCTCCCCCTCGCCGCTCTCCTCGCGGCCGGCTGCGGCGGCAGCGACGCGACGGCGCCTCCACCAACCCCGCCCGCGCCGGCCAAAGCGCGGCCGCCCTCTGCGCCCGCATCCCCCTGCCCGCCGTCCAGACGCTCGTCGACCAGGCCGATCCGCGGCCGGCTCCGCGCCTGCGCCGCTCCGCGAGCGGCACCCCTCGCCTCCTCCAATGCCACTTCGACGCCAGCGGCGTGAAGGTCGGGGTCACCCTCGACCGCGCCCAGAACAACAGGCAGCGGTTCGACAACCGCATCACCGAGATGTCGCAGTTCAGCACCACGAGGCCGTCGACCCTGCCGCGACCGGTCCCCGGCGTCGGCGACCCCGCCTCGGGGAACGAGGGCGCGCAGTGGATCCCGGCCCTAGACCAGCTCCTGGCCTACCGGCCCGGCCAGTACCTCATCGTCGACTTCACCGCCGGCGGCGCCGGCGATCGCGCCAACCGGGGCGGGGCGGCCGATCTCGCCGGCCTTGCGTTCCCGCGGCTTCCGAGAGCGGCGCAGGGCACGAACCGCCGCGTCCAGCGGCCGACCGGCTAGCCCCTCCTCACTGCGAACGTCCCGCGGTTGGGGCTATGCCGGGTACTGAGGGACGTTCGACGGGGTTAGCGGGCCGGGTCGAGCAGCACGCCGGGATTGAGGATTCCCGCCGGGTCCAGCGCGCCCTTCGCCGCGCGCAGCGCCTGCGCGAAAGGCTCCGGCCGCTGGCGGTCATACCAGGGCCGGTGCTCGCGGCCGACGGCGTGGTGGTGGGTGATCGTGCCGCCCGCCTCGATCACGGCGTCGGACGCGGCGGACTTGATCTCCGCCCACTGGGCCACCTCGCCGCCGCGCCGGGCGGGCGCCAGGACCGTGTAGTAGGGCGCCGGGCCGTCCGGGTAGACGTGGGTGAAGCGGCAGGAAAGGCGCGGCGAGCCCGGGCCGCCGGGCGGCGCGCCACAGGCCTCGGCGATCGCGGCCGCGGCCCCGTCCATCACCCGTCCGTGGAAGCCGGCGAACCGGTCCCAGGTGATCGCCGTCTCGAACGTGTCGCTGAGGACGCCGATGGCGACGAAGGTGTCGCGCAGGTAGGGGGCGGCCAGGAAGGCCTGGCGCCAGGCCCCGCTCGCGTCGTCGCGCTGCCCGGCGCCCCTCACCTCCCCGGGCTCGCCTCCGTGGTCGCGCGCGCACTCGAGCGCGATCCGCATCGGCTCGTCGACCGGATGGTGCGCGGACTCGAAACCGAGCACCAGCAGCGCCTTGCCGGGCGGGCCCGCGCCCGTGATCTCGGCCTCGGTGGCGTCGAGCAGACGGCAGTTGGTCGGGTAGAGGCCCGACTGCGAGAGCTCGCGCACCGCCTCGGCGCCGGCGGTGAAGTCGTCGAAGCCGACGCCCACCGAGAGCTTGTGCTCCGGGCGCGCGTGGAGACGGATCCACGCCTCCGTGATGACCCCCAGCGTGCCCTCGGATCCGATCAGCATCCGGTCGGGGCTCGGCCCGGCGCCGGAGCCCGGCAGGCGCCTGCTCTCCCAGGTCCCAGCCGGCGTGATGGCGCGCACCGACTCGACCAGGTCGTCGACGTGCGTGTAGATGGTGGCGAAGTGGCCGCCCGCCCGGGTGGCGATCCAGCCCCCGAGCGATGAGTACTCGAACGACTGCGGGAAGTGGCGGAACGCCAGCCCGTGCTCGCGAAGCTGATCCGAGAGCGACGGGCCGAGAACGCCGGCCTCCACCCGTGCGGCGCGCGAGACCGGGTCGACCTCGAGCACGCGGTCGAGCCCTCTCAGGTCGATGGTGACGGCGCCGCGATAGCCCTCGCCCACGGCCGGCTCGACGCCGCCCACCACGCTCGTGCCGCCCCCGTAGGGAATCGCCGCGATCCCATCCTCCGAGCACCACGCCAGCACTCGCTCGACGTCGCCCTCGTCGGCCGGGTAGGCCACCAGGTCCGGGGCGTTCTCGAACTCCCCGCGGAAGCCTCGGACGGCGTCGGTATACGACTTGCCGAGGGCGTGCGAGACGCGGTCGCGCCGGTCGGCGCTCACGAGCGTCGCGAGGGAGGCCGGGGCCTCCACACGCGGCGGGCGCAGATCGATCGCCTCGAGCGCGACCGGCTCGTCGATGCGGTCGACCTCGAACCCGAGCCGCTCGCGGACCGAGGCCGCCGCCGCCTCGAGCCCGGCGCGATCGGGCTGCTGGTCCTCGTAGCCCCAGCCCCAATGCTTGCGGAGCCGGGTCACGGCTCCGCCTACCAGTGAACTCCTCGCATGAGCGAGGCGAACGCCACCTGCTGGCGCGAGGCCTCCTCGTCCGCGCTCGGAGGCTCAGTGGGCCGCGACGGCTCAGCCTGCTTGGCGCCCTCCCTCTTGCGCTCGCCGCGCGCCGCCTTCGAGTCCGGGAAGAGGTGGTAGGCGCTGTTGAGGATGTAGTCGATCGACTTCGGGTTGATCGCGTAGAGAATCTGGCCGAGAGTGCCGATCGGCGTCGCGATCCGCTTCGGCTTGTGGATGATCGCCTCGCAGATCATGTTCGCGGCCTCCTCCGGCGTGATCGTCGGGAAGCGGTCGTACATCTTGGTCGGGGCGATCATCGGCGTTCGCACGAGGCCCATGTAGATCGCGGTGATGTGGACGTTGTCGTCCATGATCTCCGACGCGATGCAGCGCGAGAACGCGTCGAGCGCCGCCTTCGAGGCCACGTAGGCCGAAAAGCGCGGCGTGTTCGTCTGCACGCCGATCGAGCTGATGTTGATGATGTGGCCCGACTTACGCTCACGCATGACGGGCAGGAGCTTCAGCATCAGCCTCACCGCCCCGAAGTAGTTCAGCTGCATGGTTCGCTCGAAGTCGTGGAAGCGGTCGTAGGAGAGCGCGATCGAGCGACGGATCGAGCGCCCCGCGTTGTTGACGAGCACGTCGACGTGGCCGTGCTGGGCGAGCGCGTCGGAGGCCATCCGGTCGATGTCGTCCATGTCGGATAGGTCGCAGCGGTGGATGAACGCCTCGCCGCCCCCGGCCTCGATCGCCTCCTTGGTGGACTCGAGCTTCTCGGGCGTGCGGGCGACGAGGAGCACGATCCCGCCGGCGTCGGCGATCTTGAGCGCCGCCGACCGGCCGATCCCGGATGACGCGCCGGTGACCATCACGACCTTTCCGCGAACCGCGGTCTCGAGCGAGGCCGACCCCTGAAGCCGGCGGCCGATCCGCAGGAGCTCGTCCGGAATCTGCTGGCCGAGCACCTCGGCGACGCCGCTGATCACCCCGCGCCGGCCGCGGACCGCGCCCACGAGGGTTCGGTCGCTGTAGAGGTCGGGGTCGAGGTGGCGCTCCCAGTAGTCCCAGAGCTTGTCGGCATAGGCGGCGAGCGGGGGCACCCGGATGTCGGTCCCCTCGAGCGCCGCCTGCGTCTGCCGCGAGTCGAAGTGGGTCGGATAGGTGATGTAGGTGAGGACCTCGCGCGGGATGCCGAAGTCGGCGAGGAAGCTGTCGGCGGCCGTGCCGGCGAGCGGGATCGACGAGATCCCGGCGTTCACGAGCGGCTTCAGCGCCTCGATCGCAGCCGTGGGAACGCGGACCGACGAAGGCGGCGCGTGGGCGGCGCGAGCGAACACGTCGATCACCTCGCCCGCGGTGAGCGGCGATGGGTCGGTGAGGTGGAAGGCCTTGCCGTCGAGCCCCTCGACGTGGGCGATGTGGTCGATCGCCTTGGCGACGAAGTCGACGGGCACGAGGTTGATCTCCCGCCCCTCGATGCCCGGCATCGGCATCCACTGCGGCACCGTGTTGCGAATCCGCCGGATCGCCTTGAAGAAGTAGTAGGGGCCGTCGATCTTGTCCATCTCGCCGGTCTCCGAGTCGCCCACCACGATCGCGGGGCGGTAGACGCGCCACGGCCGCGGGCACTCGTTGCGGACGACGGCCTCGGACTCGTGCTTGGTGCGGAAGTACGGGTTCGTGTCGAGGTTCTGCGCCTCGTCGAACATGTCCTCGCGCCAGGTCCCCTTGTACAGGCCGGCGGCCGCGATCGAGCTGACCTGGTGGACGCACCCCGCCTCGATGGCCTCCGCGAACTGCACCATGTGACGTGTCCCCTCCACGTTGGCGACGTTCTGCGCCTCTGCGCTCGCCGTGAGGTCGTAGATGGCGGCGAGGTGGAAGAGGTGGTCGACGCCGCCGCGAAGGCGCTCGATGTCCTCCTCGGAGACGCCCAGGCGCGGCTGCGAGAGGTCGCCGACGATCGGGACGATGCGGCCCTCGTCCGCGCCCCAGCGCGCGCGGAGCTCCTCGAGCCGGCCCTTCGAGCCCTCGCGAACGAGCACGTAGACGGTTCCCTCCCGCTTCAGCAGCAGCTCGACAAGGTGCCTGCCGATGAAGCCTGTGGCGCCAGTGACGAAGTAGCTCATCTCGCGTCCTCCAACTCGCTCGCGCCGACCTTACTATTTCCCCCATGAGCTTTCGCGTTCCAGCCGATCCGGGAGACCCGGGAGTTCCCGAGGTCCGGCTCGGGCGCGCGGCCGGGGCCGACTCGGCCCTCGAGCGGCGGATCGTCCGCGACGGCGCGCAGGTGCTCGGCCACGGCGCGCTCGTGTGTCCGGGCTGCCACATCCCGATCGCCGCCCACGGGCCCGTCGCGATCGGCGCCGAGCTGCGATGCGGGTTCTGCGACCACTCCGCGCCGGCGCGCGCCTTCGTCGCCGCCGACGTCTACGACACCCTCGCGAACGAGGTGTACGTGGTCGCCCGCCTGTGAATCGGCGCGATTCGCGCAACACTCGTATATACCTGCACGTATAATACGCGGCCGTATGAAGCGGTCCGCCACGAACCCATTCCGGTTCGGAGCACTCGCGCTCGACGCCGCGTTCGCGGATCGGGAAGCTGAGCTCGCCGAGCTCACCACCGATATCCGCAACGGCCAGGATGTCGTGGTCTTCGCCCCGCGGCGCTTCGGCAAGTCGTCGTTGGTCTGGAGGGCGATGCAACAACTTGCCCCCGCGGGCGTCCTGGTCGCTCAGGTCGACCTGATGGCGGCACCAACGAAGCGGCAGCTCGCCGAGAAGCTCGCCGACTCGATCTTCGAGAACATCGCCTCGCCGCTCGAGCGAGTCCGTGAGCGGGCGCTGGCGCCGTTTCGCGATCTTCAGGTTCAGCCGAGGGTAACCGTGAATCCGAGCGATGGGACGTTCAACTTCAGCTTCGGCGTGTCCCACAGGGCGACGGAGCTCGACTCGACGCTCGAGCGCCTGCTCGAACTGCCGGCTGAGCTGGGCGCCGCGAAGAAGCATCGAACGGCGCTGGTGCTTGACGAGTTTCAGGAGATCGTTGAGATCGACGCCGCCCTGCCACGGCTCCTGCGCTCGGTTCTCCAACGCCAGCCCGAGGTCTCCCATGTCTATCTGGGCAGCCGGCGCCACATCATGGAGCGGATCTTCAGCGACGAGAACGAGCCGTTCTGGCGCAGCGCCAAGGCGATCGAGCTTCATCCAATCCCTCATGAGCAGTTCGCGCCGTTCATCCGGAAACGATTTCGCGCTGGGCGCAAGAGCGTTCCCGCGGCCGTCGTGGAGGCGGTGCTCGACCGGACCAACGGCCATCCATACGCGACGCAGGAGCTCTGCTACTTCCTCTGGGAGGAGACGCCACCGGAGACAGGAGCCGCCGAGCAAGAGCTGGAGGCAGCCCTCGCGGCGCTCCTTCGATCCGAGCATGCCCATTTCGGGCTCCTGTGGGAGAACGCGTCGACCGGCCAGAAGCTGGTGCTGCAGGCGCTCGCCCGCGAGCCGGGGCGGCCCTTCAGTGCGGCATACCGCCGCTTGCACAACCTTCCGCCCGCGACGAACGTTCAGCGTGCTCTCCGAGCGCTGACCGAGCGTGAGCTTGTGCGCAGCGACCGCGGCGCCTATTCGATCTCGGAGCCGTTTCTGGCCGATTGGATCGAAGCTCAGGTCGGCGGCTGACGATCGCAGTATGAGCGGGATTCCGCGCATTACGAAACACGGGCTGCAGGAGTCGCAGGGCGGCGTGGCGGCGAACGCGAGGTCATAGACTGAACTGAGGAATGGCAGAGGCGACTCTCGTCGAGATCGAGATGCCCGCGATGGGCGAGTCCGTGACCGAGGGGACGGTGCTCGAGTGGCACGTCAAGGAGGGCGACTCGGTCGAGGAGGGGCAGACCGTCGTCGAGGTCTCGACCGACAAGGTCGACGCCGAGGTGCCCGCGCCGGCGGACGGGACGATCACGAAGCTTCTGGTCGGCGAGGACGACACGGTCCAGGTGGGCCAGGCGCTCGCCCAGCTCGATCCGAACGGCGCCGCCCCGACGCGCCGAGGCCTCTTCGGATGACGAGGTCAGCGAGGAGGCGGTGCCCAAGGCGGAGTCGGCTGAGGCTCCGACGGGAGAGACCGTTCAGGTCGTCATGCCGGAGATGGGCGAATCGGTCACCGAGGGCACCGTTCTCGAGTGGCACGTCAACGAGGGCGACTCCGTCGAGGAGGGGCAGACGGTCATCGAGGTCTCGACCGACAAGGTCGACGCCGAGGTGCCGGCGCCGACGAACGGGACCGTTACGAAGCTCCTCGTCGAGCCTGACGACATCGTGAAGGTGGGCCAGGCCCTCGCCGAGATGAGCGCCGGCGCCGCGCCCTCCACCGCCGACGACGGCGAACGTCCCGCAACGGGGGCTATGGCGGGTACCGAGGGACGTTCGGCGGAGGACGGCGGGGGCAACGGCGCGGCGCGCGCCACGCCCGTGGCCCGCCGCGCGGCGGGTAAGAACGGGGTCGAGCTCGGCGGCGTGCAGGGCTCGGGCCCGGGCGGCAAGGTCACCAAGGCCGACGTGCTCGCGGCGGCCGACGGCAAGGACGGGGCCTCGGCCGCGACCGGCTGCGGCGGGCGAGGCCAAGCCCCTGCGGGGTCCGGCGGCGATGCTCGCCGAGGCGATGAACCAGAGCCGCGAGATCCCGACCGCGACCTCGTTCAGGACGGTGCCGGTCGACACCCTCGACGCCAAGCGGAAGGCGCTCAACGGGGTCCTCTCGGATCGGGGGATGAAGATCTCCTTCACGCACCTCATCGCCTGGGCGATCGTGGAGGCGGCGGAGGAGTGGCCGGTGATGGGCCGGTCGTTCGACGCTCGCGACGGCAAGCCGTTCGCGATCGACCCGGAGGCGGTGAACCTCGGGATCGCCGTCGACGTCGAGCGCAAGGGCGGGCGCAGCCTGATGGTGCCGTGCATCAAGGGCGCCGACGGGCTCGACTTCGCGGGGTTCCACAGCTACTACGAGGACCTGATCACCAAGACGCGGGAGAACAAGCTCACAGCCGACGACTTCAAGGGCACGACGATCAGCCTCACGAACCCGGGTGGCCTCGGGACCGTCGCCTCGGTGCCGCGCCTGATGAGCGGCCAGGGGACGATCATCGCCTGCGGCTCGCTCGCCTATCCGGTCGAGTGGGCGCACGCCGCCCCCGAGCGGATCAAGGCGCTCGGCATCTCAAAGGTCATGACGATGACCTCCACCTACGACCACCGCGTGATCCAGGGCGCCGAGTCGGGATCGTTCCTGCGCCGGATCGATCAGCTCCTGCAGGGTGAGGACGACTTCTACGAGGGCGTTGCGAGCGACCTCGGGCTTTCGGCGAGCGTGGTCGCGTCCGCCTATCCGGCATCGGCGTCGGCGCCGCCGATGCCCGCCGCCCCGTCCACGCCCGCCATGGGCACGACCGCTCCGCCCGACACCGAGCTCCTCCAGGCGGTGCAGGCCGCCACCTCCCTGCTCAAGGCCTACCGCACGCACGGACACCTCGCCGCGCGCCTCAACCCGCTCGGCGGCGAGCCGAAGGGCGATCCGGCGATCGAGCCGGAGAACCTCAACCTGACTCCGGAGCTGATGTCGAAGATCCCCGCGTCGATCCTGCGGATCGGGGTGGAGGGCGAGACGCTGCTCGAGGTCCTGCCGCGGATGCGCGAGGCGTACTGCGGGACGATCGCCTACCAGATCGAGCACCTCGCCTCGCACCAGCAGCGGGTGTGGCTGCGGGAGATGATCGAGACGGGCGCCCACCGCACGCCGCTCAAGGACACGGAGAAGCGCGCGCTTCTTCACCGCCTGATCGAGGTCTTCCAGTTCGAGCGCTTCGTGCAGAAGGCGTACCTCGGCCAGAAGGTGTTCTCGATCGAGGGGCTCGACGCGGTCGTGCCGATGATCGACGAGCTCGTCACGCTCGCCACCCGGGAGGGCGCCGAGGAGGTCGTGCTCGGGATGGCCCACCGCGGGCGCCTCGCGGTCCTCGCCCACAACCTCGGGCGGTCGGTCGAGTCGATCCTCGCCGAATTCGAGGGCGCGAAGGCGCTCGAGGCGGTGAAGGCGATCGCCGCGATCCCGCACTCCGGCACGGGCGACGTCAAGTACCACTACGGAGCCGAGGGCATGGCGACCACCGCCGACGACGAGCAGGTCAAGGTCCGCCTCTACCCGAACCCGTCACACCTCGAGTTCGTCGACCCGGTGGTCACCGGCGGCGCCCGCTCGGCGCAGACCCAGCACTCCGGGCCGCGGCTTCAGCATGAGTCGAGGGTGGCCGTGCCGCTCCTCCTCCACGGCGACGCCGCGTTCCCGGGCCAGGGCGTCGTGTCCGAGACGCTCAATCTCCAGGCCCTCGAGGGCTACTCGACCGGCGGCACCATCCACATCATCACCGACAACCAGGTGGGCTTCACCACCGACCCGCAGGACGCCCGCTCCACCCCCTACGCCAGCGACCTCGCCAAGGGGTTCAACGTCCCGATCGTTCACGTGAACGCCGACGACGTCGAGGCGTGCGTCGCGGCGGTGCGCCTCGCGATGGCCTACCGTGAGCGCTGGGGCCGCGACTTCGTGATCGACCTCATCGGGTACCGGCGCTACGGCCACAACGAGACCGACGAGCCCGCCTACACGCAGCCGCTGATGGCGACGCAGATCAAGGCGCATCCGCCGGTGTCGGAGATCTACGCCGGCCAGCTCGTCAAGGAGGGCGTGGTCACCCCCGACGACGTCGAAACCGAGGGGGCCGAGCGCCGGTCGCAGCTTTCGGAGGTCCACAAGGAGCTTCGGCGCAAGATGGACGCGGGCGAGTACGAGGACCCGAGCTCGACCGCGATGCAGACCGGCGAGCTCGACCGGACCAAGAGCCCCGAGGTCGAGACCGCCGTGTCCGAGAAGCGCCTGCGGGGCCTGAACGAGGAGCTCCTGAACGTCCCCGAGAGCTTCACGATCCACCGCAAGCTGCGCAAGCCGCTGATGCGTCGCATCGAAATCCTCGAGGACGGCCCGATCGAGTACGGGCACGCGGAGGCGCTGGCGTTCGCCTCGCTGCTCACGGAGGGAACGCACATCCGCATCACGGGCCAGGACACCGAGCGCGGGACGTTCTCGCACCGCCACCTCGTGCTGCGCGACGAGAAGACGGGCCTCAAGTACGTGCCGATCCAGAACCTCTCCGGCTCGCTCGCCCCGTTCGAGATCCACAACAGCCCGCTGTCGGAGATCGCCTGCCTCGGCTTCGAGTACGGCTACTCGGCCGCCTCGCCCGAGAGCCTCGTGCTCTGGGAGGCCCAGTTCGGCGACTTCGGGAACGCCGCCCAGGTGATCATCGACAGCTTCATCGTCTCCGGCGAGGCGAAGTGGGGCCAGACGACCCGGCTGACGCTGCTCCTGCCCCACGGCTACGAGGGCTCAGGCCCCGAGCACTCGAGCGCCCGCATCGAGCGGTTCATCCAACTCGCCTCGGAGGGCAACATCCGCGTCGCGAACCCGACGACCGCGAGCCAGTACTTCCACCTCCTCCGCCGCCAGGCGCGGATCGCCAAGGCTCGGCCGCTGGTGGTGTTCACCCCGAAGGGGCTCCTGCGCCTCCCGGCGGCCGCTTCGAAGCTCTCCGACCTGACCGAGGGCAAGTTCGAGTGGGTCCTCGACGACCCGACGATGGAGGATGCGCTTCGCGGCGACGTCACGCGCCTCATCCTCTGCTGCGGCAAGATCTACTACGACATGGCGAGCCACGAGCGGCGCGCCGACGCCACGTCGGTCGCGATCGCGCGGGTCGAGCTCCTCTATCCCTTTGCCCGCGACCAGATCGTCAGCCTGCTCGCGAGCTACCCGAACGTCAAGGAGATCCTCTGGGTCCAGGAGGAGCCGAAGAACATGGGTGCCTGGAGCGTCATGTTCCGCCGCATCCCCGAGCTCGTGCCCGAGGGCGTCGACTTCCGCTACGTGGGCCGCCCACCGCGCGCGGCGTCGTCGGAGGGCTACCCCGCGGCCCACCGCCTGGAGCAGGAGCGGATCGTGCTGACGGCGCTGAGCGCGTAGCGCTTGGACGACGTCGTAGACGCGCCGGCGACCGAGACGCTGCGTGAGCCCGCGCCCGGGCCGCTCTGGCGCTGGGTCAAGGTGGCGAGCTGGATCGAGCTGGCAGTCTTCGCCGCCCTCTGCTTCTTCTGGCTCGCCCCCGGCTTCCCGACCGAGACGTTCATCTTCGGGACCGCGCACGGCGTCGGCTACCTGGCGCTGCTCGGGCTCATCGCGACGGCCTGCTTCCGCCATCAGGCCCCCTACGTCGTGCTCGCCGCCAGCCTCACCCCGGTCGGGCCGCTGGGAACCGTGATCGCGATCGAGTGGACGGAGCGCAAGCGCCCCTCCTACCGCCGGTCGTGAAGGACGGACTCGACGTTCGTCCCGTCGGGATCCAGCACGTACGCCGCGTAGTAGCCGGGGTGGTAGATCGGACGCTCCCCGGGCCCGCCGTTGTCGCGGTAGCCGGCGTCGGTGGCCGCGCGGTGGAACTCGTGGACCGTCTGGCGGTCCGGCGCCGGGAACGCGATGTGCAGGCCCTCGGTCGGCGGCCTTCCGTCGGCCACCAGCGAGAAGGTCGCCCAGGCCCCGCGGAACTGCCGGCCCTCGTCCCACCGCCGCCCCTCCCGGAGGCCCGTGTGCGGGGCGACGGTGGAGTAGAAGGCCGCGGCGGCATCGAGGTCGCGGACCCCGATCCAGAGGTGGTCGATGTGACCGCCCCGCCGACTGTCCCCGTGGTGGACGGCCTCGACGCTGTTGCCGTCGGGGTCGAGGAGAAACGCCCCGTAGTAGTCCGGCCTGTACCGCGGCCGCTCGCCGGGCGGGCCGTCGTCCGCGTAGCCCGCCTCCCTCCCCACCTGCCAGAACCGGTCCACGTCCGCCCGCGAGCCGGCGCAGAACGCCACGTGGAGATTCCGCGTCGGCGGTGACTTCGCGTCCGCCTGCCCGGTCGCGAAGTCGTCCCACTCGACGAAGTCATCGCCGGCGTGGGTCGGCTCGATCCCGAGCGTCCCGAGCACGCGCCGGTAGAAGGACTCCGAGGCCACGCGGTCGGAGGCGCGGGTGCCGACGTGGTCGAAGATTCACGGAGCTTAATCGCGGGAATGGCGGGGCGGGGCCGCGGGAGGCAGGGGATCCACGCGGCCCGCACCCACGCCTGCGCGTCGGTAGCCAGGGAGGGATGCCGACGCGGTCGTCCCCGGAGGCGGGACTAACCGGGGACGAGCTTTATCAAGTCACCCTCTTACTTACGGCCTCCCTGGTGGGCTGTCCACCATTCTTGCCTATCGGGGCCCCTCGTGTCAACCCGGGTGCCCCCCGACGTTCGGCCGGCGCCTAGCGGAGGTCCCTGAGGACCCTGTGAAGGATGCCGCCGTTGCGGTAATAGGCGACCTCGTTCGGGGTGTCGAGGCGGACGGTCGCCTCGAACGTGACGTCGTCGGCGCCGTCGCGGTGCGCCGTCACCTCGGCCGTCTTGGCCTCGCCCTCGGCGAGGTCACCGACGTCGAACGTCTCCTCGCCCGTCAGCCCGAGCGACTCGGCTGAATCGCCGTCGGCGAACTGGAGCGGCAGCACGCCCATCCCGATCAGGTTGGAGCGGTGGATGCGCTCGTAGCTGGAGGCGATCACGGCGCGCACCCCAAGGAGCGCCGTGCCCTTGGCGGCCCAATCGCGCGATGAGCCCGACCCGTATTCCTTGCCGGCGAGGACGACAAGCGGCACGCCCTCGTCGGCGTAGGCCATCGCGGCCTCGTAGATCGTCGTCTCCTCCCCGCCGGGGAATCGGCGGGTGAACCCGCCCTCGCGGTCGACGAGCTTGTTGCGCAACCGGATGTTCGCGAACGTCCCGCGGATCATCACCTCGTCGTTTCCCCTCCGCGACCCGTAGGAGTTGAAGTCGCGGGGCTCGACGCCGTTCTCGATCAGCCAGCGGCCGGCCGGGCTGTCCTTCTTGATCGCCCCCGCCGGGGAGATGTGGTCGGTCGTGACCGAGTCGCCGAGCACCGCGAGCACGCGCGCGCCGGAGATCGGCTCGATCGGCGCGGGCTCGGCGTCCATGCCGTCGAAGTAGGGGGGCTTGCGGACGTAGGTGGAGTCGGTCCACTCGTAACGATCGCCCGCCGGCGTGTCGAGGCCCCGCCAGCGCTCGTCGCCGGTGAAGACGTCGGAGTAGCTCGAGCGGTACATGTCCGAGCGGATCGCGTCGGCGACGGTCTCCTTGATCTCCTCGGACGACGGCCAGATGTCGCGCAGGTAGACCGGCTCGCCGTCGGAACCCTCGCCCAGCGGCTCGGAGAGCAGGTCGACGTCCATGCGGCCGGCCAGCGCGTAGGCGACGCAGAGGGGCGGCGAGGCGAGGTAGTTGTTGCGCACGTCCTGCTGGATGCGCCCCTCGAAGTTGCGGTTGCCCGACAGCACCGCGCAAACAACGAGGTCGTTGTCGTTGACCGCGGCGGAGATCTCGTCGGCGAGCGGGCCGGAGTTCCCGATGCACGTGGTGCATCCATAGCCGACGAGGTTGAAGCCGAGCTTGTCGAGATCCTCGGTCAGGCCGGCGCGATCGAGGTAGTCGGTCACGACCATCGAGCCGGGGGCGAGCGAGGTCTTCACCCAGGGTTTCGACTCGAGGCCCCGTTCCGCGGCCTTGCGCGCGAGGAGCCCGGCGGCGACCATCACCGATGGGTTCGAGGTGTTGGTGCAGCTCGTGATCGCCGCTATCACTACACGCCCGTGATCGAGGTCGAACTCCGCCCCGTCGTCGAGCGTGACCGCGACGGGGTTGGCGGCCCGCTCAGCCGTCGCGGTCGCGCCAACCTTCCGGGGCTTGCCGCGACCGTCGCTGTGGTCCTCCCCGGGCGGGTCTGACGCCGGAAAGCTGTCGGCCACCGCCTCGTCGTAGCCGTTGCCGAGCGCCTCGGCGGCCTCGGGGTCGAACTCCTTGAGCGACTCGATGAAGGCACCCTTGGCGTCGGTCAGGGCGATGCGGTCCTGCGGCCGCTTCGGCCCGGCGATCGAGGGCTCCACCTCGCCGAGGTCGAGCTCGAGGGTCTCCGAGAAGGTCGCCTCCTCCGACTGCTCGTCGTGGAACATGCCCTGCTCGCGCGCGTAGGCATCGACCAGCTCGATCAGCTCGGTCGGGCGGCCCGTGAACTCGAGATAGCGGAGGGTCTCGCGGTCGACCGGGAAGATCGCGCACGTCGATCCGAACTCCGGGGACATGTTCCCGATGGTCGCCCGGTCGGCGAGACCGAGGCCGGGGAGCCCCGGGCCGTAGAACTCCACGAACTTCCCGACGACGCCGCGCTCGCGCAGCATCTCGGTGACGCGGAGAACGAGGTCGGTGGCGGTCGCCCCCTCCGACAGCTCGCCGTCGAGCCTGAATCCGACGACCCGGGGCAGCAGCATCGAGATCGGCTGGCCGAGCATCGCCGCCTCGGCCTCGATCCCGCCGACGCCCCAACCGAGCACGCCGAGGCCGTTGATCATCGTGGTGTGCGAGTCGGTGCCGACGAGCGTGTCGGGGTACGCCTGCGGCGCCTCGCCCTCACGCTCGTTCGTGAACACGACCTGCCCCAGAAATTCGAGGTTGACCTGATGGCAGATGCCGGTCGCCGGCGGGACGACGCGGAAGTTGTCGAACGCCTGCTGGCCCCAGCGCAGGAAGCCGTACCGCTCGCCGTTGCGCTCGTAGTCGCGGTCGGCGTTGATGTCGAACGCGCGCGGGTTCCCGAACGCGTCGACCTGAACCGAGTGGTCGATCACGAGGTCGACAGGCACCAGTGGGTTGATCCGCGAGGGATCGGAGCCGAGCTCGTCGATCGCGTCGCGCATCGCGGCGAGGTCGACGATCGCCGGCACCCCGGTGAAGTCCTGCATCAGCACCCTGGCGGGCTGGAAGGGAATCTCCGCGCTCGGCTCCGCGTCCGCGTCCCAGGTGGCAATCGCCTCCACGCTCTCCGCGGTGACGGACTCCCCGTCCTCGAGCCGGAGGGCGTTCTCCAGCAGCACCTTGATCGAGTACGGAAGGCGCGCGACGTCGAACTTCGACTGGAGGGCGTCGAGCCGGTGGATCTCGTAGGAGCGATCGCCGACCTCGAGGGTGTCGCGGGCGCCGAAGGAGTCGCTCGCCGCCACCGGCTAGTTCTTGTAGGAGTTGCCCGCCGCCACTGCGTCCCCCGCCTTGCGACCGGCCTTGCCGCTGGTGGTCCGCACCGCGATGCCCGGTGCCGCGAGCCCAACGTGCGAAAGAGCCCGGTCCCGCAGCGGCGCGACGGCGATCTCGTGCTTGTCGTGCTCGACCGCCTTCACCACCGCAGCGGCGACCTTCGCTGGGGTCGTCGTGCCCATCGGCGCCGGTGGCTTGGCGCCCGAGTCGGCGAACATTCCAGCCTCACGGACGAACCCTGGCGAAACGATCGACACGCCTACACCCGTACCCGAGAGGTCGGTTCGCAAGCCAAGCGCGAAGCCCCGAAGGCCGAACTTCGTCGCGTTGTAGATCGAGCTGCGGGGCGTCGGCGCCTTGCCGGCCAGGGAGGCGATGAACACCAGATGCCCCTCGCCGCGCTCCTCGAGGACCGGCACGAGCTCGCGCGCGATCCGGATCGGCGCCTCGAGGTTGACGCGCACTGCGCGCGCGATCTGCTCGTCGGAGAAGCTCTCCAGCTTCCCGGTGCCCGGTAGGCCGGCGTTGGCGACGAGGACGTCGACCTGGCCCGCCTCCCCCACCAGCCGCTCCGCCGCGCCCTCGAGCGCCAGGTCGGCGACGATCGGCCGGTGTCCCTCACCCGGCAGCGTCGCGGCGAGGTCGACCAGCTCGTCGGCCTTCCGCGAGCTGACGACGACGGTCGCACCGCGCTCGGCAAGGGCCTTGGCGATAGCTCGGCCGAGCCCCCCGGTCGCGCCGGTGAGAAGGGCCGTCTTGCCGTCGAGCTTCACTCCTTGGAAGCTACCAGGGGCAAGCCTCACGCCTGTAGGGTTGGTGGGCGATGAAGCTCTACATCTGCTGGACCACCATCCAGACCATCCGACCGCCTCGCGGCCACCCGTGCCACAACGCCTACAAGGCGGTCACCGAGGCCGGGTACGACCCCGAGGTCATCAAGGTGCGCGGCCTCGGCATCGGCCCGAAGTTCGCGCACGTCATGACGGAGGGCCGCAAGGAGGTCGAGAGGCTCACCGGCCAGCCCGCGGTGCCGGTCCTCGTCACCGACGACGGCGAGGTGATCCAGGACTCCCAGCGCATCGTCGAGTGGGCGAAGGCGCATCCGGCGAGCGCGGCGAGCTCCGCGGCGGCGTAGCGAGCGCGGCTAGCTCCGCGGCGGCGTAGCGAGCAAGGCGAGCTCCGCCGCGGCGTAGCGAGCGCGGCGAGCTCCGCGGCGGCGTAGCCGAAGCGCTCGCGCGGGCGCCGGCCTCGGCGGGGCTGGTTAGGGGGCGCCCCGGCCGCGACGTTCGTTCGTTGTGGCCTATTGGGCGCTATAGCCCCCTCAATCCCACAACGAACGCCCGGGCACGTGCGGCACCGCCTGTTCAACCGCCCCCTCGCTGAAATCCGTCCCTCGTAGCGCCTAGTAACAACTCGCATCTGATTGTTAGTAGGTGCTTGCGGTTGTCTGAGCGATCCGCTACCCTGCCGCGACTTCAGTAACCGGAAATGCCGAGTCCCCGCCCAGACCTCTAGGCGGGGAACGGGGGAACCGAATCACTGGGGCGAGCCCACCCTCGGGTGGGGGCGCGACTCCTTTAGCGCTAGCCCGTCAGCTAACCCCGTAGGCCGACGAAGGAGACGGTTTGACCACGCATACCCAGATTCATCCTCGCCGAGCCGGGCGCCTCGCCGCCCTCGGCGTCGTCATGGCCGGGCTCGCCTTTGGCGCGACGCCCGTCCTCGCCGGCAGCGGCGGCACGGGCACCGGCAGCGGGACCGGCGGCTCCCCGCCGCCCACGGTCGCGGGCGCCAAGGCCAAGATCGTCAACGGCTTCGCGGTCGCGCCGAAGAGCGCGCCCGCAGCGGTCAAGAAGGTCATCGCCGCGGGCAACCGCATCGCGAAGGGCCACCCGTACTGCTGGGGCGGCGGCCACGCCAGCTTCCACTCGAGCTGTTACGACTGCTCCGGCTCCGTGAGCTATGCGCTCCACGGCGCCCGGCTCGTCGACCGGCCGCACGCCGCCGATTTCATGGGCTGGGCCGATCGCGGCAAGGGGCGGTGGATCTCCGTCTACGCCAACTCGGGTCACGTCTGGATGACTGTCGCCGGGCTGCGGTTCGACACCTCCGACACCCCCGGGCAGGGCCCGGGTTGGGCGAAGGGCTTCGGATACGAGAACCCGGGCGCTTTCACCGTCAGGCACAAAGCCCCCCTGTAGGACCGGGGGCCGCTCGGCGGCGCCCGTACGCCGGATCGTCCAGTCCCGATCGGCAAGATGCGCCGGTCCGGCCTCGGATCGTGCGTTGTCGATTCGATAGCGTGGACAACGCCCAAGGAGCAACGGGCGGTTCGGCGAGGTGGAGTCCAGCACAGCGGTCAGCGTCGAGGGGGCCGGCGGTCCAGCCGCCGGCGGCCCTGCGCCTCGGGACGCCGCCTCCGACATCCGCCTGGCCGGCCTGCGCAAGACCTACGGCGACATCGTGGCCGTCGACCGCGTCGACCTCGAGATCGCGCGCGGGGAGTTCTTCACGCTCCTCGGCCCGTCCGGCTCGGGGAAGACCACGACGCTGCGCCTGATCGCGGGCTTCGAGGACCCCGACGAGGGAACGGTCGAGCTCGGGGGAGCCGACGTGACCGGTCTGCCGCCCTACGACCGTGAGGTCAACACCGTCTTCCAGGACTACGCCCTCTTCCCGCACATGTCGGTGGCCGACAACGTGGAGTACGGCCTGCGCATCGGCAAGGTCGCGAAGGAGGAGCGCCGCCGGCGGCGCGACGAGTCGCTCGAGATGGTCCGCCTGGCCGGCTACGGCGATCGCAAGCCGGCGGAGCTCTCCGGCGGGCAGCGCCAACGGGTTGCGCTGGCCCGGGCGATCGTGAATCGCCCCCGCGCCCTCCTTCTCGACGAGCCGCTCGGCGCCCTGGACCTCAAGCTCCGCGAGCAGATGCAGGTCGAGCTCAAGGAGATCCAGGGCGACGTCGGCATCACCTTCATCTACGTCACGCACGACCAGGACGAGGCCCTGACGATGAGCAACCGCATCGCGGTCTTCAACGCCGGCCGGATCGAGCAGGTGGGGACGCCCGAGGAGGTCTACGAGCGGCCTGCGTCGCAGTTCGTCGGCGGCTTCGTCGGCGCCTCGAACGTGCTCGAGCGCGACGGGCGGCGGTTCACGATCCGGCCCGAGAAGGTGCGACTGCTGACCGACGGCGATGACCGCGACGGCCTCGTCACAGAGCGAGGCCGGATCGTCGACGTCGCGTACGCGGGTGCGACGACGCGGTACCTCATCGACTTGGAGGCAGGGGGCGAGCTTCTGGTCGTCCGTCAGAACCTCGAGACGACCTCGAAGGAGGCGCTCGAGCAGGGCGGGCAGGAGGTGGAGGTGGGCTGGCGCCCCGAGCAGGCGGTGCCGGTTACGAGTGAAAGCGAGAGAGGGGAACCCCTGTGAGAGGAAAGCTGAACCGACCCGAGCGCGTCGCGTGGACGATCGCCGGCTTCATCGTCGCGTTCATGGCCGTGTTCGCGGCCGGCTGCGGCTCGTCGTCGTCGAGCTCAGGCGATCGCAACACGGACATGCTCAAGAAGGTGGGCAAGCCCGAGGGCTCGCTCAGCCTCGTCAACTGGGCCGGGTACGTCGAGCCTCAGTGGACGAAGCCGTTCGAGAAGCAGACCGGGTGCAAGGTGCAGAGCAAGGTCGCCGGCACCTCGGACGAGATGGTTCAGCTCATGCGAACCGGCAACTACGACGGCGTCTCTGCCTCGGGCAACGCGACCGCCCGCCTCGTCGACGGCGGCAATGTCTCGCCCGTGAACGTCGATCTCGTCCCGAACTACAAGACGGTCTTCTCCGACATCAAGGATCAGTCGTACAACACGTTCGACGGCGTCCACTACGGCATCCCGCACGGCCGCGGGGCGAACCTGCTGATGTGGAACCCGGACGACGTCAAGCCGGCCCCTGACTCGTGGGGAAGCATCCTCGACCCGAAGCAGGCGGCGCAGTACGAGGGCAAGATCTCGGCCTACGACGACCCGATCTACATCGCGGACGCCGCCGTGTATCTGAAGGCTCACGATCCGAGCCTCAAGATCACCAACCCCTACGAGCTCGACGAAACACAGTTCAACGCCGCCATCAACCTGCTGAAGAAGCAGCGAGCGAACGTCGGCGAGTACTGGTCGAGCGCGACGAAGCAGATCTCGTCGTTCGCAAACGGGGACGACACCATCGGCACAACGTGGCAGTACCAGTACTTCGCGCTCAAGGGCGAGAAGCAGGCGGTGGCCACGATCCCGGCGAAGCCGAACGGATTCCTGCCGACGGAGGGCGCGACCGGATGGTCGGACACATGGATGATCAGCTCGGAGGCGAAGCATCCGAACTGCATGTACCTGTGGATGAACTACATCGTCTCCCCGAAGGCGAACGCCCAGGTGGCGGAGTACTTCGGCGAGGCGCCGGCCCAGACGAAGGCGTGCGACGAGACGTCGGACCCGAAGTTCTGCGCGAAGTACCACGCAGCGGATCCCGGGTTCTGGAAGCGCGTGTACTACTGGAACACGCCCCTCGCCGACTGCGGCGACGACCGCGGCGAGAAGTGCATGGACTACAACGACTGGGTCAACGCCTGGACGGAGGTCAAGGGGTGATCGGCCGCAGTTGACGCGCGCAGCGTGAATGGAGGCCGCTGACGCACTAGCGCCGGCGCCGAGGAGGTCGGTGGGCCGCAGGCTCGCCGGCCTCTTCCACGGCCGGTCGCGCCTTCAGGCCGGTTCGCTGCTCGCCGGGCCGATGGCCTGGCTCGTCCTCGTCTACCTGGGCTCGCTCGTGGCCCTGCTGGTCGCCGCGTTTTGGACCAGCAATGCCGTGACGGGGCTCCCCGTGCAGTCGTGGAGCCTCGACAACTTCAAGACGATCGCCGACGAGGGCATCTTCACGACGGTCACGCTGCGCACGATCGGGATCGCCGCGGCGGTGACCTTGACCGACGCGATCCTCGCCTTCCCGATCGCGTTCTTCATGGCGAAGATCGCCGGGCGGAAGACAAAGGCGGCGCTCGTCGTCGCCGTCCTCATGCCGCTCTGGTCGAGCTACCTGGTGAAGGTCTACGCCTGGTACACGATCCTCTCGACCGACGGGGTGCTCAACTGGGTGCTCAACCCGCTGGGAATCGCCGGCCCCGGGCACGGCGTCACCGCGATCTGGCTCGTCATGAGCTACCTCTGGCTCCCCTACATGATCCTCCCGATCTTCGCGGGGCTCGAGCGGATCCCCGACTCGCTGATCTCCGCGTCGGAGGACCTGGGAGCCGGCCCGTTCACGACCTTCCGCCGCGTGCTTTTACCCCTCGTCTTCCCGGCCGTGGTCGCGGGCTCGATCTTCACCTTCTCGCTGACGCTCGGCGACTTCGTCACACCCGACCTCGTGTCCAACACGCAGATGATCGGCAACCTGATCTACATCAACTTCACGCAGAACCTGCCGCTCGCGTCCGCCTTCGCCCTCGTCCCCCTCGTGATCATGATGGGCTACCTCCTGGTTGCCCGCAAGCTCGGAGCCTTCGAGCAGCTATGAGCGACTTCCGCGATCAAGCGCCGCACCCGGATACGGGCCGGCGCGCCGTGATCACGAAAGGCGCTCAATGAGGCTCTCCCGGCGGGCGAACTACCTGCTGCGCACCGGCGTCGGGATCACGCTGGCGTTCATCTACCTGCCGCTGCTCGTCATCGCGATCTACGCGTTCAGCTCGGCGCACATCCTCGAGTGGCCGCCACCGGGGTTCACGCTGCACTGGTTCGACAAGGCGTTCAACGAGCCGGGGCCCCGCGACGCGCTGGTGAACTCGCTCAAGGTCGGCGCCGGGGCGACGGCGATCGCCGTGCTGCTCGGCACGCTGGCCTCGCTCGCCGTCGCGCGCCACCGCTTCTTCGGCCGCGAGACGATCTCCTTCCTCGTCATCCTGCCGATCGCCCTTCCGGGGATCGTCACCGGCATCGCCCTCAACGACACCTTCACCCAGATCCTCGGCATCGGCCTCAGCCTGATCACCGTCGTGATCGCGCACGCAACGTTCTGCATCGTCGTCGTCTACAACAACGTCGTCGCCCGGCTGAGACGGACGTCCGGCGCGGTCGAGGAGGCGTCAGCCGACCTCGGCGCCGGACCGCTGCAGACCTTCTGGTACGTCACCCTGCCGAGCATGCGGACCGCCCTCGCGGCGGGCGCGCTGCTCGCCTTCGCCCTCTCCTTCGACGAGATCATCGTCACCCGCTTCGCGATCGGCGGCCAGGAGACCCTCCCGATCTGGATCTTCAACATCCTGTTCCGGGGCACTCCGAGCCAGCTCCCGGTGGTGAACGCAGTCGCGGTCGTGGTGGTGATCCTCTCGATCATCCCCGTCTACTTCGCGCACCGCCTCACGCGTGACGAGGAGGGGGTCTCCGGCGCCCGCGGTGGCGGCTCCGTCACGGCCGAGGCGACCGCCGCGCCCTAGGGAGCTCGCCGCGACCCGTCGCGCCCGGCCGCGCCGACGGCCTCTTCGAGGGTGCCATGCACGGGAATGGTCTTGTCGATCGCCGTCATCGTGAGGACCTCTGAGGGCGGACCGGTTCCGCCCGCGATCGAAAAGCCGTCCCGGCGCCCGGCCGCGTGGAGGATCGCCGCGAGCCCGGAGGAATCGATGAACGAGCAGGCGGTGAGGTCGACCACGATCGGCCCCCCGGGCTCGGCTGCGACGCGCTGCAGGAGCCTGCCGAACCGCTCCGAGGTCGAGAGGTCCACCTCGCCCCTCGCGGCGACGACCCGGACCCCGTCGATGTGCGACTCGGTGAGGTCGAGACGTGCGCCATGCGCGCTGTTGGATGGGCGACGCGGCATCATGGCCCTACGAACCTCAGCGCGACGAGCGCGGCGTCGTCCACGAGATCGTCACCGTCGAGCTCGTGGATGATCGCCTCGGCGCAGCGCTCCGCGTCGTCGGGCGCAGCCGCGAGGGCAGCTCTCAGGCGCTCGATCCCCGCGCCGATCCCAGCGTCCCGTCGCTCGACGAGACCATCGGTGTAGAGCAGGAGCATGCTTCCCGGCTCGAGGTCGAACGGCGTCGGCGAGAAGGGCACCGAAGTCGGCACGCCCACGGGCGGGGACCCCGCCTCATCGAGGTCGATCACGGCGCCTCGTGGGTCCCGCAGGAGTGGCGGCGGGTGGCCGGCGCGCACGTACTCGCCGCGACCAGCTATCGGATCGACGGCGAGGCAGGCGACGGTCGCCATCACGGGCTCGGCGAACTCCTGCATCATCGAGTTCAGCCGCTCCACCGCGCCCGCCGGATCGTGCCCGTCGATGAGGTAGGCGCGCAGGGCGGTGCGGAGGTCGCCCATTATCGTCGCGGCCTTGAGGCCGCGGCCGGCGACGTCTCCGATCACCAGGCCGACGCGGCCCCTGCCGGTCTCCAGCACGTCGTACCAGTCGCCGCCGACCTCGACGCCGGGCGCAGCGGGGAGGTAGCGCACGGCGATCTCCATCGTGCGCGGCGCGGGCACGCGCTGGGGCAGCAGGGCCCTCTGCAGGGTGAGCGCCGCCTCGTGCTCGCGCCGGTAGAGCATGGCGTTGTCGACGGCGAGCGCAGCGTGGCGCGCGAGCTCCTCGACGAGCCTCAGGTCGTGCTCGGTGTACCGACGGCCCGACTCCGCCGCTACGAGTGTCAGCGCTCCCAGGTTGCGGTCGCGCGCCCTGAGCGGGACCACCATCGCCGACACCATCCCGAGCTCGCGGATCATGCTCAGGTGCTCCGGGTCGACCGCCCCCTCGACGATGAGCTCATCGGGGATGGTCGGGTAGAGCTCGGACTCTCCGGTGCGAACCACGCGCGGGGCGCCGGTGCCGGCGTCGGGATCCGGGGGGTAGCGGCGCTGAAGCTCCTCAGCGAGGGCGACGCGCCCGGGATCCGTGTGCGCGACGGCGACGTTTCGCAGGCGCCGATCCTCGTCCAGGAGCTCGATGCTGCACCAGTCGCCGATGCGCGGAACGGCGAGCGACGCCAGCCGCTTGAGCGTTGGCTCGACGTCGAGCGATTCAACGAGGAGCTCGCTGGCCTCCGCGATGAAGGCGAGCTGCTGCAGACGCGTCCGCTCGGCCTCGAAGAGACGTCCGCGCTCCAGCGCGTGCGCCGCCTGGGTCGTAATCGCGACCATGAAGGCCCGCTCGTCCTGCGGGAAGACGCGCGGCTCGGAGAAGCTCAACGAGACCGCTCCGAACGGTTCCTCGCCGACCGCGAACGGGACGATCGCCAGCGACGCGAAATCGCTGCGCTCGCCCGGGAGGGCCGGATAGCGGCTGAAGATCTCGTCGCTGTCGACAAGCCAGAGGGCCTCGCCGGTCCGGGCCACCTCCGTGATCGGCAGGTCCGCGTCCAATTGCATCCGGGCGAAACGGTCGACGCCCTCCTGGCTGTAGCCGGCGCTGCCGATGATCTCGAGCTCCTGGGTGTCGCGGTCGAGCACGGCCACCGCGCCCGCCGCGGCGCCGAGCGCGGGGAGTGCGTTCTCGAGCAGCACGCTGACGGCCCGCTCCGGGTGGATCTCCCGGGCGAGCTTGGTCGTCACGTCCTGGAGCCGGGCCGCGCGCTCTTCGGCTCGCCGGCGCGCCGTGACGTCGCGCGCGATCACGGACGCACCGACGATCTCGCCGGTCTCGGTGCGAAGGGGTGAGACCGTGAGCGAGACGAACACGCGGTGCCCGTCCTTGGTCACCCTCTCCGTCTCGTAGTGGTCGACCTTGTCGCCGGCGAGGATCCGCTCGAGGATCTCGATCTCCTCGCCCCGACGGTCGTCCGGGACCAGGATCGAGATCGGCTGCCCGACTGCCTCGGCCGACCGGTGGCCGTAGAGCCGCTCCGCCGCCGGGTTCCAGCTGGTGATCGTCGCGTTTCGGTCCTTGGTCAGGATCGCGTCGTTGGAGGATGCGACGATCGCCTCGTAATGGCCCGGCGGGGTCGTGGTCACCATCAGTCCGCCTCCCCGATCGCGAACCGCATGCAGACGCCGGTCCCGCCGCCCTGCCGTGCGGTGATCTCCACGGCCTCCGAGAGCTGAGCCATGAGCGGGAGGCCGAACCCGAGGCCTGAGGACTCGGGATCGGGCCGCATGCCGACGCCCTCGTCGCTGACCGTGATGAGGAGGCCACCGTCGTTGCAGAGGCCCTCGACCAGGATCCGGCCCGCCGCCCCGTCGCGGTACGCGTGAAGGACCGCGTTACCGACCGCCTCCCCGACGGCCAGCTCCACCGCGGCTCGGTCGGCGCCGACGTGCTCTGCGAACGAGGCGGCGCGGCGGCGCGCCGCGGTCACGCTCTTCTTGGCGGCGGGCAGGTCCAGTGCGAGCTCTCGCTCGGCTTGGGGGAGTGATCCGTCTACGGGGGTGCCTCCTTGCCCTACCGACCGTACAGCGTTCGCAGGGGCCCCGCCACATCTAGCCGCCCGCTGATGAGTATTCGTCCAGTGCCGCGGTGAACCGGTCGAGCTTGCGCTCGACCTCGGGCCGCTCGGCGGCGGGGAGCATGTAGACCGCACGCTTTACCCCGGCCTGCTCGTAGCGCTCGAGCAGGGCCGGGTCGCGAGGCGCAAGCTGCAGGCTCGTCGGGATCGGGCCGCGGCCGGCTTCCTCGCCGAGGCGCCGCATCTTCGCGACCCGGGCGATGATCTTCTCGTCGTCGCCGATGCGGTTCGGGAGCCAGCCGTCGCCATAGGCGAGAACGCGGTCGTACACCGTGCGGCCGTTGCCGCCGACGAGCACCTCCGGGTGGGGTTGTGAGACCGGCTTCGGCCAGCACCAGATCGGGTCGAAGTCGACGTAGCGGCCGTGGTATTCGGGCTCGTCGGAGGTCCAGATCTCCTTGATCGCCTCCATCCGCTCGCGCAACACCCCGAAGCGCCGGCTGGGATCCGTTCCGTGGTTGGCCATCTCCTCCTGGTTCCAGCCGGCGCCCACGCCGAAGATCATGCGCCCGCCCGAGAGCCGGTCGACGCTCGCGACCTCCTTCGCCGTGATGATCGGGTCCCGCTCGACGACGAGGCAGATCGCGGTCCCGACCTTCAGCGTCTCGGTCGCGGCCGCGGCCGCGGCGAGCGCCACGAACGGGTCGTAGGTGCGCCAGTACTCGGGCGGAAGCTCACCCCCCGCGGGATACGGGGTGTCGCGGTTCGCCGGAATGTGCGTGTGCTCGGTGAAGAAGAGCGCCTCGAACCCCCGCTGCTCCACCTCGCGAGCGAGCTCGGCGGGCTGGATCGCGTCGTCGGTGGCGAAGTAGGAGATCGCGAAATCCACGGGCCCGGAGGCTATTGCCGAGGCCCACCCCGCGCGCCGACGCAACCGCTTCCGCACGGGGCAATGAGGGGGGCGACACTCGCCGCTTGTTCGTTCGCTGCGGGATTGGTGTCGCTATAGCGACCACAACTACGCAACGAACCGGATTTGGTCTCCCTCGCTGCCTTTCCCCCCCTGGTGCGCCGCGACCGCTCGGAGGGTCGCCTCGACCGCCTCGGGTTCGTACCGGATCTGGGCGTGGGTGAAGCGAAGCGGCACGAGCCCAGCCGCGGCATGCGCCTGGTCACGGAGGCGGTCCCGTCCCTGCTCGCTGGGGGTCCGGTGGTAGCGCAGGCCGTCGGTTTCGACGACGAGACCGAAATCGGCCCAGTAGAAGTCGACGCGAAAGCCGTTGATCCGTTGCTGCGTGAGCGGGGGCGGGAGGCCGGCTCGGCGAATGATCCGCGCGAACCGTCTCTCCAATTCCGAGTCGGTGAGGAGGAAGGTCCGGCGGTCGAGGAGCCGGCGCACTGCCGCGCGGCCGGGACGACGAGGCATGACGTCTACGGCTCGGCGAAGGGAGTCCGGATTGATCCGGTCGAGCTTGTCGGCCGCGTTGATGGCCGCTTCGAGTCGTGCGGAACTGGCAACCGCGGCGAAGTCGACAAGGGTGAGTGCCGGGCTGGTTACGGGGATCCCCTTGTGGTGGACGATGTCGTGGTCGCGAAGCCCCGTTCGCCGATGTACGACGATGCCGTTCGGCCTGGCAGCGAGGGAGGGTGGGCCCGAGACGTGGATCGGGCCTCCGTGATGGTCCTCGATGCCCCAGAGGGCCGCGGCGCTCGCGTGGCTGAGGAAAGAGCTTTGGCCGCATCGCAGCACCGCGGCCGTGAACCTTCCTTCGCCTGCCAGCTCGCTTCGGCCGACCGCATAGACGCCATCGTGAATCGGGTGCAGGCGGCCGATCGCAATGCGGTGCCGGATCGCGGCCGGCGTGAAGCCAAGCTCGAGGAGCTGCCGACGGGAAATCACCCAGTGCTGGGCCCGCACCAAGGCCCAGAAGGCAGCGAAATCAATTCGTTGTGCGGTTGTGGTCGCTATAGCAACCAATAGCCCACAACGAACCGGATTCGCCCCCTCGCTGCCAATCGGGGGCGGTCTGCGCCCCGCTTTGGCCGGAGCGGGGCGCCGCCGGAGCGGAACGCCGCTACTTCAGGACGCGGATCAGCTTCTTGTTGACGAACTCGTCCATTCCGTAGGGGCCGAGCTCGCGACCGAAGCCCGAGCGCTTGACGCCCCCGAACGGCAGCTCGGCGCCGTCGAGGAGGACGCCGTTCACGAAGACCATGCCGGTGTCGAGGCTGTCCGCAACTCGATCGGCCTGCTCGGGCTCGGTCGTGAAGACGTACGAGCCGAGCCCGAACGGCGTGTCGTTCGCCACCTTGATCGCCTCCTCCTCGGAGCCGACCTTGTAGACGCTCGCGACCGGGCCGAAGAACTCCTCCCGGTAGGCATCGCTCGACGGGCTGATCCCGGCGAGCACCGTCGGACCGAAGAAGTTGTCCCTCCGCTCACCCTCGAGGACCACCTCGGCGCCCTGGGCCTTCGCGCGGTCGAGCTGGTCCTGGAGGCGGTCCGCAGCGGTCGACGACGAAAGGGGGCCCATCGCGGCGTCCTCGGTCGGATCCCCGGGCTCGACCGCCTTCATCTTCTCCGTGAGCTTCGCGAGGAAGTCGTCGTAGAGCTCGTCGACGACGATGAACCGCTTGGCCGCGTTGCACGACTGGCCGGTGTTGTCGAGGCGCGCCTCGACCGCGGAGTCGACGACCTCGTCGAGGTTCTCGGTCGCGAGGAGGATGAACGGGTCAGAGCCGCCCATCTCGAGCACGACCTTCTTCAGGTTGCGCCCGGCGACCTCGGCGACGGCGGCGCCTGCCCGCTCGGAGCCGGTGACCGAGACACCGCGCACGCGCGGGTCGGGGATCACCTTCTCGGCGATCTGCTCGTTGGTGGCGAGGATCGTCTGGTACGCGCCCTCGGGGAAGCCGGCCTCGTCGTACATCGCCTGGATCGCCTCGGCCGACTCCGGGCACTGCGGCGCGGGCTTCAGGAGGATCGGGTTGCCCACGATCAGGTTGGGGCCCGCGAAGCGGGCGACCTGGTAGTACGGGAAGTTCCAGGGCATGATCCCGAGCAGCGGCCCCATCGGCGAGCGGCGGATCACCGCCGACCCCTCGCCGCCGATGAGCTCGATCGGCTCATCCTTCAGGAAATCCTCCGCGCGCTCCGCGTAGTAGCCGTAGATGTCGCCGCAGAAGTCGACTTCGCCGAGCGCCTGCTCCATCGGCTTGCCCATCTCCTTGACGGCGATCGCGGCGAGCGCGTCGCGGCGCTCGGTGTGGAGCTCGGCGACGCGCTTGATCTTCGCGGCGCGATCGGCGACCGTCATCGCGGCAAGCGCCTCTCGCGCATCCCAGGCCCTGCCGATGGCGGCGTCGAGCTCGTCGTCGGACATCTCGGGGTATTCCTCGAGCCTCTCGCCGGTGGCCGGGTTAACGACTGCGTAAGTGCTCAACTTGCTCCAACTCCTTCTCTGGTCGTTCGCTCTCTCGTCGATTGCGGGATGCCGAGCACGTCGTCCGGCGACGCGTACTCGGCGCCCACCCCCTCCGCCACGGCGCGGTGGGTCACGTGTCCCCTCGCCACGTTGATGCCAAGCTTCAGGCCCGGGTCGCGCAGCGCCGCCGCCTCGACCCCGTGATCGGCGAGCGCGACGACGTAGGGAAGGGTGGCGTTGGTGAGCGCGAAGGTCGAGGTGATCGGCACCGCCCCGGGCATGTTGGTGACGCAGTAGTGGATGATCCCGTCGACCTCGTACGTCGGGTCCGTGTGCGTGGTGGGTCTCGAGGTCTCGAAGCAGCCGCCCTGATCGATCGCAACGTCGACCAGCACGGACTGCGGCTTCATGAG
This sequence comes from uncultured Actinomycetes bacterium, assembly GCA_963771655.1. Lineage (GTDB taxonomy): Bacteria > Actinomycetota > Thermoleophilia > Solirubrobacterales > 70-9 > JAWVFM01. The sequence continues at coordinate 25,677 of CAVYUG010000012.1, read as the reverse complement.
CTGAAGCTGCTCGCGGCGGATCACGCGCGGGGCGCGGGCACCGTGCAGCAGGACGGCCCCGATCACGAGGTCGATGTCGGGCAGGCGCTCCTCGATCGACAGCACCGAGCTGAAGACGGTCGACGCGCGCCCGCCGAAGGCGACGTCGAGCTCGCGCAGCCGGTCGATCGACGTGTCGTAGACGAACACGTCCGCCTCCATCCCGATCGCGATGAAAGCCGCGTTCATCCCCACCGCGCCGCCGCCGATGATCATCACGTTCGCCGGCGCGACGCCGGGAACTCCCCCGAGCAGGATGCCGCGCCCGCCAAGCGGCTTCTCGAGCATGAACGCGCCCGCCTGAGTGGCGATCTTCCCGGCGATCTCGCTCATCGGCGCGAGCAGGGGAAGCCGCCCGCTCGAGTCCTCGACCGTCTCGTATGCGACGCATATCGCTCCGGAGTCGCAGAGCCCCTTCGTGAGCTCCGGGGCCGGCGCAAGGTGGAGATAGGTGAAGAGCGTGACGTCGGAGCGAATCAGCGGCATCTCCTCCGGCTGGGGCTCCTTCACCTTCAGGACGAGCTCGGCCTCCGCCCAGACATCCTCGGCCGTCTGGACGATCCGGGCGCCCTGCGCCTCGAACGCGGAGTCGGTGATCGAGCTCCCCTCCCCCGCGCCCTTCTGGATCAGGACGTCGTGCCCGTGCTCGGAGAGCTCCCGAACGCCGATGGTCGTCAGCGCGACTCGGTACTCGTCGGCCTTGACCTCGCTTGGAACTCCGACCTTCATGTCCGCTCAGCCTCCCGGATCTTTGTCTCCAGCCGGCATCCCCGGCTTTCCAGCTCGCCGAACATCGTTTCCGGATCGAGGCAGAGCTCCGGCGGCAGAGCGCCTCGAGCCTCGATCTCGCCCCGTGCGAGCATGCGCACCGCGGCCGCCGCCGGGCTCGCGGTCGACACGACGCCGCCGCCGATGCCCCACTCGGCCATGGGCTCGGTGACGGCGCGAACCCGCACCGCGCGCTCGCCCGCGGTCGCCTCGACGAGGTGCACGGCCACGGTCTGCGGTGACGGGGGCGAGGCATCGCGAGCGGCGGCGTCGATCGCCTCGTCGCCGGCGGAGGCCACCTCCCGCACTCGGTCGACGACCCCTGGCGAGAGCGAGAGGCGGAAGGTCGCCTCCCGGCACCCGAAGCTCGTCGGGAACGTGAGCATCTCCGTGTGCAGCGTGTAGATCGTGTCCGCCTCGCCGATCGGCTCCCCGAAGTCGACGGTGCCGCCCGGGTCGAGCGGCGCGACCTCGGCGGGCGCTCCGTCCCTCACCACGATCGGCGGCATCGTCAGCTCGTCGACGATCGTCCGCAGGGCGTAGGGCACGCTGAAGCCGGCCGGGGGCTCGCGGTCGCGGCCGCCGGCAGAGACGTCGATGCGCTCGACGGACCCCCCCAGCTCGCGCTTCGCGATCGCCCCCATGAGATTCGTCTTGCCGGGCGCCGAGCCGATGCCGAGCAGAGCGAGGAGGCCGGCGCTCTCGAAGTCGTCGCCGAGCTCGAGCTGCTTCGCGGCCACGTGGTAGAGGCCCCCGAGGTCGAGGTAATGGCACCCGGCTTCGAGGCAGGCGCGCATCGCGTCGAGGTTGATCCTGTAGCTGGCCGAGTTGACCAGCGCGTCGCAGTCCGCGAGCGCGGCGGCGAGGGCCCCGTCGGCGCGGGCGTCGACCGCGGCTGCAGCGGCCTTGCCCCCGCCGTGCCAGCCCGCGACGTGCGCCGCGCGCTCCGCGTCCAGGTCGAGCAGCGCGAGGGAATCGACCTCGGCCGACTCCGCAAGGTCTCGCACGATCGCCGGCGCGATCGTCCCCCCGGCGCCGAGCACGGCGACCCTCATCGCACCAGCTCCCTCGCCCGGAGCGCGAGCCAGACCTCGATCCGATCCGTCGCGCGGGCGAGGTCTCGGCCCGTCAGCTCCTCGACCTTGCGAATCCGGTAGCGGAGGGTGTGCCGATGGCAGTAGAGCTCGCGGGCCGCGCGCTCCCAGTTTCCGTTCTGCTCGATGAACGCCTCCAGTGAGCGCAGCAGTTCGTCGGCGTAGTCGCCCTCGGTCTGCTCGATGGGGTCGAGGATGCCGTCGCTATAGAGCCGCAGCGCGTCGTCGTCCTGAAGGGAGAGCAGGAGCGTGAACGCGCCGAGGTCCTCGTGGGTCGCGACCTCCGGCGCGCCGCGCTCGCCGTTGGTGAGGGCCGTCGCCTCGAGCGCGCAGCGCGCCTCGTGGAACGCCCGCCGCAGCGAGCCGACACCGAGCGCGCGACTCGCGGCGACGCGGACCTCGCCGCCTCTGGCGAGTGCCGCGCGCGTCTCGTGGGCAATCGCGACCGGGTCGCCGTGGTCGCCGTCGACCACGGCGCAGAGGAACTCACGCGACCCCGAGCTGGTCGTGGCGACGAGGCCGCTCCAGCCAGCTGAGGCGAGCGCCGACTCGAGCGGCCCCTCCGCGGCGCTCGGATCGTCGAGCTCGTAGAGCAGGAGCGCCGCGCGCTCTCCAACGCCGAACGGCCGCATGCGGCTGCGCAGCTCGTCGGTATCGAGGCGGCCTCCGAGAGCCTCGGCGAGGACGTTTCCGGCCAGGCGGCGCTCGGTCTCGCGCACGACGCGCTCGCGCATCAGCTCGAGGCCGACGGCCATCGCCGCGTGGCGCGCCACGAGGCGCTCGAACTCGGCGAGTGGAGCGTCGCGACCCGCCACCGTCAGCCATGCGATGGGCGAGCCGCCGCGTCGCCCTGGCACCGGCACCGAGATCGCCCCCGCGAGCGCGGGATGGCTGGGTTCGAACGGGCCCACCGACGCGCTCGCCCCCTGGCGCGCCACCTCGTCGCCGAGCGCCTCGAGCGCGGATTCCTCCGGAGCGCCGCCGTTCGCGTGTCGCGCGACCTCGCCCCCGGCCGCGTCGTGCACGACCGCCGTGCCTCCGGCGGCTCCGGCGATCACCTCCACGAGCGCGTCCAGGCCGCGGCCTTCGATCACGAGGCGCTCGAGGCGCTCGTGAATGTCGGCGTCGCGCCGCAGCACGTCGTATTGCTCGTTGACGAGCCTCGAGAACGCCCGCTCGGTGATGGCGATGAACGGCATCTCGTAGGGCACCTCGAAGAGCGGCAGCCCCATCTCCTCGGCCGACTCCGCCAGCGCCTTCGGGATCCTCCGATGGCCGAATCCGGTTCCGAAGCCGAGGCCCGCCAGGCCGTGCTCCGCGAGGAGGGCCGCGAAGCGCCGCTGCCGCGCCGGCGTGCCGAGCTGGATTCCGGTCGTCAGCAGGAGCTCACCGCCCGACAACCACGGCGTCGGGTCCTCGAGCTCGGTTATGTGCACCCATCGGATCGCCTGGTCGGCGGAGCCGGAGCCAGCAGCCAGTTCGAGGCCGCACTCGGAAACGAGGTCGGCGACCGTCAGCATCGCTAAGGCGCGCGGCGCACCTGCTCCGACCCACCCCACGAGCCGTGAACCGTCTCCGCCGTCGCGGGCGGATGCACTGGCGACTCGCCCCGGAGCTTCTGCGCCGCCTCCGTGAGCACGGGCCTCAGCACGGCCTCGATCTCCTCGAACTGCTCGGTGTCGCAGATGAGCGGCGGCGAGAGCTGGATGACCGGATCGCCACGGTCGTCGGCGCGACAGATGAGGCCACGCTTGTAGAGCTCGCCTGACAGGAATCCGCGCAGGAGCCACTCCGACTCGTCGTCGTCGAAGCTCTCCTTCGTCTCCTGGTCCTTGACGAGCTCGATCGCCTGGAAGAAGCCGGCGCCGCGTATGTCACCCACGATCGGGATGTCGCGCAGCGATTCGAGCATCGAGCGGAACTCCCCCTCCTTGCGAAGGACGTGCCCGGGGATGTCCTCCCGCTCGAACATGTCGATGTTCGCGAGCGCGACGGCCGCGGCCACGGGATGCCCGGCGAAGGTGAACCCGTGGGTGAACATCGAGGTGCCGTGCATGAACGGGTCGGCGACCTTGTCGGAGGCGACGAGCGCGCCCATCGGCACGTAGGCCGAGGTGATCGCCTTCGCCATCGTCACGATGTCCGGCTGGTAGCCGTAGCGCTCGCAGCCGAACCAATGGCCGAGGCGTCCCATCGCGCAGATGACCTCGTCGGAGACCAGCAGCACGTCGAACTCGTCGCAGATCTCGCGCACCCGCTGGAAGTAGCCCTCCTGCGGCGGGATGCAACCGCCGGCGTTCTGGACCGGCTCGAGGATCACCGCGGCGACCGTGTCGGGGTGCTCGTACTCGATCTTTGCCGCGATCTCCTCGGCCGCCCACAGCGGGTCGCGATCGTCGGGCCAGTGGTAGCTATTGGTGTTCGGCACCTGGTGCCCACCGGGGACCAGCGGCTCGAACGGCATCCGCAGCGCGGGGATGCCCGTCGCCGACAGGGCCCCGAGGGTCGTGCCGTGGTAGGCGATCTCGCGGGTGATGAACTTGGTCTTCCGCGGGTGGCCGGTCTCCTGGTGGTACGCGCGCGCGAGCTTGATCGCCGACTCGACCGCCTCCGATCCGCCGGAGGTGAAGAAGACGCGGTTGAGGTCACCCGGGGCGAGGTTCGCGATGCGCGTCGCGAGCTCGATCGCGCGTGGATGCGCGTAGCTCCAGATCGTGTAGAAGTCGAGCTCCGCGACCTGCCGGGCGGCCGCGTCGCCGAGCTCGGTCCGGCCGTGGCCGCCGTTCACGCAGAACAGCGCCGAGAGCCCGTCGAGGTAGCGGTTGCCGTGGTCGTCGAAGACGTACGGCCCCTCGCCGCGGACGATGATCGGGACCTCGTGCTCGTCGTCGTAGCCGCCCATCCGCGTGAAGTGCATCCACAGATGCCGGCGTGCGAGCTCCTGTAGATCGGAGCCCGTAGTGGCAGCGGGGGCGCTCGAGGTGGCCATGGCCTCTCCTTCTCGATCGATCGACTCGGAGCTCAGGCTCCTTCGGATAACCGTATAGCCAAATCGATGGCCGCGCAAGGCAGTCACGGGCAAATTACGCCAGGATGCCTTGGACAGTTGGTATAAAGGCGACCCCGACTTTGGTACATGGGCACAGTTGCATGGAAAGACTCGTTGAGACATAGTCTGTGGACCCGCCGGCGTCATCACGGCGCCGGGATGGACATCGCCCGACTGAGGTGAGCCAGGAACCATGGAGCAGGTAGCCGCGCCGCCCGAGGCGGAAGCCCACGGGGCTCGGACGTGCGTCGAGCTCGAGGCCGTGACCAAGGAGTTCGGTGAGGTCATCGCCGTGAACGAGCTCAGCCTGTCGCTGCGGGAGGGTGAGTTCTTCACGCTTCTCGGACCGAGCGGCTGCGGGAAGACGACGACGCTGCGGATGCTCGCCGGCTTCGAGCAGCCAACCGCGGGGCGGATTCTCATCGAGGGGGACGACGTCGCGGGCCTGGCGCCGCACCGCCGGCCGACGAACACGGTCTTCCAGAGCTACGCCCTGTTCCCGCATCTGAGCGTGCAGGAGAACGTCGCCTTCGGCCTCCGCCAAAAGAAGGTGCCGAAGGACGAGGTCTCTTCGCGCGTGGCGGCCGAGCTCGAGCGGGTGGGGCTCGCGGCCGAAGCGAACCGCAAGCCCAACCAGCTCTCGGGTGGCCAGCAACAGCGCGTCGCGCTGGCGCGCGCGCTGGTGAACCTCCCGAAGGTGCTGCTCCTCGACGAGCCGCTCGGCGCCCTCGACCTCAAGCTCCGAAAGGGCCTGCAGGTCGAGCTCAAGCGGATTCAGCGCGACGTCGGGATCACGTTCGTCTACGTGACGCACGACCAGGAGGAGGCGCTCACCATGTCGGATCGCATCGCGGTCATGAACCACGGGCGCGTCGAGCAGCTGGACGCTCCCGAGAACGTGTACGAGCGCCCTCGCACCACTTTCGTCGCCGGGTTCATTGGCGTCTCCAACCTGATGCCGGGCAGCGTCACCTCGGTGAGCGGGTCGCGGGGCACGATCAGGCTGGACAGCGGAGTCGACGTCGAGGCTCCGGTCGACGGAGCCTCTGTCGGCGAGCGCTGCCACGCGGTCGTTCGGCCCGAAAAGCTTCGCATCGACCGCGCCGAGGAGCGGGCCCCGGACGGCTGGCCGAGCGTCGAGGGGATGGTCGACAGCTCCATCTACCTCGGGACGTCGACGCAGGTCGCGGTCCGGCTGCCGGACTCGGTGACGATGACCGTGCTCGTTCCCAACGCGAGCGAGGCCGAGCGGTCGCGCCTCCCGGGCGGCGGGGCGCCGGTTCGCCTGAGCTGGGCTCCGGAGCACGTGCACCTGGTCCTCGAATCGTCGAACGGCGCGGTGGCCGAGTCCCCGCAGAATGAGCTCGAGCCGGCAATCGCCGAAGGAGGCCTCTGAAATGTTGAGCAGGACACGGACGATCGCAATCGGTTTCGCTCTCCTGGCGAGCAGCCTCGGAATCGCCGCCTGTGGCGGCGGCGGGGGCGGCATTGAGGGCAGCGGGGGCGGGTCGTCGAACTCGGAGGCCGTGAAGCTCGAGGGCAAGCCGAGCGGCGACGTGACGATCTCGAACTGGCCGCTCTACATCGACAAGAAGACCGTTCCGGACTTCGAGAAGGCCACCGGCGTTTCGGTCAAATACATCGAGGACGTGAACGACAACGCGGAGTTCTTCGGGAAGTTGCAGCCGCAGCTCGCGCAGGGGCAGTCCGGGGGCCGCTCGGTCTTCGTCGTCACGGACTGGATGGCGAAGAAGATGCACGATCTCGGCTACGTGCAGAACCTCGACAAGTCGGGCCTGCCAAACGTCGAGAAGAACCTCGTCCCCTCGCTCCAGCACCCGGCGTTCGATCCCAACCGCGACTTCTCGGTGCCGTGGCAGAGCGGCATGACCGGACTCATCGTTCGCACCGACCTAGCTCCCGACGTGCACTCGATCTGCGACCTCTTCGACCCCAAGTACAAGGGGAAGGTCGACATGCTCACCGAAATACCGGACACCGTTCCGCTGGTCATGAAGTGCATGGGGGTCGACCTCAGCAAGGCGACCGTGAGCGACTGGCTGGCGGCGATCGACAAGATCAAGGGGGCCGCGGAATCGGGGCAGATCCGCCGCTTCACCGGGAACGACTACGCCCGCGACCTGACGAGCGGCGACGTCGACGCCGTGATCGGCTGGTCGGGCGACGCGGCGCAGCTCCAGGCCGACAACCCGAACATCAAGTTCGTGATGCCGAAGGAGGGGTGCATGATCTTCTCCGACAACATGGTGATCCCGGTTGGAGCGCCAAACCCGACCGCGGCGGAGGCGTGGATGAACTACGTCTACGACCCGACGAATCAGGCCCGGATCACCGACTACAACTACTACCTGAGCCCCGTTTCGGGCGTCAAGCCGATCCTCGCGAAATCCGATCCGACCGCGGCGAAGAGCCAGCTGATCTTCCCGACGAAGCAGTTCACCGCGAAGTGCGACACGGCGCCGGCGCTCACCACGACCCAGCTAGAGCAGGTGACGAAGGCGTTCGACGCCGTCACCAACGGGTGAGCATGCAGAAGCCCGGATGAGCACATCGCGACGCCGTCTGGTCCCTTACCTCCTGCTCGCCCCGGGGATCATCTGGCTGGTCCTCTTCTTCGTCGTGCCCATGTACTACATGGCTCGACTGTCCCTGGACGCGGGGTCGCTGCAGAGCGGGTTCCACTTCAACTGGCAGTGGTCGAACTACTCGGACGCACTCTCCCTCTACAAGTCGCCGTTCCTGCGCTCGTTCTACTACGCGGGCGCAGCGACGATCATCGCCCTGCTCATCTCCTATCCGCTCGCGTACGCGATCGCCTTCAAGGCCGGCCGGTGGAAGAACGCGATGCTGCTCGCCGTCGTCGCGCCGTTCTTCACCACCTACCTGATTCGCACCATCGCCTGGGAGACGATCCTCTCCGACCAGAGCCCTGTCGTCCAGGCGATGCAGTCCATCGGGCTGATCCCGAGCGACGGTCGGGTTCTCGCGACATCAGGCGCCGTGATCGCCGGCATCACCTACAACTTCCTGCCCTTCATGGTGCTGCCCATCTACGCCAGCCTCGAGCGGGTGGATCGCAGCCTGATCGAGGCCGCGAAGGACCTCTACGCCTCCTCCCGAGCGGCGTTCCTGAAAGTGACCCTGCCGCTCTCGGCTCCCGGGATCGTGGCCGGGACGCTCTTGACCTTCATCCCCGCCGTCGGCGACTACATCAACGCGTTCTTCCTCGGCAGCACCCAGAACCACATGATCGGCAACGTCATCCAAGGTCTCTACCTGACGCAGTTCGACTACCCGGCCGCAGCGGCGCTCTCGTTCGTGCTGATGGCTCTGATCATGGTCGCCGTGATCATCTACATCCGTTTCGCGGGCTCCGAGGCGCTCATGGGTGAGGAGGCGGCACCGGCGTAATGGAGGCCGGCACCGCAAAGGCCCCGGCATACGTCGCGCGCGAGCCGGCGCTCGCGCGCGCGGCTCGCTGGCTGCGCGAGCACGCCCTCAACATCTACGCCGCGCTCGCGATCGCCTACCTCCTGATCCCCATCGCGGTGATCATCGTCTTCTCCTTCAACAACCCGGCCGGCCGCTACAACTTCACCTGGGAAGGCGCAACGCTCTCGCATTGGGGCAACGCGTTCGGCATTTCGGACCTGAACGCCGCGCTGTTCACAAGCCTTCGGCTGGCGGGCCTGGCGACCGTGATCTCGACCGTGCTGGGCACGATGATCGCCCTGGCGCTCGTGCGTTACGAGTTCTTCGGCCGCCGGACCACGAACTTCCTGATCGTCATTCCGATGGCCACCCCCGAGGTCGTCATGGGCGCTTCGCTCCTGTCGCTGTTTCTCGTCTACGGGCTGGCGCTCGGCTTCACGACGCTCCTGATCGCGCACATCATGTTCTGCATCAGCTTCGTCGTCGTGGTCGTGCGCTCGCGCCTGATCGGCTTCGACCGCAGCCTCGAGGATGCGGCCCACGACCTCGGCGCCACCGCATTCACCACCTTCCGCAAGATCACCCTTCCGCTGATCATGCCCGGCATCGTGGCGGCGGCCCTGCTCGCGTTTGCGCTCTCGATCGACGATTTCGTGGTCACCAACTTCAACTCGGGAACGACGGTCACCTTCCCGCTCTACATATTCGGCGCGGCACAGCGGGGGATCCCCGTCGAGGTGAACGTCATCGCGACGCTGCTGTTCTCCCTCACCCTCGTCGCGATGGGGCTAACCGTCCTGCAGCAGCGGCGCGCGGACCGGCTGGCGAGCGTGCGTCCAGAGCAGGAGGAGGCACCGTGAACGTGGCGGCCCGGGCCGCCGAGGCCACCCCGGCCGGCGACCATGCGGAGGCGCCCGCGCTCCGCAACTACGCCGCGGGCGCGTGGCGCGACGCGGAGACCTCCGACCGGCTCGACGACCGCGACCCCGCGAGCGGCCGGCTCCTGGCGCGGGTGCCGCTGTCGACCGGGGCCGAGGTCGATCATGCGGTGAAGGCCGCGGTCGACGCTCAGCCGGCCTGGGCCGCGCTCTCGCCACAGCGGCGCTCACGGGCGCTGATGAAGCTCCGCGAGCGCCTGGACGACGCTCGCGAAGAGCTCGCGCGCCTCGTGATGCGCGATCTCGGGAAGGGGCTCGACGCGGCCCGAGCCGAGGTCGGGCGCGGCATCGAGTCGGTGGAAGCCGCCTCCGCCGCTCCGCACTTCCTCAAGGGCGCCGGGCTCGAGGGCGTCGCGGCGGGCGTCGACGTGGCTCAGGTTCGGCAGCCCGTCGGCGTGGTCGCCGCGATCACGCCGTTCAACTTTCCCGGCCATGATCCCGCTCTGGTTCCTGCCGTTCGCGCTCGCCTGCGGCAACGCGTTCGTTCTCAAGCCCTCGGAGCGCGACCCGCTTCCCAGCGAGCTGATCTTCGAGCTGATCGACGGGGTGGACGAGATTCCGGCGGGTGTCGCCAACCTCGTCCACGGAGGGCGTGAGGCAGTGGACCGCCTGCTCGACCACCCGGACGTCGATGCCATTTCGTTCGTCGGCCAGGCCTCCACCGCTCGTCACGTCGTCGAACGCGCTAGCCGCACCGGAAAGCGGGTGCAGGCGCTCGGCGGGGCCAAGAACGCGATCGTCGTCATGCCCGACGCCGACATCGAGGTCGCCGTGCCGGCGATCGTCGAATCGGCCTTTGGGAGCGCCGGTCAGCGGTGCCTCGCGGGATCGGTGGCGGTGTTGGTCGGCGACGAGGAGCGCCGTGGCGAGCTCCGGAAGGCACTGGTCGCGAGCGCGGCGGCGATGCGCATCGGCCCTGGAGAGGACCCCGCCAGCGAGCTGACGCCCGTTGTCGGCGCCGACGCCCGCGAGCAGATCGTCGAGGCGATCACGCGCGCGGTCGACGATGGTGCGCGTCTCGAGCTCGACGGGCGCGGCGAGGAGTCGCCGGCCGGAACGACGCTGGGAGCGACGATTCTCACCGCGGCGAGCCGCGAATCCGAGCTTGCCCGCGAAGAGCTGTTCGGCCCGGTGCTCGCGCTGGTCGACGCGACGGACCTCGACGACGCCCTCGAGTTCGCCAATGGGTCTCGCTACGGCAACGCGGCGGCCATCTTCACCGAATCCGGGCGGGCGGCACGGCGGTTCCGCGACGCGATCGAGGCCGGGATGGTGGGTGTGAACGTGGGTGTTCCCGCACCCGTCGCCTGGTTCCCGTTCGCCGGCTGGAAGGGCTCGTTCATCGGCGACCTGCACGCGAACGGGCCCGACGCGGCCGAGTTCTACACCCGCAAGAAGATCGTCACCTCGCGCTGGCCGTAGGACGATCCGCTCGCCGTACGCCTAAGCGTCGAACCGCGCCCGTCAAGATTGGGCGAATCGTCTTTGAGGTCGGCCGCTTCGGAGGGATAGGCTCGCGCGGGTATCCGATCGAGAGGAGCGCGGATGGAGAGCGCATCGGTGGCTGCCGACGCCGCCGGAGCGGGCGAGAAGGGGCTGAAGGCCGGCGCGATCGGCTACCTCTCGAACCTCGTCATCAGCACCGCCTCGGTCGCCCCGGCCTACAGCCTGGCCGCGACCCTGGGCTTCGTCGTAGCCGTCGACGGCGTCGGCCTTGCCGCCCCGGCGGTGATGATCGCTTCATTCATTCCGATGCTGCTGATCGCCGGCGGCTACTACTACATGAACAAGGCGGATCCCGACTGCGGGACGAGCTTCACGTGGGTCACGAAGGCGTTGGGCCCTCGACTCGGCTGGATGACCGGCTGGTCGATCGTCGCCGCTGACATCGTCGTCATGGCGACGCTCGCCTACATCGCCGGCGTGTACTCGTTCCTGCTCTTCGGGCTCGACGATGCCGCCGCCAACCTGCTCGACGTCTCCATCGTCGCGGCGGTGTGGATCGCCGTGATGACCTGGATCTGCTACGTCGGCATCGAGCTCTCGGCGCGCATCCAGTACGTGCTGCTGACGATCGAGATCATCACCCTGGCGGCGTTCGCGATCGTCGCCTTGGCCAAGGTGTACGGCGGCGACGTCCCCAACTCGGTCGACATCTCGGCGAGCTGGTTCAACCCGTTCTCCATACCGTCCGGAGCGCTGATCGACGGCGTCTTGCTGGGGGTCTTCATCTACTGGGGCTGGGACTCCGGCGTTTGCTGCAACGAGGAGTCGGAGGACTCAGCGAGCGGCCCGGGCAAGGCCGCCGTAGTGAGCACCCTGCTGCTGGTGCTGATCTACGTCGTCGTTTCGGCCGCTGCACAGGCGTTCGCCGGCGAGCACTATCTCATCCACCATCACAACGACGTGCTCGGCGCCCTGGGCACCAAGGTGTTCGGCTCGCCGCTCGACAAGCTCCTGATCATCACCGTGCTGACCTCGGCGTCGGCCTCGACCCAGACGACAATCCTGCCGACGGCGCGCACGACGCTGTCGATGGCGCGGTTCGGCGCCATCCCGAAAGTCTTCGGGCGCATCCACCCCCGCCATCTCACCCCCGACGCGTCGACGCTGACGATGGGCGCCGTGTCTTTGGTGTGGACGCTGTTCATCATCAACGTCAGCCAGGACGTGCTCGGCGACTCGATCACGGGGCTCGGCTTCCAGATCGCCTTCTACTACGGCCTGACCGGGTTCGCGTGCGCGATCTACTACCGCAAGGAGCTCTTCAAGAGCGCCCGCAACTTCTTCCTGGTCGGCGTGGCGCCGTTCCTCGGCGGCCTGATGCTCCTCGGCATCTTCGTCAAGGCCTTGACCTTCTACCAGGACCCGGTGCAGAACTACTCCGGTGGCTTCCTCGGCATCGGCACCTCGGTGGCAGTCGGCATCGGCCTCCTGCTCCTCGGTGTCGTCGTGATGGTTTGGGCGAACGTCGTCTACCCGCGGTTCTTCGCCGCAAGACGGAGGTCGCCGACCCGCGGATCCTCACCGGCGAGATCACCGGCACCCCGTCGGTGATGGCGGACTAGGAGGCGGCGAGATGGCTGAGATCATCGTCGGCTACGACGGCTCGGACTGCGCGAAGGCGGCGCTCGACACGGCCTGCAATCTGGCCAAGTCGCTGGGCGACGACCTCGTCTTGGTATTCGGCTACGCGCCCGGCGGATACGGGGGCGGCGAGGTGCCGAGCCAGCGCGAGGCGGTGAAGGAGCTCGGCGAGAAGGTGGCGGCCGAGGGGCTCGTGCGGGCGCAAGGCGGCAGGCGTCGAAGCCGAAGTGGAGCTCGTCGCGAGGCACGCCGCGCAGGCGCTCGAGGAGGTCGCCGCCAAGCGCGATGGGCGGATGATCGTGGTCGGCAGCTACGGCGAGCCGCCGCTCAAGGGCGTGATCCTCGGATCGACGCCCTTCAAGCTGCTGCACGAGGCCGAGCGGCCGGTGCTCGTGGTGCCCGCCCGCGCGGCCTGAACGCTCTTACAGCCCGAGGTCGCGCGCGATCTCGGGCTCGTGCGCGCCCAGCATCACGAAGACCGGGTGCGTGACGCCCGTCGCGCGCTCGACGTCGATCGACTCGGCATCCGGGACCTCGGCCCGGAGGCGCTCGGCAAGCTCGTTCGCCGCCTCCTCGGTCGGCGCCAGGGCGAGGACGAACCGGAAGCGCCGTCGCACCTCGAGGCCCTCGTCGCGAAGGCGGTGGGCCACCTCGAGGGCCTTGCGGAACGACGGGAGGACGACGCGCGCCTCCCACTCGGCCTCGCCGGCTCCTTCAGCCTCGCCCGGGGCCTCGCCCTCGGAGCCGGCGGTCGCGACCCATGACTCGCTCGCCTCGTCCCAGCGCGTGAGCTCCGTGGTGGCCTCGATCCCGTCCTCCTCGGCGAGCGACTCGACCACCTGCGACGCCGACGCCGCCTCGTCGGGCGAGCGCGCGTAGAGGAACATCCGCGAGCCGTCCCTGGTGACGACGACGCGGTCCCCGAGGCGCTCGCGCGCATCGTCGTCGAGGTCGAGCGTGCGCAGCCGCTTCCCGACGGAGAGGCCGTGCCCCTCCTCGCCCAGCTCCACCTCGACTCGCCATTCCTCGGCCACGCCGCGAAGTATGTATGACTCGGCTCGGCGCCGCCCTCGAGCGCTGAACGTCCCTCGACCCTGCGCATAGCCCCCACTGGGGGACGTTCGCGGGAGAGGGGCTAGAGGACCCCCGGTGGGCGGCGTGCCCTCCGGCCGCCCGTGTCCGCCGCTCGCATCATTCCCGACAGGGCGATGGCGACGCACGATGCGAGCGCGATGACGTAGCCGTAGGCGAGGCTGATCCCGGCCTCCTCGACGCCGGCGCCCGGGCGGTCGACGATGCCGCTGTAGCCGATGAGCACCGTGCCGAGGGCCCCCGCCATCATCGTCAGCTCGCCGAGCCGCCATCCGACGGCGCGCCCCCTCAACAGGACGAGCAGGAGCACGGGCGATGCCAGCGCCACCCCGAGGATCACCCAGCGCATCAGCTGGAAGGTCTGAAAGCCGGTGCAGGACAGGCGGTTCGCACCGCAGACGAAGCCGTCACCCGCCATGCGCGTGGGCGTGTCGGCGAGCGAGTACCAGGGCAGGAACAGCAGGCTCACGACAAGCGCGACGGACGCAACGATGCCGACGACCTCCCACGGGCCAGGTCGCGGCGGCGCGATGCCGCTCCGCGCCGCGGCGGTCGTCATCGCGCCCTCTCCAGGTGGGGGAACGACCTCGTTTGGCCGTCGAAGGTCCAGGGCTTCTGAGTGCGACAGGGCGGCGGGCCCGCCCCGACCCCCACCGGCGGGAACACCAGCGGGTTGCCGAGGTTGTCGCAATCCCAGGCGCGGATGCCGCCGCCCGCGATGTCGCCGAGCGAGCCCGGCCGTGGATAGGGGTTGTGGCGGTTGGTCGGCGAGCGCTGCCCGTAGCCGAACGAGTCCTCGTTGAGAAGCGGTAGCAGCACCCGCAGGTAGTGCTTGCGTCCCCCGTTCGCCGTCTCGGCGCTCGCCTGGCCCGATGCTGCGCCCTTTGCGACCGCCGCGCCGATGTCCCGCCGGTAGGTCGCCGCCAGCTGGAAGAACGGCTCCAGGTTGCGGTTGGCGGGGTAGAGCTCGTCGACCAGCGGCTTCGATGCCCGAAGGACCCTCGTGGAAGCGGGCAGGCCGCGGCGCGCGGCGTGCATCACCGAAGGCAGCTCGCGGAAGAGCCCGGCAAGCTGGGGACTGAGCTCGGCCGTGGCGACGAGGCTCGAGCGCAAGCCGGGGGCGAGCTCGCGGATGCGGCGGAGCGCCGGGCCGAGCGTGACCGCCGTGCGACGGTAGGCCACGAGCGCCCGCCGCAGGTCGCCGATGAACGGGGGCAGCGCCTTGACGGTCGCCGTGAGCTGGCGGTTGCGCGCGGCGGTCGTCGCGAGCACCCCCTCGCCCGCGGTGACGAGGCTTTGAAGCTCGCCGCGGCGCGTGCCGAGTGCCTCGAGCACCTGCGCGGAGCTCGAGACGAGCTGACGCACCGAGGCGCGCTGGCGATCGAGGATCCCGGCGACGGTGCCCAGCCCGCCGATCGCATCGGGCGCCGCGCCGATGGCGGCGTTGAGGTCGGCGCCGCGTCCGCGCGTCGAGGCCGCGAGCTCGGTCACGAACCGGCGCAGCGCCTTGCGCGTGGGCGGGTCGAAGGTGGCGAGCACCTGGTCGAGCCGCTGCGTCGAGGCGATGTGCGAGCTCGGAAGCCGTCCTCCGTCGGCGAGCTTGGGGGCCTCGGGGTCGCCCGGCGTGAGCTCGACATAGGTCTCGCCGAGCAGCGTCTTGTTGCGAAGGATCGCGTGGGTGTCGCTGGGGATGGGCGCGTAGCGGTCGTCGAGCTCGATCACGACCTTGGTCCGCTCGCCGGCAGGCGTGGTCGAGATGACCTTGCCCACGGGGACCCCGGCGATCCGCACGCTCGCATTCGGGTAGAGGTTCGCCGCCTGCGGGAACGAGGCCTCGAGCGTGTAGCCCTCGGGGTTGAGTGGGGTCGGGCCGCCGAACGACTTCCAGAAGAAGATCGCGACGCACACCGCCGCGAGAGCGAAGGCCGCCGCCATCAGGACCGAGCCGAGCTTCGGGGCTTGCGTCTGCATCAGGCTTTCATGGGCAGGCCGGGATCTGGCCGGTGAACAGGAGGACGAGAGGGGCGAGGCCGGGCTGCTCGCTGAGCGACGAGCACGAGACGAGCGCGAGCCCGTGGGCGGCGGCGCCCTGCGCGTCCTCGACCGACACCACCGAGTCGACGTCGTGGGAGGCCCAGGCGAGCCAGTACAGGTAGCCCTCGTCGCTCCCGGGTGGGTTGTAGGAGAGCTCGTTTGCGGTGTAGTCGAGGATCCTGAACGCGGTGGCGATGTCGGGGCTCACGGCCTGAAGGCCATCCGCGACGTGCCCGAGGTCGCGGTTGATCGGGATCGCGGCGCGCAGGACGGGCTTCGAGGCGTGGACGAGCGGCACCGATTGGCCGAGGAGGTCATTGGTCGCGCGAAGGCCGGCCGGGAGGCCCGCGATCGAGGGGCGCAGCGCGCGCAGGGTCGGCGCCAGGGCGCGCGCGAGGGTCGCGACGTGGCCGAACGTCGTTCTCGAGAGGTGCAGCGTTCCGGGGAGGCGCGACACGGACTCGCTCAGGGCAGCGCGCTGGCTGGAGAACGCGCGGAGCGTCGCGTCGCCCGCACCCACGACCTGGGCGAGCTCGTGGTCGTTGCTCCCGGCGGCGTCCGCGAGGACCCCGAGGTTGTGGACGACCCTGGCCAGCTCGTCGCGCCGCGCGACGAGGAGGTCGCCGATCCGGCGCGCCTGCGCCGTGGTGGGCCCGAGGGCCCGAAGCGTGCGCTGCAGATCGTCGCCGTTTCCGCGGAGGCCGCTCTCCGCAGACACTACGAGCGCCCCTAGATAGGAACGCGTGTCGGCGTCGAGCGTGCGGGTGAGATCGTCGTACGACGGCGGCACGTTCGTCCGCGAGTGCGGGATCGTCGCGCCGTCCGGGAGCGGGGGCTTGGAGCGCAGGCCCGGATCGAGGTCGACCTCCATGTCCTGGAGCGGCGTGTTGGGCGCGAGCGTCGCCGTTGCGTCGGAGTAGACGTGCGGCAGCTTCCCCGGGTCGATCGACATCGTCACGTCGGCGGCCCCGTCGCGCAGGTCCGCGCCGAGGACTGTCCCGACGCGCACGCCGGCAACGTTCACCGGCTGTCCGAGCCCGGGCTCGAGACCGGCGGCGTTGGAGAAATCGGCGTGGATCTCGTAGCGGTCCGCGAAGGGCGAGGTGAATCGCTCCTTCGAGAGGATGTACGCCCCCGAGGCCACCCCGATGACCATGAGGAAGGCGATCGCGACGACCCACCGCCCGTAGCGCTCGATCTGCCGGCGGAGCATCAGCCGCCCCCTCCCCCCGCGCGGACGGCGGGGTGGGCGAAGAGGCGCCGGACCTCGCCCAGGCTCAGGCTGGGCGTCCGGGACTTCGTGGTCGTCGGCGAGGTGGCGGGGCCGGTGCTCGCCGACAGATCGGGGGCGGCCTGCTTCGTGCAGGGGGCATCGGGTCGGAACGGCGGCGTTCGCCCGGGCCCGAGCCAGACGGGGCGCGAGCCCAGAAGCGGCTGCGGCGTCGTCCCGAAGAGCTGTCCCAGGCCGGGGATGGCGCCGGTCGAGACCGTGCCGGGCCCGATGGCGCCCAGGTAGCGGAACCAGGGGCCGTTGGCGTCGAAGTTCTGCGCGGCGCTCGCGAGCCCAACGGTGGCGTGCAGGAAGTCCTGCCACACCGGGCGCCCGCTCGAGAGCGGACCGTCGTCGACCGGCGAGCGGAGCGTCGGCATCACGTTGTCCTTCAGGCACGTGACGATCGGTCCGGCGAGCGGAAAGAGCCCGCGGGAGAGGACGGAGAACCGCGGTGTGTTGCGAAGCAGGGGCCGGATGCCGCCGAGAAGCTCGGCGACCTGTGATGGCTTGCCGATGCCGCGAAGCTCGACGTTCAGACGGTGGAGGCGACGCAGCACGGGCGGTATGTAGCGGTCCGCCGGACGGAGCTCGTCGATGAACTGGTTCACGTGCGGGACGACCGCGTCGACCGCGTCGAGGGCCGCCGGCGCGGCGCGGAGCAGCCGGTCGGCCTCGACGATGGTGCGCCCGAGGGACCCGGGGTGGGCGACCAGAGCCGACGACGTCTGATTGAGGCCGGTGACGAGGCCGGCGAGCGCCGTGTCGCGCTCGGCGAGCTGCCCGGTGGCGCGGGCGGCGGCGGAGATCAGGTGCGACAGGTCGTGCGGGGCGGTGCCCTGGGCCGCGACCGAGATGACGGCCAGGTCCCGGAGCGTGGGCGGCAGGTGCGCGATCGTCGCGCGGAGGCCCTCGGTGCCGCCGCCCGCGAGCGCGATGTCGGTCTGCTTGACGATGCGCCTCAGGGCTTCGCGGCGCGGCAGCGTGAGCGTGGAGAGGATCTGATCGAACTGCACCGGCACCGCGGTCTGCGGGCGCGGGATGGTCCCTCCGGAGCCGAGCTCCGGCGCGCTCGGGCTGCCGGAGGCGAGATCGACGTAGAACCCGCCCTCGAGAAAGAGGCGCGGCTTGATCGTCGCCGTGGCGTCGGTGTGGATGGGCAGCCCGCTCGAGCTGATCTCGAGCGATACGTCGGCCGTTGTCCCGGGGCCGCGCGCGATGGCGTTCACCTGGCCGACGTTGATGCCGGCGATCCGCACCGGCGAGCCGGGACGCAGCTGCCCCGAGTTGGCGAAGATCGCGTCGACCGTGAACGGCTGGGAGAACGGAGAGCGGCTCGAGAACGCCGCGTAGGTGGCGATGCCGATCACCAGCAGGCCGACGATGCCGATTGCGAACGGCCGCGCGACGCGTTGCTGCGCCGCCCGGCCTCGTGCGCCGACCCGGCCACGCCGCGTCACGGCGCACCTCCCAGGCCCTGTGAGAGCAGGCCGGCGGCGCGCGCCCGAGCCGTCGCCTCGCGCGGCGGGTGCGTGTTCGCGGCCGCGGTTCCCTGATTGCCGGGGATGTTGCCGATGCGCTGTGCTCCCGAGTAGGTCTCGTTGCCGGCCTCGCACTCGCGCGCCGTCTCGTGGGGGTAGTAGTTGAGGTGCAGGTCGGCGGAGGGCTTCGGACTCTGGAAGGCCTGGGGCGAGCCGAGGATCGGGATGAACCGCAGCCAGGTACCGGACGCATCGCCCTCGCTCAGCGCGGAGGTCGTGTTGCGGAAGAACGCGCCGAACGTGTTGCACGTGACCTGCTCGGGATAGAGCACGCGAAGGGTCGGCTTCGCGGCCGCGACCGTGTCGGCGAGCGTCCGGATCGTGCCGGATGTCGCTGGGTCGCGGGTGAGCTGGTCGAACGCGGCGATCGCGGGGTCGATCAGGCCATGTGTGCGCTCGTGAAGGGCGGCCGTGCCGAGCCGCAGCGCCTTCGCGAGCTGCCTCGTCGTGGACGGGAGGAGCCGCACGTCGGGCTCGAGCGCCGCCGTCGTCTGACTGGCGCTCGAGACGACCGGCGCGAGGCGGCGGAGCGTGCTCGTGGCCAGGGTTTCGGTCGACGGCAGCTCATCCAGGGTGCGACCCAGCGCGGGGCCGGCCGCGTTGAGGGCGGCCAGGGTCACCGCGCCCCCGTCGATCATGCCACCGAGCTGCGGGGCGACCGCGCCGAGGGCGTCGGTGACCGTCGCGGCGCCGTCGATGAAGCCGGCGAGGTTCGTGTTCGGGTCGGCCAGCGCGGCGAGGAGGCGATCGAGCGGGCCGATGAGGCGCCGCGTCGCCCCGATCGTCTCGTTGAGGTCGCCCCCGCGAGCGGCAAGCCCGAGGCCGAGCTCGTTCACCGTACCGCGGACCCCCGCCGTCGAGCGGCGGTCGAAGACCCGCAGCGCCTGGCTGATGTCGGTCACGCGGCGGGCTTGGCTCAGAGGCAGGATGCCCCCGTCGGGGATGCCCTTCTTCGCCTGGCCGGGATAGAGGGCCAGGTACTTCCCGCCCAGGATCGACCCCGCCTGCACGCGCGCATGGCTGTCGACGGGAAGGTCGGCGACGTCGGGGTTCAGGGCCACGTCGACACGGGCGAGCGGCCGGCGGCCACCGGCGCGCGTCATCGCGCGCACGCGGGTTACGAGCCCCACCCGGGCGCCGCCGATCCGGACCTGGTCGGACTGGACGAGCTCCTGGGCGTCGGGGACGTCGACCGAGATCCTGTACGCCGCGAGGAACGGGATCCCCCGGCTCGCGTTGTAGGAGATCCACACGGCGGCGCCGAGGATCATCAGGAAGAGCGTCCCGACGAGGACCTCGTTGCGCAGTGCCTGTCGGGCGTGCGTCCTCATCCGAGCAGGTACTGCAGGAGGTCGTTGAGGGGCGTGTGGTCGTGGCCCGGCTTGTGGTCACCGCCCTGACCGCCACCCAGGATCGGCGGCAGGTGGAGGCCGGGGATATGGAGGTCGGGAACGTGGATCGGCGGAGTGCCGGGCGCCGGCGTTGGGTTGGGCGGCGAGGGAGTGGGTGCGGCGGGCCGCCGGATGCCGCCGTGATGCGTTTCGTCCACCTATACGGGGCGAAATCCGCATCGGAGCCGCGTTCCCCTCGCCGCCGGAGCCGGCCCCCCCGCTGCCCCGTCGTCCCCGGGGGCGTCGTAGTAGTGCGCGCTGCAACCCGAGCCCGGCTTCGCCGTGTAGCCGACGCACGAGTTGAGGATGATCTCCGACGGCAGCACGTGCGAGGTGGCGTCGAAGCGCGCGCTCCCGGCGGCCAGGTAGTAGAAGAGCTTCAGGGTGTTCTCGATGAACCCGCGGTCGCGCAGGTTCGAGAACAGGCTCGAGAGCTCGGGGGCCACCGGTGCCGCGGCGTCCGTGAAGCGACGCGCGAGCGCGAGCGTCGGCTTCGAGCGGTGGAGCGTGGGCAGGGTGTGGGCGAGCGTCCTGCGCAGGCCGCGAAGCACCGGATCGGAGGTGGCGGCGAACGCCCGGAGGTTGGTGAGCGTGCGCGTGAACGGCTTCGCCGACCGGCCGAGCGCGGTGACCATCGGGGTTGCCCCGACGGCGAAGCGGTCCGTGCGCCGCAGCGTCGGCTCCGCGGCGCGGAGCAGCGGCGGCAGGCGCCGGACCGCGTCGGCGAGAGCCCGGCCGTGGGCCGCCGTGGTCGTGGTGAGGCGCGCGGCCTGGGTGATGAAGTCGCTCACGCGCTCCGGCCTCGATGCCAGCTCCGAAGCGACGTGATCCGTTGCGTCGACGATGGTCGCAAGCTGCCGGCGCTCGCCCGAGAGAATCCCGATCACCCGCCGCGCCTGCGTGAGCGCGGGGTTGGTGCGGCGGAGGATCGCGTTGAGGTCGTCGCCGCGCGCCGCGAGGCCGATTCCCAGCTCGTTGACGAGGATCGTGAGGCGATCCGCCGTCGGCGCCGTCCAGATCTGGAAGAGGCCGTTCAGGTTCACGGGCACGCTGGTTTGCGAGACGGGCACGGTCGGCGTCGTCCCACCGCTTCCCGCCAGCGTGCTCGCGGGCGGCGCGCCCGGGTCGCATTGGATGAAGTTCTCCGCCGTCAGGCCCTCCGGCCTGATCTCGCAGCGGGCGTCCGCCCGGAAAGGCGCGAACCGCGGGTCCACCGCGAGCTTGACCCGCGCCTTGAAGTCCCGGGTCAGCGAGACGTCCTGGACCGTGCCCACCCGGACGCCGGCCACCTTGACGAGCTGGCCGGGGATGATCCCCTTCGCCGTGTCGAAGACCGCGTCGACCTGGTAGTCGCCGGGCGGGGCTGCGTTGATGCCGAAGAACTGGCTGCCGGGCAGGCCGCTGACGATCCGGGTCACGTCGACGCCGGCGGTCCGGATCGTGACCGCCGCGAGGAGCAGGGCGATGAGGGCCAGGCGCCTCATTGGTGGTCCTGGGACTCCTCGCAGATCGAGCTCGACGGCACCCAGGGGTTCGACTTGTCGGGGGCGGCCTCTGCCGCGCCGCCCGGGCAGCGGGCGAGGAGGCCGGTGCGGTACTGCGTGAGCCCGGGCAGGTTGGGGGGCGCGAGCAGCGAGGAGCCGAAGATCCCGCCCGAGCCCTGAAGCGGCGTGATGCGGACGTAGTCGCCGTTGGCGTCGTACGCGCCGCCGACGCCGCCGGCGAGCCCGTTGAAGAAGCCGTTGATGAAGTCGGGCGCGTACGGGCGCGTCGCCCGGAAGATCGGCAGGGCCCCGTGAACCGACCGCGTCGTCTGTCGCGTGAGGGGCACCGTCGTGCGCGCGATGCCTCGGAAGCTCGCGAACGCACGCCGGAGCGACGGCAGCGTCGACCGCAGGTCCTCGACGAGCGGGCCGGACCTCCGCAGCCCCGGCCCGAACGCGCGCAGGACGCGGACGAGCGGAATCGTCGCCGGGACTACCTGAAGGGTGCGCCGCGAGGAGAGCAGGGTCTTCCCGCTGCGGCGCAGGACCGAGGGCGCGCGGACAAGCGCGTCGTCGAGCGCCGAGCGCTGCGACGCGACCTCGCGGAGCGCCGCGGCGGTGCTCGCCACGCCCTGCTCGAGGTCCGGCCGCCGCGAAGCCAGCGTGGCGGCCACCGATCCGGCGTCGTGGATCAGCCGCTCGAAGGAGAGCTGATCGCGCGCGATCTCGGAGGTGAGAGCCGTCGTCTCCGAGAGCGCGGGGTCCAGGAGGTGGATCGTCCGGTTGGCCTGCGGCGTGACCCCGGCGAGCGAGCGCGCGCCACCCCTGAAGATGCGCTGGAGGCGCGCGCGCGTTGAGGGGTCGAGCGAGTCGAGGACCGTGTCGAGGTCGACGATCGGCTGGGTGTGGGACATGTCGATCACGCCGCCGCTGGAAATCGGGGGCGCGCCCTGCGGGCCGGGCGTCAGCGCGACGTAGCGGTTGGCGACGCCCGATGCGCCGACCGACCGGATCGAGGCCGTCGTGCCGCCCGGAAGCGGATGGAAGCGGTCATCGGAGATCTCGAGCGAGACGTCGGCTTGAGCATCG
Source organism: uncultured Actinomycetes bacterium (assembly GCA_963771655.1). Taxonomy (GTDB): domain Bacteria; phylum Actinomycetota; class Thermoleophilia; order Solirubrobacterales; family 70-9; genus JAWVFM01. The sequence continues at coordinate 3,348 of CAVYUG010000012.1, read as the reverse complement.
CCGGTCAGCTCGATGTCGCTGACCTTGCCGACCTCGATCCCGCCGATCTCGACCAGGTCCCCGTCGACGAGCTGCCCCGCGTCGACGAAGCGCGCGTGGACCGTGTACCCGGAGCCCCCGCCGAGGACCACCCAGAGCAGGACGACCCAGCCGACGATGATCGCCGCGACAGCCGCGCGCCTTCCCCAGTAGACGCGCTGGGTCGGCCTCGCAAGCGAAGCCTCCATCACCCGCCGATCGGCGACCGCGGGTTGCCGCCCCAGAAGATCTGCGTGCCGACGAGCCCGATCGCGTGGATCGCGATGATGTTCGCCACCATCGACCGGGCCGTAGCCTTCCCCACCTCGACCGGCCCGCCCGAGACGGTGTAGCCGTAGTAGATCCCGACGAGCACGACGATCGTCGCCATCGACATCGCCTTGACCGCGGAGTACACAAGGTCGAGCGGGCTCTGGAACTGCCAGAAGAGCTGTAAGTAGCCGCCGGGCGACACCTGCCCCACCTGGAGGACGACCGCCCAGTAGGAGGCGAAGAAGCCCACAAGGACCGCGGTCAGGTAGACGAACGGCAGCACGAGCCACATGCCGAGCAGCCGCGTCGAGCCGAGGTAGACGAGCGAGTCGACCCCCATCACCTCGAGCGCATCGATCTCCTCGGAGATCCGCATCGCCCCGAGCTCGGCGACCATCCCGGTTCCGACCTTCGCGGCCATCATGTAGCCGAAGGCGTACGGGATGACCTCGCGAAGGTTGCAAAGCGCCGAGATCGCGCCGGCGGCCGACTTCGCGCCCACCGCCTGCGCGCCGTAGGCACCCTCGATCCCGCACTCGGCGCCGAGGATCGCCACCAGCCCGAGCACGATCAGCACCGACCCGGTGATGAGGATCCCCGCCTGGCGCAGAGCCTCGCCGACGAACCTGAAGACGCGCCCGCTGAAGACCCCGCCGATGAGGCTGCCGAAGAACTCGAGCGCGCGCCCGAAGCCAACGATCCAGTTCCGGACCGTGAGGATCATCGGATGGCGTTCAGCTCCGGGTGGGTAGCCAGAAGCGTCTGCGTGAACGCGTAGTCGACCGCCCCGAGCGTCATGAAGGCCATCACGACGGCCTGGTTAACGGCCCTGCCCACCCCCTCGGGCCCGCCCTTCGCGCTCATTCCCTTGTAGCAGCAGACCACGGCGATGATCGCGCCGAAGATCGCCGTCTTCAAGAGCGAGGCCAGCAGCTCCGGCGAGGTGGCGTTGGTGAAATAGGTGGCCCAGAAGGGCCCGAGCGGGGCGTGGTTCGTGATCGTCACGAGCACGCCGCCGAACGATCCGACCGCGATCGCGAAGACGTCGAAGAGGCTCGTCACGAGAACCAGCGCGAGGAAGCGCGGCACCACGAGGTTCTTGATCGGGTCGACCCCGAGCACCATCAGGGCATCGAGCTCCTCGCGGATCTTGCGGGCGCCGAGGTCGGCGCAGATCGCGGTGCCCGCGGCGCCCGCAACGACCACCGCGCAGACGAGCGGCGCGAACTCCCGGACGACGAGCAGGACGAAGAGCCCGCCGAGGCGATCGAGGGCGCCGAAGAGGTTGAGGAAGTTGGCGGTCTCGATGCCCGTCGGCCCGTAGGTCAGCGCGAGGGTCGTGATGACCATCGGCAGCCAGGCGACGCGGAGGGCGAAGAGGAACTGCGAGAGGAACTCCCCGCCCCATGGGTAGGGCGGACGCGCGGCGGCGGTGATGACCTTGCCGGCGAGCAGGACGATCGATCCCGCCTCGCCGACGAATCCCCGCAGGGACCCGGCGACACGGCTGGATGCAGCCCCGATCATCTCCTACTCACCCCGCGCCCGGCGGCGATCCTACCGACCGGTAGCGTTCCGGCAGCATTCCTCACCCGCCGAGAACTGTCAAGGGGGAACTAGTAGCGTCCCCATCGACGAGCGAGAGGAGCCCATGAGCAGCAACGGAAACGGCAACCGCACCTACGTGATCGGCGTCGGCATGACGAAGTTCGACAAGCCGGGCACCAAGGAGGGCGATTACCCCGAGTGGGCCGCCGAGGCCGCTCGCAAGGCGCTCGACGACGCCGGAGTGGACTACGACAAGGTCGAGCAGGCCGTCGCGGGCTACTGCTACGGCGAGTCGACCTCCGGTCAGCGCGCGATCTACGCCCTCGGCCTCACCGGGATCCCGGTGATGAACGTGAACAACAACTGCTCGACGGGCTCGAGCGCGCTCTACATGGCGCGCCAGGCGGTGAAGGGCGGCCTCGCCGACTGCGCGCTGGCCTTGGGCTTCGAGAAGATGGAGAAGGGGTCACTCGGCGCGAAGTACACCGACCGCACCAACCCCATGGACAAGCACTTCATGGCGATGTTCGAGGTCCGTGAGCCCGAGCAGTCGCCGCCGGCGCCGCAGATGTTCGGCAACGCGGGACGCGAGCACATGGAGCGCTACGGCTCCGAGCCCGACCACTACGCGTGGATCGGCTGGAAGAACCACCACCACTCCGTCAACAACCCCTACGCCCAGTTCCAGGACGACTACACGATGGACGAGATCAAGGCGGCGAAGATGATCCACGAGCCGCTCACGAAGCTCCAGTGCTCGCCGACCTCCGACGGCTCGGCCGCCGCGGTGATCGCATCCGAGCGCTTCGTGGAGCGCAACGACCTCTGGGACGGCGCCGATCGAGCTCGCGGGCCAGGCGATGGTCACCGACCTCGGCTCGACCTTCGACGAGAAGTCCTGCATCAAGCTCGTCGGCTACGACATGTCGGCGCAGGCGGCGAAGCAAGCGCTCGAGGAGGCCGGCGAGTCGATCGACGACGTCGACGTGGTCGAGCTGCACGACTGCTTCTCGGCCAACGAGCTGATCACCTATGAGGCGCTCGGCCTGGCGTCCGAGGGCGAGGGCCACAAGCTGGTCGAGGCCGAGGCCACCACCTACGGCGGCGACGGCCCGGTGGTGAATCCCTCGGGCGGCCTGATCTCGAAGGGCCATCCGCTCGGGGCAACGGGCCTCGCCCAATGCTCGGAGCTCACCTGGCAGCTGCGGGGCGCCGCCGACGCCCGGCAGGTGGACGGTGCCGATCTCGCGCTCCAGCACAACATCGGGCTCGGCGGCGCCTGCGTCGTCAGCGTCTACCGGAGGCCCTCCTGATGGCCACCGACCCACTCCCCATCGCCGGCCGCGTCATCGCGATCACGGGCGGTGCCCGCGGTATCGGGAAGGCGACCGCCACGGCGCTCGCGGCCCGGGGCGCGCGCATCGCCATCGGCGATCTCGACGCGGACCTCGCGGCGGAGACCGCGGCCGCGCTCGGCGGCGGAGCGATAGCGACGCACCTCGACGTGAC
>CAVYUG010000011.1:0-23574 GCA_963771655.1 uncultured Actinomycetes bacterium | reverse complement strand
GAGAAGCCCCGCCCCTTACGAGACTGGAAGAGTTGACCTCGGAGCTGCAGGCTGCCGCCGAAGGCCGAGCCCAGCTTGAACACGCTCATCGAGAAGAGGTCGAGCGTCTCAAGGGGGACGTCTCGCGCGCCGAGGAGCGGTGGGCCACCGCCGAAAGCACGCAGACGAGGCGGGTCCAAGAACTTGAGCGCCTCAAGAGGGCACTTGAGGACGCGATCGGCGCTCGCGCCGAGGCCGAGGCCGAGCATGAGGCATCCCTCGCCGAGCTGCGGTCGAAGCTGGTCGATACCGAACGCGAACGCAACGACCTTGAGCGGGCTCAGCGCTCAGAAACCAATGAGCGTCGTCAGCAGCTTTCCGACGCCGAGGAGCGACTCCTTGCGATTGAGGCCGCCAAAGGCCGCCGACTCGAGGAACTTGAAGCGGAGTTGCTCGCCGAGCGCCGAGTCCGCGAGGAGGTGCGTCAAGCTCACCTCGAGGAGCTGCAGCGGCTCGGCGCCGAGCTCCGCGAGTCGGAGGAGTCCCACCGCCAGGCCGAAGCGGCGCTCGCCGAACAGCGCGAGCAGACCCAGCGCGCCCTCGAGGAAGGCCGCGACGAATGCCGAGGCCTACGACGCGCGGATCCAGGAGATCCAGCAGCAGCTCGAGAAGTCCGAACGCGCGGCTCGTCAGGCGAACGAGCGCATGGTCGCGGCGACGAGCGGCGGCAAAAAGGACGCTCGGGCCGGTTCGAGCTCAACACCGTCACCGTTGAGGGTCTGCGCATGCTCGGACTCTCCATCACCCAGGCGGCACGGCTCGTGAGCTTCCGCGAGGCGAGCCGGCGGTTTCCGGCACCAAGCGAGATCGGGACTGTGCCGGGCCTGTCGCGGCGCATCGCGCGGACCTCTTGAGTCGCGTCTATGTCGACCCGAGCCTCGCCAGGACGGCGAGCGCCTGAGTCGTGGGGTTCGCTGGCTGTCGTGCCGAGCTGGTGCTTGACCATTAGGCACGGCTCGGGTCCGTCGGAAGAATTCGACGACCTCGACGACGCGATCGAGGCGCTGCGCGCGCGGGCGGCGGACGTCGTCCGTGAGGGCCCGCTCGAGCCCGCCCAGGGGTTCCGGGAGTACGGCCCGCCGAGCGCGTCGCCGCGCGTCTGGCGCTGTCGACCGGCGGTCGTTTCACCGGACGCGAGGCCGGAATCGACGTCATGGGCGATGGAGCGATCGTGCCCTACGCAGGAGCGCTGAGAAAGCGTCGGCTCGAGGGGCGAAGCCCCGACCGCGCGATCGAGGCCGTCCGCGAGGCTCTGCGTGAGCGAGGGCAACGTCCCCCGCGGGAGCTACGCGGCCGGGCAGGCGGGTCCTGATCCCGAAAGGGGCGCAGCCCCCATTCAAGGTCTACGTCAACGGCGTCGAGCAGGCCGAGGGCTCGGACTACAGGATCCGCGGGCGCGAGATCGTCTTCTCGCGGCCGATCCTCAAGGAGGAGAAGCTGTCCGGAATCCGCTGGCTCTCGATGCTGATCGGGGTCGTCGGCACCTACCGGAAGAACGAGACGGTCGACATCGAGTACCGGACTCAGCGGCGAGACCAAGCTCGCCTCCGACGTTCAGATCCTGCCGGACTGATCGCTCTAGCGTGCGAACCGCTCGAAGGCTCGCCAGGCGGGCTTCGCCTTGAGGTTCGTCGCGACGGAGGCCGAAGGCGAGGCCCTAGGGACACGGCGTGCGCTTGCCGTCAATCCAGTCGAACCAGTAGACGCGGCCCAGGTGGAGCTTGCGGCGGTGAGCGATCAGGTACTTGTAGCTTCGACGGAGGATCCTCGCCTGGCCCCGCGGGCCCTTGCCGAGCGCGGCGTCCCGGAATCCCTTGGGCCGATTCGACGCCCAGCCGAGCTCGGTGAGCCAGAGCGGCCGCTTGCGATCGTGATGCTCTTCATCACGGCAGCGGTCCTGTCGGATCTGCTCCTTCGCGGCCTTCGTAGCTCGCCGCATAAGGGTGGTCGGCGACGACGTCAAACCAGCGCTGGGCCCGAAGTCGGTAGAGCTGGTCGAGGAACCTGTAGTAAGGGACCTGGCTCGAGAGAGCGAGGCCGGGGCCGAGGCCCGCCAAGCACGATCGTCGCCGACGGATCCACCGAGTGAATCGCCTTCGCGGTGGCGCGTAGGAGCCGCGCGTACGCTCGGGCTCTTCCCTTCTTGCCGAGGCCCCCGAAGTAGTGGTTGGGCTCGTTCCAGACCTGCCAGGCCCGAATCGGATCGTGACGGCAGGTTCGGGTGCTCGGCCCAGAAGCTGGCCATGCGGGCCGTAGCGGCGGACGCGCTGCCTTGACGAAGGCGCGCCACGCCTGGCGCTGCGCTTGGTGTGCGGGAACGTGTATGGGTTGGAGTCGAGCCAGCCCGGCATGCCCTCGAGGATCGGCAGCGGCCGCAGCCGGCGGCGGGCGAGGGAGGCATCTCATCGTCGAGCGGACTCCATTGGAAAGGGCCCTGGTTCTGCTGGGCACTCGTCCAGTAGAACCCGAACCGCACCGACCTGATCCCGCCGTGCGCCATGACCTCCGCCTCACGTTCAGAGGTCGGCTCCGTGTTCGTCACGACGCTGAAGAACGTACGCGGAGGCCGTTTCGAATGGTGCAGCTGAGTCATGGCAGCGCTAGTCACACCAACCAAAGTCGCGCGGCGAAGGCAAGCACGAACACAAACGCCGGAAGCCAAAGCCGGCTCCCGATGCGCGTCCCGCTCGCGGCCTCAGGTACCACTGCTGCAGCTCAAGCTAGCAGCGTGCTGACTCCAGCCGATCCGCTGGTGGGGGCTGCCTCCTATGGCCGGAGGAAACTCTCGTGGCGTGTTAGACGCTTCGGCACCAGGTACACGCGCCGCAAGGCAAGGTAGCAAACCTACGAGGGGGAACTGCGAGCAACCGCGTCAGGCTGAGGTAGGCTCCGCCCGGCTGCTCAGCCAACTCGGCTCTCGTGCCGATGTTGGACAGGGGAAACGGATATGGAAGCACAGACTCTCAGCGGAGCCGACGACGTCACCGCCAGCCGTACTTGACCGCGGAGAGATCGAGGCGGCGACAAGGGCGGACCGGCGCTACCGTCGCGCCGCACATTGGCGCACTGCCGCTAAGCGCGCGGCGCTGCTCCGTCGCGGGCTTGCGACAGCCGACGCCATAGCGGTTCTCATATCGCTGCTTGCCATCGCGGCCGTCTCCGACGCGGTACGCGTACGGTGGCCCGCGCTGCTCATCCCGCCGCTCTTCATCGTGATCGCGAAGGTGCTCGGCCTCTACGACCGCGACGAGCACCGGCTGCACAAGACGACGGTCGACGAGGTCCCGACGCTCTTCGGCCTCGCGACGGTGACCGTGCTCGTGCATCTGGCTCGCCGAGGGCGCGGTGCGTCAGCGGTCAGCTCGACAAGGAGCAGGTCGCTCGCGCTCTGGGCGCTCGACCTTCGCGCTCTCGCTCATCGCTTCGGGCCGACGCCCGGGCCGCTCGCCACGGCGCCCAGCCGCCGGAGCGGTGCCTCGTCCTCGGCGACCAGGCGGACGCCGAGCTTCTCGCGCGGCCAGATCGAGCTCTCGCCATCGGTTCGCGCGAACGTCGTCGGCGTCCTGCCCGCCGCTCGTCGTCAACGGCCGAAGCCGAGCGCGTGGCGCTTCCCGGCCGGACATCGGGACGGGTCCTCGTCGAGCGAGCACGTCGACCGCGTCATCGTCGCCAGGCCCGCCCGGGGCGCTCGAGGGCGCCGAGAGCCTGCTGCAGCGCGCTGCGCCAGCTCCGCTCCTACGGCGTGAAGATCAGCCTCCTTCCCGAGGGCCCCCGCGTCGCCGGGCCCGCTGTCGAGCTCGACGAGCTCGCCGGGCATCAACCTCCTCGGCATCCGCGGGCTCGAGATCTCGCGCTCCTCGCAGGGTCATCAAGCGGTCGTTCGACCTCGTCGGCTCGGCCCTCGGGCTCCTCGTCCTCTCGCCGCTTCTGCTCGCGATCGCCATCGCGATCAAGCTCGGCTCGCCCGGTCCCGTCCTCTTCCGCCAGCGCCGCGTCGGCAGGGGGGCAAGGAGTTCACGATGCTCAAGTTCCGCAGCATGGTGAGCGAGGCCGATCAGCTGAAGGACGAGCTCCTCCACCTGAACGAGGGCGGCCCCGGGCTGTTCAAGATCGCGGACGACCCGCGGATCACCGGCGTCGGCCGGATCCTTCGCCGCTTCTCGCTCGACGAGCTCCCGCAGCTCTGGAACGTGCTCGTCGGCGAGATGAGCCTCGTCGGCCCGCGGCCGCTCGTCGCGCGAGGAGGACGGGCGGATCGAGGGCTGGTACCGGCGGCGCCTCGAGGTCCGGCCCGGCATGACCGGCCACTGGCAGATCCTTCACTCGTCGCGCCGGATCACGCTCGAGCGAGATGGCGAAGCTCGACTACCTCTACGTCGCCAACTGGACGCTCTGGAACGACATCCGCCTGCTGCTGCGGACCGTGCCGTTCGTGGTCGGCGCGCGGGGCATGTGACGCGTTCGATCGCCGTTTTAGGGCCGCACGCGCAATTAGAGTCTCCTCATGCCCGGGGACCAGGAGGCCTGCCTCGCCACGCGGCTCCGACTAGTAGATCGCTGCCTTTCGCCTTCTGCGGCCACCGGCGAGCACCTCGAATTCGCGCGCCCTCGCCCCCTCGACGTCATCGGTGAGGATGAGGTCGAAGCTGCCGTCGGAGCGACGCCTCAGAGATCACGCCGTCGCATTTCTGCCACGCGCTCGTGAGCAATCGCAGCGTGATCGGAGAGACGTGGAGGGCGATCACGTCGCCTCCGTCGTCGTCCGTGGGCTCGCTCTGCAGCCACCGACTGGAAGGCAATCGGGGTTTCATGAGGGATTTGGAGCTCGGTGGCATAGGCCACCTTTCCCGTAGTCCGGTGCGGCGCTCTAATCGTTCGCCGCGCGTGCCACGTCGTGGGGAACCGGTTGACCGCACGAGTCCGTCCGCGTCCTGCGTCCGCGTCCATGCAAGACAGCCAGCTGACGGAGACTTTAGCGCGCGCCCCTACGGCCGCGAGAAGCTCTTGTACGCGCGCCACGACGGCTTCGGCGCCAGGTTCCCTCGGCGAAGGCCGAAGGCGAAGCAGGTTTCGCAGGTGCCCGAGTGCCCGGTGTCGCGCCAGTTGTACCAGTAGAGGCGCGTGATGTGGAAGGGGCGGCGGTGGCCGATGATGTAGTGGAAGCTTCGGCGCAGGAAGCGGGCCTGGCGCTTCGGGCCGACCGTCAGTGGCCTGTCCCTCACCTTGATCGAGCCCCAGCCGATCTCGGTGATCCAGAACGGGGTCTTGTCGTCGTGGTTTCGCCGCATGATCTTCACCACGGTGCGGACCTGCCTCATCGCGTCGCGGACGTCGGGCGCGTAGGGATTGTCCGTGACCACGTCGAACCAGCGCTGGGCGCCCAGCCGGTAGAGGGCTCGAAGGAACTTGTAGTACGGCACCTGGGGCGGTGGGCCGAGACCGGGGCCGAAACCGGCGAGAACGATCTTCGCCCTCGGCTGAACGGCGTGGATTGCGCGCGCCGAGACCTGCAGAAGGCGCGCGTAGTTTCGAGGCGACGGGTTGGGCCCGAAGTAGTAGTTCGGCTCGTTCCAGATCTGCCAGGCGCGAATCGGCTCGTACGGGAGCGTGCGGGTGCTCGGCTTCCAGAACGACACCGTGCGGACCGAAGCGCTGCGCGGCCGTTTTCAAGAAACGGCTCCACGCGGGCCGCCAGCGTGGGTCGTCGAACGCCGGCACGTACTCGTCCGCCGCGAGCCAGCCCGGCGTGGCGTAGAAGACGGGCACGGCTCGGATGTGGTGGCGCGCGAGCGACTTCATTTGCCCGTCGGCCCACCGCCAGTCGTAAGGAAACTTCTCCCCGGTCTGGAACTGGCGCCAGTCGAAGGACAACCGCGCCGTCCCGATGCCTCCTCTCCTCATCCCAGCGGCGTCGCGGTTGGTCACGAAGGCCGGCGCGGTGTCGACTCCGAAGAACGACCGGGGCGGCTGGCTTGACTTCTCGGCAGGCGCCCCGGCCGGCGCGGCCGTCGCGAGGACGGCGAGCGCGACCGCCGCCAGCGCCCCCGCCCCGCCCCGCCGCCTCGGCGCGCGGGTTCGGTCAGCCAACCCCAACCAGGGCGGCCACCCGCTCGCGGTGCTGGCGGGCGGTGCCGAGGAGCTCGGCCGAGACGCGGGCGCGCTTCAGCAGGAAGTGGATGTCGTGCTCCCAGGTGAAGCCGATGCCGCCGAAGACCTGGATCGCCGCGGCGGTGACGGCGCGGGCGGCGTCGGAGGCCCGCGCCTTCGCCATGCTCGACGCGAGCGGGAGCGACTCGGGCTCGGCGCCCGCGGTCCACGCCGCGTAGTAGGTGAGCGAGCGGGATTCCTCGACGTCGTAGAGCATCTGCGCGCAGCGGTGCGAGACGGCCTGGTAGGCGCCGATGGGGCGGCCGAACTGCTCGCGCTCCTTCGCGTAGTCGACGGCCATCTCCATCGCGCGGGCGGCGACGCCGGTGAGCTCGGCCGCGAGCGCGACGAGCGCGCGGTCGGCGGCGGCGTTGACGTCGCCGGCGATCTCGTCGCCGCCGTCGGCGGAGACCTTGAAGTAGCGGCGGGTCGTATCGACGAGGTCGAGCGGCTCGATGGTGGCCTCGGCGGGTTCGACGATCCGAGCCGCATCCTCACCACTCGACAGCACGAGGACCTCGGCGAACTCGGCGTCGGGGACCACGGCGCCGTCGGTGCGTCCGTCGAACGCGGCGGCCCCGAGCGCCTCACCCGAGGCGACCCCAGGGAGCCATGCGGCGCGCTGCTGATCGGAGCCCTCGCTCAGGAAGAGCGCGGCGTTCCAGGTCGACATGAGCGGCGTCGGCGCCAGCGCGTAGCCGGCCTGCTCGGCGATCAGGACCAGCTCGATCAGGCCGAGGCCCTGCCCGCCGTCCTCCTCGGCGACCGCGATGCCCGGCCACCCGAGCTCGGACATCTCCGTCCAGATGCCGTCGTCGTAGGTTCGCGACTCGGCGAGCTCGCGGACCTTCTCGGGCTTGAAGCGGCTGGTGAGGAGCTCGCGCGCCGTCGACTGGATCTCGCGCTGCTCGTCGTTGAGTCCGAAGTTCATCGCTCGCCTACCTCAGCCGCGGCAGCCCGAGCACGCGCTCGGCGACGATGTTCTTCAGCACGTCGGTGGTGCCGCCCTCGATCGAGTTCGCCTGCGAGCGCAGGAAGCGGTGCGTCCACTCCTCGCCCCAGGTGAGGCCGTCGGCTCCGAGGACGTCGGTGGCGAAGCTCGTCATCTCCTGGTTCAGCTCGGCCCACTCCCACTTCGAGATCGAGCCCTCGGGCCCGGGGATGCCCGTCTTCATCGTCGCGGTGAGCGTCCGCAGCGCGCCGAGGCGAAGGGCCTCGATGCCGATCTGAAGCTTCGCGACGCGCTCGCGAACCGAGGCGTCGTCGCCGAGCCCGCGCTCGTTGATGAGCCCGACGAGGTCAGCGAGCCCGGTGCGCATGCCCTGGGCCGCCGAGGCGCCGAGGCCGGCGCGCTCGTTCATCAGCGTGGTGATGGCGACGTTCCAGCCGTTGCCGACGCCGCCGACCACGTTCTCGTCGGGGATGTAGGCGCCCTCGAAGAAGAGCTCGTTGAACTCGGCCTCGCCGGTGATCTGGCGCAGCGGCCTGACCTCCACCCCGTCCTGCTCCATGTCGAGCAGGAAGTAGGTGAGGCCCTTGTGCTTCGGCACGTCGGGGTCGGTGCGGGCGACGAGCATGCACCACTTCGAGTACTGGGCGAAGCTGGTCCAGACCTTCTGGCCGGTGACGCGCCAGCCGCCGTTGTCGGGGACGGCCTTGGTCTTGAGCGAGGCGAGGTCGGAGCCGGCCTCGGGCTCGGAGAAGCCCTGGCACCAGATCTCCTCGGCGGAGAGGATCGGCTCGAGGTAGCGCTCCTTCTGCTCCTCGGTGCCGTGGGCGATGACGACGGGCCCGCCCATCACGAGGCCCAGCACGTTCGCCGGGCGCGGCGCCTGGGCGCGGCCCATCTCCTCGGCGAAGATCGCCTGCTCGATGAGGCTCGCGCCCCGGCCCCCGTACTCGGCGGGCCAGGAGATCCCGGCCCAGCCGCCCTCGTGCATCTTGCGCTGCCAGTCGCTCGCGAACTCGACCCAGGCGTCGGTGCCGCTGCGGGGCTCCTCGCCGGGGTTGTTGGCCTCCAGCCAGTCGCGCACCTCGTCGCGGAAGGCCTGCTCCTCTTGAGTCAGCGTCAGGTCCATCCGGGGGAAGAATCTACCCATCCGCGGAACGGCACGGTCGCGCGCGCACCGTGGTTGCACCTCGGGGCGGCAAGGGAAAGCGAATCTGCGAACGAGCCAACGACGGGAGCTGGAGCGCCAGCGCCGCCGACCTCCCAGTCTTCGCGGTCGGCGACACACGCGAGGAGGCGGAGACGGAGATCCGCGACGCGATCGCCCTCTACATCGACGAACTGACGCGCAACGGGGAGCCCGTGCCGCAAGCCGACAGCGTCGTCGGCACCGTGTCCGTGTAGAGCGAGGCCAGCCAATTCGGTGGCAGCGTCACGTCACCTAGGGATCACCGAAGATCGAGTGGTTGCCGACGCGGCGCCACCGAATTGCCGGCTCACCGTCGATCGTCGTCCATTCCCAGGTCGCCCGCCCATCTGGGTCCGTAAAACTCCATGTCATCTCCCAGATGCCGGAGGCGCCGCTCACGCCCCTGACGCGTAGGCGCGACGGCCATGGTTCGCCCGGGCTTTCGACGTGCTGGTCAAGGGCGGGGTTGAAATCCTCCTGCACGCAACGCCGGAACTCGTCCTTGTGCTCCTCTGGAAGCCGGCGGTAGTCGCGCTTGAAGCTATCCGTGCGCTCGTACTTCACTCGCCGTCGTCGAGATCAGCGAGAAAGTCGTCCGCGTTGTCAAACCTCGCCACCCGACCGGCGGCAACATCCTCGTCCGCCTCACGCTCCATCTCCTGCCACCGCACCGTCCAAAACCACCGCTGGTCAGCAGGAACCGGAACATGGGGACGGAGCTCGATAACCCCGTCATCGCGCTCCGTGACCTCCAGCTGCGCGCCTGGCTCATCAAGGTGATGCCTCTTGCGCAGGTCGGAGGGCAACGAAAGCACCCCCCGCTGCTGCATCGTCAGGAAGGAAACGCGGGAACTCATCGCTGGCAGCTTAGCAGTAAAACAGCCATACAGCCGCAGAGCGCGTAAAGGGTCAGCCGTGGCCCGCGTCGAGCCAGTTCGCGAAGTCGTTGGTGTGGACCTCCGGCGGCAGGTAGGCGCCCGAGAGGAAGCGCGTGCTCAGGATCGAGCGCGTCGGGACGTGGTCGACCTCCGTCGCGAGGAGCCTGTTGACGGCGTTTTGATGCCCGTCCAGCCACAGGCGCATCCACGCGAGGACGTAATGGGCCAAGTAGCGGTGCTGCTGATCGGTGCCTTTCCCGGTGAAGCTCGAATGCTGGAAGCCGCGCATCACGAGCTCCATGCTCGGCACGCTGGCCTTGCGCCAGTGCTTGAACCCGACCTCCTTGAGGTCCGGGGGCGCGTAGCCGGGCCGGGCGTTGCACGGCTCGTCCTTCGCGAAGCCCAGGGCCGGCACGCGGGGCGTGATCTCGTTCGAGGGCTGCCCCGCGCATTCGAAGGCCGCGGCACCCGGGTCGCCTGAGACGTAGCGGCGCAGGTTGTCGAGCGCGACGATCGCCTTCACCCCGCGGTCGTTGTCCTGCTGCACGTAGCTCGCGTCGATCGACCCCATCGAGTGGCCGGCGATCGCGATTCTCTTCGTGTCGGTGAGCTTCGCGTACGGGTTCGAGGGCGAGCGCGCGAAGGCGAGGGCGGAGCGGGTCGCGTCGACCGCGTTGATGAAGGAGCCGCCGGGGGTGGCCTCGTGGGGCGAGGTCCAGATCATCGCGACGTAGCCGTGGCCCGCGAGCATCCGCGCGGCCCAGACGAGGCCGCATTGATTCCCGCCCAAGCCGTGCTGGAGGACGACGAGCGGCCGCTTGCCGGGGTACGTCTCGCGGTCGGCGGGCTTCAGGATCGAGCCGGTGTATGAGGGGATGCCGAACGGGTGGGTCAGCGAGGGGATCGACACCGCGTGGGCCTTCGACTCGCCCATCCAATGCTCAACCGGGTCGCTCGGGCAGGGGTCGTAGGCCGCCTGGGCGTGGGCGGCGTTCGGTACGGCCATCGCGGCGAGCGCCGCGAGCAGGGCGATCGAAAGTCGGCGCATTCCTACTGCTGACAACACCCGTGTGCGCGACGAGTCGCGGCGCCGATGGGCGTAGAGTTGTCTCACCGTGCGCGAGCGTAGGCGCATCGCCTCCTCATCGCTCTTCCTCGCGGTGATCGCGATCGCGCTGCTCTCCGGGCAGGCGAGCGGCTCATCCGCCTCACCGCTCACCTGGTCGGCCCCGGTGCTGGTCGACAGCACGCTCAAGGATCGGCCCCGCGCCACCCTCCCTCAGGGGGAGGGGGTCTCGTGCGCGTCGGCGTCGCTCTGTGTGATGGTCGCCGACCGGGACGTCGTCAACTCGACCAATCCGGCCGGCGGGGCGGCCGCCTGGCAGGCCGGCCGCCTCAGCCCGCACAGCGGCGGCTTCGACGAGGTCTCGTGTCCCGCCGATGGCCTCTGCGTCGCAGTGGGCAACCACGCGAAATGCCTTCATTGCCGACTTCTCGGGACGACGATGAGCTCTGCCGATCCGGCCGGGGGAGTCGCGAGCTGGAGCGCGCGGGCAACGGTCGACCCCGTCGGCTACATCGATGACGCGTCGTGCCCCTCGGTGACCGTCTGCGTAGCTGTGGACGATGAAGGCCACGTCGCGAGCACCACCGATCCGGCGGGCGGCGCGGAAACCTGGGGGGTGACGAAGCGGCTCAGCCTCCACCCGAGGCTTGGCCTCGACAGCGTGTCCTGTCCGTCGCCATCGCGGTGCCTCGTCGGCGCCAGCAACCACCGCGTCGCGTCCTCGAAGAAGCCCACGGGACCGGCGGCATCGTGGCGGATAACGAACGTGAAGCTCCCGGGAAACCCTCCCTCCTACGCGACGCCCGACATCGCGGCGCTCTCGTGCCCGTCGGTTTCGCTTTGCGTGGGGCTGACCGACTTCGGCTCGTGGGCCATCAGCTCGACGGACGCGTTCTCCGGCTCGCCCCATTGGAAGGCGGTCAAGGTGCAGAACGCCGAGCCGACGGGCATCTCATGCCCATCCGTCGCCCTCTGCGTGGCCACCGACTCCCGCGGAGACATCCTCACCTCGACGAACCCGACTGGAGGCGCGGCGGCCTGGGCGCTCGCGGACAGCGACCCGAAAGGCGGGATCGGCGGCATCTCCTGTCCCGACGTCAATCTCTGCGTCGCGGTCGACGGCCGCGGCTACGCGATCGTCGGCACGGGTTGAGCCGGCGTCACGCCCCTCACCCGACCAAGGGCACAGCGCGGCGCTACGGGTATCTGCAGCGCCCGCCGGTGCCGCCGGTTCCCGAGGCGCTGTTGTTCTCCTCGTTGGCCTCCGTCACCACGTTGCCGGCGTCGGCGGTGGCCGTGGCCGACGCGAGTGACCCGTAGGGACAGTCGACGCTGACCGTCGTCGTCGCACCCGCAGCCAGCGCAGGTGTGGCGACCAGCACGGGAGACTGGCCGTCCTGGGCGATCTGGGTCTGCGTGGCCGGGGCGCCCTCGCTGCCGATATTGGCGACGTCGGCGAAGACCTTCCACCCGTTGTCGCCGTTGAAGTACACGCTCGTGACCGTCAGGTCCGCCTGGGTGAGTTGACAGGTGACCGTGGCGCTCGCGGCGTTGTTCGTCTCGTCCGACTCCGCCACGAGGCCGGTGGCGTCGGCGCGGGCGCTGAGCGTGACCGGGCCACTCGCGGGGCAGCCGACGTTGACGGTTGCGCTCTGCCCCGGCGCGAGGGGGCCAACGTCGGCCAGCGTGTCGCTGCCGCCCGTGTTGTAGGCGAGCTGGCTGGCCCCGGCGTCGCCGGCCCCGACGTTGCGTACCTCGACCGTGATCACGCCAACTCCTCCCCCGATCGAGTCGACGACCAGGTCCGGCGGGGGGGCCGGGGGCGTGCAGTGTGCGGCCGGCCGTCCGAAGATGACGTAGTGAGGGTCGATGAAGTCCGTGGCGGCCTTCTTGCTCGCCGAGCCGGCGGCGGCGAAGCATTGGGTCCCGGGGATGTTGGCAAGCCCGAGGTAGTCGCCGCCGTTGCCCGGCTCGATGAGCGAGCGCTGCCCGCTCACCGTCTGTTGTGCCGCGTAGCCGATCAGGAAGCCGACCGCGTGGGACGGGTAGCGAGAAGGGCCGCCGAGCATGAAGCTGAGGGCGGTCGAGCCGTCGGTGTTCGCCCGGAGCTGCGGCAGAGCGGTGGCCAGGTCGGCGTACTCGATCTGGGCGCCTGCGACCTTCTTCGGCGGGTTCTGGGCGCTGTTGATGACGATGAAGCCGATCCCTGGCTGCCCGTGCGAGTCGATCGTCTGCTCGGCTCCGTCGCGGATCACCTTCGCCTTCCGCCCGAACATCCAGCCGAACAGCAGCGAGTTGCCGGTGTTGGCACCGGTGACCACCGCCCCAGCCTGCTTGCCGTAGCGGTCCATCCAGTTATCGCCCGAGGGGTCGTTGCTCGCCGTGTCCTCGGTCGCGACCGTGCCGTGGTCGATGTCGTACTCGTAGATCAGAGCGTTGGCGGCGTCCGACCACTTGAACACGTTGAGCCGGCTCGTCGACGCCGCGCCGGCGAAGTACTGGGTCGTGGCCTTGGTCGAGGCGTCCTGGGCGGGCCGGACCTTGCTCGACGCGGTCGGCGTGTGCAGGTACTGGTAGCCGATCGAGCCGGACTTGAGCTGGGCCTGGCGGATGCGCCACATCACGCTGCCGTCGAACGCCTTGCCCTTCGCGCGCCAGGCATCGACCGTCAGGTAGAGCCAGGTGCGCGTCGTCGCAACGTGGACCCGGTCGAACTGCGGGAACGTCGCCCCTCGGGGCCTCGTGTGCCGCCGGATGCCGAAGTCCGCCGGCGTGAAGTCCCAGTAGCTCCAGCTCGTCCCTCCCGAGGCGGCGATCTGCGCGGGGGTCGCGGTGGCGACGCGGATGACGTTGCCGAGGCGGTCGTTGGGGACGCCGCCGCTGCCGCCCCAGTACTGGATCACCCAGACGAAGCGCTTGATCCGCGGCATCCAGGCGACCACCTGGTCGCAGCAGTAGCCGCCGGCTGCGCTCGGGAAGACGGTCCGAGGATCGAGGTACTTGAACGTCAGGCCGCCGTCGGTGGAGAGCGCGTCGCCGTCATTGGTCGTGTAGAGAACGGTCCTGCCGGCGGTGGCGACGCTCTGCTCGCCGCCGTCCGTCGCGGCGAAGTTGGAGGCGATCGACGGGCTCGCCAGCAGGCTTTGGTTGCGGACGACGTCGATGTCTCCGATCCCGGCGAGCGGGCCCTGGGGGTTCAGGTCGAGCGGACCCGCCTCCCCGCCGGCGGGCGGCGGCTTGATCGCATGCTTCGGCTCCGGGACGAACGGGCCCGCGGGTATATGCACCTTCTGCTCCGCCTCATCGTCACCCCCGGGCGGCGGTTCCGCGGGGGGTGGGTACGGGCCGGTCGTGACGCCGCCCTCAACCGGCTTTCCTCGATGCGGCTTGACCCGCGCCGGAACCGGGTTTGCCGGGCAGCGAGCCGGGGTCGGCTTCAGGCGGTGGCGAAACCGGTGGTGGTGATGGCGATGTCGATGTCGGCGGCGCGGGCATCGACGGTGATGGTGATGGCGATGAGGCTTCGCGTGCTTTCCCGCGGTGGGAGCGGTCGTCGATGAACCGGTACGGGCCTGGGCCGATGGGAGGGCGAGGGCGGCGAGTGCTCCCACCACGACAACCAGCAGCTTCCCCCTCCTCCTCACAGACGCGACCCTATCCCACCGCGTAGCGGGTGGCGAGCCAAACCTGGGTTAGGCTTGCCCAAACCGCTGTGGGGCATGTCAAGGAGGAACCGATAGCCACAGTTGAGACCGTCACGATCCTGATCAGCGACCTCGTCGGCTCGACAAGTCTCGAGTCGCACGTCGGGCCCGCGCGGGCGGACGAGCTGCGCGGCGAGCACTTCGCTCTGCTTCGGGATGCCATCGCCCAGACCGAGGGCGCGCGAGAAGTGAAGAACACGGGCGACGGGATCATGGTCGCGTTCCCCAGCGCGGCCGGCGCGACGGAGTGCGCGGCGAGGATGCAGCAGAGCTTCGAAGCCCGAAATCGCGAGGCGGACGAGCAGCTCGTGATCCGCATCGGGATCAGCATGGGCGACGCCACGCACGAGGGCGACGACTACTTCGGCATGCCTTCGATCGAGGCGGCGCGGCTGTGCGACAAGGCTCCCCCCGCGGGCATCCTCGTCCCCGAGCTGGTGAAGATGATGGTCGGTGGGCGGGGCGGCGACTCCTTCAAGCCGGCCGGCGCGCTCGAGCTGAAGGGAATCCCGGAGCCGATCGAGGCCTACGAGGTCACCTGGGAACCCGCCGGTCCTGCCGAGCTCCCGCAGATACCCCTGCCGGGCCGCCTGACGGGCGTCCCGCCGCTCAGCTACGTGGGCCGCAAGGCCGAGGTGGAGATGCTCAAGAGGCTCTGGGAGGGCGCGCGTGGCGGCGAGCGGCACGTGTGCCTCGTGGCGGGGGAGCCGGGGATCGGCAAGACGCGGCTCGTGGCACACGCCGCGCTGGCTCGGCGCGGAGAGGAGGCCGTGGTCCTCTACGGTCGCTGCGAGGAGGAGCTGGCGACCCCCTATGGACCGTGGATCGAGGCGCTGGGCCATTACGTGGAGCACGGGCCACAGGCGGTGCTCGAAGCACACGTCGAGGCGCACGGCGGCGAGCTGACTCGCCTGCTTCCCGGGCTCGCCGCGCGGGTTCCCGACACCCCGGCTCCGCGCGAGACGGACCCGGAGACTGAGCGCTTCCTGCTCTTCGCCGCCGTGGCGGGACTGCTCGAGGAGGCCTCGGACGAACGCCCCGTGGTGCTGCTCCTCGACGACCTGCACTGGGCCGGCAAGCCGACGCTCGCGATGCTCAAGCACGTCGTCGGGTCCGGTGGCCCGATGTCGCTGCTCTTGCTGGGAACCTATCGCGACTCGGAGCTCTCCCGCGATCACCCGCTCACCGGGCTGCTCGCGGATCTCCGCGCCGAGCAGGGGGTGGAGCGGATCTCGCTCGAGGGCCTCGACGAGCCGGACGTCGTGGCGATGATGGAGGCGGCGGCGGGCCACGAGATGGACTCACTGGGCCTGAAGCTCGCCCACGACATCGCCGCCGAGACGAGCGGGAACCCCTTCTTCGTCGCCGAGATGCTGCGCCATCTCACCGAGTCCGGCCAGCTCGTGCAGGGGCGCGCGGGCCGCTGGGAGCTGTCGGGGGGCCTCGGGAACCTCGGCCTGCCGCAGAGCGTGCGCGAGGTCGTGGGCCGGCGGATCGAGCGATTGGGGGAGCCGGTGCGAAAGACCCTCTCCGCCGCCTCTGTGATCGGGCGCGACTTCGACGTCGAGCTCCTGCTGCGCGTGACGGATATCGAGGAGGGCGACCTCCTCGATCTGCTGGAGCAGGCGGTGGAGGCCTCGGTCCTGCTCGAGCGCGCGGGGCGGCCGGGCGAGTTCACGTTCGCCCACGCCCTGATCAACCACACGCTGTTCGAGGACCTGAGCGCGACCCGGCGGGCACGGCTCCACAAACGGATCGCCGAGGCCCTCGAGGAGATCGCCGGGTCCGACTCCGACGCCTACGTGGGCGAGCTCGCACACCACTGGGCCGCCGCGACGACCTCGGTCGACGTCTCGAAGGCGATTTCCTACAGCCGCCGGGCCGGGCAGCGCGCCCTCGACGAGCTCGCGCCCGACGAGGCGGTGCGGTGGTTCACGCAGGCCCTGGAGCTGCACGGCCAGCATCCGGGCGGCGACGAGGGCGAGCGCTGCGACCTGCTGATCGGTCTCGGCGAGGCCCGGCGGCAGGTCGGGGAGGTCGAGTTCCGCGACACGCTCCTGGAGGCCTCGCGGATCGCCCGCGACATGGGCGACGCGGAGCGCCTCGCCGCCGCGACGATCGCCAACAACCGCGGCATCCTCACCACGGCCGGACTCGTCGACGACGATGTGGTGGAGATGCTGGAGGCGGCGCTCGAGCTGAACGAGGACGCGGCCCCCGAGACCAGGGCGCGGCTGATGGTGATCCTGGCGCTCGAGCTCGCCTGGCACGAGGACCACGAGCGCAGGCATCGGCTGGCGGCCGAAGCCCGGGAGCTGGCCGAGCGCTCCGGTGACGACCGAACCCTCGCCTTCGTCCTGTGGCGGCGCTTCAACGCGATCGCGGTTCCCGAGACGCTCGCCGAGCGCACGGCCGACGTGAAGCGCCTCGAGGAGATATCGGAGCGGCTCGGCGATCCCGTGGTGAGCTTCTGGTCCGGGGTCTTCTCGACGACGCCCGCGATGGAGACGGCGGATCGCGCCTGGTTCGACAGGAGCCTGGCCCGCCTGCTGGAGATTGCCGACGAGCTCGAGCAGCCGATGTCGAACTGGGTCGCCGACTGGCTCCGGGCCCTGAGCTGCTTCGTCGACGGCAGGCTGGAGGAGGCCGAGCGTCACGCCGAGGACGCGGCGCAGGCCGGCGCCGACGGCGGCCAGGCCGATGCGATGGCCTTCTACGTCGGCCAGCTCAGCCAGATCTATTGGGCCCAGGGGCGCATCGACGAGGTCGTCGAGCTGATGGAGCAGACGGTGGAGGACAACCCCGACCTCTCGGCCGCGGTCGCGATCCTCGGCACCATGTACTGCGAAACCGACCGGCTCGACGACGCGAGGGCGCTACTCGAGCCGCTCGCCGCGGACGGCTTCCAGAGCCTGCCCCGCGACATGATCTGGCTCACGTCGATGGTGCTCTGGGCCGACGTGGCCGCGAGGCTCGACCACGCCGAGGCCGCCGCGACGCTCTACGAGATCCTCGAGCAGTGGCCCGCCCAGATGCCGACGATGTCGATCACCCTCCGCATGCCCGTCGCCCACTACCTCGGCTGCCTCGCGCGCACCCTCGGCCGCACCGAGGACGGTGAGCGCCACTTCGCGCGGGCGCTCGAGATCGAGGAGGGTTATGGGGCGCCGCTGTTCATGGCGGCGACCCGCATCGAGTGGGCCCGGCTGTTGCGCACGGGTGACGATCCCGCCGCGACCGAGCGTGGGCGCGCCCTGGCCGAAGAGGCGCGAAGCGCCGCCGAGCAACTCCAAGCCCCGGCGCTGGCCCGAAAGGCAACCGAGCTTCTCGAGCCCGCCGTCGGCTGAGCACGCCGCTCAGCCGGCCGTCGGCGCCTCGGTGTCGACCGGCGCCGCGGTGGCCGGGAACCTGATCGGGTCCGGGGGCTCGGGGCCCGCGCTCTTGGCCGCCTGGCGCGCCGCCTCGCCGAGGGCGCCAGCGGTCGGAAAGCGCTCGTGCGGGTCGCGCGCCATCGCTTTCGCGACCACGCCATCGAACTCCGGGGGGACGCCGTCGCGCTGCTCACTCGGGTTCGGCGGGGCGCCGCTTGCATGGGCGATCAGCTTGTCGACGTCCCGAGCGGCCGGATAGGGAACGCGTCCGGTGAGCGTCTCGAAGAGGACGCATCCGAGCGCGTAGACGTCGGCGCGGGCGTCGGTGTCCGCGGCCTGGATCTGCTCGGGAGCCGCGTAGTCGACGGTGCCGATCCAGTGCCCTGTCTTGGTCAGGCCGCTGGTCGAGTCGACGCGCCTGGCGAGGCCGAAATCCGTGAGGCGGGAATGGACCGGCACAGCTCCGCGCTCCAGCAGGATGTTGCCGGGCTTGACGTCGCGGTGGATCAGCCCGGCGGCGTGCACGATGTCGAGCCCGGATCCGACCTGCGCGACGATCGTCGCCGCGGTGACGGGGTGGAGCGAGCCCTCGGTCGCCAGCACGTATTCGAGATCGATGCCGTCGATCAGCGCCATCGCGAGATAGGGCACCCCTTCCCACGTCCCCGCCTCGTGGACCTCGACGAGGTGCGGATCCCTGAGGTCGGCGGCGAGCCGCCCCTCGCGCTCGAAGCGCCCCATGAAGCCGGGATCGGCCGTGTGCTCGTCGCCGATCACCTTCAGCGCGACGGTAGTCCCGTCCGCAACCCGAGTCGCGCTGTAGACGGCTCCCATCCCGCCCCTGCCCAGGAGCCGCTCGATGCGGTACGTGGCGAAGGTCGCTGAGGGCTCGAGAGCGCCCGGCATCCGCGTTGACTGTAGCCCGGCGCGAGGTAGGCTCGCGTCGTGGAGCAAGAGTCGATCGTCGGCAGCTCCTCGTCGCCGGCCGCGAGCGCGACGCTTCTCTACGCCGGAAGCCGCGTGCCGGTCGATTCGGAGCTCCGGATGGGACGCGCCCAGGACAACGACCTGGTCTTGCCGGACGAGCGCGCCTCGCGCCACCACGCGGTCATCCGGCGACAGGGTGACGGCTTCACCCTCACCGACCTCGGCTCGCGACACGGAACCCTGCTCAACGGCGAGCCGCTTAGGAGCGAGAGCAGGGCGCTGGACCGCCGGGGACTCGATCGAGGTCGGGGCGCAGAAGCTTCGCTTCCTCGAGGGGCGCGAGACCCGCATGGCCTCGCGGGAGCTTCCCGTGACCGATGTGGAGACCGTCGTGTTTGAGGGTGACGCGCTCGCGATCGGACGGGATCCGAGCAACGACGTCGTCCTGGCCGAGCCGAACGTCTCGCGTTTCCACGCGACGGTCACGCGCGAGGACGAGTGCGATCGAGCTGGTCGACCTCGGATCGCGCAACGGCACGCGGCTGGATGGTGAGCTCGTCGAGCGCGGTCGGCTGAGGCCCGGGAGCGAGGTGGGCATCGGCCCGTACAGGCTGGTCTTCGACGGCACGCGCCTTCCTCGCACGAGACGACCGCGGGGCGCTGCGCCTCGACGCGATCGACGTTGCCGTGCAGGTCAAGGAGAAGCAGCTGCTCGAACCGACGTCGGTGTCGATCGCCCCCGCCGAGCTCGTCGCGATCATCGGCGAGAGCGGCGCCGGCAAGAGCACCCTCCTGAAGGCGCTCTGCGGAGTCACTCATCCGAGCGCAGGACGCGGTGACCCTGAACGGGGAGGATCTGGCGGCCCGCCTCACCGACGTCGGCTACGTTCCCCAGGACGACATCGTGCACCGGCTCCTGACGGTGCGAGAGGCGCTGCGCTACGCGGCGCGGCTCAGCTTCCCGCAGGACACCTCGCGGGAGGAGATCGAAGCCGCCGTCGATCGCGTCCTGCGGCGAGCTATCGCTGGAGGAGCATGCCGAGACCCGTGTCGGCTCCCTCTCGGGTGGCCAGCGCAAGCGCACGAGCGTCGCGACCGAGCTGTTGAGCCGGCCGAGCGTCCTCTTCCTCGACGAGCCCACGACGGGCATGGACCCCGGCCTCGAGACCCAGATGATGGAGCTGTTCCGCGAGCTGGCGCGGGGACGGGCGAGCCGTGGCGCTGGTCACCCACGCGACCAAGAACCTCTCGCTCTGCGACCGAGCCATCGTGATGGGGCGCGGCGGGGTCCTCGCCTACGACGGGCCTCCCGAGGCGGCGACGGGATTCTTCGGCGTCGACGACTACGACGGCATCTACGCGGCGCTGCCGACCAAGGAGCCCGCCGAGTGGCGGCGGCTGCGCGAGGCCGAGGCGGGCGCGCCCCCTGCGCCGCCGGCGAGGCCGAAGCCGCAGCAGCGCCGCCGGCCGCGCCTGGCGCCGCAGCTCAGGGTGCTGACGGGACGCTACGTGAGGCTCTTCGCGCGGGATCGGCGCAACCTCGTGCTCCTGCTCGGCCAGGCGCCGCTCCTGGCGCTCTTCGGGGTCGCGCTCTTCCAGGCGGGGCTCTTCGCCTGCCGGGCGGCAGCCCGGCGGATGCCGTGAACATGCTCTTCCTGATGGCGATCACGGTGATCTGGCTCGGCGCGATCGACGCGGCCCCGGAGCTCGTCAAGGAGCGCGCCCTCGCGGAGCGCGAGGCCGCAATCGGGACGCGGCTCGGCGCCTACCTCTCATCCAAGCTCGCGGTCTTGTTCGGCCTGGCCGCCGTGCAGACGCTTCTCTACTCGGGCGTGCTGCTCGCATTCAGGCCGCTCAACGCGTCCGCGGGGACCTACGCGACCGTCCTCGGGCTGCTCGTCCTCACCAGCTTCGTCGCCGTCTGCATGGGCCTCCTGGTGTCGGCGGTCGTGACCACGCAGGACCAGGCGATGAGCCTCATCCCCCTCGCGGTCATCCCCCAGCTCCTGTTCGCGGGCGCCATCGTGCCCCTGGAGCGGATGACGGCCGTGGCGAAGGCGATCGCCTACCTCGTCTTCGGGCAGTGGGCGCTCGCCGGGATCGGAACGGCGGTCGACATGAACGCGCGGTTCGCGGCCGACCCCGCGTTCGCGAAGGTCAACCGCTTCGGAGCCGACTTCTTCGACCTCTCCGCGGCGACCACCTGCGCCATCCTCGCCGGCTTCCTGCTGGTGTTCCTCACGGGTGTCGCGCTGCTGCTTCGACGCCGGCTCAGGAGCTGATCGCGGCGACCGCCAAGTCGGAGAAGAGCGCCGCCTTCGCGAGCTCATCCGGGCCGTAGGGCCGGCCGTCGCGGCGATCGAGCACGGAGAGGGCCCCAACCGTTCCCTCGCCGCGGCGCAGGGGCGAGATCAGCATCGTGTGCGGGATGTAGCCCGTCCTCTCCGCCACCGTCTCGGCGAAGCGCGGATCGCTGCGGCAGGCCGCGATCGCCTCGCCTCTTCCGGAGGCGACCACGGCACCCGCCAGGCCCTTGTTCGGCGGCAGGCGGACGCCGACGATCTCCTCGGCCCCCGCCCCCCACGCGGCCTCGAACACGAGCTCACCGGTATCGGCGGCGAGGAGCGCGATCGAGGCGGCGGTGCCCTCGAAGACCCCCGCGGCGGTCCGCACGATCGCCTCGAGCAGCTCGCTCGAGACGGCGGAGGCCGGCGCGCTCAGCGCGAGCGAGCGCCCCTCGTCGCCCGCAAGCGGCACGCCCAAGCCGGCCGCGAGCGCGTCGACCGACGCGAGCCGCCGCTCCGACCGTATCTGCAGGGCGGCGCGGAGCATTCGCTCCATCTCCGGCGTCACGCCCTCGTGGGATGCGGCCAGGGATGTGGGGTCGTCGTACTGCGGCGGCTTGCCGGACAGGAGTGCCCAGGTCGTCGCCGCCAGGCTGTAGACGTCGCTGCGCGGGGACAGCTCCTCTCCCACCAGCACCTCCGGCGCCATGTAGAGCGGGGTCCCGACGGCTCGCGTGCCCGACTCCAGGTCGCCCACCTGCTCGCGCGCGATCCCGAAGTCGACGAGCACGACTCCGTCGTCGGCGCAGATCAGGTTGTGCGGCTTGACGTCGCGATGCACGAGACCCTGCTCGTGCACGTAGTGAAGCGCCTCCGCCGCCTGCCGGGTGTAGTCGAGCGCCTCCCGGACTGGGCAGTCCCGGCGTCCCTCGCCGGCTCAGGACCGTGTTGAGGTCCGAGCCCTCCACAGTGCCATCGCCAGGAACTGGACTCCGGCATCGCTGAGCGGCTCGATCACCTTGACCACCCGAGGATGGTCGAGCCGTGCCAGCAGGCGGCCCTCGATCTCGAAGCGGGCGGCCTGTGAGGGATCGAGAAGGCGCTTCAGCGCCACCGCGCTCCCGTCCTGGGCGCGCGCCCTGTACACGGCGCCGGCTGCGCCCTCTGAGAGGCGCCGCTCGATCACGTAGCGGCCCGCGACCGAGTGGCCCGGGGCCAGCGCGTCGAGCTCGCCGGTCACGCCGCGCCGAGAGGCGGAAGCCCGTCGGGGGCTCGGTCGAGCACTTCCCGGGCGGCCTTGGCCCCCTGGACGCGGATCTCGTCGATGCGGCGGAACTCCGTCAGGCCGATCCCCTGGACGGCGGGTGCGATCACGAGGTCGGCGTGGCGATTGGCGGCCTCCGTCGTGTCGATGCTCCCGAGGACGACGGTGCGCGTCATCGTCTCCCGAAAGCTCGGGAGCGGGGCGTCCCAGCCGATCACCGCCTGACGCAGGCGCGTGGAGAGCCGCCGCAGCCGGCGTCGCCTCCCGGCGCCGGCCGCGCGCGTGGGAGGCTCGAAGCGGCTCGAGACGTCCACGGCGACCACCGGCCCCTCGCCGCGCACGGCCATCGTCTCGACCGGAAGGTTGTCGAGCACTCCGCCGTCCACCAGCAACCGCCCCCCGTCAGCCGCCACGGGCGGGGCGATGCCGGGCAGGCAGATGCTCGCCCCGACCGCCTGATAGAGCGAGCCTCGCCTGTGCACCACGAGTTGGAGGTGACCAGGTCGCTGCTGACGCAGAAGAACTCGCGCGGAAGCTCCTCGATCTGCGCGTCCCCGAACAGCCGCACCAGCATCGCCTCGGCCCTCCGGCCGCGGAGCACGGCCGCCAGCGGCAGCGTGTAGTCGCTCATCGGGTTACGTTCGACGAGCTCGGCGCGCAGCCGCGCCTCGATCTCGTCCGGGCTCAGGCCGGTCGCGAAGAGCGCGCCGACCAGCGCGCCCATGCTGCAGCCGCCGACCCGGTCGATTGGCGTGCCGGTGGCAAGCAGCTCGTCGAGGACACCGATGTGGGCAAGGCCGCGAGCGCCGCCGCCCGACAGCACCACCCCCGGGGAGCGGCCGGCGAGCCGGCGAGCGAGTGAGTCGAGGTCGTCGTCAGCATGCTCGTCGCGGCCCACCTTGTGGGCGGAGCGGGCGCCGATCGCATCCATCCACCGCGCGAGAGCGGGTTTCGACCCGGGCCAACCGAGAAGCGCCAGGTCAGCGCCCGCGAGGCGCTGGTCGAGCCCCGCGGGAGGCGGCGAGGCGGCGAGCACGAGCACCCGGTCCGCCTGTCGAAGGCAGAAGTCGCGCCATTCGGGGTCGCCATTGGGCTCCACGTCGAGCACGACCTGGTCGTCGGCCCGCTCCCAGCGGTCGAGGACGCTTCCGAACCCGCCTTCGGCCGCCGCTTCGGCGGCGCCGAGCAGCTTCACGACGCGCCAGCGACCGAGACGGTCGGCCAACCTCCTGGCGGTCTCGCGGCCGAGCTCGGACTCGACGAAGGAGACGATCGCGATGACCGGTGGCACCTCGTCGGCCGGCAGCGTCGCCGCGCGGCTCGCCTGAAGCTGGGTGGCGAGGGTGCGGCTGACCCCGATCGCGAAGTCGGCATCCGACTGAAGCAGGTCGATGAACGCGCGGTTGGACACCTTGAGCAGCGTCGAGTCGCGCCGAGCCCGCACCGACGCCGACCGCTCCGCGCCCGTCAGCACCGCGAGCTCGCCCAGGACCGCCCCAGGGCTCAGCGCGCGGATTCTCACTTCGGCGTCCCCGGCCTCGCGCAGGACCTCGAGCCTCCCGGTGCGGAGGATGAACAGCTCGGCGGCCTCATCCCCCTCGCGAAACAGCCATCCGCCGGCGGGCACCTCGACCGTCTCGGCCAAGCCCGAGAGGTGTTCGAGAGTGGCGTCGGGCAGGCCGGCGAAGATCCGGACGCTCCGAAGGAACTCGTCGATCTCGGTCGAGGGCGCTCGGCCCATGCGGCGACGCTATC
>CAVYUG010000010.1:0-54184 GCA_963771655.1 uncultured Actinomycetes bacterium | reverse complement strand
GGTCGAGGTCGCGCCCGACGCCCGCCCGCCCGTCACGCGCCTGCTCGACTACTCGAAGTACAAGTACGAGCAGGAGCAGAAGGCCAAGGCCGCGCGCAAGCACCAGCAGCAGGTGAACGTGCGCGAGATCAAGCTGCGTCCCAAGATCGCCCAGCACGATTACGAGACCAAGCGCGGCCACGTCGAGCGCTTCCTTCGCGCCAACAACAAGGTGAAGGTCACGATCATGTTCCGTGGCCGCGAGCAGGCTCACCCCGAGCGCGGCCGCACCCTGCTGGAGCGCCTCTTCACCGATATCGAGGAGCTTGCGGTGATCGAGCATCACCCGGTGCAGGAGGGTCGCAACATGAGCATGCTGCTGGCGCCGACGCGCGCCGCGATCGCCGAGGGCGAGGCGGCTTCCGCCGGACCACCCGACACCGACGCCTCCTCCGACGGGGGCGAGGCGGCCGCTGCAGCGTCGGGCTGACGCCGGCGGTTGGCGTCGAGCCGACCTCGCTCTGCTTCAATAGTCGGCTCGATATGCCGAAGATGAAAACCCATTCCGGGGCCAAGAAGCGCTTCCGCAAGACCGCCAAGGGCAAGCTGCGCGGGCGGCGCGCGTACTCGAGTCACATGCTCGAGCACAAGTCGCCGAAGCGCAAGCGCCACATGTCGAAGCCCACCGAGGTCGCGAAGCCCGACCAGAAGCGCGTTCGCACGCTGCTGGGCGGAAAGGGCGGCTGAAGTGAGCCGCGCGACCAACGCCGTCGCTCGCAAGCGGCGGCGCAAGAAGGTCCTGAAGCAGGCCAAGGGCTACTGGGGGCGCAAGCACTCGAGCTACCGGTTCGCCAACGAGCAGCTCATGCGCTCCGGCCAGTACGCCTACCGCGACCGGCGGGCGCGCAAGCGCGACTTCCGGCGCCTCTGGATCACGCGGATCAACGCCGCCGCGAGGCGAGAGGGCATGAGCTACTCCGAGCTCGTCCACGGCCTCAAGGAGGCGGGTGTCGAGGTGAACCGGAAGATGCTCGCCGACATCGCCGTCCACGACCCCGAGGCGTTTCGCCGATTTGCCGAGCTTGCCCGGGAGGCCACCGCGGCCTGACCTAGTGTCGATCGCGAAGTCTCCCGGGGCGGCCAGAGTGCCGCCCTTTTTCGTTCGATGATCACCTCAAACGACAACGAGAAGCTGAA
The DNA here is from genome assembly GCA_963771655.1 of uncultured Actinomycetes bacterium. Classification (GTDB taxonomy): domain Bacteria; phylum Actinomycetota; class Thermoleophilia; order Solirubrobacterales; family 70-9; genus JAWVFM01. Next base: position 53,008 of record CAVYUG010000010.1, on the reverse strand, counting down.
GCTGGTCCGCAAGCTGCGCGAGCGAAAGCATCGCGAGCGCGAAGGCCTGTTCGTCGCCGAGGGCGAGGACCTGGTCGAGGCGGCGGCGGGCGAGGGCTGTGAGCCGGTCTTCCTGCTGCGCGCCGGCACCGACGTGGAGCCGGACCTGCTCGACCGCGCGAGCTCTCTCGGCTCGGGCACGCGTGCCCTTGGCGTCTACCGCCAGCGCTGGTCCGAGGCGGCGGGCGAGCTCGCCGTCTATCTGCACGGCGTCGGCGACCCCGGGAACGTGGGCGCGATCATCCGCTCCGCCCACGCGCTCGCGGACGGGCCCGTGGTGCTCGGGCCCGGGTGCGCGGACCCCCACTCGCCGAAGGCGGTGCGAGCGAGCATGGGCTCGATCTTCGCCCGCCCGCCCGCGCGGGCCGACTTCGCGGCCTTGCCCGGCACCACGCTGGCGCTCGACGTCGGCGCCGAGACGCCGATCGCGGAGGCGACGGCGGACCCGCCGCTCGTCGTCTGCGCGGGCGCCGAGCGCGAGGGTCTTCCGGCCGACCTCCTCGAGGCCGCCGACGCGACGGGCGCGGGTGCCGGTCCGGGCCGGCGGCCCGACTCGCTGAACGTCGCCATGGCCGTGACCGTGGCGCTCTACGAGCTCGGACATAGGATGGCGCGCCGTGGCTGACGCGCTGGCACGAATCGAGGCGATCCGCGCCGAGGCGGAGGACGCGATCTCAGGTTCGGCTTCGAGCTCCGATCTCGAGGAGGCCCGGGTGCGGTTCCTCGGGCGGCGCTCCGAGCTGACGGAGATCCTGCGCGGGATCGGTGGCCTCCCGGCTGAGGATCGCGGGCCGGTGGGCGCGGCCGCCAACCAGGCGCGCGGGAGGCTCGAGTCGCTGCTCGAGCGGCGGGCCGGAGAGCTCGAGGCGGCTGAGCTTTCGACCGAGCTCGCGGCCGGGGCGGTCGACGTGACGCTGCCCGGCCTACCGCCGGTCGCCACCGGCCACCTTCATCTGCTCAACCTCACGCGCCGCGAGATCGAGGACGCCTTCGTCGGGCTCGGCTACCGGGTGATGGAGGGCCCCGAGGTCGAGCACGACTACTACAACTTCACGGCGCTGAACCACCCGCCGGGGCATCCCGCGCGGCTGACGCAGGACAGCTTCTACGTCGATCCGAAGAGCCTCCCGGAGGCCGTGGTCAACGAGCATGGCCTGCCACCGGGGCCGAAGGACGTGCTGTGGCGCACGCACACCTCGCCGATGCAGGTCCGCGCGATGGAGGAGAACGAGCCCCCTCTCTTCATCATCGTGCCCGGCACCGTCTACAGGCGCGACACGATCGACGCGACGCACCTGCCCATGTTCCACCAGGTCGAGGGCCTCGCCGTCGCCGAGGGGATCTCGCTCGCCGACCTCGCGGGCACGCTCGACGCGGTCGCGCGCGAGCTGTTCGGTCCGGAGCGGCGCACTCGCCTCAAGCCCGACTTCTTCCCCTTCACCGAGCCCAGCGTCCAGGTCGACGTCTCCTGCTTCCGGTGCGAGGGCACCGGGACGCTCGCGGACGGCGAGCGCGACCCGCTGTGCAAGGGGACGGGCTGGATCGAGATCCTCGGCGCGGGCATGGTCGACCCGAACGTGTTCGGGTCGGTCGGCGGCGCCTACGTGCCCGACGAGACGCAGGGCTTCGCGTTCGGCATGGGCATCGAGCGCATCGCGATGCTGAAGCACGCGATTCCCGACCTGCGCCTCTTCTTCGAGAACGACGTGCGCTTCCTGGAGCAGTTTTCGTGAAGGTCCCCTTCTCCTGGCTGCGCGAGTACTGCGATCCCGGCCTGCCGGCCGAGGGCGTCGCCGAGCTCCTGTCGATGAAGGCGGTGGAGGTCGAGCGCGTCTCCCAGTTCGGCGCGCCGTCGGTTGACGGCTTCGTCGTCGGCCGCGTGCTCGGGGTCGAGAGGCACCCGAACGCCGACCGCCTCTCGGTCTGCACCGTCGACGCCGGCGACGGCGAGCGCACGATCGTCTGCGGCGCCCCAAACGTCGCGGCCGGTCAGACGGTGCCGGTCGCGTTGCCGGGGGCCGTTCTCTCCGGTGGTCAGAGGCTGGGCGCGGCGAGGCTCCGGGGGGTCGAGTCGAACGGAATGATCCTGAGCGAGACCGAGCTCGGCGTGGGGACCGACTCCGAGGGCATCATCGTGATGGCGATCGACGGCGCCGGCCCCGAGCCGGGAACGCCGCTCGGCCAGGCCTTCACGATCTCCGACCAGGTCCTCGAGCTGGACCTGAACCCCAACCGCTCCGACTGCCTCGGCGTCTACGGAGTGGCCCGTGAGCTCCACGCAATAACCGGCGCGCCGCTCGCTCCCGCGCCGTGGGAGGAGGATGTCGAGGCCAGGGGGGAGGGGAGCGTCGACGGGGTCGCCTCCGTGCAGGTGGATGTCCCCGAGCTCTGCCCTCGGTTCACGGCCCGCGTCTTCGAGGGCGTGCAGGTCGGACCCTCGCCGCTCTGGCTCAAGGCCAGGCTCTCGGCAGCGGGGCAGAGGCCGATCTCCAACGTCGTCGACGTGACCAACTACGTGATGCTGCTCTCGGCGCAGCCCCTGCACGCCTTCGACCTCGATCGCGTGCCCGGCGGGGAGCTCGTGATCCGCACGGCGCGGGAGGGCGAGCGGATGACGACGCTCGACGGAGTCGAGCGGAGGTTCGACGCCGAGACCGTGCTGGTCTGCGACCGCGAGGGGCCCTCGGGAATCGCCGGGATCATGGGTGGCGCACGCTCGGAGGTCTCGGAGGAGACCTCGCGGGTGCTGCTCGAGGTCGCGACCTGGAACGGGGTCAACATCCTGCGCACCTCGACGATGCTCGGGCTCCGGACCGACGCCTCGATGCGATTCGAGAAGCAGCTTCACCCCGAGCTCGCCCTGCGCGCGCAGCGGGTCGCCTCGCGCGTTCTCGTCGAGATGGGTGCCGCCCTCGTGCCCGGCACGATCGACGTCGCGGCCGATATCCCCGCGCCGCACGTGATCTCCCTGCGCGGCGCCCGGCTCGACTCGCTGCTCGGCACGCACGTCGAGCGTGAGGAGGCTCGCGGCCACCTCGAGGCCCTCGAGTTCGGGGTCGAGCTCGACGGCGAGCGCGACCTGCGCGCGACGGTGCCGGTCGACCGCCACTACGACGTCACCCGGGAGGCCGACCTCGTCGAGGAGGTCGCGCGGCTCCACGGTCTCGACCGCCTTCCGCGCACGCTCCCGGCTCATGGCGAGCGGACCGGCGGCCTCTCCCGCGATCAGGTCCTTCGCCGCCGCTCCGAGGACGTGCTGCGCGACCTCGGCCTCGACGAGATCGTCACCTGGCGTTTTGTCCCGGCCGATCTGTCCGAGCGGCTCGGGCTCGAGCCCGGTGACGAGCGGCGCCCGATGGTCGCGACCCACAACCCGATCTCGGCCGAGCACGTCGGGCTTCGCACCACCCTTCTGGGTGGGCTCCTCGATGCCGCCCGTCACAACCTCGCCCGTGACGTCGAGCGCGTGGCGCTGTTCGAGTCGGGCCGGGTCTACCTCCCGGTGCCGGCGCCGGCCGAGGGCGGTGTCCTGGCCGGGGCGTTCCCGGGCGGGATGCCGCCGCCGGCGCTCGAGCCGCATCGCCTGGGCGCCCTCGTCGTGGGACCGCTCGCGCCCGGCGGATGGCGCGGGGAGCCCCAGCCGGCCGGGTTCGCGGAGGCCAAGGGCGTGCTGGAGACGCTGTGCCGCCATCTCGAGGTGGCGGTGGCGACGGTCCCGGCCTCCGAGCCGTTCCTCCATCCGGGACGCGCCGCGCGCGTGGAGCTCGCCGGCGAGGCGATCGGTTGGCTGGGCGAGGTCCACCCGCTCGTCGCCGGGCGCTGGGACCTGCCCGCCGCGGTCGCCTTCGAGGTCGACCTCGCGCCCCTCGCCGACGCCGCGGGGGTGGGCGACGAGCGCTACGAGGACCTGACGACGTATCCGCCGCTCTTCGAGGACGTCGCCGCTGTGGTTCCGGAGACGGTGCCGGCGGCGGAGCTGCGAGCGGCCGTGATGGCGGCGGGCGGGGAGCTGCTGCGCGCGGCCACTCCGTTCGACGTCTACACGGGCGACGCCATCGGCGAGGGCCGGAAGAGCATCGCCCTCCGGCTCGAGTTCCGGGCGGCCGACCGGACGCTCACGGACACCGAGGTGGCGTCGATTCGGGAGGCGATTCGGGAGGCGATCACCGCGCTCGGCGGGGGGTTGAGGGAATGAGCTCGCAGCCGATGGACGGTGAGCCGGCCGCGAGGGTCCTCGTAGCCGGGGCCTCCGGCCTCGCGGGCGCCCTCGCAGCCGCCCTCGTATGGCGCCACCCCCGGCTTGAGCTGGTCGCCGCAACGGCGCGGTCCGAGGCCGGGACCCGCCTCGATGATCTCCACCCGCGCCACCGCGTCCCGCTCGCGCTGACGGAGCTCGACCTCGACCGCGCGGAGGAGATCGATGCGGCGATCGTCAGCTACCCGCACGGCGCGGCAGCGCCCGTGGTCGCCGCCCTGCGCGGGCTCGGGGCGACCGTCGTCGACCTCTCGGCCGACTTCCGCCTGCGGGACCTCCCGAGCTACGAGCGCTGGTACGGTCCGCACGGGGATCCCGACCTGCTCGAGGGCGCGGTCTACGGGCTGCCCGAGCTCGGCCGCGACGCGGTGCGCGAGGCGGATCTCGTGGCGAACCCCGGCTGCTACCCGACGGCGGCGCTCCTGGCGCTGGCACCCCTGGCCGAGGCGGGGCTCTTGGGCGACGTGGCGATCAGCGCGGCCTCGGGCGTCTCGGGAGCCGGGCGGGGCGGCGCCGACTTCGTCGACGTGGCGGAGAACTTCAGCCCCTACGGGGTCGACGGCCACCGCCATTACCCCGAGATCGCGCAGGAGCTTCACGCCCGCGGCGCCGAGGGCGAGATTTCCTTCGTCCCGCACCTGCTTCCCATCGACCAGGGCCTGCTCGCGACCTGCTTCGTCAGGCCGTCCCGCGAGCTCGGCGAGGCCGAGCTCGCGGATCTCTACCGCGAGCGCTACGACGGCGAGCCGTTCGTGGATGTGGTCTCGCGGCCACCGGGCGTTCGCGACGTGCGCGAGACGAACCTCTGCCTGGTTCGCGCTGCGCCGGACCCAGGCGGCGCCGGCGTCGTCGTCTTCGCCGCGATCGACAACCTCTGGAAGGGCGCGGCGGGCCAGGCGGTACAGAACCTGAACCTCGCGCTGGGGCTCTCGGAGACGGAGGGGCTCGAGTGAGCGGGTTCTTCGCGTCGCGGTGGGTCGAGGCGCCGATCGGCGCGGAGGAGCTCGACCCTGCCGGGCTCGCGCCGGGATTCCGGGCGGCGGGAGTGGCCTGCGGCCTCAAGGCCGACGGCGCGACCGACCTGGGCCTCGTCGCCTGCGATACCCGCGGCGTGCGCTCGGCGATGCTCCTGACGTCGAACGCGGCCGCGGCGGCGCCAGTGCGGGTCTGCCGCGAGAGCTGCGAGCCGGGGGCCATCGCGGGGACGGTGGTGAACTCGGGCAACGCCAACGCGGCCACCGGCGAGCCTGGCTATCGCGACGCGCTCGCGATGCGTGACGCCGCGGCGCGGGAGCTGGAGCTCGATCCGGCGCGCGTCGCGGTGGCCGAGACCGGCACGATCGGGGTGCCGCTGGACATCGAGTCGGTTCGCAGCGGTATCGGCCGGGCGGCCGCCGAGCTCTCAGAGCGCGGAGGACACGACTTCGCGGCGGCGATCATGACGACCGATCAGGGGCCGAAGCAATGCACGGTTCGCGTCGGCGGCGTGACCGTGTCCGCCCAGGCGAAGGGGGCGGGAATGATGCAGCCGGGCTTCGCGACGATGCTGTGCTTCGTGCAGACGGACGCGCGGATCGACGATCCGGAGGCCGAGCTGCGCCGAGCCGCGGCGGCCTCGATGGAGCGGATCACGGTCGACGGGCAGCAGTCGACGAACGACATGGTCCTGCTGCAGGCGACGGGCGCGGCGGGCGAGCCGATGCCGGACGGTCTGCTCGATGCGGTGATGCTCCAGCTCGCGCTGGAGATCGTCGCCGACGGCGAGGGCGCGACGCGCGTCGCGCGGGTCGAGGCGCGGGGTGCTGCGAGCAACGAGGAGGCGGAGCGGGTCGCCAGGGCGATCGCCAACTCGCCGCTCGTGAAGACGGCGCTCTACGGGCGCGACCCTAACTGGGGTCGCATCGCCCAGGCGGCTGGCATGGCGCTCGCGGGCGAGGAGCTCGACGAGCTCGGTCCCGAGCGCATCGCCGCCGACTCGCTCGGCTCCGAGGCTCCCGAGGCCGAGGTCGGCATCGACCTGGGGCGCGGCGATGGCAGCGCGCACGTCTACTTCTCGGACCTCACTCCGGCGTACGTCCACCTCAACTCCGCCTACACGACATGAGCACGAACGTCGAGACACTGCTGGAGGCGCTCCCCTACATCAGGGAGTTCCACGGCCGCACCGTCGTCATCAAGTACGGCGGCTCGGCGATGGGCCAGGAGGAGCTCAGGGAGGCGTTCGCGACCGACGTCGTGCTTCTCAAGTACGTCGGGCTCGACCCGGTGATCGTGCACGGGGGCGGTCCCGACATCACCCGGTACATGGAGCGTCTCGGAATGGAGGTGCGGTTCGTCGAGGGCCTGCGCGTCTCCGACCCGGAGACGGTGGAGGTGGCGAAGATGGTGCTGCTCGGCAAGGTCAACTCGGACATCGTCCGGCGCCTCAACCGCCACGGCCAGCCGGCCGTGGGCCTCTCGGGCGAGGACGGGTCCCTGTTCCAGATCCGGCCCGTCCCGAACGCCGACGAGGTCGGCTATGTCGGCGACATCGAGCGCGTAGACGTGGAGGTCCTGAACCACATCGCCGCCGACTTCATCCCGGTGATCGCATCGGCGGGCGCCGACCGCGACGGCAACGCCTACAACGTCAACGCCGACGCCGCGGCCGGCAAGGTGGCGGCCGCGCTCGGCGCCTACAAGGCGATCTTCCTCACCGATGTCCCGGGCTGGCTCGCCGATCCCTCCGATGAGTCCTCGCTCGTCGGCCGGGCCACCGTCGCCGAGGTCGACGCGGCCCTGGAGGGGATCGAGGGTGGGATGAGGCCCAAGCTCGCGGCCTGCGTGGAGGCGATCTCGGGCGGGGTGCAGTCGGCCCACATCGTCGATGGGCGCAAGCCGCACTCGCTGCTTTTGGAGCTCTTCACCGACGCGGGCATCGGCACGATGGTCACGCCATGAGCCTGGCGGACCTGCGGGCGCTCGAGGAGCGCTACGTGATGCCGACCTACCTCAAGGCGCCGGTCGAGTTCGTACGCGGCGAGGGCTGTCGCCTCTGGGGCGCTGACGGCCGCGAGTACCTCGACTTCTTCGCCGGGCTCTCCGTCCACAACGCCGGGCACTGCCACCCGCGTATCGTCGCCGCGATCACGGAGCAGGCCGGCCGACTCGGCGGCGTCTCGAACCTCTATTACTCCGAGCCGGCGATGCGCCTGTCCGAGCGGCTCGCGACCTCCAGCCTCGGCGGCAAGGTCTTTCTCGCGAACTCGGGCACCGAGGCGAACGAGTGCGCCATCAAGATCGCGCGCAAGCACGCCCACGCGCGGGGAATTGACGCGCCGGAGATCGTGGCGCTCGATGGCGGCTTTCACGGCCGCACGCTCGGTGCCCTCGCAGCGACGCCGCGGCTCGCCCGCGACGACCTCTTCGGGCCGCTTCCGAGGGGCTTCGTCGCCGTGCCGAGGGACGATGCTGAGGCTCTGCGCGCTGCGGTCGGCGAGCGGACGGCGGCCGTCATCGCCGAGCCGATTCAGGGCGAGGCGGGCGTGTTCCCGATCGCCGACGAGGTCCTGGTCGCCGCCCGGGAGGCGGCCGACGAAGCCGGCGCGCTCCTCGTGCTCGACGAAATCCAGACCGGCATGGGACGTACCGGCTCGCTGTGGGCGCACGAGCGGCTTCCGGTCCAGCCGGACGTCCTGACCGCGGCCAAGGCGCTCGGCGGCGGGCTGCCGGTCGGCGCCTGCGTCACGACGCCGGAGCTCGGTGACGTGCTCGAGCCGGGCGACCACGGCTCGACGTTCGGCGGCGGCATGGTCGCCGCCGCCGCTGCCCTCGCGGCGATCGACGTGATTGACGACGAGGCTCTCGTGCGTTCGGTGCGCGAGCTCGGCGATCGGCTCGCGGGCGGGCTCGCGGGGCTCGACGGCGTGACCGAGGTGCGGGGCCGCGGCCTCATGGTCGGCCTCTCGCTCGAGGATGGCTTGGACGCGAGCGCCGTGCAGGCTCGGGCCCTGGAGTCCGGGCTCGTTATCAACGTCCCGGGGGAGGGGATGCTCCGTTTCCTGCCCCCGCTCGTCGTGACGGCGCAGGAGATCGATCGGGCGCTCGAACGACTGGAGGCGGCGCTCGCTTCGTAGGGCGGCGCTCCTCGGCGGCTGCGTTCTCGTGGTCGCGGTCGTGCTCGCAGTCGCGGCTGGCTCGCTTGAAGAACCGCCGCGCATCCAGGTCTTCGGCTCGCTTGTGGACGTGCGGCCGGGCGTCCAGCCGCCCACTCGAGCGGCGGCGAGCGGCGCGAGCCTGTTTGCGGCTCGCAACGAGTTCGAGTCGTTTCAGATCGCGGTCGAGTCGGACAGCTCGCCCCTCACCTCCATCTCGGTCGCGAAGGATGGCGCGCTAACGGGGCCGGGCGGGGCCCGAATCGCGCCGGCCAACCTCGCGCTCTACCGGGAGGCGTACTACAACGTCAATACACCTTCGGACCGCGAGGGCGCCCGGGGTCCGTGGCCCGATCCCTTGATCCCGGTTCGTGACGACCTCTACGGGGAGCGTCGCGATGCCTTTCCCGCGACGGCGCCGGCCGGCGGCGACGTCGTCGCCTGGGTTGACGTCTACGTACCGGCGCAACAGCGGCCGGGCGTCTACCGCGGGGAGGTCACGGTCTCGGTTGCCGGCGGCCCTGCACGCTCGGTGCCGGTGCGACTGCGGGTGCTGCCGTTCAAGTTGCCGTCGACGAGCTCGCTCCGAAGTGCCTTTGGGCTCGACGCCTCGCAGGCGTGCGAGGTGCTCGGCGGTGACGATTGCGGCGCCTCGTCGGCGGCCGCCTGGGCATACCAATACATGTTCGCGCGTGAGGCGCTGGAGAACCGGCTCACGATCTCGGATCCCACGCCGACGGGTGAGCTGCCGCCGACTCCCGGCGCGCAGGCCCGGCTCTTTCGACGCTACGCGCTGCCCTTGATCGAAGGCGGTCGCCGATCGCCGATCGGCGGACCACCGCCGCGCCTTACAGGAGCACGGCTGACCGCGAGCGCGGCTTTGGGAGCCAGCTACGCGAGCGGGGACAGCCCACCTCGGTACGGGTGTGCGGCCCCCGACTCGCCGTGTCTCGGCCGCTGGCGTCGGCTGGCGGGCCGCGACGGCTTCGCGGGCCGGATGTTCATCTACCTCTGCGACGAGCCTTGGGTCGACCCGGCGCAGCGGTGGCCGGTGTGCAAGAAGGCGGCGAGCGGGGTCGCCGACGGAGCGTGGCCGCGGCTCCCGAGGCTCGTGACGACGTGGATCCAGGATGCGCGGGCGAATCGCGGTGCCTGGGCGATCGACACGATCACCGTCCCGCTGGAGCAGCTCGCCGACAAGCCGGGGTTCGTGCAAAACGGCAACCAACGGCCGGCCTACGCGAGATTCCTTCGCCGCCCCGGCCGGTCGCTTTGGCTCTACACGTTCTGCGACCAATACGGCTGCCGAGAATCGCCGACCCCGGGCGCGTATTGGACCGGGTGGCCGGGGTACGGGATCGACCAGCCTCCCTCGCAGGCCCAGGCCATGGGTTGGCTCGCCTTCGAGTATGGCGCCAGCGGTGAGCTCTACTACAGCGTCGACGCCGCGTTCGGCTCCGCCTGGGACGACACCTACTCGTTCGGAGGGAACGGCGGCGGTACCTTGTTCTATCCGGGCCTGCCCGGCGGTGACGCGGCAACAGGGGCACCGGCGATCGGGGGACGCCAGTCGATCCCGCTCCAATCGATGCGCCTCAAGCGCCTTCGCGACGGGCGCCAGGATTACGAGTACCTACTGCTGGCAGCCGAGCGAGGGCATCCCGGGCGGGCAACGGCCGTGTCGCGTTGGCTCGTCGGTGGTCGCGATGTTGCCGCGTTCAACGCGACGTTCAGCCAGCCGGCTCTCACCCACGCCCGCTGCCGCCTCGCGCGGCTCATCGCACCCGCGATCCCGCCGGGCTGCGTCTAGACTCGCGGCCTCATGCACGAGGATCCAACGCGCTACATGGGCCCCGAGGAGGGTGGGCCTGGAGGCCCCGGGCGCGGCGAGGGCATGAGCACAGGCCTCAAGGCGGCCATCGCCCTGCTCGTCGCGGTGGTGATCGGTCTCGGGGTGGCCCTGGCCGTGATCGCTAGCGACAGCGGGTCGAGCTCGACGACGACGGTCGCCACCTCGACGTCGTCCACGACCCCTATCACCACCACTACGACCGTCCCGACGACGACCGTATCGACCACAACTTCGACTGCGGCCACCACGACTACCACCACAACCACGCGGAGTGGTGGTGGTGGCAACAGCGGCGGCGTCTCGCCGTAGCCCCGATGGCTCGGGCGCCGGCTTCAGGCGGCGAGGGCGAGGTCCGGATCCTGGCCAACGGCGTCGAGATGCCGCTGCTCGGGCTCGGTGTGTGGCAGGTCCCGGATGGACTCGACACCGAGCGGGCGGTCGGCCACGCGCTCGCGGCCGGCTACCGTCACGTCGACACCGCCCAAACTTACGGGAACGAAGGCAGCGTCGGCAAAGCACTCGATGGCAGTGGCGTTTCACGGGGCGAGGTCTTCGTGACGACGAAGTTCTTCCCGGGCGTTCGCGATCCCGAGAAGGAGGCGTGGCGGAGCCTCGAGCGCCTGGGCATCGATCGCCTGGACCTGTACCTGGTGCATTGGCCACAGGGCGGCCCCACCTGGGCGTGGCCGGGTATGGAGCGCACACTCGAGAGCGGGCTGACCCGCAGCATCGGTGTCAGCAACTTCAACGTGGACGAGCTTGCGACCGTGGTCGAGGCGTCGAATGTCCCACCGGTCGTCAACCAGGTGGAGTTCAGCCCCTTCGAGCACCGCCGCGCGTTGCTTGCAGAGTGCGAGCGGCACGCGATCGCGCTCGAGGCATACAGCCCGCTGACGCACGGCAGAGACCTCGACAACGAAGTTGTCGGCGAGGTGGCCCTGCGAAATCGCCGAACCGCGGCGCAGGTGCTCCTCCGCTGGGGCATCCAGCGCGGAATTCCGATGATCCCGAAGTCGACGGACCCTGATCGCATCGTCGAGAACTCGCGCGTTTTCGACTTCGTCCTGGGCGTGGAGGACATGGCCGCCCTTGACACGCTCGACCGCACGGGCGGCACCGGACGAGCCGTTGAGTCGCCGTGGTGGACCGCGGCGGGGCGGGCCCAATCCCTGCTCGCGCGGATCAGCAGGAGGTTTCGGCGCTAGGGCCGAGGCCTGGCCGCCACGCGCAGGATGGTCCCTTGCCGCCCGATCCGAAGATGTCCACGTACCATCCGCATCGGCCTCCGTGGCGCCGCGCAGACGAAAAATGATCCCGCCGCTATCTCCCCACGGGTTCCTCGGGCAACGCCGCATCGCGGGCGCCGACTCGCGCGCCTGATGGCTCGCTGGCGCACAGCGAGCGCCCAGACGCGGGGCGGCGAGCCGCCGGCGCTCGACGCGATCGTGCTCGATGGCAGGCAGCGTCCGGCTCTCGTCGCCGTGCGCGAGCTTGGCCGCGCGGGGATCGCAGTGGGCTCCGTCGAGTCCGACCCGCGTGCATCGGCCTTCGCCTCTCGGTGGTGCCGAGTCGGCGCGGTCGTGCCGGATCTGGCCGTCGACCCCGACGCGTACGTCGACACGGTACTCCAGCTCACGCGCCGCCACCGGCCGCGGGTCCTGATTCCCGTGCACGACGGATCGATCGAGGCCCTGCGCCGCAGGCGGGCGGAGATCGAGCGGGAGGTTGCCGTGGCACTCGCGCCCGAGCCGGCACTCGGCGACGCGATAAGCAAGACGCGCAGCTTCGAGGCCGCCACGGCCGTCGGTCTTCGGCTGCCGCGTGGGGCAGTGGTGGGCAACTCGAGCGACGCAGCTGCCGCGCTGGACTCGGTCGGATTGCCGGCGGTCGTGAAGCCCGTCCAGTCATGGGTTCAGGAGTCCGCGGAGGGGACACGGCTGATCCCGGCGGTCGCGACCACCCGTGAACGCGCCATTGCCGCCATCACCGAGATCGTCCAGGCCGGGGTCGAGGCGATCGTCCAGGAGTGGCTACCGGGCGCTCGTGAGGCGATCAGCTTCATCTACGGCCGCGGGCGCGTCTGGGCCCGTTTCGCTCAACGGGCCGACCGCACGATGCCGCCGCTCGGAGGCAATTCCGTCTTCCGCGTGAGCATTCCACTGCCGCCTGACATCACCCACGCCGCGGAGCGGTTCGTGCGGGAAGTGGGCCTGGAGGGCTACACCGAGGTGGAGTTCAGGCGCGATGCCGTGGGCCGGCCGGCCTTCATGGAGGTGAACCCCAGGCTCTCTGCCTCCGTCGAGGTGGCCGTCCGGGCGGGGGTTCCGTTTCCCGAGCTCATCTACCGACTCGCGGTCGGCGAGCCGCTGGTGGAGGTGGATGGCTATCGTGCCGGAGTTCGTATGCGATGGCTCGGGGGCGATCTTTCGTGGCTGCGCGCGGTCGCTTCCGATCGCAGCGACCCCGACGTGCCCTCGCCGGTGGCCGCCCTGGGCCGGCTCGTCGGAGACTTCGCCCGTCCGAGCGGCTACGACTACCTCGACCCACGGGATCTGCGGCCGGCACTCGTCGCGAGCACCGGGGCGGTGCGGCGGGCCGGGCGCCTTGCGCGGCCCTTGCGGTCACGGGGCCCCGCGAGCCCGTCCGACTCCGCGGATGTGGACGTGACCGTGATCGGGGCTGGGCCCTACGGGCTCTCCCTCGCGGCTCACCTCGCAGCCGCACAGATCGACCACCGGATCTTCGGCGAACCGATGGACACCTGGAGCAACCACATGCCGGCGGGCATGTACCTCAAGTCCGAGGGCTACGCCTCCAGCCTCTCGGACCCGGCCGGGGAGCACACGCTCAAGCGGTTCTGTGCCGAGAGCGGGCGCGAATACGGGGACGTGGCGGTCCCCGTGAGCCTCGAAGCGTTCACCTCCTACGGCCACTGGTTCCAGGAGCGCCTGGTCCCTCAGCTCGATCGCCGTCTCGTCCAGGCGGTCCGCTCGACCGGCTCGGGCTTCGACGTTCGCCTCGCCGACGGCGAGGCCTTCCGATCGCGCTCGGTTGTCGTCGCGACGGGGATGCAGGGTCATGCGTACGTTCCACCGGTTCTCCGCGACCTTCCGCCTTCCCGTCTTGTCCACGCGTTCGACTACGCCGACCCGTCGAACGTCCCCGACGGGGGCGTCCTCGTGATCGGCGCCGGTCAATCGGCGCTCGAGGGGGCAGCCCTGATCCAGGAGCAGGGAGGCGACACGCGCGTCCTCGTGCGGCAATCGCACCTGGACTGGGGCTCGAAGCCGGGACCCAGTGATCGTGCGCTGATGGAGAAGCTGCGCTATCCGGAGTCGGGTCTCGGCCAGGGCAGGGGGCAGTGGTTCTACTCGAACTTCCCGCTCATCTTCAAGAATGGCCCCTCGGATTGGCGCCACCACAAGGCCTTCAGCGTGCTCGGCCCGAGCGGATCCTGGTGGCTTCGCCCACGGTTCGAGGGGCAAGTCGAGACATTGGTGAATCGAGAGCCGGTCGAGGCCAGCGCCACCAACGGCGCTGTTCAGGTGCGGGTTCGCGGTACCGCCGGCATGGAGGAGCTCACCGCCGGCCTCATCTTGGCGGGGACCGGGTACCGGCTCTCGGTCGACGGATTCGGGTTTCTCGACCCCGAGCTGAGAACCGCCATCCGCACCGATCGCGGGACCCCGTTGCTCAACCGCTCATTCGAGTCCAGCGTTCCATGGCTGTTCTTCGTCGGCTATCCGGCGGCCGTCGAGTTCGGCCCGCTCATGCGGTTTGTCTACGGCGCCGACTTCGCGGTAAGGCGAGTCGCGCGCCAGCTCTCGCGAGCGTAGTGGGGACGGTGAGCGTGATGGCGACGATGAGGGAGCGCGGCGGCGCGGCCGCTTGGCACCCCGGCTGACGGCGTCATGCCCCAGCCGGGCAGCTCACTCGAGATCCACGACGCGCCGGGCGGCATTGCCGAGGCGTGGGACCAGCTGGCCGATGTGAGCGGGGCGTCCCCGTTCCTGCGTCCGGGCTGGATCGGTGCCTGGTGGACGGCCTTCGGCAAGGGATCCCTGCGAATCCTCACCCTCCGAGATGACGATTCCCTGCTGGCGGTACTGCCCCTGGCCGCGAGGCGGGGAGTGCTCCAGTCGCCGACGAACTGGCATACGCCGATCTTCGGCGCGGTTGCAGCCGACCGGGACGAGGCCTTCGCCCTGGCCGAGGCCGCCTTCGCGCAGCGGATGCATCGGCTCCAGATCTCGTTCGTCGCTGACCCGACCGCCGAGCTCGTCCCGTTCAAGCGGGCCGGGGCTGAAGCCGGTTACCGCCTCCTGGAGCGCGTCGTCCAGAGGTCGCCCTACGTGCCGATCAGTGGGGATTGGAATGACTACGAACAGCGCCTGACGAGCAAGCGCCGCAGCAACCTCAGGCGGATGCGGCGCCGGCTCGAGGCGCAAGGAGAGCTTGCGCTGGAGGTCCTGGATGGAGGTGATCGCCTCGACGAGCTTCTCGAGGAGGGCTTCGACATCGAGTCGCGCGGGTGGAAGGGATCGCGCGGGTCGGCGATCCTTTCGCGAAAGGAGACGGCACAGTTCTATCGCGAGGTCGCGAGTTGGGCCGCGCGGCGAGGATCGCTGAGGCTGGCGTTCCTGCGCCTCTCGGGGCGTCCCCTGGCCTTCGACTACTCCCTCGAGGAGAATGGGGTGCACTACCTGCTCAAGACCGGGTTCGATCCCGATTACCGCAGCTTTGCTCCTGGTGTGCTGATCCGCGAGGACATGCTGGCGCGCGCGTTCTCGCTCGGCTTAACGGCGTATGAGTTCCTCGGCACGGATGCACCATGGAAGCGAGAGTGGACGGACTCCTATCGCGAGCGATGGCTGCTGCAGGCGTTCGCCCCGTCGCCCTTGGGTGCCGTTGAGCACGTCGCCTTCGCCCGTGGTCGCCCGCTCGTCAAGCAGGTCTTGGGTGCGCTCGGGCGGTGAGGACACGCGCAATGTTCAGGACGAGCGCACTCGGCGATTGACGGCCGCGTACGCCGCCTCCGTCAATCCGCCGAGAGGCGAGCGCTGCAGTTGCCGGACCGCGGGCGACGCATGGCGGCGGAAGCGCGCGAGCGAATACGTTTGCATCACGCACAGGCGCGGCCACTCGAGCGGAAGCACCCGATAGCGTCTCGGAGCAAGCTCCGCCCCGGCGACGTAGCCGGCCCGGCGCGCCGCGGCGATCACCCTGTCGTCGACGTCCCCGTACGGGTAGGCGACCGACGTGCACGGTCTGCCGAGAGCCCGCTCGCAATCCTCGCGCGATCCGGCGAGCTCTTCCCGAAGCGCGCTGTCGTCGAGCGCGGTGAGCCGCGGGTGCGTGCGGGTGTGGGAGCCGATCTCCCAATCGCCGTCAGCCAAGCGTTTCAGCTCGTCCCACGACATGGGCCGAAGCTCCGCTGCGTCCGGTCCGCTCGCCCACTCGCTGATTCCGGGCCATGACATCGGCTCATCGCGTCCTGCGTACGACGTCGGCACGAAGACCGAGCCGGGAAGCTCCAACCGCTCGAGCACCGGGAGCGCCAGCTCGAGCACGGACCTGTACGCATCGTCGAACGTCACCGCTAGCGTGCGGCGGTGCGGGCGGTTGTGAATAGCCTCGGTGAACGTGGTTCCCCGGTAACCGCGCGAGACCAGGTCACGAAGCTGCGCGAAGAGCTGATCCGGCGCGATCGAGAGGTTGGCGCCCCAACGCTCGCTGACGGCGTGGTAGCAAAGGACGAGAACGTCGGACAAGTCAGGCATGCTAGGGGCTGGTCTCGGGTGAGCATCGTCCCCACGTGCCGCGCTTCTCCGTCTTGGCTCCTGTGATAAAGGTGCGCGGCTTTGGACTTCGACTGGCCAGAGGAAAGCCTGAGCCTGCGCGGCGAAGCGGTCGCGTTCGGCGAGTCGCTGAACGTCGGGGTTATCGAGGACGATCGTGAGGGCCGGTTCCCGGCCGAGAAGTGGCAGCGCCTCGCCGAATGGGGCTATTTCGGGCTTCGGGTTCCGGCCGATCTGGGCGGAGTCGCAATCGACCCGCTGGCCGGCCTCCTGGTTGCCGAGGGGCTCGGGGAGGGCTGCCGGGACGGCGGCCTGGTCTTCTCGGCCTCGGTCCAGGCGTGGGTAATGACCTCTGGCCTGCTCTCCCACGGCAGCGACGAGCAGCGTCGGCGCTACCTTCCCGGCCTGGCGGCTGGGACGACCATCGGGGCCCTCGCCATCACCGAACCGGACTCCGGCTCCGACGCGTTCGCGATGAGGACGCACGCGACCCGCGTCGATGGAGGTTGGTCCCTGACGGGACGGAAGACGTTCGTCACCAACGGACCGACCGCTGACCTCGTCATCTGCTTCGCCGCGACCGGTGAGGGCGGCGCGCTCGGTGGAATCACAGCCTTTCTCCTCGACACTCAAGCCGCCGGCGTGGAGCGGACGGACGCCATGGGGAAGATGGGGCTGCGGACATCTCCGCTCGGCGATCTCGTCCTCGACGAATCGTTCGTGGCGGACGGCGACGTTCTCGGCGATGTCGGCGCCGGCGCGCTCGTCTTCACCGAGCTCATGGAGTGGGAGCGGATCTGGCCTACGGCCTCCCAGCTCGGCGCGCTCCAGCGCGATCTCGACGCCGCTTGTGCCTACGCCAAGCAGCGGCATGCGTTCGGTGCGCCAATCGCCTCCTACCAGTCCGTCTCGCACCGGATCGTCGACATGAAGGCAAGGCTCGAGGCTGGTCGACTGCTCGTGTATCGAGCTGCGTTCGTGAAGGCGAAAGGGAGATCGGCGAATGCCGAGTCGGCGCTGGCGAAGCTATGGACGAGCGAGGCCGCCGTTGCCAGCAGTCTCGATTCGATCCAGGTGCACGGCGGGTACGGCTACATGAGCGAGGCCGGCATCGAGCGGCGCCTGCGCGACGCGGTCGGTAGCCGGATCTACTCGGGGACCTCCGAGATGCAGCGCGCCGTACTGGCGCGCAGCTTGGGCCTTTGAGGAGAGGAGCGACGGATGGAGGGCGGAAAGCGGTTGGACGAGCTTCTGAGGGCGGCCGCCAGTCGCTGGCCGGATCGACTCGCAATCGAGAGCGGGGGTGACGAGCTCACCTATCGCGAGCTCGACGTCGCCGCGGACCGCATCGCTGCCACGCTGCAGGATCAGGGGGTCCGGCCCGGCGATCGTGTCGGAATTCACCTCCCGAAGAGCATCGAGGCGGTGGTCTCGCTCTACGGGGTGATGCGCGCGGGCGCCGCTTACGTCCCGCTCGACTCCGCGGCACCGCCGGCGCGGACCGCCTACATCGCGGCCGACTGCGGGTTGTCGGCGCTGATCTCGGACCAGCCTTTGATCGACGCCCTGCGAAGGGCCGATCCGGCCGTGGTTCAGAAGGGCATCGTCCGCGACGCGACCGCGAGTGATGGGTTCTTGAGCTGGGAGGCAACACAGCGCGCGACGGGCGACGTCCAGCCCCGGCAGCTGATCGACGTCGATCTCGCCTACGTCCTCTACACGTCGGGGTCGACCGGAGAACCGAAGGGAGTCTCCATTTCCCACCGCAACTCGCTCACCTTCGTCAACTGGGCGCTGGCGACGTTCGGCTTCCAGGAGGCGGACGTCCTCTCGAGCCACGCTCCCCTGCACTTCGATCTGTCGATCCTGGATCTCTTCGGAGCGGCGATCGCCGGCGCCAGAGTCTGCCTTGTTCCCGCCGACGCTGCAATGTTCCCGACTCGGCTCTGCGAATGGATTCGCGAGCGGGAGATCACGGTCTGGTACTCGGTCCCTTCGGCGCTGGCGATGATGGTCCGGTACGGCGACGTCGCGTCCAAGCCGCTCTCGAGCCTGCGGTTCGTCCTGTTCGCCGGCGAGGTCTTTCCGAACCGGCACCTGCGGGAGTTGATGCGGGTTGTCCCCGGCGCCCGCTTCTTCAACCTGTATGGGCCAACGGAGACGAACGTGTGCACCTATCACGAGGTGCTCGAGGCGCCGCCGGTGGACGGGCCGAGCGTGCCGATCGGCCAGCCCTGTGCGAACACCCGATGCGAGGTGTTGGACGATGCCGGCGCGCCGGTGGACGAGGTCGGCGCCGAGGGCGAGCTCGTCGTCACCGGGTCGATCGTCGCCCAGGGCTACTGGGGGGACAGCGGGCGGACCGCCGAGCGCTTCACCGCCCCCTACACATATCGAACGGGCGACGTCGTCAACATCATCGGAGACTCGCCCGTCCCCGAGTACCGCTTCGTGGGCCGGCGCGACCACCTCGTCAAGAGCCGCGGATATCGAATCGAGCTCGGGGAGATCGAGGCCGCCCTGCACGCCCACCCGGCCGTCGCCGAGTGCGTCGCGGTGGCTGTTCCCGACGATCTGATCGGGAATCGGATCGCGGCATTCTGCACGCTCGAGGGGAGCGTGGACGAGCGGGACCTCGAGCTGACGTGTAGGCAGCGAGTGCCTGCGTACATGGTCCCCGAGCGCATCATCCTTCGCGACTCGCTGCCCCGCACGCCCAACGACAAGTATGATCGCCCCGAGCTGACAAGGCAGGCGTCGAGGACGATCGCCGCGGAGGGAGAAGGGTGACCGCGCCCGAGACGGCAGAGGTGAGGGAGCTCCTGGGAGCCATCCTCGGAGACGAGACGGTCGCCGGAATCGGTGACGGCGACCTCTTCTTCGAGGAAGCGATCATCGATTCGCTGCAGCTGCTGTCGATCGTGGAAGAGTTCCGGGCACGGTTCGGGGTCGAGGTCTCGGGGTCCGAGCTTTCGCCCGAGAACTTCGGCTCCATCGACGCGATGGCCCGGTTCCTCGCCGATAAGCGTGGCGGGGGGTAGCCGGTTCCAAAGCCTCGCTCACCGTTTCGTCGACCTCATGCCGGTCGACGTTTTCGAGTGGCGGCAAGAGCAGGCGGTCCCCGAGCCGGTAGCGGCCGACGGCGTCGAGGTCAGCGTGATGTCGGCCGACCATCCCGGTCGTCGCGACGCGCTCGAGGGCCGCTTCGAGGCGACGGCACCGTCCCTTCTCGCCCGCGGCGATACCTGCTATCTGGCTACGGTCGACGGTCGGTTCGGCGGCTGGCTCTGGTTCAGCCGGCTCCCGGTCCAGCGTGATCCCTGGTCGGGGCTTCGCATCCGCTTGGCGCCCGACGAGGCCTACACGTACGCGATGTGGGCTGAGCCCGAGCTCCGAAGCCTCGGCATCGGGGGGAGGCTGATGTCGACGCTGCTCCGCGATGTGCAAGCCGATGCCGCGACGAGGCGACTCTACGGCTGGGTCGATCGGGAGAATCGGGAGATGCAGATGCTGGTGCGAATGATGTTCGGCTTCGCGCCGGTGCAGCGTGTCACCCGTCTGCGGTTGCTGGATCGTGTCGGCTGGCAGGTGCCGCTCTCCGATCGTCCCAGGTTCGGGCCAGTCTCTCGCGCCGGGCGGCACTCGGATCGGCGGAGTGCTCGTTGAGCGTCGACGTAATCGCAAGCGTGGACGGGGTCGCCCCCGTCCTGGATGCGTGGCGGAGCCTGGCCGAGGCCCGCGGTAGTGCTTTTGTCACGCCGGAGTGGTACCTCAGCGCACTGCGGGACGTCGATGGCGAGTCGGCCCCGACGGTCGCGGTCTGGCGGCGAAGCGACGGGTCGGTGCGGGGGGTCCTGCCGCTCGTCCGATCGAGCCCGTCAGGGCGGTCGGCGCGACTCGGGTTCCCGGCGCCCAGGCTCGCCGACATCTTCGTTCCGGTCGCCGCCAGCGGCGATGACGATGAGCTCGCGGCGGCGGCGGCGATACCGCTCGCCCGCGACCTGAGCCGGCGGTGCGAGGTCGACCTCGGACGGGTCGGAGCGGACGCGACATGGTGGCGCGAGCTCGCGGCGGCGTGGCCGTCCCATCTCGTACACGTTCCCCAGCCCCCGGACCCGCTGCCTTTGATCGAGCTGTCCGGGCTCACCTGGGACGACTACCTGGCGGCGCGCAGCGGGCAGTTCCGCAACCAGGTGGGCAGAAAGATGCGAGCCCTGCGCCGCGATCACGAGGTCACCTTGCGCCGATCCGCCGGCGCCGAGGAGGTCGCCCGGGATATGGCGACTCTATTTCGACTGCATGATGCGCGCTGGCGTGACCGCCCGGGGACCTCGTCCGTCGCCGATCCAGCGGTCCGCAGCTTTCACGGCGACTTCGCCCTCGCCGCCGACGAGCGTGGCTGGCTGCGCCTGTTCATCCTCGAGGCGGACGGCGTCGCCGTTGCCGCCTGGTACGGGTGGCGGGTTGGCGATCGCTTCTCGTATTACCAGGCCGGTTTCGATCCCGATTGGAGCCGCTACAGCATCGGCTTCCTGCTGCTTGCCGAGACCGTCCGCGAGGCGATCGCCGAGGGCGCCCTCGAATACGACCTGCTGCTCGGCGACGAGTCGTTCAAGGCCCGATTCGCGACCGGCCAGCGATGGGGGCGCAAGGTGGTGCTCGTCCCGCCGCTGTCCCGGCGCCACGCTGCGGCGACTGCGGAACGGCTCGCGCGCGCCGGGGTGCGGGCGATGCCGGATCCGCTGCGCGATCGCCTGCGTGCGGCGCGGGCATGGCGGCGAGGCCGCTAGATGGCCGCATCGAAGCCGCACCTCGAGGCGACGGCAGCCTGGCTCGTGCGCTCGATGGACCATGGACGCGGCGGCTCGTGCGCCTACTGGTCTCCGGCCGGCGGCTGGTCGCGCCCCTACCCGGAGACGACGGGCTACCTGATCCCAACGCTGCTCTCGCTGTCACGCGCGCTGCCGTCGTTCGCCGGTGAGGAGCGGGCCGTTGCGCTTGGGCGCTGGCTGCTCGAGATCCAGGGACCGGAGGGCTGGTGGCGCGGCGGCCTTCATCCCCCGAGCCGGAGGGCGCGACCGAGCGTCTTCAACACCGCCCAGGTGCTCCAGGGGCTCGTCGCGCTGCACGAGCTGAGCGGGGAGGAGTCATGGCTGGAAGGGGCAGTGCGCGGCGGGCGCTGGCTCGTCTCCATGCTCGGCGAGGACGACCTGTGGCCGGGTGGCGATTACCGGGCCTTGAAGATGCCGTCGTACTACACCTACGCCGCGTGGCCGCTCCTCAGGGTGGCGGTGGCGTCCGGGGACCGGGAGATGCGCGAGCGAGCGGAAGGTGTCCTCGCAGCGATCGTCACTCGGCGCCGCGCGGATGGGTCGTTCCCCGGCTGGGGCTTCGGCGACGGGGGCCCGGCCTTCACCCACACCATTGCCTACACGCTCCAAGGGCTCCTCGAGTCCGCCCGCCTGCTCGGCGAATGGGGCGCCTACGGAGCGCCGGCCGAGCTCGCCGTTCGCGAGCTGGCCCGGCTCGGAGGCGCCGACGGGCGGTTGCCGGGACGCCTGAGGGAGGGCTGGGTGCCCGCGGCCCGATCGGTCTGCCTGACCGGGAACGCGCAGGCCGCGCTCTGCGTGCTGGAGCTCAATCGGCGCCGCCCGGATCCGGTCCTTCAGCAGGCGGTGGCCGCCCTGGTTGACTTCGTTTGCCGCGCCCAGCGGCTGCGGGCGCCTCCGGCCGGGGCTCGTGGAGGCGTCGGGGGATCGCGACCGCTCTGGGGCCGCTATATGTCGATGCGGTACCCGAACTGGGCTGCGAAGTTCCACTGCGATGCCGTCATCGGGCTCGACGTCAGTGGCATCTCCGCTTAGCGACGCAGGGCGGGACGATACGCAGCTTGTGCCACGGGATTTGACTCGAGAGGGTGAATGCGAGCTGCGGGTAGCCGCTCGACCTGTCGCGCCAGAAGGTCACGCCGCGGCGCCCGGCCAGAGCACCCGCCTCGTCGCGGTGCCCGAAGCTCGTGTAGGTGGCCGCGTGCTCGAACTGCACGCCCCAGCTGGCGCGCGCTCCCGTCGTGTCCGACACGTAGGCGCCATACCGTCGCAGCGCCTCGACGATGCCGCGCTGCCAGCGCGGGAGGTGGAGCCTCCTGATCCCTCGCTGGCTCATCAGGAGCTGGAAGTGGGCGCCCATCCTGGGCGCCCGGCGGACGGGCAGCCCGAGCCGCTTGCAGCCGACGCCTCCGGCTCCGGTCGACGGGTAGGAGATGCCACCTCGCCTCACGCACGGCACAACGAAAACGAGCGCGTGTCGGATGAGCCCGGCGCGAAGCTCCTGCGCGCGGATGATGCCCGCCAGGTTCCCAAAATGGGCGGCGGTCGCGGCGGACCCCAACCCTTTGCCGCTGATCCGGGTCCGACCGCCCCAACCGGCGTCGATCCGATTGCCGTCTTTCGAGGTCACGTCCCAGAGGTCGTACTCCCACCCTGTCGCCTGGTCGACGATCGTCATGTGAGCGTCGCCGCCGCCGCCCCATCCTCCCGCCGGGATCGCCCGCGGTGGCACCCGCAACCGCCGGCCCTCGATCTCGCACCTTCCCCACGGCCTGGTGCAGTGGACCCGGAAGCGCGGGTCGGCCCTGGTCGGGTAATAGGTCGGGTTCCCGGTCGTGCGAAGTGGATCACCGGCGGCAATCCGCCCCATCGGACCTTGGCGTACGAGCTCGCTGACGATCGCACGCGAATGATGAATCGCCTTCGCACGGCGCGGGATCGGCGTGTTGAACGGGCTGTCGTTCGCGTACGGGCGCCAGCAGGCCGACGGCCAATGCCCGGCCTTGTAGCTGCCCAACCCGTGCCGGAACCCGCATCCGTGATGCGGAGATCCAGGCGCGACGCCTCCGCCAATGACGAGCCACACGCCGATAGCAGCGACCGGGACGGCGCGAGCCCCGATCCTCGAGCGCCGCTGGATTGCAGGGTTATCCGTTCGTGAGGAGCGAATCTGAGCGGGGACTCTAGCGTCCCCGCGGTCGGAACCTTGCCGCCCAGATAGCCTCATCGCCGATGGGGGGACCCCCACGACTGACGCTCCAGAGGCTCGACCTCGACTCTGTCGATTGGGATCGACTCGACTCGTTCGACGATCGCCTCGTATTCCAGACCCAGGACTGGCTCCGGTTTGTAGCCGACTCACAGGGTGCCGAGCCGGTCGTCGCGAGCCTCCGAGGTGGGGGTGAGGGCTACTTCACCGGCCTCGTCATTCGAAGGCTGGCCGTCGGCGTCCTGGGGAGTCCGCTGCCCGGCTGGACGACGTCACATATGGGGTTCAACCTGGAGTCCGGCGTCTCGCGGCGGGCCGCCGTCGAGGCTCTCCTCGAATTCGCGTTTGACGACCTCGGTGTTGCCCACGTCGAACTCCGAGACCGCCTGTTGACAGTGTCGGAGGTCGACGGGCTCGGATTTCAACAGACGCCGTGGAACGGCCTCGAGGTCGACCTGACCGAGCCGGAGGACGAGATCATGGCCAGGATGAAGGGCCCCTGCCGGACCGCGATCCGCAAGGCCGCGCGCGAGGGAGTCAGGGTCGAGGAGGCGGACGACCTCGGCTTCGCCGACGACTTCCACTCTCAGCTCACCGAGGTGTTCGCCAGGCAGTCGCTGGTCCCGCCCTACGGACCCGAGCGGATCAGAACTCTGATCCGCGACGTCCATCCGTCGGGGCGCCTGCTCCTGCTGCGAGCCCGCGACCCCGGGGGCGAGTGCATCGCGACCGGCATCTTCCCGGCCCACAATCGGACGATGCATTTCCTCGCGGGCGCAAGCCACCGCCGGTATCAGGGCTTGCGCCCGAACGAGGCGGTGATGTGGCATGCGATGCGCTATTGGAAAGCACGCGGGGTCGAGGTCTGCGATCTCGGGGGCCTCGTCGCATACAAGCGCAAATGGGGAGCTGCCGACGTCCACGTGCCGTTTCTGCGCCGGTCGCGGTCGCGGAGGGTGGCGGCGCTCCGCACCGCTGCTCAAGCGGCTTACGGCGCGAGGCGCCGTGCGGCCGGAATCGTTGCCGGCAGGCGGCGTACCGGGGTCGACCCGAGTGACAGCCGGGGCTGAACACCGTGCGACGCCCGCTCAGCGTGGCTCGCGGTGCGACCAGGGGAGGCGATGAGCGAGCAGGCGATTGCGCGGGACCAGGAGCCTGAACAGGACTTTGTGGCCAGACGCGCGCGCGAGGTTGAGGCGGGAATCGAGGTAGCGCTGGAAGCGCTTCTCGCGCTCGGCGATCTGCGGTCTCGGCGCGATCCTCGACATCGCGCGGAGCTGGTTGACATGGAGGTGGTGGTAGCCGGAGCTGGCAAGGCTTATGATCGGGTGCGGGAAGAGGTCGTACCGGGACCAGTAGCCGGTGTCGAAGCGCTCGAGGGAGTGCGCCAGGGTGTCGACGCCCTCCCCGAACGATTCCATCGCGTCGCCGTCGGTGAGCGCGACGGCGACGTCGTAGTAGCCCCACAGAGCGAAGATCGCGCCGTTGAGGACGAACGAGGGTGGAGTCGTCGGGTACTCCTCGGGGAAGAAGCCGCCGTCGAGCTGGGCGAAGGCGCCGCCTTCCGAGCTGGGCACCCGCATCGATTGAAGTGCGAGTCGCGCGGCCTCGGCGTAGCTCTCGTCGCCAGTTCCCTTGGCGATTCGAACCAGCAGGCTCGCGCCCTCGCCCTGCGCCATCCCGGACAGCCAGGGCGGCTTGAGTTCGTACGTGTGCTCGAGCCGGAACCGGTGAAGCCAGGCGCCGACCAGCCTACCCTCACGCTCCTGCGTCGAGAGCAGCATGTCGGCGGTCGAGCGGGCGGCGTCAAGCCATTCCTCGTCGCCGCTTGCGAGGAAATGCTCGTAGCACCCGAGCCCCCATTGGATGAGGCCGACGAACAGGAGCCGATCTCGCCCCGGCAGGCCCTGCGGCGGCCAGCGAGCGGACTCCGCCTTGGCCCTGAAGTCGATGTGGTAGCCGGCGACCGACCCGGGTGCGACGCGCTCGCCCACCGGGAAGTCGAACGAGGCGGCGGTGCTAAGGCGATCGGCGCTGCCCGGGTACGGCTGCCAGAACCGGCGGAGCAGCGATCGCTGCTCTGTCCCGTCGTCTTCCTGCACCCGTCGCCCTTTCCTGTCGGCTCGCTTCGTCAAGCTGCGAGCCCGCTGCCCGGCTGACGATGCGAACTCTGATCTTCACCCAACACTACGTGCCCGAGGTGACGGCAGCCCGCTTCCGGGTCGAGGCGTTCGTAGGTGAGCTGCTCCGCCGAGGCCACGAGGTCGACGTCGTCGCCGCGGTGCCGAACCATCCCGAGGGGGTCATCCATCCGGGTTACCGGGGGCACAGGGTTCTCAGGCGCAGCGTGGATGGGGCGAACGTGTCGTACGTCTGGGTCTGGACGCGACCGGCGCGAACGATGGCCAACCGCCTCGGCTTCTACGGGAGCTACGCGGCGATGGCGGCGGCCGTCGGCGGCGCGGGGCCGCGCCCTGACGTCATCCTCGCCTCGTCGCCCCCGCTGCCGGTGGGTGTCGCTGCCGCGATCGCCGCCAGGCGCCATCGGGTTCCGTGGGTGCTCGACGTCCGCGACCTGTGGCCGGAGGCGGCAGTGCGGATCGGCGAGCTCTCCAACCCGACCGCCGTCAGCCTCGCCAGCAAGCTCGAACGGGCCCTCTACGGCAGCGCCGCGGTGATCGTCACCGTCACGGACCCGTTTCGGCGCACGATCGCTGCCACCGCGACCGGTGCTCGCATCGAACTGATCCCGAACGGCACCACCCGAGACTGGCTTGATGCCGGCGAACGGGACTCGGATCGCCCGTCGCTGGGGCTCCCCGAGGATCGCTTCATCTGGGCATATGCGGGCAACCTCGGCCCGTCTCGCCGCCTGGACGTGGCCGTAGAAGCGGCCGGGATGCTCGGCGAGGGTTATCAGCTCCTGATCGTCGGCGAGGGCTCTGCCCGGGCCGAGCTCGAGCGACGAGCGGCGGCCCTGCCGGACGGGTTCGTCTCGTTCCGCGACCTGATGCCCGCGCCGGAGGCAGCGCGCCATCTACGAGCAGCGGACGCCTCGTTTGTCCCGCAGCAGACGAGCCTCGCTGACTTCGTGCCCTCGAAGCTCTACGACTGCTGCGCGCTCGGGCGGCCGGTGATCGTCATGGCTGGGGGCGAGACGGTTCGGCTGGCCAAGGAGTCGGGGGCGGCGGTTTGCGCCTCGCCGGATAACCCGAGCGATCTCGCGGACGCGGTCAGGCGCTTGTCGCGCGACCCGAAGGCGAGGGATGCCATGGGCGCGCGTGGCCGGTCGTTCGCCGCGGAGTACCTCCGCGACGGCCAAGCGGCGCGCCTGGCGGAGCTCTTGGAGGAACTTGCCGCGCTCGGGGTCGTGCGCAAGCGAGCGAGGGGCTAGCGGGACGGAGACGACTGCCGCAGCGCGTCCTCCACGCGCTCGGCAACGCTCTCCCATGAAGAGAGGCCAAGAACTCGTTCGCGCCCGGCGGCGCCCATGCGCTCCGCGAGCTCCCGGTCACCCACGACCCGCTCCAGCGCGTGGGCGAGGGCCGCGGGATCCCCCGGCTTCACGAGCACGCCCGTCTCATCGTCGATCACGGCCTGTCCCAGGTCGCCGACATCGCTCGAAACGACCGCGCGGCCCATAGTCATCGCGAGGTGAACGACGCCGCTCTGGTATGCGGTCAGATATGGCGTGACGACTACCCTCGCGCGCGAGAAGAGGTCGGTAACGTCCTCGAGAGGGACATACTGGTCGATGAGCTTCACGCTGCCCGGGTGCGTGGCGCTCCATCGGCGCACCGACTCGAGGTCGATGTCGGGTCGAGGCTCGCCTGCCAGGGTCAGCGTCGCCGCCGGTCGACGCGGCGCGAGCTCATCGAATGCCGCCATCAGCACATCGATTCCCTTCGGCCTGTTCCAGGTGCCGAAGAACAGGATGCCCTCGCCCTCGGCGATGGGGGGTGGCTCGTCGGCGAAGATCCGCTCGTCGCCGTGCGGGATTATCACCACGCGGGTGCTCGGCCAGGCGCGCTCAAACTCTGCCCGGCTCGCCTCACCGTGGACGAAGACGACGTCGATCCGGCGATAGACCCGTCGCAGGAAGACCTTGGCGACGGGCGGAAGTCGCCTGCGCTCGGCTCCCTGCGTGGGCACCGGGGCAGCGGAGAGCAGGCGGGCGTTGTGGGCGACGTAGGCGAGCGTGGCGCGACCGGCCACGCGGGTCAGGAGCAGCGCGCCGACGGCTGCCGGGGCAGACAGGATGGTCGCGTCGATGAGGATCGCGTCGTAGGCGCTCCGCCACACCTCCCAGACCGCTCGCGCCCAGGCAAGGGACAGCCGCACGGCCACCCTCCCGCGCCTGATCGGAGAGCCGAGCGGACCCGTCAGCACGCGCTCGTCGGGTCGGACGACCGGCCTCAAGACCGCGCGCATCCGCGCCGCTCGGCACGCGTCGCGGAGCTCGTTCTCGCGCGCCGTGATGAGGTCGACCGTGTTGCCCCGTGCGGCGAGAGCCTCGCCGAGCTGCACGGTGTAGTGGAGGAGTCCGCCGCGCGGCAGCGTCTCGACTATCGCGATCCGCATCGTGTTCGGCAGGCTAGCCCGGACGGTTTGAGCGGCCTTGCGTCGAAACCTCAAAGGCGTTGGCGACAGAGCTCGTAGAGACGCTCGAGCCGGTCACGCGCAACCTCGCGGTTGAAGCGGGAGCGCACTCGCTCCAGCGCCGCCTCGCTCATCGCCTCGTACTCGTCCGGTGGCGCCTCGGCGCGCTCGGTCAGCCGCTCGACGATCGCATCGGCGAGCGAGGCGATCGTCGCCTCGTACGCGTCGAGGTAACCGGGCTCGTCGTTCCGGTACAGCCATAGCCACTTGCCCACGTCGCGTTCGTTCTCAAACGGCAGCACGTATCCGCTGACCCCGTCCTCGACGATCTCGGGCATCGCGCACGTGTCGGTGACGAGGGCGGGGGTTCCGCACGCGAGCGCCTCGAGCGGGGCGTAGCCGAACGTGTCCTGGAGCGTCGGGAACACGAACCAGTCAGCAACCTCCATCAGCCGCAGGACGTCGTCGTTTGGAAGGTGGTGATGATGGGTCACCCCCTCGAGCCCGAGCCGCGCGGTCTCGCGCTCCACGTACTCGCGCGAGGGCGGCCCAAGGTAGTCATCCTGCCTCCAGAAGAGCGTCGAGACGACCGTGGTCTCGACCGGCATCCCCGCCGCCCGCAGGCGCTCGTGGGCTCGCAGGAGCGCGGGCCCCGCCTTTCCCATGTACCGCGTGCCGACGAAGAGGAGCCTCATGCGCCCGGAGCGGCGCTTCGGGCGCCGACGGCGAACGTCGATCGCGGGATAGATCACCTGCATCTTCGCCTCGAGATCATCGCGTCCGTCGAAGTTCCTGTTCTGCCACCTGAACTGGCGCCGCGCGAACTCGGACATCGCGATCAGCGCCACGCATCTCGGGCTCAGGAGGGCCCGCTGGAGGCTTCGCTCGAGCCAGCCCACGTAGCGGTCGCTGGGCACGCGAGGGAGGTAGTCCTCGAACGTGATCACGTAGGGGCGACGGCGCAGGATCGGGACCGCATTGATGCTATGGACGATGTCGTAGTCGGGCTCGGGCAGGATCGTGAACGCGTCAGCCCAGTAGAAGATGCGTTTGAGGGGGGTCCAGCGCCGCTTGCGGAACACTGCGTTTCGCTGCCCGAGGTCGACGATGAAGCGAACCGGGTAGCTGCGAAGAGTGCGAACGCGCAGCGGCCTCGGTGTCCCGGCGGTCACCATGGCTTTATAGCCGTCGGCCCCACGAGGACCGCGTCGTAGACGTCATGGAGGCGTTCCATCCACCTCCCGACGGTGAATTCGGCCTCGAAGCGTGCGCGCGCCCGCTCGGAGAGCCGGTGCCGCAGGGCGTCGTCGCCGAGCACCGCCGCCACCGCATCGGCAAGGTGAGCTGGATCGGGCGGAGCCGGGATCAGTAGCCCCGCTTCGTTGTCGCGAACCGCCTCGGGGATACCGCCGACGTTTGTCGCGACCACCGGGACGCCGGCGGACATTGCCTCGATCGGGCTGGTCGGAAAGGCGTCGATCGACGACGGATGGACGAGGACGTCGACGGCGTCCAGCACCTCGACCGCGTCCTCCCTGTAGCCCATCATCACGGCGTTGCCACCGAGGGGCCTCATCAGGCCCGAGACGCGATCGTAGTCCGGCCCGTCCCCCAGCACGAGCAGGCGCAGGCGCGGGAAGCGCGCACGCAGCCGGTTGACCGCGGCCGCGGCGACCTCGTGCCCCTTGCCCGGGCGCAGGACGGAGACCATCGCGGCGACGGGATCGCCGGCGTCGATCCCGAGCTCCGCCCGGATCGTTGCCCCGATCCCGGGACGGGCGCGGTCCACGATTCCGTTACGGACCGTGACGACGTGGTCCGACCGATCCCACGAATTCGCGACGTAGTGACCGCGCTGCGCCTCGGAGACGGCGATCACCTTCGACGCGCATCGGCGGCGAGCGAGCTCCATCAGACGCGATCTGGTCCTCTCCCGAATCGAGCCGCCGGTGGCCATCGTGTGGAGGGTCGATACCGCCGGGATGCCAAGCCGCCGGGCGGCGAGCCCGCCGAGAAAGTCCGGGTAGCCAAGGTGCGTATGGAGCAGGTCCGGCGCGACTCCGGCGACGTGCTCCAGGACGGCCCGGCGATCGGCGCGCCCGAGCAGGCTGCCTATCGGAACCAGCACAGGCTCAATGCCCTCGCGCGTCAGTCGGCCGGCGGTGCGGGCCTCGGGGTGCAGATATCCGACCGACACTCGGAGCCCGGCGCTTCGGGCCCCCACGGCGAAGTCGGCAATGAGACTCTCCGCCCCGCCCCAGCTGAGGGATCCCACGAGGACATGGACATGAAGCTGACGGGTGTGAGGCATGGGTGGCCAGCCGCGTGAGCGCGGTCTGGCCGACCGCAGCTTGGCAGGCTTCGCCGCTCAGACGCCGGGCGCCGCAACGGTGCGCAGGAGCGAGCCCCAATCGACGGCCTGGCTCCACTTGAACACGTACTGCAGGCCGTAGGAGGACTGGTAGGTCGGTACGCCCGCCTGCTTTGCGAACGTGACCCAGGGATCGGTCTCGCCGAAGCTCGTGTAGCTGGTCCCGGACTCGATCTGGACCCCCCAGCTGCTGCCGCCGGTGTCGCCGACGTACATTCCGTAGTGGGCCATCGCCCGCAGGATCGTCTTCTGCCAGCTCGGCACCATCAGGGCGTTGATCTGCGCGTCGCTCATTTCGAGATAGAAGTGCTGGCCCATCGCCGGCGCGTTGGCGTTCGACAGGCCCATCGACGAGCAGCTGCGACCTGAGGCCTTTGAGGTCGCCGCCGGCCAGACCGCCGTCCCGTTGGTGCACTTGACGACCAGGAACAGCGCGTGGTCGATCTCCCCGGCCTGCATCTCCTCACCGCGGATCACACCGGCGGCGAGCCCGAAGTAGGAGGCCGTCGCCCCGGACTTGAGTCCGTCGCCGGTGATCATCGTCCGCCCGGCGCTCGAAACGGTGAGGGTGCCGCCGCCCGCCGGCTTGGACTGCACCTGCCAGAAGTCCCACTCCCAGCCGCTCGACTGATCGATGACCGCCATGTGACCGTCGCCGGCGCCGGCCGGCTGAGCCGCGGAGGGAATCCGAAGCTGCATGCCGTTGAGCGTCGGGCACTGCCCGGAGCTGACCGTGCAGTGGATCGTGTAGAGCGGGTCCGAGGGCTGGGAGAAGTAGATCGGGTGCATCCAGTCAGCGCCGGTTCCGCCGGTCCCGGCGACGGTGTTGTCCATCGACCCGAACCCAACGAGTCGGTTGACGACCTGCGCGGAGTTCGAGCTCACCTGGGTGCTCGAGCCGATCGGCGTGTTGAAGGGGCTCGAGTCGGAGTAGGGACGCCAGCAGGCACCGGGTTGGTTGAAGGCGCTGAAGCCGCCGAGGCCGCAGCTCACAGACTGCGTCGTCCCGCCCCCGCTCTGGACGGTGAAGCCCGAGCTGGCCGGCGTGGTGTCGACGTTACCGGCCGCGTCGATCGCCTCGACCGCGAAGGTGTGCGATCCGTTGGCGAGCGGCGTAGCCGGCGTGTCGCTGGCCCCGGGCCCCGAGCAGGGCGCGAAGGGGTTCGAGTCATAGCGGCATTTGAACGTCGAGCCAGACTCGGTCGAGGAGAAGTTGAAGGTCGGGGTCGCGTCGGACGTCGTGCCGCTGGGGCCGCCGGTGATCGTCGTGTCGGGCGGGCTGGTGTCGGGGGAAGGCGACGTCGCAACCGTGAGCGTTCGCGTTGCCGCCGTTGGATCGACGTTACCGGCCGCGTCGATCGCCTCGACCGCGAAGGTGTGCGATCCGTTGGCGAGCGGCGTAGCCGGCGTGTCGCTGGCCCCGGGCCCCGAGCAGGGCGCGAAGGGGTTCGAGTCATAGCGGCATTTGAACGTCGAGCCAGACTCGGTCGAGGAGAAGTTGAAGGTCGGGGTCGCGTCGGACGTCGTGCCGCTGGGGCCGCCGGTGATCGTCGTGTCGGGCGGGCTGGTGTCGGGGGAAGGCGACGTCGCAACCGTGAGCGTTCGCGTTGCCGCCGTTGGATCGACGTTACCGGCCGCGTCGATCGCCTCGACCGCGAAGGTGTGCGATCCGTTGGCGAGCGGCGTAGCCGGCGTGTCGCTGGCCCCGGGCCCCGAGCAGGGCGCGAAGGGGTTCGAGTCATAGCGGCATTTGAACGTCGAGCCAGACTCGGTCGAGGAGAAGTTGAAGGTCGGGGTCGCGTCGGACGTCGTGCCGCTGGGGCCGCCGGTGATCGTCGTGTCGGGCGGGCTGGTGTGGTGGTGCCACCAGTGACGCTTCGAAACGACCAGCAGCCCCGTCGTCGCCCGGGCAATCCGGTGGACACGGACCCGAGAGTGGCGACGCAGCGCGTGTCTCACGGTGTCGGTCCTCACGTGGACATGGACGTTTCCGTGGTCGCGTGTCCGAATCCTCGCCTGGGCGCCGCGGATCGCGCCGGGACGAATTCCTCGCGGCTCGAAGATGATCTGGTGTCGGCTCAGGGCGATCGGCTTAAACGTCGCCTCCGCAGCTGGGCTGGCTCCTGCGTCCGCGCCGACCAGCATCAGCGCCGCCAGCGCCAAGGCGACGCTTGCCGCTCCTGCCGAGGCGAGACGCTTTGGTGTGACGGTCGGTGGCACCCGGATTCCTCTCAGCGACGCCATCGACTAGGGCGGTGGAACAGCCCAGAATTCCCGCGAGCTCTGGACGTTTGTTGAACCCGGCAGAAGTGGGGCTCGACCAGGGATGTATCGCAGCGCCGATCCTTGAGGGCTTGAGGGCTTTGAGGCCGTGTGCGGCTGGAGACGTTCAGACCGCCGCTCAGACGCCCGGCGCCGTCACGGTCCGCAGCAGGGATCGCCAATCGACGGCCTGGCTCCACTTGAACACGTACTGCAGGCCGTAGGAGGACTGGTAGGTCGGTACGCCCGCCTGCTTTGCGAACGTGACCCAGGGATCGGTCTCGCCGAAGCTCGTGTAGCTGGTCCCGGACTCGATCTGGACCCCCCAGCTGCTGCCGCCGGTGTCGCCGACGTACATTCCGTAGTGGGCCATCGCCCGCAGGATCGTCTTCTGCCAGCTCGGCACCATCAGGGCGTTGATCTGCGCGTCGCTCATTTCGAGATAGAAGTGCTGGCCCATCGCCGGCGCGTTGGCGTTCGACAGGCCCATCGACGAGCAGCTGCGACCTGAGGCCTTTGAGGTCGCCGCCGGCCAGACCGCCGTCCCGTTGGTGCACTTGACGACCAGGAACAGCGCGTGGTCGATCTCCCCGGCCTGCATCTCCTCACCGCGGATCACACCGGCGGCGAGCCCGAAGTAGGAGGCCGTCGCCCCGGACTTGAGTCCGTCGCCGGTGATCATCGTCCGCCCGGCGCTCGAAACGGTGAGGGTGCCGCCGCCCGCCGGCTTGGACTGCACCTGCCAGAAGTCCCACTCCCAGCCGCTCGACTGATCGATGACCGCCATGTGACCGTCGCCGGCGCCGGCCGGCTGAGCCGCGGAGGGAATCCGAAGCTGCATGCCGTTGAGCGTCGGGCACTGCCCGGAGCTGACCGTGCAGTGGATCGTGTAGAGCGGGTCCGAGGGCTGGGAGAAGTAGATCGGGTGCATCCAGTCAGCGCCGGTTCCGCCGGTCCCGGCGACGGTGTTGTCCATCGACCCGAACCCAACGAGTCGGTTGACGACCTGCGCGGAGTTCGAGCTCACCTGGGTGCTCGAGCCGATCGGCGTGTTGAAGGGGCTCGAGTCGGAGTAGGGACGCCAGCAGGCACCGGGTTCGGAGTTGGCGCCGAAGGTGCCGTAGTCGCAGTTGGGAGGAGTCGGGGTGGGTTGCCGCTCGTGCGACGACGAGCGGGATAGCGAGACTCGCAGCACCCCGCCGCGTACGGACCGACGCTTCCGCAGCCGAAGGGGCGAGTGGGCGCGAAGCGCGCGCCGGACCTTGCCGACGCGGATCCTGCGATGGATCGTGCCACCGTGCCGGTGCATGCGAACATGAGCGCGCCGGATCGCGGTGGGGCGGACGCCGTGGGGCCGGTAGACGACGTGATGACCTCGCTCGCCGACGGGATTGAACCTGATTCTCGTTGCCGAGGCCGTCGCGGGCGCGGTCACGACCGTCAGGCCGACCACGATGAGGAGGGCGAGGAGCGCGTTGCGTCCCAGCGAGTGCATCGACCCACCCCTCGGCTCGCGGCGCCGTGGCGGCAATGGTGGCCGCTGTCGGATGGACGTTTGTCCGATGAGCCGGCGCTCGCTCCGGGGCTGCTCGCTCCGCGCCGCCAGGTTTCGGTGAGCACCTCCCAGCACGCGGCCTACCAAATCATGCGTACTACATTTTGGCTAGGCCTACCTCAAATAGAGTGGGTAAAAGGGTGGTATTTACTGCCAAGCCTTCCGAAAAGTGGCGGTGCCTTGCAACGACTCATGCAGCCTTGGCCCGGAGAACAGTGGGCCGTTAGGCGATGACGTCGGTCTCGCGGACGATCTCGAGGTCGTCGGGAGGGACCGCTCCGGCTCG
Organism: uncultured Actinomycetes bacterium; assembly: GCA_963771655.1. Classification (GTDB taxonomy): domain Bacteria; phylum Actinomycetota; class Thermoleophilia; order Solirubrobacterales; family 70-9; genus JAWVFM01. The sequence goes on along the minus strand of CAVYUG010000010.1, from coordinate 18,820 downwards.
CGCCATCCGGCTCCGGATGTAGCGGAACGAATCGGGGGCGAGAATCGCGAGGACGCCGACGTACACGGCCGACCCAGCACCCCCGGCGAGCAGGAGTGCGACGATCGGGCTTGAGATGAGGCCTCCGAGAGCGAAGGTCGGGACGAACATCGCCGCGGCGGCGACCATCGGTGGCCACGCCTCGCGCCATACCTCGGGCACGCGGACTTTCGTTACGCGGGCCGCCAAGACGAGGATGATGGCCTCCGCCACCGCCGCCACGATCGCCTGAGTCGCGGCGACGGCGTTGATCCCGAGATGGGTGACGAGTATGAGGCCTCCGGCGACCGCAACCAGTCGTAACACCGCAAGTTTCAGCAGGGTCCCTGCCCGCCCGGTCGCCTTGAAGACGGTGCCGGGCGGGATCCCGACGCTGATCGCCAGCGCGCACACGGTCAGGATCTGCATGGCCCCGACCGAGCCCAACCACTTGTCTCCGAAGGCCACGCGGACGAACGGCTCCGCGAGGACGATGAGGCCGACGGCCATCGGAAGGGCGACGATGAGCGTGAACCGCAGGGTCACGAGGAAGGCGCGGCCAAGATCCTCGATCGCCGCGAACGCCGGGTAGAGGACCTTGCCGGCGACGACGGAGAGGTTGAGGATGAATAGCTCAGGGAGACGGAACCCGAGCGTGTAGAGCCCGAGCGCGGTCGTACCGAGGATTCCGCCGACGAATAGGTAGTCGATGTTGGCGATGACGCTCGAGATCACATCGATCGCGCTCAACGCGCCGCCGAACTTCGCCATGCTGCGGAGGTCGGCCCAGTGCGGGCGCAGCTTGGGCCGCCACGGCACCAGGGACCAGATCGCGACGTCGAGCGCGACCGTCCCCACGAGGTAGCCGATCACGAGGCTCCAGACGCCGAAGCCGGCGATCGCGAGGATCACGCCGACTGTGCCCCGCACGATCACGTCGGCGAACTCGGCGTAGGTGCGAACGCGGAAGTCGAGAGCCTTCTGTGCCAGCGCGTAATGGGTGGTGCCAAGCGAGGAGAGGAAGAAGTTGGCGCCCAGCACGGCTCCGATCGCCGTCAGCTGCGGCTGGTCGAAGAGCTCGGCCATGAGCGGGCTGATCGCCGCGACGAAGAGACTCAGAGCGACGCCGAGGCCGACGCTCGAGAGGAAGACCGTCTCCGCCCGCTCGTAGAGACGGTCTTCCTGCTGTATGACGAGCGCCTGGCTCAGGCCGATGTCCGAGACACCCTCGAGCAGAGCCATGAAGGTGAGCGCGAGGGCCACCAGCCCGAACTGGTCGGGCGCGAGCAGCCGAGCGAGGACGGCCGTAGAGGCGAGGATCACAAGTCGGCCGCCGACGTAAGACCCATACGCCCAAGCCATGCCGCGAAGCGCCCGGCCGCCGAGGCCGCGCTCAGAAGGGGCGCCGGCGTTCATCGCGATTCCAGCCTACCCACGGGCGCCGATCCTATGAACGTGTGCCTAGACTCTGGCCTCAGGCGGGCCATGGCAACGAACTCCACTCTGCAACCTCGCGCCGCCACGGCGCCGCCGTTTACCTCGCCGCTGCCGATCGCCGCAGCTGGATTGGCGAGCGCGCTCTTGGTGGGCGTTCTGCTCGCCTACAACCTGCGCTTCGGCATCGGCTTGCTCTTCGGCGTGATCTACGTGTCGGTGGTTCTGCTCAGCCTGCCGGTCGGGATCGCGCTCTGGATTCCCCTCGTGTTCCTCGAGCGGGTGCCGCAGCTCTCATTCGTGCCCACCCTAGTCGCGATCACGATCGGTCTCGCCTGGCTCGGCGCGCTGCCGGTGAGGATGCCAGTCGTCAGGCAAGTCGTCCGCCGCAACACCGGAACCTTCATCTGCATCGCCCTGTTCTTGACGTGGGTGACCCTGTCACTCGTCTGGGCGCAGGACGTGAGTGCGGCGGCGAACGACTTCTACTGGTGGTTCTCCGTGGGCGCGATCTTCCTCGTCGTCGGCACCACGGCGACCTCACGGCGCTCGGCGGTCATGCTCTGCTCGGCGTTCGTGTTTGGTGCAACCCTCTCCGTCCTCGTCGGCCTCGCACCCGGGGTTGCCGCCGCCTCCGACACGCTGGGGACCTCGGAGGCATCACGATTCGCGGGCGGGTGGGGCGACCCGAACTTCCTCGCCGCGGGCCTCGTACCGGCGATCGTCCTCGCCATCGGGTTGCTCGGGCAGGTGAGGGGTAGGTGGCGGCCGGCGCTCGTTTTCGCGATCGGCGTCCTCGTCGTTGGCGTTGCCGCCTCGGGCTCGCGCGGTGGTCTTATCGCCGCCATCGCGGCGCTCTTGGCTGCTCTGGTGCTGATGGAGGGGCGCCGGATCCAGCTCCTGTCGCTCGCCGTCGTCACCTTGTTGGCGAGCGGCGTCTGGCTCGCCGCCACGTCTCCCGGGACCTGGCAGCACGTTCGTTCATTCGACACCGGGTCGGGGCGCGTCGACCTGTGGGACATCGCCTGGCACATCGGCGAGAACCATCCGGTGGGCGGTGTCGGCGAGAACAACTTCCGCGAGGCGTCGCGGCCGTACGTGCAACAGCCCGCCCAGCTCGAGAACCCGGAGCTGATCGTCAGCACGCCGCTCGTCGCGCACAATGTGTACCTCCAGCAGCTGGCGGAGACCGGCTTCGTCGGGCTGGCGCTCATGCTCGGTGTGTTCGGCGGTGCGCTACGCGCGAGCTGGCTCGCGGTCCGAAGGCTTTCGCGCGGCGGCGACCCCCGTGTCTTGGGACTTGCCCGGACCGTCCTCATAGCCCAGGTGAGCGCGCTCGCGGCATCGGTGTTCATATCGAACGGAACCGATGAGCGGTTGTGGATCCTCCTCGCCCTCGGGCCGGTGGCCTTGACGTTGGCTTATCGCGCACGACCGGAGACCACCCCGTGACGCTCGGCGGCCCGGACCCGGGACTGCTTGAGGGCGACGACGAAGCCGAGCTGAGCCCGGCGGCGGCGCTCGCGCCGTACCTCCGCGCCATCCGTGCCCACATCGTTCTCGTGGTCGCAATCGTCGCCGTCTCCGTCGCTGGAAGCCTTGCCTGGATCCAGCATCGGACGACCAGCTATGAAGCGCAGGCTCAGATCCTCCTCACCCCGCTCGGCCCGTCCGACGTCACCTTCGCCGGCCTGCCGCTGTTGAAGGCGGTGGGACCTGACCCGGCGCGGGTCGTGAACACGGCGGCGTCGATCATCGACTCTCCCGCGGCCGCCAGGCTCACCGCCAACGAGGTCGGGCACGGCCAGACGGGGGGGTCTGTCTCAGCCGCCGTGGCGGTGACCCCGCAGCCGAACAGCGACATCGTCAACGTCACCGCCCAGGCGCCGACCGGCCCGCTGGCCGCCGAGCTCGCGACTGGTTATGCCGGCGCAGCACTCGACGTTCGCGCACGGGAGCTTCAACCGCTCGTCGAGGAGGCCATCGCCACCACGAAGCGGGAGATGTCGACCGTAGCTGGGCAGGCGACGGGGACGATCGGCAAGCTCAGGGCTCGCTTGAACGCGCTGAAGTCGATACGGGACGGCGGCGACCCGACGATGTCGCTCTCGCACCCCGCGACTGTGCCGTCGGCACCGTTGGGAACCCCCGCGATGGTCCTCGTAGTGATCGCGTTCCTCGCAGGCGTGGCGATAGCGGCGGTCGCCGCGGTCCTGATCGAGCTCCTCGTTCCGCGCCCCATCGTCGATGAGGCGGAACTGCTGGACGCGTACCCGATTCCGATCCTTGCGCGGGTCCCTGATGCACCTCGACGCGGGCGTACCCTGCGCGCAACCCCCACCGTCGCCGAGGCCTATCGCAGCCTCCGCGGCCAGCTCGAGTTCCGCAAGGAGAAGCTGCGCCGCGAGACCGGCGACGGTGGCGGGCGGACGACGACGGTACTCGTTACCAGCGGGTCCAAGGGTGACGGGAGAACGACGGCCGCGGTCAACCTTGCGTACGCCGTCACAAGAGCGGGCAACACTGCGATCGTCGTTGACCTTGACGTTCGTGCTCCCGGCGTGGCGAGAGCGTGCGGGATCGAGCCCGCCGCCGATCTGAGCGCGTTGCTTCGGTCCAGTACGAGCCTGTCTGGAGTCCTCGCGGCCCGCCCCGGCCTTCCCCGCCTCAGCGTTCTCGCCGCGCCGTTGGCGCCGGACATGGACATGGTCGAGGCGGTCGCTCGCGTCGCCCCGGCGATCGTCACCGAGGCCGGCGGGTATGCCGATTGGGTGATCGTCGACGCCCCGCCGCTCGGAGAGGTCAGCGACGCGCTCGCACTCATGGGAGTGGTCGACCATCTGGTCCTCGTCAGCCGCCTCGGAAATGCAACCGCACGAGGCCTGGCTCGCGTCCGCGAGCTGTTGGAATGGCTCGGCTGGACGCCCGACGGCCATGTTGTGATCGGCGGCCGACCGACGACGCGCTCCGACTACTTGCGCTCGTCGTCTCCGCCTGCTGAAGCCTCCGAGCCGGCCACGGGCGTCGGGGTCGGCGACTCCTGAGCTTTGGCGGCGCCACGCGGACCTGCGCCGGAGAGGCGCTGCGCAAGGCTCCAGGCGCGCGGATTGCGCCGAAACATCCGTGCCTTGATCCGCAGCCTGGTCGGGCCGTCCTCGCGGTAGACGCCGAGACGCGGCCATCGCATTACGTCGTTCGTCCGCGGTGGGATCGCGGGTGGCTCGTCGAGCGCCGCCCCGGCCGCGTAGCCCGCGCGGCGCGCCGCGGCGGCCACGCGCGCATCGGCGTCGCCGAACGGGTAGGCGATCGCCTGGCAACGAACGCCAAGCAGTCGCTCGCAGTCGCGGCGCGAGCCATCGAGCTCGGCGAACAACGACGCGTCGTCGAGCTGCGTCAGGTGTGGGTGGGACCGGGTGTGCGAGCCCACCTCCCACCCCGCTGCCTGGAGCCGCCGAAGCTCGTCCCAGCTCGCGGCGGCGAGCTCCGCTTCCCACGGCGTGCCCAGCCACCTATCCACCCCCGGCCAGACGCGAAGCGCATCCCCGGTCGTCGGGGCGAACACCGTGCCCGGCAGTCCGAGCCGCTCGAGGATCGGGAACGCGCGCTCGATGACCGAGTGGTACGCGTCGTCGAAGGTAACGGCGAGTCGTCTTCCGGGCTCGCCCTTTTCCGCGATGGCGCGCGAGAAGGTGGTGCCGCGGAAGCCCTCACCGACAAACCGCTGAAGCTGTCGCTCCAGTTCGGCTCCCGAGATCGCCAGCGACGCCGGCCAATCATCGCTAACGGCGTGGTAGCAGAGGACGAGGAGCTCGGACGTACCGCGGCGCATGGCTCGACTGTTCCGGTCGAGGGCTAGCTCGGCGGGCGCACGAGCCGGCGCGGTGACTCGGCCCCCTCGGCGTAGTAGTAGCCGGTACTCCTAGCGCGGGGGACGCCGACCACCGCGAACCCGGTCGGGCGGATCCCGTTTCCCGCCAGCAGCTCCCCGAGCTGGTGGAGCTTCTTGAGGCGGCTGGTCCCAAGGCGGACCACGATGACGACATCGTCAACCTGCTCGGCCAGCGGTAGGGCGTCGATGACGTCGGTCAGCGGGGGCGAGTCGATGACGACGGCGTCGGCACTTATCGTCGCCTCTTCGAGGAGGCGCCGGGCGATTGGGAGGGAGAGAAGCTCGGCGATCCCGGGCCCCGAATGGTCGGCAAGGAGCAGCTTCAAATCGGGTCCGTAAGTCGACGTCGTGACAAGGGCGTCGGCGAGCTCTGTCTGCTCGATCAGCACGCTGACGAGGCCATGCTCGGGTGCGACCCCGAGGGCCTTGCCAATCGATGGCCGCCGCAGATCAGCCTCTATCAGGATCACGCTGTTGCCGCCCCGCGCAATCGACGCGGCGAGATTGATCGCCGTCGTCGTCTTCCCTTCCGCCGGAGACGACCCTGTAACGAGAATGGATCGGTGACCCTCTGGGGTGGTTGCGGGACTGAGCGTCGCCCTGAGGGTTCGGTAGGCCTCGCGCGTGGCAGGAACGCTCTTGTCTGGGGAGAGTGGGTCCCCACTGTGTGGCTGGCGAGCGATCCGGGTGAGTATCGGCAGTCGGTAGAGCTGGCGCAGCTGCTCCTCGCGGCGGAGCTTGGGGTCGAGCGCCTGGAGGGCAAAAGCGGCGCCGAGACCGAGCACGAGGCCGCCTAGCACCCCGGCGGCGATGGTCAGAAACGGGCGCGGCGATGACGGGGAGCTCGGCGTCGTCGCCCGAGTCTCGACGCGAATCGTCGGGTCGCCACCGGCTCGCAGCGTCTCGAGCTGAGCGATCTGGGTCGCCACGGCCCCGGAGCCCGTGCCGGGCGTCGAGGAGTTGAGCTGCGCTTGCAGCTTGGGCAGGACCTTGTCGATTCGCTTGTGGAGCGAAACCGTTCGCTGCGCCGCGCCCGCGTCCGCGAATGCGTTCGCGGTGTCACGCGCCGTGGTCGGGTCCGAGGATTTCGCCGTGACCGCGAGAATGTTGCTCGCCGGGATCGGAGCGACCGATATGTCATCGAGAATCTGTTGCGCGCTCTCGCCATTGTCAAGGACCCGGCTTGTGCGTTCGGCCACCCGCTGGGTGTCGACGAGCTGGGCTGCCGTCTGGAGGTCGGTGGTGGGGTCGGCCGACTGCTGGAGGAGACCGAGGCCGCCGAGGATCGTCGCGTCCGAGGGAACCGGTGTGATCAGCATCTCGGCTTGGGCTTGGTAGACCTTCGTCGCGGTCGCCACGTAGGCGACCGCGGCCCCTGTGACGATGACGAGGACAGCGAGCACCACCGGCAGCCGCTCGCGAATCGTCGCGAGGTAGCGCCGTAGTCCCTGCTGGTCGGCCGGCGGTTGGAGCCAATCTGGACTGGCGTTGCTCAAGAGCGTGGATCCATCTCGGCCGAAACGTGAGTCCTCGTAGGCACGAACGCTCAGGCCCATGCGCGCGGTTGGCGGGGAACCACGGTTATACCGACTACGCAGCCCAAGAGCCGGGCTGCGAGCTCCCTGGCCGAAGTCACCCAAGCCCACACGCCGAGCGGCCAACGCCGCCGAGGGCGTGCGGCATGATGCGGCCGTGCGCGTAGCCGTATACACCGACTACGCGTATCACGCCGATGGAGATCGGCTCTACGCCGAGCGGGCGTTCGCGCTCTTCCTCGTCCGGCTCTCGCGGGAGCTGGAGCGCCTTGTCCTCGTCGGCCGGGTCCGTCGCGACGGCACCGCGGCCCGCTATCGGATCCCCGACTCGATCCCGTTCGTCGGGCTTCCGTACTACGAGAGCCTGGTCAGACCGCTTCCGGCGCTGCGGGCGATGACACTGTCGGTCGCCCGCTTCTGGCGCGCTCTCGACGGGGTTGATGCCGTCTGGCTCCTCGGCCCCCATCCGCTCTCTCTCGTCTTCGCCGCCGCCGCCGCCGTGCGCCGTCGCAGGGTGATGCTCGGGGTCCGCGAGGACCTTCCGGTCTATGTGGCGAACCGGCACCCGGGGAGAAGGAGCCTCCTCCTCAGCGCGAAGCTCCTCGAGCTCGCTTATCGTGCGCTCGCGCTCGCCTGTCCGACGGTCGTCGTCGGCCCGGATCTCCTGCGGAGATACAGGCATGCACCGCGGTCGCTCGAGATGGCGGTGTCGCTCGTCGACGACGAGGACATCGTTCCACCGGAAGTCGCGCTCGCCCGCACCTACGACGGTGAGCTCGTCGCTCTGACCGTGGGTCGCCTCGAGCGCGAGAAGAATCCCCTGATGCTCGCGGAGGTGCTGAGGCGCCTCGAAGCCACCGGCGGGCACTGGCGGCTGGTCGTTTGCGGGGAGGGTCCGATGGACGCAGAGCTCGCCGCTCGTTTGTCCGAGCTCGGGCTGCGCGATCGGGCCGACCTGCGGGGGTACGTCCCGTTCGGGCACGACCTGATGGAGCTCTATCGGGGCAGCCACGCGTTTCTCCACGTGTCGTGGACGGAGGGCTTTCCACAGGTGCTCGTCGAGGCTTTCGCTGCCGGCCTGCCCGTGGTCGCGACCGACGTCGGCGGGGTGCGGGCGGCGGTCGGCTCGGCGGCGTTGCTCGTGCCGCCGGGCGACCCTGATGCCGCGGCGGAGGCGCTTCGGCGGATCGCCTCCGAGCCCGCTTTGCGGGAGCGCCTCATCCGCGCGGGCACTGGCTATGTTCGCGAGCACTCCCAGGGCGAGGAGGCACGGCGGCTGGCGGCGTTCCTCGAGCGTGGTTGAGATACGTTGTGCCCGTGCCTCCATTCGCGTCCCGAGACAGACAGGGCCTGGGACGCGGCGTCCCCTGGGCGCCGATGCCGGAAGCGGTCGATCGTAAGTGAGCGCACGGGCTCGCGGCGGCGAGGGGCGGAACGCGGGGCGGTCGCCTGCCACAAACACCTCCGATTGGCTCGCCGACATCAGGGCGCACGCCCTCGAGGTGAGTGCCGCGGCCGAGCGCGTGGACGCGGAGGCTCGAGTGCAGGTGGAGGCGTTCTCCGAGCTCATGCTCGCCGTCCTCGCCCGGGCGCGGGAGCTGCGCAGAGAAGCCGATGAGCTTGCGGAGGCGGTTCGGCATTTCGCGGCTGAGTCCAAAGATCGGGGAGAGGGCAACGCTCAACCCTCCGAGGGCGTTCGCCTCCTCATCACGCAGATGGCCACGGAAGGGGCATCACGCGAGGTGATCGCCGCCCGGCTCCGGGAGGAATTCGGTCTCGTCGAGATCGACGCCGTGCTTCCCGAGGCCCCGGCTGGGGACTGAGAGCTTGCGTGGGGGACCGGCTCCGACATGGCGTTTGTGACCGTTGCCCAGCCCGCGGGGCCTGCGCTACATTGCGTCGGTGAAGCTCGCCTATCGCACCGCCGTGTCCCGGGAGGCGCCCGATCCAGCAGCGCTCGTTGATGCCTGCGCCTCGGCTACGGAGCGCCTCGCCCTGGCGGCCAGGGAGGCCGCCGAGCTGGTTCACGCCGGCGCCGCGAGCGCGGCAGTCATGCACGGCGCATCGGACAGCCGTTTGCGGATCATCGCGGACCTGATCGAAACCCTCGCCGGGAGGATCGACGCCGTGGAGGCGGAGACGGCCGACCTCGCGCGCATGCTGGGTCACGTTCGGGCCATGGACGCCTCGCGAAGTGAACCCCGCGGGCCCGGCGAGCCGGGGCAGCCAGCCACCGAAAGCGCGCCCTCGACGGGCCGGCGGAGGCGGGGCTTTCGGCGATCGGCATCGGCCGGCGTTCGCCTGCTGGTCACTCGAATGGCCGAGGCCGGCGAGAGCCGCGCGACGATGGAGCGACGGCTCCGGGACGTCGGCGTGTTCGATCCGGCGAGCGTGGTGACGGACGTGATCGAGGAAACGTCCCTCGACGCGCACGGATCGTGAGCGTGCCGGGAGCCGGGCAAGGGGAGCAGCCGCCCTCCGAGGACGTCTTCGGCCTGAGCAGGAGCGTCACCGCCGCCGGCGAGAAGCTCAAGGAGGTCGTGGAGGCTGCCGAGCGGAACATGGAGGCGATCAGGATCGATGCCGAGCGAGAGGCGAATCGCTACCTCGATGACCGTCGGCGGGAGGCTGATCGCATGTTCGTCGAACGCGTTCGCGCGCTCGCCGACATCGAAGGCTCGCTCGCGATGCGTGCCGAGCGCGCTCGGGACTATCTGCTCTCCACGGCCGCCGAGCTCGATCGAATGGTCGAGTCCATCAGGTCGATCGTCGGCGGGGAATCGGCGCAAGAGGACGGTGACGCGCCTTCCGGATTGCAGGAGCCAGGCGAGGCGGAGCCATCTGTCGGGTCCAGTCCGCCGGGGCCGCGGCCCGTCGCGTATCCGGGCGAGGCCCCCGGTGATCGCCCCCTCGTCGCGGACGTAGCCGCGGAGGCTCCGGCGCCGGAGGCCCTGCTTCGCGCTACGCAACTCGCGGTCGCAGGACAGGATCGAATCGAGATCGAGGCCGTGCTCAGGGATGAGCTTGGCCTATCCGATCCAGGCTCCGTACTCGACACCGTTCTCGGAACCCAGTAGACGCCGATCGTCCGCCGTCGGTGCGCGGCTCATCCGTGGCGCACGAGCCGCTCGCGCGCGAGCCTCGCGAACACCACGTAGCGCTGGGCGGCGCTGTAGACCGGATTGCACGCCGTCAGCACGAGCTGCGGGTGGCCGACGGGGTCCACGACCTGCGTGTCCTCGGGGTCGACGATCCGGTGGCGCGTCATCACGTAGGTGAAGTCCCCGTACGGCATCTCCAGGTCGATCCGGTCCCCGGGCACCAGTGAGTCGATCTGACGGAACGGCGCGAGGTAGGTCGTCCGGTGACCCGCGATCGCAACCGTCCCGGGCTGGCCCGGGAACGGCGTGTCCGGGTAGTGGCCCGGCCCCTTCTCGAGGCTCGAGGTGTCGGTGCCCTGGATGACGACGGCATTGAGGTCGAAGCGATCGATCAGAATCGTGCCGATCGCGTCGCCGGTCGTTGCCTGCTTGGCAAAGCTGTCGGCGAGGGCGGCGATCTTCCGCTTGGGGTCCTTGATCGGCGCGATCCGCTTGCGGTCCCGAGGCGACGGGAATTGCCTCTCGAGCTGAGCGAGCTGATCGCGCGCCTCGCCCTGCTGGATCGAGCCGTAGATCGAGGAGATCGGCTCCTGCCACGCGAGCGTCAGGCCGACGTCGACGAAGACGACGAGGCCCGCCGTGATGAGAACCGTGGAGAGGATGCGGAGCGCGCGGTGCACGACGACGATGATCGCAGCATGGGCCGTAACCGTGCGAGACTTCCGCCCCCTTGATCCACGACTCGTACGCTCCCCGGACCGCGTCTTACGAGGCCGACCCGGCCGAGGTCGGCCGTGTGCTGCTGCTCTACTCGGGTGGCCTCGACACCTCGGTGATGCTGCACTGGATCCAGGAGCGCTACGAGGCCGAGGTGGTGACGCTCACCGTCGACCTCGGCCAGCCCGATGAGGACTGGGATGTGGTGGTCGGCAAGGCGCGGGACCTGGGCGCGGTCGACGCGATCGTCGTCGACGCCCGCGAGGAGTTCGCCAGCCAGTACGTCCTGCCGGCCATCAAGGCGAACGCCCTGTACGGAGGCGGCTATCCGCTCTTCACCGCCCTCGGGAGACCGTTGATCGGCAAGCTCGCCGTCGAGCATGCTCGCGCCTCCGCCTGCGACACCATCGCCCACGGCTGCACCGGAAAGGGAAACGACCAGGTGCGCCTCGAGGCGACGATCGCGACCCTGGACCCCGAGCTGCGAGTCATCGCTCCGGTCCGGGAGTGGCGCATGGGCCGCGAGGAGGAGGTCGCCTACGCCCGCGAGCACGGGATCCCGGTGAAGGGCGGAACCGAGTCGCCCCCGTATTCGATCGACGACAACCTCTGGGGGCGCTCGTCCGAGGGTGGCGCAATCGAGGACCTCTCGGAGCCGCCGCGCGACGACGTCTTCAACCTGGTCGCTCGCCCCGAGGACGCGCCCGACGAGCCGCAGCTCGTCCGGGTGGGCTTCGAGCGCGGGGCCCCGACCTCGATCGACGGCGAGCCGCTCGGACTCGTCGAGCTGCTCGAGCGAGCCGCGGCGCTGGGGCGCCGCCACGGCGTCGGGGTCGTCGACCACATCGAGGACCGGGTCGTCGGTCTCAAGGTGCGAGACCTCTACGAGGTGCCGGCCGCGGCGATCGTCCTCGCGGCGCACCAGGACCTCGAGAAGCTGGTCTCCACGGGCCACCAGAACTCGTTCAAGCGGGTGCTGGAGGGCCGCTGGGCGGAGCTCTGCTACGCGGGCCTATGGTGGGAGCCGCTGCGCTCCGACCTGGGCGCGTTCATGGACTCGGCGAACGAGTACGTCACGGGCGAGGTGACGATGAAGCTCTACAAAGGGTCGGCGATGCCGGTTGCGCGCAGCTCTCCCTACGCGCTCTACGATCAGGCGCTCGCGGGCTTCGGGGAATCCGGTGGCGAGTTCAGCCAGGCGGCGAGCCCGGGGTTCATCGAGCTCTTCACGCTTCAGAGCCGGATGGCGCACCGCCTGCGTGCACGCAGGCCGCCGATGGGGTAGAAGGGACGCGATGGCCAACGAGATCTACGAGTTCCTCGGGCGCCTGATCATCTGGGCGATCCGCACGCGCTACCGGACCCAGCTGCGGATCGCCGCGGGCGCGGGCATCGCCGCGGTGGTGCTCGGTGGCTATCTCGTCGCCAAGCGCCAGCCGCCGGAGGGGTAGCCGAAGCCCGCCCTCAGGCACGAAATGCAACGAACGTTGCAGATCTACGCGTGATGCGTTATGTAAAGCAAACGCTCACACGGCCCTAATCCTTAGCTAGCATTCCCGGCTTCACCCTCGCCCCGGTTGCTCTTCCGGGGCCGCGAGTGAGCTCGCGCGCCGCGACGGCGCGACCGAACCATGCGAGCCAACCCCAAAAGCCCCAAGGTCGGCCGGCGCGGCGCCATTGCGCTCGCGGGCGCTGTCGCGTTTGTTGCGGGGGCCCTCGGGGCCTCCGGGGCGGGCGCGCAGAGCGTGTCGGAGCTCAACACCAAGATCACCTCGGCGAAGGCTCAGGCCGATCGCCTCGGCGCGCAGATCTCGGCCCAGGCGGCCCAGATGCAGAGCGCGCAGGCCGAGGCCACGGCGGCCGCCGCGCGGGAGACGCAGCTGACCTCGCTGCTCGCGAGCGGCGAGCAGCGCGCGGCGGACCTCCAGGCCCAGGTGAACCAGGCGAGGGCCGGCCTCGAGCAGGCGCGCTGGCAGCTCCACCGGGCCCTCGCCGCGCTCTCGGACCGCCTCGTCGCGATCTATGAGGCCGGCTCGGCCGACCCCGTGGAGGTCCTCCTCAGCTCGCACGGCTTCGACGACCTCGCCAACCGCGCTGATCTTCTCGGCCGCGTCCAGCGGGCGGACAACGCGCTCGCGGTCCGCGTTCGCGTTCTGAAGCGGGCGGTGGCCGCGAGGCTCGCCTCCGTGAGCGCGGCGCACGAGCGCGCCGTCGCCTACAACGAGCAGGTCGCCGCCGCCCGAACCCAGATCTCCGCTGTTCGCGCCCACGCGGAAGCGACAGCGGCATCCCTCGCCGCCGCGCGCCAGCAGGCGCAGAGCTCGCTGACGAGCCTCCAGTCGCAGGTGTCGGACTGGCAGCACCAGGTCGAGGTGGCGCAGCAGGTCTCCGCCCAAGAGGCGCAGACCACGGTCTCGAGCTGGATCGGCAAGTGGGCGATCCCGGAGGCGATCGTCATGTGCGAGTCGGGCGGCAACTTCCGGGCCGTGAACGCGAGCTCGGGCGCCGGCGGCGCCTACCAGATCATGCCCTCGACCTGGCGTCTCTACGGTCAGACCGGCCTCCCCGAGAATGCGTCGCCCGCGCTCCAGAGCCGGGTCGCCGCGCGGATCTGGGCCGACTCGGGCCCGGCCGCGTGGGAGTGCTCGGGGATCGTCGGCGGCTAGCCCGAGAGCCACTCGGCGACTTCGCGTCCCGAGCCGGAGAGGACCGAGAAGTCGCCCTCGTCGCGGATCGCCTCGGCAGCCGCCGCCATGGCGCCGATCGCCACCCACGTCAGCGCGCCGCCGACGCTGACCCGCTGCGCGCCGGCCTCGACGATCTCGCTCATCGCGAGGCCCCGGTGCGCGAGGACGTTCACCGGCTTCGACACCGCGTCGCAGATCGCGCGGATCTCCTGGCCACTGGCCAGCCCCGGTGCGTACAGCACGTCGGCGCCGGCGGCCTCGTACGCCTGGAGGCGGACGATGGTGTCATCGAGGTCGGGGTTGCCCCGGATGTGGTTCTCGGCCCGCGCGGTCAGCGTGAACGGGAAGGCGAGCCGCCTCGCCTCCTCCGCGGCGGCCGCGATCCGGTCGGTGGCCTCATCGATGGAGTAGATCTCGCTTTCGGGCTCGTAGTCCTCGATCGATCCGCCGACGGCGCCCGCGGCGGCGGCCCGGCCGATCGCGCGGGCGGCTTGTTCCGCCCCACGGCCATAGCCGTTCTCGAGATCGACCGAAATCGGGAGCCTCGTCGCCTCGGCGAGCGCGTGCACGTGCTCGGCGACCTCCTCGAGGGTCGTACCGCCATCGGAGCGGCCGAGCGTGAACGCAAAGCCGGAGCTCGTCGTCGCAAGGGCCTCGAACCCGAGCGCCTCGAGCACCCGCGCCGAGCCGGCGTCCCATGGGTTCGGGATGACGAACGGCTCGCCCTCGTGGAGAGCGCGGAACGCATTGGCCCTCTCGGCCTGGTCCGCCATCGACACAACCTAGCTACGCCGCTTCGCGGTCGGAGCGGGAAGACATCGGCGCCCGCGAGCCCAGGCTGACGGCCGCCGGCGCAGTGCCCGCCCATCCGGTTCCGCGCAGTCGCGCCGCGCTCAGGGCCAGCACGGCCAGGACGCCGAGGCCCGCGACCACGTAGCTCGCTCGCGGGTCGACGAGCGTGGCGACGATGCCGCCGATCGCGAAGCCCACGCCTGGAGCGGCGCGCGTGATCGCGTCGAGGAGCGACGCCACGCGCACCTGGTAGGCGTCGGCGGTGAGCTCCTGCACGGCGGTGACGATGCCGACGAACTGCACCCCGTTGCCGACGCCGCCCAGGACCGAGGCGAGACAGGCGACGGCGAGGGTCGGGGAGACGGACGTGAGCAGGTACGCCGCGCCGATCGCTCCCGTGCTTGCGGCGAGCAGAACGGCGAGGGAGCGCCGGCGAAGCGCGGTGAACGCCATCCCGCCGGCAACCATTCCCGCTCCCCAGCTCGCGAGCAGCGCGCCGTAGCCGACGTTCCCCGAGTCGAGCGTCTGCTTCGCGAACGCCACCTCGATCGGGATCACGACGGCGAAGAAGACCAGCGCCGCAGCCTGGGCGCCGAGGAGGACCCGAAGCGGACGCCGCGCGCGGACGTGATCGAGGGCTGCGCGAACGCCGCCCCGGTCGCCCCGGCCGAGCCGGCGCGCGGCTGGCAGCCCACGGGCCAGGGCGACGAGGAGGGCGGCGCCCGCGAACGAGCCGGCGTCCGCCAGCAGGGCCCCTCGCGGGCCGACGCCGGCGACGACGACGCCGGCGAGCGCCGGTCCGGCCGCAGCGGCCGTCGTGAAGGCGAGGTTCAGCACGGCGTTCCCCTCTCGAAGCAGGTCGCGCGGGCCGAGCAGGTCAAAGACGGCGCCGCGCGTCAGCGCGCGGGCGCTCGCGGCGAGGAGACCGTCGATCGCCGCGATCACCAGGAGGCCTCCGAGCGCGAACGAGTGCGCGACCGAGGCAAGCAGCGCGAACGCCGCCGCCTCGCCGAGGTAGAGGCACGGGAGGACCGCTCCCACGGGTATGCGCTCGATTCGCGCCACCAGCGGCGGAGCCGCGAGCGCGGGAAGCGCCTGCATCGCGAGGAAGAGCGCGGCCGTCGCGAGCGTCGAGTGCGTCGCGTCGAAGACGAGCACGGCGAGAGCGATCTCGCCCAGCCAGTTGCCGAGCTCGTTCACCAGGTAGGCGAACGCGAGGTTCCCGAACGCCGGGATCCGGACCGGAGCGAGGGTCGCGCGGATCACATGAGCACGGTAGCCCAGGTTGTACACATTTCTTGCAAGTTTTACGCGGTTTCTGATATCTTTGCTCGTGTTACGCAAGCTCGCAAGCTCTGGAAGGGGGAGCAGCACATGGGTTACCGCGGAGGCTGAAGCCACAACCAGTTGATTGATTCGCTCGCCGGCCTGACGGCCGCGAAGCGAACCAAAAGGGAAGGGACTCCCTTTCCTCAAGCTTGCCGAGCCGGTCTAGTGCCGGCTCGCTACGTGAAGGGGTTCGTCACGTACTCGTGGATGCGGCGGTCGAGCGACAGCTCGGCTTCGAAGTCGACGTCCTCGCCGTGGCGGTAGGCGAAGTCCTTCTGCGACAGGACCTCGGCGAAGAGCTCGACGTAGCGCCCATCGAGCTGTGAGCCCGACACGCGCCGCATCTCTGCAAGCGCTTCGAACGAGCTGACCGGCTCGCGATAGGTGTCACGGGCCGTCATGACGTCGTAGACGTCGGCCACGGCGAGGATTCGCGAGATCTCCGGGATCTGCTCGTCCCGAAGCCCCCGCGGGTACCCGAGCCCGTCGATGCGCTCGTGGTGGGCGAGGATGATGTCGCCGATCGGCTGGTATCCGTCGACCTGGGAGACGATCCTCGCGCCCTCGTAGGGGTGCTTGCGGATCTCCGTCCAGTCCTGCTCGGTGAGCCGAGCGTTGGTCTTCAGGATCCGGTCGGGGAGGACGAACTTGCCGATGTCGTGGAGGAGGCCGGCGGTGTGCGCCAGCTCCTGCTCGCGCTCGTCCATGCCCGCCGCTACGGCGACCTCGCGCGCATACCGAGCCACCGCGGCGCTATGGCGGGCCGTCATGCGGTCGCGAAGGTCGAGGGTACGGAGGAGCGCGCCGAGCAGTGCGACCTGGAAGCCGGCGAGCTGTTTGGCGCGGACCTCCAGCTCGTCCGCGCGCTGCTGGGAGACGAGCAGCGCGCCGACGAGGTACTGGAACGTGAAGAGGACGACGCCTGCGAGAGCGATCGCGACCGGGCCGACCTGCGCGTATGACCAGACGACGCCGACCGCCAAGATGGCCGAGCTCAGCTCCGACGGGAGGACCGGGACGAGAGCGCGCCGGACCTTCGTCCAGAAGCGGCTCCGGTCCTCGTAGCTCATGTACCAGGCGATCACCGCGAAGTTGATCGCCAGGGCGAAGACGAAGAGGCCGAATACGAGGAGGTAGTAGCCCGGGTCGTTCAATCCGAGCCCGGTCGCGGAGACGGCGGCGCTGAAGGCGAGCCCCCCGGCGAGCGGGAACCAGGCGTAGTTGACGACGTTGGCGAGGAGGATCCGGCCCGGGTAGCGGGTGCCGAGCCAGCCGACGAGGATCGACACGACGCTGATGATCGCGCCGGCCGTCTCACCGAGGAGGACGATCGCCACGACGATCGTGAGAAAGCTTCCGGAGAGCTTGATCTTGCTCGAGCCGGTCTCGACCGCGGTCAGATCGCTGACTGCCGCGATGGCGGCCAGGAGGGCGATCAGCGGCAGATCCCAGTTCGACCGCGGCGCCAGAACGCCGGCGACGACGATGGCGCCTGCGAGCGCGACGAGCTGAACCGCGATCGCGGTCCTCGTCGGCCTTCCTGTCGGAGCCCGCTCCATGGTCTTCTCCGCCGTGGTGGGCTCTAGTCCCGCTGGCTCGATGCGCGCCGGACGCCGGCGTCCGCCGGCGACGGCTGTCGCATCGACTCGATGAAGCGGTCGAGATCGTCGCGCGAGTAGCGACGCTGGCCGCCCGGCGTCCGGTAGGACGGCACGAGTCCCTTATCCGACCAGGTCCGTAGCGACGCCGCGCTGACGCCGAGATAGGTGGCCGCCTCGCCGACGTTGAGCAGTTTCTTCATGGGTTGCATCCGAGCCTCCAGATGGGGCCTCGCGGCCCGGATTAGCCGCGAGAACTTGGTGATCGCTGCCTACTCCTACGGATGCCTGCGGCTGGGCACAAGAGGCTTCGTGAAGTTGCGCAAGGACTGCGCAACTTCGGAGGGCCGAGGATGCGCAGAATGCGCCGGTCCTGCAGATTTGGGGGAGTTCTTGCAGGGTCGGTCGAAGGCCCGGATTGGCGAACTCCCGCAACCTGTGCCCGGCTTCCGGGAACGGATTGCAGAAGTTCGCAGAGACGGTCGAAGCCGCCCCTCCTAACCGAAATTCGGAGTCTGGTTGCGGCCGGCGCTAGACCGCATCGAGCTCGACGACCGCGGGCGCCTCTCCGGGCGCCATCAGCTCGCCGAGAGCCGCGATCGCCTCGGCCGGACCGTCGCCGAGGGAGGGGATCCCGCCGCTGCCGCTCACGAGCCGAGCCGCGCGGTAGGAGCCGATGCGAGCGCCCGGGGCGCCCGCGAGAACGCGGCGCAGCGGGTTGCCCACGACGTCGAGGCTCGCCGCGCTGCCGCAGATGACCACGGCCGTCGGCCGCAGGGCGCGAACCGCGTTCGCGAAGCGGGCCTCCGGAAGATCGACGGAGAGCAGGAGGACGCGCATGCCGGCACGGCGGCAAAAGAGCTCGAGCGCCTGGACGTAGACGCCCTCGACCCCGAGTGGCGAGCCCGAGTCGAGCAGGAGCACCCCCTCCGGGCGGGTCGCCGCGGGGGAGAGGCGGCGCGCCGCGTGCAGCCAGCCGATCGCCCACCGGCAGGCGTGCTCGAGCTCGGCGTCGCGGCCGGCCCTCGCCGCGGCCAGCTCGAGGGCGGGAAGGAGCAGCTCGTCGACGCTCCGCTCGACCGATCGCAGGGCCGTCGACTCCTCGAGCTCGCGGTCCGCGGCGACCTCGTCGAAGCTGTCGAAGGCGCGAAGCAGGCGGGTGGGGGAGGCGGGGCCGCGGCCGCGCGTACGGACGATCGCCACCGCCGAGGAGATGTTCCCGGTCTCGCCGAGCGCCTCGCGGAGCGCCTCGATCTCCGAAAGCTCGTACTGGCGATGGTTGCCCGCCGTGCGGCGCGGGTGCGGGAACCCGAGGCGTCGCTCCCAGGTGCGCAGAGTGCTCGGGCTCACGCCGAGGAGCTCGGCGGCAGCGCTTGTTCGAATTCCGCTCATGAATTGCGTGGAAGGTGGGCGCGTCCAGCGCCGACGGGGCAATCGAAGCAGCTTTTCGCCGCTTTGTGGTGCTTTCCCCGGGCGTGCTAGCGGTCTTGCAGCCATGCCGCGCGGGCGCCGTCGGCGATCTCGACCGACTCACCGGCCGCCTTCGCGGCGTAGCTCGCCTCCTCGGCGCGGGCGAGCAGCGCCTCCGAATCGCGGCCGTGCTCGGGGCAGGACGCGATGCCGACGGCGATGTCGACGCGAGGCCCGTCGGACCCCTGCGCGCCGTCGACGAGCCCGACCAACCGCTCGGCGACCGGCAGCGCGGGGATCGGCCCCTGAT
>CAVYUG010000009.1:0-476631 GCA_963771655.1 uncultured Actinomycetes bacterium | reverse complement strand
TGCAGGACCGCTTGTGTAGCGGCGCACCTCCACCCCCTCGCGACCGAGCCACTCGTCCACCGCAGCGAGCAGGCGGGCCGCGCGCGAGGGCGGGAAGCGCGAGAAGTCGCGCTCACCGGCGAGCGCCTCGAGCTGGAGGCGGAAGCGGTCCGTCATCGACAGGCGCGCGCCGAGTCCCGGGTCGGGCTGCGCCCCGATCATCAGCCGAGTCGGGCGCCCATCGGCGCGGGCTGCGAGCGCGTGCAATCCGTTCAGGTCGATGTACCCGGTCGCGACGGCGAGCGCGTGCTTGGGCCCGTACTCGGCGAGAGGGCGTCGAGTGCCGCGGCGTGCGTTCGTTCGTCGGCGCGGTTGTCGAGGAAGTAGGGGAGGGGCACCGCGGGAGGTCTACCGCAGCTCGGCCAGCCGCCGTCGCACCGCGTCTCGGTAGTCCTCGGGGACCGCGTCGAGCGTGAAGTCGGCGAAACACGTTCAGGTCGCCGTCGTCGAGTCCCAGGCGCGGGCCACGCTCGCGTCGATCTCCGCGCGCAGCCCGTCTCGCTCCTCTCGCCGACCAGGGCCGATCTCGACGCCGGTCGCGGCGGCGAACTCGGCGAAGCGCTCGTCGGGGCAGGAGAGGCGGGCGGAGGCCGAGGCGATGCGTCGAACGCCCCTCGGTAGCTCCGGCACTCGAGGCCCTCCAGGATGAAGAAGTTGACGTTGGTCTCGACGAAGCGGCGCGCCTGCCAGTCAAACGGCAGGCTGTTCATGAGCCCGAGGCAGGCAGCCTCGCGCCCGGTCGTCGTCGACGAAGGCGAGGTACGGCGCCTTGTTCGTCAGGAAGTCTCCGGCGGCACGAGGCAGGCGCGGATCGTGCGCGAGTCGGTTGCGCGGGAGACGTCGCGGAAGGCGACGCGCGCCTCGCCCGACCTCGCGCTCGACGGCGGCGGCCGTGCTCGCCGGCAGCGTACGGAGGAGCGAGTCGGCGCCCGGCCGCGGCTTGCGCGCCTTCGCCATCACCGCCTCGTTGCGCGGGCAGAGGCGTGCTTCGGCGCCGTGCAGGTCGTACTGGTCGAAGCTCTCGCCCTTCCAGAGCGGCCAGCCCTCGGTCGCTCCTTCCCAGAGACGCCGGTCGTTGGTCTCGTGCAATTCAGCGACAGGGAAGCACCGCCAGCGGCCGCCGCCGAGGGGAAACGGCGTTCCCTGCCGGACTTGCCGAGCAGGTCGGCCGCCGCCTGCTCGGGCAGGAGCGGGACTTCGAGCAAGGCCCGAGGGCGGTCGGCGCAGCAGGAGCCCTTGGCCTGCGACCTGCGCATCGAACTCGCGGCCGAGGCGGCCACCCCGGCGACGGCGAAGGGGTCCTCGTCGCCGCCGGCCGACGCTCGCGACCAGCGCGACCGTGTACTGCGGGTGTGTGTCGAACATCCAGCAGCCGGTGTTCAGCAGGAAGTCGAGGCGGTCGACGCTCGTCTCGGCGAAGAGCCACTCGCGGAAATCGTCGAGCCCTTCGCTAGGAACGCGCTCGGGGCAGCACGACTCCGAGCTGCCGCCCCCCGCGGCGAGGTCGCTGGTAGCGCTGGCAGAAGAACTTGTAGAGGTCGGGATCGCCCGCGCCCGTCGCGTAGCCCGGGCCGGCCCGAAGTAACGCGCGGAGCGCCGCCAGGCGCCCTGCTCCTCCGCGCAGCCGCTCGGCGAGCTCCGGCCGCTCGCGCTTCAGGTCGTCGAGTGCCTCGCTGCGCTCGCCGCCGCCACGCCGCGCAGGCCCGGCCGGTAGCGCGCGTAGAACGCGAGCTCCTCGACCGTCACCTCTTCCCATGGCGGGTTGCCGACGACGACGTCGAAGCCGGGCCCGCGCGCAAGACCTCGGGGAATTCCATCGGCCAGTGGAAGGCACGGCCGCTCGGGCGAGCTGGCCAGCCTCACTCGTCGAGCGCCCGTCTCGCCCGCGATGATCTCGGCCCCTTCGCTCCAGCGCCCGCTGCGCGCGCTCCCTCGAGCCCGAGCGGCTCGGCGACCCACAGGTCGAGCAGCGCCGCGCGCCCGCGACCTTCTTCGTCGCAGCTCCTCGGGCTTTCTCGCGGCTGCGCCTCGACCTCGTCCGGCGTCCGGTCGTCGATCAGCGCAGCTCTCGCGCGCGTCGCGCCGCTCGGCAGCGCCTCGCGAGCTCGTCGCCGAACAGGGCGACCTGGCCGTGCTCCTCGGCCGCATCTCGACGTCGCCGGCGCCGACGCCGATCAGGAGTTGCCGACCTGGACGTTCTGGTCCAGATACGAGAGAGACAGGCCCGGCACGAACGATGCGAGCCAGAGCGAGACCTTCGCGATCTCCGCCCCCATCGGCGAGACGTCGACGCCGTAGACGCAGCGCTTCAGCACCAGCCGCTTGAGCAGCGCCATGTCCTCGATCCCGACGCCGAAGGTGGCTTGCCGGCGGCGGCGCGCAGGTCGTCGAGCTCCTCGCGCACGGCGGGCAGCGCCAGCTCGCCGAGCAACTCTGCGATCTGGTCCGCCAGCTCGTCGACGACCTCGACCAGGAAGTGGGCGCTGCCGCAGGCGGGGTCGAGGACGTAGAACTCGAACAGGCGCTTCGCCGCCGCGGCAGGGTCCGTTCGCGGCGCTCGCGGACCTCCTCGAGGTGCGCCTCGAAGCGCCGGGCTGACGGCTGCGCGGACGAGGTGGCGGACGAGCTCCGTGCGCGTGTAGTAGACGCCGCCGCCCTTGCGGCCGCCCTCGTTGGTCAGCCAGAGCAGCTCGCCCTGCTCGCGACCTCGCTCCTCGTCCTCGTCTCGGCGCGACGTAGCGGTCGGCGCGCGCGTCGTAGCGGAAGCCCGGTCGGCGACCGAGAGCCGCAGCGAGAGCAGCCCCTCGTAGATGTGGCCGAGATGGCCGATCTCGAGGCCGGAGAAGTCGACGCCGTGCCTCGGGGTCGTCGGGGTCGCGCGCCGAGGGCGACGAGCGCGGGGGCGAGCGGCGCGTCGGGGATCGACGCCGCCTCGAGCGTCCCGGCACCGTCAAACCCGTCGGCCGAGAAGAGGGCGCCGTTGTAGGGCGGCACCCCCCAGCGCTTCTGCCCGTTCCGCATTGCCTCGACCAGCCGCTGCGATGTCGCGCCACAGAGAGTGTCGAGCTGCGGGTCGGCCAGTCGAGCTCCTCCGCCGGCGCGCTCGCGCGATCGCGGGTCATGCTGCGCTGCTGGTAGGTGGCGTTCGCATCGGCAGGTAGCCGGCGCTCTCGGCGTAGAGCAGGAACAGGGCGCGGAAGACGAAGGTGAGGCCGGCTGCCTCGAGTTCGCGCGCGCAGCTCGTCGTCGGCGAGGTCGCGGCCATCGGCCTTCGCCCAGCGGCCGAGCTCGCGCCCGAGGACCGGGAGGACGTCCTCGCGGAGCGCCGGTCGACCCGCTGCCGCAGCTCGGCACCGTAGTCGCGCGCCTCGCCGAGCAGCTCGGCGAACTCGCCCTCGGCGAGGTAGGGCGGGGCGAGCAGGCCGAGCAGCGGGCGGGCGTCGGGCTCGAGCAGGCCGGCGTCGAGCTCGAGGAAGCGAGTCGCCTGCCCGGCCTCCTCGCCGGCCGCGCGTAGCAGGCGCATCCGGCTGCCCGGCGACGATGATGCCGTACGGCGCGCCGTTCGCGTCGCAGTCGGCGAGCAGGGCGCCCTCCGGCAGGCGGCCCTCCTCGTCGAGGCGCGCGAACTCTGTGGCCGAGCGCTTCGGGTGGATCACCGCTATTGGTTTGCCATCGTGGGTGGCGAGGTGGCCGCGGTGGGGTAGGCGTTTCAGCTTGTAGCCGAGGGCGGCCAGAACATCGCGCCAGTCGGTCTTCGCCTCCGGGGGCGCGAGGTCGGTGAGCTCGGCCCAGCGCTCGCCGCGAGGGAGGCGAGTTGAGTAGAGGTGCTCGGTCCCGAGGCCGCGCACGGTGAGCCCGGCGATGCGCTCGGTGTCGAGCCGGTCGAGCTCCTCGGCGACGTGGCGCACCGCCTCGAGCGAGCCCATCGCGGCGGTGCGGCCGATGAGGTCGCGAAGGCTCTCGGCGCGAACGACGCGCAGCGGGCCGTCTCCCTGCGGCCCGAGCACCGCCAGCCGGCTCTCGCCGTCGGGATCGTCGGCGACGAGCACGAGCGGCGTCGCGCCGCCGCCGGCGCGCTTCTTCCAGGCGGAGCGGAGCTTGCGCTCACCAGCGGGCGGCGCCTGCGCGTACTCGACCCCGGCGAGGAGCCGGCTGCGAGCGATCCCGTTCCCCTTCGAGCCGGCCTCGCGCGCCTCCTCGAGCCCGTCGATGAAGTCGAAGAGCTCCTCGGCGTTCACCGGCGCAGGAGGTCGAACCCAGGCACGCCGCGAGGCTACCGCGCGGGGTGGAGCGATCGGGCTGGACGGGGCGGCGACTGCTTGCATCTGCGGGCAGCAACCCCAGGGCTCGTCGATCCGCCCCCTCCGATCCCAGGAGTTCTTCCCGCATATGCTGCGGCCGCGTGAACGTCAAGGACGCCACGATCAAAGGCCTGATTGAGGGCCTGAAGCAGTTCGAGGTTCCTATCTGGCAGCGCCAGTACACATGGGACAAGCCTCAGCACGAGCAGCTCTGGAAAGACCTCCTCGAGCAGTACGGGTACATCTCGCAAGATCCGCCGGCTGGGGGCGGGCATTTCTTCGGCAGCTTCGTCCTCTCACCAAGCCGAGTGGCGGCGGCAGGAGTCACTCACTTCCTCGTGATCGACGGACAGCAGCGACTCACGACGCTCATGCTGTTGCTCTGCGCACTTCGAGACCTAGCGTCTGCGACGGATCCCACCGCAGTAGCGCTGTACGACGACCTCTACCTCCTCAACCCGCACTCCGAGGGCGAGGAGCGCTATCGGCTCTTCCCTACGGACCGAGATCGTCCCGCGTTCCTGCGCTGGATTCGACGCGAACCTGACAACGGGTCGGGGGACCTGATCTCGAAGGCCTATCGGTTCTATCGAAAGCGGCTCGAGGAACAACCGGACCTGGCCCTGGATCAGCTGACGAGGGTTGCCCTCGGACGCCTCGAGGTGGTGGAGATCACCACGCAGGAGGGCGACAACGTCCACCGAATCTTCCAGTCGCTGAACGGGACAGGCGTTCGCTTGAGTCAGGCGGACTTGCTCCGGAACCACCTTTTCATGCTCCTGGGATCGAGGGCTGAAGATGTCTACGAATCGGTGTGGAGGCCAATGGAGCAGCTCGTGGGCGTCGCGAATCTCGAGGGGCTCGCCCGCATCGACCTGATGCGGCGGGGCGAGGTTGTCGCACTCGACGATGTCTACGCCAAGCATCAAGAGCTGCTCACCCCCATCGCCCTCGACGAGGACGCGGTCGAGGCGCGGGTGCGCGACCTTGCTCTCCGAGCGGAGTTCTATAAGCGCCTCATCGATCCGAGCGCAGAGCCAGATCTAGGTGCGCGCGCCGGCCTCCAGCGACTCGCCCGTTGGGGCGCGCAGACGAGCTATCCAGTGCTGATGATGGCCATGGACCTTCGCCACCGCGGGATCCTTGGGGACGCCGACATTGCGCAGGCCGTGGCACTCATCGAGTCATTTCTCGTCCGTCGCCAACTCGCGAGGGTGCCGACCAATGCGCTCAATCGGCTGTTCGTTCAGCTGATCCCACGCTTGCCGGAGAGCGAAGACTTCGTGGAAGCCCTCCACTACGAACTCTCGCGCGACCGGCTCTACTGGCCGACTGACAACGGTCTTCGGGAGGCCGTCACACGCGTTCCCTTCTTCCACGTCGGTCGGGGGCATCAGCGCAAGATGATCCTGGAGCGACTTGAGCGCAGCTACGGGCATCCAGAGGTCGTCAATTTTGAGGAGGTCGACCTTCAGGTCGAGCACGTTATGCCCCAGACCTTGAACACTGAGTGGCGGGAGCACCTCGAATCGCTTGGAGACGATCCCGGAGACGTGCACGAAACCCTCGTCCACACGCTCGGGAACTTGACCCTCACGGCTTTCAACGGCGAGCTCAGCAACCATCCCTTTGAGCGGAAGGCACAGATCTATGGTGAGAGTCACCTCGAGCTCAATCGAGCGCTCGCTGAAGGTGAATCCTGGGGCCGCCAGCAGATTCTCGACCGAGCCGCGGAGCTTGTCGAGCAGGCGATCTCAGTCTGGCCCGCACCGCTGCCGGGCGTAACGAGCGACTCGAAGGACGGTTTCGACTGGACGAGGGTCAACGCGGCCGTTGCGGCGATCCCGCCCGGGCGCTGGACAACGTACGGTGACCTTGCTGATCTGCGCGGCACCGCCGCAGTGCCCGTGGGCGTCTACCTCGCGCAGCTGCCGCCCGGCACAAACGCATACCGAGTGCTGACCGCCGATGGCGCGATCAGCTCTGGCTTCGATTGGAACGACCCGACCGACAACCGGGACCCGCGCGAGGTACTGGAAGCCGAAGGCGTCGTCTTCGAGGATGGGAGGGCCGCCGCCGCGCAGCGCCTCACTGCCGAGGAGCTTGCGAATCTGATCGAAACGCCCGAGGACCAGATCAACGAGTCGACTGGATTAGAGGAGGGTTGAGCCGCGGGTCGAGGTGTTTGGACTCGACCGAGCGCGTGCAAGTATGTGTGCGCGCCTCGACGTGGGTGAGGCCGGGGCGTCTGGTCGGGATCCGTCCTAACGTAGGTTATGCGGCAAACGATCAGTTCGCTCGTTGCGACCAGCGAAGCGCATCAGTTGGACCCCAACGCTCTTCGCCACGAAGCCAGCTCATCACCGCCCAAGTCGCCTCCAGATCCTCCCGGTTGTAGGCGAGGATCTCGTCCATGATCTCGGCGCGGACGCGCTCGTCGGCCGTCTCCGTCGCCTCGATGTAGCGGGCCATCGACCACTCGCCGCCCGATTCCTCGAGCTGGCGCTCGTAGCCGGCGAACAGCTCGACCGTCTTGAGGCTGTAGCTCGAGGCCGGCAGCGCGACCGACTCGTAGGTGATCGGCAGGAGGTCGAGGAGGTTTCGCTTCACGCGCTCGGCGATGCCGTCGCGGTCGCCGTAGCGGCTGAGGTAGAGGTTGATCTTCGCCAGCTCGTAGCTCGCCCAGTGGACGAACGGGATGTCGCCGTGCTCGGCGAAGATCGCCTCGGCCTCGGCGAGGAAGGCGTGCCAGCCGGCGCGGTCGCCGTCGCGGCCGAAGCCGGCGACGCCGGCGCGGAACGGGCCCGGCCGCTCGCCGAAGACCTGCATCCCCCAGATGTAGATCTTCTCGAGCTCGTCGAGCTGCTGGGGGAGGCCCTCGAGGTCGAACATGACGTAGCTCGGGTGCTCGGGGATCGCCGGCGGCTTGAGGACGATCGGCCGCGTCCTCGGCGAGGGCGCGGGCGCTGACGAGGATCCGCTCGGCGCGCGGCGCCGACCGGCGCGCGGCCCTTGCCCCAGGGGCGCTCGAGCTCGGCGAGCGACTCGGCGTCGAAGCGCTCGAGGAGCTGGTCGTAGGTCTCGACGCCCTGGGCCTCGAGCTCGCCGATGAGGCCGCGGTCGACCCACGGCAGGAGGCCGATCGAGTGCTGCTCGACCGCCGCCGGCCAGCAGCGGTCGAAGAAGCCGCAGCCCGAGCACTTCGACATGCCGACGGTCTCGCGCGGCGCCTCGCTCGGCGAGGCGGATGCGGAGGATCCGCTCGAGCGTCGGCGAGCGCGTCGTCGGCGCCCTCGTAGGGGACGTCGACGATCTCGCCGATGCCGTTGTGGACCTGGAGGGCGATCGGCGGCTCGCCGAAGCGTCTGCTCGTAGAGCCAGGCGTAGGTGGCGAGCTGGAGGGTGATCTCGCGGATGGGCGCCGTTGCCGATCCGGCGGGCGAGCTTCGAGTCGCGGATCGCGTAGCCGCGGCGGGCGGGGAGCATGAAGTCGGGGACGCCGACGATCTCGACCGGCTGGCCGGCGAGCTCGGTCTCGGCGCGGAGGGCGCCCTGGTAGATGACGCGCTCGCCGCGCTCGAGCTCCTCGCGGGTGCGCTCGACGCGCTCGTCGATGTCGAGCTCGCCGAGGTCGACCGCGTTCGGGAAGCGGGCGAGGTGGCGGCGCTCGTGCTCGGCGCCGAGGCGGAAGAGGACCTCGGTGTAGGGGCCGGGCGGCGCCTCCTCGACGCCCTGGGCGCGAAGCCAGACGCGAAGCTCGCACTCCGACGGGCGAAGGAGGCGCGAAGAAGTCGGTCGGGACGAGGCGGATCGGCTCGGCTGCCACGGCGCTCGCGGCGAGGCTAACCACTGACGGCGACCTCGCCATCGCTCTCGGCCGCGAGCTGCGCCGCCATCAGGCCGATGACGACGCCCAGGAGGACGCCTCCGTGACAGCCCTCGGGGATCGGGAGCTCTCGGCAGGCGCGATGGCGAGAAGCTCGCGGCCGTCGTCGTCGAGCCCGACCGACTCCTGCAGGCAGCGGATCGCCTCGACGAAGGCATCCGGCTCGGTGCGGCCGAGGTGGATGGAGTTGAAGTCGTCGATTCGATCGAATGCCTCGGCGAGGGTGTTCGTGACCGTTTCCACATTGCTGAAGTCGCGGATGGGCCCTCGAAGCTGACGCTCACCGACGCCCGAATCGCGACCGCGCCTCGCTCCTCAGTCGCGAGAACCGCTCACGCACCCGACGCCAGTAACCGCCGTCGCGCTCACGGAGGGAGGTCCACGCGCTCGAGACGAGGATCGCGATCGCGGCTACGGCCGCCAGGGCTGCAATCAGGGCGAGAGCCGCAACGGCGACGGCGATCACGAGCATCGCGAACATCAGCCAGCCGACGAGGTAGAGGAGCGTCCCCCAGAAGCCGAGGGAGACGCCCCAGCCGCGGCCGACCCGCAGCCACACTCGCACCCCTCAGCCCTCCCTCTGCCGGGTCCTGTCTCGCCGGCGCGCCGCGTGCCAGCTCTCGGGCGAACCGCGGTCGACGTGCCTGCGGGAGCGCGCTCGCGGGCGATCGACCGTCCACTGAGGGAGCTCCCATCCGCAGATGAGGCACCACCTGGGAAACACGCGGTCCCTTCGGATCGCGAGCCAGAACTCGGGGCTCGAGTCCTCCCACTTGACCCCGCAGGAGGGGCAGCGGACGGCGGCGGTGCCGAAATCCCCCGGTTCGGGCTCGATCTCCTCGATCCGATCCGGAAGCCAGACCCGGCGGTAGCCGACCGCCCGGGCCCACTCGAGCAGGGCTCCCTCCGCCTCCTCGCGATCGCCTCCCTCGGCGTAGAAGCGGACCGCGAGCTCCTCGTCGTCGTCACCGACGTGGGTGAGGTCGGCGATGGTGACGCCGGCCTTCGCGCGCTCCCGCAGGAGGTTGGTGTAGGGGCCGTTCCTCGCGACCCACGGCGCCCAGCTCGTGAGCATGATCCGCCCGCGGCGGATCGTGGCCCGGAAGCTCGGGGGCTCCGGCCGGCCCTCGTCGCCGTTGTCGTTCAAGAAGCTCTTCGAGATCGTCTTCGAATTCATCCACGAGAGGGAGGTCGCTGCGGGCGCGCCGAAGCTGACAGCGCGCCGGGCTCAGGTGAGGTTCGACAGCCCGGCGGCGAGCGCGAACCCGAGCACGGTGACGAGGCCTGAGACGTCGCCGCCCTTGCGAACCGCCTCCGGGATCATCGAGTCGATCAGCATCACGAGAAGAGCGCCGGCCGCAAACCCGTCGGCAGCGGCCTGGCCGTTTCCCGAGACAGCGTCGGCGATCGCGTAGCCGATCACGCTGGCGAGAGCGCAGGCCAGCGCGACGAGGAGCCAGAGGCGCCGGATCGTCGTCGCGGCGGTGCCCGCCGCGCGCATGTCCGTCGCCGAGCCGATCGCCTCCGGCAGGTTGGAGACGAAGATCGCGACGAGCAGGCCGACGCTGACCCCCGCGCCGGTCGCGATGCCGATGCCGAGCACGAGCTGCTCGGGAATGCCGTCGAGAAAAGCCCCCAGCGCCAGCGCCGAGCCGCCGTCGCCGCCCGACTCCCCGCCGCTCGAGCTCCGCCCCCGTCGCTCCAGCCTGCGATCGAGCGTGAAGTAGGTGATGGCGCCGAAACCGAGTCCCACGGCCACGACGGCCGGATCGCCGATCCTCGTGCCCTCCTGCGCGAGGTCGAAGCTGACGGCGCTTATCAGCGCCCCCGCTCCGAACGCCAGCACGAGCCCGATCAGCCGCCGCGGCCAGGGCCGGGCGATGCCGAGAAGCGCACCGATGACGAGGGACGAGGCCGCGAGCGTGCCCCAGCCGAGGGCGGCCGTCACCTTGATGAACCTCTGCGGCTGCGGCGCTCACGCATCCCCGCGGAGTATCGGCGGTAGGGCTCACCGGAGTCGCGTCCCGGCGGCTGTCTTCGACTTGACGCGGAGCCGGCAAGGAATTGGCGCGATCTGCGCGCCATCGCTGAATCGCAACCAGAAACGCTCACGCGATGGCCGAGCTACCCGAGAACCCGACCCCGATCCAGGTGGAATGCCACTTCCGAAACCTCCTCTGGGAGGAAGGCATGCAGCAGCCCGACCAGATCCGCTACGAGGTCGATCCCAAGCGAATCGTCTTTCTCTGGCATGACCGGAAGGTCGCGATCGAGATCGAGGTCGGGCCCGCGGGACCGGTCGACGTCAGAAGCGCGACGGCGCCTGTGTGAGTATGCTGGCATACCATGAAGCGCACGACCGTGAAGATCCCCGAGGCGCTCGACGCGCGCCTGCGGCACGAGGCGCAGAGGCGCGGGACCACGATCAGCGAGTTTTATCACTCGCGAGGCGCTCGAGGCTCATCTCGGGAGCCGCCGGCCCCTGCTCGCCGCGGCCGCCGGCTCCTTCCGAAGCGGGCGGACCGACTTGGCCGAGCGGATGGAAGAGATCCTGCCGGACGTGATCGCGGCGGAGGCAGCCGAGTCGCGCTCGTAGTCGATTCGAGTCCGGTCGTTGCCGTTCTCGACGCCGGGGATCGTGCCCATCGGCGGTGCGTCGAGTTTCTGGAAGGGCAATCGGGACCCCTCCTGCTGCCCGCGCTCTGTCTCGCTGAGATCGCGCACCTTCTTGGCCGCGGGGTCGGCCTGGAGGCGGAGATCCGTTTGCTCTTCTCCCTCGCCGGCGGCGAGCTCATTCTGGAACCGGTCGATCCGCCCGACCTCGAGCGGATCGCTGAGCTCATCGGCGCCTACCGCGACCTTCCGCTGGGAACCGTGGACGCATCGGTCGTAGCCGTAGCCGAGCGTCGCGGAATCACGACCGTCGCCACTCTCGATCGGCGCCACTTCGGCGTCGTGCGCCCTCGTCACGTCGACGCGTTCGAACTGGTTCCGTGAGGGCGCTTGTGTGTAGCACCTGTGCTACGATCAAGTCATGACGCGGCGGATCACCCAGCGCGAGCTTCGCAATCAAAGCGGCGAGATCATGCGCGCCCTCGACCGCGGGGAGCGATTCACGGTCACGCGCAACGGCGTGCCCGTCGGCGAGCTTGCCCCTGCTCGAACGCGCCGGTTCGTGGCCGTCGAGTCCGCGGTCGCGGCATTCCAGGGCGCCGGTGCGATCGCGCCGGCGCGCTTCCGAGCGGACATCGACCGCGCGCTCGACCAGGACGCCACCCCGCGTGGCTGAATCTCACGCGCGCGGGCTGCTCGACACCTCAATCGTGATCGCGCTCGAGGAGGTCGATGCCGAGCGCTTACCGGCAGAGCTCGCGATCTCCGCCGTCACCCTCGCCGAGCTGGCCGCCGGCCCGCACGCGACCGGCGACGCCGCCGAGCGGGCGCGGCGCCAGGAGCGCCTCCAGCGCACCGAGGCGACATTCGATCCGCTCCCGTTCGACGCCGGCGCGGCTCGCGCCTTCGGCCGGGTCTACGCCGCGGTCGCCGGCAGTGGGCGGAGGGCGCGGGGCCGGCGCGCGGTCGACCTGCTCATCGCCGCGACGGCGCTGGCGGCTGAGCTGCCGCTCTACACGCGCAACCCGGACGACCTCCGCGGCCTCGAAGATCTGGTCGAGGTCGTCGCCGTCTAGAGCAGGAACCAGGGCGAGAGCACGCCCGCGGCGACCAGCACCACGATCGCGATCGCGATCACGTTGACCGTGACGCCGATGACGATCGTCGAAAGCGGGAGCTTCTCGCCGGGCATCAGCCTGACTCCGGGTGGACGCTCAGCGCGATGAGCTCGCCCTCATGCGCGAGACCCGAGCCCGCGAGCCCGTTTGCATCGAAACGGATCTCCTCGCCGAGCCCAATGCCGTGGCGGCGGTGGCCGATCGGGGCGTCGGCGGCGAGCAGGGCGAAGCCGTTGGCCGTCTCTGTCTCGGGCGGGTCGGCGTCAACCTCGTCGGTGGCCCCGTCGAGCGCGTCCAGCGCGTAGCCCTGGACGAGCGGCCCGTGGAGCTCGGCGAAGACGTCGGCGCGGCTCGCGTAGTCGAGGACGTGGAGCTTGCCGCCGATCGCGGCGATCGCACCGGTCTGTCCCTCGCGGAGGCGAATCCTCTCGGCGGCCTCGGCCAGCTCACCGCGGCGCGACTCGAAGACGTCGTGCATCGCGTCGGTCGGCGAGTGGGCGCCGAGCCGGCGCGAGGTGTCATCGATGCTCTTCCAGACCGCGCCCTGGTCGGCGCGGGCCTCGCCGCCGACGGCGGCCAGCTTGCGCGCGTAATGCGCCTTCATCCTGCGCAGCTTCGGTCCGGCGGTTTGCGGGGACGGAACGAACCGCTCGCGGTGACGCGAGCCGTCCCATCGCCCGCGCTCCATGCAGCTCACCGGCACCCGGGCCTTCTTGCCGGCGCCGACGAGGACGGGGACGTCGAAGGTGCGGTTCTGCTGCGCGCCGAGGACCTCCTCGCCCTCGAAGAGAAGGACGGGCTTGTCGGCCGGGTTGTGGACGAAGAGGTCGTTGACGGAGGCGCCGCCCTCGAGCTCGCCGACGCTCACGCCGACCGCCCGGCCCTGGGCGAAGCTCAGGTACTCGAGCGTCGGCGCGGGGCCGAAGAGCGGGAAGACGGCGAGGTTGCCGGCGACGTCGGGGTCGCCGACGCGAAGGGGCTTCGCGAGGAAGGTCGAGAGGGTCGGGCTTTCGTTGGTGGGTGCGTTCGAGCTATTCATGACCGGGGAGTCGGTCGCAGAGGTCGATTCCTGACGGTCTGGTCAGTGGGCGGGCCATTTCCTCGGGGCGCGGAGGCAAAGGGCGGGGTTGATCTCGTGTGCGATTCTCGCGACACGCCCGCAATCAGATGCGAAGGCTCGGTTTGGCGAGTGAGGACGTCGAGGCCATCTGCTCGGCGCCGAAGGCACGAGACGAAGATCCGGACGGTCGTCTGCGCTTCGCCGGCCGTGGGGGAGGTAGGAACCTCCGCGTGATCGTTGCGGTTGACAAGCCCGACTTCGTCGTTACCGTCCATGAGCGCAGGAGGATCTGATGCGAGCCGCTTATGACAGCGAAGCCGATGCGCTTTCGATCGATCTGATCGAGGCCGCGCAATGGGAGGGCGCTGAGGCGATCGACGACGACTACTGCACGGTCGCGCTGGCCGGAGAGCGACCGGTCAACGTGGAGCTTCTGAGTCCCGCCGACCACCTCGAGCTCCTTGGCGTCGCGGCGCGGCGTTTCGGCTTGGACGGCGAGGCGCTTGAGGCTGCCGCGCGGTCCGCTCTCGCAGCGCCGAACCGCGCGGTCGTGCTCGAAGTGCTCGCCTCGGCCTGAGACGCCAGCTCGTCGCGTTGCAGAGTCGACACAGTCGAGCGCGACTAGCGTGACCATTCTGACTAGATCGATATGATCAGATGGGTCATGATCGTCACCGGTGTGGCCCAGCTCAAGGCAAAGCTCAGCGAGTACCTGGCTCGGGTGCGGGCCGGCGAGGACGTCCTCATCACGGACCACGGCCGGCCGATCGCGAAGATCGTCCCGGCCGTCACGGACGAGGAGCATCTGGCCGAGCTCGAGCGCAAGGGGCTCATCCGGGTGGGGACGATGGAGCTGCCCGAGGGGTTCTTCGATCTGCCTCGGCCGACGATCGAGGGACCGAGTCTCGCCGAAACGGTGATCGAGGAGCGGCGCGAAGGCTGGTAGGGCAGTGCGCTTCTGGGATGCGTCCGCGGTCGTGCCCCTCCTGGTGGAGGAGGCGTGGACCGAGATCCCCGCCGATCTCGCCCGCTCGGATGGTGCCTTGGTCGTCTGGTGGGCCACCCGCGTCGAATGCACGTCCGCGCTTCGTCGCCGCGAGCGCGCTGGCGACGTCGACGCCGCGGGCGTCAAGCGGGCAGCCACCGTGCTCGAGAAGCTGAGAAGCGCTTGGTCCGAGGTCGCCCCCGCCGAGGCAGTGCGGAGGGAAGCGGAACGTGCGTTGGCGGTCCACGCCCTCCGCGCCGGCGACGCGTTTCAGCTCGCCGCCGCACGGGTGTGGCGCGGCGAGGTAGCCGAGCGGACCGAGTTCGTGTCGTTCGACCGTCGCCTCCGCGACGCGGCGTCGCGTGAGGGGTTCGTGGTGCTCCCGGAGGAGCTGCCTTGATCTGCCATACGTTTCGGGTGGTACCGTGATGTCTGTGCGCAAGACGACTCTCTACATCCCCGACGGCACCGATAAGCGGTTGCGGCAGGCCGCACGCCGTTTGGGGCGCTCGCGCGCCCAGATCACCCGCGAGGCGCTCGACGAGTACCTCGAGCGAAGCGAGCGCGAGCCCGGGCTGCCGCCGTCGGTTGGCATGGGTTCCAACCCGAAGGCTCGTGCGGCCGACGACGAGGCTCGCCTCGCACGCGCCTGGCGCCGGCGCAAGTGATCACGCTCGACACCTCCGGAGTCCTCGCCGCGCTGAACGGTGCTGACCCCGATCACGAGGCGGTGCGCGCCGCGCTCGAATCGGAGCTCGGGCCACTCATCCTTCCCGCCGGGATCCTGGCGGAGGTCGGGTACATGGTCGAAGCAGACCTTGGGCCCGACGTCCTGCGCCAGCTGGTGCGTGATATCGACTCGGGTCACTACGAGCTCGACTGCGGTGACGGCGATTTCCAGCGCGTCGGGGAGCTGCTCGACCGGTACGCGGACCTGAGGTTGGGCCTCGCGGACGCCGCGGTCATCGCCTGCGCCGAGCGCCGCGGCGGCCGCGTTCTGACGCTCGACGAAAGGGATTTCGCGCCGGTGGCGCGCGAAGGGACGATCACGCTCGTGCCGTGAACGACTCAGATCACCGCGTGGAGCCGGCGCCCCATCGCGGCGCCCGAAGCGCCGAAGCAGCCGCAGAGCCTCGAGAACTCGCGATCGGCCTCGTACTCCCGGCGCACGAGCCGCGCGGGCATCAGGAGCGCCGCTGCGAACACGCTCGCCTCCTCCTCGATGTCCGGCAGGTCGGGCGGCGGCGTATTCGGGTCGGGCTGCTCGTCGGCCTGGACGGCCGTCGAGCGGCAGAAGAGCGAGCGCTCGCCGTCGCTGTGGAGGACGAAATGGCCGAGCTCGTGGCCGATCGTGAAGCGGCGCCGCGGCGGCCACTCGCGCCCCTCCTCGGCGTTCACCCAGATCTCGCCCGCGCCTGCGAGCAGAAGTCCCGAGAGGCCCTGGCCCTCGGCGAGCTTGGGGCAGCCGGGCGCGGTGGTCAGGTCGTCGACGTCGCGGACGAGCAGGCCGTAGTGGGTGTCGGCGATCGCCTCGACCGGCACCGGGAGGCTCTCGCCGTCCCAGAGCCAGCTCGGCAGCGCGGCGAGGGCCTGCTCGGCGCGCCGCTCGATCGCCTCGACCTCGGCCTGCTTCATCGGCGAGCCGATCCTAGTCTCGGGTTGAGTCGAGGCGGGCGATCGCGCGGAGAAGGTGACCGAGCGCGCGCAGCGAGCCAAAGCTGACGCCCCCGCCGGTCCCGACGAGGCGGTTGAGCTCGAACCGCAGCGCAGCGTCGGCGAGCGGCTCGCCCGCGGTGGCAACGGCGAGCAGCCCGGCGAGCGGCCAGTCGCGCTCGCGAACGGCGAAGCCGAACACCCCTCTCAGGTGATTTCGATTGCCGGTCCTCATATGAACTCGGAGTCGCTCGGCGCGGTCAGTGCCTGACGGCGCTCTCAGCCCCCGAGGAAAAGCTCGTCGACCTCGTCGCGCTCGATGTCCTCATCGCGGGCGGGCGCTGCGGCGCTGGCCGGCGCCGCCGGAGCCTCGCCGCCGTGATCGGCATCGGCATACGCCTTTCGCGCGAACACAGCGCCCTCGCCGGCCGAAGGCGGGGCGACGCGCTCGCCGGCTCTTCGCAGCGCATCGCGCGTCGTGTCGACGATGCCGGCCAGGGCGTCGAGCACGCGGTCGGAGACCCCGGAGGGCTCGAGCAGCCCGTGCTCCATCTTGTTGTAGTAGTAGGCGACCTTCTCCTCGCGGCCGCCGACGCCAAGCTTCTCGGCGAGTCCAGCGACCAGTTCGTCGCGGCGGATCCGCGCCCTGTTGCGAAGCTCGGGGAGGAGCATCGGCCACGAGCCCGAGACGCCGGCGAGCGACTCGGTGAGCGCCGTCACGACCTGCTCGGCGGGCGAGCCGCGGTAGGCCTCGGGATCCCACGGTTGGCCGGGTGCGCGCGCGAGGTAGCCGTCGATGAGCGCCTCGAGCTCAGCGCGGTCGGCGCCCTCGAGGCGCTCGACGTAGGCGAGCGGGTCCGCCTCGCCGCCGGCTTGGTGCTCTTGGATGTATTCGCGTAGGAGCCGATCGACGTCGGTCATGGGGTTTCCTCTAGCCGGAAGCCTCGAGGTCGTCGCGCAGATCCTTGCGGAATCGGCTCGTGATCTGGTGGACATTGTCGACGCTCATCGGCGGATTGAGGCCGGGGTGCTCCTCGTTCACCCGCTCGGCGACGTCCTTCGCCTCGAGGTCCTCGAACACGGAGAGCTCTACGACGCGCCGGTGCACGTCGCTCAGCGCGTCGAGGCGGCGGTCGATCACGTCCTGGGCTCCGATCGCCGTGGTCGGGTCCTGGGTCACGGCCGCGGGCCCTCCATGGATGTCCTCGTCGTCCGCGTGCTCCTCGGGGAGCGGCGCCTCGTCGAGCGACCGCTTGCGCTTCTCGAGGAAATCGGCGATGCGGCGAGCGAGGATCGTGCTGACGAGCTTCCAGAACTCACCCTCGCTGGTGCCCTGGAAGCGGGCGACGATCGGCGTCGGCGATCGTCTTCGCAGGCGATGTCCTCGGCGTCGGCCTTGGTCGGACCTTGAGGCCGGCGCGGCGGACCAGGTTGGCGTAGCGGCGGAAGACGAGGATCGCGAGCGCCTCCTGCATCGCATCGGTCTCACCGGCATCGCGAGCGGCGACCGCGTAGGCGAGGAGCTCCTCGTCTTCGAGGGGGCCAAGCTCGAAGTCCTTTCGACGTCTAAATGGCATCTCGTATCTGGGCTTGGCGCACTCGTCGCCAGCCGGCGTGAACGCCTCCCGGTCCCTGCAACCCTCGGGCGGCGGCGAAAGATAGCGCTTGTGGCAGACGAAACTTTCGCTGGCATTGGGCCCCTCGCCGAACGAGAGTTGCTTCGACCGTCAGGTCGGCGGGCGAGTGGCAGACCTGACGGACGTGTCACAAGATCGTCTCGTGGTGACTACAGTCACTGCCGTTATCCATCAAGAGCGGCTGAGGGACCCGGCCCGTCGACGCCGCGGCAACCGACCGAGATCTCCGGATCGAGGCACGGTGCTACAGCCGGGATCGATGGAGGTGTTTCATGCCAACTCAACCCGAGCTCGCGCGCGAAGCGGAATGGATCAAGCAGATCCTCGGCCTCGGCCCAAAACCGAAGCCGCTGGCTCCCGGCGGCAAGGTCTGCCAAGGGTGTGGGGAGATCGGCTATTACCCAACGATCGAGGAGCACACGGCGGCGCATTGCGACTCGGCCGGAGACTTCCTCGCCTTCTCCTCGGGCCACGAGAAGTGCACCTGGACGTCCGCGGCGAGTGGTCTGAGGAGGCGCGTCTGGCGATATTGCGAGATCTGCCGCGGGACGGTGGATGCGCTCGCCGATACGCGCCGCGGGCTCCATTGGGTCTGCCGTGAGTGCGAAGCGAGGACCGTGACGCTTGGCGAGCGACTCGACCTCGTCCTGCGCGAGCTGGCGAGCCGGCGCTTCGAGGAGCCGGTGGAGCCGTCCGGGGACAGGCCGGACCCGACGGATTGGGACATCGAAGGCCTGCTTTCGGAGCCAAGGCTCGAGATCAAGCCGCTGCGCGGCTGGATGCCGCCTGGGTTGGAGCTCTGCGACTCGTGTGGAACCGTGCGCGGCCAAACGTGGCGACGCGTGCAAGGCGCCATCGAGCGCTTCGAGTCGACGTGCTTCTGCGAGGGCCGGGTTTGCGACTCCTGCGGGCGCCGCCGCATGCGGAGGCCGATAAGCAACTACTTCGACCCCAACGACGGCCACTGGTGGCACTGCGCAGGGCTCGTGGGCTACCAGCGGAAATGTCGCGACTGCCGCGCCGCAGACGAGCCCGAGCGGAAGTCGTGAGTGCGACCTTCACCGCTGACGACGCTCGCGCCTATATCGCCGAGGTTCGCTGGCAGTTCGCGAAGACGATGCCGCAGTGGCCGCACGAGTACACGGTGCGCGAATGGCGACCGGAGCTCGAGCCGCAGTTCTTCGAGTTCGCGGAGCTGATCCGCCGGGACGGCGTCGTCAAGCCGTGGCCACGGGACGCGGCCAAGCCGCGATACCACCTCACCTACCTCGAGCTCGACGGCTGGGAGTACTGGACGATGGGGGCAGCGATCGCCGAAACCACGGTGATCAACCGGGCTCGTCCCTAGACGACCTGGTCGCTCGCGGCCGTCGATCAACCGGCTCGGCATCGCAGGGCTAGCATCCTGATCACGAGGCGTCGACCGAAGGAGAGGCCTGCGATGGAGCGCCGGTCGGAGAAGTCGTGGCGGCGATCCGCAGCCTGAGCGAGGTCGCGGACCCGACGCGCCTCGAGGACGAGTACGGCGTCCGCAACTACGACCCGCTGCCGGTGGTCATCAGCCGGGGCGAGGGCTCATGGGTCGAGGACGTCGACGGGCGCAGGTACTTCGACGCGCTGTCCGCCTACTCGGCGCTGAACTTCGGCCACCGGCATCCGCGGCTCGTCGCCGCCGCTCGAGAGCAGCTCGACCGGTTGACGCTCACATCTCGCGCGTTTCGAAACGACCGCCTCGGCGAGTTCTGCCGGCGCCTCGCCGAGGCGGGCTCGCAGGAGCGGGTGCTGCCGATGAACACCGGCGCCGAGGCCGTCGAGACGGCGATCAAGGCGGCCCGAAAGTGGGGATACGAGACCAAGGGGGTCGGGCGCGACGGGGCGAAGATAGTCGTCTGCCGGGGGAACTTCCACGGGCGCACCACGACGATCGTCTCGTTCTCCGACGATCCGGCCGCGCGGTCAAGCTTCGGTCCCTACGCGGTGGGCTTCGAGAGCATCCCCTTTGGCGATCTCGGAGCTCTGGAGGGGGCGCTCGACGACGACACCGTCGCGTTCCTGGTCGAGCCGATCCAGGGCGAGGCGGGCGTGAGGATCCCGCCCGAGGGATTTCTCAGCGGAGCGCGAGCCATCTGCACGGACGCGAACGTGCTGATGATCGCCGACGAGATCCAATCGGGGCTCGGCCGCACGGGGCGGATGTTCGCCTGCGATCACGAGGGCGTCACCCCTGACCTGCTCCTGCTCGGCAAGGCTCTCGGCGGGGGAATCGTGCCGGTCTCGGCGGTCGTCGGCGGGGACGGAGTCCTCGGCCTCTTCAAGCCAGGCGAGCACGGGAGCACGTTCGGCGGGAACCCACTCGCCTGCGCGATCGCGATCGAGGTGCTCGACCTCCTGGCCGACGGCTCGATCGCGCGAAACGCCGCCGACCTCGGCGGACGATTTCTCCGCTCCCTGCGGGAGGCGGATCATCGGGTGGTCGCCGAGGTCCGCCAGCGGGGCCTCTGGATCGGCGTCGACATCGATGCCGGGCCGACGACGGCCAGGAACGTCTGCGAGCGACTGATGGCTGTGGGGGTCCTGGCCAAAGAGACCCAGAAGCGGACCATCCGCTTTGCGCCACCACTCACCACGAGCCGCGAGGAGCTCGACTGGCTCCTCGAGCGCGTGAACGGCGTGCTGGCCGGGCTCTGAGCTCAGCTCGCCCGGCGGAGGATCGGCGCAAGCACCTCGTCGAGGCTGGGGCCGCTGCGGTGGCGCAGCTCGTAGGTCGCGCGGCGGATCGGGTGGCGCGTCTCGATCAGGCGAGCGAGGTCGATCGGCGTGCCCGCCACCACCACGTCGCACTCGGTGTCGTTGATCGTCTGCTCGAGGTCGCGAAGCTGCTCGTCGCCGTAGCCCATCGCGGGGAGGACCGGGCCGATGTGCGGGTACTTCGCGAAGGTGTCGCGGATCGAGCCGACCGCGTAGCGGCGGGGATCTACCCGCGACGCTCCCGCCTCTGTCGCGGCCACCGTCCCGGCCCCGAACGGCATCCCTCCGTGGGTGATCGTCGGGCCGTCCTCGACCACGAGCGCCGTCTTTCCCTCCAGCGACGGGCCGTCCTCGAGCGTGACCGGCGAGTCGGCCTGGATGACGGACGCGTCCGGGTTGGCCGCCGCGACGTCCTCGAGGACCCGCCGAAGCTGCTCCGCTGTGGCGCTGTCGGCCTTGTTCACGAGCACGACCTCGGCCATGCGGAGGTTCGCCTCGCCGGGGAAGTAGGCGAGCTCGTCGCCGGGACGCAGCGGGTCGACGACCACGATCGCGAGGTCGGGGCGCAGGAACGGGAGATCGTTGTTGCCGCCGTCCCAGATCAGGACGTCGGCCTCGCTCTCGGCCAGGCGGGTGATCTCCTCGTAGTCGACGCCGGCGTAGACGAGCATCCCCATCTCGGCCGGGCGCTCGTATTCCTCACGCTCCTCGATCGTCGGGTGGGAGGCGTCGATGTCGGCGATCGAGGCGAATCGCTGCACGCTCATCGCCTCGAGATCCCCGTAGGGCATCGGGTGGCGGATCAGGCCGACCGTCAGGCCGGCGTCGAGCAGGACCCTGCCCACCGCGCGGCTGGTCTGGCTCTTTCCGGCGCCGGTGCGCACGGCGCACACCGACACCACCGGCTTCGCCGCCTTGAGCATCGTTGCCTCGGGCCCCGGAAGGACGAAGCCGGCCCCGGCGGCCTGGGCGCGCGCGGCGACGT
Source organism: uncultured Actinomycetes bacterium (assembly GCA_963771655.1). Taxonomy (GTDB): domain Bacteria; phylum Actinomycetota; class Thermoleophilia; order Solirubrobacterales; family 70-9; genus JAWVFM01. The sequence continues at coordinate 455,606 of CAVYUG010000009.1, read as the reverse complement.
GCATCACGTAGGGGTAGGAGACGTCTGAGTAGGCGAAGACGACCTCGTCTGCGCTCTCGGAGCGGATGAGCTCGACGAGCTCCTCCTCCGGGCGGATCGGGATCCCGTCGGGGTAGCGCGGGCCCGCCAGCGACGGCGGGTAGGTCCGGTCATCGATGCCGGGGATCTGGGTGGCCGTGAAGGCGACGACCTCGACGGCCGGGTCGTTGCGGTAGAGGAGGTTGAAGTCGTGGAAGTCGCGGCCGCCGGCGCCCATCACGATCACGCGCCGCGCTCGGGGCTTCGCGCGTTGGCCGCCGGGCTTCCCTTCCACGGTCAGGCCAGCCTACGCGGTACAAAGCCCGTCATGCGCGTGGTCGCAGCGCTCGGAGGCAACGCCCTGCTTCGCAGGGGCGAGCGCGCCGACGCCGCCACGCAGCGGCGCAACGTCGCGGTGGCCGTGCGAGCGATCGCAGAGCTCGCCGGCGACCACGAGGTCGTCGTCACCCACGGAAACGGCCCGCAGATCGGGTTGCTCGCCCTCCAGGCAGATGCGTCCACCGGCGAGGCCCCCGACCCGCTCGACGTGCTGGGTGCCGAGACCGAGGGAATGATCGGGTACCTCCTCGACCAGGAGCTCACGAACGAGCTCGGCGCCCGGCCCGTGGCCACCCTTCTGACCCAGGTCGTGGTTGACCGCGACGACCCGGCGTTCGAGCGGCCGACGAAGCCGATCGGCCCCGTCTACGGGCGCGACGAGGCCGAGCGGCTCGCGGCGGAGCGAGACTGGCAGGTGGCGCCCGACGGGGATCGCTATCGGCGCGTGGTGGCCTCTCCGGAGCCGCGCGAGATCGTCGAGCTGCCGACCATCAGGCTGCTCGTGGAGTCGGGCGTGCTCGTCGTCTGCGTCGGTGGGGGAGGGATCCCGGTCGTGAAGGTGGACGGCCGGCTGCACGGCGTCGAGGCCGTGATCGACAAGGACCTCGCGGCGGCGCTCCTGGCGGCGGAGCTGGAGGCCGACGCGCTGCTGCTCCTGACCGACGTGCCGGCGGTGGAGGCCGACTGGGGCACGCCGCAAGCGCACGCCCTGCGAGAGGCGAGCGTCACCGAGCTTCGCGGGATGGATCTCGCACCGGGATCGATGGGCCCGAAGGCCGAGGCCGCCTGCCGGTTCGTCGAGCGCACCGGCGGGTTCGCGGGCATCGGCGCCCTCAGCGACGCCGCGGCAATCATGCGCGGCGAGCGCGGCACCCACGTCGTGCCGTCAGGATGAGACAGCGGTGCTCGATCGCCTCCAAAGCCACGCTCGCCACGGCCTCGACCTCGCGATGGCGGCGTGGCCGCAGCTCATCCGCCCGCTCGCGCTCGAGCTCGCCTCGCACCGCCCGATCCGCGAGGTGCTCCCGGGCGTCCACCACTGGACGGTGATCCACCCGCGAATCAGGGTCCCCGTGGACTCGTTCTACATCGAGCCTGCTCGGACCGTCGTCGACCCGCTGGTGCCGCGCGAGGGCCTCGAGTGGTTCGAGGGGCGGGAGGCTCCGACCCAGATCGTCCTCACCAACCGCCACCACCTTCGCCACGCCGAGCGCTTCGCGGAGGCGTTCGGCTGCCCGATCCGCTGCGCCGAGGTCGGCCTGCACGAGTTCGAGCGCGGCCCGAAGGTGGAGGGCTTCGCCTTCGGCGAGGAGCTCGCGCCGGGAGTGACCGCTCACCAGCTCGGGGTCATCTGCCCCGACGACACGACGCTCGAGATCCGGACCGCCGACGGGGGCGCGCTCGCGTTCGCCGACGGCATCATCCGCCCGCGCGGGGGCGGGCTCGGCTTCGTGCCCGGATACCTGATGGGCAACGATCCCGCTGCGGTGCGGGCCGGGCTGCGCGAGTCGCTTCGAGGGCTGCTCGACCTCGACTTCGACAGCCTTCTGTTCGCGCATGGCGAGCCGCTCATCGGCGGCGGCAAGGCCGCCCTGCAGGAGTTCCTCGCGGGCGGATGACGCGGCGCAACGGCTTGCATCCCGCCGATAGGCTCGCCCCGTGACCGCGGAGCAGACAGGACCGCCCGAGGTCGAGATCATCGAGGCGGGGGCGGAGCGGCTCGACGACGTCGAGGCGCTGTGGCGAGCCATGCACGAGCACAACGCCGAGATCGCGGACGAGGCCCGCGAGGTCGTCCCGTTCCGGCGCCCGGAGGATGCCTGGCAGCGGCGCCGGGGTGAGTTCAAGCGCTGGATGCATGCCGGCGAGGCCTGGTTGCTGATCGCTGAGCGCGAGGGCTCGCCGGTCGGCTTCGCCTTGTTCCGGATTCGCGACGGCGACTGGAGCTTCGAGACCAGCGAGCGGATGGGCGAACTCGAGGCGCTTTCTGTCGAGCCCGCACTGCGCCGTTGGGGGATTGGCTCAATGCTCATGGAGGAAGTCGAGGGCCGTCTCGCCGCCGCGGGCGTCGGCTTCATCGGGCTGGCCGTCATCGCCGGCAACGAGGAGGCGCTCCGCCTCTATAGGCGCTGGGGGATGGCTCCGTCGTATGTCCGCTGCCTCGGGCGGACGCTCCCTGGCAGGGGCGGCACCGGCTAGCGCTCGATCTTTTCCGGAAGCAGGAACGGGTAGGGGCGGTGCCTGACGCGAAGCTGCCAAGCTCGATCGAGGCGGCGGATCCGCAGGAGCATCGCCCACAGGCGGGCATCTCTGCGGTAGTAGCGGCGCACCTCGGCGGCGGTGAGCGGACGATCGAGGTGCCGGTTGGCGTTCGCGAGGAAGGCCGGCAGCCAGCGGTCGAGCCCCTCCTTGAGGAGGTTCCCGCAGAGATCGAAGTAGACCTTTCTCAGGTCGCGATAGGTCTCGACGATTCCCGGAACGAGCAGGCGGCGGAGGGCTCCCCGGAGGGCCCAGGGGATCGCACGGGAGAGGAGCTCCAGGTCCAGCAGCGGACGCCCATCCTCGGACCACAGGAGCGGGGTCGAGACGTCGAGGTACGTGAGGCCCGACTCGTCCCAGGTCCAGTTTGCGAGCTGGGCATCGAGCCCCACGGTCGGGCTGACCGCCGCCGCGGCGGCGTCGACGACCGCCGCCACCAGCGGGTGCCCCGCGTCCGGGTCCTCGCCGCGGAGGACCACGGGGGCCAGACTCTCGGCGGGGAGGACCGGCTGGATCACGTAGCCGGCGACGAGGCCGTCGTCACGGATGACGGCGTCGAGCTCGGTCTCGACGACCCTCACGCCCGCGCGGCGCAGGGCCTCCAGATAGGCGTCCAGGGTGCGCCCGTAGGCGTCGAGCCGCGAGCGGCTCGGAAACAGCGGCAGCCGCTTGCAGGCGAAGCGGGGGTGCTCGGCCGGGCCACCCGAGCACCAGGGAGATCTCGCCGAAGCCCAGCAGCGGGAGGCTCGACTCCTCGCCGGCGGCGAGGGCGCGTTCGACGCGGCGGTCGAGCTCGCGAAGAGCCTCCTCCGGGAGGCTCGCGGCCTCGCGTTCGGTCACGCGAGCGTCTCTCGCACCGCCGCGATGATCTCGTCGGCCTCTTCGTCGGTGAGGATCAGGGGAGGCTTGAACTGGGTCACGGAGTGGTCGTGCTCGGCGAAGACGGCGAACACGCCGGCGTCGATCAGCCGCTTGGCCGCCGTCAGCCCCCCGCCGTCCTCCTCGAACTTGAGCCCCATCGTCATCCCGCGCCGGCGAAGCTCGAAGGGAAGCCCCTCGAAGCCGGCCTCGAAGCGCTCCCCCAGCTCGTTCACCCGCGCGAGGAAGTCCGGCCTCAAGCTCTCGTCGAGCACCGCGCTCGCCACCGCACACCCCAACTCGGCGCCGCCGAACGTCGACACATAGGCGAACGGGTTCTCGTCGAAGAACTCCTCGACCTCGGCACTCACGAGGGCGGCGCTCACCGGGTAGAGGCCGCCCCCGAGCCCCTTGCCCGTGATCAGGATGTCCGGCACAACGCCCTCCTGCTGGCAGTACCAGGCGGTTCCGGTTCGTCCCAGGCCGGTCTGCACCTCGTCGATGACGAGGAGCGCACCGCGCTCTCGCGCGGCTGCGGCCACGGCCTCGAGGTAGCCCGGAGCCGGAGGCGGAAAGCCGAGGGTGGCCGGGATCGCCTCGAGGATCACGGCGGCGGTCCCCTCGTCGACGGCCCCGCGAAGCGCCTCGGCGTCGTTGAAGGGAACATGGGCGAACCCCGGCGGGCCGTAGCCGAACGGCTCCAGCCAGCGGGGATCGCTCGCCGCCCACCCGTAGCCCGCGAGACCGTGGTAGGCACCGAGCGCCGCAACGATCCCCTCGCGCTGCGTCCGGGCCCGCGCCAGCCGCACCGCCAGGTCCACCGCCTCCGAGCCGGAGGGGGTGAAGATCGCATACGGAAGGGCCCCGTTGGTGCTCGCCGCGAGCTGCGAGGCGAGGCGGGCCCGCCACCCGCTGATCAGGTGGTGGTTGCCGACGTCGAGGTGCTCGAGCGCGTCGCGGAGGGCTGCGACGACCTTCGGATGCCGGTGTCCGAGGTTGAAGACCCCGCCGTTGCAGTGACAGTTCCAGTACCAGCGCCCGCTGTAGGCATCGCGGAATCGCGCCCCCTCGCGCTCGCCGACCACGATGTCCACGCCCATCGCGGCCAGCGCGTTCGCCTTGCCGCGGTTGACGTGGGCGGCGAACTCCGACGTGGCCTCTGTGCGGTCCGCGTACGGTTGCCGTTCGCTCGCCGACCGAGCGCTTCCACTGACCTCCATGTCGACCCCCTTCGGACTGGTGCTGGGCCCCGCCTACGCTAGCGCTCGAACCGCGTGAGAGCCCGCCAATAGGCTGATCGCGTGTGCGACAGCGTCATCGCCGTGGGCCCGGACCGAGTGTTGCTGGCCAAGAACTCCGACCGCGATCCGAATGAGGCCCAGGCGCTCGAGTGGCATCCCGGCCGCTCCCACCCCTCCGGCTCGACCGTTCGCTGCACCTGGATCGAGATTCCGCAGGTTGCCGCGACGAACGCCGTCCTGATCAGCCGACCGTTCTGGATCTGGGGAGCCGAGATGGGGGCGAACGATCACGGCGTTGCGATCGGCAACGAGGCCGTGTTCACCAAGGAGCCGTACGCGGCGAGCGGGCTGACCGGCATGGACCTGGTTCGCCTCGCCCTCGAACGGGCCGCGACCGCGGCGGCGGCGGTTGAGGTCATCGCGGAGCTGATCGAGCGCCACGGCCAGGGCGGGCCGTGCGGACACGAGCGGCGATCGTTCACCTACCACAACAGCTTCGCGATCGCCGACCCGAGCGAGGGGTGGGTGCTCGAGACGGCGGGACCGCACTGGGCGAGCGAGCGGGTCTCGTCGGGCGTGCGCAGTATCTCCAACGGGCTGACGATCCCCGGCTTCGCCGAGCGCCACGGCGATCGCCTGCGAACGACCGTGTCGGCGTGTCGCGCACGCAGGGCCCTGACCAGGCGGGAGGCGGGGGAGAGCCCCTCGCCCACCAGGCTGATGGCGACGCTGCGATCCCACGGGACGGGCCGGTGGCCCCACTACTCGCCCCTCAACGGGGCGATGGCGGCGCCGTGCATGCACGCGGGCGGGCTCCTCGCCGCGTCGCAGACCACGGCCTCGTGGCTGTCGGACCTGCGCGACGGAGCCGCGATCCACTGGGCGACCGGCACTGCGGCGCCGTGCACCTCGCTCTTCAAGCCGTTTCGGGTTGGTGAACCGGTCGAGCTCGGGCCGCGCCCCGCCGATCGGTTCGACGCCCGCACGCTCTGGTGGCGCCACGAGCGTCTTCACCGTTGCGCTCTGCGGGATCCGGCCGCGGCGCTCCCGCTGTTCACGGGGGAGCGCGACGACGTCGAACGGCGCTGGCTCGGCGAGCCACCGGCCTCCGCCGCGGCGGTTGCCGAGGCCGACGCCCTCCTCGCGCGCTGGACGAAGGGCGTTGCGGCGGCCGTCGACGGCGACCGGCGCCCACCGTGGGTCCGCCGCTACTGGCGGGTGCGCGACCGTCGTGCAGGCCTCAGCGCCCGCGCGCGCTCCGGCGCCGACGCGAGGCTTCCGCGAGTGCCGGCTGCGTCCGGCCCACCTCGCTGATCTCCGCTGCGCCGGCTATCCGACCGTCGCCACCTCGCGCAGCTCGTCGATCGACTCGACGAGCCCCTGCTCCAAGACGTCGAGGTCGCGGACTGCGTCGCGGTCGGCGTTGATGCCGAAGACCATCTCGCCGTCGTAGCTCGTGATCGCGATCCCGACCGCGTGGTTGGCGAAGATCGGCACCAGGGGGAAGATGTGGCGGAGGGGCGCGCCGAGCCCGTAGAGGGTCGTCGGCGAGCCGGGGACGTTGGTGATGGTGACGTTGAAGAGGCGCGGCGAGAGCGAGAGCCGGCCGACGACGGCGTGCAGCATCGGCGGCGCGATGCCGGCAAGGTCCACGACCGCCGCGGCGCCGGCCGCCTGGTCGCTGTGCTTCAGCGACTCGGACGCCTCCACGGTCTGCCGATAGCGCTCGCGCGGGTCGGGCTCGGCCGCGGGCAGCTCGACGAACAGGGAGCTCACCCGGTTGCCGAGCGCCAGGCTCTCGCCCGCCTGGCGCATGCTGACCGGGACCATCGCCCGGATGCCGGCGAGGTCGGGCTCCTCGCCGCGCTTCCGAAGCAGCGCTCGCAGCGCCCCGGCCGAGACGGCGAGCACGACGTCGTTGACGGTGCCGCCGAGCTCGTTCTTGATCGCCTTGAAGTCGTCGAGCGGCACCGAGACCTCGGCGAGGCGGCGGTGGGCGGTGATCGGCACGTTGAGGCTCGTCTTCGGCGCGCCGCGCAGCTCGTCCTTGACCAGGAGCTCGGCCACTCCGCGCGAACGGGAGAAGAGGTCCTTGACCTTCCCCGGGTGGAGGGCGAGGTCGGCGCCCGCCTTCGCGCCGTGGACGAGGGTCGAGAGCGGGTCCGTCGACCCGCCGCCGCCGTCGTCGGGTGGCGGTCCCATCAGCTCGATGACCCCCTTCGAATCGGGTGCCGGCTCGGGCTCGGCGTCGAGGATCAATCCGGTCACCGAGACGCCGCTGATCCCGTCGACGAGGCAGTGGTGGATCTTGACGGCGATCGCCCAGCGTCCCTCCTCGAGCCCCTCGAGCAGGACCATCTTCCACATCGGGTGGTTGCGCTCGAGCCGGTGCGAGTAGAAGTCGCCGAGCCAGTCGAGAAGCTCGGCTCGCCCGCCCGGCTCGGGCAGCGCCGCGCGGCGCACGTGGGTCGCGATGTCGAACGCGTCGTCGTCGACCCAGTCGGGCCAGCTCAGCCCGCCGGTGTGGGTCTCGGAGAGCCGGCGGCGAAAGCGGGGGAGGTGCGAGAGGCGGGCTTCGAGGAGCCTCTGGAGGTCCTCGAGCGACGGAGCGCCGCCGCCGGGCAGCGGGTCGAACAACATCGCCCAGCCGACGTGCATGTGCGACGAGGGGTCGGCCTCCTCGAGCTCGAGGAAGGACGCGTCGAGCGGGGTCAGGTGGTCCGTCACCGTCTCGTGGACCGTACTCGCATTACGGCCTATGCTGGGGCCATGGCCACTGCGCACGGAATGTCGCGGGCCGATGCAGCCTGGCTGCATATGGATCAGCCGACGAACCTGATGGTGATCACGTCGGCGATGTGGTTCGACGAGCCCGTCGACTGGGACCGGGTCCGCGAGGTCATTCGCACCCGCCTCGTCGACCGCTACCCGCGCTTCCGCCAGCGGGTCGTCGAGGGGCGCGGCCCGCTGACCGGGCCGCACTGGGAGGACGATCCGCACTTCGACCTCGACCTGCACCTGCACCACGTCGCGCTGCCGGCGCCGGGTGACCAGGCGGCCCTCCAGGACCTCCTCGCCGACCAGCTCGCCAAGCCCCTCGACCGTTCGAAGCCGCTCTGGCACTTCCACCTCGTCGACAACTACGGCGACGGGTCGGCGATCGTCGGGCGCATCCACCACTGCATCGCCGACGGGATCGCGCTCGCCCGGGTGATGCTCTCGCTCACCGACGAGGCGCCCGACGCCGGGATCGCCGCCGAGGCGAACGGCGACGGCGCGCGCGGCGGCGGGCGAGGTGTCGTGGCGACGCTGCTTGCGCCCGCTCGCGGCGCGATATCGGCCGCGCGCGGGGTCGCGGGGGCGGTGGTGCACGAGGCGGTGGAGGTGGTCCGGGACCCCACGGAGCTCCGCGACCTGGCCGCCACGGCGCGCGATGACGCGGCGGCGCTGGCGAAGGTCCTGCTGCCGAACCCCGAGGTGCCGACCGCGCTCAAGGGCGAGCTCGGCGTCGCCGACCTGGTGGCCTGGTCGGCGCCGATCCCGCTCGAGGACGTGAAGGCGTTCGGGCACGCCCACGAGGCGACGGTGAACGACGTGATCGTCACCGCGGTGGCCGGGGCGTTTCGCCGATACCTGCGGGCCCGCGAGAGCCTGGTCGACGAGCTCACCGCCATCGTCCCCTTCAACCTCCGCCCGCTCGACAAGCCGCTCCCCGCCGACCTCGGGAACCAGTTCGGGCTCGTCTCCCTGCGCCTGCCGGTGGGGATGGGCGACCGCCGCGCGCGGCTGCGCGAGGTCCACGAGCGGATGGAGGAGATCAAGCACTCGCCCGAGGGTGCCATCTCCTACGGGGTGCTCGAGGCTCTCGGGAGCGCGCCGGTCGAGGTCGAAAAGCGCCTCGTCGACCTCTTCTCGTCGGGTGGGACCGCGGTCGTCACCAACGTCCCCGGCCCGCGCGAGCCCGTCTACCTGGCCGGGACGCCGATGAGCGGCGTGCTCGTCTGGGCGCCGTGCTCGGGCAGCGTCTCGATGAGCATCTCGATCTTCAGCTACGCCGGCGCACTGACGGTCGGCGTGATGGCCGACGCGGGACTCGTTCCAGATCCCGAGCGGATCATCGAGGCCTTCGAGCGCGAGGTCGAGGCGCTTATGCGGCTGAAGGCCTGAGGCCCGCTACCCGATTACTCGCTCCAGCCGCTCCACCTCACCCGCGAACTCCTCCGCCATCGCGCCGGGGAATCGCTCCAGGTAGATGTCGCGAAGGCTCTGGTAGTACCAGAGCATGTCGGCCGGGCTGGCGTTGAACCGCTTCCAGAGGCGGTGCCTGTGCTCGCGATAGTCGCGGAGGATGCTGCGGACGTTGTGGAGCTTGTCGGCGAGCGAGACGCGAAGGACCTCGGGCTGGGTGTCGGGGTCGGCGAGATGGGCGATGTAGTGCTCCTTGCGCGTCCGCCAGTCGGCGTCACCGCCCTCGTGCGAGCAGCCCTCGACGATGGCGACGACGTGCTCGCCGAAGGCCGCGACCAGCTCCTGGGTCAGCCCGGCGCGGTCACGGTCCTCGATCGCATCGTGGAGGAGCGCGGCGATCGCCTCGTCTTCTGAGCCGCCGTCCTCGAAGACATAACCGGCGACGCCGAGCAGATGGCCGACGTACGGCGTGTTCGAGCCCTTTCGACCCTGGTCGCGATGGAGATCGACCGCCCAGTCGAGCGCCTTCTCGAAGCGCTTGGAGAGGACGTAGCTCGGAGGGCGCTCGTTCTTGGTCATCCGCGAAGCTCGAGTGCAGGCGGCGAGGACGATACGCCTCCCGCAGCCCGGGCTGGACGCCGGCCGGCGAGGCCGACCGGCGCGAGCTCGAGCGGGATCCGGCCTAGCCTGCGCCGGCCATTGCGGCCTGCGCCTCGGCCAGCTTCGCGCGGATGGTGTCGAGCCCCTCTCGGAACTCGAGCACTGGGCGGACCTCCCAGGTCACGAGGCCGAACAGCGGATAGTCCGCCATCAGGTCCAGGGCCTCTTTGTGGGAATCCACGTTTGCGACGCTGAAGCCGCCGCCCTCCAGGTACCCGAAAACGCAGTCGAACGTGCCGTCGTTGACCTTTCCGTCGAGCCACTCAATGGCGGCGTCGAACTGCTCGGGTGAGGGGGGCATTGGCCCGGGCGACGCGCTGATGAGGTACTTCATCTCCACCTCCTTGGGGGAGTTGCGCGTGACTGGTCGAGTATCCCACCGCGGCCGATTCGCGTCGTGCGATGATCGAGCCGATGCAGAGCAGCGGCCCGTTCCCGGCGATGAACAGGACGGTCAATCCCGCTCTGAAGGCCCTCCTCCGCTCGCCGGCCCACCGGCTCGCGAGCGGGCGGCTCGCGCTGATCACCTACACGGGGCGCAAGAGCGGGCGCGAGCACACGATCCCCACCTTCTTTCGCGACAAGGGCGATGAGATCACGATCGCCGTCGGCTGGCCCGACCGCAAGGTTTGGTGGCGGAACCTGACCGGCGAGGGCGGCCCGGTCGCGCTCCTCGTCCGCGGCGAGACCGTGCATGGCCACGCGATCGCCACCCGCGAGGGCGAGCGCGACGCGCTAGTGCGCGTGCGGGTGGAGTCGCGGGGCTAGCTCGACCCGCGGCGCGTCCTAGGTGGGAACGGGAGGCCCTCGCTCGATTCGCTGGCGGGTGTAATCCAGCGGCCCGCGAAACCAGCCGAGCTTTTCTATCCACCAGGTGAGGCCGACGTCGGAGTACTCAGCCACGACGTCCGGGTCCGGGCCGTCCGATTGGGCCTCCACGACCACGTCGAACGGGAGATCCTTCTGGTCGCGGTGCGAGCGCGTGTAGTCGACGACCGCCGCGAGCTGATCGGGGGTAGGCCGCTCGGCGTGGCCTACGCCTTCGAAGGTGGGAAAGACCCCGTCGAATCGGGCGGCGCGCCTGAACGGGCGCCGTGCGGGCCAGCGACCCGCGATCCAGATCGGCACGCGTGGGCGCTGGAAGGGGCGCGGCAGGAAGGCGGCGTCTTTGACCGAGTAATGCTCGCCCGAGTAGGAGAATGGCTTTCCGCTCCACAATCCGAGCAGGACCTCCAGCCCTTCGTCCATGCGATCGGCTCGGACCCGCGGATCGGGATCCTCGCCGAAGGCTGCGAATTCGAGCTCCGGCTCCGAGCCAAGTCCGACGCCGACCACGAGACGGCCGTCTGACAGCAAATCGAGCGACGCCGTCTCGCGGGCGAATTTCCACGGTCGGCGCCGCGCCAGGATGCTGACCATGACCCCGAGCCGGATTCGTTCGGTGCTCGCGGCGATCGCGGCCACCGTGACATAGGGATCGGCGACCGGCCAAGCGGGCTTCGAGAAGGCCAGGTGATCCCAGACGAACACGCCATCCCAGCCGGCGCTCTCGGCCCGCTTCGCCAGCTCAGCCAAGAGCCGCGGGTCGCCGTAGTCGCCGACGTTCGGCAAGCCCACGGCGCAGCGCACGTCGGCCATCCGCTCAGAGCGCCGCGGCCGCCGCGGCGGCCGCGGCGATCGACATGATCGAGAGCTGCGGGTTCACCCGCGGGCAGCTCGGCAAGAGCGACGCGTCGGCGATGACGACGCCGCGGACGCCGCGAAGGCGGCCGGTCGCGTCGGCGGGGTGACGGGCCGGGTCGTCGCCGCCGGCGCAGCTGCCGGTGGGGTGGAAGGCGGCCAGGTGCATGCGCCGCATGTCGAGGTCCGCGACCGCGCCATCGAGCTCGTCCGGCGAGCGCACGGTCGGCGCGGCGCCGCCGAGCAGCACCTCGCGGGCACCCGCGGCGAAGAGCACGCGGCCCATCATCTCGACCGCGACTCGAAGGCGCCGCTCGTCCTCGCGGGCGAGGCGGTAGACGACCTGGCTGCGCCGAGCTCCGAGCACCCGGCCGCTCGGCGCGTCGGCCACCATCCCGCCGAGGGTGGCGAGGTGGTCGGCGCCGTGGAGCGCCTCCAGCAGCTCCTCACCGACCCCGGGCATCGTCATCGAGCCCATCCCGGGCGGGGTCGAGGTTGCCTCGATCAGCACTCCGTCGCGCTCGTGGCCCTCCTCGATCCCGGCGCTCTGGAGCACCCCTCGCCAGGCGACGACCGGCTCGTCGAAGGAGCCGGCGATGCCGAGCGAGGGGTGGATCGAGAGCCCGCGACCGAGCCGGGGGTGGCGGCCGAGGCGGCTTCGCCGCAGAAGCGGTGGCGTCTCGGTGGCGCCGGCGCTCGCGATCACGAGCGGCGCGTCGATGCGAATCGCGCGTCCGGCGTGGTCGCGCCCCACGATCCCGCTCGCGCCGTCGCCCTCGGTGGCGATCCGATCGACGCGCAGGCGCTGGACGATCCGAGCGCCGTCCGCGCAGGCCTCCGGCAGGGCGGTGAGGTGGACGCCGGCCTTGGCGTTGTTCGGGCAGCCGATCGCGCACTGGCAGGAGCCACGGCACCCCGGCGCATTTCGCCTCAGCGGGGCGGAGCTCCAGCCGAGCGCCTCGGCGCCGGCGAGGGCGAGGCGGCCGTTGTTCCCCATCACCTCAAGCGGCACGGGCGCGACGCCGATGAGCCGCTCGACCTCGTCGAGGCGCTCGGCGAGGGCCTCGGGCTCGGCGAGCGCGAGGCCGTGATCGTCGTGCCAGTGGCGCTGGACGGCGTCGGGCGGCCGGAAGCAGGTGCCCGAGTTGACGACCGTCGTCCCGCCGACGGCGCGCCCGATCGGCAGCGCCAGCGATGGCCGGCCGAGGGCGACCGTGGTGCCGCCGTCGCGGTAGAGGCGGGCGAAGCGGATGGTCGACGGCGTCGCCCGGATTCGCCCCACGTCCCAGCGCTCTCCCTCCTCGACGACGATCACCTCCCGGCCGGCGCGCGCGAGCTCGCGCGCCGCGAAGGCGCCGCCGGCGCCGGATCCGACGACCACGGCGTCGCAGCGCAGCCGTTCCGGCACGGCGCCGGCGTCGACGAGATCGAGCTCGCCGTCCGCCCGCGACGGCGGGTGGGCGTTGGCAACCTCGGCGATCTCGCCCTGGTAGGAGCGCCCTCCCCATCCGAGCAGGAGGAGCGCCTTGATCGCGTCGAACGCGGCGGCGCCGCCCGCGGGCCCCCCCTCGATCGCCTCTAGCAACGCGGCGCGCTCGCTCGGGTGGAGCTCGTTGATCGCACGCCCGTGACGGAGCCGGGCGGCGGCGCGGAGGGCGAGCCCGCCGGCCGCCACGCCGGCGACGCTCGTCGCCGGCATCGCGCGCAGAAGGGGCGCGGTGGCGTAGGCCACCTCGTCCGGTGAGGGCCCTCCAACCTCCTTCGGCAACAGCGCCGAGGCGACCGCCTCGACGCCGGCGCGGGCGGGTTGATGCTTGGCTAGCCTCACGGCGTGAGCTTCCTCATCGACCCGCCGCTCCTCATCGCCAGCGGCGCCGCGATCGAGCGGGGCGCCCCCGACGAGGCGACGGCGCAGAGGATGAGCGCGGCGACCGTGGCGTTGTTCATCGGCGTGTCGCTGGCCCTCTACGCGAACACGCCACGGCTCGGTCCGCTCTGGAGGCCGTTCGGGTCGCGGTCGGGCCGCGAATTCATGCTAACCAGCGGCCTCGCTTCGATCAACGAGCAACGGTTGCGCTGGTGGCAGCACCTGGCTGCGCTGTCGCTGTTCGCCGCCTACCCGGCCTGGCTCTCGCTCGGACGCCGCGCGGCTCGCCGCTGAGAGGCGGCTCGACGACGGCGTCGAAGTCGACGCAGCTACAGCCAGCCGACCACGGGCCCGAAGACGATCGCCAGGACGACGTTCAAGACGGCGAGCGCGCCGACGGCGCGGAAGCGCTGCGCGTTCGTCGGCCGGTCGTAGACGTGGGCGGCGAAGAGGAAGAACCACAGGTAGCCGAAGATGAAGATCAGCGGGACGAAGGGGAAGTTCCACCACCAGTAGTGCCAGTGCAAGTAGCCCCAGTCGTTCAGCACGACCTCGATCGCGACCGCGATCAGCGAGTAGACGATTGCGAGCGTGAGGCGGTTCGGCATGCCGAGGATGCGCTGGTCGCGGTCGGCGGGCAGCGACTTCGCGTAGACGAGGCCGAAGATCGCGAACATGAACGAGGTCTCGATGTTGAGGCCGACGAGGAACTGGTAGGCGGTGGGGCCGGTCTCGGCCCAGAAGGGCGCGGTGTCGGTCACGTGGAGGAAGACCGAGTTGAGGATCTCGTTCAGCCAGTCCGCGAACCAGATCGCGAGGCCGGCGGCGACGATGTCGAAGCGCCGGCGCTCTACCTCCACCGTGTAGAGGTAGAAGGTGAGGACGAGCAGGAAGACGATGTACCACTTGAAGTGGCTCGGGTCGCGCAGCATGCGCTCGGCCTCGTGGACGTAGTCGGGCTGGTCGGCGAGGAGCACGACGGCGCTACGTCGGCGGGCCGGGAAGCCCCAGGAGCTGGATCACCGAGAGGACCAGCAGTGCCGCTCCGAGCCCGACGAGGGCGTAGCGCCCCCCGCGCGACGGGAAGCGGGTGCTGATGCCGACGAGGAAGAGGACGCTGGCGAGAAAGACGGTGGTGCGGACGAACTTGTCGGCGGTCTCGCCGTCCTCGGAGCCGCTGGCAAAGGCCTCCTCCGCCTGCTTGTCGAGCCTCTTCGCCTTCGCGATCCCCGGCTCTTGGTACTGCGGCATGAAGGTCGGGCCTCGGGGCGCGTCGGGGTTCGTCTCGGGCTTCGTCGCGCGCCACGCGTCGAACGCGACCCGGAAATCCGGACGGAAGCGGTGCTCCGCCAGGGCCATCGCCTCCCGATTGCCGGCGGCGAAGGCGGCGAACCACGCCTCGAAGGTGGAGGAGTCGAAGTTCCGAAGGTCGACCGCGTCGAGGTTCGCCCGGTTCGCCTCCGATCTCGCCGCCGAGGCCTCGGCGAGGCCCACGCGCGACTCGGTGCTCCACTTCGCCGCCGCATACCCCGACCAGGCCGCCAGCAGGGCGACGATCGACAGGAGGACCGCCTCCGCGATCGAGACGAGCCGATCGTGGCGCTCCTGCGCGTCGTGCGGGCCGTGCTCCTTGGAGTGCTCCGCGATCTCCTTGCCGACTTCGCCGGCCGATAGTCCCTCGGGCATGGGGCGGAACCTACCTGGCGGCGTGGCCGGCGCTCATCCGCCCGCTCGCGCTCGAGGTGGCCTCGCATCGATCGATCCGAGAGGTGCTCCCCGCCCGGCGGCTCGCGCAAGGCCGCGCTGCGCGAGTTCGCGGCCTGACGAACGGGACCCGAACCCTGCCGGCCGGGTCCCGTCGTCCGACTTGAATCGCTCAGCCGCCGCCGCCCATCGCGGCTTGGGCCTCGACCAGCTTCTCGCGGATGAGGTCCGTCCCCTCCATGAACTCGAGGAGCGGCTGCACCTCCCACGTGACGAGGCCGAACAGCGGATAGTCCGCCATCAGGTCGAGCGCCTCGCGGTGCGAGTTGGCGTTGCTGACGCTGAAGCCGCCGCCCTCGAGGTATCCGTAGATGCAGTCGAACGTGCCGTCGTCGACCTTCCCCTTGAGCCACTCGAGGGCCGCGTCCCACTGCTCCGGTGAGGGGGGCATCGGGCCGGGCTTCGCGCTCACTAGGTACTTCATCTCCACCTCCTCGGGGAGTTGCGCGTGATCTCGCTGAGTATCCCACCGTGGCCGAATCGCGGCGGGCATGGAAAGGGGCCGGCTTGGGTGAAAATACCCATTGCGGCCCCCCTCGCAGGCTGCCTAGCCTGGTCGGGAAAGGCCAGGAGAGGAGCAGTCATGTCCCCACCGACCGTCGAAGAGCGTCGCCGCTCGAATCTTGAGATCGCGGAGGCGATCGCGCCGACCTGGGAAGGTCGTCGCGCCGACGTCGAGAGCTTCGCTGCGCCGGTGCGCGAATGGCTGCTTCGAGAGCTTGCGCCGGTGGAGGGCGACACCGTCCTCGAGCTCGCCGCCGGAATCGGCGACACGGGCTTTGCCGCGGCGGACGTGATCGGCGAGCAGGGGATGCTGCTCTCGAGCGACTTCTCGCCGAGGATGCTCGATGGCGCCCGCCGCCGCGGCGCCGAGCTCGGGGTGTCGAACGTCGATTACCGAGTGGTCGATGCGCTGGCGATGGACCTCGAGGATGACTCGGTCGACGGCGTGCTCTGTCGCTTTGCCTACATGCTGATGGCGGACCCCGCTGCGGCACTCGCTGAGACCCGCCGGGTCCTGCGGATCGGCGGCCGCCTGGCCCTCGCGGTCTGGGGCCTTCCCGACGACAATCCGTACTTCACCGTCGCGGTCGTCGGCCTCGTCACCGCCGGCCACATGCCACCGCCCGACCCGGCCGATCCCGGCGTCTTCGCGATGGCGACGGCCGACCGGACCACCACGCTGCTCGAGGACGCCGGGTTCGCCGACGTCCGCACCGAGGAGGTACCCGTCGAATTCGCGGTCGCAGGCGTCGATGAGTACCTGGACCTTGTCGCCGATACGGCCGGGCCGATCGGGCTTCTGATGCAAGGCCTGTCCGAGACCGACCGCGCGGAGCTCCGCGAGCAGGCCGCCGACGCTCTGGCGAGCTTCGCGGCCGAGGACGGCCTGAGGATTCCCGGCATCGCGCTTTGCGCCGTGGCGAGCTGACCGGCGGCGAATAGCTTCCGCCGACACCGATTCGGCGGGGGAAGCCCGTGATTCCACCCCGCGGGCGGATGCACGCGACGGAGGGCGGGTGGCGAGAACCGGGCCGCTTTAGACGTACCCCCGGGCCACCCGCCCCTCCGCCACGCCGTCGAGGTAGGCGCGGCCGATTCCGTCGCCGGAGCGGGTCGTGATCCCCGGGACCGAGGCGGGTTGAGTCATAGTGATCCCTTGACGATTCGCCATCACAGACGGGAGGGCTCGGGCGCCGCGCGCGAGGCGCCCTCCACTGCTGCTGCCGTGACGAAGTTCGCCCTCGCGGGACTCGTCGCCCTGGCACTCGTCGGCGTCGCGGCCTTCCTCGTCATGCGGAACATCGGCACCTCGCAGGCCATCGACAACGCGAAGCAGGTTGCGCGCGTGCTCGGGCCCGGGATCGTGCAGCCGAGCATGACGAAGGGCGTCCTCAAGGAGAAGCCGGCCGCGATCGCGAGGCTCGACCGGGTCGTCCGCCGTCGCGTCCTCGGCGGCGCGATCGTGCGGCTGAAGATCTGGCGACCCGACGGGACGATCGTCTACTCGGACGACCATCGCCTGATCGGCTAGCGCTACGCGCTCGGCGCCGACGAGATCGCCGCGATCCGCAGCGGCGCCGTCGCCGCGGACGTCAGCGATCTCTCCGCCCCCGAGAACCGCTTCGAGCAGCCGACTTCGGAAAGCTCCTCGAGGTCTACCTCCCGATCTCGGCGCCGAACGGCAAGCCGCTCCTCTTCGAGAGCTACCAGCGCTTCAGCGACGTCGCCTCGAGCGGGTCGGATATCTGGCTCGCCTTCGCGCCGGCCCTGATCGGGGCGCTCATCATCCTCGAGCTGATCCAGGTTCCGCTCGCCTCCTCGATGGCGAAGCGCCTTCGACGCGGTTACCGCGAGCGCGAGGCGCTCCTGCGGCGCGCCGTCGAATCGTCCGAGCTCGAGCGGCGCCGCATCGCCTCCGACCTCCACGACGGAGTCGTGCAGCAGCTCGCCGGGACATCGTTCTCGCTCGAGGCCGCGGCCGAGCGCCAGGGCAAGAACGGCGACGGCGGCGAGCCGCCGGCCGAGGCCCTTCGCCGCGGCGCCGCCCAGACCCGCCAGAGCGTCCGCGAGCTGCGAAGCCTGCTGGTCGAGATCTATCCCGCCTCGCTTCGCGACGCCGGGCTCGAGCAGGCGCTCTCCGATCTGCTCGCACCGGCCGGCGGGCGGGGGATCGAGACGAGCCTCGAGATCGACGAGGGGCTCGAGCTCTCCAGCGAGACCGAGGCGCTTCTCTACCGGGTTGCCCAGGAGGCGGTGCGAAACGCGGTGCGGCACGCGACGCCGAGCGGATCGATGTGCGCGTCAGGCGCGAGGGCGATGAGGTGGCACTCACGGTCACCGACAACGGAACCGGGTTCGAGCCCGGCAGCGCACGGCGGACGGCGGCGAGGGTCACTTCGGCCTGCGCCTGCTCACCGATCTCGCGCGTGACGCCGGCGGCGCCTTCGACGTCGATTCGGTTCCCGGCCAGGGGACGACGGTGGGGATGAGGGCGCCGCTTTGATCCGGGTGCTCGTCGCCGAGGACCACTCCGTCGTGCGGGCCGGGCTCGTGGAGCTGCTCGAGGGCTCCGCCGACTTCGAGGTGGCGGGCGTTGCCGCAGACGGACGCGAGGCGGTCGAGCTCGCCGCCGAGACGAGGCCCGACGTCGTCCTGATGGACCTGGCGATGCCGAACCTGACCGGCATCGAGGCCACCCGCGAGATCGTGGCCGCCCACGGCGAGGCGCGGGTGGTGGTCCTCACCGCCTCCTCTGACCGCGCCCGGGTGCTCGACGCGCTCGACGCGGGCGCCGCCGGCTACCTGCTGAAGGACGCGGAGCCAGCCGAGATCTTCGACGGGATCCGGGCCGCCTCCCGCGGGGAGGCGCCGCTGGCGCCGAAGGCCGCGAGCGCCGTGCTGAGCGAGCGAAGCGAGAAGCGCTCGGCCGACCTCTCAAAGCGCGAGACGGAGGTGCTCGGCCTCGTCGCCGAGGGTCTGCCGAACAAGCTCATCGCCCGCCGCCTCGAGATCTCGGAGAAGACCGTGAAGGCCCACCTCACGAGGGTCTTCGAGCGGATCGGCGTGAGCGACCGCACCCAGGCCGCGCTCTGGGCTCGCGAGCACGGCCTGGGTGGGGAAGGCCCGCCCGACTAGGAGTGGTTCGGGCCGTCGTCGTTGCCGCGGCCGCCGTGGTGACGGGGCTCGCAATGACGGTGATGGCGATGGTGATGACAGTGGTGATGTCGGTGGTGGCGCTCATGGCCCGGGGGGTCGTCTCCGCCGCCGCTCGCCGAGGCGAAGGCCGCGCCGCTGCCGGCGATGGCCGCCGCCGCGCCCAGCGCGGTGATGGTTCGTGCGATTCGATTCCTCATTCCCTGCTCCTTTCCTAGCTTGCGTAAGCAGGGTCGCGAAGGTCGGGTCGGCCTTTCAAGGAGACATTGGTCCTAGGACCATCCGGCCAGTCGTGGCGCCCTCGCGTCCCGCGACTAAAGGCCTCGGCGCGCCGCGCCGATCCCCTTGACATGGAATCGACCCGCTGCGCCCAATGCCAGGGCGACATCCAACGCCGCCGCGCCCACTCGACCCCCAGCGGCGAACTCCTCTGCGGGCCGTGCTTCCTCTACCTATACGGGCCGCGCCGGCAACGCAGCAAGCCGATCGTCGGCGTGAGGACCGTGACCCCGCGCCGGCCGACGCGGCTCCGTCCCGTCTGGCTCACGCCGAGCCCGACCGCCGAAACCGGCCGCTAGTCGAGGTCCCAGCCGAAGTAGACCTCGGTGCGGCTGATTCGGTCGCCGTCGAAGGTCAGGACCTCGCTGTTCCGAAAGCGCTTGCCGTCGCTCTTTCGCGCCTCGTAGGTGACGAGCACCTCGTCGTCGCCGACCTCGACGACCCGCCTGAACTCGAACGACTCGATCAGCTTTGAGTTCGGCCAGCAGCGCTCGAAGTAGGTGGCGCGGTCGATGCCGACGTCGTAGGGGCTATAGAAGACGTAGTCGTCGGCAAGGAGAGCCTCGATGACGCTGCGGTCAGCCGTTTCGTAGGCGCCGTAGGCGTCGCGGGCGAGCTGCAGGCGGTTGGTGGCGGGCATCTGCGCCTCCTTCGTTTCGGGGTCTTTCAACAAGACCCGCGCGCGGGCCGGGATTCATCGCCGGCCCGCGCCTGAGCCGCGGGTGCTTAAGCCGCGCTCGCTACCTCGGTCGGCTCGGGAGCCGCACCGATGTTCCGCATGAATCGCAGCGTGTCCCACTGCGACCAGGACTCGGCGACCTTGCCGTCGACGTAGCGGTCGACGCCGATGCCCTCGACGGGCTCGCCCTTCTCGCCGGTCGGCGCCTGGCCCATGAACTCGTTCTCGAACGTGCCCTCGCCTCTCCAGCGAACGACGACCTTGTCGTCGACGCCGAAGGCATCCAGGACCGTGAAGCTGAGGTCCGGGAACGCCTGGCGGTAGCCGGTGATCGTCTGCTTGACGCTCGCTCGGTCCTGCTCGCCCAGAATGGGGTCGTGATCAACGTAGTCGTCGGTGCAGTACTCGTCGACCAGGTCGACCGTTCCCTGTCCGAATGCTTCCTCGATCAGGCGTCGCGAGACGCTGATGTTCTCTGCGGTGGTGGCCATTTAGCCACTTCCCTTCATTGCGGGCTGCCCCCGGCGAAGCGGATCGCTCCTAGTCGGGCAGACCTTGAGTGTGGAGCGGAGGCCGCGTGGCGCGCGAACTCTGATTCGACGGTCCGGCGGTCGCTCCTGAAGACACTGTAGTCCTTTCCCGCATCGACGTTGCGGAGCTCGCCGCGCAATAGTCCCCGGATGGACTACCTCGACCTCGCCGATCGCGCCTGGCCTGTGCTCGGCCCGTTGATGCGCGCGCACGCCGCGGTCTACCGCGCGACCAACGGGCGGATCGGCGGCGCGAGCCTCGCGGGCCTGCCGTCGCTGCTGCTCCTCGACCACGTCGGCGCGAAGAGCGGCAGGAAGCGGACGACGCCGCTTGCCTACATGCCCGACGGCGACAACATGCTGATCGTCGCCTCGAAGGGCGGCTATCCGAAGAACCCGGGCTGGCTCCACAACCTGCGCGCGAACCCCGACACCGAGGTGCAGATCGGCTCGAAGCGGATCAGGGTGCACGCCCACGAGGCGGACGCCGAGGAGCGGGCGCGCCTATGGCCGAAGGCCATCGAATACAACACGCACTGGGGCCGCTACGAGAAGCGGACCGATCGGCTGATCCCGCTGGTGATCCTCGAGCCGCGCGAGGCCTGAGGCCCCGCGCGGCGAGGTCCGGCTTCAGTCGCCCTTCGCGTATTCCTTCGCGCCGGCGACGTCGATGCCCACGTACGGCTCGTCGCCCTCGACCCAGGCGTCGTGGCCCGGCGGGATCTCGATCGCGTCGCCGGGGCCGACGTCGAGCTCGGTGCCGTCGTCCATGACGACGTGCATCCGGCCCGAGATGCAGTAGCCGAGGTGATGCGTCTGGCAGCTGTCGGTGCCGGCGACCGGCTTCACCGACTTCGACCACTTCCAGCCCGGCTGGAAGATCGTGCGCATGACGCTCCCGGCCTCGAGGTTCACGACCTCGACGGTGCCGTCCTCGATGGGTCGCGTCTCATCCGGTGAGTCGAGCGACTTGCTCTCTGCAGCCATTTTGTACCCCCAATTCGTTGGTGTGGGGCGATCCTAACCCCCTTTTCGCGCCGCGAGGACGACGTTGTAGAACGGCGATACCGGCGGTCGGCGCCCCAGCGGGTGCAGGAAGCGGGCGGCGAGCTCGGCGCTCGTCACCTGCTCGACCAGCTCGAAGCCGCGCTCGGCCAGATAGGCCGGCACCTCGTCGGGGTCGAGGCCGAACTGAAAGGGCTCGCCCGCCCGGGCCGCTGCGCCCGCCGAGGCTGCGGCGCCCTGCATCCTCCTCGCGCCCTCGAGCCCCGCGCGGTTGAGGTAGGTGAAGACGATGCGGCTGCCCGGCGCGGCGACCGAGGCGATCGCGCGCAGCGTCGCGTCGACGGCCTCGGCGGTGAGGTAGGGCGTCACACCTTCCCAGACGAAGAACGCCGGGGTATCGGGGTCGAGGCCGCCCGCGGGAAGCGACGCCGCCAGGTCGTCGCGCTCGAAGTCGACCGCCACCCAGGTGACGTTCGCGGGCGAGGAGCCGAGCCGCGCCTCGATCGCCGCCCGCTTCACGGCCTGCGTCTCGGGCGCGTCGACCTCGAAGACCCGCGCGCCGCCCAGAGCGTCGAGCCGGTAGGCGCGGGCATCGAACCCGGCGCCCAGCAGGACGACCTGACCGACGCCGTCGTCGACGGCTCGCGCGAGCGCTTCATCGATGAAGCGCGTGCGCACCACCACCGAGACCCGCGTCCCAGGCCAGCGGCGGTCGATATAGGCCGGGACGAGCGGCCCGGTGCCCGGCACGCGCGCCGCGGCCAGAGCGGCGCCGAGACGCCCGTCGAGGAAGTCGGCGGCGAAGGGGTCCGTGAAGAGCCGCTCGTCCTCCGGCAGGCGCGTCTCGAGCGCTCGGAAGAGCGCGACGAAGCGCGCGGTGCGGCTGATGCCGCGGGAGCCCTCGGCCACCGTCTACTCGACCCGGTCGAGGGCCGGGTCCGGATGCTCGCCCAGGTACTCGACCCACGCGGTCTTGACGCACGGGTAGTGCTTGGCCGCCTCGACAAGGTCCATGAAGCCCACGAGGGTGGCGTCGAAGCGTTCCTGAAGCTGCCCGCTGGCGATTCGCCCGTCGCCGTCGAAGGCCTGATGGGACTGGGCGAGCGAGAACATGTCGGGGTAGATCCGCGCGCCCAGGTGCTCGAACGGAACCCGCAGCGTCCACAGCCCCCGGTTGCCGCCCACCATCGAGGGCGAGGCCGACATCAGCAGGCCGTGCTTCTCGTTGAACGGCTGCGGCTTGAAGCGCGAGACCCAGTCGAGCGCGTTCTTCAGCACGCCCGGCATCGAGGCGTTGTACTCGGGCGAGCTGATGACGAACGCGTCCGTGGTCTGAATCAGCTCGCGGAGCCGGTCGGCGCCCTCGGGAAAGCCATCGGAGTCTTGGACGTCGGCGTTGTAGGAGGGGCAGTCGAAGTCGGCCATCGAGGCGAGATCGACAGTGCCGCCGTGGTGCTCGAGGCATCGCGCGGCGAGCTCGGCGAGGCGTGTGTTGAGCGCACCGTCTCGAAGCGAGGCGGAGAAGACGAGGAAGCGGACGGGCTCGCGGCTCGCATCGGGAGCGTCGGTGTCGGCCATGGATCGGTCCTCCAAGGTAGGCGCGGTTGCGGCGGCGACCCTACAGCCGGCCGAGTTCGAAGCTGGGGCCGACCCAACGTAGACGCTCGACGGCGTTGCGCTCCTGCCGCCGTGCAAACGGCGATCTATTCGCCCGCTACGTCGCGCCGCAGGAAGACGAGGAAAGCGGCGACGAGCGCAGGCACGGCGTAGAGCGCGCAGACCCAGAGCGCGCGCAGGATCGGCGCCCAGTCGACGGGGACGCGGAGGAAGCCCTGCCAGGCGGAGAACTGCGTGCTCAGGAGGTAGGGATGCAGCCCGCCGAGCCCGGGGAGGATCCCGATCAGCTGGACGAGCAGCGAGAACATCAGCGTGCCGACGACAGCCGCACCGCTGTTTCGGAACACGGTCGAAAACAGAAGGCCGATGCACGCGATGGAGAGGATCGGTATGAGGTAGACGCCGAGGCTCGCCCACACGAGCCCCAGGCCGCGTGGGGCCGAGACCTGGGCGCCGGAGAGCGTCGTGATCGGGTTGAAGCCCGAGACGAGGACCCCGCCGAGGACGGCGACGACGCCCGTGATGATGATCGCGAGCACCGCGTAGCTCGCGGTCGCCAGTGCCTTGGCGATGAAGATCTGGTGGCGCTCGACCGAGCGGGTGAGGATGGTCTTCAGGGTCGAGTGGCGATCCTCGGCCGCGACGATGTCGCCGGCGACGAGCGCCGTGATCAGCGGAAACATCCAGATCGAGCCGAAGAGAAGGAGCACGAGCGGCATCGCGAGGCCGGTGTCGTGCAGGTAGCGGCCGAAGGCGACGTCGTGGGGGCCGCCCTTCTGGGTGGCGAGGGCGACGGCGAAGATGGTCGGCGCCAGCGCGGCCGCGCCGAGGCCGAGGTAGGTGCGCTTCTGCGCACGGAGCTTCCGCAGCTCCCAGCGGTAGACGGTGAAGACGCCGGGCACTTAGACGGGCTCCTCGACCGGCCGTCGCGAGGCGCCCTCGGCGCCCGAGCCGCCGCCCTCCGTGAGCTGGAAGAAGAGATCCTCGAGCGTCGCCTGGCGCGGGCTCAGCTCGAGCACGAGGGCGCCCGACTCCGCGAGCGCGAGGGAGAGCTCGCCGACCGTCGCCTCGCTCGCGGCGGAGAACTGAAGCCCCCCGTTGGGAGCATCGGCGAGGTCCTCGATGCCCGCCTGCGCCGCGCAGATCCGGCGGGCGCGCTCGTCGTCGGTGGTCCGCAGGCGGTAGCCGGCCCCCGCCTGGCGCCGCAGCTCGGCGAGCGAGCCCTCGTAGGCCACCGCGCCGGAGCGGATGATGGCGACGCGGTTGCAGAGCTCCTCGACCTCGGCCAGCAGGTGGCTCGAGAGCAGCACCGTGATCCCCTGGCCGGCGAGGTCGCGGATGAGCGCGCGCATGTCTCGCATCCCGGCCGGGTCGAGGCCGGTCGCCGGCTCGTCCAGGAGCAGGAGGCGCGGCTTGCGCAGAAGCGCGGAGGCGATGCCGAGCCGCTGGCGCATTCCGTGCGAGTAGCCGCCGACCCGATCACCGGCGCGGTCGGAGAGCTGGACGATCTCGAGCACCTCGTCGATGCGCGATTTCGAGCCGCCGCCGTCGAGGGCGGCGAGGAGCTCGAGGTTCGCGCGGCCGCTCAGGTAGGGGTAGAAGGCGGGGGCCTCGACGAACCCGGCGACTCCCTCCAGCGCCTCGACGCCCTCCTGCGGATCGCGGCCGAAGAGGCGCACCGAGCCGGCCGTCGGGCGGATCAGGCCGAGCATCATTCGCAGCGAGGTGGTCTTGCCGGCGCCGTTGGGGCCGAGGTAGCCGAAGACGTCGCCGCGCTCGACGGTCAGATCGACGTCGTCGACGGCGACGATGCTCCCGTAGCGCTTGGAGAGGCCGCGGACCTCGATCGGCGGCGCGTCGGCCACCAGGGTCAGAGGCCGCGCGCGGCGGACCTGGCGACGGGCGCGTGGACCGAGCCCGCGACCGTGTACTCGACGCCCGCGCGCTCGAAGCGCACGATCGTGCCGAGCGCCGTGTCGAGCTCCTCGCCCTTGGCGCCGTTGACGGCAACGGCCGGGAGCTCGAGCCCGTGCCTCCGGCCGCCCGCGGAGCTGCTCTTCGACGAGCCGGCCTTCGCGGGGAGCTCGAGTACGGCGATGCCGCCGAGGCCGCGGCCGTAGGTGACGAGCGCCCCCGTCCTCCGGCCGTGCCCGACGAGGTGGACGCCGTTGCGGCTCATGCCGGCGAGCGACGCCGGCGCCGAGGGCCGGAACGACGTGTGCTGGGCGACGGCCGCCAGGCCGCTCACCTTCATCACGTGGCCATCGTGGCCATGCGCCCGCTTCGGCGGGCTCAGCTTCTCGACCTTCGCGCCTTTCGGCGGCGAGACGTCGAAGACCGACTTCGAGACCGGGCCGAAGGAGATGTCGGTGGCCCTGAGCTCGAGGACCGGCGAGCTCGAGCCCTTCGCGTAGACGGCCGCCCGCAGCGGGGCGCCGTGGGCGGCGTCCCAGGCGACCTCGGCGCCGCCGAGGAGGCCGGCGTTCCGCTTCGGGCGGACCCGAACGGTGTAGGTGGGCTGGCCGGCGACGTCGGAGGGGATCGCGCCGCTCAGGAAGGCGCGCTTGGCGACCTTCGCCAGCGCGCGCTGGATCCGCGTAACCGAGGGGACGCGACGTCCGTGAGCAGCGCGATCAGCCCTCTCCTTGGGAAGCGTGGCCTCGTAGGCGGTGTTCGAGCTCGAGTCGTACGCCGTGATGTGGCGCTTGTCGACCAGGACCTGGGCGTCGCCGACTGAGTCGTGGTTCGAGATGTCGGACTGGAGCTCGAGCCGCAACTGGCCGCGGGCCGAGGCCCAGAGGCGGCCGCTGGCTCCGCTCAAGAGCGGGTCGGAGCCCTGGATGTCGGCGCCGTCCACGAGGTCGTTGGTGAACTGGACCCGGGCGGTCACGCCGGGAACTGCCGGGGCCGCGAGGGCGTCGTGGATGGCCACGGGAAGCTTCTTAGGCGGCGGCTTCGGCCCGCCGCCGGTCGTGGCGAACGCGACGACGGCGGCCCCGATGACGAACACGACAACCGAGGCGCAGAGCGTCAGGAGCTGCCGGGTGGAGATGCGTCGAAGGAACTTCATCGGTCCTCGCGGTTGCCTGCCTACACAGGGTAGACCCCCGCCCTCGTCGGAACCGGACGGGGCGCGGATATAGGCTCGACGAAGATGGCCACGGCGACGCCGCTCGTGCTCGGCCACCACCGAAACGTCGCCCTTCTCGCGGGCGAGCTGGTGGCCAACCGGCTGCGGGCGCGGCCGGACCTTCGGCTCATCCTCCCGACCGGCCATACCCCGCTCGGGATGTACGAGGCGCTTCGCGCGCACGCGCTCGACGGCAGCCTCGCGCCCGAGCGAGCGACGCTGTTCCAGCTTGACGAGTACCTGGGGCTCGGCGCCGACGACGAGCGGAGCTATCGCGACTACCTCCGCCGCGAGCTCTCGACCGTGCACTTCGGGACCTTCCACGGGCTCGACGGCGCGGCGGCCGATCCGGACGCCGAGTGCGCGCGTCATCAGGCCATGCTCGACTCGGCACCGATCGACCTCGTGGTTCTCGGGATCGGGCGCGACGGCCACGTTGCGTTCGACGAGCCCGGCTCGCCGCCGGACGCGGGGGCCCGCCGCGTGCTGCTTCACGATGCGACCCGTGAGGACGCGGCCGGCGACTTCGGTGGCGAGCTCGAAGCGGTCCCACGCGAGGCGCTGACGACCGGCCTCCGAACGCTCCGCGACGCACGTGAGATCCTGCTCCTCGCTACGGGCGAGGCAAAGGCCGAGGCGCTGCGGGCGATGCTGGAGGGCGAGCCGGGGCCCGGCTGCCCCGCGTCGTTCCTGCGCGACCATCCCCGTCTCACGGTCGTCTGCGACGAGTCCGCGGCGGCGCTCCTGCGCCCCGAGCCGAGCTGGTCGAGCGACCGCGCGGTGATCATCCTCGGCCACCGCGACCCGACGAGCGCCATCCACCGGATCTCCGCCGAGACCGACCAGCGCCTTGCCCGGGCCGCGGAGGAATGCCGGCGCGACCGGCCGCGGGCGGTCATCCTCACCGGCTACACGCGCACGCCGCACGGCCCCTCGGAGGCCGAGCAGATGAAGGCCGAATGGAGGCTCGACGACGTGCCGGCGGTGCTGGAGGATGCGGGGCGCAACACGGCTGAGAACGCGACCCGCTCGCTGCCCCTCGTCCGCGCGATCGGCGACGTGCGTCGCGTCACCGTGGTCACGTCGGCCTGGCACATCCGGATGCCCTACTTCTTCGCGCCGTATCGCTCGTTCGGGCTCGGTCTGTCGTTCGCCTTCGAACGCCACGGGCCATGGCTCGCGCACCTGGCCGACGAGCTCGCGAAGGTCCGCCTCGCGCCGCGCGAGCGGCGGCTCGCGATGGCGACGATGCGCCTTCCCGCGGCGCCGGGGCTGGGAGCCGGGGCGTGAGCGTCGTGCTCGCGGGGCGCGTCGCGCGCTCCGGCGCGATCGAGGCCGGCTGGGTCGAGGTGGAGGGCGCCGCGATCGCTGCTGCGGGCGTGGGCGAGCCACCGCGAGACCCGGACGATGCGGTCGAGGGGATCCTCGCGCCCGGTCTCTGCGACCTGCAGGTCAACGGCGCCGGCGGCCATGAGGTCGTTGACGGCCCTGCGGCGCTCGAGGAGATCGACCGGGTGCAGCTCGCGGCCGGGGTCACGAGCTACCTGCCGACGCTCGTCAGCCCCGACGATGAGACCGCCGAGCAGGCACTGCAAGAGATCGCCGAGCGCGCGGCCGACCCCTCCTCGCCCGTGTGCGGCGCGCACGTCGAGGGGCCGTTCCTCAACCCGGAGCACGCGGGCATGCACCCGCCGGACCGCCTGCGATCCCCCGCCGGCGGGGTCCCGGACTGGCTTCGATCGCCGGCGGTGCGCCTCGTGACGATCGCGCCTGAGCTCCCGGGGGCGCTCGAGCTCATCGCCGAGCTCTCGGGTCGCGGCGTGGTTGTCGCACTCGGCCACTCCGGGGCTGACGCAGTGACCGCCCTCGCGGCGATCGACGCCGGGGCCACGATGGCGACGCACCTCTTCAACGCGATGGCGCCGCTCGGGCATCGCGCGCCCGGCCTCGCCGGTGTCGCGCTGGTCGACGAGCGGGTGAGCGCCGGCCTCATCGCCGACGGCATCCACGTCGACCGGCTTGTCCTCGAGATCGTGCGCCGGACGGCCGGTCGGCGCGTCGTCCTCGTCAGCGATGCGACCCCGGCCGCCGCCGCCCCGCCCGGTCGCTACCGCATGGCGGGTGAGGCGATCGAGTCCGACCCGGCGGGCGGTGCGCGCCTCGCCGACGGGACCCTGGCCGGGAGCACGCTCAAGCTCGACGAGGCGGTCCGCAACTGGGCGGCGATGACCGGCGCGAGCCTCGCCGACGCCATCCTGGCGGCCGCCGAGGCGCCGGCCGCGGCGATCGGACTGCCGCCTCCGCTCGCGCCCGGCTCGCCGGCCGATCTCGTGGAGCTGGGGGAGGTGGGCGAGGTGCGCCGGACGATGCTCGCGGGCCGCTGGATCGCCCCCCCGAATGGCTAGTCGCGCCCCGTCGCCCCCTGCTTCACGAGGTCCATGAAGCGGCTCTGCTCGCCCGGGCTCAGGTTCGCCCGCCTGCCCTTCGAGCGCTTCATGAGATCCCAGAGCTCGCCGCGCTCCTCGGGGCTGAGGTTGCGGTTGAGCCGCTCGCGGCCCTGCTTGAAGAGCCAGCGGGCGACGTCGAGGGCGACGCGCCAGCGCACAGTTGCGAACCGCGCCGCGAATCCGGTGATGGCCATGGGGAAACGCTACCCGCGCGGGGCGCGCCTCACCCGCCGTTGCGGCCTTCCACGGAGCATGCCGGCGCTCTTTCCGCCGTTCCGAGGGCGGACTTCACCGATGCGACGCCCGGCGGGCTGGTGTCGAATTCCCCACATGACCGCCACGCTCACGCCCGAGACCGAGGAGGAGCCTCGGCCGCCCGAGAAGGAGGAGGGCGAGTACACGGGCACGAAGGTGTTCGCCGCGGCGATCATCCTCATCCTCGTGGCTGGGGCGATCACGGCGATCGCGATCGGCGACGGCGGCTCCAACGCGACCACCGACGCGACGAGCGAGGCGACCACCGGCGGCGGCGCGGCCGCCACGGCGTCGGGAGTGGAAATCGGCATGGGTGATGACTTCTTCAAGCCGGCGGCCGTCACCTCGAGCGCGGGCAAGGTCCGCATCTCGGCGGTGAACAACGGCCAGATCACTCACGAGATGGTGTTGGCGAAGACGAACGCGAAGCCGGGCAGCCTTCCGACCAAGCCCGACGGGTCGGTGAACGAAGACGTCCTCAACTCGCCGGGCGAGATCCCGGACGTCGCGGCGGGCAAGACGAAGTCGGCGACGATTGCCCTGAAGCCGGGCAAGTACGTGATGTTCTGCAACATCCCGGGCCACTACACGGCCGGGATGTACGGATCGTTCACGGCCAAGTAGCGCTCAGTCCGGCCCGGCGCCTCTTATACGATCGCGCGCGATGAGGAGGCGCGGATCTCTGGCCGGGATCGCGGCGGTGGGGGCGCTTGCGCTGGCCGGCTGCGGGGGCGGGAGCAGCAGCAACAGCGGCTTCCCCAACGACCCCCTGACCGCGCTCTCGCAGTGCCTCAGCGACGCGAAGGTGAAGAACAAGGTCGACGACACGCCGAACCCGACGTTGAAGGAGATCGGCAAGGTCTCGGTGCCGATCCCGAGCGACATCATCTTCATCGACGTCTTCAAGACTCCCAAGGACGCCGCCTACTACGCCAAGGGCGGCGGTGGCTACTCGCAGTACGGCCACGCGGTGGTGAGCTTCAACAGCTACAGCAAGAAGAAGCCGCAGGTCTCGACCGTCCAGGACTGCATCGACGCGACGGGCGTCGGGTCGACGAGCTAGCCGCCGCTACTCGCAGGGCGAGCCGAGCGTGATCGCGCCCGGCTGGAACGGCGCGCTCGCCGGGACCGTCACGTTCGCGCGCGCGTAGTAGCGCGCGCCGCGGCAATCGGTGAGGCCCCTGAGGGTCACCGTGCCCTCGACCGGCACGGTCTTGAGCGACCCGCCCTTGCGCTCGACGAGCGTGCCGGTGGCGGTCGCCGGGTCCGAGCCCCAGCCCGACCACTGGAGGTCCTGGCCGACCAGGTCGCCGTCGACGCTGAAGGCGAACGTGCTGGGCTCCGACGAGCGCTTGCCGAGCGGGTCGATCATGAAGGCCTGGGCCGAGGCCGTCGTGGTGGAAGCGGTCGGGGGCGGCACGCTCGTCGTGGCCGTCGTGACCGTCGTCGGCGGCGACGCGGTTGGCGTCGTCTCGATGATCGTCGTCGTGTCGCCGCCGTCTCCGCAGCCGGCGATGACGAGCGCGACGGCGGCGGCCGCGAGGCCGGCGAGGGTCGGGCGAGCGTGGACGATGGCACGATCCTACGATGGAGTCGATGGTCGAGCTGCCCGACTCGCCGCTCTCGCTCTGGCTCGCCGAGTACGGCGACTACGAGCCCACCGCGCCGCTCGAGGGCGAGCTCGAGGCCGACGTCGCGATCGTCGGCGGCGGGTTCCTCGGCATGTCGACGGCGCTGGCGCTGAAGCGGCGCGACCCGGCGCTCGAGGTGGCGGTGCTCGAGGCGCGGGAGGTCGGCTACGGCGCGAGCGGGCGAAACGGCTCGTTCGCGATGACGGTGGTGGGACTCGGATTCGGCACGACGGCGCTCATCCGCGGCAAGCGGTTCCTGAAGGCGGCCCACACCTATATGGAGGGCTGCGTCGACGAGCTCGAGCGCTTCATCGACTCGGAGGGCGTCGACTGCGACAAGATCCGTCCCGGGTTCCTCCGCGTCGCCACGACCCCGAGCTACGTGAAGCGCCTTCAGCACGAGGTCGAGCTGATGGGCTCGCTCGGGTTCGACGGGATCGAGTGGATCGACGCCGATGCGACTGCCGAGCGGGTTCGCTCCGAGCGCTACCTCGGCGCGATGTGGGAGCGGCGCCTGGCGCTGATCAACCCGGCGAAGCTTGTGCGCGAGGAGCGCCGGCTTGCGCTCGCGGCCGGCGTCAGGGTCTTCGAGGGCACACCGGTCGAGGCCATCACGCGCGATCGCGCGAGCGGCGCCTTCCGCCTCTCGACACCGGCCGGCTCGGCAACGGCGCCGAAGCTCGCCCTCGCGACCAACGCCTACTCACAGCAGTTCGGCCCGCTCGCGCGAAAGCAGCAGCCGGCCTTCACCTACATGATCGCCACGGCGCCGCTCACCGAGGCCCAGCTCGACTCGATCGGCTGGGAGGGCCGGGAGGGCATCGAGGACGCCCGCAACCTCATCCATTACTACCGGCTCACGCCCGACCGGCGGATCGCGATGGGCGGCGGGCCGGTGGGGCTGCCGAGCGGCGGCCGGCTCGACTTCGACAGAAGCGAGAGCGCCTGGGCGCACCTCGAGGAGCACGTGCGCTGGCTCTGGCCGCAGCTCGAGGGGGTGGAGATCACCCATCGCTGGGGTGGGCCGTTCTCGGTCACCGCCGACCTCACGCCGGCGCTCGGTTATATCGGCGGCGGGCGCGACGCGGTCTACGGCCTCGGCTGCATCGGCCACGGCGTCTCGATGAGCTATCGCAACGGCGACGTGCTGGCCGACCTGCTGGTGGGCGACGGCTCGCACGCCGCCGAGTGCCCGTTCGTCAACCGGCGCGTCCTCCCCTGGCCGCCGGAGCCCATCGCCACCGGCGTGAAGCACGCGATCCGTGGCTACCTGCTCGCCGAGGACGCCTTCCACGAGCGCGTGCTCGCGCGGCTCTAGCCGTCAGGGAAGCGACCAGACGACCTCGTAGCGCAGGCGCTCGGGGTGCTCGGCGAGCTCGAACATCCGCTCCAGCGCCGAGAGCTGACTCGCGTACGCGCCGACGGCCTCGCGCTTTCGCCCCTCGGCCTCGGGGTCGAGCTCGTGGACCTCTGGATCCACCGCGCCGTCGCATGCGGTGGCCCAATCGGGCACGCCGTTGCGGGTGGCGTGGGGCAGGTCGGCGTAGAGGCTGACCTCGCGGCCGCGCTCGCGCAGCGCCATCGCGGCGGCACGGACGAGGGCGTGGTCGGGGTGATCGCCCGCGATGTTCGACGGTGCGAGCAGCGGGCCCTCCGGGGCGGTCGCGTCGATCGCCACGATGAGCGGCTCGAGCGGCTGGACCCCGGGGCGGTACTGGCCGTCGATGAAGTCGAGGTTCACGGCCTCGCGGCCCGCGAGGGCGAGGGCCGCGCGGTCCTCCTCCCAGCGCTCGGCCATTCGCTTCCTCGGATCCCTGGCGTCCGTGATCGAGTCCCACCAGCCGACGGCCGTCGCCCTCGGCTCGCCGGCGAAGACGTTGACGACGGCGACGTCGCCGGGCCCGGCGAGGACGTGCCACAGCGAGAGGACCGCGTCGTCGGGATGCGGGGAGAGGATCGTCACCGGCACGGTCCCGTCACCGTACCGCCGCTTCGGGCGCGCGTCCGCGTCATCTTCCACACAGCGGGCGAGGCGGCGCCCTTAGACTCGTGCCGTGAGCCTCGTATGCGGCAGCTGCGGCGCCGAGCTCACCGAGGGGGCGCGCTTCTGCTCGTCCTGCGGCGCGGCGACGGCCGGGCCCGCGCGTGAGACGCGCCGCGTCGTGACAGCGCTCTTCAGCGACGTCGTCGGCTCGACCGCCCTTGGAGAGCGTCTCGACCCGGAGGACTTCCAGACGCTCGTCGGCGCCGCCGTCGCGCGAATGGCCTCGTCGGTCGAGACGTTCGGCGGCGAGGTGTTCGAGTACGCGGGCGACGGCCTCCTGGCGCTGTTCGGCGCGCCCACCGCGCACGAGGACGACCCCGAGCGCGCCGTTCTCGCGGGCCTTCGCATCATCGAGTCGATCGAGGCCTACCGCGACGAGGCCGCGCGCGAGTGGGACGTGGAGGGCTTCGCCGTGCGGGTCGGGATCGAGACCGGGCTCGCGGTGCTCGGGCCGGTGGGCGGCGGGTCGAAGCTCGAGTACGGCGCCGTGGGCGACGCGCTCAACACCGCGGCGAGGCTTCAGGGCGAGGCGGAGCCCGGCACCGTGCTCGTCGGGCCGCGGACCCACGAGCTGGCCGCCGAGCGCTTCGAGTTCGGCGAGCCCCGCTCGCTGACGCTGAAGGGCAAGGCGGGGGAGGTGGAGGCGTGGCCCGTGCGCGCGCAGCGCGCCGCCGGGGCGAGCGCGGGCGCCGTTCGCGCTGCGCTCGTCGGCCGTGAGTCGGAGCTGGCCGCGGCCCTCGAGCCGGTCGACGAGGTGCTCGACGGGTCGGGCCGGATCCTCATCGTCACCGGCGAGGCGGGGGTGGGCAAGTCGCGCCTCGTGGCCGAGATCCGCGAGCGCTTCGAGTCGGGCTCCTCGCCGGGCGGTGAGCCGCGGTGGCTCGAGGGCCGCTGCGTCTCCTACGGCGAGTCGCTTCCGTACTGGCCGTTTCGCACCCTGCTTCGCGAGTGGCTCGCGGGCGCGAGCCAGGAGCGGGTGCGGCCGGCGCTCGCCTCCGAGCTCGCGCGGCTCGCGCCCGACCGCGCCGATGAGCTGCGGCCGGCGCTCGAGGCCGCGCTGGGGCTAGCGCGGGGCGAGGGGGAGGGGTCGGCGACGATGCCGGCCGAGGCGGCGCAGCAACGGATCCGCGACGGTGTCGCGGAGGCGCTCGATCTCCTCGCGGCCGAGGGACCGCTCGCCATCGCGCTCGACGACCTCCACTGGGCCGACGCCTCGTCGCTGGCCCTGATCGAGCGCCTGCTCGAGCTGGCCGAGCGGGCGCCGGTGCTGCTCGTCGTGAACATGCGCCCCGAGCGCGAGCACCCGGCGTGGGAGCTGCGCGAGGGCGCCCTGCGCACGCTGCCGCATCGGGCGCGCGAGATCGCGCTCGAGCGGCTGGGCGGCGATCGCGGCAGCGAGCTGCTCGGCGCGCTGGTCGGCGCCGGCACGCTGCCCGCGGAGCTCGAGCGTCGCCTGCTCGACCGCGCCGAGGGCAATCCGTTCTACCTCGAGGAGCTGGTGCGCTCGATGGTGGATTCCGGCTCGCTTCGCCGCGCGAACGGCGACTGGCAGTTCGACCGCGAGGTGCCGGTCGACATCCCGGAGACCGTCGAGAAGGTGGTGCTCGCCCGGATCGACCGGCTGAGCCCACCGGCCCAGGAGCTCGTGGGCGTGGCGGCGGTGCTCGGACGCCAGTTCCCGGTGCCGCTGCTGGAGGCCGTCTCACGAGCCCACGGCCTCGAGGAGCCGCTGCGTGAGCTCCAGTCGGCCGAGCTCCTGCGCGACGCCGCCCGGTGGCCGGTGCCGTTCGTCGCCTTCACGCACACGCTGATCCAGGAGGCCGCCTACCGCGGGCTCCTGAGGCGCCGCCGCCAGGAGCTGCACGCCGCGGCGCTGACCGCCATCGAGGCGATCTACGCGGACCGGCTCGACGAGTTCGCCGGCATGGCGGCGCACCACGCGGCCTCCGCGGGAGACCATCGGGCCGCCATCGACTACCACCGCCGCGCGGCGAAGGCCGCTGAGCGGGTCTACGCGCTCGAGGAGGCGAGCGAGCACTATGGCGCGGCCCTCGACGCGGCGTCCGAGCTCGGGCTCGACGAGAGCGACGCCCTGGTCCGCGAGCTGGTGGCGGATCGAGGACGCAACCGCTTCACCGTCGGCGACCTCGAGCCCGCGCGCGCCGACCTCGAGCGGGCCGCGGCCGCCGCCGAGAGGTACGGCGATGCCGAGACCCACGCCCAGGCGGCGCTCGACCTGGCGAGCTACTGGCGCGCGATCGATTTCACGAAGGCGACCGAGCTGATGGAGGAGATCGCGGAGAAGAGCGCCGCGGTGCCGGGACCGGCGCGGGTGAACGTGCTCTCGCGGCTCGCGATCCAGCACGTAAACCAGCTTCGCTTCGATCGCGCGGCGGAGATGGCGGAGGAGGCGCTGAGGCTGGCGGAGGCGGACGGCGACGACCTCGTGGTGGCGCTCGCCCTCGACGCGCAGAAGCTCGTGGCGCTTCAGACCGGGGACATCGAGCGCCTGGAGGCGCTGACGACGCGACT
This sequence comes from uncultured Actinomycetes bacterium, assembly GCA_963771655.1. Classification (GTDB taxonomy): domain Bacteria; phylum Actinomycetota; class Thermoleophilia; order Solirubrobacterales; family 70-9; genus JAWVFM01. The sequence goes on along the minus strand of CAVYUG010000009.1, from coordinate 420,926 downwards.
GCGCGCCATGCTGGAGGCGCAGTTCGACGAGGCTCCCCGCGAGACGTCCTACTACCTCACCTGGGTGCTCCTCGAATCGGGCTTCGTCCCGCTCGCGCGCGGTGACCATGACGCCGCGATCGCCCTGTTCGAGGAGGCGCTCGAGCTGACGCGGAAGATGCGCGCCCGCTTCCAGGAGGCGCTGTTCGTCGACGCGCTGTGCTGGGCCTACCGGAGCCGCGGGGACTACGAGCGGGCGCTCGAGTACGGGCACGAGGCGGTTGAGCTCGCGCCGGCCGCCGAGACCGTCGAGTGGTCGGCGTGGACCCATGCGAGCCTGGGGTGGACGCTGCTCGAGGCGGGCGACGCCGCGCGGGCGGCCGAGACGCTCGAGGCCGGCCTCGACGTTGCTCGCGCCGGCCGCGCGCCGGCGCAGATCCTCCGCTGCACGGCGCTACTGGCCTGGGCGCGCGCCGACCTGGGAGAGCTCGACGCCGCGTCGGGGCTGCGGGACGACGCCGGCGGGCTATTCGCCGGCGTGAGCGTGCCCGTCGGCCGCGCCTGGCTCTTCGGCGCCCACGCCTACGTCGCGGCCGCCCGCGCCGACCTGGCTTTGGGCGAGCGCCAGCGGGCGATCGAGCTGCTCGAGCCGATCGCCGCCGCCGCGGAGCGAAGCGGCTGGATCGAGGCGCTTCGCTCCGCGACGAGCGTGATCGACGAGGCTACGGCCGCGCCTCGAGGATGAGGTTGAAGGGCGTCTCGGTCGCCCTGCGGACGGTCGAGAAGCCGCCCTCGGTGATGACCTCGGCCAGGCGAGCCTCGCCCGCCTGCGCGCCGAGCGCCAGGCCGACCTCCTGGTCGAGCGAGGCGGGCGTGCAGATCACCGTCGAGGCGCCGTAGAACACGCGGCCGACCGGGTTCAGGTTCTCCTCGACCGCGTCGTTCGCATACGGCTCGACGACCATCCAGGTGCCGTCGTCGGCCAGGGTCTCCCTGACGTGCGCCGAGGCGCCGACCGGGTCGCCCATGTCGTGGAGGCAGTCGAACACGCACACGAGGTCGTAGTCGGTGCCCGGGTAGTCCTTCGCCGAGGCGACCGCGAACGTGATGCGGTCGTCCACGCCCGCCTCCTTCGCGGCCTCGCGGGCCGCCTCGATCGAGGCCTCGTGGTAGTCGAACCCGTAGAACTCGGAGTTCGGGAACGCCTCGGCCAGGATGATCGTTGAGGCGCCATGGCCGCAGCCGACGTCGGCGACGGTCGCGCCGCGCTCGAGCTTCTCCACCACGCCGTCCAGCGCCGGCAGCCACTCGGCCACCAGGTGCCCTCGGTAGCCCGGGCGGAAGAACCGCTCGGTGCCGCGGAAGAGCCGATGGTCGTGCTCGTGCCAGCCGACGCCCTCGCCGCCGCGGAACGCCTCGCGGAGCCTGTCCTCGTCGGCGTAGAGCGAGGCGATCAGCTCGTAGGCGCCGAGGATGTAGAACGGGCTGTCCTCGTCGGCGAGCGCGAGCGCCTGCTCGTCGGGCAGCTCGTAGGTGTCCGCGTCCGGGTCGTAGGTGACGTAGCCACCCGCGGCCTGGTTTCGCAGCCACTCGCGCACGTAGCGCTCGGCCGCGCCGGCGCGCTCGGCCACCTGCTCCGAGGTGAGCGGCCCGGCGTGCGCCATGGCCTTGTAGAGGCCGAGCTTCTCGCCGATCAGAAACAGCGGGGCGCTGATGATCGCGCCCATGTCGGTGACGGCCTGGCCCATGAAGGCCTCGAGCTTCGCCTCATCGATCGTCGTTGTTGTTGCCATCTGTTGACCCCCTATCGGTCTTGCTTGACGGGGTCAACGCTCCCACCGCGGCGGCGGCGGTTCTGGTCCGTGACGACGCATCTTCTGCGTCGAAGTACCGCTCAGAGAAGGCGGACGAGATCGGCGACGACTTCGGCCGCCGGCTCGACCGCGGCGACCTCGCCGACTCCGGCTCCGGCGTAGAGCGCCATGTCGCCGACGTCGCGCTCCTCGTCCCGAGCGGGCGGGATCACGGAGCGCCAGCCGCTCTGCCGCGCGGCCTCGAGCGCCGAGCCGAGGACGCGATGAGGCGCGTCCTCCCAGCCTTCGCCGAACCACGTCGTGAGCTCGGTGTCGCCCTCGGCGGCGGCGAGCAGTCGCTCGACGTACGCGGGGTGCGCGCCCGACTCGGGGCAGGGGATGAACCGCGTCCCGACGCGGACGGCGTCGGCGCCACCGCGGACGAGCTCCGCCACGCGGTCGGCCGTCACGATGCCGCCGGCCGCGACGACCGGAACCTTCACCGCCGCCAGGGTCGCGGGGAGTATCTCGTCGAGCGGGTCGCGGCCGCGGACGTGCCCGCCGGCCTCGGTGCCCTGCGCCACGACGTAGTCGCACCCGGCCTCCTCGGCGCAGCGCGCCTCCGCGGCCGAGCCGACCTGCCAGCCGGCGAGGGCTCCGGCCCCGTGCGCGGCATCCACGACGTCGCGACTGGGGTCGGCGTAGAAGCACTCGACGATGCGGCACCTGCCGGCCGCATCGACGATCAGCTCGAGCGGCGGCTCGAACGGCATCAGGAAGTTCGCCCCGCAGGCGCCAGCGACGGGCTCGGCGCCCATCGGCACCATCCCGCACCCCCCCGCGGCAACCACGGCGCCGGCGAGCTCCGGAGTTCCGACGCTCCCCATCGCCGCGAGCTGGACCGGCAGCTCGCAACCCACGAGCTCGGTGAACCTCGTCATGCCGGGAGTATGTCCGGCGCCCGCATCGCTCGGCGCGTCTACCCTTGGGGCCGGTGGTCAACCGGGGTAGGAAGACGCTCGTTCTCGCGCTGCTCGCCGCGGCGATGTTTCTCGCGATCGCGAGCCCGTCCGCCTCGGCCGAGATGAGCCTCACCAATCCGCCGCCGGGCGCCAACGACTTCTCCTGCAAGCTGACGAAGGCGCACCCGAACCCGCTCGTCCTCGTGCACGGCCTGGGGGCGACGATGGGCGAGAACTGGGGCTACATCTCGCCGATCCTCGCGAAGCACGGCTACTGCGTCTTCGCGCTCACCTACGGGGTCGACCCGCGGTTCCAGTACGCCGGCGGCGTGCTCCCGATCCAGCGCAGCGCCCACGAGCTGAACCGGTTCGTGAAGCGAGTGCTGCGGGAGACGGGCGCGAAGAAGGTCGACCTGGTCGGCCACTCGGAGGGCACGTTCATGCCCGAGTACTGGCTCAAGTACCTCGGCGGCGCCAAGTACGTCCGCCGGTACGTGGCGATGACTCCGCTCTACAAAGGGACGACGCTCTACGGCGTCTCGAGCCTGAGCGAGATCCTCGCCGGGTTCGGGCTCTCGCAGGGGGTCATCGAGGCGTTCTCGAACTTCTGCGCCTCCTGCCCGCAGTTCCTCGCGAGCTCGGACATGGTGAGGAAGCTGAACAAGGGCGGGGCGGCCGTGCCCGGCGTCGCCTACACGACGATTCCGACGCGCTACGACGAGCTCGTCGTCCCGTACACGAGCGGAATCCTCGACGCGCCGAACGCGACCAACCACGTGCTGCAGGACGTCTGCCCGGCCGACCTCTCCGAGCACGTCGCCGAGGCGTTCGACCCGGTGGTCGTGCAGATCGTGCTGAACGCGCTCGACCCGCGGCACGCGAAGCCGGTCAGCTGCGCGTAACGACGCGGCGCTCGGGCGTCCGCGCCGTCCCGGCGCGGACCTCCTCTAGGAATCCGCGCAGGACGATGTTGAAGATCACCGGCCACCGGGTGCCCACGGCCGGGCCGAGCCCCTCGAAGGTGTGAAGGCGCCCGCCCATAGCCTCGGCGAGAGGCTCGCTCGTGTCCTTCGGGCCCATCGATCCGCCGCCGTTTTGGAGCACGAGCGTCGGGCAGCGGACGGTCCGCGCCCGCTCGAGCGCCTCGGAGCGCGTCGTTAGATCGGTTCCCCTGAGCGAGGCTACGAACGTCTCGCCGTCGGTGCAGAGCCCGTACTCGACGAAGTCCTCGATCTGCTTCGTCGAGTGCGGATTGCGGAAGATCTTGGTGCCCCATCGCTCGAGGAAGCCGTGCCAGTCGCTGCGCATGTAGTGGGGGTTGAAGACCTCGTCGTCGGCGTAGGTGTCCTTCGGGCCGCCCAGGTACGGCTTCGACCACCATTCGTTCGGCCATAGCTGGGGCGTCACGAAGACGGCGGCGTCGGTCCGGTCGGCGTGCTCGGTGGCGAGGCGGAGGGTGACCAGCGCGCGCGGCGACCACGACACCGGGATCGCCGTCTCGGTCTCCGTGGCGTCCATCGCGTCGATGCAGTCGGCGGCCAGCTCGGCCGAGACGTAGGCCGCCGGGTCGCGCGGGCGGTCGGACCGGCCGTTGCCCCGAGGCTCGACCACGAGGACGCGGAAATGGCGCGACAGGTAGGGGATGTGCGCCTTGAGGGAGCGGGCGTGGGCGAACACCGGCTGCGCCACGAAGAGGACCGTCGGCGATCGCCCCTCGCAGAGCTCGTAGCCGACACGGACGCCGTCGCGCTCGATGAAGCCCTCCTAGTCGGGGTAGCGGGCCCTCACACCGATTCAACGAACTCGCGGATCAGCAGGTTGACCTTGACCGGGTAGCGGGCCCCGGGGCTGTGGCCCACGCCGGGAAGCGAGACCAGCCGCCCGCCGACGATCTTCGCCAGCGCGGCGCCGGAGTCGTGCGGGCGGACGGCGTCCGCGGTGCCGTGGATCACGAGGAGCGGACAGCGGATCCGCGCCGGCGAGGGCCCGCACGCTCGCCTCGTCGGGAAGCCGCGGGGCGAGCTGGGTGGCGATCAGCGTCTCGGCGTCCGTCTCGAGCGCCCACGCGATGGAGTCCTCGATCTGCTTCGTCGAGTGCGGCTCGGTGAACACCTTCGAGAAGAAGAACTCGAGGAAGCCCTCGTAGTCCCGGCGCCAATAGTTCAGGTTCCACTTGTCCCAGCCCTCATACGCCGTCCGCGGCGTCGTGAAGTCCTCGCGGGCGCTGCTTCGCGGCGTCGCCGGCGGAAGCGCGATCGCAGGGCCGAGCGCGACGACTCCCTCGACCCGGTCCGGGTGCTCGGCGGCGAGCCGCATCGACCGCTCGATCCCGCGGGAGAGACAGACGAGGATCGCCCGCTCGGTCCCGGTCGCGTCCATCACGGCCTGGATGTCCCCTGCGAACTCCTCCTCCGCGTATTCCTCCGGATCCGCCGGGCGGTCGGAGCGGCCGTTGCCGCGCCCGTCGAAGGTGACGACGCGAAAATGGCGGGCGAGGTAGGGGATCTGCCCCTTCCAGACGCGCGAGTGGACGATCGACCACGTGGGCACCAGCAGGACGGTCGGCTCGCCCTCGCCGTAGACCTCGTAGAAGCTGCGCACGCCGTCGCGCTCGACGAACCCCGTCTGGTCCGGATATCGCGCTCGCGTCTGCTCGCGTTCGTCCGGGCGCGCCGGGGTGTCGAGGCCGACGGTCACACCATTTCGGCCAGCCGCTCGGCCGCGCGGCGCGCGCCGTCGGTCTCGACGGGCGCGTAGTCGACCGCACGGCCTATCTCCTGCGTGATCGCCTCCGCGATCGCGTCCGGCGGCGAGTCGTCGTAGTCCATCTTGCGGCCGGCGCCGTAGCGCTGGAGGCGGTGGTGGACGTGGAAATTCTGCTCGAAGTGGTGCTTGAGCGGGAAGTAGATGAACGGCCGGCGGTTGGCCGTCAGCTCCATCGACGTGGTGAGCCCGCCCTGCTCCACGGCCAGATCGCACGCGGCGAGATGCCGGTAGAGGTTGTGGACGTATGGGCGCACCTCGAGCCCGTCGAGGTAGGGCAGCGAGTCCGGGTCGATTCGCGGCCCGGCGACCACGATCATCCGCAGCTCGGGGACCGCGCGCTTGGCGGCTGGATGTGCCTCGATCACCCGGCGCAGGAGGCTCTCGCCGACTCCCGAGCCGCCGACCGTGACGATGCAGACCTTCTCGTCGGCGCCGTACCCGAGCTCGTCGCGGAGCGCGTCGCGGTCGCCCAGCTCGGCGGGGTCGAAGCCCGTGACGTACCCGGCGAAGTCGAAGTGCTGTTCCGTCCACTCGCGGATCATCGGCAGGTCGGGGCCGAGGCGCTCGTCGACGATGTCCTCCGGGTTGCCGATGAAGATGGCGCGGTCGCGCACCTGCGGGTGATCGTCGATGTGCTCGACCATCTCGGCGTTGTAGTCGGCGGTCAGGAACGCCTCGCGCTCGCCGCCGTCGGGCATCGGCAGGAAGCCGACGAAGTCGGTGAGCCACGCGTAGTTCGACTTCTTGAGCTCCGGGTGCTCGTGGAGGAAGTGGTCGATCTCCCAGCCCTCGTCGGCGATCCAGAGGTCGTAGTCGCTCTCGCTGGTGACGTCGTGGAAGAGCATGAAGTTCGCGACGAGGATCTCGTCCATGCGGCGGTAGGTCTGGAAGCACTGCAGGTCGTGCTCGGCCGACTCCGACTCGAAGTGCCCGGACTCGCTGGCCAGGTGCTCGGATGCGGGGTGGATGCGCTCGCCCTCATCCGCGAGCACGCGCGTCACGGGGTCCTGCGCCAGCCAGTCGATCTCGAGGTCGGGTACGAGCGCGCGGAGCTCCTTCGCGATCGCGACGTCGCGCTGGGCGTGGCCGAGCCCGATCGGTGACGAGATGAAGAGGGCGCGCTTGGCGGGCATCTATCGCTCCTTTCGAACTTGCCGCGCGAAAGCGGCGATCGCGAGGTTGAAGGGGATGGGCTTGCGGCCCGGCACGTGGCCGATTCCGGGAAGCTCCCGGTACTCGCCACCGGTTGCATCAGCGAGCGCTCGGGCCCAGTCGGGCGGCGTGATCGCGTCGAGCGCGCCCTCGATCACGAGCACGGGACATTGGACGGCCTCGGCCAACTGCTGGAGCATCGGCCCGATGGCCTCGAAGACCTCGGCCATGGTGTCGACGTCGAGCATGTCCGCGGCGCCGAGGGTGTGGGCGATGGTCTGGCCGTCGGAGCTGAGCGCCCACTCGACCGTGTACTCGATCTGCATCGACGAGTGGGGCTCGGGCAGCGCGAGCTCCGCCCACCACTTGGCGAAGTCCGCGAGGTCGTCGCGGATGTGGTGGAGGTTGTAGCGGCCGGCGTCCTCGTAGCTGGAACGGGGCTCGCGAAGCCGCTGCCGTGCCCACGCCGGATACTCGCCGGTCACCGGGAACAGCGGCCCGATGAAGACCGCCCCCCCGACGCGTTGCGGATGCTGGCTCGCCAGGAAGAGGTTCCACGTCGTCCCCGCCGATGCGGAGACGGTGATCGCCGAATCCGTCTCGGTTGCGTCCATCACCGCCAGCGCGTCCTCGGCGAGCTCGTTCGGTGCGTATGCCGCGGCGCTCTGCGGGCGGTCCGAGCGGCCGTTGCCGCGCCCGTCGAAGGTGACGACCCGGAAATGGCGCGCCAGATACGGGATCTGCGCCTTCCAGAAGCGGGAGTGGACGAGCGACCAGGTCGGGAGCAGCAGGAGGGTTGGCTCGCCGTCGCCGTAGACCTCGTAGAACGTCCTAACGCCGTCGCGTTCCACGAATCCCGTCGCGTCCGGGTAGCGGGCGCGCGTCGGCTCGCCGTCGAAGATGGTGACGGGTGTCGAGGCGATCGCCATCACCGCAAACCCTCTCATGTTCGTGGGCCGCGCTCCGCGAACTCCTGCGCGCTGCGAGAGTGCAGAAGTACGCGCTTTGCCCAGGTAGGGTCGGCCCATGAGCACTGGCTGGCCGGACGACGACCCGGCGATCGGCTTTCTCGGCGTCCTCGATCCAGAGCAGCTCGCTGCGCTTCACGAGCGTGGCATCAACCGGCGCTTCCGCAAGGGCCAGGCGATCTTCCACGAGGGGGGCACCTCCGATCGCGTGGTGATCCTCCTCTCGGGGCGGGTCAAGGTGTCGACGACCACCGAGGAGGGCCGCGACGTCGTGCTCGCCTTCCGCGGGCCCGGCGACATGCTCGGCGAGCTCTCGGCGATCGACGGCGAGCCGCGCTCGGCGACCGTCGAGGCGATCGAGGCCGTCGAGGCTCTCGCGCTCGGCGCCAACGACTTCCGCTCGTTCCTGCTCGCCCACCCCGAGGTGGCGCTCCTGCTGCTGCGGATGCTGAGCCGCCGCCTTCGCGACGCCGACCGCAAGCGCGTGGAGTTCGCCGCCCATGACACGGTCGGCCGGGTGGCGGCCCGGCTGGTCGAGCTGGCCGAGCGCTACGGCGAGCCGGCGGCGCGGGGAGTCCGCGTGGGCCTGCCCCTCTCCCAGGAGGAGCTCGCGAGCTGGACGGGTGCCTCACGCGAGGCGGTCTCAAAGGCACTCGGCACGCTGCGAAAGGTCGGCTGGGTCGTCACCGAGCGGCGGCGGATCACCGTGCTCGACCTCGAGGCGCTCAGGCGCCGCTCGGCGTAGCCGCTAGGGCCCGGGGGAGCGCTCGTACCGCTCCTGTTCGTCCGCGGTGCGCTCGGCCCACGGAACCGTCTCCAGCCTGCCGGCGGGAATCGGCTCGCCGCTTTCGATCGACAGTCCGTAGCTGCCCTCGGCGAGTCGCGACTCGGCGCGCTCCACGGCGGCCAGCTCGGTCTCGAGCTGCTCGACGAGCGCGTCGTCGACCTCCTCCTGCTCGATCTCCTCGCCCTCGTCCTCGAGCGACGTCTCGGTGTCCACCTCCTGGATCTCGCTGCTCCGGACTCGCCGATGGTCGGCGAGCGAGCTTTCGATCCGCTCCCGCTCGCGGGCCAGAAGCTCGCGGGCGCGGTCCTGGTCGATCTCAGGCTTTGGCTCATTCATCTAGGTCTCCCCGTCGTAGTAGTCGACATCGCCGTCGGCGCGGCGCAGGATCACGTGGTCGTCGGCGTTGCCGGGCCACACGCCGATCTTGTCGGAGTCCGGATAGACGGCCACCGCGGGCTCGCGCGCGCTCGAGAACATCATGATGCGGGCCGTCTCGTCGCTGCGGTTGGTCGCCTTGTGGGCGCCCGCGGGACCCGGCGGGAACCGGACGATGTCGCCGCGCCCCAGCTCCTCCTCGCCCTCGGGGGTCCGGACGACCACGGCCCCGTCGAGCACGAGCAGCCACTCCTCCTCGTACTCGTAGTGGTAGGGGCAGAGGCTCTCGCCCGCCGGCATCTCATAGGACTTCACCGCGAGCGCCTCGCCGCCGGCCTCCTTGCCGACGGAGGCCACGGCGCACCGCCAGCCCTCCGGGTCGGCGTCGTCGTACTCGTATTCGGAGGTGAAGACGTTCGCTCGCTTCATGGCGCGATTATCGCCGTTGAACCCCGGACGGGGCGTTGGCCGTATCCGGGGTAGCGACGAAGGAGACACTGATGGAGCCAATGAAGATCCGAATCGCGGCGCTGGGCGCGATATCCGCCCTTGCCGTGGCGGGGGCGGCCGGCTGCGGATCGAGCAGCGGCGACTCGAGCACGAGCGCGGGTTCGACGCCCACCTCCACGACCACGACCACGACCACGCCGACGACGACGACGTCGAGCGGCGGGGGCAACAGCGGCGGCTACGGCTACTGATCTCGAGTTTGTCCTGGGTTGACCACCTCCTGCGTGGCAAAGGCAGGACAAACCGGGGGGCGCGGGCGTTCGGGGTCGCGGCCGGCGCCGCGCTTGCCCTCTCCCTTGCTGCCTGCGGCAGCGGCGGCGACGCCACCCACGCTGCGGCGCCGCCGCGGCGCGCCTCCGAGCTCCACGCCTACCTCGCGAAGGTCGAACCCCTCCGCCTCGCGGTGAACGACCTCCTTGATGAGGCCGATCCCATCCTCGGCGCCTACCACGACCATCGCATCGGCACGAAGGAGGCCCAGCGGCGCTTCGGCCGCCTCGAGCGCCGGTTCGCCCGCTACGCGGCCGAGGTGGCGGCGGTGCACCCGGTGCCGCGCTCGATCGCGGCGGCCCAGGGCGCGTACGCGCACACCTACGTCCTCGAGGACTCCTACCTGAGCGCCCTCACCGCGGCGCTTCCCGAGCGCGACTTCGCCGACCTCCCGCACACCGCCGATCGCCAGCGGGCGGCCATCATCGCCTGGCGGATCCGCCTCGAGGTCATGGCCCGCCGCCTCGGCGTCGGGCTGCCGCGCGACCTCCAGCAGGCAGGCCGCGGTGAGATCGCGCCGTCGCCCGAGGGCGACTAGCCGCTCCTACCGCAGCGATGCGCGCAGCGCCAGCACCCGGCGCTCGGAGCGGTGGAAGCCCGCGAGGTCGAAGCGACGCTTGCGAAGGCCGTGGGTGAGCTCCCTGGTCGCGGTGAGCGCGTCGGAGGGCGAGCCGTAGAGGAGGAGGTCCGTGCCCGCCGTGGCGGCGAGGTCGGCGAGGTGAGCCGGGCCGCCCACCGCGCCGGCGGCGGTTGTGTCGAGCGCGTCGGTGATCGAGACGCCCTGGAATCCGAGCCGGTGGCGAAGCTCGCCGGTGGCGACGCGGCCCGCGAGCGCCGCCGGCATGGGGGAGAGGTGCCGGTAGATGGCCATCGAGAGCATCACCATCGGCCCGTCGATCGCGACGAAGCGGTGATAGGGACGCTCGTCGATCGAGCGGAGCTTTCGGGTCGGGACCCTGATCCTCTGAACGGCGACGTCGGTGTTCGCACGCGCCGCGCCGAGGCCCGGGAAGTGCTTCGCGGTCGCGCCGACGCCGCGGGCGGCGAGACCGGCCGCGAACGCGTTCGCCCGGCTCGAGACCCGGCCGGCGCCCTCGCTGAAGGAACGGTGCTCGGCGCCGATGGCGCTACCCGGGCGGGCGACGTCGAGCACCGGCGCGAGGTCGACGTTGACGCCCGCGCGGCGCAGGAGGCGGCCGGTCTTCGACCCCTGCCGGCGAACATAGGCCGCCCCGTGGCGCCCCATCGCCTCGGCCGAGCCAGAAGGCGGCCCGGGCAGCCTCTTCACGAGCCCGCCCTCCTGGTCGATCATCACGAGGAGCGGCGAGCGGAGCCCGGCCGGACGCTTGATCCGCTGAAGCCCGCGGACGAGCCGGCGCGCCTGGGACGCCGAGTCGAAGTTGTCGGCGAAGAGGATCACCCCGGAGACGCGCCCGGCGGCGATGAGGCGGCGGACCGTCTTCGGCGGGTGCTTGCCGTGGAAGCCGGTGACGACCCTGATGCCGGCGAGCTCCGCGTTGGTGAGATGGGGGAGGTTCGAGCCGTCGCCGTCGGAGGTGCCGGCGCCGACCACGGCCCCGACGATGAGCGCCACCGCGGCGAGGGCGCCGAGGGCCCAGCGGCGGCGGGAGGCGACTCGGCGGCGCGCGAGCGCCTGGCGCCGCTCGCGGCGCCGCTCCGGAGCGGGCTCGCTCACAGCTTGCGCAGGGCCTCGACGATGGGCGTATCGCCCGCGAGCAGGTCGAACGACGTGCGCACGGTCGCCGGCTCGTCGAGGCAGCCGACGAGCGTCGCGGCGACGTCGCCCCGGGCGATCTGCCCGGAGCGGCCGAGGTCGGCGGCCACGTCGATGCGGCCGGTGCCGTCGTCGTCGGTGAGCCCGCCGGGGCGAACGATCGAGTAGTCGAGCGAGCTCGCCTCCACCTGGGCGTCCGCCTCGGCCTTCGCCTGGTAGTAGGGCCGCATCTCCTCGCTCCAGGAGTCGGGGTGGTTGGCCCCGATCGCCGAGACGATGAGGTAGCGGCGCACGCCGGCGGCTTCCGCGGCCTCGATCAGCTTCACCGCCGCCCCGTAGTCGACGGTGCGCTTGCGCGCCGCGCCGCTGCCGGGCCCGGCGCCCGCGGCGAACACCACAGCGTCGGCGCCGTCGATCACGGGCATCAACTCGGCCGCCTCGCGCTGCTCGAGGTCAAAGGCGATCGCCTGCGCTCCGACGGCCTCGAGGTCGCTCGTGTGGTCGGGGTTGCGGATCAGGCCGCGCCCGGTATCGCCTCGCTCGGCGAGGAGCCGAAGCATCCGCAGCGCGATCTTTCCGTGCCCGCCGGCGATGACGACGTCCATCTCTCGAGACTAGCGCCGCGGCCTCTGCCGCTTCTCCCGGCTAGAGCCGGTCGACGATGCGGGCGGCGTAATAGTCCGGCCAGGGCTCGTCGGTCCCGGCATCGGAGTACTCGCGGTCGAGGCTCACGAGCTCGTGAGTGAGGTGACTTCGGGGCGGCGCGTGCCCGAGGAGGTCCGGAAGCTCGGAGTGCCGCACCAGCCAGTTCGAGTACCAGGTCGCCCAGTCGTCGTCGGCACCGTCCGTGATCCGGAAGACGACGTGGTGGGTCTCTCCTGCCTCGTGGAGCAGCTCGCTGATCTTCTTTGTTTTCTCGTCCATGTACGGCCGAGACTAACCGAGCGCGCGTTCAGCCCGCCACGGGCTTTCGGTAGTAAACGCGCGAGAAGCCGTCCTCGATCCGCCGGTCGTACTCGCGCCAGCCGAGTCGCGGGTAGAGCCCGATGTTCTCGGTCATCGCCGCGTTCGTGTAGAGCCGGAGCTCCCCGAACCCGAGCTCGCGCCCGTGCCGCTCGGCGAAGTCCAGCAGCGCGCGCCCGTGGCCGCGGTGCTGGAGGGCGGGGTCGACGGCGACGTTCTCGACGAGCATGTGATCGCGCCCGCACCGGAGCACGATCAGGCCGACGATGGCAGGCCCGTCGTCGAGCACGAACACCTCCTCGGTGTCGATGAGCTGATCCGGGTCGGAGTCCATCGGTGCCGGGCGGCGGCCGATTCGCTCCACGTAGGGCTCGTAGGCGCGCTCCACCACCTCGACGATCTGAGTGGCGTCATCCGGCGTTGCAGGGCGAATGCCGATGCCCTCAGGGTCTCACGGTTCGCTCCGCCTCGCAGGGCCGCTACGGTGCGCCGCCATGAGCGTGCGACCCGCCACCGTGGATGACCTGCCCGCGATCCTGCCGCTCGTGCGGGCCTACGCCGAGTTCTACGAGGCGAACCCGACCGATGAGGGCCTCGAGCGCATGTGCCGGACGCTCATCGCCGACCCCGAGGTCGCGGGGATGTTGCTCGCCGGTTGCGCCGAGGACGGCTCGGTGGTCGGCTTCGCCGCGATGGGCTGGAAGTGGTCGAGCCTGCGCGGGGCGGAGGTCGGATACCTCGAGGACCTCTTCGTCGATCCGAGCGCCCGCGGCTCGGGCCTCGCGGAGGAGCTCATCGCCGCGTGCGCCGAGCGGGCGCGGGGGAGGGGAGCGCCGGCCCTCGCGTGGCTCACGGCACCCGACAATCGCCGCGCCCAAGCCGTTTACGACCGGATCGGCGGCCGCGGCGAGGCGATGCTGGAGTACGAGCTCGAGCTCGGTTAGCGGACGCTTACCAAGCGGTCGCTAGCATGCCGCGCCCGTGCCAGACCTCGGTGACCCAGCCTCCTACCTGATCCTCGCCGACGGGACTCCCGTGTACGCCAGCGGCGGTGAGGAGCTCGGCAAGGTCGGCGAGATCCTCGCCGACCCGGCCGTCGACGTCTTCGATGGCCTCGTCGTCGAGGCGCCGGAGGGCCAGCGCTACGTCGCTGCCGCCCAGGTCGACCGGGTCTACGAGCGCGGCGTTGTCTTGACGATCGACGCCGCCGCCGCCGCCGGACTGCCCGCCCCCGGCTGACGGCCGCGCCGGTCCCGCTAGCCGAGCTGGCTCTCCCGCTCCGCCGCTTCCTCGTCGTGCCGCGCCGCCGCCTGGCCCGCGGTCTTCACGCGGCGCTCGGTCTGATCGGCACGCTGGCGCGCCTCCTCCGCCGCTCGGTTGTGCTGCTCGGCGGCCTCGGCGTGCTCCCTTGCCGCGTCACGGTCCGCCCGCGCTTGGCGGCTCAGGTCCCGTGCCTTGACGGCGTTGGCGTCGGCTTCCTGACGGTGCCCCGAGGCCTCCCTGCGAAGCCGGACGCGCTCGGCATGCTTCGCCTCCGCGCGGCGCTTCGCGATCAAGGCGAGCGCGATCAGCGCGAGAACTACTACGACAATGATGATGATCGTGACGAGTGACATGTGCGAGCTGATACCCGGCTCGCCCTCGGGCGAACCGGGTCATCTGTCCAGCGAGGTGATCTAGGGCGCCGGCGCCGGCTGCTCGGCGGCGTCGAGCGCGATGCCCCAGAGGATGTCGTGCTCGGAGACCTCGATCTCAGAGAGGCCGAAGCAGCGCATCACCTCCACGAGGATCACGACGCCGGCGACGATCGTCGGCGCCCGCCCGCTGTGAAGGCCCTTCACCTCGAGCCGCTCCGCGAGCGGCTGCGACGCGAGGGAGGAGAGCATCCGCTGGATCGCGGTGAGGTCGAGGACGTAGCCGTGAACGCGCTCGGGGTCGTAGGGCTCGAGCTCCTGGTCGATCGCGGCGAGCGAGGTGGGCGTGCCGGCGACGGCGATGCCGTGCGCGGCGCTCGCGATGGGCTCCTCTGTGAGCGCATCGGCGATCAGGCCATGGACGTCGTCGGCCAGGTTCTCGAGCTCGTCGGGCTGGGGTGGGTCGTGGTGTAGATGGCGCTCGGTGTGGCGCACCGTCCCCGCCTGGAGCGAGGCGAAGAACGAGACGTCCGGCCCGCCACCGAGCACGAGCTCCGTCGAGCCGCCGCCGATGTCGACCACGAGCGTCGAGCCGTTCGCCGCCCGGCCCGAGGTTGCGCCGAGGTAGGTGAGGCGAGCCTCCTCGGCGCCGTCCACGACGCGGGCGTTGAGCGCAAAGCGCTCGCGCAGCTCGGCCAGGAAGGCGTCGCCGTTGCCGGCGTCGCGAACCGCGCTGGTCGCGATCGCGACCAGGCGGTCCGGCTCGAGCGGCTCATAGATCGCGATGTACTCCTGCACGGCGGCGCAGACGTCATCGATCGCCTCGGCGGCGAGCGTGCCGGACGTGTCGACGCCCCGACCGAGTCGCGTGACCGTGGAGCGACGCTCGAGCTCCGACACATCCGCCCCCGCAACATCCGCCACGAGGAGGCGCGTGGAGTTCGTCCCGATGTCGATGACGGCGATTCGCACCGCGCCGTCGCCACCGTTTGCCTCGGGCCCCACGGCGGCATCGTACGCCGCCGCGGTTGGCCGCCCACACGGGACCGGCGAGGCACGGTGGCTAGCTGACCAGCCAGTTCAAAGCGTTTCGAGGTACCTGCCCCGGGTAGGACCGCACGGGGGGTAGCCGTCGCAGGGGGCGGCCCCCCCTTTTTCTCCTAATGTCCCTCAACGTGCCCCCTGGAGCCGACGCCGCCAAGGAAGCGCTCGGCGCCGGGGAGCTTCGGGAGCTCGCGGAGTGGGGCCCGCCCCACGGCCTCGTCTCGGTGTGCTTCGACACCGATCCAGGCGATCGCAGCGAGGGTTGGCGCATCGAGCTGCGCCACCGCCTCGGCCGCCTCGAGATCCCCGACGATGACCCCGACCGCCACGAGCGCCGCAAGGCCCTTGCCGCGGCGGTCGAGCGCGTGCTCGGTCGGTTCCCGGCCGAGCGATCGTCTCCGGGCGGGCGCACGCAGCTCGGGTACGTCGAGCTCGGGAAGGACGGCCGTGAGCGGTGGTGGACGAGCCAGGTGCCCGTCCATCGCTTCGACGCAGAGCTCCGCGACAAGCCATACCTGCGCCCGGCCGTTGAGGTCGCCGACGCATCTCGACGTCTCGCCGTCGCCGTGCTTTCCTCCGAGCGCGTCCGCCTCATCCAGCTCGTCGCCGGCCGGTCAGCCGAGGTGGGGGAGTTCGAGCTCGAGACGTTCGAGCTCGACTGGCGCGAGCGCAAGGCCCAGCGGGTGGTGGATCCGTCGAGGGGGCATGGCGCGAGCGCCTCGGGCAAGGACCAGTACGGCCAGCGTCTGGACGCGAACCGGGAGCGGTTCATCGCCGAGGCAGCCGAGCAGGTCGGGAAGTGGCTCGCGGATCACGCGATGGCCGACCTCCTCGTCGCGGGCGAGCCGTCGCTTGCGAAGCGCTTCGTCGCGAGCGTGGGGGAGGGGCCGGCCGTTCGCTCGATCGACGCCGCCGACCTGATCTCAGAGCCCGAGCACCTGATCGCCCAGCGTGTGCTCGCAGAGCTGCCGGCGCTCGAGGGCGAGCGGCGGCGCGACCTCGTCTCGCGGGCCCTCGACGGCGCCCGCGCGGGCGGCAACGGCAGCCTCGGCGTCGAGGAGACGGCCCAGACGCTCGCCGAGGGACGGGTGGCGCAACTCCTGATCGACGCCGAGCGCGACCTCGGCGCGCGGCCGGAGCTCGTGGCCCCGCTCGGCATCACCGAGGAGGCGGCGGCCGACATCGCCGAGTGGATGATCGAGACGGCGATCCTGACCTCGGCCGACGTCATCCCCCTGCGCGGCGAGGCTGCGGAGTCGCTCGCCGAGCAGGAGGGCGTGGCGGCGGTGCTGCGCTACTGACACCGTCCTGGCGCACCTCGCAGGAGGAGAAAAGCCAGGACGGCCCCGCTAGAATCGGCCTCACGCCGCGGGGTGGAGCAGTCAGGTAGCTCGCCGGGCTCATAACCCGGAGGTCGCGGGTTCAAATCCCGCCCCCGCTACTCGCGAAGCCCCTGGTAATCCAGGGGTTTTCGCGTTCCATAGACGAAGCGCGGCGAATCCGTGGTCCCAATATGGTCCCATCTTCTTGATCGCCTGAAGGGGTTTCAGTGAGTGCGAGGAGGGGAGAACCTCGCGGCGGAGCCCGGCATTCCCGGCTCTATGGACGAAGCGCGGCGAATCCGTGGTCCCAATATGGTCCCATCTTCTTGCTCGCCTGAAGGGGTTTCAGTGAGTGCGAGGAGGCGAGAACCTCGAGGCCCCCGCGGGCGGATCCCGGCATTGCCGGTTCGCAAGTAGCAGTGCCCCTGAGAGGACTTGAGCCTCCTCGACCAAACGGCTCACAAGGCCCTCAAGCCTGGCGTGCCAGTGCCGGCGGCACGCGCAGGGAGGAATGGGGCTGGACGCGGCGTGGTTAGGGTGCGGGTCGCATCTCATGGTCCCCGGCAAGGTCAAGGTCTTCGACGCCGCAGAGCTGGACGCCGCCAGGGCCTGGATCGGTGAGGCGGAATAATCATCAAGCCGATTCCGTGCCAACCGCTCTAGCGGCGCGGCGAGGTCGCAGCCCTGGCAGACGTCTGAGGCAGAAGGCGAGGGGATGCGGGTAGCCGCGGCACGGGAGGCTCGGGAATGAGCAAGCCCGCGATCGTCAAGTCGCGGCCGCCCTACCACCCACGTAGCCACGCACGACGCGTGCGCGGGGAGGGCCTGCTGGGCCTGCGGGAGGCGAGCGCGATGGCGATCGGGGGCATGATTGGCGGCGGCATCTTCAGCGTTCTTGGCCTCACCATCGACCTCGCAGGCCACCTGGCGTTCGCCGCCTTTCTGATCGGCGGTCTCATCGCCGGCCTCACAGCCCATTCCTACGCCGGCCTCTCGTTGAGTTCCGGCCGGGCGGGCGGCCCGTTCACCTATCTGCGCGATGAGGGCCATACCCGGCCGGCCGCCTGGGTCGCCTGGCTTCTGATCGTCGGCTATGTCTTCGCGTTGGCTGTCTATGCCTTCACCTTCGGGCACTACCTGGCCAACGTGATTGGGGCCCCGGTTGCGGTTGCCCGACTGGGTGGGGTCGGCATCCTCGCCGTCTTCGTCGCCGTCAACCTCCGCGGGGTCGCCACGTCGGGGCTGACCGAGGACATCGTCGTGGTCACGAAGCTGGCCGTGCTCGGCGGCATTGCCTTGATCGGCCTCGCGGCCTTCTCGCCGACGCGGCTCAGTCCGCTCAATGACCAGGGCGCGCTCGGGATCTTCCTTGGCGCGGCGGTGATCTTCGTTGCATACGAGGGGTTCGAGCTGCTGCCCTACGACTACGACGACATCGCCGAGCCGCGACGGACCCTACCCCGCGCCCTCTATCTCTCGGTCGCCGTGGTGGTCCTGGTCTACGTCGCCGTCACGCTCGCCGCACAGATGCTGTTGCCGGATCAGACGATCATCGCCCAGAAGGAGGTCGCGTTCGCGCTCGCCGGCAAACAGGCTTTGGGCGGCTTCGGCCTCTGGGCGGCGACGGTGGGCGCCCTGTTCTCCACCAGCTCCGCGATCAATGCGACGCTGTTCTCGACCGCCCGCCTGGTCCGCGACGTGAGCGTAGCAAGCGAGCTCCCGGCCGCCCTCGCCCGCGAGCGTGGAGGCCTACCTGTTGGCGCGGTGATCCCCATCGCGCTGCTTGGGGCCGTCTTCTCGCTCTTACCCGGAATCACCGAAATCGTCTCCTTCGGCTCGCTGGCCTTTCTGCTGGTCTTCGGGTTGGTCAACCTGCTGCATGCCCGTCACACTGCGTCCGGAGGCTGGGACCGGGACCTCGCCTACCTTGGCGCAGCCGCCTGCTTCGCAGCAGCCGGCGGGCTGCTCTACTACCTGGCTCGCTCCGATCGCGCCGGATTGGTGTTGATCGGCGCCTGCGCGGTACTCATCGCAGTGGCCCGGGGAGTCTTTGTGGCCTCGCGGAAGAGGGGCACACCCTGAGCGGAAGCGTCAGCCCGCGCTCCTGTTGTCCCAAGCGGGCGGGCAGCAAGTCACCTTGTGACGCCATCGGTGCACCCCTTCCGCGTGGCACCGGGGGGCTGGTCTTCGCGCGATGGAGCAGCGAACCAAGCCTTCCCACGCAGACGCTATTCGCTCAGTCCTCCTCCAACGCCTCCAGGCCCTCCTGCATCACGAGAGGGATGATCAGCAGGGCCGCCGCCGGGTCCGCCCACCACCAGCCGAACGCGGCGTTGAGGGCTACACCGATCAGAACGACCGCCGAGAGGTAGGCGCAGAAGGCCGACTCGGCGGCGTCCGCGACCAGCGCCTGGCTTTCGAGCTGCTCGCCGGTCCGCCGTTTGAACAACGCGAGCGTCGGCATGACGAGCAGGGCCGCGCCGGCGACGGCGATGCCCGGGACGCTGTGCTCCGGCCGGCTCACGCTCACGAGTGTGTAGAGGCCGTCGATCGCGATGTAGGCGGCCAACAGGAAGAAGGTCACAGCGATCACCCGGAGGGCTTTGCGCTCGCCGCCAGGCCTTGCGAGACCCATCTGCTCGGCGCGGAACTCCCGCAGGACGACCAACGCGGCGACGAACTCGATCACCGAGTCGAGACCGAAGGCGACCAGGGCGACGCTGCCCGCCGCGATCCCGGCGGCGACCGCCACTGCTGCCTCTACCGTCATCCAGGCGAGCGTGAACACTTCCAAGCTCACGCCGCGCCGGATCAGACGAGATCTCGTGAGGGCCGCCGCCTCCATCGGGACCGATCTTGACGAAGAGCGCCGAACTGATCCCCGACCTGAAGGCTGATCCTCTTCGCGCAAAGCGGAAGCGCCACAATGGCACGATGCCGCCAGCCGCTGAGGGCGACTCCCAGGTCTTCCGGCCCGCCGGGATCTCCTATCTGCGCATCCCATCGCAGGAGCCACAGCAGACGGCCGCCTTCTACGAGAGCGTCTTCGGCTGGAGCGTGGATAAGGACCGCCCGGATCCGAGCTTCGAGGACGGCACCGGGCATGTGATTGGTCACTTCATCGCTGAGCAGCCCGTTGCTGGCGAAGCCGGCGTCCGCCCCTACATCTACGTGGAGACCATCGACGACACGCTCGAGCTGGTCGCTGCCCACGGGGGCTCGGTGGTCACTGCGCCGTATGCCGAAGGAGACCTCTGGGTGGCCACGTTCCGCGATCCAGCCGGCAATGTCCTCGGCGTCTGGCAGCGCGGGCCCCGCGACTGATACCGCTCAACACTCCCGCTGATCTCGCATGACGCCAGCCCAATGCGGTTCAGCTGTGATCGCTTCGACGGATTGCCCCAGATCAGTCGGACGGCGGCGGCCATGCGCTCAGTGGGCGACCCACCTCCCACTCATGGCCGAAGGGATCTTCGAACCTGCCGAGAAGCCATCCGTGCTCTTCTTCGACAGGGCTCTTCTGCGCTGCGCCCGCCGCGACTGCGGCGCGGAGCAGCGACTCAGGATCATCGACGACCAGCAGGACCCGCCCTGTCGTTCCGTCGATCGCGTCGGGGCTGAACCGGTGGTGCTCCTCCGAGGCGGTCGAAACCCAGAACCGTGCGCCAGCGACCGAGAGCTGGGCGACCACATCGGTGGCTTCAGGCCCGTCTACGCGATGCTCGACCACCGCGCCGAGGGCCTGCGCGTAGAACGCGACCGCGGCTGGCCCATCCCGCACCCATAGCTCAGGCTGAATATCAGCTCGCTGTTCGCTCACGCGCGCAGTATGCGCACCCCCATTCGTGAACGTCGGGACCCCGCCCAACCGCCGCTTGAATCAACGCCGAATTATCGAGTGTCCGCCGTTTGGAGAGGCGCCGTTATCCCCCGATCCACCAGGACTACCGCTGTTCGCGCAGAGGAGCAGTGGCTCCGAGGCGTCATCTAGCTCAGCTACGCCGGTCATCCGAAACGGCAGACGAAGGGACCGCCAACCGTTGCACGAACCTCGCCGTCGAATCAGGCAGCGTGCGCGAGTGCCGAGGGTGTCTGGCAGCCGACGATCGCTGGGGCCTCGCGGACGAGATCGTCGTTCTCGAGGGCGTCCACCATGAACAGCGCGAAATCTACGCGGCGCGTGAGGTTGCTCTGGAGGATCGGATCGCCCACGTGGCGGCTCCACACGGGGAGGCCCTGGCTTTCGCCCTCTTCAAGGTCGCTCCCGCGCACGACGGTCCACCGCGTGTCGCTTGCAAACACCCGCCGGCACGCCTCCACCTGGTCGTCGAGGTCCGCGAAGCGAACGAGTCGTGCAAGCGGAGTGAAGATCTTCACTTGCAGGCGGAGCTTCCACGAGTACCGGTCCCGACCGTCGCGTGTGATGTGCCACCCGGACGAGAACACCAGCCGCGCCCCCGGTTGCGCATGGTCGAGCACCGCCTGGGCCGTTCCCGAGGAGTAGTCGTGGACTCCCCGCGGCACAAGCACGACGAGCACCCCGTCGCACCCCGCCACCGCTTGCTTGATGACATCGGGGTCGTCCGTCGCTCCAGGAACAACGGTGATGCGATCCTTGAATGCGTCGAGCTTGTCGACGCTTTGCTCCCTGCAGACACCGACTACCTCGTAGCCACGGTCCAGCGCGTGCTGCACCATGTACTGGCCGAGCTTCCCAGAGGCCCCGACGATGCAGACCCTCATCGTGTGCATCGCGTGGTGTCTTCTACGAGCGATCTCTTCATCCTGGCGTCCATTCGGCGGGGGACCCGACGCTACTCGACCGTTCCCGACTCCATGCCCCGAGGCGCTGAGCGGCCCGGCGGGACTGGTTTCGCCCCACCGTGATCCCGGTGCTCCTCGTCGCGCGAAGCGGAAGCTCCAACTCAGTGTGGCGGCGGCGTCCATGTGCGCGCGAGATACTGCGAGGTGCATGTCTGAGCAACCTCGTTCCCTGTCAGGGCCAGGAGTGCAGCCGCGGCAGGATCCCACGCCGAAGCCGGGCTTCTATGTCCTCAAAACTGACGGCGGAATAACGGCTGAACAAGGTCAAGCCTCGGGTCAGGCAGCGATCGGAGTCGTGCTTAAGGACCACAAGTACCGTGATGTCGATGAGATATGGGAGCCGATCGGACTGGCGAGAAACCATCATGTGGCGGAGTACAAAGCTCTTATTGCCGGTCTTGAGCTGGCCCGCCGTTACGGGATCGATCGAATCCGCGTCTTCTCCGACTCGACCCTCGTGGTCAACACTGTCAACGGCGACTGGAACCTCCAGCCCGAGGACCTCAAGGAACTGTGCGTGAAGGCAGGTCTCCTCGTCAAGGAGTTCGCAGACATCAAGTTATCTTGGGTTCCTCGGGAAATGAACCTCGAAGCGGACGCGCTTGCAAGCAGAGCGCTCGGCCGCGGCCGCTAACCCAACTAAACGCCATCCCCCTTATCTGGGCACCTCGGAGGACGAGCTCCAGCCCATTGCGCCGTAGCAATTCGCTTTTGTATTCGCGTGAAAGCTGGCGTCCAAGGAGGAGAGAGCGTTCTACGCACCCACGCGTAGCTCCTCCACGATCCGTGCGTCACCACGGGAGACGTAGCGGGCCGCCGCTAGGTGCTGTCCACCTCCCTGGCCATGATCCGTTGTCGGCGTGGCGTCTCTACCCAATGCTCATCGCGCCGTCATCGAGCCCGAGAAGCTGCGGGACTATGTCCTCGCGCCGGAGCATAAGTACGGGAAGCACAAGGCGCGGGTATTCGTGTCGGCGCTCGGTATCGACCGGGCCAACTGGGAGTATCTGCGCGATCAGATCGCCAGCCGCGTCGAGGAGGCCGAGGTGAGCGAGGTCCGCGCCGGGACGTACGGGGTGCGATACTCGGTATCGCTCATGATCGAGGGATTGAACGGGCAGACGCATGAGGTCACGACTGGCTGGATCGTTGAGCAGGACGGCGCGCCGCCGCGTCTCACGAGCGCCTACGTCAATGTCCCCTGACCGACTGCATCCGCTCGACGTCGTCGAGCTCACGGCCTCGAGCGGGCGGTGGCCGCAGGGCACCGAGGGGACCATCCTCGAGCTCTTCGGCTCCGAAGCCGCCTTGGTCGAGATCTCGGACGATCGGGGCCACACCCTCGAGGAGCTCGAGCTGCCGATTGAAGTGCTCCGTCGGTTGAGCTCCCCGACGCAGGAGCAGCTACCTGTTCGTTGATCGCGCCGTTCGTCCGCGTGTCAAACGGATGTCAAACGAACCGCGCCGGACCGGCCTGAACAGACGCGGACTGCCCGCATCGGTTGTTTCCGGAAACCCCATGGAGACACCGAATCCCGGCTAGCCGCGGACGAGCGAGTACCTACCAGCCCGGCTCATAACCCGGAGGTCGCGGGTTCAAATCCCGCCCCCGCTACTCGCGAAGCCCCTGGTAATCCGGGGGTTTTCGCGCTTCTAGGATCGCCGCCCCTCGATCCCGTGGTCCCAATATGGTCCCTTTTTCGCGCAAGTTTCTGCTCACTTCGGGCGAGTGAGACGGCCTGTAGTTGCGGAGCACCTGCTCTTACGCGTCAGGAGGAAGTGGGAGGTTGGACACGTTGCGTCCGACGGTTCGACCGCAAGCCTGCAACCTCCACGTCGCCTGCCGCCGCTTCTACTACATCCTGCGCGACCTTCACTGGACACGCTGGGACCACTCAGCGGCTCATGCTCGCGGGCGAACAGCTCCTCCGGGACTGGGTCGACTCCGGCGTGTGCTGAACTGAGGACGGCTGGGGCGCACGCCGGGCGGCGGGTACTTCCCGAAGCCGTCGCACTCGCACCTCAGGGCCTATGAACTCAGATGGCATTCGAGGGCTGGCGCCGGCTGCACGAGATCGAGTTCTTTCACCCGAAGACGCGCACGCTCATCACGGGCGACCTGTGCTGCAACTTCGGCCCAGGCTGGCCGCTCGTGATCCGCCTCATGGCGCAGGGTCGCCTGCGCCAACGCCTTGGCCCTCCAACCGAGTGCCGGATTCTCGGAATTTTTCGCGACCGCAGGGCTGTGCGGCGCTCGCTCGAGCGGATCCTCGAATGGAACTTCGAGCGAGTCCTCCCGGGCCACGGCGAGATCGTCAACACGGGCGGAAAGGACGCGTTCGAGGAGGACTTCGCGCGGCTGCTTCGCTGAGCTCGCGTCGTCTCCGATCTCAGCGAATGGCATCACCCCGTTGACGTGAGCTAAGTCCGCGTGCCACCGGGACTGGTCAGCGCGGGCGAAAGGCCACGAGCGGCAGGGCGTCGGCCACCTGTCGCCTGGCAGCACCGGACCGTCATAGCGAAAGCCTGCCTGCCGCGAAAGGACCATCCGGATGAGCGGCCGAGCGATACGGTTTCGACGCTCGTAGGCGCCGATCACGGCTGCAGAGCTTCATCTCGGTCGAGCTGTCGAGTGCGAGCGTAAAACCGCTCGCGGCCGATGCGTACCTGCTCTGCTCCGCCGGCCAGAACGTTCTTGTACCACTGCGATCCAGGACCGAAGCCGGACATCACGACAGCCTCGTGAATATCGGGGTCCCATCTCATGACCTCGAGCACCGTTCGATAAAGGCGACCGCTGCGTCTGCCGCGGTGCGCTAGCAGAAGGACCGATGGCCTAGAAGGAATCCTCCGTGGAGGTCATAGAGCGGGACGGGCGCTCGTAGTGCCCGCTTGAGCACCGGGCCCGGCTGCACGACCTGATCGTACGCAACCGAAGGCCTCCCGCGGTCGGGAGCGCGGTCCCGCGCCTTCCAGGTCGCCGGCGAGGGGCCTTGGAAGGCCCCTCGCCATGCGCGCACATGCGCTATGCCGTCTTGGCGACGCGGACCCCGGTCTTGCACTGCGCCCGCTTGTGCAGCGTCAGTCGGTCGAGGAAGACGGCCGAGTCGTACTGGCGGTCGCCCTGATCACCGATCGAGAGATACAGCCGGTGAAGCCCCGAGGTCACCCTTGTCGACGCCCTCAGGATCCGGGTCGCTCCGTCGTATGTCGTCCCCTTCGCGCGCTTGTGGTTAACGGTCGCAGGACCCGCGCTGTTGACGCTGATCACGTTCCCCTTGGAGTCGAACGCGAAATCGTTGGGCGCGTGGATCGTCGGGGCCTGGCGAGAGCCGGCGTCCCAGTTCGTGTGGTCGAGCTCGGCGATGAAGAAATCGTTGTAGGGGGTGCCGACGAACTCGGGAAACTCCTCGGTGAGGAACCTGAACCGGATCGACAGGCAATTCGCCTTCTTCGGGACGTGGAGCCGAATGCGCAACGTCGTCACGTCGCGCGCCCCTCTCACGCGCGCGCCACCGTCGCGGCGGCCCGTGCTCCCGGAGGTGTCCTTGTCATCGGCAAGCAGGGCACTCCCAGTCGAGAGGATGGCGAACTTCTTGCCGCTGAGCGGGAAGCCATCCAGCAGACCGCTGCCGATTCCCACGGGCGTGCCGCGCGGAGGCAACAGCGAGAAGTACGCGTTTTTGACCTGCTTGTGATTGACCGCGATCTTTCGGGCGACCTGCGCTGCCGCCTGCCGTAGCGGGTGATTCCCGGGGCGCGGGCTGATCTCGGCGCCGGTGGCGGTCGCTGCTCCGACCGCGATCGACGCCACTGCGACGATCGCGAATGCGCAGGTCGCCTTCACGCGTCGGTGTTTCGCCCTCATTCTGGTCTCCCTGCTGGCACGTGTCATCCCTTCGTCCTCCTCTGCTCTTGGAACGTGAGCCCTACGACCGTCGCGCTACCCCGGCGAGGTACGACGAACCTGGCCTTGTCTTCATGCGAACAAGCCATCGCCGCAGGCGAGGGCCTCACCTACGCGGGCTCGCGCTCGATCGCCTGCTCTCCTGCTCGCCACGCTCGTGGGCGGGCTCCCCGCCCACACCGCGTTCGCGGCGCATCGATCATGGCGCGGGCTACGTGGGGACGGCGGAGAAGGGGCACGGGCGTTGGGATAGCTCGCGCTCGAGATCGCGAAGGTGCCCGATCAGGTCGATGCGGTGAGCGGCGATCCGGACGACGACCGCATCCTCGCCCCCGCGGCAGCTGCGGGCGCCGAGATCCTGATCAGCGGTGACAGCCGACACCTGCTCCCGCTCGGCCGGCACCAGGTGATGCGGATCATGAAGCCTCAGGCGTTCCTCGCAGAGATTGCCGCCTGAGTGCCGGTCCGCGCGGAGGCTGTCGCGTAAACCCGCGGCTAACTCCCTGGCTCGTTTCTAAGGGTGGGCTCCGAAAACGGCCATCTCGCCTCCGTCGCGGCGGGACGTCCGTCGCTAGCTCGTCGCCCACAGTCGCTCTGGCGTGCACTTCCGCGAACGCGCCGCGGCGTTTCCGAAACGGCTTTGTGCGACAGCCTCCGCGCAAAGCGGCAGCGCCCCGGTGTTCGGTCTCGAGGCCAGCTTCGTTATGACCTCGTCGATGCTCGACGTTCATTAGTCGGTGGCGTGGGTTACGGGCTCGCCTTTGAAGGCTTGATCGACAAGCTTGTCGGCGTCTTTGTTCATCTCGCGGGGAACCCAGGAAAGTTGCCATGCCTTGAAGGGCCTGAGGGCTTCCTCGGCTTCTTCGTAGAGCTCGGCGGCTCGCTCGCTCTTTTTCCATGCACGCGTCATCTGGTTGACGACGTTCGCGGAGTCGCTGAACGCGGCGACATAGGGGAGTCGTTTCTCGGCGGCGAGCTTGATACCGCGAATCAGGGCGTGGTACTCGGCTTCGTGCGGACTGCCGACGGGTCCCACCTTCTCGGCCACCCTGGCCAACACTGCGCCACAGTCGGGTTCCTGGAGAATGACCCCGATGGCGCCCTCCGCCTGGCCTTGTGCGTTGGCTCTTATTCCTCCGTCGATGAACAGCAGGTAGTAGCCCTTCTTGAGGTCATCAACCACGAGCAACTCCTAGCGCTGGCATCACTAGCCCTCCTTCTCTCGCCACTTCTATTTCACTTCCCGCGGCGCTCTCGTTGCCGAAGGTGTGTATCAGCCAGTCAAGGCCAGTCTGCACCGCGGCCGAGGCGATCTTTCCATATGACGTCATGAGTGCCGCTCCTTGTCGCGTGAACGCGAAAGCCAAGTCGCGGGACGCTTGCGGATCGTGGTCCCATTCGTGGTCCCATTCTGAGAGAAACTGCGGTGACCTCATATGACCGAAAGCGCTTGAACAAGCGGTTGGTGCCGGGAGACCGCCCCCAGGCTCAGCGCTCATAACCCGGAGGTCGCGGGTTCAAATCCCGCCCCCGCTATGTCTCTGAAGGCGCTAGGGCCCTCCGACGTGAGGCCTTATTGTCGTCTAGCTCACGGTCCGCAGTCTGCGCCAGTAGATCGGCGAACGCAACGAGCGCTCCGGGTGTCCACGCGCTCGCTGCTGGCCATCGATGCTCGTTACGAGCACCTCGTCCGCGTCGGCGAGCACTCCTATCCGCGCACCGATGTTGACGCCCATCCCTCCGATGTCGTCGGCGAGGATCTCGCACTCGCCGGTGGAATGTGATCCGCTCCCGACAGGCACGAACTCCTCCTCGCGGTGAAGCACCAACGTCGGCACCCGGATGCTGCAGCAGCTCTCGCACGTCCGTCTCCACGACCATGTCGAGCTGGGCGCGGGTCATCTGTGGAGTGGCGGCCGAGCGTTCGAAGATCCCGCGTCGGCGATGTTGACCTCGCCGCTCTTGGCGTAATGAGTCCGCGGATGCATCGCACGGCCCACGATGTCCAGGCGCTTCTGCTTTGGATGTTCGGGTGGAAAGCGCTGCTCCCGGTGGGATAGGGTCGCGCAAGGAGCAGTTGCCTGAGAAAGGAGAGGTGTCATGTACGTAGTCATTCGGAGTTATTCCGGCCAGGGTGCATCGGAGCTTTTCGATCGCCTTGAGCAGAGCGAGGAGGACGTGAAGGAACTGATCAGCGGCGTGCCTGGTTTCGTCAGCTACGCCGCCCTCCGCACCGATACGGCGGCAGACCGTGACGGCTTGTGAGACAAGGCCGGCACCGATGAGTCGTCGAAGCGCGCAGCCGCCTGGGTCGAGGAGAACGTGACCGCCTCGGTCGATCCGCCGGAGATCGCCGAGGGAGCACCGTCCTCCAATTCTGAGTCCTTCGGTTTCGTAGTTAAGGCGTGGTACCAGTCGTGGTACCGAACTAAGCGAACCTCAGCTGATCCCTGCGCCGGACCGTGCCTGAGCAAGTCCGGGACGCTCGCAGACCGGGTGGGTGGCTTCTCATAACCCGGAGGTCGCGGGTTCCGAGGGAACTACGGAGGCGCTGTGTGCTCGCGCGCTAGGCGATCGAGCAGGTCGGCGAGCGTTTCGGGGTTTTCGACCATCGGAAAGTGGCCACCCGAAATCTCGATCGGCTCGATGCCCAGCAGCTCACGCGCCATGAAGCGCTCCCAGGCCGGCTCGAAGAACTCATCATCTGTCGCGTAAACGAGCACGGTCGGCACGTCGGGATGACCGGGCAGCGGGTATTCAGCCGGCGGTGCTCCGGGGCGCAGACGCTCGGCAAGCGCTCGGGCGGTCTCGGGTGGCAGACGCCGATACATCGCGTCGATCGCCGTCTCGGTGTCCCAGACCGTGACGCCTGTCGCGTTCCTGGCGGGGAAGGGAAAGCCCCTGCGGAAGGTGTCGGGCGCGCCGGCGGGCGGCGGGAAGGGGCCGAGCCGCGGGCAGAGATGAACGAGCAACGAGCCCGCGGTCGCTTCGGCCACGAACGCGGCATAGCCGGAGCTCGCCGAGTGCCCAACGACGACGACCGAACCGGACACGCCCTCGAGGGACGCCAGGGCCGGGCGCACCCGCGCCTCGAATCCCGCGTCGGGATCGTCGTATGGCATATCCGGTGCCACCGCCTCGTGACCCCGTGCGCGCAGGGGTCCAATCAAGGGATCCCAACATGACCCGTCGTGCCAGTCGCCGTGAAGCAAACAGAAGGTGGCCACCGCCGATATCTATCAGGACGCGAGCGCGAACCTCCTACGCACCCACGCTTAGACCCTCCACGATCCGTGCGTCACCGCGGGAGACGTAGCGGGCCCCCGCCAGAATTGGGCGCCCCTAAGCTGGCCGCGGCCCTAGTGTCGCTTCGTCAGGCCCTGGAGCACGATCTCGATCGGAGAGCGTCCCTTCTCGCCGTTGCCGCTGGCGATGCCCTCCCGGACCTTGCCGATCTCGGCGGCGAGCGACGCCATACCCTCGCCGAAGCTGCCGACGTTCTTGGTTGCCGCGGCCAGGTTCTCGCTCACCGCCTGCGTGCCGCTCTTGGTCGGCAGCGGCACGCCGAGGACCCGCTTTCTCGGCTTGAGAGCCACGAGCGCAACCCCTCCGGCAACGCCAGCCAGCCCGGTGCCGGCGGCGAGCGCCGGTACCCGCGCCTTCTTGGCCACGCCGCCCAAGGTGCTGCCCGCGCTCTTGACGCCTTCGCGGGCGGCGTTCGTGGCGCTAGCCACCGCGCCCTGGTTGGACCTCGAGCGCGAGCTCGAGCCGCGCCCGCCGTTGCTGGGCTGGCTGGCCCTGCGTTTGGTCGCGCGCTTGCCCGCCGTCGCGGTCGCTCGCTTGGTCGCCGTCCGGGAGCTTGTCCCGGCGCGGGAGCTTCCGTTTGGCGAGCGGCTCGTGCTCGAGCTCGATCGCGACTTGCCTCTCGTCGACGAATTCTTGGTCTGCTTGGTCTTGGCCTGCTGGGCCATGTGAGGCTCCTTCCTCGAAAAACCTGCTCGTGCCGGTTTTCGGTACCCAAGAAATCAAAGGCAAAACGAGCGCGCCGGCCGGCGCGGAGGCTTTTGCCGGGACTGCGTAGGGGGCCCACGCCACCGGCCAGAACACCTCTCCGGGGGAGGGTCCGGAGGCACTACAGCCTTCTTACCCAGGAGCCGAGCCGACTGCTCGCGTTCCACCTTCTTGGCAGGTAGCGAACTGGCGAATCTCACGCGATTTCAGTGCAGCTGATAGTGCAGCTTGAAGCGCTTGGCCGAAGCCCAAGGCGGGTACAAGCCGAGCGAGAACTCGAATGACCGTCCTCGTCATCATTGCCGTCTGCATCGTCCTCGCGGTCCTTGCGTTTCTGCTGCCGCGACTATCGATCTGGCCGCAGCGCGGCGTCGACGCGACGCTGAGCGCCGGGCAACGCGCCGGCGGCTCGGCGCCGGGGCGCCTCGGCCGATGGCTGCCGAAACCGTTCTCGAGCTCGCGCCGGGCGGCCGACCGCAGCGCCGGCACCGGCCGTCGCGCCCGCGGCAAGCTCCCGGTCTAGCGAGGCTCCGGCTCGGGGATGACGGGGGCTCGCGGCCGAGCTCGTTAGGGCAGCGACTCGTCTGCGGCTCGTTTCCGAGCGGCTCGGCATGTGCCCCTGTGCATCTTGCGCCGCAAGGTGGGGTAACAGGAGGACGTGTCGACGATCGCAGCCATCGCCGTCGTCATCGGGGTCTTGATCGTCGTCGTGCTGGTGCTGGTCGCGGCCCGACGGGCGGCCGAGAGCCGACGGCGCGAGCGCGAGCGACTTCGGAGCGAGGCCGCCGGGCATCGTCAGGAAGCCGACGCCCACGCCGTCAAGGCGACGGAGAAGCATGACGAGGCTAGAAATGAACGCGAACGCGCGGCGCAAGATGCGGCGATCGGCGGGGAGCATACGCAGGCGGCGGAGCAGCGCGAACGAAGCGCCGTCGCGGCTGAGAAGCGCGCCCAGCGCGCACGCCGCGCCGCCGCGACAGAGCGCGACCAGGCAAGACGTGAACGAGAACGCGCGGAGGAGCACGCGAGACGGGCCGAGGAGCGCGAACAAAGGGCCGCCGAGGCCGACGAGCGCGAGCATCGCGAGCGCCGCGCTGCCGAGACGACCTACCGCGTTGCGGAAAGTGAGCGCGAACTCGCGGAGGAGCACGCCCAATCGGCGGCCGAGCGCGAACGAAGCGCCGCCGAGGCTGAGGAGCGCGCCCAGCGCGAAGGCCGCGCCGCAGGATTCCACGACGAGCGGGCAACCGAGCGCGAGCGCGAGGCCAACTCAGGCAATGGAAGCGTCCCGTCGCCTGCATCCTGCCTCTCGAGCAGTCCTGCTCGCGTTCGGGCTGGTCGTCTTGGGACTCCTCTTCGAACAGCTCGCGACCCTCCTCGTGGCAATCCTGATGACGGTCTTGATCGCGATTCCTCTCTCCGCGTTTGCGACGAGGCTCGAGCGCGTTGGGATCCCCCGCGCGATCGGTGCGCTGATCGGCCTTCTGCTTGGGCTCGGCGTCTTGGCCGGGATCCTTGCGCTTGTGATTCCAGCATTCGTCGGCGAGGTCAGGACCTTCGCCGATCAGGCTCCCTCGATCTTCGATGCGCTGAAGGCGAAGATCGCCCACGCGAGCGGCAACCAACCGAGCGAGGTCGGCGTTCAGATCAGCACTTCCTAAATGGCTACACCAACGATCCAGCGAGTTGTCAGCCCGATCGCGACAGTCGGAAAGGGCATCGTCACGGGGCTCGCCGCCATACTCCTCATTCTGATCACCGCCTATTACATGGCGATCCGGCCACAGCCACTGCTGGACGGAGCCCTGCGAGTATTCCCGCCGGAAGCGCGGGAGCGTGCTCGCGATGTCATGGAGCGACTTCGCGGCGCGTGGATCGGGTCATGCAGGGCGTCCTGGTCGGAATCTCATCAACGGCGTGCTGCTGTCGGCCGGGCTTCAGTTGATCGGCCTCGACTTCGCCGTCCTTTTCGCCGTGTTCTCCTCGGTCTTGATCCTGATCCCGTACTTCGGCACGCCCTTGGGGGCGATCCCCCCCGTGGTCTACGGACTCTCGCAGTCGCCCGGGACGGCACTCGTGGTCCTCGCGATCTACGTTGGCGTCCATGCAATCGAGAGCTACGTCACGATTCCGCTTGTGATGCAAACCGTGTCAAGCTCCAGCCTGCGGTCGTGGCGATCGGGGTCATCGTCATAGGCGAGCTCTTCGGCTTCATCGGCCTCTTCGTGGCAGTGCCGATCCTCTCGCTGATCGTGATCCTGGTGGACGAGCTATGGGTGACACCGATTGAGGACCGTCGTCGAATCGAGCTGGCTTCCGATGGTGAGTTGGCGCACGCAGTCGTCTCCTCGGGTGAGATCCAGAAGGTGCGGCGCGCCGCGCCCCAACGGTCGAGCGCACACCACGGGAGTCGAAGCCAGGCTTGACTCCACCGCTGTGGGTTGGCGCCCTCCTCTAGGCGGGCCGAGCCCCTGCCGGTGTCGTGGTACCAGCGGTGGTACCGAACTGAGCGAATCTCAAGTGATCTGAGAGCAGCTCACCGTGCCTGAGAGCGGCTAAGAGCAACCGGCAAGCCCCCGCACGGGCTTCTCATAAACCCGGAGGTCGCGGGTTCAAATCCCGCCCCCGCTACTCGTCGTCTCGGGTCGGCAGGCCGAAGTTGGGTGCGCCCGCAGCGTGGCCACTAGGGTGTCCGCGTGGTCGAACAGCACGCCCCGTTCGAGCTCCCGATGGACAGCTTGGACGCGGTCATCTTCGACCTCGACGGCGTGATCACGGACACCGCGTCCGTCCATGCGGCGGCGTGGAAGGAAATGTTCGACGAGTTTCTCGCCGGCCGCGCGGGACGCGAACGCGAGGATCGCAGGCCGTTCTCCCAGGAGGACTACTTCCTGCACGTCGACGGCAAGCCGCGCTACGACGGAGTCGACTCGTTCCTCGACTCGCGAGGGATATCGCTCCCACGAGGCGACGGCGCCGATCCTCCCGAAGCCGAAACCACCTGTGGCTTGGGCAACCGCAAGGACGAGCTCTTCCTCTCACGGTTGCGGGAGCGGGGCGTCGCCAGGTTCCCGTCCTCGATTGAGCTCCTGCACCGACTGCGAGCTGCCGGATGCCGCACGGCGATCATTTCCGCCTCACGAAACTGCTCCCAGGTGCTCAACGCGGCCGGGGTGGCCGAGCTCTTCGACGCGAGGGTCGACGGCATCGACGCCGACGAGCTGGGGCTGAGCGGTAAGCCTGACCCGGCGGTCTTCCTCGAGGCCGCGAACCGGTTAGGGGTCGAGCCGGCTCGCGCGGCCGTGGTCGAGGACGCGCTCGCCGGCGTGGAGGCGGGTCGGCGCGGCCGCTTCGGGCTCGTGATCGGCATCGACCGCGCCGGCCACGGCGATGCACTGCGGGAGCATGGGGCGGACGTGGTGGTGGGCGACCTTGGTCAGGTCGGCACGCCCGGGGACGAAGGGCACCACGGGTGAACGGCCGAGCCGCTGCCTCGCCGAGCTCCCTGAGCGGATGGTCGCTCATCTATGAGGGCTTCGATCCTGCGCAGGAGCGCCAGCGCGAGGCGCTGTGCGCGCTCGGGAACGGACGTTTCGCCAGCCGTGGGGCGGCGCCGGAGGCCGACGCCGATGGGGTTCACTACCCGGGCACCTACGCGGCCGGGTGCTACAACCGCCTGACGAGCGAGGTGGCAGGACGCGAGGTCGAGGACGAGTCGATCTTCAACCTCCCGAACTGGCTTCCTCTCACCTTTCGCATCGAGGACGGCGAGTGGTTTGACGCCTCGAGGGTCGAGCTTGCCGAGTACCGCCTGGAGCTCGACCTGCGCCGGGCGGTGCTGACGCGCCGGGCGATGTTCCGCGACGCGGACGGCCGTGAGACCGCGCTGGTCCAGCGCCGGCTTGTCAGCATGGCGAACCCGAACGTCCTCGCGCTCGAGACCAGGCTCGTCGCCGCCAACTGGTCGGGCGAGGTGACGTTCCGATCGGCGATCGACGGCCGCGTGTCGAACGACGGCGTGGAGCGCTATCGGGGGCTTGCCAACCGCCACCTGGTACCGATCGAAGCGCGCGCCGACCCCGGTGCGATCCTGCTCGTGGCGGAGAGCAGCCAGTCGCACATCCGGGTTGCCGAGGCGGCACGGACCGTGCTTCTCCGCGACGGCGAGAACGTCGGCGCCCTGAGCCGGGTGATCGAGGAGCCGGCCTGGGTCGGGCTCGAGATCTCCTCGGAGCTGGCCGAAGGGCAGGAGATCAGCGCCGAGAAGGTCGTCGCCCTCTACACGTCGCGCGAGCCGGCGGTTTCCGAGCCCGGCCTGGACGCGCGTGGCGAGGTGGGCGGCCTGCCGGGCTTCGACGAGCTCCTTACGGAACACGTGCTGCGCTGGGACGAGCTCTGGGATCTCTGCTCGCTCGAGTTGGAGGACGCGGAGGAGCTGACGCCGGCGGAGCTGCGCCTGCACATATTCCACCTGCTCGCGAACTTCTCCGAGCACACCGTGGACATCGACGCCGGGGTCCCGGCCCGCGGGCTCGCCGGGGAGGCCTACCGCGGACACGTCTTCTGGGACGCGTTGTTCATCTTCCCCTTCCTCAACCTGCGCGTTCCGGACCTCGCCAGGGCGCTCCTCCGATATCGCTACCGGCGGCTCGACACCGCGCGCCGGATCGCCCGCGACGCGGGGCACGACGGAGCGGCGTACCCATGGCAGAGCGGATCGAACGGTGTCGAGCTGACGCCGACGGTGCACCGCAATCCGCGCTCCGGGCGCTGGCTCCCGGACAACTCGCGCCGCCAGCGTCACATCAACATCGCGATTGCCTACGACATCTGGACCTACCACCAGGCGACCAACGACGTCGAGTTCCTCGCGCTCAACGGCGCCGAGATGTTCATCGAGATCGCACGTTTTTGGGCGAGCATCGCCACGTTCGACCCCGACTGCGACCGATACGTGATCCGCGGGGTGATGGGGCCCGACGAGTACCACGACGCCTACCCCGATTCCGACCGCCCCGGGATCGACAACAACGCCTACACAAACGCGATGGCGGCATGGGTCCTGTGGCGAGCCGACGACGTTCTCCGGGCGCTGCCGGCGCAGAGGCGCGAGGAGCTTTCGCACATGCTCGGGCTGCGCCGCGAGGAGCTCAAGCGGTGGGACGAGATCAGCCGCGGCCTCTTCGTCCCGTTTCACGATCGCGGGATCATCAGCCAGTTCGAGGGCTACAGCGAGCTCGAGGAGCTCGACTGGGAGAGCTACCGAGCGAGGTACGGGAACATCGATCGGCTGGACCGCATCCTCGAGGCCGAGGGCGATACGCCCAACCGCTACAAGGTCTCGAAGCAGGCCGACGTACTGATGCTCTTCTACCTGCTCTCCGCCGACGAGCTGCGGGCGCTGTTCGGCCGGCTCGGCCACCCGCTCGAATACGACGCGATCCCGAGGAACATCGAGTACTACCGGGCGCGGACCTCACACGGGTCGACGCTGAGCAGGGTGGTCCACGCCTGGGTGCTTCTCCGCTCCGATCGCGAGCGATCGTGGACGCTCTTCACCGAGGCGCTCGGGAGCGACCTGCTCGACATTCAGGGGGGCACCACGGCCGAGGGCGTGCACCTCGGCGCGATGGCGGGGACCGTCGACCTGGTTCAGCGCGGCTACGCGGGCATCGAGACGCGGGAGGAGGTCCTATGGTTCGACCCGACGCTTCCCGAGGAAGTGCACGCGCTGCGTTTCAAGATCCGCTACCGGCGCCACTGGGGCCTTCAGATCGAGATCACCAGGGACCGGATCCGGGTCAGCGCCCGCCCCGCCGACGTCTACCCCATCAAGGTCGGCATCGGGGGCGAGGTCGTGGAGCTAGCCGCCGGCAGCTCGGTGGAGTGCCCGCTGTGAGCGGGCGAGCCGCCGAGGGCGAGTGAGCCCGGTCGCCGGCGGGCGCACCACGGGTGGTCGGGCCCCGATCCGGGTAATACGAATGGCATGGAGAACCGGCGCGAGGTGGGCGCTGGAGCGCGCGAGGATGCCGCCGGCGTCACCGGAGAGGATGGCGGAGAGCGACTGACCCTCCGCGATGGCTCGGCCGTGCTCGTCCGTCCGCTGGAGCCAGACGACCGGCCGCTGGTCCAGGCGATATTCGATCAGATGGGGGAGGAGGCTCGCTACCGTCGCTTCCTCGGCTTCAAGAAGCGCCTCTCGGCCACCGATCTCGAGCTCCTCACCGCCGTCGACCATCACGGCCACGAGGCGCTGGTCGCTGTCGACGCGGCGAGCGGCGTGGCGGTGGGGGTGGCCCGGATGCTGCGAGAGGCTGGGCGACCGGACACCGCCGAGGCGTCGGTCGCCGTCGTCGACGCGTGGCAGGGCCGTGGATTGGGCGGCATGCTCCTCGAGCGCCTGGTGACGCGGGCTCGCGAGGAGGGCGTGCGCCGGTTCACCTCCGTGTTGCTGACCCGCAACCGGGCGATGCTGCGCCTGTTCGGGCGCACCGGCTCGGTCCGGGTGACCGCCCGCTATGGGGAGAGCCTCGAGCTCGAGGTCGAGCTCCCGTTCGAGACCGGCGCGCCCCGCGAGGCGCTCCGGGCAGCGGCCGCCGGCCAGGTGCTCGGACGGCCTACGTAGGGTCCCTCACCGAGCCCGGTGAGTGATCATCTAAAGCGGAGGTCGCGAGGAATGCACCCGTGAGTCACGTCGTCTTTCCGATCCTCTTGGGGGTCGGACTCCTCGTGTTCGCGGGGATCCTCGCCGTCAGGGCGCGGCTGCTGTTCCGCGCCCGCCCGGCGGCGCGCCTGGATCGCATCCCGGAGCGGATCGGGCGAACGCTCGTCTACGGCCTCGGCCAGAAGAAGTTCCTGTCCGGCGAGCAACCGTCGGGGATCGCGCACGCGCTCGTCTTCTGGGGCTTTCTCGTCCTGATGCTCCAGGTCATCACGCTGTTCGGCCGGGCGTTCGACGGCGGCTGGAACATCCCCGGCTTCGCGCCGAATGAGCCGCTCGGCCCGCCGTTCTTCATCGCTCGCGATCTACTCGAGGCGAGCGTGATCGTCGGGGTCACGTACATGCTCTGGCGGCGGGTCCTGGTGCACACGCCGCGGCTGTTCGGACTCGGGCGCGCCGAGCAGCGCTACCGCGATGCGGCTCACTGGGAGGGCGTTCTGATCCTCGTCCTCATCCTCCTGATCATGGTCGGCGGCCTCGTGTACGACGCCGGTCACCTGGTCGCCTACGACATCCATGGCAACGAGCGCGACTTCGCGCCGCTGACGGCGCTTGTGGCGGCGGCGCTCGGCGGCCTGTCCCGTTCGGCCGCACGCACCATCAGCGAGGTCGGCTGGTGGTTGCACAACGTCACCGTGCTCACCTTCCTCTGCCTGCTGCCGCTGTCCAAGCACTTCCACATCATCACCGCGATCCCGAACGTGTTCTTCGCCAAGCTCCCGCCCCCTGGCGCCGAGCGGCCGCTCGCGGTCACCCACGTGCCCGCCGCTCCAGTGGCCGCGCTCGATGGCCCGCCGGAAGGCCTGGTCGGGGTTGCCTCCCTGTCGGACTTCAGCTGGAAGCAGGTTCTCGACGCCTTCTCATGCACCGAGTGCGGTCGCTGCACGGCTGTCTGCCCGGCGACGGCGAGCGGCACGCCGCTGGCGCCGCGGCAGGTGATCCTCGACATCCGTGATCGCCTTTACCAGAACCCGGAGGAGCAAGGCAGCGGCGAGGGCTCCGCTGCGCCGGTGATCTCCGATGCGGCGCTCTGGGCGTGCACGACCTGTATGGCCTGCGTCGAGGCGTGCCCCGTCGGGATCGAGCACGTGCCGACGATCGTCGACATGCGCCGCAACCTGGTCGACCAGGGGGATCTCGACCCGCTCCTCCAGCAGACGCTCGAGAACTACGGCAAGCAGGGAAACTCCTACGGCAAGTCGGCTCGGCTACGGGCCCGCTGGACCAAGGGCCTCGAGTTCAAGATCCCGGATGCCCGCAAGGAGCCTGTGCAGTACGTGTGGTTCGTGGGCGACTTCGCCTCCTTCGACGAGCGGGTGCAGCTCGCCTCGCAGGGCGTCGCTCGCATCCTCCACGACGCCGGCGTCTCGTTCGGCCTGCTCTACGAGGGCGAGCGCAATGCCGGCAACGACGTCCGCAGGATCGGCGAGGAGGGCCTGTTCGAGATGCTGGTCGAGCAGAACATGGGCGTGCTCGCCGACGTGCAGTTCGAGGCGATCTTCACCACCGACCCGCACTCTCTGAACACTCTGCGCAACGAGTACCCGGAGTACGGGCTGGACAAGCCCGTCTATCACTACACCGAGCTGCTCGCCGACCTCGTCGCACGAGGTGTGATCTCGCTTCGCACCCGGCTCTCCGGTACGCGCGTCACCTACCACGACCCGTGCTACCTGGCTCGCTACAACCGGATCACCGAGGCGCCGCGAAAGCTGATCGAGGCGACCGGTGCCGAGCTCGTGGAGATGCCACGCAACGGGGCGAACACGTTTTGCTGCGGGGCCGGCGGCGGTCGAATTTGGATGATGGACGATGCGGAGGTCTCAGAACGGCCGAGCGAGCAGCGAATCCGAGAAGCGCAGGCGCTTGGCGAGCTCGACTACTTCCTCGTCAGCTGCCCGAAGGACCTGGCGATGTACTCGGACGCGGCCAAGGTCGTCGGGGCCGACTTCGAGGTCGCAGAGCTCACGGCGCTGATCGAGCGGACGCTCGCCGAGGCCGAGCCCGCGCCGACCTCTTAGCCGAGTCAGCCGTTCACTCGCCGACGAGGTCGGTCAGCTCGTCGGCGACGTCGAACAGATCGGCGACCACCCCATAGTGGGCGACGTGGAAGATCGCCGCAGCCGGATCCGTGTTGACGGCGACGATCAGCTCCGCCCCCTGCATCCCCTCGACGTGCTCCGGGGCACCCGAGACCCCGAGCCCGAGATAGAGCTTCGGCCGCACGTTCGCGCCGGATTTCCCGATCTGCCGCGCCTTCGGCAGCCAGCCCGAATCGATCACCGGCCGCGAGGCTCCAAGCTCGGCCCCGAGGGCCTCTGCCAGGTCCTCCGCGATCGAGACGTTCTCCGCGCTCTCGATGCCGCGACCGACGCAGACGATCCGCTCGGCCTTCGTGAGATCGACGCCCTCATCCGGCGGGACCACCGGCTCGACGAACGCCGTCCTCAGGCTCTCGAGCTCGACCGGGGGCGAGAGCCGGACGCGCTCGCCCCGCCCGGCGGCCGGTGGCTCTTCATGGAGGGCGGTCGTGTTGACGGCGACCACCGCCGGCAGTGACGCGCTCACCGTGGCCTCGAGCTGCCCGCCGTAGATTCCACAACGCGCCTGCGCCTCGGCGCCGTCGAGGGCGAGGCCGACGCAGTAGCCGACGAAGGGGAGGTCGGCCGCCGCGGCAGCGCCGGCCCCGAGGTCGAGGCCGGCGGTCGTGTTCTCGAGCACCACGAGGTCGGGCGACCGCGTCTCGATGGCCGCTGCGAGCACAGCTTGGTGGGCCTCCGGCAGGTAGGGCGAGAGCGCCGGGTGCGTGACCTCGAGCACCACGTCTGCCGCGCTCAGCCCCTCCTCGCCGGTGGGCTCACCGCTTGCGACAAGGGCGACCAGGGCCCCGCCCGTCGCGTCCGCCAGCGGTCGCGCGAAGGCCAGCAGACGATCGTTGACCGGCGAGGAGACGTAGACGAGGACGTCGCCCATCAGCCCGCCAGCGCGCCCCGCTCGCGCAGCACCTCGACGATCTTGGCCGCGACCTCGTCGGCATCGCCCTCCAGCATCGTCGCCTGAGTCTGGGGCGCCGGCCGAGCGAGCGAAACGAGCTTCGGCACGACGGCGCGGGCCTCAACGCTGACCTCGAGCGTCTCGGTCTTGGCCTCGGTCATCGCCTGCCGCAGCCGGGCCATCGCCACGTACCGGGGCGGCGAGCTCGCCGATTGCACGCCGACGACGGCCGGCAACCGGAGATCGAGCACGGCGAGCCGCCCGCCCGCGTATTCCTGCACGACCCGCGCGCTTCCGTCGGCCACGGTCACTCCGATGACGACGTTTGCCTGTGGCCATCCCAGCGTCGTCGCGAGGTAGGGGGCCGTTTGGCCGAAGACGTCGGACGGCGTTTGCACGCCCGTCATCACCAGGTCGGGCCCCAGCTGGCGGAATGCCTCCGCGAACGCGTGGGCCCTCGCCCGCGAGTCGTAGGCGTCGATCTCGCCGGCGTCGACGAGGACCAGCCGGTCGGCCCCGCGCGCGTACGCCAAACGAAGCGCCTGCTCGATCCCCTCGCCCTGCAACCCAACGGCGGTCACGGTGGCGCCGCTGGCCTCCTTGATCAGCACCGCCTCCTCGAGCGCCTGCTCGTCGAACTCGCTCACCACCATCTCGACGAGCTCACGGTCGATGTCGGTTCCACTCGCGTCGACCTCCAGCTCATCGCCGGCCTTGGGCATCAGCCGCAATGCGACCGCGACGTCGATCGCCATACGACGACAGTAGTTCAATCGGAGGCTGCGAGATCAGTAGTTCGCCGCGGTCGGGTTCAAGGTCATTCCCCGATGGCCGGCCGCTCTCAAGTGTCAGACTGAACTAACGGGGAAAACACGAAGAGGAGCTATGTGATGGCGAACGAGCTCAACGCGGAGATGTTGAGCGTGGCGCTCAAGTCGATTGACGAGTTCGCCGCCCGCGAGCTTCCGGATTCGCTGCTGATCGAGCTCGACGAGCGCGACGAGTTCCCGGAGGAGCTCGTGCGCCGGATGTCGTCGGCCGACGAGCTGGGAATCCAGCTCCTGTTCGTTCCATACGAGTACGGGGGGATGGGAGGCGGCGCGTTCGACGTCTACCGCGTCTGCGAGCGAATGGCCGCGATCGATCTCGGCCTGGCGACCTCCGAGCTGGCGACGTTCCTCGGCAGCGACCCGATCAGGGTCGGCGGCACGGAGGACCAAAGGCGCGAGTACATGACCCGGATCGCCAAGGAGGGAATTCTCTTCGCCTACGGCGCCACTGAGCCCGAGGCGGGCAGCGACCTCGGGGCGCTGAAGACGACCGCGGAGCCCTTGAGCCAAAACGGCGCCGTCACCGGCTATCGGATCAGCGGCGCCAAGCAGTGGATCAGCAACGGCGGCGTCGCGGACCTCTACACGATCCTCGCTCTGACGCCCAGCGGGCCAAGCTGGTTCGTGGTCGAATCGGGCGCCGAGGGATTCACGCACGGAAAGCACGAGGACAAGCACGGCATTCGGCTCAGCAACACCGCCGCTCTCTTCCTCGACAAGGTCCACGTCGACGCCGACCGGCTGGTGGGTGGCGTCGAGGGCCAGGGGCTCGTCCAGGCCCAGCAGGTCTTCGGTTACACGAGGCTGATGGTGGCCGCGTTCGGGCTCGGCGCCGGTTGGGCGGCGCTCGAACGCGCAATTGCCTACTCGCGCAAGCGCATCCAAGCCGGCGGGCCGCTGTCCGAGAAGGAGGGCTTCACATACAAGCTGATTGCGCCCCACGCGGTCGCGCTCGAGGCCTCGAGGGCCGCGATCGAGGAGACGGCCGAGCGGCTGGATGCAGGCGAGGGGCAGCTAAACGTCGAGGGGGCCGTGGCCAAGCTCCTCGCGACCGAGGCCGGCGACGCTGCGGCCGACGCGGCGATCCAGGCCCACGGCGGTTACGGCTACACGCACGACTACATGGTCGAGAAGATCAAGCGCGACGTTCGCATCACCACGATCTACGAGGGCACCTCGGAGATCATGGAGATCACGATCGCCCACGGGCGCTGGCAGGAGCATCTGAAGTCGAGCGGCGACTACTACCACGCGCAGGCGCGTGAGCTCGAGGCGCTCCACGGTGAGCATCCCACCGTCGGCGCCGACGTCGCGGCGCTCGCCCATCACGCCCTGGCGGAGTTGCTCGAGCGCTGCCGGGTCGAGAGGTTGACCCGCCACCAGCATGTCCTCATGCGGCTCGGCGCCTTGATCGCTCAGGTCGAGGGAGCGGCCGCGCTCGCCAGGCGCGCGAAGCGGTCGGCGGACAAGGAACTGAACCCGAAGGCGTCGCGGCGCCTTCGGGCCGGGCCTCTGGCCGCCGCGT
This sequence comes from uncultured Actinomycetes bacterium, assembly GCA_963771655.1. GTDB lineage: Bacteria > Actinomycetota > Thermoleophilia > Solirubrobacterales > 70-9 > JAWVFM01. The sequence goes on along the minus strand of CAVYUG010000009.1, from coordinate 379,854 downwards.
CGCGGGTCCACGCTCGCGGCGCCGCATTGGCCGTCGCCACAGAGGGCGTCCGCTACGTGGCCGGAGCCGACGGCGACCTCGACGAGCTCACCGGTCGCCTCGACCTCGCGTCGATCCATCGGGCTCAGGGTGGGCTCTTCGCCGACCTCGGGGCGGTTACCGAGGCCGTCTACGGTCGGATGAGACCGTGATCGGCGCCACCCGATGACCGGGCCGCTAGACAATGCCGCCGCGATCATCGGCGTCAGCGCGATCATGCCCGATGCGCCCGACGCGGCGGCGTTCTGGCGCAACGTGACAGCCGGCCGCTACTCGATCAGCGAGGTCGACCGCGAGCGCTGGGACCCCGCCCTGTACTACGACCCGGACCCGAAGGCGCCCGAGAAGACCTACTCGAAGATCGGCAGCTGGGTCCGCGACTGGGAGTGGGACCCGTTCGCCTGGAAGCTCCCGTTGCCGCCGAAGGTGAGCGACGCGATGGACGACGCCCACAAGTGGGCGGTCGCGTGCACCCGGATGGCGCTGATGGACGCCGGCTGGCCCGATCGCCCGCTCGACCTCGATCGCACCGCCGTGATCATCGGCAACGCCCTCTCCGGCGAGAAGCACTACCTGACGTCGCTGCGGATCATGTTCCCCGACCTCGCTCGCGAGCTCGAGGGCGCCGCGAGCTTTGCGGGGCTCCCGGCCGACGTCCGCTCGACGATCGAGAGCGAGCTGCATGCCAACCTCGACGCCTGGCTCCCTTCGGTCACCGAGGACACGATGCCGGGCGAGCTCGGCAATTGCATGGCCGGCCGCGTGGCCAACCTCTTCAACCTCCACGGGCCGAACTTCACGACGGACGCGGCCTGTGCCTCCGCGCTGGCGGCGATGGACGCGACCGTCGACGGACTCCTGGCCCACGAGTTCGATGTCGCGATCACCGGCGGCGTGGATCGGAACATGGGCGCCCACATGTTCGTCAAGTTCTGCGCCATCGGGGCGCTGTCGCCCACCGGCACCCGTCCCTACTCCGACGGCGCCGACGGGTTCGTGATGGGCGAGGGCGCGGCGTTGTTCGTCGTCAAGCGGCTCGCCGACGCCGTCGCCGCCGGCGACCGGATCTACGCCGTGGTCCGCGGGGTCGGGAGCGCAAGCGACGGCAAGGGCAAGGGCATCACCGCCCCCAACCCTGTGGGTCAGCGCTTCGCGGTCGAGCGGGCGTGGCGGAACGCCGGGCTGTCGCCCGCCGAGTGCACCCTGATCGAGGGTCACGGCACCTCGACGAGCGTCGGCGATGCGGTCGAGCTCGAGAGTCTGATGGGGGCGTTCTCCGGCGCCCACGTCGCGCCGGGTTCGATCGCGCTCGGCTCGGTGAAGTCGAACATCGGCCACCTGAAGGGGGCGGCGGGGGCGGCGGGCATGCTGAAGGCCACGCTGGCGCTTCGCGACAAGGTGCTGCCGCCGAGCCTCAACTTCGAGCGCCCGAACCACAACCTCGATTGGAGCGCGTCGCCGTTCGCGGTCAACACCGAGCTCCGCGATTGGGACATCGCCGCCGACCGAACGCGGGTCGCCGGGGTGAGCGCATTCGGCTTCGGCGGCACCAACTTCCATCTCGTCATGGAGGAGTACGCGCCCGATCGCCGCTCAGCCAACGGCCACCGCTCCTCGGCGGCCGTGCCGTTCGAGCCCTTGCCGTCGGGCCGGCCCCGCGTCGAGCCCTCATCGGCGAAGCGGCCGCTGCGCGGGGCACTTGTGATCGGCGCGGACGACGAATCGGGGCTGGCGAACGCGCTTCGGACGGCGCTTGCCGAGGCGCGCCAGGGACGCCACCTCGAGCCGACGCCTCCCTCGAGCGAGGCGCTGCGCGCTCCTGAGCGGATCGCGATCGACTACGCCGACGGCCAGGACCTGGAGGCGAAGGCGGAGCTGGCGTCGCGGGTGCTGCAGTCGGGGAACGCCTCCGGCTGGCTGGCGCTGCGCGCTCGCGGCATCCACCGCGGCAGCGGTCGCCCCGGCAAGGTGGCGTTCCTCTACACGGGCCAGGGCTCCCAGTACGCGAACATGCTCGCCGAGCTGCGCGACCGCGAGCTTGTGGTCGCCGAGCTCTTCGATGAGGCCGATGAGATCATGGCCCCGCTGCTCGAGGGGCGCCGCCTGACGGACATCGTGTTCGCCGAGCCGGCGGACCCGGACGCGATGGCGCGGGCGGAGGAGGAGCTCCGTCGAACCGAGATCCAGCAGCCGGCGGTGATCACGGTCGACACGGCGCTGACTCGACTGTTGGGCGAGTACGGGATCGTCCCCGATCTCGTCATGGGTCATTCGGTCGGCGAGTACGCGGCGCTGGTCAGCGCCGGCGGGCTGTCGTTTGAGGATGCGCTCGAGGCCGTCAGCGCGCGGGGGCGCGAGATGGCGAGCCTTCGGGTCGAGGACCCGGGGGCGATGGCCGCGGCGATGGCGCCGCTGGAGGAGGTCGAGGAGATAGTCGCGGGGATCGACGGCTACGTCGTCCTCGCCAACATCAACTCGCCGCATCAGGTCGTCCTCGGCGGCGCCACCGACGCGGTCGCCCGCGCGGTGGAGGCGGTGAAGGAGCGAGGGCACACCGCGATCCCACTCCCCGTCAGCCACGGCTTCCACACCGAGATCGTGGCGCCGGCGAGCGCCCCGCTGCGGGCGATGCTTCAGCGCCTCGGCCTGCGCCCCCCCGAGCTTCCGGTCGTCGCCAACCTGGACGGCGAGCTCTATCCCACGGGCGAGGGGGCTCCGGAGCAGATGCTCGACATCCTCAGCCGCCAGGTTGCATCGCCGGTCCAGTTCGTGAAGGGGCTTCACACCCTCTACGACGAGGGCGCGCGGGTGTTCGTCGAATCGGGCCCGAAGCACGCGCTCCAGGGCTTTGCGTCCGATGTGTTCGGCGACGACAAGGTCACGAGCCTCGCCAGCAACCATCCCAAGCAGGGCGACGTTCCGACGTTCAACAATGCCCTTTGCGGCCTCTGGGCAGCGGGCCTCGGCATCGGACGGGAACCGGTAGCGCGCGAGTCGGTCGAGCTGCGGGAGGGCGCCACCGCGCAGCCGCATCCACGGGCGGTGCGGGAAGCACGCGCGCGCCGAGCCACCGCCGAGTCCGCGACACAGTCCTCCGCGGAGCCCGACTCGGCGTCGAGCGAAGGGGGGGAGTCGGTGCGCAAGTCCGTGGTCATAACCGGCGCCGCGCTCGGGCTTCCGGGCACCGAGCGGCTGTTCGACGACGCGAACGTCGGGCGGCTGCTCAACGGCGAGCAGGGGATCGACGTAATCCCGGGCCGCCTGCGGCGCGAGATGCTCGACAAGCACATCACCCGGCTGGTCAAGCGGGACGACGGCGCCGCTTCGTTCGAGACGATCGACCGCCTCGACGCAGTGATCAAGCTCGCGGGCCGCGCCGGCGGATTCGATCCGGTCGAGGAGTTCGGCGTCGATGAGGACCGTCTGGCTGCGCTCGGGCGCGATACCCAGCTCGCGATTGCCGCCGGCATCGACGCGCTACGCGACGCTGGCATCCCGCTCGTGTTGCGCTACAAGACGACGACCACGGGGACCAAGCTCCCCGACCGCTGGTCGCTCCCCGACGAGCTCCGCGACGAGACCGGGGTGATCTACGCATCGGCGTTCCCCGGCCTCGAGGAGATGGCCGACGAGGCGTCCCGGTACACGACCGATCACATGCGCCGCGAGCGCTTGACCGCCCTGGAGACGCTCCGGGCGCGGATGCTCGACCGCGACGGCACCGACCCGGTCGTGCTCGACGAGGTCGAGCGGCGCATCCACGACCTCGAGCGGAAGCTCGAGGAGGAGGCCTATACGTTCGATCGCAGGTTCATCTTCCGCGTCCTGTCGATGGGCCACTCGCAGCTCGCCGAGCTGATCGGGGCCCGGGGGCCTAACACGCAGATCAATTCCGCCTGCGCGAGCACCACCCAAGCAGTCGCGCTGGCGGAGGACTGGATCCGCGTCGGGCGCTGCCGCCGGGTGCTGATCGTCGCCGCCGACGACGCCACCTCGGACACGATGATGGGCTGGATCGGGTCGGGGTTCCTGGCCTCCGGCGCGGCTGCGACCGACGACGTCGTCGAGGAGGCGGCGCTTCCGTTCGACCAGCGTCGTCACGGAATGATCATCGGCATGGGCGCGGCAGGCATCGTCGTCGAGAGCCCCGACGCCGCCCGCGATCGGGCGGTAACGCCGATCTGCGAAGTCCTCGGATCGGCGACCGCGAACTCCGCGTTCCATGGCACCCGGCTCGACGTCGAGCACATCGGGGCCGTCATGGAGGGCCTCGTCGAACAGGCCGAGGGCCGCGGGGTGCGTCGCGAGGAAATGGCCGGCGAGACGGTCTTCATTTCCCACGAGACGTACACACCGGCCCGCGGCGGCAGCGCCGCGGCCGAGATCCACGCCCTCCGCCACGTCTTCGGCGATGACGCCGACCGCATCGTGATCGCCAATGTGAAGGGGTTCACAGGTCATCCCATGGGGGTCGGCCTCGAGGACGTACTGGCGGTGAAGGCGCTGGAGACGGGGGTCGTCCCGCCGGTGCCGAACTTCCGCGACCCCGACCCCGAGCTCGGCCGACTCAACCTCTCGGGCGGCGGCTCCTACCCGGTCAGCTACTCGCTTCGGTTGGCGGCCGGATTCGGATCCCAGATCTCGATGCTGCTGCTGCGGTGGACGCCAGTCGCGGACGGTCGCAGGCGCGCCGCCGACGAGCTCGGCTACGACTACCGGATCGCCGACCGCGACCACTGGGGCGCGTGGCTGCGGCGGGTCAGCGGGTACGACGATCCGCAGCTCGAGGTCGTGCAGCATCGGCTCCGCGTCGCCGATCAGGGTCCACCCGCTGACGTACGCAGAGCGCCCATCGCGGCGCCGGACGTCGCGCCGGCGGAGATCGAGCCGGCGGTGCTCGAGACAGAGCCCGCCGCTGCCGCCGCCGCCCCGGCTAAGGCCGCCGCCCCGGCCAGCAGCGCCCCTCCGCCGCCGGCTCCCGAGCCCGAGCCCACACCGGCGCCCGCCGCCGAGGGCGTCGCCGAGCGGGTGCTCCAGGTCGTCGCCGAGGAGACCGGCTACCCACCGGACCTGCTCGACATGGACCTCGACCTCGAGGCCGACCTCGGGATCGACACCGTCAAGCAGGCCGAGGTGTTCGCGACGATCCGCGAGACCTACGACATCCCCTTCGACGACACCCTGAAGCTCCGCGACTACCCGACCCTCAATCACGTCGTCGGGTTCGTCAACGAGCGCTCGCCCGCCGCCGCCCCGGCTAAGGCCGCCGCCCCGGCCAGCAGCGCCCCTCCGCCGCCGGCTCCCGAGCCCGAGCCCACACCGGCGCCCGCCGCCGCGGGCGTCGCCGAGCGGGTGCTCCAGGTCGTCGCCGAGGAGACCGGCTACCCACCGGACCTGCTCGACATGGACCTCGACCTCGAGGCCGACCTCGGGATCGACACCGTCAAGCAGGCCGAGGTGTTCGCGACGATCCGCGAGGCCTACGACATCCCCTTCGACGACACCCTGAAGCTCCGCGACTACCCGACCCTCAATCACGTCGTCGGGTTCGTCAACGAGCGCTCGCCCGCCGCCGCCCCGGCTAAGGCCGCCGCCCCGGCCAGCAGCGCCCCTCCGCCGCCGGCTCCCGAGCCCGAGCCCACACCGGCGCCCGCCGCCGAGGGCGTCGCCGAGCGGGTGCTCCAGGTCGTCGCCGAGGAGACCGGCTACCCACCGGACCTGCTCGACATGGACCTCGACCTCGAGGCCGACCTCGGGATCGACACCGTCAAGCAGGCCGAGGTGTTCGCGACGATCCGCGAGGCCTACGACATCCCCTTCGACGACACCCTGAAGCTCCGCGACTACCCGACCCTCAATCACGTCGTCGGGTTCGTCAACGAGCGCTCGCCCGCCGCCGCCCCGGCTAAGGCCGCCGCCCCGGCCAGCAGCGCCCCTCCGCCGCCGGCTCCCGAGCCCGAGCCCACACCGGCGCCCGCCGCCGAGGGCGTCGCCGAGCGGGTGCTCCAGGTCGTCGCCGAGGAGACCGGCTACCCACCGGACCTGCTCGACATGGACCTCGACCTCGAGGCCGACCTCGGGATCGACACCGTCAAGCAGGCCGAGGTGTTCGCGACGATCCGCGAGGCCTACGACATCCCCTTCGACGACACCCTGAAGCTCCGCGACTACCCGACCCTCAATCACGTCGTCGGGTTCGTCAACGAGCGCTCGCCCGCCGCCGCCCCGGCGGCGGAGGAGAAGGGCCAGGAACCGGCCGTCGGCGCAGAGACGCCCGAGAAGGACCAGCCGAGCGCGTTCGCCCGCCGCGTCCCGGTTCCGGTGGTTCGCCCGGCGCTCGAGTACTGCGTGGCGACCGGAATCGAGCTCCAGGCGGGGCGCCGGGTGATCGTGGCGCCGGACGGCGGCGGCATCGCCAAGGCCCTCGTCGCCAGGCTCGAGAAGCTCGGCGTCGAGGTGCTGATCGCGGACCCCACGGCGGACGAGGAGGCGCTCGAGGGACAGATCGAAGCCTGGAAGTCAGAGGGCCCCATGCACGGCGTCTACTGGCTGCCGGCCCTCGACCTGGAGGGTCCGCTGGCGGATCTCGACGCTGACGCCTGGTCGGCGGGCCTGCGAGCCCGCGTCAAGCTCCTCGCGGTGGCGATGCGTGCGCTCGCCGAGGAGATCTCCCCCGAAGGGACATTCCTGATCGCCGGCACTCGCCTTGGAGGGCGGCACGGCTACGACGCGAGCGGCGCGACGTCGGTGATGGGCGGCGCGGTCTCCGGGTTCTCCAAGGCGCTCGCCCGCGAGCGGCCCGATGTCCTCGTCAAGGCCGTCGACTTCCCGCCCGGCCGCAAGACCGCGGCCCTGGCAGAGATCCTCATCGAGGAGACGCTCCGTGATCCCGGCACGGTCGAAGTCGGCTACGCCGACGACCTCCGCTGGTCCGTCGGACTCGTCGAGCAGCCAGCCGAGAGCGACCCGGGACGGGCGCTCGGAGCCGACACCGTCTTCTGCGTCACTGGGGCGGCGGGAAGCATCGTCGCGGCCATCACCGCCGACCTCGCGGCCGCGTCCGGAGGCACCTTCCACCTGCTCGACCTCGTGTCCGAGCCCGATCCCGCCGACCCTGACCTCGCGCGGTTCGCCTCCGATCGCGACGGGCTCGTGCGCGACCTGACCGAGCGGATCAAGCAGCGCGGCGAGCGCCCGACGCCGAAGCTCGTCGAGCGCGAGCTGGCGCAGATCGAGCGAGCTCGAGCGGCGCTCGACGCGATCGAGGCCATTCGCGAGGCGGGCGGCGCGGCGCATTGGCACCAGGCTGACCTAACGGACCCCGACCAGGTCACGGCGGCGATCTCGGCCGCGCGTCGCGGACGGTGGCCGGCTCGACGTCCTCATCCACTGCGCGGGGCTGGAGATCAGTCACTACCTGCCCGACAAGCCTCAGCGCGAGTTCGACCTCGTCTTCGACGTCAAGGTCAACGGGTGGTTCAACCTGCTCCGCGCGCTCGGCGGTGCCAGCGTCTCGAGCGCAGTGGTATTCAGCTCGATTGCCGGGCGGTTCGGGAACGCGGGACAGACGGACTATGCGGCCGCCAACGACCTTCTCTGCAAGAGCATCTCGGGCCTGCGAGCGGACGGCCGCGTCCGCGGCGTCGCCATCGATTGGACCGCCTGGTCGGAGATCGGGATGGCGAGCCGCGGCTCGATCCCGAAGATGATGGAGATGGCCGGGATCGACATGCTGCCCCCCGACGTCGGCGTGCCGATCGTGCGTCGGGAGCTGACCGCATCGGGGCCGGGCGGGGAGGTGCTCGTCGCCGGATCGCTCGGCATGCTCGCCGCCGAGCGGCACCCGACGGGGGGTCTCGACCCGGACGCCGCGACGAGTGCCGTCTCCGCAGCGTCCGGGCCGATGACCGGGAAGGTCACCGCCTTCACGTCCGGCGAGGGGCTGACGGTCCTGACCGAGCTCGATCCCGCCCGCCAGGCGTTCCTCGACCACCACCGGATCGACGGCACGCCGGTGCTGCCGGGGGTGATGGGCATCGAGGCGTTCGCCGAGGCGGCGGCGGCGCTGCTGCCCGGATGGCGGGTGGTCGCGCTCGAGGACGTCGAGCTTGCGGCGCCGTTCAAGTTCTACCGTGACGAGCCGCGGACGCTGGAGCTGCAGGCCCTGCCGCGCGACGGCGGCGACGGCACCCTGGTTGCGGATTGCCGTCTCATCGGCCGCCGCCCGCTGCCCCAGGGCGAGCAGCGAACGGTTCACTTCACCGGCCGTGCGGTTCTCGCCCGCGAGCTGCCGGAGCCCCCCGCTGGGGAGACCCCAACCGAGGGTCCGGAGGGCGCCGGCGTGGGGGCGGAGGCGATCTACCGCATCTACTTCCACGGGCCCGCCTATCGGGTGCTCGATCGGGCCTGGCGCGACGACGGCACGGTGGTCGGCCGCCTTGCCTCGGACCTGCCGGCAGATCACGAGCCCCAAAGCCAGCCGACCGAGGCAGCGCCACGCCTGATCGAGCTCTGCTTCCAGACTGCGGGGGTCTGGGAACTGGGGACCGAGGGACGGATGGCGCTTCCGACCCACGTCGATCGGATCGTCCGCTTCGCCGACGCCGATGCTCCTGGACCACTGCTCGCGGTCGTCAGCCCGCGCGCGGACCGATCGGCGGTCGACGCCCGGGTGATCGACGAGCGCGGCAATGTCCGGGTGCTCCTCGAGGGGTATCGAACGATCGAGCTCCCTGCCGCCCTCGATGCCGACGCGCTCGAGCCGATCCGGTCGGCGATGAGCTGAGGGACCCGGGCTTGAACAGCCCCTTCAACCGACTCGCCATCGTCAACCGAGGCGAGGCGGCGATGCGGGCGATCCGAGCCGTCCGCGAGCTGAACGACGTGAGTGACGATCCGATCACGATGATCGCGCTTTACACCGAGCCCGAGCACCGGGCGATGTTCGTCCGCGAGGCCGACGAGGCCCACTGCCTCGACCGGCCGCGGGCCCTCAATGGAGACGGAGCGCAGCCTGCAAACGGCTACCTCGACTTGGGCGCGCTCGAGCGAGCGCTGGTCGCCACGCGCGCCACCGCCGCGTGGGTCGGCTGGGGGTTCGTCGCAGAGCATCCTGACTTCGTCGATCTCTGCGATCGGCTCGGGATTGTCTTCGTCGGACCAAACGCGAGCGCCATGCGCCTACTCGGCGACAAGGTTGCGGCCAAGCGCCTCGCTGAGGAGGCCGGCCTGCCGGTGGCGCCATGGAGCGGAGGCGCGGTCGACGATCTCGCCGAGGCGCTCGTGCACGCCGATCGGATCGGCTATCCGCTGCTGATCAAGGCGGCGGCGGGCGGCGGCGGGCGCGGGATCCGCCGCGTCGACGGCGCCGAGGAGCTCGAGGCGGCGCTCCGGAGCGCCCGCGCTGAGGCCCGTGACGCCTTCGCGGACGACGCCGTCCTGCTCGAGAAGCTGATCGAGCCGGCCCGCCACGTGGAGGTGCAGCTGATCGCCGACGGTCAGGGAACGGCCTGGGCGGTCGGCGTCCGCGATTGCAGCCTCCAGCGCCGGCACCAGAAGGTGATCGAGGAATCGAGCAGCCCCGCGCTGTCGCCCGAGCAGGAGCGCGACCTCGGCAAGGCGGCGGTGCGACTGGCGCTTCGGGCCGATTACAGCGGGGCGGCGACCGTTGAGTTCCTTTACCAAGCCGAGGAGGGCGTGCTGTCGTTCATGGAGGTCAACACCCGCCTTCAAGTCGAGCACCCCGTCACCGAGGCTGTGACCGGCCTCGACCTGGTGAAGCTCCAGCTCCACGTGGCGGCGGGCCGGCGCCTCGAGGGTGCACCGCCGGCAGCGGTCGGTCACGCGATCGAGGCGCGGATCAACGCCGAAGACCCGAGCCTGGGCTTCGCGCCCGCACCGGGCAAGATCGCGCTGCTCCGCCTCCCCGGCGGACCGGGGATCCGGGTCGACGCCGGGGTGTCGGAGGGGGATTCGGTTCCCGCCCAGTTCGATTCGATGATCGCGAAGCTGATCGCCTGGGGACGGGACCGCGCCGAGGCACTCGCGCGCCTCCGGCGCGCGCTCGCTGAGACGACGATCGTCATCGAGGGTGGGACCACCAACGTCGGCTTCCTGGGCGAGCTGGTCGGGCGGCCGGAGCTCCGCAGCGGCCAGATCGACACCGGATGGCTCGACCGGCTCCAGCTCCGCGGCGGCACGATCCCGGTGCGCCATCTCGAGGTGGCGCTGGTCGCCGCCGCGGTCGAGCTCGCCGACGCGCAGACGACGGTCGATCGCGCGACGTTCTACGCATTCGCTCGGCGAGGACGCCCCGACACGCAGGCACCCGCTTCGCACGAGATCGAGCTTCGCTACCGAGGGCTGCGCTACCGGCTCGCGATCAGCGAGATCGGCCCGAGCCTGTACCGGGTGATCCTCGACGACACCTCGGTCGAGGTCGTCGCCGAGCGCTCGAGCGCGCACGAGCTCAGGCTCGAGCTCGGCGGGCACCGGTTTGGAGTTGTCGCCTCCGTCCAGGGCGAGGACTTGTTGATCGAGGTCGACGGCGTATCGCATCGCTTCTCCCGCGACGACGGCGGGGTGGTGCGCAACCCGGCCCCGGCCGTAGTCGTCTCGATCCCGGTCGAGCCCGGGGACGAGGTCGCCGCGGGCGACGTCGTCGCCGTCGTCGAGATCATGAAGATGGAGTCGTCGCTTACCGCGCCGGTCCCCGGCCGAATCCGCGAGGTGCTCGTCGGACCGAATCTCCAGGTCGGTGCCCAGCAGCCGCTCGTCCGAATCGATCCGATCGACGTCCCCGACCTCGCGCCGGACTCCGAGCGGGTGCGGCTGCCGGTCGGTGCTCTGGTCAGCGCCGACAGAAGCACCTTCTGCCGCGACAACCTCCAGCGCCTGACGTGGCTCGTGCTCGGCTACGATGCCGAGCCCGGCGAGGTCGAGAGGATCGTCGCCGACCTCGAGCGCGCCTGGGCGGATCTTCCTGGTGACGATCCGGAGCTCATCGCCGGCGAGCATCGGCTCCTGACCGCGTATGCGGATCTCCAGACGCTCAGCCGGCCCCGGCACGAGGACGCCGATCCAGGCTTCGAGCTCCTGCGGAGCCCGCGCGAGCACCTCGACGCCTACCTGCGCTCGCTCGATGCCGAGGCTGAGGGGCTGCCCGAGCATTTCGTCGCCGACCTTGAGCGCGCGCTCTCCCATTACGGGGTCGATGGGCTGGACAGGACGGCGGAGCTCGAGGAGGCCGCGTACCGGCTGTTTCTGTCGCTGCGGCGAGCTGAACGGCTTCGGATCGCGATCGTGGCTCTGCTCGACCGTCGCCTCGAGCAGGTCGAAAAGCTCGTCGACAAAGTCGGCGACGCCTTCCGCCGGGACCTCGACCGGCTGGCGATCGCGGCCGAGGGGCGCGATCAAGTCGTCGCCGACCTCGCCCGCGAGACACGCTTTCGTTACTTCGACCAACCGTTGATCGAGGATGCCGCCGCCGCGACCTACCGCGAGGCTGAGGCCCACCTTGCCGCACTTGCCTCGGATCCGACGCGCGCGGACCGGAGCGGCCTGATCGACGCGCTCGTGGCCTGCACGCGCCCGTTGGCGCCGTATCTGAGCGAGCGCTTGCGGGCAGCCGGGCCACCGCTGAGAGAGGTCCTGCTCGAGGTGATGACGCGGCGCTACTACCGGATGCGCGGCTTGCGGGGCTTCGAGGTGCTCGAGCTCCATGGGCGGCCGTTTCTTACCGCCATCCACCCTCGCGGCACCGCTCAGCGGCGGGTAGCGACGGCCCACGTCGAGCTCGACGAGCTCGCGGCCGCCGCAGCCACCCTCGGCGAGTACGCCGCCTCGCTGCCGGAGGGCGAGGAGCTCGAAGCCGACTTCTACGCGGAGTACGACGGCCAACCACCGGCACCGGACGAGCTGGCCGAGCGGCTGGCCTCGGTGCTCGTCGACGTGGGGCTGGCGCCGAATGTCAGGCGGGTCGTGGTGGGCGTCGCCGAGCCCGCTCGCGGACGAGGCATGTCCGCGGTCGACCTGTTCACGTTTCGACCGACGGACGGTCGCCTGACGGAGGATCGGCTGCTGCGTGGCCTCCACCCGGAGATGGCTGGGCGACTCCAGCTCTGGCGCCTCACGAACTTCGCCCTCGAGCGGCTGCCCTCCGCGGCGGAGGACGTGTACCTCTTTCGCGGCACCGCGCGCGACAACCCCAAGGAGGAGCGGATCTTCGCCCTCGCCGAGGTCCGGGACCTCACCTCCATTCGCGACGACGACGGCCGCCTGACCTCGCTACCCGAGCTCGAGCGGATGCTGGTGCACGCGCTCGAGGGGATCCGTGGCGTCCTTGCGCATCGCAAGCCGAGCCGGCGACCCCAATGGAACCGGGTGCTGCTTTACGTCTGGCCGGTGATCGAGCTGAGCCCGACCGAGGTCGGGCAGATGGTGGGCCGTCTTGGCCCCTCTACACGCGGGCTGGGGATCGAGATGCTGCTGGCGCGGGGTCGGATACGTGACGCGGATGGGACCGAGCGCGACCGTGTGATCCGTTTCTTCCCAACCGGCTCGGAGGTCGTCGTAGAGGTCGAGGAGCCACCCAACCGACCGCTCATGCCCTACGACGACGCCGGGGAGCGGATCGTCTCTGCTCGTCGGCGCGGGACTCTCCACCCGGCTGAGATCGTGAAGATGCTGGCCCCCGCGAGCTCCGACTTTGACGCTCCCACCGACCAGCCGGCCGGGGACTTCGTCGAGCATGACCTCGACTCGAACGGGCGGCTCGTCCCCGTCGAACGCCAGCTGGCGACAAATCCCGCCGGGGTCGTGGTCGGCGTCGTCAGCAACTACACCGAGCGCTATCCGCAGGGAATGCGCCGGGTGGCGGTCTTCGGCGACCCGACGAAGTCGCTCGGATCGCTCGCCGAGCCCGAGTGCCGGCGAATCATCGCGGCGCTCGACCTGGCCGACCGCGTCAGCGTGCCGCTCGAGTGGTTCGCGATCTCGGCCGGCGCCAAGATCGCGATGGACAGCGGCACCGAGAACATGGACTGGATCGCGGCCGTACTGCGGAGGATCGTCGAGTTCACGCAGCGCGGCGGCGAGCTAAACGTTGTCATCACCGGCATCAACGTCGGCGCCCAGCCTTATTGGAACGCCGAGGCGACGATGCTGATGCACACGCGCGGGATCCTCATCATGACCCCGGCGAGCGCCATGGTGCTGACCGGAAAGCAGGCGCTCGACTACTCGGGCGGGGTCTCGGCCGAGGACAACTTCGGGATCGGGGGCTACGAACGGATCATGGGACCGAACGGGGAGGCGCAGTACTGGGCTCCGGATCTCGCTGGCGCCTGCGGGTTGCTGCTCGACTACTACGAGCATGCATACGTCGCGCCCGGCGAGCGCTTCCCGCGGCGCGCGCGCACCTCCGATCGCTTCGATCGCGACGTCGCCGAGGCGCCCCACCATGGTCCCGGATCGGGTTTCGTCCGGATCGGCGACGTGTTCTCCGACGAAACGAATCCCGGACGCAGGGCCCCGTTCGACATCCGCTCGATGATGAGGGCGACGATCGACAGCGATCGCGCTCCGCTCGAGCGGTGGGCGGCGATGCGGGACGCCGAAAGCGCCGTGGTTTGGGACGCACACCTCGGCGGTTGGCCGGTCGCGCTGCTCGGGATCGAGTCACGTCCGATCGTCCGCCACGGGGAGGTGCCCGCGGACGGCCCCACCCAGTGGACCTCGGGCACTCTCTTTCCGCGCTCGTCGAAGAAGATCGCGCGTGCCATCAACTCGGTTGCGGGTCGGCGACCGGTCGTCGTTCTCGCGAACCTGGCTGGGTTCGACGGTTCCCCGGAGTCGATGCGCAAGTGGCAGCTCGAGTTCGGCGCCGAGATCGGCCGCGCGGTCGTGAACTTTGACGGACCGATCGTGTTCTGCGTCGTCTCGCGCTACCACGGCGGCGCATTCGTCGTCTTCTCGCAGCGCCTGAACGAAAACCTGCAGACGATCGCCGTCGAAGGCGCTCACGCGTCCGTGATCGGCGGTGCGCCCGCCGCCGCGGTCGTCTTCGCGCGCGAGGTCGCCCAGGCGACCGATCGCGATCCGCGGATCGTCGAGATCGACGAGCGCATCGCTGCGGCTGAGGGCTCCGAGCGAACCCGGCTTCGCGCCGAGCGATCCGAGCTTTGGAACCGGGTCCATGCCGAGAAGCAGGGGGAGCTCGCCGCCGAGTTCGACTCGGTCCACAGCGTCGAGCGGGCTGTCGAGGTGGGATCGGTAAATGCGATCGTCCCGCCGGCCGAGTTGCGCCCGCGTCTGATCGAGGCGATCGAGCGCGGGATCGAACGAGCGGTCGGCGCCGGGAAGGCGAGCGATGGGCGAGCTCGGCTGGCTGACGCGCGCCCTCGCTGACGTACCGCCGGACGATCGGTGGCTGAGCGAGCGGGAGCGCCGGGTCCTGTCGGCGCTTCGAATTCCGAAGCGCCACGCCGAGTGGCGGCTCGGGCGCTGGGCCGCGAAGGCGGCGCTGGCCTTGTCGCAGGGCCTGCCGGCTTCAGAGGTCGAGGTCATGCCGACACCAGGCGGAGCACCCGAGGCCTTCGCCGGGGGCGTACCGATCCCCGTTGGGCTCTCGCTCAGTCACCGCGCCGGCCGAGCGCTGGTCGCCGTCGGTCGCCGCTCGGCGACGGTGGGGTGCGACCTCGAGGTGGTCGAGCCTCGTAGCCCCGCGTTCATCCGCCAATGGCTTCGACCCGCCGAGCGTGAGCTCCTCAGCGGCCTGGACGCCGAGTCGCGAGACCTGATGGCAAACCTTCTGTGGACCGCCAAGGAGGCCGCGTCGAAGGCGAGAGGCGAGGGGCTGCGCCTCGACCTGCGGCACGCCGGGGTCGCGCTGGGTCGGCTCGATGGGTCGCCCGATTCGTGGCGGCAGCTTCGAGTCGCGTGGGACGGAGGCCCTCGTGTACGCGGGTGGTGGCGCAGCGAGCCCGGATGGGTGATGGCGGTGGTTAGCCAACCCGGCGCGGGCGCCCCCCCGCGCGAGCTCCGAGGCTAGAACAAGAGGTGGCGGTGGCCTTCTTCGTCCGTGTATTCGAAGACGGGCTCTCCCTCACCCGTTGGCGTCGTGCTCGAGACCGCCGCGATCGCGCGGACGGCGCCCGAGCGCACATGGCTCGAGTCCGAGTCCAGCAGGGGCAGCAGGCGGTCGACGAGGTCAAGGTCGCCCGTGTGGGCGAGTGCGGCCGATGTCTCGCGCCAGAGCTCCGGGCGCTCCGCCAAGGCGACGACCAGCGCTTCGACGCCACGCGGATCGTGGATTCGCCCAAGGGCGAGCGTTGCTGCGCGCCGCACGCCGGCGTTCGCGTCGTCGAGCGCCACAACGAGCGGCTCGATTGACTCCACCGGTTTGCCGGTCACGCCGAGCGCCCGCGCCGCCTCGGCTCGAACCTCCGGGACGGGATCCGCTCGCAACAGAGTGCGAAGACGCTCGTCAACCGCGTCGCTCACAGGGCCATGGTAATTCCAACCTGGCGGGGGAGAACGGAAACAGCTTGGCTCTCAGATCCGGCCCGCCACCCGATCTCCCCCGGCGATCAGGCGATTCTGGCGGTGAGCTTCGATGAAGCGTCCGTTGGCGAGTGCGGCGCAGATCGCAAGCTCCCCAGCGACGAGCGTCGCCCCGACGATCTCGGCGAACTTGCGTGCGGTGCCGTCGCCGGTGCATTCCAGCAATGCCAGGCATTCGTGCTGCGTGGGCAGCTTGGTGCCCCCACCGACCGTGCCGGACACGAGGCTGGGCAGCCTGGCGGCCACATACAAGTCGCCATCGCCGACATGCTCGAAGTCCAGGAAGCCGATGCTCGCGTTGACGATCTGGGCCACGTCCTGGCCGCAGGCGATGTAGATCGCCGCCAGGCCATTGGCGAAGTGCGCGTTTGCGCCCAGCGCCCCAGCCTGCATGGTGCCAAGCCGGCCCGACGCAGCGAACTCGCATAGCCCGCGGGTTGAGACCCCGAGGTGCGTCTCGACAACATTGGCCGGCAGCAGCAGGTCAACCAGTACCTCCTTTCCATACGGTCGGAACAAGTTGATGGCAGCTGGTTTCTTGTCACTGGAGTAGTTGCACCTCAGGTAGTAGCGCTCACACGGCATCGCCTCGATCACATAACGGCAGATGCGGTCGACCGCGAGGTTGATCATGTTGAGCCCCATTGCGTCGCCGGTGCTGAACACGAACTGCGCGAAGACGCGGCGCCCGAACACGTGGGGGCGAACCTCGAGCAGACGACCGTGCGCAGTGGTCTCGGCGGCCACCGCCTCTAGCTCCGCAAAATGCTCGGTCAGCCACCCAGCGAGGGCGAGCGCGTCACGCATCCCTGCCCCGACGAAGCATGGAGTGATATCGAGAGCGTCAGCCAGAACGTGGGTATTCGCCCCACCCGCCTCGGTGATCGCCCGCATGCCGTACTGGTAGGTGGTGACGAGCGTTCCTTCAGTCGTTGCGAATGGGACGTAGAACAGCCCGTCGGCATGCTGTCCATTGACGCGGATCGGCCCGCCGATGCCAAGTGGAACCTGCGCTGCGCCCACGAGATTCTCGATGCTTCCGCGTGTCTCTTCCGGCGCGAAGGCCGTATCCGCAACGGCATCGAGGGCGTGCCCCGTGTTATGCGCAAGCCAGGCGCGTCTCATCGTGGGGTTCGCACCCAAGATCTGACGTGACCCTGTCTTGACCTCAGAGGCAGTGCCCGAAGGCATAATAAATCCTTCCACCAGCCCGCTTGGTCGCCGAAGCACGGATTGCACCACCACGGGCGTCTGGCGACCAGCGTGGAAGCGCGCGAGAAAGATGCGGATCTCCCGCAAGCGCCGCCAAAAGAAGAAGGCAGTGGCGCGAGTGGCGCCTCGGACACCGTCGCCGAGATCTCGATGCGGCGTCGACGAGCGAGGCTGCAATATGGGCGACCTGGTCCGCTCGCCATCGGTGGATGAGCAAGGTCATTGGCACACGATGATGAGCCTCGATCGCTTCATCGCCGGCCCCAACGGCGACATGCGATGGATGTCTGGGGTGGACGGCGGAGCGGGCGAAACGATCGACGAGGTCCTCCGGTCGACGGGAGCGCTGCTTGTCGGCAGGCGAACGCAGGACGTTGAGGACCGCAATCAACCGGGGTTCTACGGCGGCGCCTTTCGCGGCCCGTTCTTCGTGCTTCGCCACGACCCACCCGCCGAACCTCCGGTCGTGAAGGGCGTAACAGGCTGGTTCCTGAACGTCGGCATCGACGAGGCGACTTCGATCGCCAAAGAGGCGGCGGACGGAGGCGACGTGGTCGTGCTTGGCGCGAATATCGCTCGGCAGTGTCTCGAGGCGGGGATCTTGGACGAGATCATCGTCCACGTCGCCCCGGTCCTCGTCGGCGATGGCGTCCGCCTCTTCGAGTGCTCCGGGAGCGGGCCGGTGCGGCTTGAATGGGTCTCCGCGGCCGAGGAGGGTGAGACACCCGTCCTGCGCTCATCACTCAGCCTTACGCGGGTGTCCCTGTGTCGGATCTCAGCCGGCATCGATTGGCACACGCGGGTGGTACTTAATGAGGTACTTGGCAATCGCCCTACGATCGCCTCGACCGCGCGATGAGCTTGAAGCCATGCTGATCTATTCGATGGGCGTCTCGGTGGATGGCTTCATCACCGACCGCGAAGGCGCGTTCGGGTGGACGGCCCCCAGCGAGGAGCAGTTTCGCTTCCACACCGAGCAGATACGCGAGCTCGGCGGCTACCTGTGCGGCCGCAGGCTCTACGAGACCATGCTGCCGTGGGAGACGGATCCGTCGATGCGCGACGACGAGCTCAGGGCCGCGTTCGCCGACGTCTGGTGCGCGATCCCGAAGGTCGTCTTCAGCCGTACGCTCGACAGCGTTCAGGGCA
The DNA here is from genome assembly GCA_963771655.1 of uncultured Actinomycetes bacterium. Taxonomy (GTDB): domain Bacteria; phylum Actinomycetota; class Thermoleophilia; order Solirubrobacterales; family 70-9; genus JAWVFM01. Next base: position 361,893 of record CAVYUG010000009.1, on the reverse strand, counting down.
ATGCCCGGCTCGCCGAGGCGTCGTTGGCCGAGGAGGCCGCTGCGGCGCTCGACGCGACTGACAAGGACGTCTCGATCGGCGGCGCCGGCCTGGCCGCGGCGGCGATCGAGCTCGGCCTCGTCGACGAGCTGCGGATGTTCCGCTATCCGGTCGTCGTCGGTGGCGGTACGCCGTTCCTGCCGCCGGTCACCGAAGACGTTCCGCTGGAGCTGATCGAGACCAGAACGTTCGGCTCACGGGTGATCTACGAGCGCTACGGACGCGCCCGCGATGAGTCGGACTGACACCGCCGCTTCAGCGGACGACGCAGCCCGCGTGCGCAGGTGAGGCCGGAAACGCCTGCGCGAGCGCGTCGGCGATGAGACGAGCACGGGCCTCGTAGCCCGCCGACGTGAAGTGGATCCCATCGGGGATGAACCAGCGGTCCTTCACGAGCGCCGCCCAGTCGAAGACCCGCATGCTCGGGTATCTCGGGCAGGCGCCCGCAAGGGCGGCGTCCCAGCGCTCCATGTTCGCCTCCGAGTATGCGCTGGAGGAGAGAAGCGACTTCACGTTCACCCACATGACCGGCTGCTTGCCGATCGCCGACATCATCCGCTCGATCCTCTGCGTGAGGTCGACCGACGAGCCGACGGCGACGTCGGCGGTGTCGTTCGTGCCGAGAGCGAGCACCCAGCATCCGCGGTAGCCCTGGCGCACCAGCTCGCGGGCCACGTCGTAGGCATTCGTCTGGCCGGGGAGCGTCTCGACGATCGATCGCGCTCCGGAGATCTCCGGCCGCCACGTGCCGGCGCCCACGCGAGCGTACTGGGCGCCGATGCGCTGTCTGCGATCGGGGAGGTAGTCGGGCGAGTCGAGGCCCTCCGAGGTCGAGTCGCCGATATGGACCACGGACCTGCACGAGGTGCGCGCGCTCCGTCTTCGAGGCTGCCTGGCGCTGGTATTCCGCGACGCCCATTGCGAGGGCATCGGCTGGGCGTTGGGGTACTCAGGCGCCTGCGGGCGTTCGGCCTCTTGGGGGTGCTCACGCTTCTGGGGCGCGGCGCCGCCTGCTGTCGCGGCCGCATGCGCCTTCGGCGCCGCCGCCCGCCTACCGCTCGAGCCGCTCGCGACGACGGTCGAGATCACCGCCCCGGTAACGGCGGCCACGACCACCGCGGCGAGGACGCGCCGCCTCCGGCGCCGCCGTCGAATTGCTTCCCGTCGACGTCGCCGACGAACGACTTCTCGGATCGGTTCGGTCACGCGGCGACATGATGCGCCTCCCGACCCCGCAGAATCGCAAGAGACCGCCCCTCAGGTACGGGATGGGCTCGGAGCCGTCATCCGCAGCAGATACACATAGCTCGTGTCCGATCTCGCGATCCGTGTCCCTTCGGTCGCGGAGCTGTTCGATGGCTGGAGCATCGAGCCGCTCGCTGAGCGTCCGCTGAGCGACGAGGTCCGCGAGCGGATCCTGGACGGCTGGGTCCGAGCTCGAAAGGGGCGAGACCGGATCTCGGCCGGGCCGACGCTTGAGCTTTGGCTTCCCGAGGAGGAGCGGAGCGACGGGACCGCGGAGGTGATCGTCGCAGCCGTCCGCAACGATCTTCGGAGGCTGGCCATCGACTCGCGCCGGCACTGGATCCGTCGCAGCCTCCGTCCGCGGCCGGCGAGGATCGGGCTCCTGATCTTCTTCTTGGCGCTGACGATCGCCGCCATCGTCGACTTCACCTGGGCCGACGAAAGCGGTGACACATTGGTTGGGCAGGCGTTCGTCGTCTTCGGCTGGGTTGCCCTGTGGACGCCCGCCAGCGCGATGATCCAGGCGGCCTCGTATCGGCTCGGCCACCGGCGGTTCGTGGAGCTCGCGGACGCCGAGATCCGGGTCGTCTGGGCCTAGTTGTGCCGTTCGGAGGTCGCGGGTTCAAGACCCGCCGCGCTACTTCCCTCCCGATGTGGTGATGCGGCTGAAGTAGTCGTCGACCTTGTTGACGGCGACCGGCCTTCCCATCGAATAGCCGGCGACCATGCCATGGGGCAGGCGGCCGATGCCCTCGAAGTCGCCGAGGAAGCAGCACGCGCGCGCGTCGCTGCCGGTGGTGAGCAAGTTGAACGGCCGGGCGAGCCTGGTGCGCTCCCAGTCCCGTCCGTGGTTGGTCGAGGTGGATACGACCACCCGCGCCGGCCAGTTGCCGTTGGTGCTCTTCGGGGCGATGATGTAGTAGACGACGCCCACCGTCCCGTCGCCGGCGACCTCGATCGTGGGCAGCGCGCCCTGGCCTCGGACCTTGATGTGCCTCGTGGTCCAGGTGCGGCCGGAGTCGGTGGAGCGTGCGACCGCGATCCGCGACTTCCGGTTCGTGGAGCCCGGCTGCAGCCAGGCGACGTAGACGTCGCCGTTCGGCGCGACGGTCTGCGAGGGGTACGTGACGAAGGTGTTCAGGCCGTACGTGGGATTCGTCGGGTCGTCTGTGATCCCGCGCCCGGACGACCAGCCGATCGTGATCGGCTTGCCCCACGTCTGGCCCCCGTCGGTGGAGCGGACCGCGAGCTCCTGCGTGGTTTGGTCCGCCTCCGGGTCCGCGAAGTCGGAGGTGATGACGGACATCACGTCGAGCAGCGAGCCGTCGTCGTTGACGAGGATCTTGCTGATGCCGGGCCAGCTGTTCGCGGTGTGGGGGTCGTAAAGCGTCGTCGGCGCCGACCAGGTCCGCCCGTTGTCGGTCGTCTTGGCGAAGAGGCTGTAGCCATGAAGGAGATCCGGCGGCTCGCGCAGGTCGTAGACGTAGTAGGCCGTTTTCGGCTTGCGCGGGTCCGCCGTCAGTCGCGGCAGGTCCCAGAACTGATCCGTGTCGGGCTGGACCGTGTAGGGCGGCGTCCACGAGAAACCGCCGTCGAAGGACCGGAAGGCGTACATGGCGGTGCTTGCGCCCGTCCCAGGCGGCGGATCGCTCCGGTCGAATGGCGCCGGCGCGGGGGCGGAATCGCCCTGCGCCGTGACGCCGTTGACCACGATCGCGCTGAACCATGCCTGGCGGCCGTCGGCGGAGAAGTCGACGCCCGGGTCGCTGGCGACCTGGAACGGACCCCCGGTGCAGGCCGAGAGCCCGGGGACGAGGATCCGCGAGAACGTCTTCCCCCCGTCGCGGGATGCCATCACGACGTCCGTTGCCCGGCCGTCCTGGATCCAGGCGACGAGGATCCGCTTCGGATTCGTCGGGTCGACCGCCACCGAGGTCTCCTGCGCGTAGCCGGCCGAGAACCCGGGGTTGTCGAGCGCGCAGGTCGAGGATGGCGAGAAGGGGCTCGAGCGGGAGATGCGTTGGGTCTGCACCTTCACTGAAGCCGCCGGCGCCGGCGAAGCGGCCACGCCGCCGAGCGCGACTGAAAGCGCCACGCACAGTCCCACGCGCTTGCTCGGATGAATCCCCACCCTCCCGCGACTATATATCCGGGCCACTCGGATCCAGGCTCCGAATGAGCCCGCACCCGCTACTCGTGAACGGGCCGCCAGCGCGGGCCCCTTTTGGTCGCTACTGCTCGGCCTGCCCGAACGCCGCGCCCACCACGGCCTGGGCGGCCTCGCCGTAGGGCGGCGCGAACGCCTCGATCATGTCGCCCTCACCGCGGACGAAGACGGCGCGCGGGTTCGAGAACTCGCGGAAGCCCTCGAGCCCGTGGTGGCGGCCGGTGCCGCTCTGCCCGATGCCGCCGAACGGCAGCGACGGGAGCGCGCCGTGCACGGCCGCTGAGTTCACGCACGCGCCGCCGGAGGTCGTGCGCCGCAGGACGTCGTCGGCGACGCCGTCGTCCTTCGAGAACACGTACAGCGCGAGCGGCCGCTCCCCCGCGTTCACGAACGCCACCGCCTCGTCGAGATCGTCGTATGCCTTCACGGGGAGGATGGGCCCGAAGATCTCCTCCTGCATGAGAGCGAGGTCGCTCGGCGGGTCGATCACGATCGACATCGGCAGCTGACGGGTCTCCGGATCGCCCTCCGCATCCTCGAGCGTCCGCACGTCGCAGCCGCGCTTGCGCGCGTCGTCGAGCATGCCCTCGATCCGCTCGAGGTGGCGCTCGGTGATGATGCTCGTGTTGCTGTCGGAGTCGTGGAAGCCGGGCATGTTCTGGCGCACGTGCTCCACCGCCAGCTCGGCGAACTCCTCCATCCGGTCGCGCGGCACCAGGCAGTAGTCGACCGAGATGCACATCTGGCCGTTCTTGAGGGCCTTCGTGCCCAGGACCTGCTTCACCGACTCCGCGTCGATCGAGTCCTCGGCGAGGATCGCCGGGCACTTGCCGCCGAGCTCGAGCGTGACCGGCACCAGGTTCTCGGCCGCCGCCTTCGCTATCTCGCGCCCGATCCCGGGGCTCCCCGTGTAGAGCAGATGGTCCCAGCGCACCTTGGTGAAGGCCTGGGCGAGCTCGAGGCCGCCGACCGCGACGTCGACGCGATCGGCGTCGAACGTTTCGCGCACCATGTCCCGCAGCACCTCCGAGCAGGCCGGTGTGTGCTCCGAGGGCTTCAGGACCACCCGGTTCCCGGCCGCCAGCATCTCGACCAGCGGGCCGACGGAGAGGTCGAACGGGAAGTTCCAGGGGCTGATGTTGCCCACCACGCCCTTCGGCTGAAGGGCGACGAACGCGCGACCGCTGCCGTAGAGAGCCGGGTCCGCTTGCCGGGGCTCGGGCGCAATCCACTCGGCGAGATGCTCGGCCGCGTAGGCAGCCCGGCCGGCGACGCCAAGGACCTCGATCAGGTCGGTCGCGAGCGTCGGGTGCACGCCGAAGTCGGCGCTCATCGCCTCCTCGATCTGGGTCCGATGGTTCATGACCATGGCCGCGAGCGCTCCCAGGAGCTCCAACCGCTGCTCGAGTGAGGGGTACGGGTCAGCGAGGAACGCCGCGCGCTGGCGCTCGACGATCTGGTGGAGCTCGTCGATTGCGGCGGCGTCGTCGGTGGTTGTCTCCTGCGCGATGATCGACATGGGTCGGCTCCTCCGTTGGGGTCGGTACGACCGACGATACGCCTCCGGAGAACCTCGCCGCGGCTAGGAGCGCCGCTCCAGAACCACCACGGGAATCTGCCGCTCGGTATTCGCCTGGTAGGAGTCGTAGGCGGGCCAGTCCTCGTTCATGAGCTTCCACAGGCGCTCTCGCTCCTCGCCCTCCGCCACGTACGCGCGCACCGGGACCTTCTCGCCCAGCACCTCGATATCCGCGTTCGGATCCGCCTCCAGGTTCCGGAACCAGATCGGATCGTGTTGCCACCCGCCCTTCGAGGCGACCACCACCCAGCGATCGCCGTCGGTTCGATGGATGAGGGGCATCGTGCGCGGCTCGCCCGACTTGCGGCCGGTGGTGGTCAGCAGCAGGATCGTCGCACCGCGCCAGTGGTAGCCGCGCTCGCCACCGGTCTCTCGGTAGACGCGAACGTGCTCAGCGCCGAAGAGCTCGTCGTCTTTTGAGGTCACAGACCGGTAATCCAAGGGTCGGGTTGGTGTGCGGTGACCGGCTCCCGCGTCGTAGCCATCCGCTCGATCAGGTCGGCGGCGCGGACGTTCCCGGGCTCCGCCTGGAGGCGTTGGGCGATCGCGCTGAGCCGCTTCATCCCTTCACCATCCCCGAGCAGACGGTCGATCGCCGTGCTGATCTCCTCGTCCGTGAAGCCGTAGGTGTCAAGGCGCGCGCCGAAGCCGGTCTCGTCGATTCGCTGCGCGTTGTCGTGCTGATCCCAGAAGAGCGGTAGCGCGATCAACGGCTTGCCGAAGTGCATCGCCTCGGTCGTCGTGTTGTTCCCGGCGTGGGTGATCACGAGCTCGACATGGGGCAGCACCGAGACCTGGGGCAAGAACTCCTTGCCGACCATGTTCTCGGCAAGCTCGTACTCGGCGTGCTGCGGCCCGGTCGAGACGATGTAGCGGTGCCGCGTCCTGCCCAACGAGGAGACGAGGCGTTCCATCAGCGCCACGTCGCCGGACCCGAGTGAGCCGAGGCTCAGGTAGATCAATGCTCCCTCCCCCTGAGCTATCTGCTCCGGTGGGCTCCATGGCTCGTCCGATGTGCGCACGCTCGACTCGAGGTTGTGCCATGTCGGCCCGAGTGGTCGCGATCGCCGATAGTCGAGCTCACGCGGGTAGAGGTAGAGGTTGAGCCAGTCTGAGCTGTGAATGAACTCCCCCTCCGGCAGCGGCGGTGCTCCACCCTCGACGCACAACTCGCTGAAATCGCGCTGCATCTCGTCGATCGCTCGGCGGTACTCAGCGCGGAACGCCTCCCACTGCGAGCGGTCCTCGGCGGGCAGGCCGGAGTAGGGAGGGGGCAGCTGCGGATCCTTGAGCTCCAAGGGGTTGCAGGAGACGATCCGAACCCACGGCCGCCCGCTCGCGAGGATCGCGGGAAAGGCGCAGACGTTGTCCTCGACAATCGCTTGAGGTAAGAGCTCGTCGAAGATCTCGGCCAGCTGCGTGTCGGCGTAGCGCGCGCCGTCGATCAGCGCCTGCCAGGTCGGCGCCATGAAGTGACCGAGCTGCTCGAAGGTCGTCTCCCGGAAGACCGGCGCTGTCTCGCGGATGAAGTCCTTCCAGAATTGCCCCGGCTCCTCCGGAGTCTCGGGGGCCGGGGCCAGCCGGACCAGCCGCTCCTCGAAGCCCCGGCTCTCGAGCGTCCCCGCGAACGAATTCTCGACGATGAAGACGACTCGGTGCCCTCGCTCCCGCAGGACCTCCGCGATTCCGATGCAGTTGTTCGTGGGTCCAAACGCGCCCTCCGGGAAGAAAACGATTGTGCTTGGTCCCATGGCCGCACCCTATTGAGCGATTCGCATGAGCGCGCGTGGGGTGGATTCCCGTGCGTTGGGGTCGGTCTATCCGACACCAGCGGCGAGCTAAGACCGGTGGATGACGTCCGCGATCGCGGCGGCGACGACGTCGGGGCTCTTCTTGAGGATTTGCGTGTGCTTGTGGGGCGTCGTCGCGAATACGGACACACGCTCGTTGCTCGACTCGGCGTCGGCCGCGGCGGCGCGCACCGTGCGCATCTCCTCCTCGGTGGCGCCGGAGTGGGCTCCTGTACCGACGACGAACACGGTTGGGCATTCCAGCGCCGTGAAGTCGGCCCCGAGTTGGCCGTTGACGGCGTCCATCTCGATCACGACGTCCGCGGACTCGGCGGGAGACATCCCCGCCGAGCGGCCGAGCGTCGCCATGATGCGCATGATCCAGCCCAGCCGGCGGAACTGCGCGCGGACCTTCTGCTTTCCGGCCTCGTCGAGCATGGCGATCGGGTACGCGCCGTCGATGAGTACCAATCCGCCCACTTGCTCGGGGTGCTGGGCCGCGTATCGCACGGCAATCGTGGCGCCGTAAGACCATCCGACGAGGATCGGGCGTTCGAGATGTGTTGCGTCGATAACGGTCCCAATGTCGGAAACCGCCGCCCGCACGGAATAGTCGGCCGATGTGCCCGACTTCCCGCGTGCCCGCGCGTCAAATCGCACCGTGCGGTGCTTCCCGGCGAGACGTCGGATTACGCGGTTCCAGGCCTGCACGGTGCCAAAGCCACCGCTGAGGAAGAGCACGGGAGGCGCGCTGCCCGGGGCGTCGATGGCGAAGAGCTGAGTGTCTGCGGCGGGGATTAGAAGCTGGGACAACGCGGTCCAACTTTCGGGTTGGCGAGGACCGGTACTCACCCGCTTTGGGACGATATCGTCGCGTCGGGCTTCCCTACTCAGATCTCCGCTTGCCGAAGGAAATCGGCGATCTCCTCGGCGCAGCGCTCCGGCTCGTCCTCGAAGAGGAAGTGACGAACACCCTCGAGCAACACGAGCTTCGAGCCGGGAATCTGTTCCGCGAAACGCGACGCGTAGTCGACCGGGAGGAACTCGTCCTGCTGACCCCAGAGGATCAGCGTGGGCACCTCGAGGGCCGCGAGCCTGTCCTGATAGGGCCTGAGCTCGTCGGGGTCGAACGAGCGATAGAGCTCGAGCATGCCGCCCCGGCTCTCCGCGGTGGCGAAGGCCTTCCAGTACTCGTCCAATGCGCGTTCGTCGAAACCGTCGGAGGCCGACTCGAGCAGGGTGGCGAACCCCTCGCGGGAAAGGCTGTTCACAAGCGCCTCCCCCTGGATCGGAGTTCGCATTGTGACGGCGATCTCCGCCCACTCAAGATCGGGGAAGAATCCGGTGTTGGTGATCACGAGGCCGGCGACGGCCTCCGGGTGATCGCACGCCCAGCGCAGGCCGATCAAGCCGCCCGTGTCGTGGACGAACAGCACCACCCGGTCGAGCCCGACCTGCCGGCGGAAGCGTTCGATTGCCTCCACATGGCGCTCGAAGGTCCCGGGCGGATCGGGCGGCGTGTCGCCGAAGCCGGCCAAATCCGGCGCACACGCCGTACGGTCCGTCGACGCGAGCGCGGGAAGCAGGTGACGCCACATGTACGAGCTCTGCGGCCACCCGTGTATGCAGAGCGCCGGCGACCCTGCCGGAGCGTGTGAGGGCTCCGCCTCCCGATATGCGATCCCGACGGCGCGCTTGAGAGCCAACTGCGGCACGCAAGGGCAACGTATCGCTCGATCCCGGCGCTGCTCAGGTACGCGAACGCCTGCTCAATCTGCACCGCCGGTGATGGTTCCCTAACTAGCGCCTGACGGATCGCCCGCCGGGCCGTTTCATCACCACGATGAAACGACTATGGCTGACTCTCCTACTGGCGACCGCCGTCGCCTGCGCTGGCCTGACGGCGGTGGCGATCGCCCACACCGTCAGATACCCGACCACCGTCTCGATCAAGGTGAAGACACGGGGGCACAAGCCCGACACCTTCGAGGGGAAGGTCACCGCCGCCACGCCGCGGTGCGTGATTGGACGGACGGTCAAGGTCAAGATGAGCACGATGCCGACACGCATCGGCACCGCCACGACCGACGCGAGCGGCAACTGGAGCCTGCAGCTGGCGGGCGACGCGCAGCCGGGTGACTACTTCGCGATCGCGACAAAGACCGTACTTCGCAGAAACACGAAGCACGTCCATGTCTGCAAGGCGGGTAGGTCCTCGACCGTGACCGTCAAGTAGTCGGCCGGAGTCATGACCGCCCCCGAGGAGCCCCCAAAGGGCGACCTTCGCACGGTTTCCGAGGACGGGCAGCTCACGATCAGCTCGCGCTTCGACGGAGACTCGACCTACCTGGTCGAGCTCTTCGGCGAGTTCGGCCTCAGCAGTGCCGGGCTCTTCCGTGACGTGATGAGGGGCGCCGAATCCGTCGGCACGCCGATTCTCGTTGACCTCAGCGGCCTGGATTTCATCGACACCACCGCCATCGCCGAGCTGATCTTCGCTCAGGAGCGGGCGCAGAAGGCGGGCCACGAACTGGCCTTTCTGCGCGGAAGCACCAAGGTGGCGCGGATCACGGAGATCGCGGGCCTCGATCGAGTGCTGCCGTTCGAGGACTGAGCGCCGGGGCTCACCATGAATCCGGCGGAGCTTCGCGCCCACTGCCTGTCGTTCACCGGGGCCGAAGAGACGTTTCCCTTCGGGCCCGAGACCTCGGTGTTCAAGGTCGCCGGAAAGATGTTCGCCCTGTCTCAGCTCGACGCGGAATCGCTTCGGGTCAGCCTGAAATGCGAGCCGCAGCTCGCCGACGCACTGCGTGCGGCGCACGGGGCGGTGCTTCCCGGATACCACCTCAACAAGCGCCACTGGAACACCGTGATCGTCGACGGCTCAATGGCCGACGACGCCATTCGCGACATGATCGAGGACTCGTACGACCTGGTCGTGAGCAAGCTGACGAGGGCACGCAGGCGCGCTCTGGGCTGGGACGCTCACGGGTAGCCGCCTCTACGGCGGAACCGTTCGAGTCCTGCTTCCCGGCCCGAGGCCCCAGGTGACGATCCGTTCCGGATGGATCCGGATCAGCGGTGTGGGCAGCGGGATTGCCTCGGCCCGTCCGCGGACCTCGACTCCGCGCGGGCGCCACGGGTCGATGCTCTCGAGGTCGTCGATCACGATGGCGGCGCGGCCGTTGCGGGCGACGTCGCGGAACTTCTTCGTCCGCGCGAGGCCGCTGCCGCCGATGTCGATCGTCTCCCGGGCCGCGTTGTAGATCCACCCGACGGGGACGACGTGGGGCATGCCGTCGCCGCCGACTGTGGCCAACCGGCCGAGCTGCCGCCCACCGCGCAGGTACCGAAGCTCGACTTCCGTGAAGACGCTCATCGCCGAAGTCATCGGCGTCCGGCATACGCGGCGAGAAACGCCCGGACCCCGCCATCCGCGTGGCGCCTGATGGCGGCCGGAGAGGGGGCCTCGTCACGCCCGAGGAGCATCGCCTCGTTGATCGGCGCCGACATGATGAGCCAGTTGAAATGTGAGGCCGCGAGGGACGAGTCGTCGAGCTCGAGCGCGCCCCGCTCGACGAGGCCGTCGAAGGCCGCTGCGAGGGCCTCGATCGTCCGCCCGGGCCCGCGCTCGTAGAAGGCCCGCCCGAGCTCGGGAAACCGGCCGGCCTCGCCGATCACGAGTCGGCGGAGGGCGAGCAGGCGCGGCTGCATGACGCTTCGCAGCTGTCTGCGGGCGAGATCGCGGAGGTCAGCCTCGACGTCGCCGCTGTCACGAAGGGCGAGCACCTCCTCGTGGACCGCATCGCTGATCTCGTCCACGGTGGTGGTGACGATTTCGACGAACAGTCGCTCCTTGTCGTCGAAGTGCTTGTAAACGGTTTGCTTCGAGACGCCGGCGAGCGCGGCGATCTCGTCCATGCTCGTCCCGCGGTAGCCGTCGGCCAGAAACAGCGTGGCCGCCGCCTCGAGGATTGCCCTGCGCTTGCGTACCGAGCGGGGCTCGCCCTGGGCCTCGGTTGCGGTGCGGGGAACGTTCGGCATCTCGCGGAAAGGGTACTAGACGGCTCAGTTCCCTACTTAGTACTATACGGTCTAGTTCCAATGCAAAGAGAGAGGAGCCCAAGATGAGAACGCTCGCCGTGGTCGAGTTTGTGACGCTGGACGGAGTGATGCAGAGCCTCGGCTCGCCCGACGAGGACCGCGAAGGCGGCTTCGAGCACGGGGGTTGGGGCGTGCCGTACGGCGACGAGGTGCTCGCCAGCCAGGCGGCCGAGGGCTCGAGCGAGACAACTGCGTTCCTCTTCGGTCGCAAGACCTACGAGCACATGGCGGCTCACTGGCCGCACGAGCCTGACACGAACCCGGTCGCCGCACGCCTCAACGCCAGTCCGAAATACGTCGTGACGAGGACGCTCAGCGGCCTCGAGTGGGCCGGCTCTCACGTGCTCGATGGAGACGTCGTCGAAAGCGTGAGCACGTTGAAGGCGGAAGGTGACGGGGCGCTCGTGGTCCTCGGCAGCGGGGAGCTCGTTCAGACCCTCATCGAAAACGCCCTGGTCGACCGCTACCGCGTCTTCGTCCATCCGCTCGTGCTCGGGCCGGGTAAGCGGTTGTTCCGGAAGATCTCCCGTCCGCTGCGGTTGCGGCTGCTCGACTGCACTCCGACCACGACCGGGGTGTTGCTGCTCACCTATGAGCCCGAGGTGGCCTGAGGGGTCGGAGACAAGGCTCACGGCCTCCGCGCCGTAAGCCTCCGAGCTTCAGCTTTGGGCGGTCGGAGGGAAGAGCCCCATGTCGAGGAGCATGGCGAGGATGTCGGGCCCCTGCCAATGCTCGACGATGCGCCCCTCGCGGAGTCGCACATGGTGGATGCCGTGGATCCGAACCGTCTTGCCCGTTGGCTCGACCCCCAAAAACGGGCCGAGGTGAGTGCCTGAGCCATCGAGCCGGAACGAGACCATGTCGCCCTCCTCGATGATCGTGACCGGCTCGACGTGCGCGTCGGGAAACCCTCGCCGCAGGTTGCTCAACATGATCCCGACGAAGCCGTCGGCACCATCCACGTCGCCCAACGCGCCGTGCGAGACGAGGCCATCGTCGAGAAGGGCGCGCAGGGAGGCCTCGTCGGCCTCATTGATCGCGGCGATGAGCGCCTCCACGATTGCCTTGTTCGACGCCACCTTGGTCGCCTAGTATCGCCCCCCGCATGCCCGGGAACGTGCTCGAATCGCTGCGGACGCCGACGCGTTGGGTCAACTACAACCCCGGGCCGCCCTTCGACTTTCTCGCCGGAGCGCATCCCGCCACCGAGGACCAGCTTGCAGCCGATCTCGAGCGCCTTCACACGGCGGGGTTCCGCGGTCTCGTCACCAACACGATGGCGTTCGGGCTCGAGCGGGCCCCGCAGATCGCCAAGGGATGCGGCTTCGAACACGTCGTGGCCAAGCTCTGGTGGCAGGACGACGAGCTCCTCGCCAAGGAGAAGGCGAACCTCGACGCGGCGGCGGATGCGGTTGACGCGGTGTGCGTCGGCAACGAGATCATCCAGAAGGGGATTGCGGACCACGACCGCCTCGTCCGGGAGGTCGACGACGCCCGCGAGCGGTTCGGGCTTCCCGTGACCACCGGGTTCCAGCCTCCCGATTGGCAGGTCTTCCCCGACCTCGCGACGGCGGTCGGGGACTTCTCGTTCCTCAACGTCCACCCCTGGTGGGTGCTCCATCGCAACGATCCGCTCACGGCCGCCGGCTGGGTTGCCGAGGCCTACCAGCTCGTCGCCGGGACCCCCGACATCCCTGCCGACCGGGTCGTCGTGGTGCAGGAAACGTCGTTCCCGAGCGGCGCGGTTCCTCCCGAGGCGGCACCGGGCGCCACGCCCGAGAACCAGAAACGCTTCTACGAGGCGCTTCTGGCCACCGACGTTCCCTTCGTCTGGTTCCTCGCCGTCGACTCGCCGATGCACCGCAAGGCCTCCCCGCCCGGAGGGTTCGGCGGCCTGTGGGACGAGAACTGGGAACCGAAGCCGGTCGTCGAGCTTCTCGCGTCGGCCTTGTAGACGCCCCTGGCGTGGGGTGAGCGCCGAGCCTCGAACGATCGTCCGTGGGCCCTTTGGGGTCGCCTGAAACTACCTGAAACTAAGTAGTGTCTCGTCATGGCGCGCTATTGCTTTTGCGGCTGCGGGCGACAGGTCCGGTTCGCGGAGAAGCGATTCTCGAAGTGGGGCGCCGAGACGGACCGCATCCTCGAGATCCTGGAGAGCGTTTCGACTCCGATCGTCAAGGAGGACGCCACCGCGAGCGCGAGGGTCGAGGCGCTGATCAGCGAGGGCCGGACGTACTGGGCGTACTGGCGAGCCATGATCCATGACGGTGTCGGGCCCTCCGTCGGCGACGGAGTCCAGACGCGCGCCGACTTCACGCATTGGAAGCGAGCCGCCGGCCGACTGGCCGCAGCGCACGTTCGCGCCAGCGATGCCGAGCGCCCGGTAGCGAGCCCCCCTACCGCTCGACCGTGATCCAGAGGAAGGTCGCCGGGATCGACGTGCCCTCGTCGCTCGTGTTCTGGTTGCTGAACAGGTCCTCGAGCTCCGCGTGAAGCTCTTCCTCGCCGGCCGTCCGCAGCGGCGGCGTCGAACGCGTTCATGGTCGGCCCGTAGTAGGTCCTGAACGCCTCCACGAGCTCCGCGGGAGGACCGGGATGCTCGAAGGTCCAGGTGCCCCGCTCGAACGAGATCCTCGCCCCGGGGACGCCCGCGGCGGTGAACCTCTCGACCACGTTGCCCTCGATGCCCCAGGTCACCGGGCTGACGAACCCCTCTGCCAAAGGGCCTTGTTCGCGTTCATCGCTCCTCCATCCTTGGATGTGTTTCCTGTTTCTAGGGCGCCATCGCCACGCGGCCGAAGGCCTGGCGGCTTTCGATGTAGGCGTGGGCGGCGGCGGCCTCGGAAAGCGGGAATGTGCGGTCGATCTCGACTCGCAGCTCACCGGTCGCGACCCGCTCGAACAGGTCGGCGATCATGCCGTGGACCCGCGGGTACTCCGTCATGAGTGCCCCACCCAGGAAGACGCCGCGCAGCGCATTGTTCTGCGCCCACAGGGTCCGCGCCTCCACACTGGAACCGCCGCGGCCCGCAACCCCGACGCTGACCAGCGTGCCGCGGTAAGCGAGCGCGCCGACGCTCGAGACCAGGTTCTGGCCGCCGACCGAGTCGAGGACCACGTCGGCGCCGCGCCCGTCGGTCAGCTCGCGCGTCCGCTCGACGAAGTCGTCGGTCGCGTAGTTGATCCCGTGGTCGAGCCCGAACTCGCTCAGGCGCTCGAGCTTTTCGTCGCTCGACGCGGTGGAGATCACGGTCGCGCCGGCCTGCTTGGCAAGCTGGATCGCGGCCATCCCGACGCCTCCCGCTCCAGCGTGGATCAGAGCCGTCTGCCCCGTCTCGAGGTGGCCCGCCGTGAACAGGCACTCCTGGGCGGTGCCGAACGCGACCGGAACGCACGCCGCGGGCGCCGCGTCCAGCCCGTCGGGGATCACCCACGTGGAGATTGCAGGAACGGCGCGCAGGGAGGCGTGCGAGCCCGCCATGTTCAGCGTCACCACCCGGTCGCCGACCGCGCGATCGGACACTCCAGCGCCGATCTCGACGACCGTGCCCGCGGCGAGATAGCCCACGATGTGAGGGACCGACGGGGGAGGCGAGCCGGCACGGGCAAGTAGATCCCCACCCTCGATGCTGATCGCCTCGACGTCGATCACCACGCAGCCCTCGGGGCACTCGGGATCGGCCACCTCCTCGTACCGGAGCACGTCGGGGCCGCCGTTCTCGTAGATCACCGCCGCCTTCATCGCGACGACCCGTCTCCCGCTAGCCCTTGATGACGTTGTGGATCTCGATGAAGGCCGGCTCTCCCGGATCGACCCCGGCCTCGTTGAGGACCGGCATCATCCGCTCGCCAAAGGCCTCGAATTGCTCCCGCGAGTCCCAGATCTCGCTCACGTGGAGGTTTCCGTTCGCGCTGAAGCAGACGTGGTAGTCGAGGCCATCGGGCGGCCAGTTGCCCTGAGCCTCGAGCTTGCCGACCACCTCGTCGTACTGGGAAGCCGTCAATGCCGGTGGGGTCCAACGGACCAACATGCTCATTTCTCCTCCTTGATACGGGGTCCGGGCGACTCTATCTCGCGTCAGCTGGAGCCCGCGAACAGCTCGTAGCCGACCTTGCGAAGCTGGATCTCCTCGGATCCCTCGGTGATCCGGTAGCGGCGGTGATGGCGGTAGATGTGCTCGAAGGGCATGTGCCGCGTGTAGCCGATCCCGCCGCAGGTCTGCATCGCGCGGTCGGCGGCCTCGCAGGCGAGCCGGTTCGCGCGGTAGTTGGCCATCGCGACCAGGTGGGTGACCTCCATGTGATGGCGGCGGTCGAGCTCGGAGGCGGTTCGCCGCACGAGCCCGCGAACCAGCTCGCATTCCGTCCACAGCTCGGCGAGCGGGAACTGGATTCCCTGGTTTCGCCACAGCGGCTTGCCCCACGCGGTCCGATCCCGCGCCCACATGACCGCCTCGTCGATGCAGAACGCGGCCGCGCCGAGGCTCGAGGCCGCCTGGCGGATCCGGTTCTCGTGCACGAAGCGCTGCGCGAGCTCGAGCCCGCGGTCGAGCTCGCCGAGGATCGCGTCGTCGCCGGCCCGCACGCCGCGCAGGGAGACCTCGGCGTGGTCGGTCGGCATGTTGAACGTCCACCAGTAGAACTCGACGTCGAGGCCGGGTGCGTCACGCGGGACGATGAACGCGGTGATCCCCACGGGGTCGCCGGGCGAGCCCGAGGTCCGGGCGAAGACCAGGTCGTGGCTCGCGCGGTGCATGCCCGAGTTGAAGCGCTTGGTCCCGTCGATCACCCACTCGCGACCCGTCGCGACGGGCCGTCGTCTCGAGGTAGGTCGCGTCGGAGCCATGATTCGGCTCCGTGAGCCCGAACGCGAGCCCGACCTCGCGGCGCAGCGCCGGCTCGAGCAACCTCTCTCGCTGGTCGGGGGAGCCGAACTCGTGCACGAGGATCACGGTCGGGAAGTTGCCGACGATCGAGACCTCGCTCTGCGGGTCGTTGTGGAGGCCGATCCCGCGGCGCGCCAGGTGCTCGCGCACCACCGCCATGCCGAGGTTCGTCCCGTCGCGGCCGCCGAGCTCGGCGGGCAACGGGTAGCGCCAAAGTCCCGCCCGGTCGGCGCCCGCCATCGCCTCCTCGAGCAGGTCCTCCCACTCGCGGCTCGGAATCCCGCCCGCCTCGAAGTCGGTTCGCGAGTGCTCGCGCCTGTGGTCGAAGAACCGGGCGTTGTCGTCCCGCTCCTCGAGGGGCTTGATCTCCGTCTCGATGAACGCGTCGATCTCGGTGAGCAGATCCGAGATCTCGGCGGGAAGCTCGTCTCCGTCCGGCTCCTTCATTGCGCCTCCTCGATGTATCGCGGGTTGGCGGCCTCAAGCTTCGCGCGGACGAGCGCCCGCAGCGCGGCGACGAGCTCGCGCTCGTCGCCGAAGTCGCCCGCGCGGATCCCCTCGGCGAGCTCCGATTCGCCGCTTACGCCGAGCTGGCGAAGCGCCTCATCGCGGATGCGGGCGTGCTCGCCGGCCAGGGCCAGCTCGCGCTTGACGATTCCGAGCGCCCGCATCGAGACCCGCGCCTGGAACGCGGTCCGTCCACTCAGTTGCGGGAGGACGTCATCGCCGAGGGCACTGCGCGCGGCGTCGAGGAGCTCCTCGGCGGTCGGGCGGTCGTGGGGGCCCGGCGCGGGTTCCTCGGGCTTGGCAGCCGCGGGCGGCCCCGCGGTGTCCGGGGCCAGGAGGTCGAGCAGATCCCACTCGACCTCGCACGAGCGGCGCCCGATCACGGCGTGCTCGACCGAGCGGATCGCGCCCGACAGGTGGGCATCGGCCTGCATCACGGTGATGACACCCCAGCGAAGCGCGCCGAAGACCTCCCACCAGGAGAGCTCGGCGGGATCGACGGTGACGCCCGAGTGGCGCTCGTATGCCGCGAGCAGCTGCTCCCGGGAGCCGAGGCCTGCAGCGGCACGGTCGGGCCGCCCGAAGCGCCAGGCCCGCACGCAGAGCCAGCCGAGGTCCTCGGCCGGGTCGCCAATATGAGCGAGCTCCCAATCGAGCACGCCGCTCACACGGTCGCCGTCGACCATCAGGTTGCCAAGCCGGTAGTCGCCATGAACCAGCCCTCGCCGCGCCGGGTGCGGCTGCTCGCGGTCAAGCTCGCGAAAGGCGAGCTCGAAGACCGGATGGGGCTGGCCGAGACCCTCATGCAGCTGCCTCAGCATCGCCACCGGGTCGTCGACCGCCGGCGCGAGGCTCCCGTCGACCGGGATCCGGTGGACGGCGGCGAGGGCGGCGGCGATCGACTCCACGAGGCGGTTCGGGTCCGACGCCTTGGAGGCGAGGATCGTCGCGGGATCGGTGGTCCCCGGAATCGCCTCGACCACCATCCAGCTCGAGCCGAGGACCCGGTCGTCGGTGCCCGACGCGACCACGGCCGGCACCGGGACACCGGCGTCGGCCGCGGCGCGCAACAGGGGCGCCTGCGGCGGCCGGTCGATGACCGCGCGTCCGCCTCCGTCGAGCTGGGCTACGAGATCCCCGTGCGCGGCCGTCCCGAAAACCCACGTCTCCCGCGACGCCCCGCTCGAAAGGCGCCGCGGCGAGCCCGTCACGCGGTCGTCGAGGACCTCCGCCAGCCTTCCCGCAATCAGTTCCGCGCGCTCGGTGCCCTCCATCGGCCGGATTCTCTCCCGCCGGCGCCCGCGGCGGAGTGCGGCCCCGGCTCGTCGCTAGGCTCGGGAGCCAAGGTGGACTCGCGGATCAGCCTCGTCACTCTCGGTGTCTCGGACTACGGCCGAGCGAAGGCTTTCTACGAGGCCCTCGGCTGGTCGTCCGCATACGAGGCCGAGGAGACAGCCTTCTTCGAGGCGAACGGCTGCGTTCTGGTGCTGTGGGCTCGCGACAAGCTCGCGGAGGACATGGGCATCGCGGATGACGGCGCACGGTGGGGAGGCATCGCGCTCGCGCACAACGTCGGCTCTGACGACGAGGTCCACGAGATCATCGAGCGGGCCCGCTCGAATGGGGCGGAGGTCACCCGCGAGCCGTCGGAGACCTTCTACGGTGGCTACGCGGGGGCGTTCTGCGACCCCGACGGGCATCCCTGGGAGGTGGCCCACAACCCGGGGTTCGGCCTCGACGCCGAAGGCAACGTCGTCCTGCCCGAACCGAGCCAGTAAGTCAAACAGGAGGAAGGCACATGCCTGAGCACAAGGTCGGAACGCAAGAGGAGTTCGACGCGGCCCGCGCGGAGCTGCTCGCGGAGGAAAAGGAGCTGACTCGTCGCGGGGACGACCTCGCACGGAAGCGGCGCGAGCTTCCCTGGGTGGCGGTGGAGAAGGACTACAGCTTCGAGACCGACGCTGGAACGAAGTCGCTGGCCGAGCTCTTCGACGGCCGCTCGCAGCTTCTCATCTACCACTTCATGTTCGGGCCGACCTACGAGACGGGCTGTCCCGTTTGCTCCTCGATCACCGACACCATCGCCCCGAACGCCCCTCATCTTGCGGCGCGGGACGTGACGGCGATGCTCGTCTCCAGGGGCGCGGTCGACAAGCTCGAGGCCTTCAAGCGGCGAATGGGATGGGACATTCCGTGGGTCTCGGCTGGAGGCACCGACTTCAACCGCGATCTGGGGTTCACCCACACCGAGGAGGAGCTGCGCCCATTCCTCGAGTCCGGGCAGATTCCGCCGACCGTCGAGCAGAACGCCGAGATGTGCGGCACCGACGTCGCCGGTTACGTCGCGGAGGGCCCGGGCCTCAGCGCGTACGCCATCGACGACGGCACCGTCTACCGGACCTACACCACCACGGCCCGGGGGCTCGAGGTGGCGATGGGCTTCTACCAGCTCCTCGACCGCACCACGGTCGGCCGCAACGAGGACTCCTCGAGCCCGCTCTGGATCCGCTACCACGACGAGTACTAGGCGCTCGAACCGGGCGAACCGCTATTTCTCGGCGAGCCGGCCGAGGATCGGCGTCGCGCGCGCCAGGACCTCCTGGTCCTCCGGTGACAGCTCGCCGATCGCCTCGACGAGCCATCCGACGCGGTGCCGCCGGTCGGCCCCGAGCCTCTCCCCGCCCGCCGATGTAAGCGCGACGAGCATCCGGCGTCCGTCGGCCGGGTCCGGGCTTCGCCCGACGAGGCCGTCGGACTCGAGCTCGCCGACCGTCTGCGCCATCGACTGGGGGCGGACCCGCTCGGCCGCCGCCAGGTCGCTGACGCTCTGCGGGCCCTCGCGGTCCAGGCGGCCCAGAACCGAGCCGTGGAGGAGGGGAAAGCGGTGCTCGGCGCGGAGCCGTCGCACGAGCGCGCCGAGGGTCACCCGTAGCTCGCTCGCGGTGCGGGAGGTGTTCGTCTTGGTCGCGATCGGGGCCTCAGGGTTCGACAGGTAACTTGAACAGTTTACCTGTAGGATCGGAGGGCGATGCAGGATCGCTACAAGTGGGTCGCGCTCTCCAACACCACCCTCGCGGTCCTGCTCGCGACCCTCGACGCCTCGATCACGTTGATCGCGATGCCGAGCATCTTCCGGGGCATCCACCTCGACCCGCTCGTTCCCTCCAACAGCTTCTACCTGCTGTGGATGATCCTCGGCTACCTCGTCGTCTCGAGCGTGCTCATCGTCAGCCTCGGGCGCCTGGGCGACATCTACGGGCGGGTCCGGATCTACAACCTCGGCTTCGTCATCTACACGGTGGCCTCGCTGCTGCTCGCGGTCGACTGGATGACCGGACAGGCCGGCGCGATGTACCTCGTGGTGCTCCGCATCGTGCAGGGCGTCGGCGGCGCGTGCCTGCTGGCCAACGCGGCCGCGATCATCACCGACGCCTTCCCGGCCAACCAGCGAGGCATGGCCCTCGGCATCAACAACATCGTGGGGGTGAGCGGACTGTTCATCGGCCTCATCCTGGGTGGGCTGCTCGCGCCGATCGACTGGCGGCTCGTCTTCCTCATCTCCGTGCCGGTCGGGCTGTTCGGGACCGTCTGGGCCTACCTCAAGCTGGAGGAGCGAAGCAAGCCGCGCCCGGCCTCGATCGACTGGTGGGGCAACGTGACGTTCGCGCTCGGCCTGATCCTGATCATGGTCGCCGTCACCTACGGCATCCGCCCCTACGGCGGCGATCCCACCGGTTGGGACAGCCCGCGCGTGATCGCACTGCTCGCCTCCGCCGCCGCCTCGCTCGCGGCTTTCGTGGCGATCGAGCGGCGGGTCGCCGAGCCGATGTTCCGCCTCGGGCTCTTCCGCATCCGCGCCTTCAGCTTCGGGACCCTCTCGACCTTTCTCTCGGCCCTGTCGCGCGGCGGCCTGATGTTCATGCTGATCATCTGGCTGCAGGGGATCTGGCTGCCGCTCCACGGATACGGCTTCACCGAGACACCCCTCTGGGCTGGCATCTACATGCTGCCCCTCACGATCGGAATGCTCGTCGCCGGCCCGACGTCCGGCTATCTCTCGGACCGCTTCGGAGCGCGCCCGTTCGCGACGGGCGGAATGCTCGCCGCGGCGATGAGCTTCGGCCTGCTGATGCTGCTGCCGATCGATTTCGACTACTGGGTCTTTGCCCTCATCCTGCTGCTCACGGGCATCTCGATGGGGATGTTCGCCTCGCCGAACAGGGCGGCGGTGATGAACAGCCTCCCCGCCGCCGATCGCGGGGCCGGCGGCGGCATGAACCAGACCTTTCAGAACTCAGCCCAGGTGATCTCGATCGGCGTGTTCTTCACCCTGCTCGTGATCGGGCTCTCCTCGAGCCTGCCCTCGGCGCTCGCGGACGGGCTCCAGGCGCACGGCGTGTCGGCCGCGGCCGCGCACCAGGCCGCCGGAACGCCCCCGATCTCGGTGCTCTTCGCGGCCTTCCTGGGCTACAACCCTGTCGGGCACCTCGTTGGCCACGCCGCTCTCGCCGGGCTCCCGGTGCACGCCCACGCGGCGCTCACGGGCCGCACGTTCTTTCCGCATCTCATCTCCGGCGCCTTCAGCGACGGCCTCAACACGGCGTTCGCCTTCGCGATCGTCGCCTGTCTCATCGCCGCCGGGGCCTCGGCCATGCGCGGCGGGCGCTATCACCACGTCGACGAGCCCGCGGCCCAGACGGCTATTTCGTGAGTCGAAGCAGGTCGCTGTAGACGCCCTGGCCGGCGAGCTCGCGACCGGCCCCGGGGCCGATGATCGTGACCTCGCCGATGGGATCGACCTCGGCGATGATCGCGTTCGTGGCGCCTTCGACGCGCGCGAGCGGATCGTCGGGCGAAACGGCGTCCGCAGCGACGCTGAAGAGGCCGGCGCCTGGGTCGAGCGTCATCACCTCCCTGACGCGCTCGCCGGGCTGCGGCTGGAGGTCGGAGAGGCCGCGACGCCTCACATCGTCGGTGGTCAGCCGGGTCCCGAAGACGAGCGCCGCGAGGACCATCAGCTTCGAGACCGAGTCGTGGCCGTCGACGTCGGCGCTCGGGTCCGGCTCCGCGAGCCCGATCTCCTTGGCCTCCTCGAGCGCGCGGCGATAGCTCTCGCCGTCGGCGACCCGCGAGCAGACGAAGTTCGCCGTCGCGTTGACCACGCCGCGCAGGCGAAGCGGCCTCCCGCCGGCGATGCCCTCGGTCAGGGTCGAAAGAACCGGCGTGCCGGACATCACCGTCGACTCGGCTCGCAAGGTCGCGCCCTGCGCGCGCGCCACCTCGGAGAGCTCGACCCCGGCGATCGCGACGGGCCACTTGTTCGACGTGGCGACCGCGATGCCCCGGCCGAGCGCCTCGCGAATGTGGGAGAGCCCCGGTTCGCCGTCGGCCGGACTCTGGGAGACCTCGACCAGGACGTCGAAACCGATCTCGCGCAGGCCGTCGAGCGCTGCCGGCCAGCGCTCGACGCGCTCGATGCTCTCCAGCGATCGGTCGCTCGCCGTGGCGGCGAGCAGCTCATCGATGGGGAGCCCGGCCTCGCGGTGGACCAGGCCTGAGCGGCGGTTGGCGGCGGCCACGAGCCGCACGCCGGCGCGGGCGGCGTCGCGGCGCAGCGCCTCGAGCACCCAGCTGCCGACGACGCCCAGGCCGACGATCGCGACGCGGGTCACTAGACCTCCAGCCTCGACTCCTCGAGGTCGAGCTCTCGCTCGACGCGGCGCATGACGTCGCCGCTGATCTCGCGGCTGTTGCGCAGGCGGACCAGCTCCTGGCGCTGGACGGCGTAGATCTCGTGCATCAGCCGCTGGTAGGCGATCGAGCCCTCCTCGATCCCGTCCGTGTCCTCGAGCTTCCCGGCTCGCACCTTGAAGCGGCGCTGGCGGTAGCGATAGAGGTTGCGGACCCGCTCCAGCGTCCCGTCGCGGGTCCAATCCTCGCTCTCGAGCTCGTCCACGCGGTCCAGCGCCGCCCGCGCGATCACGAGGCGAGCGCGAAGCTCCTCATGCTCCTCCTCGGTGCCGTCGTCGACGACGCCGAGGCGCCGGATGAGGTACGGCAGCGTGAGTCCCTCGCCCACCACGGTGACGAGGATCAGGGCGAAGGTGATGAACTGGATCAGCTCGCGGCCGGGCAGCGGCGCGCCCGCGTCGGTGTGGATGGGGAGCGCCAGGGCGGCCGCGAGCGAGACGGCCCCCCGCATGCCCGCCCAGCCGCTGACGACGCGAAACCGCCAGCTGGCCCGGCGCTCGCGCTGCGACGGGCGGCGGTCGATCGCCCGGATGACGTAGGTGGTGACGAAGATCCAGGCGAAGCGGGTGCCGATCACGGCCCCGCAGACGGCCGCCGCGTAGCCGATCACCTCGCCGGGCGGCCGTCCCGCGAGGCCGTCGACGATCACCGGCAGCTGAAGTCCGATGAGGATGAACAGGATCGCGTTGATGAGGAAGGTCAGCACCGACCACAGTGCGAAGCCCTGCATACGGCTCTCGGGAGTGGCGATCTCCGGCGCTCGGAAACCGAGGTAGACGCCGGCCGTGACCACGGCGAGCACGCCCGAGACGCCGAGCTGGTCGGCCGGGATGAACGCGCCGTAGGCGCTGAAGAGCGAGATGGTGAGCTCGGTGTTGACGTCGGTGACCCGCTTGCGGACCTCGGCGATCACCCATCCGACCACCAGCCCGATCGCGATTCCCCCGCCGGCGTCGACCAGGAACTCAAGCATCGTGTGCGAGGCCGAGACGCTCGCGCCGACCGCCGCCGCGACCGCGACCTTGTAGGCGACGAGCGCCGTGGCGTCGTTGAAGAGGCTCTCGCCCTCGAGGACGTTGACCATCCGCCGCGGCGCGCCGACCCGCCGCATCACCGCGGTCGCGGCGGCGGGATCGGTGGGGGAGACGATCGCCCCGAGCACGAACGACATGGCCCACGGGAGCCCTATGAGCTCGTGGGCGATCACGGCGACGACGACCGCCGTCGCGATCACGAGGCCGATGGCCGTCAGCGAGATGACGCGGGCGTCGGTGCGCAGCGTGCCGAGGTCCGCGAAGAACGCCGCCGCGTAGAGCAGCGGCGGCAGGAACACGAGCAGGACGAGGTTCGGATCGAGCTGGATGTCCGGGATGCCGGGAACCAGGCCGAGCACCAGTCCACCGATCACGAGGGTGACCGGATACGGCACCGTGAGCCAGTTGGCGATCGCGTTCAGCCCGGCTGCGGAGACGAACAGCGCCGCGATGACGATCTGCAGGTCACTCATCACCGCAATTGTTCCGCGCCATAGTCTCCGCCGGCATCGATCCCTGGGTTGAAGAGCACGCGGGCCACGCCGTCGCCCGGTTCGAGCGCGATCTGGCGGCGCTCGTCGCCGTCTCGTCGCCGAGCGGCGACGTCGAGGGCTTCGAGGAATGCGCGACCGTCGCCGCCGCCCTCGCGCCCGAGGAGGCGCGGGTCGAGCGCCCACCGTGCTCGTCGCCGGGGCACGCGCCGGATCTGCTCCTGCGCCTGACCGGGTACGGCTCGGCCCGGGTGCTGTTGCTCGGCCACCTCGACACGGTCCATTCGCACGAGCGGCATCGTCCTCTCGAGGCTGCGGGAGATCGGCTCTTCGGGTCCGGCTCCGTGGACATGAAGGGAGGAGACGTCCTCGCGCTCGGGGTGCTGCGCGCGCTCGTGGAGCGGCGGGACGAGTTCGCGGAAGCGGCCCTCCTGTTGGTTGCCGACGAGGAATGGCGGACGTCGCCGTTCGCCCACGTCACGAGCTTCGCCGGTTGGGATGCGTGCCTCTGCTTCGAGGCGGGCGAGCGCCTCGATGGGGAGGAGGCGGTCGTGGTCCGGCGCAAGGCGGCGGGGACCATCCGAGTCGTCGCTCACGGTCGTGCGGCGCACTCGGGCTCGGCGCCGGACCGCGGCGCGAACGCCCTCCTCGCCCTGGCCACCGCCGCACGCACGGTCGCCGACCAGCACGACCCCGGGGGAGATGATCGCCTCACCGCGGTGCCCACCATCGTCCGCGCCGGCGATTCCTTCAACGTCGTTCCCGATTCCGGCGAGCTTCTCTGCGACGTGCGTGCCGACCGCCTCCAGGCGATCGAGGCCGCGGCGAGCGCGGTGCCGATCGAGGTCGACGGCGTGCGCCTCGAGATGGAGCTGCTGCGCCGCTGGCCGCCGATGGACTCGCGCGGGGCGACCGCGGCTCTGCTGGCCCGTGCGGGAGAGCTGGCGGGCCGGTCGATTCTCCCCTCCGGGCGCGGCGGGGCGAGCGACGCCAGCCACCTCGCTCCGGCGATCGCTCTCACCGTCGATGGCCTCGGTCCGCGGGGGGGCGCGGCGCACAACCCGGATGAGCACGTGCTCGCCGACTCGGTGCGCCCGCGGGCGGAGATCGCCCTCGCGGTGACCCTCGCGACCCTCGATCCCCGGGAGCGGCAGCCATGAGGCGCGGAATCTTCCTCGCCCCGTTCGACGAGGTCGTCGACCCCCGTCTGCTCGCGGAGCTCGCGGCGAGTGCCGAGGAGGCGGGCTGGGACGGGTTCTTCCTTTGGGACCACATCGTCTATCGGCGGCCCGTGCGAGCCCTCGCCGACCCCTGGGTCGCCCTCGCCGCGATCGCCTGCTCGACCGAGCGGCTGCGGCTCGGGCCGATGGTGACCCCACTCGCGCGCCGGCGCGTGCAGAAGCTGGCGCGGGAGACCGTGACCCTTGACCAGCTGAGCCGCGGGCGGCTGACGCTCGGGGTGGGCCTCGGCAGCGACCTCAACGACGAGCTGGCGCCGTTTGGAGAGGTCGTCGACCCGCGCGAGCGGGCGAAGCTGCTCGACCTCGGCCTCGAGCGGCTGAACGAATTCTGGGCCGGCGAGTTCCAGCCGCCACCGGTGCAGCAGCCGCGCATCCCGGTGTGGGTCGCGGCGCGCTGGCCGCGTCGCCGGCCCGTTCGCAGAGCGGCGCGCTGGGATGGCCTCTTCCCGATCGAGCTTCCAGGCCCGGAGGCGCTCGCGGAGCTCGCGACCGAGGTCAAGTCAATGCGCGGGGGCAACGACGATCCCTTCGACCTCGTGATCGAGATCGAGCCCGGCGAGGACACCGAGCCGTGGGAAGCGGCGGGTGCTACCTGGGTCCTCACCGGCTCCGGCTGGCCACCTCGCCTGGTCGACGTGCGCGCGGCCATCGAGGCCGGCCCGGGGCAGCGGGACCGATGAGTCCTGATAGGAACCCCGGTCTCAAGCCCTGATGACCGTGAACCTCGATGATTTCCGCGCCTCGCTCGCCGGCGACGTGCTCGGGCCGGCCGACAGGGAGTACGAACGGGCGCGCCTCTGCTTCAACCTGCTGATCGATCGCCGACCTGCGGCGATCGCCCGCTGCGTCGGCGCAGACGACGTTGCTGCCGCGCTCGCCTTCGGCCAGGAGCACGACCTGGAGATTGCGGTCCGCGGCGGCGGCCACAACCCCGCGGGGCACTG
Organism: uncultured Actinomycetes bacterium; assembly: GCA_963771655.1. GTDB lineage: Bacteria > Actinomycetota > Thermoleophilia > Solirubrobacterales > 70-9 > JAWVFM01. The sequence goes on along the minus strand of CAVYUG010000009.1, from coordinate 336,115 downwards.
CGCCGTCGAGGACGGCCTCGTCATCGACCTCTCCCGGATGCGGAGCGTCGACGTCGATCCCGAGACGCGGATCGCCACCTCCCAGGGCGGGGCCACCTGGCTCGACTTCGACGCCGCGGCCCAGGCCCACGGCCTGGTAACGCCCGGCGGCGTCGTCGGCTCGACCGGGGTGACCGGCCTGACGCTGGGCGGCGGGATCGGCCACCTCACCGCTCAGTACGGCCTCACGTGCGACAACCTGATCGCCGCCGAGCTCGTCACACCCGCCGGCGAGGTGGTTCGCGCGAGCGGCGATGAGACGCCCGAGCTCCGGTGGGGACTTCGCGGCGGCGGCGGCAACTTCGGCGTCGTCACCCGGCTCGAGCTCCGCCTCCATCCGCTGACCGAGGTCGTCGGCGGCCGCTTCGCTTACGCGGGCGAGGGCGTACGCGACGCGCTCCGGGCGTTCCGCGACGTCGATGCGAGCGCGCGCAACGACCTGAGCTGCCAGGCCCAGCTCACGGTGGACGCCGAGATGACGCCGGTCCTCGTCATCGTTCCCTGCTACACGGGCGACGCCGAGGATCCCGATGAGCACCGCGCTCTCCGCTCGGCTCCCGGGCTGGTCGACGACGGAGTGCGCCGCCAGGGCTTTCTCGATCAGCAGCGGATCTTCGACCCCGGCTACGGAGTCGATCGCAACTACTGGAAGGGCCATTTCGTCCGCGAGCTCTCCGACGAGCTGATCGACCTGTTGGTCGACCGCCTCGGCGCGCTCGGCCGGCCGCCCGGCGCGGTCCTGATCGAGTCCCTGCGCGGCGCGCCGAAGGACGTGGACCCTGCGAGCGCGGCGCTCGGCTACCGCCACGCCGCCTTCAATCTCAGCGTGATGGCGAGCTGGACGGATCCGGCCGCCGACGACGAGCACATCGCCTGGGCTCGCGAGACGGCGGGGGCCATTCAGCCCTGGTCGGTCAGCGGCGGCTACGCCAACTACATGCAGGCCGACGAGCCGCTCGAGCGCGTTCGCGCCGCGTTCGGGGCCGAGTCGTTCGATCGCCTCCGGGCCCTCAAGACCCGCTACGACCCCCGCAACGTCCTGCACCGAAACCAGAACATCCCGCCGCTCTGAGAGCGATGAGAATCCGCGCTGCGGGAAGTCTCATTGGTGATCGAACTAGCAGAGGAGGACCACGAGATGGCTGAGCACACGGTCGGAACCCCGGAGGAATGGCGCGCGGCGCGCGACGAGCTCGCGAAGCTCGAAGCGGAGCAGGCTGAGCGGGGCCAGGAGATCAACCGCAAGCGGCGCGAGCTGCCCTGGGTGCCCGTGGAGAAGGAGTACGAGTTCGATACGGCGGAGGGGAAGAAGAGCCTCGCGGACCTCTTCGATGGCCGCTCGCAGCTCCTCGCCTACAACGTCATGTACGGGCCCGACTACACGAAGGGTGCCTGCCCAGGGTGCACCAGCCTCGCCGACGGCCTCGACGGCAGCCTGATCCACTTGAACCATCGCGACGTGACCCTCATCTGTTTCTCGCGCGCGCCGATCGACGAGCTCACCGCCTACAAGGAGCGGATGGGCTGGGAGTTCCCGTACGTGTCGACCTATGGAAGCGACTTTCCGTTCGACTTCCAGTTGGCGATGACCGAGGAGCAGGCGCAAGAGATCCCCGAGGTCAAGGCGATGATCGATGACCCGCCCGAATGGCTCGAGGAGTGGGCGGGCCAGGTCGGGGCGGAGCTCAAGGATGGGCTGCGCGAGGGCCCGGGCTGGATCGCGTTCGCGCGAGAGAACGGCACCGTCTACCACACCTACACGGTGATGGCACCCGATCCGTTCGTCGCCCCTTACTTCAACTTCCTGCTCGACCGGACGCCGCGTCCGCAGGCCGACGAGCCACGCTCCTGGCGCAAGGACGAGTACCCGGACTAAGGCGCGCCCGCCGGCTCCATGCCGGCGCGCGTACCCTCTCGCCATGCTCGGCGCCGGGACGGCCATCTCCGCGGTCATCCGCGTCGTCTCGGCCGTGGCGATCCTCGCCGCGGTCTACTTCCTCATCGTCAAGCCGATCCTGAACACGACCGAGAAGGCCGTGCACGACGCCGCGAAGCAGTCGCGCCGGCAGCAGGTCGCGTCCCGCCGTGCCCAGGCGGACGGGGAACGTCAGCGCGCGCTGAGCTACGCCCAGAGCGTGCTCGCCGGGTCGCAGCCCTGGTTCGCGGCCTCGCGCGAGATCCGGCGCTGCGTCCGCGGCGCCGGCCGCGCGCTCGGGCCGCTCCGGCATTGCTCGGCCGAGGCCTCCGCGATCATCACGCGCGTGCAGTCCGCGCGGAGCTTCAGCGTCTCCTACGCCGACAGCCTCGAGGGCCAGGGAAAGTCAACGGCGGCGCGGCGGGTCCGCGCATGCGTCGAGAAGGCGGGGTTCCGCGCGCGTCCGATGCTGCAGTGCAGGGCGCTCGCCGACCGGCTGCTCTTCGGCTGAGGAGGAAGCCGATGCCGCGCTCTCCGATCGTGATCCAGCCGGGCGAGGGGCACGTGCTCGGAAACGTCGAGTTCCTCGCCCGCACGGCCGACACGCCGCGGTTCAACTTCTCGGTCATCGAGATCGTCGCCGGGCGCGAGCTCGAGGCGCACGTTCACGAGCAGGAGGACGACGCCTTCTACATCCTCGAGGGCGAGCTGACCTTCTTCTTCGGCGACGGGGAGGCGACGGCGGGCCCGGGCACGTTCGTGCTGGTGCCACCGGGCATCGAGCACGGGTTTCGCAACGAGGGCTCGAGCTCGGTGCGGATGCTGAACATCCACGCCCCCGGCGGCTTCGATCGCCGGATCGGGCTTTCGGAATAGCGCTCGAGAGCGCTCGACCGCGCCTTTCGTCCCGGGACGGCTCCAGCGAGGCAGGCTCACCAGACGCCCGGCACGAGGCGATCGGTTCGCCCCGCGTATGCGGCGTAGGGTTCCCCGAGCTCCCGCCTGAGCATCGCCTCCTCGTAGCGAATCCGGATCACGATGGCCGCCAGCGGGAGAAGAAGCCCGGCTGCGGCGCTCAGCCAGCTGCCGAGGGCGATGCCGAATCCGAACGTCGCCATCAGCATCCCCGTGTAGCTCGGGTGGCGAAGGCGCGCGTAGGGACCGCGATCGACGACGCGCTGCTTCTCCGTGACGGTGACGTCGACGGTGAAGAACTCGCCGAGGGTTCGGACCGACCAGGCGCGCAGCGCCATGCCCGCCCACGCGATGCAGAGCCCGACGACCACCGGCAGCCAGCTCGGCCCAGGCAGCGTCCAGCGGCCGGCCAGGAAGTAGGCCAGGGTGACGCCCCCGCCGGTGCCGACGACCATTCCGATCCGGCTCGGATCCGGCGCGTCCGGCGCTCGAGTGCGCACCTGGAGCACGAGCTCCCCGACGACCCAGACACCGAAGGTCGTGTAGAAGAGCGCTCCCGCGAGCGGGGAGTGATTGACGAGCGGCTGAGGCATTCCGGCGCCTCATATTGCCGACCGCCTAGTCGGGGAGGAGCGGCGCGGTCGGGCCCTGCTCGCGGCCGACCAGCGCCGCGCGGGTGATCGCGCTCGACCCGTAGCGGTCGCGGATGTCGTCGAGGGCGGCGTCGAGGCCGCCGCGGCCTCTGCGGTCGAGGGGGAGCGCGAGCTGGGTGGCGTCGTCGTCGAAGAGGTTGCCCAGCGACACTCCGAGGAGGGTGATGCCGCGGCGCTCGATCATCGGCGTGGCCGCGAGCAGGAGGCCGCGGGCGACGGTGAGGATGGCCTGCGTTTGCACAGTCGCCTCAGGGAGGGTCTGCGACCGCGTGGCGCGGGAGTAGTCGCCGAAGCGCAGGCGCAGTGTCACCGTCCGGCAGGTTCGCCTGGCGCCCCGCAGGCGGCGCGCCAGGCGGTCGACCAGCCCGATCAGGACCGACTCGAGGAACCCCGAGGGCCGCGGCGAGCGCCCGAGGGCCCGCTGGGCCCCCATGGAGCGCCGTCGCCGGCCGCCGCGAACCCGGCGCGGGTCACGATTGTGAGCGAGGGCGTGAAGGTGGCGCCCCGACGCGGCGCCCAGCACGGCGACGAGGGTGTCCTCCGACAGCGCGGCCACCTCGCCGACTCTCCGCAGTCCGAGCGCCCGAAGCTTCTCGGCGGTGACCGGGCCGACGCCCCAGAGGCGTTCGATCGGGAGGGGGTGGAGGAAGGCGAGCTCCTCCCCCGGCGGCACGACGAGCAGCCCGTCGGGCTTCGCGACCGCGCTCGCCACCTTGGCGAGGAACTTCGTGCGGGCGATCCCGACCGTGATCGGAAGCCCGACCTCGTCGCGGACCCGGCCGCGGAGGCGCGCGGCGATCTCCCGCGGCGATCCGAAGATCTCCTCGAGGCCGCGCACATCGAGGAACGCCTCGTCGATCGAGAGGCCCTCGACGAGCGGGGTGGTGTCGGCGAAAACGGCGAACACCGCCTTGCTTGCCTCGGAGTACGCCGACATGCGTGGCCGGACCACAGCGGCCCGTGGGCACAGTCGCCGGGCCTGCGGCCCGCCCATCGCCGTGCGGACCCCGCGCGCCTTTGCCTCGTAGCTCGCCGCGAGGACCACGCCCGCGCCCACGATCACGGGGCGCCCGCGAAGGCCGGGCTGGTCGCGCTGCTCGACCGAGGCGTAGAAGGCGTCGAGGTCGGCATGGAGGATCGTCGCATCGTCGCGGGTCACGAACAAACGTTCGCAAACCCAGACGACGGAATCCGCTACGAGGCGTCGCTCAGGCGCTCCACGGCGTCGGGCACGCCGTCGCGGGCCGTCGGGAACCGCGGTTCCCAGCCGAGCTCGGACTTGATCCTGGCGTTCGAGCTCTTCGCCGATCGCGTGACCGCACGCACGGGGTCGCCGCCGGCGGCGAGGCGTGCGAGCCAGACCGGCACGCGACGCGGTGGACCGGTGCCGAGCGCCTCGGCGGTGAGCGCCACGAAGTCGTAGAAGCGGACCGGCTCGTCGTCGACGACGTGGAACAGGGCGCCCGGCGCGGCGCGCTCGGCGGCGGCGGCGCACGCGGCGGCGACATCCTCCGCCCGCACGACGTCCCACCAGTTCTCGCCCGATCCGATCACGGCGAACCGGCCCGGCTGCCGCAGCCGGGTCACGAATTCCTCCACGAACCAGCCGCCGGGGCCGTAGACGTGGCTCGGCCGGATGATCACGTGCTCGACCGAGGACTCGCGCAGGAGCCGCTCGCCCTCCTGCTTCGAGCGGCCGTACTCGGTCTCGACGGGCAGCGTGGACTCCTCGTCGAGCACCTCGCCCCGGGCATCGCCGGTCACGACCGTCGAGGTGAACACGATCCGCCGCACGCCGGCGGCCTCGCAGGCCTCGATGAGGCGCCCGGTTCCCTCCACGTTCACCTCGTGGATCCGCGCGGCATCGCGCTGCGACGCGATCTCGGCGGCGAGGTGGAACACGCACTCCGGCCCGGTGTTCGCGATCGCGCGCTCCAGCGAGTCGGGATCGGTCAGGTCACCCGGCACCGGCTTCGTCCCCGATGGCGCCGAGCCCTCTCGGCGGACGAGCGCTCCGACGTCGTGCCCGCGCCCTGCGAGCTCGGTGCACAGAACGCCTCCGAGGAAGCCGCTCGCGCCGGTGACGAGGACCTTCACTCGCGGGGGTCGCGGCTCATCCGATTGGCGGCAAGGTCGCCAGCTTCCACTGTCCGTCCTCCATCACGAGCGCGATGGTGAGCGGCTTGCCGAGGGCGACGAAGCGGCGCTGCCCGCTTCCACCCAGCTCGCCGGTGACCGTGGCCTTGGTGCCGTTGACGGTGACGGAGGTGATCGTCGGCTCGGGCCCGGCGATCTCCTCCATGCTCGGAGCGTTCGCGTCGACGAGCTTCTCGCAGGTGGGAACGACGGAGTTGATGTCGTCGTTCGCCTCCAGCTGGCTGATGACGTTCGCCGAGAGGTAGCCGCAGAAGCCTGCGGCGTCGCCGGAAAGCGCCGCCTGGCGCGCAGCGTCGATTGCCGCGTTCACCTCATCCTCGGCGCCGCCGCCGCTCGTACTCGCGCTCGTCGCGCTGGTGGTTCCCGTCGTCTCGATGATGGTCGTGGTGTCGCCTCCGCCGCCGCAGCCGGCGATCGCGAAGGCAGCCAGGGCCACGACCGCAGCAAGCGCTCGTCCTCCCATGGAGCGACCCTAACCCATCGCGGATCGCCGATCCAGGGGTGCTTCAGCCGCTCAGGCGGCGCGGCGATCCGCCGCGACGATGCCGAGCACGTCCCGCGCGTGGCGTGAGACGAAGGCCGGGCCGATGCCGCGGATCCCTGCAAGCGCCTCCGCGCTGGCGGGGCGCGCCGTGGCGATCGCCCGCAGGGTCGCGTCGTGGGCCACGGTGTAGGCGGGCTTGCCGGCGGCCGCATCCCGCCGCCAGGCGCGCAGCCGCTCGAAGAGCGGCGCGTCGGCGCCGTCGAGCTCGACCGGCGCGGCGGGTTTCGAGCCGGCGCGGGCACGGCGGCGGACCGGCAGGGAGTCGGGATCGGGAAGCCACCCGGACGGCTCGCAGAAGTCGCAGCAGCGGCCGCTCGGCGCGGTCGGGGAAGAATCGCCGAAGTGGTCCAGGAGCATCCGCCTGCGGCACGCGTCAGCGGACGCGAACGCCTTGACCGCGCGGTAGGCGCGCCAGCCGCGATCCCGCGCCACCCGGCACTCGCGCTCGGCTCGAACCGGGTCGAGCGCGCCCGTGAGCGCCACCTCGAGGCGACCGCCGGGCGCCGGCTCGACGGAACATGCCCCGGCCCGCTCGGCGATTGCAAGACGGACCCGGTCCTTCTCGTCGCGCGGGTTGTCGATCACGAGAGCCTCCTCGGGCCCCGCGGAGGGGCGAAGGCCGTCGAGGTATGCCGCGACCTGGTCGGCGTCCATCGAGCGCAGCTGGTTGAAATGGACGAGGCGGCTCAGGTCGGCGCGTCCCGCGAGGAGAACTGCGCGCGCGGCGTCACCATCTCGACCGGCTCGGCCGGCCTCCTGGTAGTAGGCCTCGACGCTCGTGGGGATCGCCCAGTGCCAGACGGAGCGGACGTTCGCCTTGTCGACGCCCATCCCGAACGCGTTAGTGGCCACGACGACGTCGGCGTCGCCGTCCATGAACCGATGTTGCGCGGCCGCCCGCTCGTCTGCGGGCAGGCCGGCGTGATACGCGACAGCGTCCTGCCCGTCCTCGCGAATGAGCCCGGCGACCTCGTCGGTGTCGCGGCGCGTTCCGCAGTAGACGATGGCCGGCCGGTTCGCGGAGTCGCGCAAGCCGGCCTCGAGCAGCGCGAGCTTGCGCGCCTTCGAGCCCTCGCCCTCGAAGCGCACGATGTCGAACGAGAGGTTCGGGCGGTCGAAGCCGGAGCGGATCGCGAGCGGGTCGCGCAGGCCGAGGCGCCGCGCGATCTCCTCCGCGACGTCCGGCGTCGCGGTCGCCGTGCACGCCATCACAGCGGGCCTGCCGAGGCGCTCGATCGCGCGCGGCAGCCGCAGGTAGTCGGGACGGAAGTCGTGCCCCCACTCCGAGAGGCAGTGCGCCTCGTCGACGGCGAAGAGGTCGGTGCGCCGGTGGGCGAGCGCGTCGAGAAACGTCCTCGACCCGAAGCGCTCCGGCGAGCAGTAGACGACGCGGGCGCTCCCGTCGCGGACTCGCCGAAGGGAGTTGGCCGTCTCCTCGGCGCCGAGGCCTGACGCGAGCATTGCGACCGGATGCCCCGCGCCGGCGAGCTTCTTCCATTGGTCCGCCATCAGCGCGATCAGGGGGCTGACGACGATCGTAAGGTCGGCCGAGGCGAGGCCCGGAAGCTGGTAGCAGAGGCTCTTCCCGCCGCCGGTGGGCATGACGACGAGCGAATCCCGCCCCGCGAGCGCGGCCGCGGCGGCCTCGCGCTGGCCGGGCCGAAAGCGCTCGAGGCCAACGTGGCGCAGGAGCGCGTCGGGATCGGGCGGACCCTCGTAGACGCGTTCGTGGGCCGGCTCGGCCGGCGCCGGCACGGGGTCGAGGCCCTGCAGCGCCAGCTGCGCCTCGGTCTGCTCAAGCGCGCTCACCGTCTGAGCCTACGAACCCCTTCGGCCGTTGCCGCGCCCGGTGCGTTTTTCGGTGCCGGGGGGCGGGGTAGTTCAACCTGGCGAGAGAGGAGGTGTGACAGTGGCCAAGGACCACGGATCGAGCGTCAAGAACGACAAGCAGTACGAGGGCCTTCGCAAGAAGGGCATGAGCAAGCAGCGCGCCGCATCGATCGCCAACTCGCCGGACTCGTCGAGCAAGGGCGGAAAGAAGAGCGGCAAGGGAAGCGGCGGCAGCAAGTCGCAGAAGCGCGCCGCGGGCCGAGAGGGCGGCAAGAAGTCGAGCTGAGTTGGCCAGGCCGGGCGCCCGCACCGGCGCTCGCCAGCTAACCTCGCGCGCCGCATGGCTGACCGAGCCGACCTCGAGTTCACCTACTCGCTCATCGACCGGATCTTCCGGCTGAGCCTCGGCGAGCTCGCCGACTTCAGCGGCGCGAAGTACGACGGCGACTTCAGCCTCACGCTCGAGGAGGCCCAGCGGCGAAAGCACGAGTACGTCGCCGAGCAGATCGGCATCGGCCCCGACCGGCGGGTCCTCGACCTCGGGTGTGGATGGGGCCCCCTGCTTGCGTATATCCGCCAGCGGGGGGGAAGGGGGGTGGGGGTCACGCTCTCCTCCGCGCAGGCGGAGGCCTGCCGGCGGCACGGGCTCGACGCCCGTCTCGAGGACGGGAGGAAGGTGACTCGCGAGAGCTTCGGCGGGTTCGACGCGGTCGCGAGCCTTGGTGCCTTCGAGCACTTCTGCTCACCCGAGGACTTCGAGGCCGGCCGCCAGGAAGAGGTCTACAACGACCTCTTCGCGCGGATCGCCGACCTCCTGCCCGACAACGGCCGGCTGTACCTCCAGACGATGGTCTTCGGCCGCAACATGATCCCGATCGACGAGGTCTCGATCGAGGCTCCCCGCGACTCCGACGCCTGGTACGTCGCGCTCATGCAGCACCAGTTCCCGGGGTCGTTCCTGCCCTTCGGCTCCGAGCAGGTCGTGCAGTGCGCCGAGCCCCACTTCCGGCTCGTCGAGTCGACGAGCGGCCGACTCGACTACATCGAGACGATCAAGCAGTGGCGGGCGCGCTTCGCGGAGCCGAGCCTGCGAAAGACGCTCTTCAAGTTAAGGCTCGTCCCGCGCTGGCTCACGAGCTCCGATTTCCGGCTCGCCTTCACCTCCGGGGTCAGCGCGAACAGCGTCTGTTTCGAGCGCGAGCTCCTCGACCACTTCAGGCTCGTCTTCGAGAAGGCCTAGGCCGGGTCCCGGAACGACCAGCCGCTCGATCACGTGGGCGGGCTCGGGCCTCCCGACGTGGAAGCCCTGAACGGCGTCGATGCCGTAGTCGGCGAGCAGCTCGAGGGTCTCAGCGTCCTCGACGAACTCGGCGATGGTGACCAGGTTCATGCTCGCGGCGATCTCCGCCATGTGCTTGACCACGATCTGGTCGGTGGGGTTGGAGCGAAGGCCGCTGACGAAGTCGCCGTCGATCTTCAGCGCGTCGAGCGGGATGTGCTTGAGGTAGTAGAACGAGGCGAAGCCCGTGCCGAAGTCGTCGAGCGCGAACTTGCAGCCCTGCTGCCGAAGGCTGTTCGCGAAGCCCCGGGCCTGCTCGATGTTGGCGATCGCGGCCGTCTCCGTGATCTCGAAGACGAGAAGCGACGGATCGATGCCGGCTTGGTCGATCGTCCGCGAGATGAACACCGGCAGGGCCGGGTCGGCAATCGAGCGCGCCGAAAGGTTCACCTCGTAGGAGTGGCGCTGGCCCGCCCGCTGCGAACGTGCGATGAGGTCGATGGCGAAGGTCACCATTCGCCGATCCAGCTCGCGGATCATGCCGGAGCGCTCAGCGGTCGCAAGAAACGCGGCGGGGGTCACCGGGTCGCCGTCGTCGTTGAGCATCCGCGCGAGCAACTCGTACTGGTCGATCGTGCGGGTAGCGAGCGACATGATCGGTTGCCGGTAGGCGACGAACATGTCCTCGTCCAGGCCGCGGCGAATCCTGCGCGACCACGCGGCGCGAACCTCGTATCGGACGGTCTCGCCGGGCGCCGGCGAGAACAGGGCGACACGGTCGCGACCCTTCTCCTTCGCCTCGTAGAGGCCGAGGTCGGCCGCGACCATCACGTCGGTTGGAGTCGTCTGCCCGTAGTTGAAGCCCGCGAGCCCCGCCGATGCGCTCGGCCGAAGCTGGCGCGCGCCGAGCACGATGCCGTGGCTCCGGATCGTCTCCAAGAGCTCCGCCGCGACGCGCTTCGCGGTCTCGGCGGGTGTGTTGGGCAGCAGGATGGCGAACTCGTCACCGCCGATCCGGGCGACGAGGTCGGTCTCGCGCATGCGGTCGGCGAGGATCTGCCCGATGTTGCGGATCAGCTCGTCGCCCTGGGCGTGACCGAGGGTGTCGTTCACGTCCTTGAGGCCGTCGATGTCGATCAGGATCATCGTCCCCTCGGTGCCGTAGCGGTTGGCCATTAGCACCTGCTCCTCGAGATGCGCCTCGAACGCGCGCCGGTTGTAGAGGCCGGTGAGGGCGTCGTGGTCGGCCAGGTGGCGAAGCTGCTCGTCGTTTCGCTTGCGCTCCGTGATGTCCCGAATCGCTGCGGAGACCAGCAGGCCCTCATCGGTCTCGAGCGGGCTGAGGCTGATCTCGACCGGGAACTCGCTGCCGTCCTTGCGGCAGCCAAAGAGCTCGAGATTGGAGCCCATCGGGCGCGCCCGCGCGTCCTGCATGTACTCCTTCAGATGATGGCGGTGGCGGTCCCGGTATCGCTCCGGGATCAGGTCGCCGATCGGCTGCCCGAGGATCTCCCGCCGCTCAAAGCCGAACATCCTCTCGGTTTGCGCGTTCACCAGGGCGATGTGCCCGTGCCAGTCGACGATCACCATCGCGTCGGGCGCCGACTCCAGCAGGGCGCGAAACTTGCGCTCGGACCCGGAGACGAGCCGGTCCCGCCGCATCAGCTTTCCCGCGAGCCGGAAGTAGGCGCTGCTGATCCGGTAGACCAGCCAGCGGAATATCTCGCCGAGCGTGACTATGCGCTACCAGCTTCTCTCGTAGCCGCTCGTAAGCTCCGGGCCCGGGCGCCGCCATTCCGGCTCGCGCTCGTACTTGTGCTCCAGGTTGCGCTTGCGGAAGTAGCGGAAGATCGGCCCGTAGGTGAAGCGCTGGAAGTTCGCCGCCGCGTTCCCCCACGCATCGGCCTCCATGAACGGCATGTACTTGTCGGGGAAGCCGGGCATCGTGCAGGCCATGCAGATGCCGCCGACGTTCGGGCAGCCACCGATTCCGTTCACCCATCCCCGCAGGGGGACGTTGCACTTCGCCACCGGACCCTTGCAACCGAGCTTCACGAGGCAGCGCGGATCGTCGCCGTAAGCGGTGGCGAACTTTCCCTGCTCGGTGAACCCGGCTCGATTGCACGACTCGCGGGTCGTCCGCCCGAAGAGCCAGGCCGGTCGCAGCTGCTCGTCGAGCTCGGGCGCCGGCGCGAGCCCGGCAAGGTGGAAGAGCAGGTACATCAGGGTCTCCGTGATGTTGTCCGGCTGGGCCGGGCAGCCCGGGATGCAGACGATCGGCAGATCCGCCCTCGAGGTCCAATCCCATCCGAGGTAGTCGGGAAGGCCCATGGCGCCCGTCGGGTTGTTCTTCATCGCCGGGATGCCGCCGTACGTCGCGCAGGTTCCGACGGCCACCACCGCAGCCGCCTTCGGCGCGAGCCTGTCGACCCACTCGTTGATCGTGATCGGCTGGCCATCGAGCGCGTTCACCCCGAACCCGCTCCAGTGCCCGTCGCCGCTCAACTGTTCGTTGGCGATGGAGCCCTCGACGATCAGGACGAATGGGTCGCACCTGCCCGCCTCGGCGTCGTACCAGGCCTGCATGTAGTCGTCGCCCGTGGCGAAGGCGAGGACCTGGTTGTGAAGCGCAACCTTCGGCAGCCCCGGGATCGCGCCGCCCACGATGTCCTCGAGGCTCGGGCTCGTCGCCGAGGTCATCGCCACGGAGTCCCCCTCGCAGGAGAGCCCAGTCGTCATCCAGAGGACATGGGCGGTCAGTTCCTCGGCCTGTCGTTGCCCTGGCACGAGCTCGGCCTGGCCGGCCATCCGGCCTCCCTTCCATGGTTTGGGTCCGATGGCTTGTGACGATTATGTCATCAGGGACGCGAGCGGCCCTGCGCGGGCGCAGTCTTGACCCGCGCGGCCCGCCGACGCGAGTCCGCTGCTAACAGAGGGCGCCGCTTGGGCGGTCGGGCCCTGGGCCCGGTTTGTCGGCGGTGTGCGCGCCGAGGTGGCGCAGGAAACGGGCCATTTCCCTGCCCGAGTTCGTCTGCATGCCCTCGTGGTAGCAGGGCGCAGCGCGCGTGGAGCCGAACCGGTTCGCCCACCCGGTCTCGATTCCGGTGCCGCCGTGCAGGGCCGTGGCGATGCGCTGCCCGGCCGCGACGACGGTGCCCTTCGGCACCAGGCGGGTGAGTGTCTCGGCGACGAAGATGACATTGCCCGCGTGGTCGCCGTCGAGGAGGCGGTACCAGATGAAGTGCCCGCCGGGCCAGCCGCTCTTCGAGTCGGAGCCGATGACCTTCGCGTCGCCGATCGCGACCACGGGGGCGCGCGGGCCGACGACGCCGTAGTCGACGCCCATGTCGGTGCGGCCCGCCCACCAGTGCTTGGCGGGGAAGGGGTTCACGTATCCGGCGCTGGTGCACGTGCGCCGGTGGCCTCCGCCGCCGGTGCCGCCCGAGCCGGTGCCGCCCGAGCTCGACGGGCCGACGCCGCCCCCGCCGCCTCCCGCGCCTCCGCACCGGTGCCTCGCGGCACCCGCGGGCGCGGTCGCGAGCATGCCGACCACGGCAACCGCCGCCAGTGCGGTGACCAGAGCCCTTTTGCGCATGCTGTGCAAGCCGGTATCTCCTTCGTCGGCCTACGGGGTTAGCTGTCGGGCTGGCGCTTAGGAGCAGCGCCCCCACCAGGTGGGTTCGCCCCAAACTCTTCGGTTCCCCCGCTCCCGTGCCACGTTTGGCTCGGGACTCGGCATTACCTGTCGGGCAGGATCGCGGCACCGTACAGGAGTGCAAGGACGTTTGCAAGTCGCTAACGCGACGCTAATGGGACCGAAACGGCGGATTCGGGACGTCGGCCTGCTACCGTCGTCGCGACGAGCGAATCGTTCGCTCGTGAGTTTTCGTCGTTTCTCGAGTGCGCTTCGGCGCGATTTGGGGTCAGCTTCGAACACTCCCCCAAATCGCATCGCGGCACCAGCCGCAAGGAGTTCACTCATGTCATCCAGCACATTCGCCGATCTCGGCATCTCAGATCCGATCGTCGGCGCCCTTCGCAAACAGGGCATCGTTGAGCCGTTCGCCGTCCAGCGACTCGTCATCCCCGACGTTCTCGCCGGCCGCGACGTCCTGGCGAAGTCACCCACCGGTTCCGGAAAGACGCTCGCATTCGCGGCGCCCCTCGCCGATCGCATTGACGCTTCCGCGCGCCGCCCCGCGGCGCTCGTTCTCGCGCCAACTCGCGAGCTTGCGATGCAGATCGTGGAACAGACCAGGCCGATCGCGCAGGCCCGAGCCCTCTCGATCGCCGCGGTCTACGGTGGCGTGGGCATCCAGCGCCAGGCCAAGCAGGCTCGGCGGGCGCACATTCTCGTCGCAACGCCCGGGCGTCTTCTCGACCTCATCGGTCGCGGCGACGTAACCCTCGCCAACGTGCGGGCGCTCGTCCTCGACGAGGCCGACCGAATGCTCGACATGGGGTTTCGACCCGACGTCGACCGGATAGTGGCGGGCATCCCTAGGGAACGCCAGACGCTCTTCTTCTCGGCCACCCTCGACGGTGAGGTCGGCCGGATCGCGCATGACTACACGCGCTCTCCGCGTCGCCACGAGCACGCCCCGCCGCGTGCCGAGGCTCGAGTCGAGCATCGCTTCGTCGGCGTCTCCCACCAGGGCAAGGTCGAGGCGGTCGTCGGCGAGCTGCGCCGACGCGACGGGGACGGCCTGACGCTGGTCTTCGTCCGCACCAAGCACGGAGCTGACCGGCTTGCCAAGCGGCTCAGCCGCCACGGCATTCAGGCCGGCGCGATTCACGGCAACAAGTCGCAGTCGCAGCGGACGAAGGCGCTCGCCCGATTCGAGTCGGGCAGGACCGAGACCCTCGTGGCCACGGACGTCGCGGCCCGCGGCATCGACGTCGACGGGATCACCCGCGTCATCAACTTCGACCCGCCGCATGACCACCAGGCCTACGTTCATCGCGTCGGCCGCACCGCCCGCGCCGGGCGAGCGGGCACGGGGGTGACCCTGGTGCTCGACGATCAGGTCGGCGAGGTGGGTAAGATCGCGAAGCACCTCGAGCTTCGACGTGAGTTCGCCGAAGCCGGATTCGAGGTCGGGCCGCGGCGCCGCCGGCGCCGCTGAACGGTCCTCGGAGACGACGATGACGGCAACCGCAACCGAAACAGCCACGACACGCGCCGGACCCGGCGAGGCTACGCAACGGCGGCGGCCCTACTGGCAGGAGGGCCTCGACCCCTACGCGCGCCCGGTCATGTGGCGAAGCCTGCTCGACCTCGTCACCTCGGTGGTTCCCTATCTGGCGCTGTCCGTGGGGATGTACTACCTGCTCGACGTGTCGTACTGGCTCGTGCTCGCGCTCGCGCTGCCGACGTCGGGCTTCCTCGTCCGGACCTTCATCGTCTTCCACGACTGCACGCACGGCTCGTTCATGCCGTCGAAGCGCGCCAACGAGTGGGTGGGAGCCTTCTGCGGCCTGCTGGTCTTCGCGCCGTTCCAGCGCTGGCGCCACCAGCACGCGATGCACCACGCCAGCTCGGGCGACCTTGAGCGCCGCGGTGACGGCGACGTGCCCACCCTGACCGTCGAGGAGTACAGGGCGCTTGGTTGGCGGGGGCGCCTCGGCTATCGACTCTTTCGCAACCCGCTGGTGATGTTCACCATCGGGCCGATTTACTCGATGATGATCGGGCCCCGTTACATCTCGCGCTCCGCCCGGCCGCGCCTTCGCCGCAGCGTCATGCGCACGAACCTCGCGTTGCTGGTGATGATCGGCGGGCTCTGCTGGCTCATCGGCTGGGAGAGCTACCTGCTCATACAGGCCCCGACGGTCCTCCTCGCCGGCACGACCGGCGTCTGGCTCTTCTACGTCCAGCACCAGTTCGAGGACGCCTACTGGGAGCAGGCCGACGGCTGGAGCTACGCCGACGCGGCGCTGCGCGGCAGCTCGTACCTACGGCTGCCGAAGGTGCTCCAGTTCTTCACCGGCAACATCGGCCTCCACCACGTCCACCATTTGAACGCGCGCGTCCCGAACTACAACCTCCAGCGCGCGCATGACAACAACCCGATCTTCCACGACGTTCCGAAGCTCAGCCTGCTCGACGGCCTCAAGGCCGTTCGCTACAAGCTCATCGACACCGAGAACGGCGGGCGGATGGTCGGGTTCTCCGCCGCCCGCGCCTAGGCCGCGCCCAGGCGCACAGCGGCGCTAGCCGCGGATCAGCTTGAAGACGCCGCGACCGTCGTCGTCGTCGCCGACCTTCTCGAGGCGGCCCGACTCGCGGGCCTCCTTGACGGCGGCCTTGAGGTCCGACGTCTCGACGCCGAGCTTCCCGGCGAGGTCGGCGCGCGTGAAGTTGGGATCGAGCTGTTCGGCCGCCTCGACGAGGCGGTCCGCGCTGACCTCTGTCGCCATCGTCAGCTTCCCTGCGGGGTGACGTTGGCGGCGCGCGGGCCCTTGTCGCCCTGCTCGGCCTCGTAAGAGACCTTCGCGCCCTCGCTCAGCGTCGCGTGACCGTCGGTCATGATCGCGCTGTGATGGACGAACAGGTCGCTCGAGCCGTCATCGGGCGTGATGAAGCCGTAGCCCTTGTCGTCGCTGAACCACTTGACAGTTCCTGTAGCCATTTTGTCTTCCTCCTGTTTTCCTAGTGCTGCGAACGCGGAGAAAGCAAAAAGCTACGACGCGGGCGCTGGGCACGATTTCGCCGGACATCCTCCGGCCAGACGGTCGGAAGGTAGCAGGTGCGCCGCGGCTCAGACCGCCACGCGGTAGTCCGCGGGGTTGATTCGGCGGGTGCGGCGGCGGTACTCGAGCCACGCTCCGGGCCAGTTGTTCGTGTTGTCGCCGGCCTCGGTGACGTACCAGTTGTGGCAGCCGCCGGTCATCCATACCGTCCGCCTGCTTCGCTCGGCCATCTCGTTTCTCCATTCCGCCTGGGTCTCGGGGCGAAGGTCGATCCACCGGAAGCCGCCCTCGCCCACTCGGCGCAGCGCGTCGACGATGTAGTCGAACTGGCACTCGAGCGTGTAGGGCACGGATCCGGATCCGTGGTTGGTATTCGGGCCGTAGAGGACGAACATGTTCGGGAAGCCGGACACGGTTGTGCCGAGGTATGCCTCCGGGCGGCCGGCCCAAACCTCGTTCAGGTCGCGGCCGTCGCTCCCACGCACCTCCATGGGGGCGACGAACCCGTGGGATGCGAACCCGGTGCCGTAGACGATCACGTCGGCCGGCCGCTCGACGCCGTCGCTGTCCACGACGCCGTCGGCCGTGATCCGCCGCGCTCCGCCGGCGACCAGCTCGACGTCTTCGCGGCGAAGGGTCGGGTACCAGTCGCTCGTGATCAGGACCCGCTTGCAGCCGACGGGGTAGTCGGGCGTCGCCTTGGCGAGGAGCTCCGGGTCGTCGCCGAGCTCCTTCCGCCGCTCGCGGTCGGCGAGCGCGGTGAAGACCCGACCCATGGTCTCGTTGCCGGTGAACGCGTGGGTGCCGAGCTCGAGGAACGAGAAGAACGCGAGGCGGCTCGCCAGCACGCGCGGGGGGAACGCCCGGAACAGCCGGCGCTCCCATTCGGCGTACTCGCGGTCGGACTTCGGCAGGATCCAGGGCGCCGAGCGCTGGTAGATCGTCGTCTCGGCGGCGGCCTTCGCGACCTCGGGAACGAACTGGATCGCGCTGGCGCCGGTGCCGATCACGGCCACGCGCTTGCCGTCGAGATCGATGCCGTGATCCCACTCGGCGGAGTGGAAGGCGGGACCTGCGAAATCGTCGCGGCCCTCGATCGCGGGAATGTCCGGAACGCTGAGCTGCCCGCAGGCGGTCACGAGGACGTCGAACGAGCGGCCCTCGCCGTGGGCCGTGGTGAGCGTCCAGCTCCCGCTCTCGGGGTCGAACGACGCCGAGGTCGCCTCGGTTCCGAGCCGCAGGTGCGGCCGCAGGCTGAACTCGTCGACGCAGGTCTCGAGATAACGCAGGATCTCGGCCTGCGGCGCGTAGCGGCGCGACCAGTCGTGGCCCGGGGCGAAGGAGAACGAATAGAGGTGGGACGGGACGTCGCAGGCCGCGCCGGGATAGGTGTTCGCGCGCCAGACGCCGCCGACGCTCTCGCCGCGCTCGAAGATCTCGAAGTCCTGGATGCCCGCCTGGCGCAGCCGGATGCCCATCCCGACGCCACCGAAGCCGCCGCCCACGATGCCGACGGAGAGCTCGCGCCTGTCACCGTTGCGGCCGCCCATCGGGCATCAACCCTAGCGGCGCGTGACTAGGCTGGGTGGGTGCTCGAGGAGCTGTCGTCGAACTACATCGCGATCTACCTGAACGATCACCTCGCCGGGTCGACCGGCGGGCTCGAGCTGGCGAAGCGAGCGGCGGGAAGCAACGAGGGGACCCCTCTCGGCGCGTTCCTCGAGCGGCTCCGCGGTCAAATCGAGGAGGACCGCGACTCGCTCATCGAGGCGATGGACCGGCTCGGGGTGAGCCGCAGCCGGATCAAGGTCACCGGCGGATGGCTCGCGGAGAAGGCGGGCCGCCTGAAGCTGAACGGCCAGGTCCTCGGCTACTCACCGCTCTCGCGGCTCGTCGAGCTGGAGGGCCTGCATCTCGGGATCAACGGCAAGCTCAGCCTCTGGCAGTCCCTGCGGCAGGCGAATGTTTCCGAGCTCGCGGAATTCGACCTCGACGGGCTGATCGAGCGTGCCGAGACCCAGCTCGCCGAGCTCGAGCCCTTCCGCCGCGATGCCGCGGCCGACGCGCTCGCCGCGAGCGAGGCAAACGTCTAGGATTTCGCTCGCGCTTCGGCGCAGCCCCCAGGTGTCCGCCCTCCGAGCCTCAACCGCCCTCGTCGTCGCCGCCGTGCTCCTCGCCGGCTGCGGGTCGTCGAGCTCGTCGGAGGACACGTCGGCGTCGACGGGGGCGAGCTGCCAGAAGTCGAAGCTCGACACCGTCTCGAAGGGCGAGCTGACCGTCGCCACCAGCAAGCCCGCATACCCACCCTATTTCGAGGACAACGACCCGACCAACGGCAAGGGCTTCGAGAGCGCAGTTGCCTACGCGATCGGCGACCAGCTCGGCTTCAAGCCCTCCGAGGTGAAGTGGACCACCGTTCCCTTCAACGCGTCGTTCGCGCCGGGGCCGAAGGACTTCGACTTCGACGTCAACCAGATCTCGATCACGCCGGCTCGCGCCGAGCAGGTCGACTTCTCCAACCCCTACTACGAGGCGAACCAGGCGGTCGTGGCGCTTCCAGGCACCGACGCGGCCAAGGCGACGAGCCTCGCTGACCTCGAGAGCTCGACGATCGGGGTCCAGATCGGGACGACGAGCCTCGACGCCGTCAACGCCGAGATCCAGCCGAGCACCGAGCCACGGGTCTTCCAGACGTCGAACGACGTCGTGAGCGCGCTCAAGACGAAGCAGGTCGACGCCGTCGTGGTCGACCTGCCGACGGCGCTCTACCTCACCGCCGCGCAGGTCCCCCAGGCGACGATCGTCGGCCAGTTCCCGGCCCCGGGCGGCGACAAGTGGGGTGCGGTGCTGGCCAAGGACTCACCGCTCACGAACTGCGTCAACGGGGCAATCGACGAGCTCCATTCGAGCGGCGACCTGAAGCAGATCACCGATCAGTGGATGAGCCAGGCCGCCAACGCACCGCTTCTGCGCTAGCCCCCTAGGGCCGGCTGCAGGCCGTCGCGACCCGCCCCTTCCGCAGCGCCCCCCTACGGCGATGTCGGAGGCTGGTTAGGGAGGGCGAGGGACCGGTGCGGGCGGCGAAAACGACCCCGGCTTGGCGCTTTTTCGCGTGGTATACACCCATAAGGCGCCAAAGGCGACCCCTCGCATGAGGGTCATCTCCCTCGTCGCCTGACCCGGCTGGCTGTACGTCACCGTCTCGAGGCCGCCGCCCGCCCCTAGCCGTCCGCCGCGGGCGTCATGGTCGCGGCGGTGAGCGCTGCCGAGGCCACCGTCGACCGCCGCGCCGCGCGGGATGCGGCCAAGCGGCAACGGGCGCGCCGAGCCATCGCGATCGCCGCGGCCTCGACACTCCTCGTGCTCGGTGGCCTCACTGCGCTCGTGCTGACGAGCCCCGGCTGGTCCAGCGTTCGCGACACCTTCTTCAGCTGGTCGGCCTTCAAGGACGCCTTTCCGGACGTGCTCGACGGCTTCTGGCTCGACGTCAAGCTCTTCGTGATCGTCGAGCTCTGCGTCCTTGCCCTCGGGCTGGTCATCGCGCTCGTGCGCACGAGCCGCTCGCCGGCCTTCTTCCCGGTCCGGTTGATCGCAACGATCTACACCGACCTCTTCCGCGGGATCCCGACGATCCTCCTCGTGTACCTGGTCGGCTTCGGAATTCCGGCCCTCGAGCTCAGCGGGCTGCCGACGGACCCGATCGTCCTCGGCGGCATCGCGCTGACCCTCTCCTACGCCGCCTACGTCGCCGAGGTCTACCGGGCCGGGATCAACTCCGTGCATCGCGGCCAGCGCGACGCGGCGCTGGCGATCGGGCTCACCGAGGGCCAGGCCCTCGGCCGCGTGATCCTGCCGCAAGCCGTGCGGCGCGTGGGCCCGCCGCTCCTAAACGACTTCATCGCGCTCCAGAAGGACGTGGCGCTCGTCTCGCTCCTCGGCGTCGGCGAGGCGTTCGAGACGGCCCAGGAGATCACCGCGCAGACGTTCAACTACACGCCTCTGCTCGCGGCGGCCCTTCTCTACATCGCCGTGACGGTGCCGCTCGCTCGGCTCCTCGACCGGTACGGGCTCGGCGGGGTAACGATCGGATGAGCACCGCGGCCCCGGTCATCGAGATCCGCGGCGTCACGAAGGCGTTCGGCGATCGAGACGTCCTCACAGGCGTGGACCTCGAGGTCCGCGAGCACCAGGCGGTGGCGCTGATCGGTGCCTCCGGGTCGGGCAAGTCGACCCTCCTCCGCTGCGTCGACCTGCTCGAGGAGATCGACGACGGCGACATCTTCCTCGACGGCGACGTGATCACCGACCCCTCGGTCGAGCCCGTCCCGGTCAGGCGGCGGCTCGGGCTCGTCTTCCAGGCCTACAACCTCTTCCCGCATCTGACCGCGCTTCAGAACGTCGTGCTCGGCTCGGTGCGCGCCCTTGGCGTGTCGAAGGCCGAGGCCGACGAACGTGGCCGCGAGCTCCTGCGCCGGTTCGGCCTCGCCGGTCGCGAGGACGACCGTCCCGACGATCTGTCCGGTGGCCAGCAGCAGCGGGTCGCCATCGCCCGGGCGATCGCCGGGCGGCCGCGTGCGCTGCTGCTCGACGAGGTCACGAGCGCGCTCGACCCCGAGCTCGTGGGCGAGGTGCTCGAGGCGATTCGCGAGCTGAAGGGGGCGGGCATGACGATGCTGCTGGCGACGCACGAGATGAGCTTCGCGCGCGAGGTGGCCGACGCCGTGGCCTTCCTCCACGGGGGCGGCATCGTCGAGCAGGGCCCGCCCGAGCAGGTGCTCGAGGCGCCCACGCGTCCGGAGACCCAGCGATTCCTGCGCCGCCTGCTCGAGGCGGGACGGATGTAGGTCAGTCGCCCTTCTTGAGCTGCCCCGGCGGCTCGTGACCCGGCTTCCCCTCGCGGCCGGGGGGGCCGTGCTCCTTGGGTTTCGGGGGCTTGGCCGGCTCCGGCTTTCCCGGCTCCGGACCGGCGAGCGCGGCCCGCGCCGCGTCGAGCTCGCGCTGCACCACGTCGGTCTGGTCGGGGATCTCGAGGCGCTGCTCCAGGATGGGGATCGCCGCCGCGGGGTCGCCCGCCAGGCGCAGCGCGTGGCCGAGGTTGAAGAGCGCGTAGGCGTATCGGATGTCGGTCGTGCCCGGCGGGAATGCGGCCACGGCGCGCCGCAGGACCGGAACGGCGTCGGCGTAGTCGCCGCTTTGGATCAGCGAATACCCCTGGTCGTTGAGCTGGGCGCCGAGCGTCGCCCCGGTCGCCGGGGCGCTCGCGGCCGATGACGTGGGGCTCGTGGTCGTCACGGCGCCGCCCCCGGTGGTGGCCCCCGAGTCGCGATGCGCAGGCCGAGCGGCGCGGGCGCCGTGGTGGTGAGCGCCGCCACCGTTGTGGGAGCTCGCGGACGTGCCCGACGGCGAGCTTCCGCCGCCGCCCGCGAGGGCAACGGCAAGCACCGTCGCGAGGGCGACGCCGACGAGAGCTGCGACGGCGATCCACGGGGTGCGCCCGCCGGTGGGCCGGCCCAAGACCCGTGGGCGCTCCGTGCCGGTGGCGGCGCCCGACCCGCCGTTCGCGGCGGCCAGCGGCATGGTCTCGGTCTCCGGGCGCTCAGGCTGGACCTGCGTCGCCTCGATGTCGGCCACGAGCTGTGCCGCGGTCGGCTGGCGGCGGTTGCGGTCCGGGTCCATCGCCCGCTGAAGCGTGCGGGCAAGTCCGGCCGTGGCCTCGGGCCAGCGGTCGCGGATGTCCGGCGCCGCGCCGCGCGCGGTCTCGGCCACCGCTTCGGCGACCGTTGCCGCCGCGACCGGTGGCGCGCCGGACAGCGCCTCGAACGCCGTCGCCCCGAGCGAATAGATGTCGGCCTCGCGACCGCTTCGATCGCCACCCTTCAGCCGCTCCGGGGCGAGGTAAGCGAGTGTGCCGACCACGTTGTTCTCGGCCGTGATCCGGGTCGCCTCCGGCGCCGTTGCGGCGCCGAGGTCGACGAGCTTGACGGTGCCGTCATCGGCGATGAGGATGTTCGATGGCTTGACGTCGCGGTGCACGACGCCGTGGCCGTGCGCGTAATCGAGGGCGGCCGCGACCGGCCGAAGGACGTCGACCACCCGCTCGGGCTCGAGACCCTCGTCGCCGATCAGCTCCGACAGCGGCCGGCCCTCGACGTATTCCATGATGACCAGGGTGTCGTCCTCGGTATCGATCACGTCGAAGATGGTCGCCAAGCCGGGGTGGCTCAGGGCCGCGCCGAGCCGGGCCTCTCGAACGATCCGCCTGCGCTGCTCCTCCGAGCCGCCCTGGCGGAGGCGCTTCACGGCCACGCGGCGGCGCAGCACGCGATCCTCGGCCAGCAGCACGGTCGCCGTGCCGCCGGTGCCGATTCGCTCGCGGACGTTGTAGCGCCCCGCGACGACTGGCGAGCCCCCATTCGCCTTCATCCGGGATCGGCTACCCCGTCTGCTGTTTGTCAATCACCCAGCGGGTACCGTGCCGCACCGTGCCAAGGCTCGGAATCCCCAAGCTGCCGCTGATCCCGGACCCGCTGCGGCGGATCGACGTGCCGAAGGACCTCGAGCCGCTCACGACCGTGGGGGAGGAGGCCGATCCGGCCGAGGGCGGCATGACGCGCGATGGTGTCGAGGCGGTCTGGTCCTCGGTCGAGCGGCTCTATCGCAGCGGCGTGCACCCGGCCATCACGCTCTGCCTCCGCCGCGAGGGCGTCGTGGTCCTCGACCGAGCGATCGGTCACGCCCGAGGCAACGGGCCGGCGGAGAGCGACGGGACCGAGCGGGTGCCTGCCACCCCGGCCACCCCCTTCGTCATCTACTCGGCCTCGAAAGCGGTTGCCGCGACGGTCGCCCACATCCTCGACGAGGAGGGGGCGATCCACCTCGCCGATCGGGTGGCCGAGTACATCCCGGAGTACGGCAGCCACGGCAAGGACGTGATCACGATCGCTCACGTCCTGTCGCACCGCGCGGGCGTCGCCAACCTCCCGGGCGATGCCCTCGACCTCGAGAACGCGAGCGACCCCGACTACATCTGCCAGGTGATCTGCGACGCGGAGCCGGCGAGCCGCCCGGGCAAGATGCTCGCCTACCACGCGATCTCGGGCGGCTTCATCGTCGGCGAGATCGTGAAGCGCGTGACCGGAAAGGACATCCGCACGGTGCTCGCGGAGAAGGTCCTCGAGCCGCTCGGGTTCCGATGGACCAACTTCGGCGTCGCGGCGGAGGACGTGCAGGAGGTGGCGCTCGCCTATCCGACCGGCGCGCCGGTGGTTCCGCCGCTCTCGACCCTCCTCCAGCGGGCCCTCGGACGGCCGCCGGACGAGGTCACCCGCCTGTCGAACGATCCGCGGTTCCTCACCGCGATCATCCCGGCGGCGAACACGGTGACGACGGCCAACGAGCTGTCGCGCTTTTACGAGCTGTTGCGGTGCGGGGGCGAGCTCGACGGGGTGCGGGTGCTGCAGCCGCGGACGATCCGCCGTGCCTTGACCGAGCAGTCCTACCGCGAGGTGGACTTTACGCTCGGCTTCCCGGCCCGATACGGCCTCGGCTTCATCCTCGGCGCGAGGCTCCTGAGCCTCTATGGGCCGGATACCGAGCTCGCCTTCGGCCACCTCGGGTTCACGAACATCCTCGGATGGGCCGATCCCGAGCGGGGAATCTCGGCTGGACTGATCACGAGCGGCAAGCCGGTGCTCTACCCGGAGCTCCCGAGCCTCTGGGGGGTCACCCGCCGAATCGGCTCCGAGGCGCCGCGGACCACCGAGTCCGCGCTCGCCTTCCCGACCACGAGCTGAGACGCGTGGCCGTGCCACCCCGCGCGCGCTGGTGGCTCCTTCGCCCGGCGCGCAACCGAAAGCCCACCACCTATCGCTGCCCGTTCTGTGGACGGCACCTCCTATCGGCGACGGACCACGTGCTGATCGCGCCCGAGGGCGACGCGACCCGCCGTCGCCACGCACACACGGAGTGCGTGGGCGCCGAGCGCGCCGCGGGCCGCCTGCTGACGCGAGAGGAGTGGGCCGCGACACAACCGCGTCCTCCGTCGCTGTGGCAGCGCATTCGTCGGTCGGGCGGTTGAGGGGCGCGCGATAGCGGCGTTCGGCCGGCCGGCGTCGATAGCGCCGGGGCCGCAGCGGCCTGAGCTCGGCTAGCCGGCCTGCGCGAGCTCGCGGCGGACCGTTCCGGCGTCCTGCGGCCCGCGAAGCACGTCCTCGATGCGGCCGTCGGAGCCGACGATGAAGGTGGTTGGGAGGCCCTGGATCCCGTAGCGGTCGCCGGCCGAGCCGTTCGTGTCGAACAGCGTCGGGAAGCGCCACCCGTAGCGGTGGACGAACCCGCGCGCCGCGGAGCGGCCGTCGTTCCAGGCCACGCCGACGAGATGCGTCCCATTCGGCAGGCTCCGTGAGAGCGCCTCGAGGCTGGGGGCCTCCTTCTTGCACGGCTCGCACCAGCTCGCGAAGAAGTTGACCGCGGCCGGATGACCGCGCAACTCCGCGAGGGTCACCGGCTTGCCGACGAGAGTCGTGCGCGGGAGCGTGGGAGCCGCACGGCCCCCGCTGGCGCTGCCGCTCAGGAGCTCGACGGCAACCGCCCCGCCAACCGCGAGGACGGCGACCGCGGCTATGACACCTCGACGGCCGATGGGCTACTCGGAGGCGAGCAGCGGCACGTCGTGGACGATCGTCTGCGGCTTGAAATTCGCCGGGTAGATCGTCGTGATCTTGCCGGAGCCGTTGATGCCGTAGATCAGCGCCGAGTGCTCCACGGCGTCGGGGTCGTTCTTCGTGGGCGTCGAGGCGGCCCTGATGTGCCACGCCTTCCAGGTGCGCTCGAGCTGCGGGCGCGAGCCGATGAGGTACTTCATCTTCCCGGTCATCTGGTGGTCGGCGAGGAACTTCCTCACCGTCGTGGGCGTGTCGCCCTTGGGGTCGACCGAGACGGCGATGATCTGGAACTTGTCGGCGTCCGCGCCGAGCTTGCCGAGCGCCGCGTGCAGGTGGCCGACGATGAGTGGACAGATGTCGGGGCAGTGCGTGTAGATGAAGGTGACGAGCACCGCCTTGCCGCGGTAGTCGTCGATGTTGACCGGCTGGCCGACCGAGTCGTCGAGCTTCAGGGGCGGCGCCGCGATCTGCGGCGTCGCGATGCCGCCGGCGAAGTCGGGCTTGGCGGGATCACCGCCGCCGCTCGACCCGCCGCACGCGCCAAGCGTGAGCGCGACGAGGGCTGCCGCCCCGCCTATGAGTGCCGATCCGCGTCGCATCGATACGCCCATTACACGCGTGGTCCCTGAATCGAGTGTAAAGAGACGCCTTCACGGAGCGGCCAGAGCCGCTCCGAACCGGCGCATCGTTCGGGGGCTCACGACCATAATCCGGTCCGGGGTACGGATGACGCACCGGATTGTTTCAATCGGGCTGCTCGCCGCGGCGCTCCTCGCGCTGGCGGGCGCCGGGCCAGCACAGGCCGCCGGTCAGCCGGTCACCGTTCGGACCCTGCACTTCGACACGCGGGTCGGGCCCGGCCGCTCAACGCACTGCGACGTGGTCGGTGACCTCTACCGCCCGCGCTCGGCCACGCGCCGCCACCCGGCGCCGGCCATTCTCACCACCAACGGCTTCGGCGGCTCGAAGGACGACCAGAAGGACGAGGCGCTCGCGTTCGCGCACCGCGGCTACGTCGTGCTCTCCTACTCCGGCCTCGGCTTCGGTGGGTCGGGCTGCAAGATCGAGCTCGATGATCCTGCCTGGGACGGCCGCGCTGCGGCCCAGCTGATCCGGTTCCTGGGTGGAGGTGGGCGCTCCAAGGACGGGGCTCGGGTCAACTACGTGGTGCACGACCGCAGGGCAGTCAACGGCCGTCACTACGATCACGACCCGCGGGTCGGGATGATCGGCGGCTCCTACGGAGGCCAGGTCCAGTTCGCGGCGGCCGCCTCGACCCCGCGCCTCGACACGATCGTCCCGATCATCACCTGGAACGATCTCGCCTACTCGCTCGTTCCGAACAACTCCGCCCTGCGCACCGGCGTCTCGAGCTCGGTGCCGGGGATCCCCAAGTTCGAGTGGGCGCTCCTCTTCTTCGGCCTCGGCACCGTCGACGGGATCACCGGCCTCGTCACCGACCCCAACCGCGTCGGCACCTGCCCCAACTTCGACCCCGGCGTTTGCCCGGCGTTCGTCAAAAACGCCGCCCTCGGCTTCCCCGACGTCCAAACCATCAACCTCCTGCGGCACGCCTCGGTGTCCTCCTACATGAGGAAGATCCGGATCCCGACGTTCCTCCTCCAGGGCGAGCACGACACGCTGTTCAACCTCCACGAGGCGGCGGCGACCTACCAGGCGCTCCGCCGCCGGCGCGTGCCGGTGGGGATGCTCTGGCAGTCGTGGGGGCACTCGTCGCTAGGGCCGGAGCCGGGCGAGTTCGACGCGAACCACTTGAGCAAGACGTATGAGGGGCGTCGCATCGCGCGTTGGTTCAGCCACTACCTGAAGCATCGGGGCCGCAAGCCCGCTCACGACTTCTGCTACTTCCGCGACTGGGTGCGCTATACGGGCATCGCCACGCCCGCCTACGCCTGCGCGAAGCGCTACCCGCTGCGGGGCCGGAGGCAGTACTTCCTCTCGGGATCGAACGCGCTCGTCGCGCGCAGGAGCCTGGCGAAGGGCGGGTCGGCGAGCTTCGTGACGAGCCCGGCCGGCGCCGTGACGAGCTACAGCGAGACCTCTGCGGCGGGCATCGTGCTCGGCCACGAGCTCGCGCCGCCGAGCGACGTTCCGGGCGCGTTCGCCTCGTTCTCCACGCCGCCGCTTCGCCGCAACCTTGACGTTGCCGGCATCCCGAAGCTGCGCGTGACGATCTCCGACCCGATCCAGGCGGCGGGCGGAGGCGACCCCGCGACGCAGGCGACGCTCTTCCTCAAGCTCTACGACGTTGGTCCCGACGGGACGATCACCCTCCCCGACCGGCTCGTCTCGCCCGTGCGCGTCCCGCGCACCGACCACCCGATCTCGGTCAGCCTGCCCGGGATCGTTCATCGGTTCGGTAAGGGCCACAGGCTCGAGCTCGTTGTCGCGGGCGGCGATCAGGCCTATCGCGGCAACACGCTTCCAAGCCCGGTGACGGTGAAGACGAACGGCGCACACCCGGCGCGTCTCCGCATCCCACTGGCCGGTCGCCCCTAGCCGGCCTCACACCCGCCTGGCACACTCCTCGAATGGACTCCGGCGCGATCGGCTTCGGCCTCGGCTTCGTGGTTGCGATGCAGCTCGGCCCGATGTCGCTCTTGCTCATCCGGACGACGTTGCGCGGTGGCTGGAGGCTCGGGCTCGCGATCGGCGCGGGCATCGCCGCCGTCGACGGTCTCTACGCGGCGTGCGGCGCCGCCGGCGCCGCGCCGTTCCTCGAGCTGCAGCCGGTCCGCGTGGCGCTCGGGCTCGCTGGCGCAGCCGTGCTGGTCGTGCTCGGAGCCCGGACCCTCTACAGCGCATTCCGGGTGCGACTCGGCGCCGAGGCGCCGCACGAGATCGCGACCCCGCGGCGGGCGTTCCTGACCTCCCTGGCCGGCACGGCGACCAACCCGGCGACGATCGTCTCCTGGGCGGCGATCTTCGCGGCGGCCAGCACCGCGGGCGCCGCCGCGTCCGCGGGCGGCGCGGTGCTCCTCGTCGTCGGGGTCGCCGCGGGCAGCCTCACTTGGGTGAGCGCGCTCGCGACGGCGACGGCGGTGGCGCGAAGGGCCGCGAACGAGCGAGTCATCCGCGCGGCCGACGGCATCGCCGGCCTCGGGATGATCGCCTTCGGCGGCGCGCTCGCGTACGGCGCGGCGCACGACCGCTAGGCGAACAGCAGCACCGCGGCCGCGGCGACGCCGAGCGTCACCAGCCCGGCGATCAGGATCGGCCCGCCGTAGTCGGCCTCGAACGTCCCCTCACGAAGCTCGCTGGTGACCCGCCGGGTCCGCAGCGTTCCGAAGACGAGGACGACGAAGCCGACCGCGATGAGGATGCCACCGGCCACGTCGGCTCGACCCCCTTCGCTGTGCAGCAGCTTCGCCACCGCCAGCCCCAGGATCATCACGTTGACCGCCGTCCGCAGCCAGGCGAGGTAGGTGCGCTCGTTCGCCAGATGGTCCCGGGCGAGGGGGGCGTCCGGGCCTCGGGGCGGTGTTGCTGGGGCCGTGCTCACGTCGAGCCCCCGATACTGCCATGATCGGCGCCGATGATCGTTGAGCGAACCGAGAACCCGCAATGGCTCTCGAACGCCTACCTGTTCGCCGAGGGCCCGGGCGGCAGCGGTGTACTGGTCGACTGCAACGAGATCGCGGATCCGCTGTTCGAGCGGATCGAGGCCGACGGGATCACGATCACCCACATCCTGCTCACCCACCATCACGCCGATCACGTGGCCGGCCTTGCGGAGGTGCGCGAGCGAGCCGGCTCGCCGCCGGTGCTGGCCCACGAGCTGACCGCGGCGGAGATCCCCGATCCCGTCGACGAGACGCTCGGCGACGGGGAACGGATCGCGAGCGGCGCGCTCGAGGTCGAGGCGATCCACACTCCCGGCCACGACGCCGGCCACCTCGCCTTCCTCTTCGACGGCACCGATTGCGTGACGGCCGACCTCATCTTCAAGGGCACGGTCGGCGGGACGATGGCGCCGGGGGCGACGGGCTTCGACGACCTCCGCTCGTCGATCATGGACCGCGTTCTCAAGCTCGACTCCTCAACGCGCCTTCACCCCGGCCACCGCGAGCCGACGACCGTCGCCGACGAGCGGGAGGGCAACCCCTTCGTCCGGGTCTGGCGCGGGCTCGAGCCCGAAGGGGCCGACACCTGCACGGTCTGGGGGCGCGACGCGACGCTCGTGGTCTGGGGACCCGACTACGACGGCGGCCACAAGGCATGGGTCCGGTTCGCCGACTCGGGCGAGGACGCGATCGTCGGCGGATCGCAGGTCGAGCGCTAGGCGCCCTCCGCCCGCCGAACGTCCCTCGCTGGGGGCTATGCGCCGGGTTGAGGGACGTTCGCGGCCGTCATCTTCACGCGTTGGCGCTCCGGAGTGATACGCACCACGTTCCAGGCAAGCCCAAGGCGCTCCATGGCCGCGATGACCAGCGCCGTCGGGTCGAGCTCCCAGCGCCTCAGACCGTGCACGGCCGAGCGGGGGAAGGCATGATGGTTGTGGTGCCAGGCCTCGCCAAGCGACGGCAGCGCGAGCCAGAAGACGTTGCGGGATTCGTCGTCGATCGCGAAGCGTCTGGTGCCGAGGAAATGGCAGACCGAGTTGACGCTCCACGTGATGTGGTGGACGAAGAAGACCCGGACCAGGCCGCCCCAGAGGAGGCCGGTGGCGGCCCCCAGGAGCGTCCCGGTGACGAGGAAGCCGGCCATGGCGGGAAGCGCCAGTCCCGTCACCACCAGGGACACGAAGTGGCGGTTGATCCAACGCATACCGGGGTCCTCGCAGAGGTCCGGGGCGTAGCGCCTCCGCTCGGCCCGGCCCTGCTCAGTGAGGAGCCAGCCGATATGGGCGTGCCAGAGGCCGCGTAGCACCCCCATGGCGCCCCGGCCATGCCCCACGTGCGGGCTGTGCGGGTCGCCCTGGCGATCGGTGTGGGCGTGGTGCTTGCGATGGTCCGCGACCCAGCCGATGACCGGCCCCTGCACGGCCATCGAGCCGAGCACGGCGAACGTGTACTCCACGCGCTTCGAGGTCGCGAAGGAGCGGTGAGTGAGGAGGCGGTGGTAGCCGATCGTGATCCCGAGCGCGGTCAGCAGATACATGCCCATGGCGATCGCCAGGTCGGCGGGGGTCACGAGCGTGGAGGGCAGCAGGGCGATGGCGGCAATCGTGGCAACGAAGGGGAGGACCACGGCGCCAAGGTTGATGAGCTTCTCGGCTCTTGTCATGCCCCCAAGGTACGCTTATCGGGAGCAGCGAATAACTGCGGTGGACGCGCTGCTCACAGTTGAATCTTATGCCGCACATGACAACTTCTCCGGCCACCCTCGACGCCGAGCCATGGCGCCGCCTGCCCGCCGACGTCGCCGACGTGATCGAGCCCGAGCTCGAGCCCGCGACGCGCGAGATCCTCGCGGCGATCGGGCGTGAGGTGGATGAGTACGCCCGGCCCCTCGAGGGGGCGTTCGGGCGCGCGGTCCGCCGCGGCGTGAGCGAGGCGCTTGCTCAGTTCGTGACCCTCGTGCGCGACCCCGACGCCGACCGCGAGGCCGGGCGAGGCGTCTACCGCGCGCTCGGGCGCGGTGAGCTGCGCGCCGGGCGCACCCTCGACGCGCTCCAGTCCGCGTACCGGGTCGGCGCGCGCGTCGCCTGGCGGCGGCTCGGCGCGGCCGCCGGAAAGGCCGGTCTCGAGGCGGAGACGCTGAGCGTCCTCGCGGAGTCCGTCTTCGCGTACATCGACGAGCTCTCCGCGGACTCGGTGGAGGGGTATGCGCAAGCCCAGTCGGAGCTCGAAGGCGAGCGGCAACGCCGGCGTCGCGAGCTCGTCGCCGTGCTCCTGCGCGAGCCGCCGGTGTCGGACGCCGAGCTCGGCGCGGCCGCCGCACCCGTCGGCTGGCGCGTGCCCGCCAGCGTCGCCGCGCTGGCGTGCGCCATCGACGACCTCGCGCGCGTGGCGAGCCGCCTTTCGGCCGACGCGCTCGTCGCCGCGATTGCCGGAGTCGGCATCGCGGTGATCGCCGATCCGGGCGGACCCGGTCGCCTCACGGAGATCTCGAGGGCGGTCGGGGATCTCCCGGCCGCTCTCGGGCCGCCGGGCGACCGCTCAGCGCTCGCCGCGTCCTGGCGTCTCGCGAGGCTCGGGCTGACGGGCCTGGAGTCGGGCGCCGTCGGCGAGACGGGCATGCTCGTCGCCGACGAGCGCCTCGTCGACCTCCTGCCGCTCGAGGCCCCGGTTGCGGTTGGCCGCCTTGCCGAGCGCAGGCTTGCGCCGCTCGACGGGCTCACCGACAAGGCGCGGGCCCGGATGAGCGAGACGGCCCTCGCGTACGTTCAGCACCGGGGCAACGCTCCCGCGATGGCGGCTGCGATGGGCGTTCACCCGCAGACCGCGCGCTACCGGATCGCCCGGCTGCGCGAGCTCTACGGCGAAGCGCTCGAGAGCCCCGACGCGCGGCTCGAGCTCGAGCTCGCGCTGCGCGCCCAACGAGTGAAGCTCAGGGGGCCGGCAGGTCCTTCGGCTTGACGAAGGCCTCGAGCTCCGCTCCGCCCATGCGAAGCTCGTGCCACGCGGTGTCATCGATCGAGAGCGTTGCGAGCGCGGCCGTCGGGTACTTGGCGCGCAGGGCGTCGAGCAGGTCGCTCTCGTCGCAGAGCAGCAGCGCGAGCCGCTGGGTCGACGGGTTGTGGCCGACGAGCATCACGGAGCTCACCTCAGGATCGACCCGGCGAAGAACCGCGAGCAGGTCCGCCTCGGTCGCCTCGTAGATGTCCTTGTCGAGCTCGACTCGGGCATCGCCGACGGCGTCGCCGAGGCCGGCGAGCGTCTCCTTCGCGCGCTCGGCGGGGGAGCAGAGGACCAGCTTGGGGGCAATGCCGCTCGCACGCATGTGGGCGGCGATCCGCCTGGCAGCATCGATGCCTCGAGGTGCGAGCGGGCGGTCGAAGTCGGCGAGCTCGGGGTCGTCCCAGCTCGATTTCGCGTGGCGCAGGAGGTAGAGCGTCCTCATCGTGGGGCACCCGGCGGCAGGGCGACGATGCCGGCGAGGAATCGCCGCCGGCCGCCGTGCCCGAAGAGGGACCGCCTGAGCTCCCGGCGGTCGTGCAGGGTTGGCGGCTTCGCCTCGCCGCGCCCGAAACGGGTGAGCCGAAGCGCCCGCACGTAGTCGGCGGCGGCGGGGCCCGCGATCATTTGCAAGCGTCGCTCGAGCGCCAGGAGGGTCACCCCAGCGGTGTCGTCGAGCCCAAGCCGGCCGACCAGGTCTCCGAGCTCGCGCGAGGAGACCGCGGCGCGCTCCGCCGAGGACAACGCGAGGAACCGCCGGCGCCGGCTGACGAGGGCGGCCACGGCCAGCGCCGCGAGACCGCCGGCGGCCACGGCCACGATCAGCGCCCAAGGCGGGCCGTCGCCGCTCCCGGCGCCGGCACGCCGCTGGTTGAGAGGCAGCGGGCCGCCGGCCTTCTGCCCAGCGAGCTGCGGCCTCGGCTCGCGGGCCGGCGAGCCACCGGCGCCCGCCGATTGGGCGGCCGCCGGCGAGGCCGCGGGCGTCGGATCGAACGGCACCCAGCCGATGTCGTTGAAGTAGACCTCGACCCAGGAGTGCGCGTCGAGGTCGCGGACCACGACGCCGGAGGTCTTCGGATTCGGGATTCCGGGGCTGAAGCCCGTGGCGACCCGCGCCGGGATGCCGAGGCTGCGGAGCATCAGCGCCATCGCCCCGGAGAATTGCTGGCAGTAGCCGATGCGATCCCGGAAGAGAAACGCCCGGAGGGGAACTTTGCGGACCGGCGGCGACTCGTCGTAGGAGTAGGAGTTGCGCAGATGCCGCTCGATCACCGTGACGGCGTCGTACTCGGTCTTGCTGTGCCTCGTCAACCGGCGCGCCAGCGCGTAGACATCGCCGTAGGCGGACTTGGCGAGGAGGCGCCGGTCGGGTGATCCTGCCGACTCGCCGAAGAGCGGCATTGCGATCGTGCTGACGCTCACGGTCGGGGACGGATGCGTTCCGCGCTGTAGCGGGCGTCCGAAGGAGTCGGTCGGGACGGGTGCATGGACGACTTCGGGCAGGCCGATCTCCGTGTACTGCCTGAGGCCCGGATCGAGATGCTTCGGCGCGAACCGCAGATCGGTCGGGCTCGGGTCGGGTTCGTACGCGGTGACCGTGTAGCTGTCGCCGTCGCCGAGGCTGTCTTCCGCGGGAAGGCTGAGGCCCGCCGGGCCGCCGGAGGTGATCGCGAGGCCGCTCAGCTTGAGCACGCTCCCCGGTGCGACGACGAGGTCGCTCGACAGCGCGTCGATGTTGAAGGTGGCGCGGTGGACCCAGCGTGGATCCAGGGCGTTGATCCGGTCCTTCAGGCTGAACGCGCGCTCGGCCGCGTCGGGAAGCTCGAAGCGCGCGTCCACGGCGTTGCCCGCGGCGGTCCACGCGAGGCCGTTGAAGTTCTCGAGCACGCTGGTCCGCCAGTACTGCGGGCTCGAGCCGCTGACGGTCATCAGGGTCTTGCCGGTCCGCGACCACTTGAGCGGGCCATAGGTCTGGTCCCACGTATACGAGACCGACTGGGCGGAGGCGCTCGAGAGGCTGAGGTCCCAGGCCTGGTAGTCGAGGAGCGGGCCGTCGCGATCTAGCGCGGCCGCAAACGGAACCGCGAGTACGGCGGCCGCGGCGAGCAGCCCCGCCGCAGGCCGGGCGCCGCTTCGGACGATCCGGCCCAGCCAAAGCCAGGCGGCGATCGCCGCGAATAGGGCGAGGCCAGCCGCCACCGGCTCCGACGGCGCGCGCAGGGCCGTCGCGATGGCGAAGCCGCAGACGAGCGTCGCCAGGGCCCAGGCCCGCGATCGCCGCTCGGATCCGGGCGCGAACCCGAGCCAGGCGCCGAGCCCGAGAACGAGGGGTGCCCCGCAGAGGATGACGATGCGGATCCAGGGGTCGGGCTCGATGTAGGGGAAGCTGGCGCCGAACGCGCCCGGAAGCCCGGTCTCGAGCCCGCTCGCCAGGTTGTCCCAGCCGGGCGGGACCACGGTGTGCGCGGGGAGCCCGGCGGTGAGCAACCCGCCGAGCGTGAACGCGATCGTGATGCCGGCGCCCGCCGCGCGCGCTAAACCGCGCGGCCGTCCGGCGCGCCCCAGCGCGGAGAGAAGCGCGGCCCCGGCGGTCGCGATGGCGACGATCGCGACCCCCCGCCCGGCGGGCGAAGGGGTCGCCAAAAGCATCCAACGCCAGGTGACGAGGCCCGCGAGCGCGGCGTAGGCCGCCAGCTCGCAGGCGACCGAAAGAGCGTCCCGGGAAATCGTGAATCGCGCCGGCCCGAGGGACAGCGGGATACCTTGCGCCCGCGCGGGAAGCTGCTCGATCATGCCGCCCGCTCCACCGCCGGGCGGACGCGCGAGCGCTCCCGCACTCGCGTGCCGCCGCACCCGGCCACCGTGAAGAGCGCCCCCGGCGGCGCGTCGCGCAGCGGCGCGACGATGAAGGCCTCGGCCGCGCCGAGGCCACGCGGGGGCCCGGAGGCCCCCGGAGTAACCCAGAGCACCACCGCGCCGCGGGCGCGGCCACCGCGAAGGAGCGGGGGACGTTCGCCGCCCCGCACCAGAGCAAGCCTGGCGTGCGCCTCGGCCCAGCCACGCAACCGCGAGTCGATCTCGAGCAGGCGGACTTCGCCGGAGATCGAAAGCCCGCATCCTCCCGCGAGCCCCAGGTGATGGCAGAGCGAGGCGGCGGCGCGAACCGCGCGGTCGAGCGCCGCCTCGTCCGCGGGCGGGCTCGAGTCGAGCACCACGAGCGGGCGGGCGCCGGCGCCGGCGTGAAGGCGAAGCTCCACCATCTCGCGGGTCCGGGCGACCGTCGGCCAGTGGATTCGCGACGCAGGGCTGCCCCTTCGGTAGGGGCGCAGCCCGTCGACCTCGACCTCCACCGCGGTTGCGCCGCGACGCGCGGTCGACCCCTCGGCGAGCAGGCCGAGCGCTCCGAGTCCGCCGCCCCCGCCTCCATCGGAGGCGATCCGAATCGCCTCGATGCGCGGCAGCACGAGGACCGAGCCAGACCCCTCCTCCTCCACGAGCTCCTCGCAGAGGCCGAGCGGATCGCGGATCGCCACCGACGTCGGGCCGAGCCTCTTTCGCCCTCGGCGATCCCAGCTCGTCGTGAAGCTCAGCTCGCGGTCGGGCCCGGAAGCCGCGTGCGACGTTCCATCCAGCCGCGGGTCGCGAAGCTCGACGCCCGGCGGCGGAAGCGACCCGCGCTCCAGCGAGAACCGCACCTCCAGCGGCTCGTCCTCTTCGACCGTGGGCCGCGAGCGCACTCGGCGCAGCCGGACCCCCCGTGACCCCGCCCGCACCCAGAGCCGCGCGCCGACGATGAGGAGGAGCAGCCCGACCCCGGGCTCGTAGAGCGCAGCGAGGTCGAACGCCAGGCCGGCGCCGATCAGCCCGGCGGCGAGGAAGCCGACCGCGCGCGAGGTGCCCATCACCGGCCTAAAGCGCGGGCACCCGCTCGACCGCGTCGCGGATCGCGACCTCGCGGTCCTCGGGCCCGCATCCCGGCGCGAGCAGCAACCGGTGGCGAAGGACGGACGCGGCCAGCGCCTGGACGTCGTCGGGCAAGGCGTGGTCGCGCCCGGAGAGCGCGGCGCGGGCCTTTGCCGCGCGGAACAGAAGCAACCCCGCGCGCGGGCTGGCTCCGAGCTCGACCCTCGGGTCGTCGCGCGTCGCCGCCGCGAGGTCGACCACGTAGCGGCGGAGGGCATCGCTCGCGTGGATGGCGGCTGCTGCGGACTGGGCGGCGAGGACGGTGCTGAGCTCGACCACGGGCCCGAGGTCGAGCACGCGGTCGTGCTCGGCGTGAGTGGCGAGCATCCGCGCCTCGTCCGCCGCAGCCGGGTACCCGAGACGGAGCTGCACCATGAAGCGGTCGAGCTGCGCCTCGGGGAGCGGGTAGGTCCCCTCGTACTCCACCGGATTCTGCGTCGCAATCACCATGAACGGCCTGGCGAGCTCGTGCGGGTGGCCGTCGACAGTGACGCGCAGCTCCTGCATGCACTCGAGCAGGCCCGACTGTGTCTTGGGCGAGGCGCGGTTGACCTCGTCGACGAGGACGATGTTCGCGAAGACGGGCCCGGGGTGGAAGTCGAACTGCGCGTCCGTCTGGTTGAAGACGTTCGTCCCGACGACGTCGGCTGGGAGGAGGTCCACCGTGCACTGCACGCGGGCGTACTCGGCGTCGATGGAGCGGGCAAGGGCGCGTGCGAGCGCCGTCTTGCCGACGCCGGGGTAGTCCTCGATCAGCACATGCCCCTCGGCCAGAAGCGAGACGAGGAGGTCGTCGATGACGTCATCCGCGACCGTCACGGCACGGCGGATGTTCTCCCGCAGCCGGGCTCCCGTCTCCGCCACCGCGTCCGGATCGAGCTTCGGCAGGCTTGCCACCGTAGCCCATGGTACGCCCGGGGGAACCCGGCGGTTCAGTCGCCGCCGGCGATCGGCGCTCTGATGCGGATCGTCCCCGCCATAGGGGTATTAACCGCATCAGGGCGAGGCAACGAGATGATTCCGCCCCCTTAGCGGCAAAGCGGCCTCGCGTAGCCGCTACGAGCCCGACCGACTGAGTGGCCTAAGGACGGCTGCTCATCAGCGACGTCACGGTGACGCCGCTCATGCCGTTCGAGGCGAGGTCGTTGCTGAGCGCCGTCATCGCCTCGGACGGGTCGCCGTCGCCGCTCAGGTCCACCTCGACCAGGTCCCCGCGCGCGAGCGTCGGCGGGGTGGTCGTCGGCGCTGCGTGAACGGCCCCGCTCACCGGTTGGCCGCCCGCCGAGCGGGCGAGCAGGGCCTGGCTCAGCGTGATGCCGTCGGCCGAAGGCTGGTAAACGAAGTGGTCGCCGAGGCCGAGCTCGTGGGCGGCATTCGACAGCCGGCCCTTCGTGCCGAGGGAGTGGAAGAGCCCACCGCCGTCGAGCACGGGAATCGCCTCGTCGCCGTTGCTGCGAAGGATCGTGAGCGCGTGCTCGCTCGGCGTGTCGGCCACCGCGAAGGAGGCCGTCACCCCGTCACGGCGA
Source organism: uncultured Actinomycetes bacterium (assembly GCA_963771655.1). Taxonomy (GTDB): domain Bacteria; phylum Actinomycetota; class Thermoleophilia; order Solirubrobacterales; family 70-9; genus JAWVFM01. Next base: position 299,357 of record CAVYUG010000009.1, on the reverse strand, counting down.
AGCTGCCGGGCGAGGGCGGCCACCGCTTCGGAGGGCGCGTCGACGATCACGCCCACCTCAGGCTGGGCCGTGGAGACCTGCTTCGTGGTGGCGACGCCGAGCGGCTTCGCGAGGAGGGCGTAGGCGTAGTCGGTCAGGAAGGCGCCGACCGCCAGCGCCGCCGTCGCGATCCCCACGCGCGCCAGGCGGACGGCGCGGATGCGCGCGACCCGCCGCGGCCGGACGCGGGGCCGCGCCTCGATCGCGAGGGTCGCGGGGGAGGGGAGGTTGGCGAAGGAGAGGTCGGGCTCCGGGTCCGAGGCGACGGCCTCGCGAAGCGCCCGCGCGAGCTCGCCGCGTGACGTTGCCACCCGGGCGAGCCCGAATCGCTCATAGGCGCGGTTGTTGGCGGCCACGTGGCCGACGGCGAAGCCGTACGAGACCACCGGGCAGCCGCGGATCTGCGCCTCCAGGACCGTGAGGCCGGCCGTCGAGTGGACCATGGCGTCCGCTGCGGCGAGCAGGTCGCTCATCCGGTCGGTGAATCCCGGCAGCTGCACACGGGGCTCGGCGCCGAATCGCTCGTGAAGGCCGGCGGTCGCGCGCTCGTTATGACCGCTGAGGCACACGACCGTGGAGCCCTCGATGGCGAGCGCCTCCTCGACCGCGCCGACGAGGTCACCGATCCCCCAGCCACCGCCGGAAACGACGATGACCGGGTCATCCTGCGGAAGGTCGAGCGCCTCGCGCGCGTCCTCGCGCGAGCGTGGCTCCAGGAAGGCCGGATCGGTGGGCGGGCGCGCCCAGCGCGCGCTCCCGGGGCCGGCAATCTGCTCCACCTCCTCGATCGACTCACGGTGGGTGATCGTGTGGAGGTCGACGCCGGGGTGGGCCCAGAAGCGGAGGCCCGCAAGGTCGGTGATCGCGGAGACGACCGGGACGTCGAGCGTGCGGCGCAGTCGGAGCTCGCCGAGCACCGCGGTGGTCCCCGGGTAGGTCGAGACGACGACGTCGGGGTCGTGGCGGCGGATCTCGCGTCGCAGCCGCCGCGCGCCCAGCAGGCACATCAACTGGAACGAGATCCATCGTGTCGGTGGGAACTTCGTGGCCAGCCAGTACTGGAGCGAGAACATGGCCGGGAACCAGTTGAAGGCGAACCAGGAGCCGTCGCGGACGATGGCCGTGAGGATGCGCCCCATCACCCGGAGGCCATCGACGATCTCGACCTCGCTGCCGGGGTGCTCGGCGGCGAGGTCGTCGGCGAGCGCGCGGGCGGGCAGGTCGTGGCCCTCGCCGATGTCCGCGGTGAGGATCAGGACCTTGCGCCGCTCGGGCCGAGCCCGTCGCCAGGTGAGGTAGCGGCGGAAGCCCTCGGCGAAGCGGGTGTGCGCGCTCCATCCGAGCTCGCGCTCGGCCCGCTCGCTGGAGACCTCCTTGCCGCCGAAGTCGCCGGTGCGACCCTCCGTGTGGAGGATCCCGGTGTCCGCGACGTGGTCGCGGACAGCCTCGGCGATGTCGAGGATCGTGGTCGCCTCCTCGCCGGCGAGGTTGTAGACGCGGTTCGCAGCCATCGGGCGCAGGGCCGCGACGACGCCCTCGGCGAGGTCCTCGACGTAGACGAAGCGCCGCGACTGGCTGCCGTCGCCCGAGACCGTGAGCGCGTCGCCCGCCTCGGCCCTGGCGCAGAAGGCGGCCAGGACCGTCGCGTCGCGGGCCCGGGGGCCGTACGGGATGCCGAAGCGGAGGATCGTGTAGTCGACCCCGTAGAGCTCGGAGTATGACTTGCAGTAATGCTCCCCGGCGAGCTTCGTGGCCGTATAGAGGTGGCTGGGCGCCTCGACCCGCGTCTCCTCGTCGACGTTGCGCTCCGGGCAGTCGCTGTAGGCCCAGATCGTCGACCCGTAGATCACGCGCTTCACCGCCGCGCGCCGGGCCCCCTCGAGCACCGCAAGCGTTCCCTCCGAGTTCACCTCCTGGGCCTTCGCCGGGTCGGCGACCACGTGGTTGACGTCGGCGACGGCGGCGAGGTGGATCACCGCGTCGCAGCCGCTCATCGCCTGCACGAGTGTCTCGAGGTCGGTGATGTCGCCGGCGCGGAAGTCGACCTCCTCCGGCCTGCGGTACGGCGAGGGAGAGAGGTCGAAGAGGCGGACGGCGTGGCCGTCGTCGATGAGCTTGTCGACGACGTGCGATCCGATGAACCCGGACCCACCGGTGATCAGGACCTTCACGAGCTCACCTTGATCGAGGCCCACGCGTCATTGTCTTCCGGCAACTCTGGCCCGTGGTAGTAGAGCGGCACGCAGGAGTGGTTATCGGCGATCCAGTCGGTGTTCTGAAGCTGGCGCTCGGACCCGAGGACCCGGTGGCAGGGCTCGTCGTAGACGCGGCCGGTCGAGCGCTCGAGCGGCTCGAAGACGACGTACTTGTAGAGCCCCGAGACCATGCCCTCCGGCAGCTCGACGCGTGATGCGAAGAGCGGGTCGAGGTGGCGGCGAGCCACCTCGTTCTTCCAGGAGACGATCTCTTCGAGGCGCTCGATCTGAACCAGGCCGAGCGCGGCCGTGAACTCGCTCATGCGCTGGCCCAGCCCATGAACCTCGTAGTCGGGCTTCCCGTAGTTGCGGTGGTCACGAGCGAAGTCGACAACATCCCGGTTGGAGGAGACAAGCATGCCGCCCTCGCCGGTCGAGATCGTCTTTGTCGCATAAAGCGAGTAAATCCCGGCATCGCCCCAGCCTCCGGGCCGCCGCCCGCTCCAGCTGGCGCCGTGCGCGTGGGCGCAGTCCTCGATGAGGAAGATCCCCCGGTCGCGGCAGTAGTCGGCGATCCGCTCGATCTCGAACGCGATGTGGCCGCCGATGTGGACGACGAAGGCGGCGCGGGGGCGCAGTCGCTCGGCCTCCCGCTCGAAGTCCTCGAAGGAGGCGCAGAGGTCCTCGCGGTTGCAGTCGACGAACGCCGGCGTGGCGCCGGCGGCGAGGATGGCGAGCGGGGTGGCCATGAACGTGTTCGAAGGGCAGAGGACCGTCTCTCCCGCCACGCCCGCGTAGGCGAGCGCGGCGAGGGCGCCGCCGCTCCAGCCTGCGAACGCGCACGCCTCGAGGCAGTCGTGCGCGCCCCAGGTGCGCTCGAGGCGATCGACGACGGCACCCTCGCTCCAGCGTCCGGAGTCGAGGACCTCGTCCCACAGCTCGTGCAGCCGAGCGCGATCGCGCTGATCGAAGCCGATCGAGAACGCGGTCGCATCTACGGCCGTTGGGGCGGGAGCGTGCATCAGGAATATCGCCGAGACCTGCGGGCGTGAGAGCCACCGCCCGCGACGAGGCGCGAAAAGGCTACCAGCGGCCGCGGGCTGACCGCGGGATATCGTGCGCGCGTGACCGCTGGGGACGACGCCGAGCACGCGGCTCCCGGCCTCGCGAAGCCGCAGCGCTTCCGACCGCGATTCCACTACGAGCTGCTCGCCTGCGGCCTTCGCGGGCACGAGCTCATCGGCATGGACGCGGCGGAGCTGCGGCCGGAGGACGCGCTCGTCGCGCGCGAGGTCGGCGGCGTCAGGTGGCACCGGTGCCTGCGCTGCGACGCCTGGCTCCCGGTGCCGCGGCCGGCGAAGCCGGCCCGCCGCCACCCGCCCGAGCGCGACGAGATCAGCCTTCCGCTGCGCGGCCGTCCCCTGCGGGACAAGATCGTCTTGCGCGTCATCGCGATCGACCGCGCCTTCCACTTCGTGATCCTCGGTCTGATCGCGGCGGCGATCTTCATCCTCGCGGCGCGACGCGACGAGCTTCGAAGCGTCTTCTACCGCGTGCTCTCCGACATCGAGGGAACCATCGTCGACCAGCACCACCAGGCGGGGCACGGCATCGTCCACGACGTCGAGCAGCTCCTCTCGCTCCGCACCGGGACGATTCGCCTCGTCGGCGGGGCCGTGGCGGTGCTCGCCGTCGTCGAGCTCGTCGAGGCCGTCGGCCTCTGGTATCAGAAGCGGTGGGCCGAGTACCTGACGTTGGTCGTGACCGCCGCCTTCATCCCGCTCGAGGTCTACGAGCTCACCCGCACCGCTTCACCGCTCAAGGTGATTGCGCTCGTCGTCAACGTTGCGATCGTCGTGTATCTCCTCTACGCGAAGCGGCTCTTCGGCATCCGCGGCGGCCCGGCGGAGGAGGAGGCGCGCGCGGCGCGGGACGTCGGCTGGCCCTCGCTCGAGCGGACGGCGCCGGAGGGAACGTTGCATCGTTCTATGTGACATTGCCCGCGCGGGGGGCTATCTTCTTCGGTGTGCCGGAGGAGAGCAAGACCGCTGAGCTGACCATTGACCAGCTCGCCCGCGAGTCGGGGATGACGGCGCGGAACATCCGCGCGCACCAGTCGCGCGGCCTCGTACCGCCTCCGGTCGTCCGCGGCCGCACCGGCTACTACGGGCCCGAGCACCTCGCCCGCATCGAGCTCATCCGGGAGCTCCAGGCGGAGGGCTTCAACCTCGAGGCGATAAGACGCCTCATCGAGGCGGGCAACGGGTCGAGCGCCGACTTCCTGCGCTTCACGCGGGCCGTGCGTGAGCCGTTCGAGGACGAGGACCCGGAGATCGTCTCGCTGACGGAACTGGCCCGCGGCTTCGGCGACGCGGGTGACCCGTCACTCGTGAGGAAGGCGGTGAAGCTCGGGCTCCTCCGCCAGATCGACGACGAGCGCTACGAGCAGGTGAGCCCGCGGCTCGCCCGTGCCGGACAGGAGCTCGCGCGGCTCGGGGTACCACCCGAGGCCACCCTCGAGATCGCGTCGCGGCTGCGCCGCCACGCCGACGGCGTCGCTCGGATCTTCACCGAGCTGTTCCTCGAGCACGTCTGGAAGCCGTTCGACGAGGCGGGGCGGCCTCCGGAGCGCTGGCCGGAGGTCGTCGAGGCACTCGAGCGCCTGCGGCCGCTCGCCTCCGAGTCGCTGCTCGCGATCTTCCAGCTCGCCATGACGGAGGGCGTGGAGAAGGCCTTCGGCCGGCAGCTCGAGCGCATGCAACGCGAGCCGCGCGACCGGGCCCGCCGGCGCCGTTCGCGTCAGCGGTAGAGCTCGCCGAACTTCGCCTCGAGGTGGGCGACGAGGGGCGCCGGATCGATGGGGCTTCCCACGACCCGCTCGACCGTCGCCGCCGCGTCGAACTTTCCAGCGTGGCGGAAGAGGTTCTCCCGGAGCCATGAGTGCAGCGGCTCGAGCTCGCCCTCGGCGAGCTGAGCGTCGAGGTCCGGAACGTCCTGGGTCGCGCGCTCCCACAGCTGGGCGGCGATCACGTTGCCGAGCGAGTAGGTGGGGAAGTAGCCGAAGGCCCCGCCCGCCCAGTGGACGTCCTGGAGCACCCCGCGGGCGTCATCGGGCACGTCGAGCCCCAGGTAGTCGCGGTAGCGCGCGTTCCAGGCCTCGGGGAGGTCGGCGACTGTGAGCCTCTCCTCGAAAAGCTCGAGCTCGAGCTCGAACCGGATCGCGACGTGGAGGTTGTAAGTCAGCTCGTCGGCCTCGACTCGAATGAGCGAGCGGCGCACGACGTTGGCCGCTCCGTAGAGGTCGTCCTCGGAGACTGACTCGAAGGGCTCGGGGAAATACTCACGCAGGCGGGCCAGCAGGGGCGCCATGAAGGGCCGGCTGCGGCCGACCCAGTTCTCCCACAGCCGGCTCTGCGACTCGTGCAGGCCGAGCGAGCGCGGGGCGGCGGCGGGGGTGCGGGCGACGCCGTCCGGCATGCCCGCCTCATAGAGGCCGTGCCCGGCCTCGTGGATCACGGACCAGATCGCCGTCCCGAGGTACGAGGCGTCGTACCGCGTGGTGAGGCGCACGTCGGCGCGGGAGATCGAGGTCGCGAACGGGTGCGTGGTGTCGTCGAGCCTCCACGTGGCGGGCTCGAAGGGCATCGAGCCGGCGAGCTCCTGGGCGAGGCCCCGCTGGCGCTCGACCGGGAAGTCACCGTGCAGGCAGCCGCAGGTGACCTTCCCAGCGCCAGCCGTACGCTCGACGAGCGGCGCGAGGCCGCTGCGCAGCCGCTCGAGGATCGCGGCGACGGTGGGCGTGCTCGCATCGGGCTCGAAGTCGTCGAGGAGGGCGTCGTAGGGATGCTCGACCTCGAAGCACTCGATGTAGCGCCGCTTCAGCTCCACGAGCTTCTCGAGGTGGGGGAGGAATCGGGAGAAGTCGTTCTCCTCGCGGGCCGCCATCCAGGCGCGCTCGGCGATCGACTCGGCTCGAGCCGTCTCCGCCCGCAGCTCCGACGGGACGCGCCGTGCCTTCTCCCACTCACGGGCGGAAACCCGGACGATGCTCGCGTCGTCGGAGTCCGGATCGGCGCCGTCGAGCTCCGCGCTCGCGGAGTCGATGAGGCGCCCGAGGTCGTCCGAGACAAGGCGATCGTGAGTTATCCGGGCAAGGGTCGCGAGCTGGTCGGCGCGGGCGGGCGCGCCCCCGGCGGGCATCTTCGTCCGCTCGTCCCAGTGCATCAGCGCGGCCCCGGACGCCAGGTCCGAGACCTCGGCGAGCGCATTACGCAGGTCGGCCTGAGCGCTCAACGTTCTTCGGCGGTGCCTGCGGCCGGCAGGGCGGTGTGCTCGAGCCGGGCGTCGAAGCCCTCGGCGCAGATCGACTCGATCACGCGGTCGCGGTGCTCGGGGCCATCGGTCTGGAGCACGAGGCGAATCACGGTTTCCCTGACGTGAAGATCGATGCCCTCGCGGAGGTGCGCGACGTCGAGGACGTTTGCCCCGCCCTCGGCGGCGATCCGGAGAAGGCCGGCGAGAGCGCCGGGCCGATCGGGCACGACCGTCACAAGCACGGCGCGCCGACCCGCGGCCGTCTCCCCGAGCCTGATGCACTCGACGAGGCGACCGGCATCGACGTTCCCTCCCGAGAGCACGGCGCAGGTCTCACCGTCGGAGGGAGCGCGAACCTTGCGGTGGAGCATCGCCGCGGCCGCCGCGGCCCCGGCTCCCTCCACCACGAGCTTCGAGCGCTCGAGCAAGAGGACCATCGCCTCGGCCACCTCGTCGTCGGAGACGGTCACGATCTCATCGACGTGGCGCTCAACGAGCGGCAGCGTCAGCTCGCCGGGCCGCTTGACGGCGATGCCGTCGCAGATCGTGGCCCCGTCGCGCGCGCCGATCGGCCGGCGCGCCGCGATGGAAGCGGCGTAGGGCGCGCAGGCTTCGGCCTGGACCCCGACGACCCGGACCCCGCGCAGCCGGGCGGCGGCTGCGATGGCGATCCCGGCCGCCAGGCCGCCGCCGCCGAGCGGGACGACGACCAGCCGCGTCGCGGGCCGGTCCTCCGCGATCTCGAGCCCGATCGTTCCCTGGCCCGCGACCACGCCGGGGTCGTCGAAGGCGTGGATGAGGGTCATGCCACTCGTCGCGGCGTGCTCCCGAGCGGCGGCGTTCGCCTCGTCGTAGCCGCCGTCGACCAGCCGCACCGTGGCGCCGCTGGCGCGTACGGCCGCCACCTTCGCGAGCGGGGCCGACGCGGGCATGAAGACCTCGGCCGCGGCTCCGCGCCTGCGCGCGGCCAGCGCCACCGCCTGCGCGTGGTTGCCGGCGCTGGCGGCGCAGACCCCAGCGGCCAGCCGGGCCGGCTCGAGCCGCGCGATCGCGTTCGACGCCCCCCGGATCTTGAACGAGCCGGTGCGCTGCAGGCACTCGGCCTTGAGCCAAACAGGCCCTCCGAAGCGCCGCGAGAGCTCCCCGGCCTCGAGCATCGGCGTGCGGCGCACCAGCGCTCCGACCGCGTCGGCGGCTTGTTCCACATCGGCTATGCCGACGGTCTGGCCCCGCGTGCCGGCTTGCTGCACCACTCCTCAAAGGTAGCCAACGCGGGGAGACGCGGAGTCCCGTTCCCCGCGGCGGCACCGGGCTCGTACATCCGTCCGTCGGCGCGATGACCCCTTGACACCGGCCCGTGACGCGCGATCCTGTTCGGTGGGCGCGAGACACGCCCGATCACAGACATAGACCCCTTGGACCTAAGGTCCTCGCGGGGCACCTCCCATGCGAAGCGAGGCGCCGGGCGGGCGCCTCGCTTCTTTTCATCGAGCGCGGTGTCGAGCCCGGCCGCAGCGCGGGCTCTCGCCGCACGATAGGCAGCGAAGGGGGGCGAGCCCGGACCGTCCTGGTTTGACCCGGCAGGAGGAGGTCAAAGCCGGACGGCTTGGAGCGTTCCGGACGCTCTGCGTCTGAAAAGCGCCAAGTGGCGGCGATTTCGCCCGAACGCCCCCCTAACCAGCCCAACCAACGTGGGCGCCGCCCCGCCGCCCCGGGACGCTCACTCCAGCGGCCGGCGGCCGCCGAAACCCGAGTCCAGGTCGTGCCAGTGCGTCACCTCGTCCTCGCCGAGCCTCCAGCACAGGTAGACCTCGCGGCCGTCCATCACGGCGGGGAAGTCGACGAGCCCGCGGTCGAGGTCCCGAAGCACGACGCCGGTCGCTTGGAGCTCGACGAGCAGGCGGCGCACGTCGCGGAAGGCCTCTCCGACGACGCGGGCCGGCTCACCGCCCCCGTTGGCCGGAGCCGCCTCGGCGAGGGCCTCGTGAGCGTCGGGCTCGGCGAGGCGGTCGCGCGCATCCCTGATCTCCTCGATGCGCTTGACGATCCAGGCCAGCGATGCGTTCGCCTCATCGACGGTGAAGTGGCGATCGTGGATCACGTGCGCTCGACCCGCGAGGGGGCCGTGATCTTGCGGACGACCTCACCGACCTGGTCGGGCCGGCTGATGAAGCCGTCGTCCACCTGGACCACGTGCGCCTCCGGCAGCTCGCGCCTCATCATGCGCTCGTAGTCGGGTCCGTCGGGGAACCAGCCGCCGCCGAGGCCGGCCGCGTACAGGAACCAGAGCCGATCGCCGGCCTCGCGCGCGACCTCGGTGGGATCGTCGCCGGCCCATGCGCGAAGTCGCGGGACGGCGGCATCGGCCGGGGAGTGCTCGAGCTGGATCGCGACCCGCTGCCTCAGGCCCTCGGGGTCGAGCTGCTGGTTGGTGGCGGTGAGGATGCCGCGGAGCGCCGAGCGGTAGTCCGTCTGGGTCTGCTCGAGGAAGGCGTCGACGACCGTCTGCGATCCGACCATCGCGTCGAACTCGGCGATCGCATCACGCCCCACGGGCGCTCCGCCGATCGTCACCACCGCCCGAACGAGGTCGGGCCGCTGAGCCACCACGCGAACGGCGCGGTTGCTTCCGTCCGCGGTCGCGACGACGACCGCGGTCTCGTCGGTCGCACTCTCCTCGATGACCGCCTGCAGGTCGGCCGCGGCGGTATCGAGGTCGTAGGGGCCGGTTCGCGTCGACTCGCCGCTGCCGCGGTCGTGGTAGGTGACCACGCGGTGGTCGGTCGCCAGCTCGGCGCGAAGGGGGTCGAACGAGGAGGGATGCATCGACCAGTACGCCGCGAAGACCACCAGCGGCCCGGAGCCCTCCTCCTCCCAATGGATCTCGACGTCGTCCGGCCTGCGCAGTCGGGGCACGCCTCCGATTCTCGCAGCGCCGGGACGGGTAGGGGACCGACGAGACGAAAGGAGATCCAATGAGCGAAACTGCGACTGTGAGTGGCGACATCCTCGCCGAGGAGAATCGGGAGCAACGCGACGAGGTCGTCGCGCTCTTGGAGCGCGCGTATTGGATGGAGATCGAGACGGTGATGAGCTACATCGCCAACTCGGTGAACCCCGACGGGGTCCGCGCCCAGGAGGTGAAGAGCTCGCTCGAGGCCGACATCGGCGAGGAGCTCGGTCACGCGAAGCTGTTCGCGCAGCGGATCAAGGAGCTCTACGGCGTGGTGCCGGGATCTGAGGCGTTCCGCGCCGAGCAGTCGTATCTCCAGCCACCCGACGAACAGATCGACATCACGCACGTGATCCGCGGTGTAATCGAGGCCGAACGCGGGGCCATCGAGCACTACAGCCACATCGTCGAGGTGACGGACGGCATCGACCCGGTAACGCAGGACATGGTCATCGACATCCTCCACGACGAGCAGGGTCATCTGCGGATGTTCGAGGGTTTCCTGCGCGAGTACGAGGGCTCGGCCTGAGGACGTCTACTTGGTGGCTGGCGCCAGCGAGCGCGCCAGCCGCGCCAGGTGGTCGACCCCGTACTCGGAGGCCGACTCGGCCGCCGCCGTCAACGCCTCGCGGGCGCCCTCGGGATCGGCGTCGATGAGAAGCCGGCCGCGCAGGTACTCGGCGCGCGAGGCGTCGAGCGGCCTCCCGAGCTCCAGCCAGGCATCGCGCGCCGCGGCGAGATCGCGTGACGCGGTGACGGGCTCGCCCGCGCTTGCGCCGGCGGCCTCCAGGCTCGCCGCCTTGCCGACGGGATAGCGAAGGCGCTCCGCCAGGCGGGTTGCCTCCTCGGCGGCCTCACGAGCCGCCTCGGAGCGTCCCGCCAGCGCGAGCGTGACCGCCCGCGCCGAGCTCGCCTCCACGGATTGCGCGACAAGTCCGGCTCGCTCGCACACGTCGAGAGCCCGCGAGAGCTCGGCCTCGGCGCCGGCGAAGTCGTCGCGCTGGCGCAGGGTCGCCGCGAGCGCGAAGATCGCCTGGAAGGCAACCTCCGAGCGCCCGACCTGCTCGGCCAGCGCCGCGGCCTCGCGCAGGGACGAGGTCGCCACGTCGAAGTCCTCGGCCCGCCAGGCGAGCCAGCCCTCCATGAGCGCCGGAAAGCAGAGCTTTCCGGAGAGCCCCTCGCGCTCGGCGAGCGTTCTGGAGGCACGACCCTCGCGCTCCACCGCAGCCCAGTCACCGCGGTGAACGGCCAGCTGACCCAGGGCGCCGTGGAGCTCGACCTGCGAGGGCAGGTCGCCGGTCTTCTCCGCGAGCTCGAGGGCCTCGGCGTAGGCGGAGCCGGCCCCGTCGTAGTCGGCCTCCGAGACCTCGCGGTGGTAGCCGAGGGTGAGCAGCGCTCGAACCGCCTCGGCAGGGTCGGACTCGCGGGCCAGCTCGACGGAGCGCTCCAGGTTCTGGCGGGCTCGCTCCGTGTCGCCGATGCGGCCGAACACCCGGCCGAAGATCCCGTGCGCCCGGCTCGCCGCGGCGGCCTCGCCGAGCCGCTCCGCCAGCCGCAGCGCCTTCTCGGAGGCGTAGATCGCAAGCATGTTGTCGCCCGTGTGCATGTAGAGCGAGGCGGCCTCCTCGTAGAGGCGGACGAGCTCGAGGCAGGGAGGGCCGTCCTTGAGGAGGTCGATCCCGCGCTGGTAGTGCTCGATCGAGCCCTCGCGATCGCCCTTGTGCCAGAGCGCAGCCCCTATCTTGCGGTGGAGGTCGCCGACCCGCGCGAGGTCCTCCTGTGCGCGGTGGTAGTCCAGGCACTGCTCCCAGAGCTCGACGGCGCGGTCCACGCGCCCAAGCCGCAGGGCCACGTCGCCGAGCCGTTCGGCGATCCGCGCCCGCGTGGCCGGATCGCAGCCGCGCCGGATCGAGAGCGCCATCTCGTAGTGGCCGACCGCTTCGAGGTTCGAGTAGAGCGACGCGGCGAGCGAGCCCGCCTGCTCGAGCGAGGCGATCGCATCGCTCGACAGCTGGTCGAGCTCGGAGTCCGGGAAGCCCGCGTCCTCGCCGAGGATCGCCGCGCGCCCGTAGTGCTCGGCGACCATCGCGGCCACCGCCTCGCCGCGGTCCGCGGCGCGCTCGGCGATGAAGGTGCCGACGTCGGCGTGCTTGCGCGCCCGGACCGCCTTCGGCAGCGTGGAATAGGCGACGTCGCGGATCAGCACGTGCTTGAAGGCGTACTCGCGCTCGCCCGCCAGCCGGCTGCCGGCGGTGGAGACGATGAGGTCCTTCTGCTGAAGCGACCCGAGCACCTCGCCGAGCCCGAGGCGGGCCTCGTCGAGCTGGTCGAGGGCGCCCTCCCAGAAGGTCTGCCCGACGACCGACGCGTGCTGGATCACCCGTCGCTCACCGGAGCTCAGCGCGTCGAGGCGGGCGGCGAGGACGGCGTGGACGGTCTCCGGGAGCGTCGCCGCCTCCGCGCCCTCCTCCTGGATCCGGTTCACCATCTCCTCGGCGAACAGCGGGTTCCCGCCCGAGCGCTCGACCACCTCCTCGACCACGGCCCGGTCTCCATTCTGTGGGGCGCCGCCGGGCAGGAGCTGGGTAACGAGCTCCTGGACCTGCTCCGGCTTGAGCGGCTCGAGGGCGATCGACGTCGCGTTGATACGGCCGCCGCCCCAGCCGGGCCGCCGGTCGAGCAGCTCGTCGCGGGCGAGGCAGACCACGAGCAGTGGCCCGCGGACCCACCGGGCGAGGTACTCGATGAGGTCGAGCATCCCCTCGTCCGCCCAGTGGATGTCCTCGATCGCCAGCACGATCGGTCGCCGCCGGCTCACGGCCTCGACGACGGTCCGAAGCGCGGAGAACATCCGGTCGCGCATCTGCTGGGGGTCGTCCTCGGGACCTCCCTCGTCGGGCGGCTCGATGCCGAGCGGCCGCGCGATCGCGGCGGACAGGCGGGCGGGAGGCTCGTCGGTGTCGGCCTCGGTGATCATCTCCTCGACGCCCCCGAGAAGCTTCCGCCACGCCGCCTCGGAGTCGTCGGTGTCGGCGATGTCGAACTGCCCCCGCACGATCTCGCCGAGCGCCCAGTAGGCGAGGCCCGATCCGTAGGCCGGGCAGCGGCCCTCGCGAATCGCCGGCTTCTCCGGGCGTTCGGAAAGGTGGACGGTCAGCTCCCGAAGCAGGCGCGTCTTGCCGACGCCCGCCTCGCCCATGATCGTCACCAGGTGCGGGCGCTCCTCGTGGACGACGCGGTCGACGAGCGAGCGCAAGAGCTCCGCCTCCTCGGCGCGACCCACCAGCGGGGTCTCCGCGCGCGCCGGGCGCATCGTCGGCCCGGGCACGAGCACCCGGGCCGCCTCCCAGGCGGGGACCGGCTCAGCCTTCCCCTTGAGCTCGAGCGGGTCGAGGGGCACGTACTCGATGGCGCCCCTGGTGAGCCTCCAGGTGACCTCGCCGACCGTCACGCTTCCGGGGCGCGCGGCGGCCTGCAGGCGCGCGGCCACGTTGACGGCATCCCCGATCACCGTGTAGCCGTCGCCCATGCGGCCGGCGAGTACCTCGCCCGAGTTGATGCCGACGCGCAGCAGGAAGCTCACATCGCCCTCGATGCGGTCGTTGACCTCGCCCATGGCCGCCTGCATGGCGAGGCCGGCGCGGACGGCGCGCTCGGGGTCGTCCTCGTGGGCCACGGGCGCCCCGAAGACGGCCATCACGTTGTCGCCGATGTACTTGTCGACGGTGCCGCCGTACCGCGCGACCTCGTCGCCGAGCCGCCGCAGCGCGCCCTCGACCATCGCCTTCACCGCTTCCGGGTCCATCCGCTCGGCGACCGCCGTGTAGCCGGACAGGTCGGCGAACAGGACGGTGGCGTTCCGCCGCTCCTCGGGAAGGACCTCGGGCTCAGGCGGCGCCGTGGAGGCGGCGGGCTGGCCGGCAAGCCCGGTTCCACACTCGATGCAGAACTTCGCGCCCGCCGGGTTCTCGGTGCCGCAGCTCGGGCATCGCGCCTCGAGAGCGGTCCCGCAGGACATGCAGAACTTCGCACCCCCAGGGCTCTCCGTTCCGCATGAGGGACAGACCCTCGCCTCCACGAAACAAACGATACGTGGGGCAGCAAGCGTTAGTGTGAGATCGGTCACCGAGCGCAGGGGCTCGCCCGGCACCGGCCAAGTGCCGCTTCGCTACCCTGCGCCGTCAACTCACCTACGGAGGAAGCTGACTTGTCCCGACTGAGACTCCCGTTCATCGCGATCGCCCTCGCGCTCTTGGTCTCGGCGTTCGTGGCCGCCTGCGGCTCGAGCTCTTCGAACAGCGAGGACCCGCAGCAGGCGCTCAAGGAGACCTTCAACAACCCGAAGAAGATCACCAGCGCCAACCTGGACCTGAGCGTCTCCGCCGATGTCTCCGGAAGCCAGTCGGGCAACTTCACGGCGGCGGTCACCGGGCCGTTCCAGAGCTCGGAGGACAAGACCAAGTTCCCCCAGCTCGACCTCACCGCCAAGGTGAGCGGACAGGGCAGCGGCACCCCTGGCATCAGCTTCGAGGGCGGCCTCATCGCCACCGACACCGATGCCTTCGTCGAATACCAGGGCCAGGCCTACCAGGTGCCGTCGTCGCTCTTCCAGCAGTTCGCGGCGCAGTACGCGGCGCAGCAGCGGGCCGCCCAGGCGGCCGGCGGGTCGTCCAACGGGTCGTCCGTGCTGAAGCAGTTCGGGATCGACCCGGCCACGTGGCTCACCAACGTGAGCAACGAAGGCACGGCCGATGTCGGCGGCGTCACCACGATCCACATCTCGGGCGACGCCGATGTCGCGAAGATCATCGGCGACTTCGGCAAGATCGCGCAGCAGCTTCCGAGCTCGACCGGGACGCTTCCGTCCACGGACCAGCTGAAGCAGGTCGAGGACGCGGTCAAGACGGCGCACATCGACGTCTACACCGGCGAGGACGACCACCTCCTGCGCAAGCTCGCCATCACGCTCGACATCGCGCCCCCGGCCGGAACGGCGAGCGGCATCTCGGACGTGAGCATCGACTTCTCGATCACGCTGAACGACGTGAACCAGCCGCAGACCATCACCGCGCCGCAGAACGCCAAGCCGCTCTCCGACCTCACCGGCCAGCTTGGCGGCCTGGGCATCCTCGGTGGCCTGAGCGGAGGCTCGAGCCTCGGCGGCACGAGCTCCTCGGGATCGTCCGGCAGCGTCCCGAGCACGGGCAGCTCGGCGGCCGGGCAGCAGTACATCCAGTGCGCGCTTAAGGCCCAGGGCGACGAGGCCGCGATCAACGCCTGCGCCCAGAAGTTCCTCGGGCAGTAGCGCCCGCGACAACCCCGCGTTCAGAGGCCCCGGCTCGCCGGGGCCTCGTTCTTCCCCCGAACTAGTCTTCCCAGATGGGCTCGCTCGGCTGGCCATACCTGCTGACGCCGTTCATCGGTGTGGCGATCGTCCTCGACCTCGCCGGAGCCTCGGAGACGGCGGTGTTCGGCGCGTCCGCGCTCGGGATCATCCCGACGGCGGCGCTGATGAGCCAGGCGACGGAGGAGCTCGCGACGCGCTCAGGACCCGGAATCGGCGGCCTGCTCAACGTCACTTTCGGCAACGCCCCGGAGCTGATCATCGCCCTGTTCGCGCTCGGGAAAGGCCTTCAGGAGGTGGTGAAGGCCGCGCTCGTGGGCTCGATCATCGGCAACATCCTGCTGGTCCTCGGCGCGGCGATGTTCTTCGGGGGCCTGCGCTACGCCAAGCAGTCGTTCAGCCGGACCACCGCGAGCGCCCAGACCTCGATGCTCCTGCTCGCCGCGGCCGCACTGACGATGCCCGCGGTCTTCGCGCTGATCGAGGGCCGCGGCCTGCCGCACCCAGGATCGGTCCAGGTCGACTATGGCTCCGACGTGGAGTCGCTCTCGCTCTGGGTCGCCGGGATCCTGATCGTCACCTACATCGCCGGACTCTTCTTCTCGCTGCGCACGCATCGCGACCTCTTCAACCCCGATTACGAGGACGAAAACGCGCTCGGCTGGTCCGTGCGGAAGTCGGTGGGGCTGCTCGCGGTCGCCGGCATCGCGGTCGGCGTGATGTCGGAGATCCTCGTCGGCTCGCTCACGGCGGCCTCGCACTCGCTCGGGCTCTCGGAGTTCTTCATCGGAGTCATCGTCGTGGCCATCGTCGGCAACGCGGCCGAGCATTGGGTGGCGGTGGTCGTCGCCATGAAGAACAAGATGGACCTCGCGGTCAACATCGCGATCGGCTCCAGCACGCAGGTCGCGCTCTTCGTCGCCCCGGTACTGGTCATCGCATCGTTCTTCATCGGGCCGTTCCCGATGCCGCTCGTCTTCAACGGCTTCGAGCTGGCCGCCGTCTTCCTCGCGGTCCTGATCGCGAACTACGTCACGAACGAAGGCGAGTCGAACTGGTTCGAGGGCTTCCAGCTCCTGGCCGTTTACACGATCCTCGGGATCGCGTTCTTCTACGCCTGAGCCAGGGCCGCGAGGACGTCGTCGTCGTGCGTCTTCGGGTTCGCCTTGCCGATCACGTGGCAGATCCTGCCGTCCGGGTCGACCACGAACGTCGCGCGCTGGACGCCGAAGTAGGTCTTCCCGCACATCCTCTTCTCCCCCCAGACACCATAGGCGTCGGCGATGGCATGGTTCTCGTCGGCGAGCAGGGGGAACTCGAGCGAGTACTTCTCCGCGAACTTCGCGATGGCGCCCGGGGGGTCGGGTGAGACGCCCACGACCGTCGCGCCGGCAGCCTCGTAGTCGGCGCGACGGTCGCGGACCCCGCATGCCTGCGTCGTGCAGCCCGGCGTGTCTACGCGGGGATAAGAGGCGATCGCCGAGCTGCCGGAGTAGGGAACGGGGAGTGCTAGCCCATACGAACCGCGGGGCGATCTGAGGCGCTCACACAGTATGAGAAGGGTTGGGCGACGTCGCAGGACAAGTGCGAGGGCGGCCGAAGCCGCCCTCGCGTCTGACACGGTCGGATTCGCTGTCGCTCGCCGACAGCTTGGAGTGTCAGCTGCGACGATCGATCTTGGTTGCGACCCAACCGCCGCTCTTGTGCTTCGCATGGACCTCGACCTTGAGGCCGGGCTTCAGCGCCGAGAACCCGCTCAGGTGCTCGTACTTCGTCTTCCCGTTGATCGCGAAGCGAATCTTGCCGCGAGACTTCGTATCGACCTTGACGCTCTTCGGGCTGGTCTGCGTCGAGACCACCTTGCCCTTGAAGTCGTCGGCCTTCGACGCCATCGCCGCCGGAACCGCAATGGCCGCCAAGCTGAGCGCCGCGATGAAAGCGAGCACTACAGTCGCCAGCCTTTTCCTGGAACTGCCTCTCATGATCACTCCTTTCGTGGGAGGCGTTTGTCAAGGGAGCAGTCTTGACGGCAGCCCCCAAGGCCCAGCCGAAGCGCCGGCAAGGGTTTGGTTAGGGGGCGAATCGCGACGAAGATGCGGCCGAGGCCCTCGAAGCCGCCGGGCTGTCGGAGTAGTCGATGCTCGTCACCTAGGCTCCGGTCGTGCTTTGGATAGCCATCGGAGGGCTGATCCTTGCGATCCCGTTCGGCTACGTGATCGACCGTCTTCAACCGGACTGGGGACATCCGATCGAGTTCCACGACGGCTACCTCGCGGCGGCCGTTGTCCTTGAGATGACGGGCGCGTTCGCATATGCGCTTGTTCACGCCGTCTGATTCACCCGCCACGAGCAAGCCCTCGAAGCCGCCGGGCTGCGGGAGTAGGCCCGGTTACTGCTCTAACTACCGTACGTGTCCGCGCGGGGTCATACCAGTTTGCAGACCCGAGATACTGCGCGGGCGATGTCGCAGGAGAACGTGGAGGTCGTGCGGCGTTTCTATGAGGCCCAGCTGCGCGGCGAGACCGAACGTGTCATCGAGATGGCCGATCCGGCCATTCGGGTCGACATGTCGGAGCGCGTCTTCAACCCGACCGTCTACGAGGGCCACGAAGGTTCCAGGCGCTTCTATGCGGAGATCGATGAGATCTGGGACGACTTTCGTGTCGAACCGCTGGAGTTCATCGATGCTGGCGACAAGGTCGTCGTCTCTCACGTTGTGCGCGGACGTGGAAGGGCAGCGGCGTCGAAGTCGAATGGCCCAGCACGAGCCTCTACACGCTGCGGGATGGGCCCGTGACCGAGGTTCACATGTACCGCAACCACACCCAGGCCCTCGAAGCCGCCGGGCTGCGGGAGTAGCCCGCTACTGTTCTAACTACCCTACGTGTCGGCGCGGGGATAGAAGTAGAGGACGACGGTCTGCCCGCGGAAGTCGGAGAGCGTCACGTCGTTCCGGCTCTGATCCGGGAGCGTGAAGTCGGGCGCGAGGTCACCGAGGGAGAGCACATCGAGAGGCTAGCGGCGGCTGCTCTGCCGACGTTTGGGGATTCAACCCGCCTATGGACGGCTTCAGATCCCAAACGGCAGGGGGTCGCCTTTCCTAGCTGATATCCGGAGCGCGCAACCGGTAGAGCGCGTGCGGGAACCCCGCCCGCATGAACTCCCGCTCGTAGCTCATCCCGAGCTTCTCCATGACGCGGATCGACGCGCCGTTCTCGACCATCGCGAAGGACACGATCTCGGGCAGGCCGATGCGGTCGAACCCCCAGTCGAGCGACGCCGCGGCCGCGTCCGTGGCGAAGCCCTCCCCCCAGCGCTCGGGGGCGATCGACCAGCCGACCTCGACCACCGCCTCGCCGTCCACGTCCGCGGGCTGGAGTCCCACCTGGCCCACGAGCTCCCCGGTCGCGACCTCCCGCCACATCCAGAGCGTGTAGCCGTCGCGAGCGTGCTGCATCGCCTGCACGCGAAGGCGCTCGTGGACCTGGTCGCGCGTGCGAGGCCCGCCGAGGCGACCGGGCCAGTGCCACCCCGCCACGCGGGGATCGGCGAAGTGGGCGGCCGCGAACCGCAGATGGCGGCGCGTGTCCGGCACCTCGGCGACGAGGGCCCGGGTGCGTGGCGTGGCGGCCCTCCGGCGCCGGAGGCGCAGACTGGAGAGCGGCCGGTTGGCTATTCCGGCCAGAAGTCCTGGGTGAGGTCCGGCTCGGTCGCTCCGCCGTCGCCCTTCACCGAGCAGATCACCAACTCGGCATCGTCGGGCCCGTCGTTGTGAACCGAGCGATAGACATCGGCCGGGACCTTGACCGCGGTCTGGGGCCCCACCTCGACGACCTCGTCGCCGAACTTGAAGAGGAGGTTCCCGCTGATGACGAAGTAGACCTCCTCCTGCTCGTTGTGGCGGTGGCCGTAGGAGCCCTTGCCGCCGGTGCCGGGTGGCATCCGCCTCCAGGTGAAGGCGACCTGCTCGGCGCCGAGCGCATCGGTGAAGCTCAACATCTCCCCGAAGCCCTCATAGCCGGCCATGTAGTCGGTGGCCTGGTCGGCTCTCGCAACGCTGTGCTCGCTCACTCGATGTCCTCCCGACCGGGATCCTGGCCGTCCTCGCCGTCGTCGAACTCCTCGTCGCCCTGCTCGAGGGCCGACTCGGAGACGGAGTCGCCGGCGCCGGGGTGGTAGCTCGTCTGGAAAGCCTCGAGCGATCGATCGAGCGCGTCCTCGTCGATCGGCACGTCGTCCGCGATCCGGACCCACTCGGCGCCCTCGTAGGCCTCCATGTTGAAGATCTCCTGGTCGATCGAGGGCGAGTCGCTCACGACTACGACGACCTCGGTCTGCGGGTTGAAATAGGTCCCGGGACGGACCAGGAGCTCCTCGAGCTCGACGAGTTGAGTATCTGGATCGACCGCGATGGCCGGATCCTACTGCCCGAGGTTCTCGAGGTCGCGCAGCTGCCGCTCGACCTCGGCCTCGACCTCGAGCGGCTCCTTTCCCTGCCGCATCCGGCGCGCGTTTCGGGCCTCGACGAGCTGGCGAACCTCCTCGACGAGCTGGCGGTCGTGGGCCAGCCGCCCGGTCTGCTGGGGCTCGTTCAGAAGCCGGTCGAGCTCGGCGTCTACGTCGAGCGGCGCCTCCCCGCGCGCGCTCTGGCGATACGCCTTGGCCTCGAGGAGCTGACGGACCTCCGCCTCCTGCGCCTCCCGCGAAACCGGCGTGGAGCCGCCGCCGGTGAGACCTGATGGCGGCGCTTCGCGATCGAGCCCGAACGCGCCCTTGCCGATCTCGTCGTATGCCTTCCGGGCGCCGATGACGAACGCCGCCAGGCCGATCGGGATCGCCGCGAGCACGATGACCACGATCACCTCGCCGTTGGACAACGCGAGCGGGAGCACCGGGTCAAGGTTAGGCGGGTCAGGCGAGCCGCGCAAGCGGCCCCGGGCGTCCGGTAGACTGCGGGGACGTACTGACTGACTAGTCAGTCAATCGCCGACGTCGTCCTCGAGAGGAGCGCCCAGCCTGTGGTTGATTTCACCCTGACCGACGAGCAGAAGGACCTTCGCGAGCTCGCCCACAACTTCGCCGAGAAGGAGATTCGGCCGGTCGCCTGGGACTACGACCGCGACGGGACGTGGCCGCAGGACATCATCGACAAGGCGTGGGAGGTCGGCCTCATGAACACCCACGTCGAGGAGGCCTACGGCGGCCCGGGCCTCGACTACCTCTCCGGCTGCCTCATCGAGGAGGAGATGGGCTGGGGCTGCTCGGGCATCGGCACGTCGCTGATGGCGAACGGCCTCGCCGGCGCCCCGGTCGCGCTCGGGGGCTCCGAGGAGGTCAAGAAGGAGTACCTCGGGATGCTCACCGAGGAGCCGAAGCTCGCGTCGTTCTGCCTCACCGAGCCCGACGCCGGCTCCGACGTCTCCGGCATGAAGACGACCGCCGTCCGCAACGGCGACAAGTACGTCATCAACGGGTCGAAGTGCTTCATCACCAACGGCGGCTACGCCGACTGGTTCACGGTCTACGCGAAGACCGACAAGGAGGCGGGCCACCGTGGCATCTCAGCCTTCGTCGTCCCGAAGGACGACACCGTGATCGTCGACAAGAAGGAAGACAAGATGGGCCAGCGGGCCTCGAACACCGCGACGATCACCTTCAACGACACCGAGATCCCCGCCGAGAACCTGCTCGGCGAGGAGAACAAGGGCTTCAAGCTCGCGATGATGACCCTCGACCGCACCCGTCCCGGCGTCGCCGCGATGGCGGTCGGCATCGCGCGCGCCGCGTTCGAGTTCGCCAGCGAGTACTCCAAGGAGCGTGTGCAGTTCGGCGTGCCGATCGCCATGCACCAGGCGGTTGCGTTCATGATCGCCGACATGGCGACGAAGGTCGAGGCGGGGCGCCTGCTCGTCTGGCAGTCGGCCGTTCAGCTCGACCAGGGGATGCGCAACACGCTCGCGTCCTCGCACGCGAAGCGCTTCTCGGCGGACGCCGCGATGGAGGTCACCGTCGACGCAGTGCAGGTCTACGGCGGCTACGGCTTCATCAAGGAGTACCCGGTCGAGAAGCTGATGCGCGACGCCAAGATCATGCAGCTGTACGAGGGCACGTCGCAGATCCAGCGCCTCGTCATCGCAAAGGAGGTGCTGATGGGCCGGAACATCAACGAGCCGCAGCCCGAGCTGACGACCAAGGAGACCGAGGTCGCGGCGGCGCAGCAGGAAACCGCGGCCGCGACCGTCTAGGTCGCGCCGCGGCAGCCGGCGCGCCGCCGGCCGCGCGCCGATCGCCCAATCCGTCCTGCGGCGCCGGCCGGGTTGGGCTGGTTGGGGAGGCGACATCGGCCGGACTTGGCGCCTATTGAGTGCATAGCACCCATCAAGCGACAAGCCGTCCTGGTTAGACCCACTCCTGCCGGTTCAACCGGGACGGCCTTCGCCGCGCGAGGCTCAGCCCCAGGGCGTCTTGCGACCGGGCCTGACCGCGATCATCAGGCCGACCAGGTTGAGCAGGATCACGCCGAAGACCACCGCGCCCGCCCAGCCGCTGATCTCCTGGATCGCCGCGTAGCCGAGGACGATGAGTATCGCCGTCGAGACGATCGCGTAGATCGTCAGGCCCCTCCTGGACCGAAGCTGGACCCCGGTCGACTGGGGGCCGCTCAGGTCCACCCGTTCGAACTGGTTCCGCGTCTGAAGCTCCATGTTCGCCATCCGCTCTCCTCCTGTTGGCAGCCAAGACCAGCCTAGGCGATCCGCCGGAGCGGCTGGGTGACGGTCGTCACTTGGGGCTGCTCGGCGCTCCGGCCCCGCGCGTATAGTCGCGGCGGTGAGCGATCCGGTTGCGCGCGCTGCTCGTGCCGCCCGCGAGCGTGGGGCGGCCAAGCCGCGGCGCCGGGCCGGGCGCGCGACGGCGGGGGCGCTCGACGTGTTCGGCGGTGAGGTTCGCCGCCGCGATGTCGTGCCGATGCTCGTGCTGCACCTTCTCAACTCCGAGCCCGGCTACGGCAACCGGCTGATCGAGGAGATCGAGTCGATGACCGGTGGCGTCCTGTCGGTGAACCCGAACACGATCTACCCGCTGCTGCGCGACCTCGAGGCGCGCGGGATGATCGAGGGCCGCTGGGAGCATCCCGATCGGCGCACCCGCCGGTACTACTCGATCACGGCTGCCGGGCGCCGCGAGTACCGGCGGCTGGTCGCCGAGCTCGAGCCCTTCCTCGACTCGATCGTGCGCTCGCTGACCCTCATCAAGAAGGAGGTCTATGGCGACGGTCGGCGCTGAGGTGGAGATCGCGGCGGAGCCGGCCGTGGCCTGGGACGCCTACTTCGATGCCGACCGCTGGCGCGACTGGGTCGACCAGTTCGCATCGGTCGTCTCCTCCGACGGCTACCCCCAGGCGGGCGGGACGCTCGTGTGGCGCTCGGGGCGCGCCGGGCGGGGCGAGGTCACCGAGCGGGTCGCCGAGCACGAGCCCCGGCATCTCCACCGGATCGCGTTCTCGGACCCCGAGGCTGAGGGCGAGCTGGTGACGACGTTCCAGCCGACGGCCGGCGGCACGCGCATCCGCCAGGAGCTCACGTACGCGCTCCGCGACCGCGGGTTCTTCGCACGTGCCGCGGACCTGTTCTTCGTGCGCTCGCAGATGGGGGCGTCGCTCGCCCGCTCGCTGACGGCGCTCCGGGCTGAGCTTGAAGGCCGATAGCCTTCCGCGCCCCCAAGACCCAGTGATCCAATCCCAGGAGGGAAGCTTGTTCGTATTCAAGGCCGCCGTCGTCGGCGCCGGGACGATGGGCGGCGAGATCGCCCAGGCGATCGCCAATGCCGACGTCCCCGTCGTGCTGAAGGACATCGACCAGAAGTTCGTCGACGCCGGGCTCGAGAAGGCGCGCGAGGTGACGGAGCGCCAGCTCGGGAGCTTGGTCAAGAAGGAGAAGCTGACCCAGGAGCAGGCCGACGCGCGGCTGGACGAGGTGATGGAGCTCATCACCGGCGCGACGAGCTACGAGGCCTTTGGTGACGTCGACTTCGTGGTCGAGGCGGCGCCCGAGAAGATGGAGATCAAGCAGCAGGTGTTCGCCGAGCTCGACGAGGCGACGCCCGGCCACGCCATCCTCGCGTCCAACACGTCGTCGCTCTCGATCACCGAGATGGGCGAGGCGACGCTCCGGCCGGACAAGGTCGTGGGCTTTCACTTCTTCTATCCGGCCTCCGTGATGCCGCTGCTCGAGATCGTGGAGGGCGATGACACCTCGGAGGAGACGGTCGAGGCGGCCATCAATTTCGCCCAGACCATCCGCAAGCAGCCGATCACCTGCGCTGAAGTCCCCGGTTTCGTCGTCAACCGCATCCTCAACTCGGCCGTCGGCGAGATCTGGCGCGAGCAGGAGGAGCACGGCCTCTCCATCAAGAAGATCGATGAGGGGGTGGCGGCCGCGAACACGGCGCCGATGGGCCCGTTCATCCTCGGCGACCTGCTCGGCCTCGACACGATCGTCCACGTCGCCGAGCACCTCCGCGAGTCCTACGGCGACAGCTTCTACGTGCATCAGGGGATGAAGAAGCTCGTGGATGAGGGCAAGCTCGGAGCGAAGACGGGCGGTGAGGGCCTCTACAAGGACGGCGAGCCGCAGGTCCCCGGCGACGCGGACCCACCCGAGGACCTGGCGGAGCTCTTCACGCTGAAGGCCCTGGTGGAGGCGTGTCTCCTCCTCGAGGAAGGGGTGTGCTCCACCCGCGAGATCGACCTCGGGATGATGGCCGGCGCCGGCATGGACCCGCGGCGCGGGATCTTCCCCCCGTTCATGAAGGCCGACCTCGACGGTCTCGACACCACCTACGAGAAGCTCGAGAAGCTGGCCGGCGAGAAGGGCGAGCGCTTCACTCCGCCCCGCACGCTGAAGCGCCTCGTGGCGCAGGGCCGGCTCGGCCAGAAGGCCGGCCAGGGCTTCTACGCGTACCCGCGGGCCGACGAGGGCGACCAGGCCGAAACCGTGAAGCTCGAAACCCGCGGCGACGGCGTCGCCATCGCCTGGCTCGCGAACCCGCCGATGAACGCGATCTCGCCGCAGGTGATCGAGGACCTCGGATCGGTATGGAAGAAGGTCAACGACACGGGCGACGTCCACGCGCTGCTCGTGTGCTCGGCGATCCCGGTGGTCTTCTCCGCCGGCGCCGATATCAAGGCGTTCACGCAGGTCGATCCTCAGGAGGGCGCGAAGGTCTCCGCGGCGGGGCATGACCTGCTTCGAGAGCTCGGCTCAGGGCGCGTTGCGACGATCGCCGCGGTCAACTCGCTCGCGTTCGGCGGCGGCTGTGAGCTCGCCATGGCCTGCGACTTCCGGATCGCGGCGAGCTCCGCCATCTTCGGCCAGCCGGAGATCAAGCTCGGCATCATCCCCGGCTTCGGAGGCACCCAGCGCCTCCCGCGTCTAGTCGGGCCGGGGAAGGCGCTCGAGATGAACCTGGTGGGCGACGCGATCACCGCCTCGGAGGCGTTCGAGCACGGGCTCGCGACCCGGATCGTCCCCGACCATGAGCTCTTCGACACGGCGCTCGGCTGGGCGCGAAAGCTCGCCTCCCAGGCGCCGGTGGCGGTGGAGCAGGTCAAGACCGTGTCGCACAAGGGCGACCTGGATGAGGGCATCGAGGCCGAGAAGGCGGGCTTCGCCAAGGCCTTCCTCTCCGATGACGCGAAGGAGGGCATCGGCGCCTTCCTCGGCAAGCGCACCCCCAAATGGTCGGGCAAGTAGCCACGGGAGCCGACCAGCTCGCGGACCTCATCCGCGAGTCGCGCTCCACGGTCGCCCTCACCGGCGCCGGCATCTCGGTCCCTTCGGGCATCCCCGACTTCCGTTCCCCGGGCACCGGCCTTTGGACAAAGGTCGACCCGATGAAGGTGGCCCACATCGACGCCTTCCATCGCGACACCAAGGGATTCTGGGAGTACTACCGGCCGCGCTTCGACACCCTCGCCGACAAGGAGCCGAACCCGGCCCACGGCGCGCTCGCCGAGCTCGAGCGGCGCGGGCTGCTCGAGTCGGTGATCACGCAGAACATCGATCGGCTGCACCGCCGCGCGGGCTCCGAGCGGATCATCGAGATGCACGGCTCGATCGCCTCCTCGAGCTGCACCACCTGCGGAGCTAGCTTCGACCTGGATCAGGTGGAGCGGCTGTTCGACGAGGACGGGGTCGCCACCTGTCCCGGGTGCATGGGGAAGGTGAAGCCCGACGTGGTGCTCTTCGGCGAGCTCCTGCCCGAGTCGGCGATGACGCAGGCCCGCGCCCTCTGCGAGCGCGCGGACCTTCTCCTCTGCATCGGGACCTCGCTCGAGGTCTATCCGGTGGCGGGACTGCCCGAGTTGACGCTGGCCGGCGGGGGCCAGGTCGCGATCGTCACCCAGGGGCCGACGCCGTACGACTCCCTCGCCGCGGCGCGGCTCGACGGGGACGTGGTCGCCGAGCTCGAGGCCGTGCTCGCCGAGCTCGACTAGCGGCCGTTGAGCCTGCCGGCTCCGCCACCTGACGCCGTCGTCTTCGACAACGACGGGCTCCTCCTGGAGACCGAGAGCCTGTGGACCAAGGCCGAGCGCAAGCTGTTCGAGGCGCGCGGGAGGGAGTTCACACCCGAGCACAAGCGCGAGATGGTTGGTGTCGCCGGGCCGCGCGCCGAGAGGCTCCTGGAGGCGATGCTCGAGGAGCCCGGAGAGGGGGCGGAGCTCCTCGACGAGCTCAACCGCCGCGTGCTCGTCGAGGCCGAGGGCGGGGTCGAGCCGATGCCCGGCGCAGTCGAGCTGCTCGACGCGCTCGCGGAAGCGAGGACGCCGATCGGGCTCGTCTCGAACTCCCCGTTGGTCTTCGTCGACGCGGTTCTCGCGGCGAGCGGCTTCCACGGGCGCTTCGCCGTGCGCCTGACGCCGGATCACGGCCACGCGCACAAGCCCGACCCGGCGCTCTATGCGGAGGCATGCCGCGCGCTCGGCGTGGCGCCGGGGCACGCCGTAGGCCTCGAGGACACCGCGACGGGCGTCGCCGCGGCGAGCGAAGCGGGAATGGGGGTGATTGGGGTGCCGTCGGTCCCCGGCGTCCAGCTCGACGGGGCCGACCTCGTCGCCCCCTCGCTTTCCGACCCCGCGGTCTGGCGCGCGCTCGGGCTCGAGCGCGCCGTCTAGCCCCGGCCCGCGCCGAGGATCCGGCGCCGCCGCAGCACGCGCTCGCAGACGCCGAGCGCGTCCTCGAGCTCTCCGACGTCTCCGAGGTCCAGCCGGCCCCGGAGCGCTGCATCGGCGATCGTCCCCACCGCCGCCCGCCGGTCCTCGAGGTCGGCGAGATCGTCGCCCTGGTCGGGCCCCGCCTCCGGGCCGACCTCGGCGAGCAGAGCATCGAGACCGACCTGGAGCTGAAGCGCGGCCTCGCGGTCACGCCCGGCATCGAGGTCGGCGCGGGCTCGGAGCAGAAGCGTCTCGCAGGCATCCGGGCGCTCGTGACCGCCGAGCACCGAGGCGACCCGCTCGGCCGGCCGCAGCGCCTCCGCGCGGCGGGCACGGCGCTCGGGCGCCGGTGCATCGACGGCGCGGGTCCAGCGCCCGTCGGCGAGCTCCTCTCCGGTGCCGTAGCCGACCCGGACGGCGAGCGGATCGGCGCGCCCGATCTGTGAGAGCGACGGGTCATGCGTGCCGACGGCGTGAGCGTGGAGCGCGCGGTTCACGGTGGCGAGCCCGCCCTCGACCTCCTCCTCGAGCGCGTCGCCGTCGGAGGCGAGTTCGACGAGCCACCGCTCCGCCGCCGACCCGGCGTCCAGAGGCGTGGCCGAGATGACGGTCAGGCGCGTCATCGGCATCGGCGTGGGGTCCTCATCGGGCTCGACCCGACGCGCCCGGGGCTTGCGCCGCAGTCGCCCGCCCGTGGCGGCCGGGGCACCGGCCGTCTGAACGACCAGGACCCCGGTCGCGTCCGTTCCGCTCGCGCCTCGCTCGCGAAGCGGATAGCGGCCGTCGGCGATGCCGGTCGCTCCGGCGAGCTCGAGTTGGACGAACGTGAAGGTGGGCGTGGCGGGACCCGAGGCCTAGCGGTGCGCCGAGCCCTTGAGCGACCCGTTGTGGTGTGTCTTCACCGCGTACTTCGAAGGCTCGGTCGCGACGCTCGGCTGCTGGAGGGTGCCGATGCGCCCGATCAGCTTCTTCCACTGGCCCGCCCGCAGCAGCTGGTTGAACTGGCGACCCACCTTGCCCGGGCCTCCGCCCAGGCCGACGAGGAAGTTGCGGAAATCGGTGCCCCACTTCGTGACGTCGCCCTCGGAGTAGACCGGAGCGGCGAGCGGCCGGCCGGCCGCGTCGGCCCACCCGATCTCCATCGAGCTACCGGGATAGAAGGTGGCGATCCGCTGCCCGGCGACGACTGTCTGGCCGGCCTTCACCGTGGGCACCACGCCCTCGTAGACATAGACGATGCGGCCGGCCTTCGGTCCGTCGAGGAGCTTGTACAGGACGCCCTGTCCCGCGGGCCCGGCGCCGCCGTTCGGCCAGCCCGGAGCGCCGGTGGCCAGGATCCGCGCGTTGCCGATGGCGACGATCGGGCCGTTGCCCGTGAAGTCGACGCCCATGTCGGTGCGGCCCCAGGTGTAGGAGAGGAACGGGAACTGGTAGCCGGAGCCGGAGAGCGGCAGGAACCCGATGTGGATCCTGTCCTGGTAGTCAGGGAGCGAGAAGCTCACGGAGCCCGGCAGGTTCTCGGGCGAGATGACCTCCTCCGGGGTCATGACGCCCTGGAGCTGCAGCGAGGTCTTCACGACGGATTCGGTGAGCGAGCCCTGCCCGGTGTGCCCCGCCACCGGGATGCCGTCGATCGCGGAGATCTCAACCGAGCTCCCGGTCTTGTCGCCCCTCTGCGCGCCTGCCTTGGCCAGGCTCTTCTTCGAGCTACCGCACCGCAGCGACGTGATCGTCAGGCGGTAGCCGTTGTCGGCAAGGTACTCCATCCCCGAGAGAACCCTCTGGTCGACCTGCCCGGTACCGATGTCGTTGCGGCCGCATTGGTAGATCTCGAGCCGCGGATCCGCAAGGACCTGCCGCTCGAGCTGCTGCTTCGAGGCGAGCAGGGCCTGGGTGATGCTGGCGTGGGGGTTGAACGGATCCTTGCCGGCCGCCCGGTAGATCGCCGTGTCCTCGAGGAGCTTCCAGCCGTCGAGAATCGGCTTCGGGTCGATCTTCGGGGCGCCGGCGCCCGTCGGGCGAATCGCGAAGTTGACGTGCGGGGCGCTGCCGGGCACCTGGCCGATGCGGCCGAGCACGGTGCCGCCCGGGACGCGTGAGCCGACGTGGAGCGGCCGCAGGCTCATCGTCTTGTTGTCGAAGTGGAGGACGTCGCCGAGATACGCCTTCACCGAGTGGTAGCCGATCATCCGGTGCTTGAGGAGGTTGTCGAGCTGGCCGGTGACACCGCCCCCGTTGCTCGATCGCGTGCGCTTCGGAAGCGCGTACAGGCGGGGCCGGAGGTCCTCGGTGTTCGTCGGGCCGGGCTTTGCCGCGGCCCGCTCGACCTGCGCGGCCGGGTTCGGCTGCGCCGGGGCGGGCCGCCTGACCTGCTTCGCCGCGCCCTTCTTGGCCGTGCCGCGCTTGGCAGCCTTGGCGGCATCCTTCTTCGCGGCGGCTCCCTTGGCGCTTGCCGCCGTGGCCTTAGCGCCCGGCGTACCCGCGCTGGCCGGCTCTTGCGGCAGCGCGTCGTGGCCGGGGCGCTTGAGGCTGAAGTCCGCGGCGGTGAGCTTCTGCTCCTTCGGCACGGGGTAGCCCTTGGCGAGCGAACCGAGCTCAGCGTAGATGAACCGGTTGCCGTAGCCGTCCTCGAGCACGATGTAATTGCCGAGCTGCTTGCTGTGGCCCATTTTCTTGATGGTCCCGTCGTTGACGGCGATCACCGGCGCGCCGGGGTGGGAGTAGATGTCGATCCCTCGACGTGTAGGTGAGCTTGTGACTACGTCGGCGACGTTTCCGGTCACGCCCGTGCGCGGCTTCGCCCGCTGCGCGGCCTGGCGGTCGACGATGTCATCGGCATAGCGCGCGTTTGCGGCGACCGGGAAGCGGTCGCCCTGGGTGAGGCCGGTGAGCGATCCGAGGAGGCCCTGCGGAACGGCGCCGTACTGGCGCGCGTACAGCATGACCTCATCGACGTACCAGGACGCGTGGTTGTAGGCGAAGACCGACTTGCGGATGTCGTTCTGGCCGCCGGCGGCCTTCAGATAGCGCGCCGCGGCGCAGATCGCGTCCACGGGGTTGTACGGATCCGCCTGCCCGTCGCCGTTGGCGTCGACGCCGTACGCCTTCCAGGTCGAGGGCAGGAACTGCATCCACCCGACCGCGCCGGCCGTCGAGACGTTGAGGTTGGTTCCGAACCCGGTCTCGATCTTGTTGATGCCGGCGAGCACGTTCCATGGGATGCCGTACTCGGTGCCGCAGGCCTGGTAGATCGGAAGCAGGAACGGCGGGATCGTGAACTGGGAGATGACAAAGCTCGGGACGCCCAGCGGAGCCGCCGAGGCGCCGGCGATCGTGACCGTGGGGTTCGAGTTGGTCGGAACGCCGGTCGAAGTTCGCGGGGGCGGCGGCTTCATGGGGTTGGCCTCGACGCCGCCGGAATTGTTGCGCCTGTGCTTGTTCTTTCCGCCGAGGCCGTGAGCCGCGCCGAACGATCGGCTCGCGGAGCCGCCGCCGGGGCCGAACGAGCCGCCGCTCGACCCGCCGTCGGTACCTCCGCCCGGGGCGCCGCCCGGCGACCCGGTGGTGCCGCCTGGGCCGGTCGGCCCGGTGGGCCCGGTGGGGCCGGTGGGGCCGGTGGGGCCGGTCGGCCCGGTCGGCCCGGTGGGACCGGTCGGGGGCGGAGCGGGCGTGCCGCCGGACTCGCTCGTGTCGAGCGGCCCGGAGCAGCCGGGGTCGTTCATGTCGACGAGGCCGTTGCCGTCGTCGTCGACGAGGTTCGCGCACTGGGGGAGGGCGCCGATGGGGGGCAGCGTCCCACCGCCCGGCAGAGTGATCTGAACGCCGCCCTGCCCGGTCTGGATGGGCCCGGCGGCGCTCGCGGCCGCGGCCGCGATGACGGTTGCCAGAACCGCCAGCGCCGCGATCATCGTTAGGTGGCGTCTCATCCTGACCCTGGTCTCGCCTGGGGATTCGAAACCCCGCGAACCACCCCTATCCCTCTCCCGTGGACGGGGCGCGGAACGCTACTCGTTCGGCACGCGTCGTGCAAGCCCGAAGCGATGGCCCGAAAGCTATCCGAGATCATGGTCGTCATGCGTAGGTTGGCGCCCAGCGAGAGCACCCCTGCATTGGATCGGCAGCGTCCTTCCTCTCCTTTATCCGCTGACGGGGCGAAATAATCCCCTAACCTTCCGGCCGTGAGCGACGAGTCCGAGCACGCGGGCATCCGAAACCGCGGCGAGGAGGCGATCGGTGACCTCGCGCAGGCGCTGCTCGAGAACCCGGTCTTCAACCAGGCCGTAAGCACGGCGCTCGGCGCCGGCGAGCGCGCCGTGCAGGCGCAGCGCAGCGCGATGGGCGCCCTCAACATCGCCTCGAGCGCCGATCTCGAGCGACTGGGTCGGCGCCTGCGGTCGGTCTCCGACCGGCTTGAAGCGATCGAGGACCGCATCGACGAGCTGAGCGACGACGTCGCCGCCCTCCGCTCCCAGCTCACCACCGCGCCTTGACACCCGGCGAGCCGCGAGCACAGGACAGCGGCCTCCCCGACGCCCTCCGCGCCGCCGTCGAGCGCACGCTCGAGCTCGCGGGGCGCCCGGTGCGGGCCGGCTCGGCCGCGCTCGAGTCGGGATGGCGGGCCGAGGCCCTCGACGAGATCGTCCGGCACGGGCAGGGGGCTCGCGACGAGATCGGGCGCCGCGGAACCCGGGCGCGGGAGGAGATCGCCCGTCGGTTCGAGCTCCTGGAGCGCCGGCTCGGCTCGATCGAGGACCTGCTGCGGGAGCAGGATAAAACTAAGGGTAAACCAGAGGGTTAGGCTTATGACGGTGCCGCGGCGGGTGGTCATCACCGGGGTCGCGACCCGATGGGGCGCGGAGCTTGCCCGACTCCTCGAGCGCGACCCGGCTGTGGAGTTCGTGGCCGGCATCGACTCGGCGCCGCCTCCCGTCGAGCTCGACCGCACCGAGTTCGTCGAGGCCGATCTGCGAAGCCCCGTCCTGGCCCGACTGCTTCCCGGGCTCGAGCCCGACGCCTTGGCCCACTGCGGCATCGTTTGGTACCCGTCGCCGGGGAAGCCGGCTCGCGCCCTTCACGACATCAACGTCATCGGGACGCTTCAGCTGCTCGCGGCCTGCGAGCGCACGCCGAGCCTTCAGCGGATCGTCGTGCGCTCCACGGCCGCGATCTACGGGTGCGAGGGCGCGGCGCCCTCGTTCTTCACCGAGCCCATGGCCCGCAAGCTGCCGCTGCGAACCCGCTTTCAGCGCGACGCCTCGGAGCTCGAGGCGTACTTCGACAACTTCGCCCGCCGCCACCCCGAGGTCGCCTGCTGCACGCTCCGCTACCAGCCGGAGATCGCCGCCGACCTCGACTCGCCCCTGGTTCGCTACCTGACGCTGCCGGTCGTCCCCGTGCAGCTCGGATTCGACCCGAGGCTCCAGCTCATCCACGCCGACGACGCACATGGAGCGCTCGAGGCGGCGGTGCGCAGCGAGGTGCGGGGGCCGGTCAACGTCGCGCCCACCGGCGCGGTCTCGCTCACGAAGCTCCTGCGCCTCGCGCGGCGGCCGGCCCTGCCGATCCCGCACCCGCTCTTCGGGCCTGCGCTCAGCCGCCTCGGCCGCGAGCTCGGTGCCGGAGCTCTGTACGGCGACGGAGTGCGCCTCCTGCGCTTCGGGCGCGGGGTGGACAACCGGCGGCTGCGCGAGGAGGTCGCCTTCGAGCCCGCCTACGACGCTCTCGGCGCGGTCGAGGACTTCGTCACCCGCACGAGCGGGCGGCGCGTCGGGCCGGCGATCCATGTCGGGAGCCTCGCCGGCAGGCTCGCGGGGATGGGGCCGTGAGGGAGGAGGTGCCCGCATGAGCCCGGCCGTCGACATCGCCGGCGCCGAGGCGGTGGCCGACTTCCTGCGGCGCGTTCGCGTTGGCGTCGAGGACGGCCTCGACCCGCTGCGCGCAGCCGAGGAGGCGGGCAGCGCCCTCCCCGGGCGCTTCGGCGAGGCCCTCGAGACGCTCATCCGGCGGATGCGCGGCTCCTACCACGAGGACGAGTGGGGCTTCGACGAGGGGTTGGCGGAGGCGGTCTATCCGTTCGCCGAGCTCGTCTACCGCGCCTGGTGGCGGGTCCAGACGGAGGGGGCGGCCAACGTGCCGGCGCACGGCCGCGCCCTGCTCGTGGCCAATCACTCGGGCTCGATCTTCCCGTTCGACGCCTCGATGATGGTCGTCGCGATGATGAAGGAGCACCCGCTCCCGCGCTGGCCGCGGTTCATGGTGCTCAACTGGGCGTTCGAGCTTCCGTTCCTCTCGGCGTTCATGCGGCGCGTCGGCGGCGTGCCGGCGAGCCCGTTCAACGCGGAGCGGCTCCTCTCCCAGGACGAGCTCGTGATGGTGTTTCCCGAGGGGGTCAAGGGCACCGGCAAGCCGTTCTCGGAGCGGTATCGCCTGCAGAGGTTCGGGCGCGGCGGGTTCGTCGAGGTGGCCCTGCGGACCCGAGCGCCGATCGTCCCCGTTGCCGTGGTCGGCGCCGAGGAGATCTATCCGAAGCTCGGCGAGAGCGAGGCGCTGGCGCGCGCGACAGGAGCCCCGTTCTTTCCGATCACGCCGACCTTTCCCTGGCTCGGGGCGCTCGGCTTGATCCCGCTGCCCTCGCGATGGCGCATCGAGTTCTGCCCGGAGATCGACATCTCCGAGTACCCGCCGGAGGCGGCGGAGGACCGCCGGGTGGTGCTCGACCTATCCGAGCACGTGCGGGAGACGATCCAGGAGAAGGTGTACGAGAACCTGGTGAAGCGCGGCTCGGCGTTTCTTTGAGCGACCGGTTAGGGAGACGGCGCCGTTCCGCGCGACGAGGTTTGCCCGAATTATTCGGGTGAACTCACCCCCGTAGCTGCGACGCGGTTGAGCCCGCGATCTCCGATCAGTCTCCGCGCGCTCGTGTGACAGATCGCACACAGGGGGTAGGGTTCCCGCCATGGAGGCGACGGTTGCCGGGCGGGGCGTGCACGGGGCGAAGGCTCGTGCGCCCAGCACCGCCAAAGGCGCAGGGTCGGCCGCCGAGATGCGCGAGGTGCTCGAGGACGTCCTCGAGGCGGTCGAGGCGGACGAGAAGGCCGGCACCCTCGTCCGCGCGGCGGCGCCGCGCCTGCGGATCGAGATCACCGATCGGTCGCTGGTCCTCAACCTGGCGCCGAGCGACGAGCCGTCACGGCGGCTGCGCTGGCGCTTCGACGACGACATCGACTGGGAGCCGCGGCTGCGGATGTGGATGGACGCGACAACGGCCAACCGGTACCTCCAGGGCCGCGAGAGCCTCGCGATCGCGATCGCTCGCGGCCGTGTCCGCTGCGAGGGCGACGCTCGGGCCGCGCTCCTCTACGTGCCCGCGATGAGGTTCCTGATCGAGCCGTATCGCCGCCTCGTCCGGGAGCGCTTCCCGGACCTCGTGATCGACTGATCGCGGGCCCGCACTTCACTTGACGCGGGGCTGTGACCGGCGTAGGCTCCGCGGTCAGCAAATCGGAAAGAGGCCGGAGTGGTCCCGAACGCTTTCGGCCCCCTGGCGACTGGGGACGGAGAGCCGGGTCCGCGAGGCGCCCGACGAGGCGCCGTAGGCCGACGGTGCGGGCCGAAAGCCCGCCGGGCGACGGGGTGGCGCGACCCCGTCGCTCTCTGTAAGGATCGATTCGTGGCGCCCGAGGCGACGATCTCCACGGGCGAGGCCGCTGAGCTAGCCGGCGTCTCGCCCTCGACGCTTCAGCGCTGGGTGGCGTCGAAGATCATCCCGCTGAGGGACGGCCGCTGGACGCGCTCGGCCGCGGCCCAGGCCCGGGTGGTGTCGCGGCTGCGGGAGCGGGGGCACTCGCTCGAGGAGCTCCGCCGGGCGGTTCGCGAGGGCCGACTGGCCTTCGGCTACGTCGAGGACCTCCTGCCGGAGCCTGGGCGTACGCACGCGCCCGGTGAGGCCGCGGAGGAGACGGGCCTCGAGGAGGCCCTGATCGAGCGCCTGATGTCGCTGCTGGGAACGCCGACCGCGCTCGAGCGCCGCCTCACCGATCAGGACGTCGAGGCGATGAAGACGATGGCCGGTGTGCTCGACTCGGGCTTCCCGCTTGTCGCGTTGCTCCAGCTCACCCGGGTCTACGCGCAGTCGATTCGCAAGATCGCGGAGGCGGAGGTGCGCCTCTTCCACATCTACGTGCACGAGCCGCTGATTCGCGAGGGGGTGCCCGCGCTCGAGATGGGCGAGCAGATGGAGGGGCTCGTCCGGGGGCTCCTGCCAATGAGCACGCCCCTCATGGAGTACATCCACAAGCGCTACCTGCGCTTCTACATCGAGCAGGACGTGATCGGGCACATGGAGGCGGAGCTCGGTGGCTCAAGACAGCTCGGCAGGATCCAGATGGCCTTCTGCTTCGTCGACCTCACGGGGTTCACTCGCTACACCGAGGAGGAGGGCGACGAGGAGGCGCTCGACATGGTCGAGCGCTTCGTCGAGGCGGTCGAGGCGACCCTGCCGTCGGGGGCCGTGATCGTGAAGACGATCGGCGACGAGGTGATGATCGTCTCCCCCGACTCCGAGACGCTCACCGAGTGGGCGGTGGGCTTTCTCGCTCTGTTCCGCGATCGCCCGCAGCCTCGGGTCGGGATCCACTGGGGGCGCGCGGTGTACCGCGACGGCGACTACTTCGGCGGCGACGTCAACCTCGCGCATCGCGTCGTGAACCGTGCGCTCGGCGGCGAGGTACTGACCACCGCGGCCGTCGTCGACGCGGTCGGCGCGACGGGCTACCTCGACTTCGCCCCGATCGGCGAGGTCGAGCTGCCCGGCTTTCCCGCCCCGGTGCACCTGTTCGTCGCGCGAGCCCGCAACGTCGAGGACTCCGACGAGGCCCAGGTGGAGGGCGCGGAGCCCCGCTAGCCCGCGCGCGCCGAAAAGCCGTACGACGCTGGCCGTAAGATCGCGCGCAGATGGCTCGCGGCAAGGAGGAGGCGCTCGACGAACTTGCGGCGGCGGTTCGCGAGAGCGACCTCGTCGAGCCGACGTCATCCGTCGTCGTGATGGCCTCCGGTGGGCCCGACTCCGCGTGCGCCGCAGCGGGCCTGGCCCGTCTCCTCGGGCCCGAGAGCGTGCACGTGCTGCACGTCAACTACCGGCTGCGTCCCGACGCCGACCGCGACGAGAAGACCTGCCGGGAGCTGTGCGGCCGCCTGCGAATCGACCTCCACGTCGAGCGCCCGAGGCTCCTGCAGGGGAACCTCCAGGCGGCTGCCCGCCACGCGCGCTATGAGGCGGCCGAGCGTTTGCGGGATCGCACCGGTGCGAGCCTCGTCGTCACCGGGCACACGCGGACCGACCTCGCCGAGACCCTGCTCTATCGCCTTGCCGCGTCACCCGGCGCTCGCGCGCTGCGCGGCATGCCGCCCCGGCACGGACGGGTCGTCCGCCCGCTGCTCGGCCGCTCGCGCCCCGCGCTTCGCGAGCTGGCGATCGCCGCCGGGCTCCCGTTCGAGGACGACCCCACCAACCTCGATCCGGCCTTCGCCCGCAACCGCATCCGCCACGAGGTGCTGCCCGTCCTCGCAGAGCTCGGCGCCGCGGAGGCGAACCTCGCGGAGACCCACGCCGAGCTCCTCGAGGAAGCCGAGCTTCTCGACCGGCTCGTCCTCGCGGAGCTCGAGGCCGCCGGTGCCCCCGCCGGCTCGTCGGCGATCGGCACCGCGGCGCTCGCCGAGCTCGACCCGGCCCTTCGCCGCCTCGCTCTTCGCGCTCTCGCGGAGCGGGCCGCCGGGCGAAGCGTGGCGCTTGGGCGCGGCCGGGCCGCCGAGATCGTCCGCCTCGCCGGCTCGCCCGCGGGCGGGATGGTGGAGCTCGGTGGGGGAGTGCGGGCCATTTGCGAGGCGGGCACCGTCCACTTCGAGACAGAGAGCCCCGCCGACGCCGCGCCCGAGCCCACGCGCCTGGCCCTTCCCGGCACCTGCCGGATCGGCCGCTGGGAGGTGCGCGCGGAGCTTCACCCGATGCCGGTTGAGCCCGCGGGGCCCGAGCTCGCCACGCTCGATGCCGGCGCCCTCGGCAGCGAGCTCGAGGTCCGCACCTGGCGCGAGGGAGATCGCATCAGGCCGCTTGGGATGAGCGGCACGAAGTCGCTTCAGGACCTGTTCACCGACAGCGGCGTCCCACGGTCCGCCCGGCGCGAGCTCCCGGTGGTCGTCGCCGGCGAGGTGGTCGCCTGGGTGGCCGGCGTGGCCGTCTCCGAGGACTTCAAGCTCGCCTCGGGGACGCGCCGGGTCGCCGTGCTGACCGCGCGAGCGCTCGATGGCCGAGCCTGAGGGAGGGCCGTCCGGGATCGGCGAGGTTCTCGTCGCGTCTGACGACCTCCAGCGCCGCGTCCGCGAGCTCGGGGCTGATCTCTCGCGCGACTACGAGGGACGCGATCTTGTGCTGATCGGCGTGCTGAAGGGCGCTGTGCTGTTCATGGCGGACCTGATGCGCGAGCTCACCGTGCCGTGCGAAATCGACTTCATGGCGGTCTCGAGCTACGGGTCCGCGACCGACTCGTCGGGCGTCGTGCGGATCCTCAAGGACCTCGACTCCTCGATCGAGGGCCGCGACGTGGTCCTCGTGGAGGACATCATCGACTCCGGCCTCACCCTCCACTACCTCCTGCGCAACCTGAGGGCTCGCAATCCTCGCTCGCTCGAGGTGTGCGCGCTGCTCACGAAGCCCGAGCGACGGCGGGTGGACCTGCCCGTTCGCTACGTCGGGTTCGAGATCCCGAACCGCTTCGCCGTGGGATACGGCCTCGATTTCGCCCAGCGCCACAGGAACCTCTCGTATGTAGCCGCGCTTGCGGACGGGCCCGAGCCCGCCTAGACGGCGGCCGTCGGCTGGTACGCTGATTCAAGCCTGCGGGACGCCTCGAATCCATTGATGCATGCCGCAGCCAACCGAGCTGAGAGCCGCAGATGAGGCGATTTTTCCGTAGCGCTGCCTTCCCGATCATCATCGTGATCGTTCTCGCGTTCTTCGCGCAGAAGCTGATCAGCGGGCCGTCGGACACCCAGACGCCGACGTTCAACGAGTTCATCAACCAGATCAAGAACAACCCGAACTCGATTTCGACGGTCACGGTCCAGCCCAAGACAAACGACATCCAGGTCGACCAGAAGAACGGGCAGAGCTACACCACCGGCTATCCGAACAACACCGAGCCGGAGTTCATGCCCATCCTGACGAAGGCGAACAGCCCGATCGTCACGAAGGTCGAGGGCACCGGCGGCTCGAGCCTCTTCTCGATCCTCACCTACATCCTCCCGTTCATTCTCTTCTTCGGCTTCTGGTTCTTCCTCGTGAACCAGATGCAGGGCGGCGGCTCCCGCGTCATGAGCTTCGGTAAGTCGCGGGCGAAGCGGATGTCCGTCGACGCCCCGAAGATCACCTTCCGCGACGTCGCCGGCGTCGACGAGGCGGTCCAGGAGCTCCAGGAGATCAAGGAGTTCCTCGAGAACCCCAAGCGTTTCCAGGCGCTAGGCGCGCGGATCCCGAAGGGCGTGCTGCTCTACGGCCCGCCCGGGACCGGCAAGACGCTGCTCGCACGGGCGGTCGCCGGTGAGGCGGGGGTGCCGTTCTTCTCGATCTCCGGCTCCGACTTCGTCGAGATGTTCGTCGGCGTCGGCGCGAGCCGCGTGCGTGACCTCTTCGAGCAGGCGAAGCAGAACTCGCCCTGCATCATCTTCATGGACGAGATCGACGCCGTCGGCCGCCACCGCGGCGCCGGCATGGGTGGGGGCCACGACGAGCGCGAGCAGACCCTCAACCAGCTGCTCGTCGAGATGGACGGCTTCGAGATGAAGGACAACATCATCCTCATCGCGGCCACGAACCGGCCGGACATCCTCGACCCCGCGCTTCTCCGCCCCGGCCGCTTCGACCGCCAGGTCGTCGTCGACCGCCCGGACCGCAAGGGCCGCAAGCAGATCCTCGAGGTTCACACGCGCGGCAAGCCACTCGCGAAGGACATCGAGCTCGACACCCTCGCGGGGCAGACCCCCGGCTTCACCGGAGCCGATCTGGCGAACCTCATCAACGAGGCGGCGCTGCTCACCGCGCGCCAGAACCAGCGCGAGATCACGATGCAGGAGCTCGAGGAGGGGATCATGCGCGTGATCGCCGGCCCCGAGAAGCGCTCGCGCGTGATGAGCGAGAAGGAGCGGCTCGTCACGGCCTACCACGAGCTCGGTCACGCCATCGTCGGGCATCTGCTGCCGAACTGCGACCCGGTCCACAAGATCTCGATCATCTCCCGCGGCCAGGCGCTCGGCTACACGATCAACCTGCCGACCGAAGACAAGTTCCTCACCACCCGCGCCGAGCTCACCGACACCATGGCGATGACGCTCGGCGGTCGCGCGGCGGAGGAGATCATCTTCGGCGAGATCACGACCGGGGCCTCCAACGACCTCGAGAAGGTCACCGAGACGGCCAAGCAGATGGTGATGCGCTACGGCATGAGCGAGCGGCTCGGCCCGCGCGTCTTCGGCCACGACCGCTCGATGCCCTTCCTCGGGCGCGAGTTCAGCTCCGAGCCCGACTACTCCGACGAGATCGCCCGCGAGATCGACGACGAGATTCGTCGCGTCGTCGAGGAGGCGCACCAGACGGCGCGCGACATCCTCACCGAGCACCGCGACGCGCTCGACCGGATCTCGAAGGTGCTGCTCGAGCGCGAGACGATCGAGGCGAAGGAGTTCGAGCGGCTTCTCGCCGGCGAGAGCGACGAGGACGTCTTCGGCGCCGCCGAATCGGAGCCTGAGGAGCCCGAGCCGCCCGAGATCGAGCCCGAGCCGTCGAAGCCGGGCCGCGAGGGCCCGCGCCCGATGCCGCGCCCGCGCCCCGGTCTCGAAGGCGCATAGTCAGCCTGCTGGACTCGCGCAAGGCGATCCTCATGGGGATCGTCAACGTGACCCCGGACTCGTTCTCGGACGGCGGGCTGTTCCTCGACCCGGGCGCCGCCATCGAGCACGGGCGCCAGCTCGCGGACGCCGGCGCCGACATCCTCGACGTCGGCGGGGAATCGACGCGGCCCGGGGCCGAGGCGGTGAGCGTCGAGGAGGAGCTCGAGCGGGTCGGGCCGGTGGTGGCTGCCCTGGCCGGTGACGTCGAGCCCGCGGTACGAGTCTCCATCGACACCTCAAAGGCCGAGGTGGCCGAGGCGGCGCTCGATGCGGGCGCGAGCGTCGTCAACGACGTCACCGC
This sequence comes from uncultured Actinomycetes bacterium, assembly GCA_963771655.1. Taxonomy (GTDB): domain Bacteria; phylum Actinomycetota; class Thermoleophilia; order Solirubrobacterales; family 70-9; genus JAWVFM01. Next base: position 260,060 of record CAVYUG010000009.1, on the reverse strand, counting down.
CCTCCGCGGCGACCCTGACCTGGCGTCCCTGTGCGGCGAGCGGGACTGCGAGGTCGTTCTCATGCACATGCTCGGAACGCCGCGCACGATGCAGGACGACCCCCGCTACGACGACGTGGTCGACGACGTCAAGGCGTTCCTCGCCGGGCGCATCGAGGTCGCGGTCGCGGCCGGGATCGCCGAAGGGCGGATCTGGCTCGACCCGGGGATCGGATTCGGCAAGACCGTTGTCCACAACCTCGAGCTCCTTCATCGCCTCGACGAGCTCCGGGAGCTCGGCCGGCCCGTCGTCGTCGGCGCGTCGCGCAAGGGTTTCATCGGCAAGCTGACCGGCCGCGACGTCACCGAGCGGCTCGGCGGGACGATCGCCGCGAACGTGCTGGCGTTCGCCGGCGGCGCCGACGTGCTGCGGGTCCACGACGTCGCCGAGGTCAGCGAGGCAGTGGTGACCGCCGAGGCGATCCTTCGAGAGCCTCACGCACCGAGCTGACCGCTGCGGCGCCGGCCACCTCGAGCGGCCGCGTCGACTTCCAGGCGCGGCTGAAGAGGAACCCTCCCTCGAGCAGCATCAGCATCTCGAGACACACCTCCCGCGCCGCTGCCTCCTCGATCCCGGCGGCCACGAAGTAAGCCGTGCCCGCATCCATCCAGCTCTCGAAGACATCGGCCGTGGCCCTGCGCAGCGTCTCGTCGGTGCTCGCCACCTCGAGCGCGACGGTGGCGATGGGGCACGCGTCGGCGTAATCGGTCTCGCGCAGCGTCTCGGCGGCGCCGGAGAAGAAGTCGCCCACGGCGGTGACGACGTCGGGTGCGGCACCCGCGATCGTCGCGAAGAGCTCGATGTACATGGCGCCGGAACTCCGCACCACCTCCTCGCCGAGCTCGGTCTTCCCTCCCGGGAAGAAGTGGTAGAGCGACCCGAAGGGCGCGTTCGCCTCGTCGGCGATCTGCTTGACCCCTGTGCCGACGTAGCCCTGCCGGCGAAAGAGCTCGGCGGTGGCGTCGACGATCCGATCCTTGGTCTCGGCGGGCATTCGGCTATGGTAGCGTCCTTACTAGAGCGATCTATCTAGAGGAGGAGATCACATGCTTTCCTGGCTCGCCCATCGCGTCCTCTCGCACAACATGGAGCGCCTCAACGAAGGCGACCCGCGGCCGCAGCTGCGGCTCATCGGGGAGGACTCCCGCCTCGTCTTCCCCGGCCGCAGCTCGTGGTCGGGCGAGTTCGTCGGGAAGCCCGCGGTGACGCAGTGGCTCGAGCGCTTCGCGGCGTCGGGGCTCCAGATCTTTCCCGACGAGGTCGTGGTGAAGGGCTTCCCATGGCGCACGACGATCTGCGTTCGCGGCACCGACGATCTGCGCTCCGACGAGGGCGAGCTGGTCTACGAGAACCGCTACGTCATCTGGGGTCACGCCCGGTGGGGGCGCATGACCGACTACGAGGTCTACGAGGACACCGAGAAGCCGCTCGAGCTCGACGCGTGGCTGGCGGAGCACGGCGACGAGCGCGCGAAGGAGCCCGTGGCCGCCTGAGCGCCTCCTCGATCGGCTACGTTGAGCCGATGGAGGACGACTCCGCCTCGGAATCCTCGGTCGACGTCGAGATCCGCGGGCTCTCGATCTACACCCACCACGGCGTAACCGACGCCGAGCAGGAGGTCGGCCAGAGGTTGCTGCTCGACGTCTCCTTCGACGCCCCCTCGTGTGACGCCGTGCTCACCGACCGCCTCGAGGACACGATCGATTACTCGGAGGCCTGCGACATCATCTCCCTCGCCGCGACCGAGCGGAGCTACCGGACCCTCGAGCGGCTCGCCCACGTGATCGGCGAGCGACTCGCCGAGCGGTTCGGCTGCGAGGTCGTGCGGGTGCGGGCGTCGAAGCCGGAGCCACCGCTGCCGCTCGCCTTGGAGGAGGTCGCGGTCGAGGTGGTGCACGAGCGATCCTTCGAGGTCGAGGAGGACGACGAGGACGAGCAATGAGGGATGAGCGCCGGACCGGCTTCCTCGGGCTCGGTTCGAATGTCGGCGACCGCGAGGAGCACCTGCGCGGCGCCGTATCCCTTCTCGGCGAGCATGGGGTCGAGGTGCTGGCGGTCTCTTCGACGTACGAGACCGAGCCGGTTGGCGAGATCCTCGACCAGCCCGACTTCCTGAACGCGGTGGTGCGAGTGGCCACCGACCTCGAGCCGCTGGACCTGCTCGACGCCTGCAAGGCGATCGAGGCCGAGCACGGGCGCATGTTCGGCGGGCCGAGGCACGGGCCGCGGCCCCTGGACGTCGACCTCCTCCTGCTCGGCGACATCGAGCTCGAGCACGAGCGACTGATCCTGCCGCACCCCGAGGTGGCGAGCCGGAGGTTCGTGCTGGTGCCGCTGCTGGAGCTGGAGCCGGACCTGGAGCTGCCCGACGGGACCAGGCTTCAGACCGCGCTCCAGGGTCTGGGCGGCGAGGGGGCTGTGCGAAGAGCCGGCCCCTGGCTCAGCTCGCCGCCGGGGTCCTCTCTCTGAGCGGCTCGAGCCACTCCGCCGGCAGGATCGGAGGCACCCGCCCGGGGAAGTCGGGAACCACGCGCATCGCCATCTCACCGCAGCCGGCCTCGACTCGATGCACGGCCGAGGTCGTCCAAGGTCATCAAGGAGCCGCAGGCTCGATGCGATCTGGAAGTCGGCCGCGTTCGGCTCGGCGCCGCCGAGGGTGCCGTCGGCGATCCAGCCGTCGATCCGGTCGAGCTGCGCCGGAAGCGAGGCGAGGTCGGCGCGGACGTTTTCGTCCGTCGCCTCGTTCAGGCGCGCCGCCCCAGCGACGATGGGCGCGGCGGTCTTCACGGCGAGGCCGATCGGGATGCCGAGCCTCGCGCCCGTGGAGAAGCTCTCGAGCGGCGAGCGGTCGCGGCGCAGGCAGTTCCACACGATCCGCCGCGCGGGCGGCTGCAGCTCCTCGTCGCCGAACCGCTCGGCCTCCTCGACGGCGGCGCGCTGGCCGGGGTCCGAGGGATAGAGCGCCGGCTCCGGGACCAGCTCGTCGAGGCGCTTCGCGATCGCACGCGACCCCTGCACCCGCTCCTCGCCAATCCGCAACGCCGGGACCGTGTTGCTCGGGAACCGAAGCGCGCGGACCGCGGCCTTCGAGATGACGGGCATCAGGTCCACCCGCTTGTAAACGATGCCCTTGCGCTCGAGCTCGAGGCGCGCGGTCATCGACGGGTGAGATCCGGGGATCACGTAGAGCGTCGCGCGGGCCATGCCGCAACCCTATGCGGATAATGGCTGCCGTGCTGCTAGCGGTCGACGTCGGCAATACCCAGACGCACCTCGGGGTCTTCGACGGGGGGGACCTCGTCGAACACTGGCGCGTCGCCACCGACTCCGAGGCGACCACCGACGAGATCGCAGCCCGGGTCGCCGCGCTCTTGGCATTGCGCGCAACCGGCTTCGACGCCGTCGACGGGGCGATCGTCTCCTCGGTGGTCCCGCAGCTGACGCCCGGCTATCAGGCGATGAGCGAGCGCTACCTGGACGTCGATTGCCTCCTGGTGGGCCCGGGCGTGCGAACCGGGATGCCGATCAAGCTCGAGAACCCGCGGGAGCTGGGGGCGGACCGCCTCGTCAACGCGGTCGCCGCCTACGCGCGCTTCGGCGCCGCGTGCGCCGTGGTCGACTTCGGGACCGCCGTGACCTTCGACGCGGTCTCGGCCGAGGGCGAGTACCTGGGCGGCGTCATCGGCCCCGGCGTCGCGATCTCGATGGAGGCGCTGGCCGAGCGGGCGGCGAAGCTGCCGCCGATCGAGCTCGGGGAGCCGCTCGGAGAGCCCGGAGGCGTCATCGGCCGGTCGACTCAGGCGAGCCTCCAGTCCGGGATCGTCTACGGGTTCGCGGGCGCGGTCGACGCGATCGCCCGGCGGGTCCAGCGCGAGCTCGGCACCGACGTCGAGTTCATCGCCACCGGCGGCCACGCTCACGCGATCGTCCCCTACTGCGAGACGGTCGACGAGGTGGACGACCTGCTCACCCTGACGGGGTTGCGGCTTATATGGGAGATGAACGAGTGAGGGCGCGCGACAGACGAGTCAGCGAAGGGAGGGCGATTCCGGCCGCCAGATCCGTTCGTTGCCGGGTTGTGGCTGCTATAGCAACACCAAGGCCGCAACGAACGCTCGGAGCCAGCGATTCCGCGCAAGTCCGGCCCCCTAACTGAATCCCGTGTCACAACCCCCGCTCACAGCTCCCTTCCGCGTCGGCGACGTCGACGTCGCCAATCGCGTCCTGCTTGCCCCGCTCGCCGGCATCGGCAACTGGTTCGTGCGCCTGCAGGCGCGTCGCTACGGCGCCGGCCTGGCCGTCTCGGAGATGGTGTCCAGCATCGCCCTGGCGCGCGGCAATCGGCGGACAAGCGAGGAGATGCTTCGCATCCATCCCGACGAGCACCCGGTCTCGATCCAGCTCTTCGGCCCTGACCCCGACGCGATGCGCGAGGCCGCGTGGCTCGTCGCCGAGGCTGGAGCGGACCTCATCGACATCAACCTCGGCTGCCCCGTGCCCAAGGTATGCAAGACGGGCGCCGGGGCGGCCCTGCTTCGCGATCCCGGCCGCGCCGTCGCCCTCGCGCGCGCCGCGGGCGCCCCCGGCCTGCCTGTGACCGTCAAGGTGCGGAGCGGCCTGGTGCCGGGCGACCGCTCGGGGTTCGACCTCGCCATCCAACTCGTCGCCCAAGCCGGGGTCGCCGCAGTCGCCTTTCATCCCCGCCCTGCCTCCACCCGCCACTCAGGCGATCCGGACTACGAGTCGGTGGCGAACCTCGCCCGCGGGCTTGACGCGCCCGTCATTCTCTCGGGGGGGCTCCACGATGCCGAGGCTGCCGGGGCCGCCTACGAGCGGTCGAACGCCGCCGCGGTGATGCTGGCCCGCGGCGCGCTCGGGAACCCCTGGGCGTTCGAGGAGGTGCTGGGCCGGCGGACCGGCCCGCCGGGCAGGGACGAGGTCATCGACGAGATCTCGTGGACGGTCGATCGCGCAGAGGAGCACTGGGGCGCCGAGCGGGGATGCCGGAACCTGCGCAAGCTGTACCCCGCGTACCTGGAGGGCATCGGGATGCGCGGCAAGGAGGCCGACGCGTTCCAGCGCGCGCCGTCACTCGACCACGTGCGCGACATGCTCGACGAACAGCGAGAAGCCGCCCCTCTCGCCGCCTGAACCGGTCGATTCCACCGTTTTCGGGCCGCCAAACGCCATCGCTATAATCGCCGCCTGCCCGAGACCGCGTGCGCACGAAAGCGCCGCGCTTCGGGCGTTTTGTTCGATAGAGCGGGCCCCGGTCCGCGCAGGTACGGAGAGAGGGTGAGTTTTCCCAAGTGGCGCGTGAATCGCTGATCACCCAGGAAGGGCTCGACAAGCTGAAGCAGGAGGTCGAATACCTCACGACCGAGAAGCGTCGTGAGGTGGCGGCCCGCATCAAGGAGGCGCGTGAGTTCGGCGATATCTCGGAGAACTCCGAGTACGACGACGCGAAGAACGAGCAGGCGCTCCTTGAGCAGCGGATCTCGCAGCTCGAGGAGCGGGTGCGGCGGGCCACCGTGATCGACGAGTCCGACGTCGACACCGAGGTCGTGTCGGTCGGCACCCTCGTCCACGTCAAGGACCAGAAGTCCGGCGACTCGAAGAAGTTCAGGCTCGTCGGCTCGGCTGAGGCCGATCCCGCCGAGAGCAAGCTCTCCAACGAGTCGCCGATCGGCCGCGCGCTCCTCGGCCACAAGCGGGGCGAGATCGTCACCGTGGACGTGCCCCGCGGGCCGAAGAAGAAGCTCAAGATCACGAAGATAGAAGCGGCGTAAGCCGCTTCGGTCCGGTGAGGGGCTTTGCCCCGAAAGAGGCATGTGAGGGCGCCGAAGGCGCCCGCAAGTCATTCCCGGACATAACCTGCGCCGAATGAACGGCGAAGACGGTCCCACCGAGCGCACCGAGAACGCCCTGATCGCCGAGCGGCGGGCGAAGCTCGACCGCCTGCGCGCGGACGGGATCGAGCCCTTCCCGCATACGTTCGAGGGCCGGACCGAGATCGCCGATGTCCGGGGGGCGCACGAGGACCTCCGCGCCGGCCAGGAGACCGACGACGCCTACCGGGTCGCTGGGCGGATCGCGGCTCGGCGCGGGCACGGCAAGGCCGCGTTCCTCGACATCGCCGACGGCTCCGGCGTCATCCAGCTCCACTCCCGCGCCGACGTGGTGGGGGAGGGCGAGCACGAGGCCCTGACCGAGCTCGACCTCGGCGACATCGTCGGCGTCGACGGCACGGCGTTCAAGACCAAGCGGGGCGAGCTGTCGCTGCGCGTCACGGGCTGGACCCTGCTTGCGAAGAGCCTTCGCCCTCCGCCCGAGAAGTTCCACGGGCTCGCCGACGTCGAGACCCGGTATCGCCACCGCGAGCTCGACCTGATGGCGAATGCGGACACGCGCCGCCTCTTCGAGCTTCGCAGCCGAGCCGTTGCCGAGATCCGCCGCTGGCTCGACGAGCGAGGGTTCCTCGAGGTCGAGACGCCGGTGCTTCAGCCGCTCTACGGCGGCGCGCTGGCGCGCCCGTTCACCACGCACCACAACGCGCTCGACCGCGACCTCTACCTGCGGATCGCCACCGAGCTCTACCTCAAGCGGTGCGTGGTCGGCGGCCTGGAGCGGGTCTACGAGCTGGGCAAGGACTTCCGCAACGAGGGAATCTCACCCAAGCACAACCCCGAGTTCACGATGCTCGAGTGGTACGAGGCCTACGCCGACTACGACGACACCGCCAGGCGCGCCGAGGAGCTCGTCGCCACCGTCGCCGAGAAGGTGCTGGGGACGACGAAGGTCGAGCGTGACGGGCAGGAGATCGACCTGGCGCCGCCGTGGCGGCGGGTGTCGATGCGGGAGGCGATCCTCGAGCGCTCGGGCCTCGACATCGCCAAGCGGCCGGCCCGGGAGGAGCTCGCCGGCGCGCTCGGCCGCGAGCCCGATGATGCGGAGGGCTGGGGCAAGCTCGTCGACGACGTCTTCTCCAAGCTCGTGGAGCCCGCGCTCGTCCAACCGACGTTCGTCCGCGACTACCCGGTGGAGCTCTCGCCCTTCGCCAAGCGTCATCGATCCGAAGACGGGCTGGTCGAACGGTGGGAGGCGATCGTCGGCGGGATCGAGATCGCGAACTCGTTCACCGAGCTGAACGACCCGGACGAGCAGCGGCGCCGCTTTGAGCAGCAGGCCGAGGAGCTTCGCCGCGGTGACGTCGATGCGCAGCCCTACGACGAGGCGTTCGTCGAGGCGCTCGAGCAGGGCATGCCGCCGACGGGCGGCGTCGGTCTCGGCATCGATCGTCTCGTCATCCTCCTCGCCGGCGCGCGTAGCATCCGCGAGGTGGTCCTGTTTCCGGCGATGAGGGACTAGCTCGAAGATGGGCGAGCCCGCCGACCAGGAATCGCCGCAGATCGCCGATGCCCGCCGCCGCGGGGACCCGTTCCTCGTCTATACGGACGGCAACGGGTCGGAGCGCGTGCTCTCGATGCCCGACTCGTGGACGCGGGTGACGATCGGGCGCGGCATGTCCGCGGACGTCTCCCTCTCGTGGGACACCGCGGTGTCGTCGCTCCACGCCGACCTCCAGCACCTCGCCGACGATTGGGTGCTTGTGGACGAGGGCCTCTCGCGGCATGGCAGCTTCGTCAATGGCGAGCGGGTCTCCGGAAGACGCAAGCTCGTCGATGGCGACGAGCTGAGATTCGGCCTGACGTCGATCCGCTTCAACGCCCCGTTCCAAGTCGTTGAGAAGACGCAGGTCGAGCTCCCGCGCCCGCCCGAGGACTAGGTCAGCCCGGGGTCGGCGAAGGGGCGGGCCCGGCGGCCTGCTTGGTGAGCGCCGCGGCGTACTCGTCGAGGTTGGCGACCGACAGCCCGGGGGCGGTCGCCGTGAGCTCGGTGACGGCGACCGGCCCGGATGGGCCGGCGACCACGGCTATCTGGTCGCTTCGCTTCATCCCGTTTCCCTTGAGCGCGAGCGCCGCGTCGCCGGCGCCGCCCGGAAGCGTCCCGGTGAAGACCCAGTCGGGCTCGAATGGGAGGTTCGCCTCGGCGTGGGTGGCCGCGAACTGGAGTGGGTCGGCGACCTGGAGGTGGCGGGAGCGCGCGTAGCCGCGGAAGAAGGCCTCGGGGTCGAGCGCGTTCGCCCGGTCGCGGACCCTCCAGCGCAGAGCGATGAGGAAGCAGATGCCGATCAGCGCGGCCTCGAAGATGACGAGCCCCGAGTACGAGTGGGCGACGATCAGATTGATCGTGATCGCCAGCAGGAACACGTTGAGGATCGCGGCGACCACGAGTCCCCACAGAAGCGCGGTGAAGTACGTGCCGGGAGAGGCGAAGAGGTGACGGCGGAGGGCTCCGGTCGTCGCACCGAGATGGTCGGGCGCTCCCTCGCCCGTGACCTCGTTGAGCGTCTTCTCGAGGCCGGGGTCCGCGGGCTTCGAGTGGGCGCCCTGGCTTGCGGCGAGACCCGAGTCGACGGCCTCCTGGCACTCGGTCGCGATCGCCCCGGCGACGTGGGCCGCGTCGTTGCACAGGCTCACCAGGTCCTCGCCGTCGACGTAGTCGCTGCGCGCGGCGCAGAGAACCCCGCCCGAGAGCTCGAAGCCGAAGTCGTCGGGGCTCCGGCCGAGCCAGTCGATGAGCGCCGGCGAGAAGAGCTGTGTGAGCCACGCGTCGCTCGTGCCGTCGAAGGCGAACGCGCGGGCCCCCTTGACGGCCTCGCCCACGGCCTTCACCTGCTTGGTGTCGTCATGAAGGCCGAGCCCGGTTGTGACCGATGGGCCGCGGAAGGCCAGGTAGGGGGCGAAGCCGATGCTCTCGGGAAGTCGGCCCACGACGACGGTGTTGTGATGGTGGTGCGTCGTCGAGTGGCCATCGGAGTCGGTGGTCGTGGTGGTGGAGGTGTAGTAGGCGAGCGTGCCGTCGAGGCCGCCGGGCAGCTTCCCGGTCACCGCGCCCTTGACGTCGCCGCCGGCGGTCAGAAGCGTGCCCTCCTGCGGCAGGCTCACCGCCTGCGAGAACGACAGGCGGTTGCTCCGGGCGAACGAGTCGAGGCTTCCCGCGGGTCCGTCCTCTGGGGCCACGGCGCGCGATCCTACTCCGGCGGCCAGCTCCAACCCCGCAAGTTGCGGCCCGTGCGGGCTCCGGACCCCGCCTGGCCACGCACACCCCCCCGATATACTGGGCTCTCGTCGTAGTCGAGAAACCGGAGGGTCTAATCCGTCGGCACCCAGGAGCCGAGATATCTGATGAGACCGCCGGCGAGCCCGCGTCCCCGAGGACGGTGTCGCCGGAGGCGACCACCGGCTAGGCAATACTGAGGCGAAACGGCAAAGAGGCGGAGAGTTTTTGTTCGAGCGATTCACAGAGAGGGCACGTCAGGTAGTCGTCCTGGCGCAAGAGGAAGCCCGCACCCTCAAGCACAACTACATCGGCACCGAGCACATCCTGCTCGGCCTGCTGCGCGAGGAGGAGGGGCTCGCCGCGCGCGTGCTCGAGTCGCTCGACATCACGGTGGAGCGCGTCCGCGCGCAGGTGGTTCGAATCGTCGGCTCCGGCGAGGAGGTGACGTCCGGGCAGATCCCGTTCACGCCGCGCGCGAAGAAGGTGCTCGAGCTGGCCCTCCGCGAGGCTCTCTCGCTCGGCCACAACTACATCGGCACCGAGCACATCCTGCTCGGCCTGGTGCGAGAGAACGAGGGCGTCGCCGCCCGCATCCTGCTCGACTTCGACGCCGACTCCGAGAAGATCCGCAACGAGGTCATCCGGATGCTCTCCGGCCCGGGCGGGCGCCGGCAGGGCGCCGGCGTCGGCGGCGGCGAGGGCAAGAAGTCCTCGAAGCTGCTCGACCAGTTCGGCCGCAACCTCACCAAGCTGGCCAGCGAGGGCAAGCTCGATCCGACGATCGGCCGCGACACCGAGATCGAGCGGATCATGCAGATCCTCTCCCGCCGTCAGAAGAACAACCCCGTGCTCCTCGGCGAGCCGGGCGTCGGCAAGACGGCGATCGTCGAGGGCCTCGCCTCGCGCATCGTGCGGGGCGAGATCCCCGAGCTTCTGCGCAACAAGCAGATCTACACCCTCGACCTGGCGGCCCTGGTCGCCGGCTCGAAGTACCGCGGCGAGTTCGAGGAGCGCCTCAAGAAGGTGATGAAGGAGATCACCCAGCGCGGCGACATCATCCTCTTCATCGACGAGCTTCACAACTTGGTCGGCGCAGGCGCGGCCGAGGGAGCGATCGACGCCGCCTCGATCCTGAAGCCGGCGCTCGCGCGCGGTGAGATCCAGACGATCGGCGCCACGACCCTCGACGAGTACCGCAAGTACCTCGAGCGGGACTCGGCCCTGGAGCGGCGCTTCCAGCAGATCAAGGTCGACCAGCCGTCGATCCCCGACACGGTGCAGATCCTCGAGGGCCTGCGCGAGCGCTACGAGGACCACCACCGGGTGAACATCACCGACGAGGCCCTCGGTGCCGCCGCCGAGCTGGCCGACCGCTACATCTCGGACCGCTTCCTGCCCGACAAGGCCATCGACCTCATCGACGAGGCCGCGTCGCGCATCCGCATCCGCTCGATGTCCCAGCCGCCGGTGTACCGCGAGCTCGAGGAGGAGATCGAGGAGACGCGGCGCGCGAAGGAGGCCGCGATCGAAGCGCAGGAGTTCGAGAAGGCCGCGAACCTGCGCGACAAGGAGCGCCAGCTCACCAATCGCAAGCACGAGCTCGAGGACGAGTGGGAGTCCGGCGAGGGTGGCGAGCGGCCAGAGGTGGGCGAGGAGGAGATCGCCGACATCGTCTCGATGTGGACCGGCATCCCCGTCTTCAAGCTCACCGAGGCAGAGACCAAGAAGCTCCTGCGCATGGAGGACGAGCTCCATAAGCGCGTGATCGGGCAGAACGTGGCGATCGAGGCCGTCTCGAAGGCGATCCGCCGGTCCCGCGCGGGCATCAAGGACCCCAAGCGCCCGGCCGGCTCGTTCATCTTCCTCGGCCCCTCCGGCGTCGGCAAGACCGAGCTTGGCCGCACGCTCGCCGAGTTCCTGTTCGGCGACGAGGAGGCGATGGTCCGGATCGACATGTCCGAGTACATGGAGAAGCACGCCGTGTCGCGCCTGGTCGGCTCGCCGCCCGGCTACGTCGGCTACGACGAGGGTGGACAGCTCACCGAGGCCGTGCGGCGCAAGCCCTACTCCGTGCTGCTCCTCGACGAGATCGAGAAGGCCCATCCGGACGTCTTCAACATCCTGCTCCAGATCCTGGAGGACGGGCGGCTCACCGATGCCCAGGGACGCACGGTGGACTTCCGCAACACGATCGTGATCATGACCTCGAACATCGGGGCGAAGGACATCGCGAAGAACGTGAGCTTCGGCTTCGGGTCATCCGACGAGCTCGGCGCCTCCTACGAGGAGATGAAGGACCGGATCATGGGCGACCTCAAGAAGGTCTTCCGCCCCGAGTTCCTGAACCGGATCGACGAGGTCATCGTCTTCCACAAACTCTCGCGCGAGGAGATCAAGGTGATCATCGACCTGCTAATCGGGCGCGTTCGCGCCCAGGTCGCGGAGCACGAGCTTCAGCTCGAGCTGACCGACGAGGCGAAGGACCTGCTCGTCGACAAGGGCTGGGACCCGGCGATGGGCGCGCGTCCGCTGCGCCGCGCCATCCAGCGCTACATCGAGGACCCGCTCGCCGACGAGGTCCTCCGCAGGGGCGAGATCGAGACCGGCACCACCGTCGTGGTCGATCGTGACGCATCGGGTGACGAGGACGAGCACCCGCTGTCGATGAAGCTCGTGAAGCCGAAGAAGCGGGCGTCCAAGAAGAAGGACGAGAAGGAGCCGGTCGGAGTCGGAGCCGCGGGCTCCGATGACGGCCCGCCGGCTCCGTCGGGAAATGGCGGCGGCTCGGCCGACGGCGGCACAGCCGCCGACTCAGCCGAGTAAGCGGTCGCTCTCGCCCGGCTAGAAGCGGCGGTTCATCAGCTTCACCGACTTGTCGGCGTTCACCACGCCGCCCGAGACCGACTTGTTGCGCCAGGCCCTGACCGGGCGGGCACCGTCGATGATCGCCTTCTTCACCTGCGCGCCGCTCGCCTTCGGCTCCATGCCGAAGAGGATCGTCGCGAGGCCGGCGACCGTCGGCGAGGCGAAGCTCGTCGCGCATCCGGTGCCACCGAAGCCGCCGCCGTTCTGCGTGGTTACGGAGTTCTCGGTCGGCACCGCGACGTCGACCGTCCTCGGCCCGAAGGCCGCGCAGTCGAGGCCGTCGTCGGGTGCGCTGACGCTGACGCAGATCACGTTCGGAAGGCCCACCGAGCACGGCTGCGGATGGGTCGGGTCCGCGTTGAACGTGCCCCCGTTGCCCGAGGGGATCGTTACGAAGAGGACCTTCGGGTTGCGCTTGATCACCTTGTTGAGGTCGGGGTTGCGGTCCGCCAGCCAGCTCATGCTGATCACCCGCGCTCCGCGGTCCGCGGCCCACTGCATCGCCGGCGGCTGGATGTGGCCGTAGCACTGGTCGTCGTCCCAGCAGGTGCGCAGGGCGATGAACCGCGCGTTCGGCGCCACCCCGCTGCCGCCGACGCCGTTGTCCCAGGCCGCGCCGAGGACGCCCGCGACGAGCGTGCCATGGTCTGAGCAGCCGGGCGGGTGGTTGGGATCGAGGTCCGGCACCTCGTTCGGCGGGTTGCAGTCGTTGCCGATCATGTCGTAGCCGTGTGCACCGGCAGGGATCGTCACGTTGGGAAACTGCCCCGGATACTGGTTCGGCGCCCTGGTTGGCTTCGGAAGCGCATAGAGGCGCGGCGCGATGTCCGGATGGTCGAGGTCGAGGCCGGTGTCGGGGATCATCACCCTGATCTGGCTCAGGTGGCCGGCGTCCGCGACCGCCTTCTCGACCCTCATGATCTGGTGCGGCTGCTCCTGCGGCGTCAGCGGGTCACCCTGCGGCGCGGCGGAGGCGCCGGAGGTGAGCGCAGCCAGCGCTACGGCGACGGAGCCGGCGAGCGGCGCGATGCGTGCGGCGCAACGGGCCTTCATTTCTGGCTCTCCGTTGCGCACATGAGAACCGGCGCTAGCCGCGGACCTTCCGGAAGTGCTTCCGAACACCCTTCCCGAAGCCGCTCGGGTGGCCGCTGAAATAGGCCGATAGCTTCGGGCCGAGGAGGGCGTTCGCGCAGCCTCCGTAGTCGGCCTCGGTGTTCCAGGTCCATGCAAGGTATGAGATGCCCTGGCCGTCGGCGAAGTTCATGATCCGCTTGCTGTAGCCCGAGTTGCAGTCCGTGTCGCCGAACCCGCCGATGACGATCGGGAAGCTGTTCGAAAGGTCGCGGAGGAAAGGCTTAGACGCGCCGAAGTTGCCGGAGTAGTCGAACGAGTTCCAGCCCACCGCGATCGACGCGAGCGGGTCCGTGGGCATGAACTGGCGCCACTGGCTCAGGTCGCCCGCGAAGTCGATGCCGGAGATGATGATCGGCTGGGTCGCGCCGCTCGCGCGAATCGCGTTCACTATCGCCTGATGGCCGGTCGCCTGGTACGTGCCGAAGCGTGGCTCGCCCTCGGACCCGTTCGCGTTCACGGTGCACCCGTTCAACGAGCAGCCCCAGGAGATCTTGTGAGGCTCGTCGTATGCGTGGAAGAGCACGGCGTGGTTGTCCTGGAAGCGCGCGGCGACCGAGCTCCAGAAGTCAAGCGCGTGGTCGGCGTCCGCCATCGGGGTCTCCGCGTCGCCCGGGACCGAGCCGTACACGTGGTCGTCGGGGCCGGCGCCTGATAGCCGCAGCACGACGTAGATGCCGTGCGCGTTCAGCCGGTTGACGTAAGCCTCGATTGCCCGCCGGTAGTTCTCGCCTGAAAACCGTGGGTTGAGGCCGCCGATGCCGCCGAGCCAGCACGCCTCGTTGAGCGGCAGCGCGACGGCGTTCACCTTCCAGGTCTTCATCGCCTGGATCGCGCGATCGTTGACCGGCCCCTGGAAGACGGCGTAGCCGTGGCCGCCCTGGCCGTCGGGCCCCGCACAGGAGTACTCCGAACCGGAGCGGTTGACGCCGATGAGGCGCACGTTCTTGCCGTTCGCGTTGACGAGATGGCTCCCGGAGACCGAGATCGACAGCGCGCCGGCGGGCACCGCGGCCACCGCGGAGACCATCGCGGCGAGCAGCCCGAAGAGAACGAAACGACGAAACCTCCCTGCCATGCGCACGGATCCTCTCACGCCGGGGCGCGCAGCGCAACCGCCGCGCAGGCCATTAGCCTCGCGACTGGTGACGGAAGCCACGAGCGCCGAACGGACTCACCCCTGGTGGACCCTCGTCGGCTCGTGCGCCGGTCTCTTCGTCCTCATGCTCGACTCGACGGTCGTGGCGCTCGCGCTGCCAACGATCCGCTCCGACCTGGATGCCAGCCGAGCCACCCTGCAATGGATCCTCAACGGCTACCTGCTGGTCATCGCGGCGCTCGTCGTCACCGCCGGACGGCTGGGAGACGTCTTCGGCCGCCGGAACGTCTTCGCCGCCGGCCTGACGCTCTTCGGTGTCGGCTCCGTCCTCGCGGGCGCGGCTTGGAGTGGCGACGCGGTGATCGCCGGGCGGTTCGTCCAGGGAGCCGGGGCCGCCGCGACGCTCCCGCTCTCGCTCGCGCTCGTCACCGACGCCTTCCCGCCGGAGCGGCGCGCGCAGGCCGTGGGGATCTGGACCGCGATCTCCTCGCTCGCCCTCGCGATCGGACCGTTGATCGGCGGGATCCTGGTGGACGCGGACTGGCGGCTGATCTTCTGGGTCAACATCCCGGTGTGCGTGTTCGGCGTGCTCGTCGTGCTCGCGTTTGCCCGCGAGAGCCGCGACGAGACCGCCGGCCAACGCCTCGATCGGCCGGGCCTCGTGATCCTGAGCGCCGCCCTGGTCGCGCTCGTGCTGCCGCTCGTCGAGTCGGAGGCGTGGGGGTTCGGCTCGCCGGCCACAATCGGGCTCCTTATGGCCGGCGCGGTCCTTCTCGTCCTCTTCTACGCGGTGGAGCGGCGCTCGGAGCATCCCATCGTCGACTTCGAGCTGTTCCAAAACGGCCCCTACTTCGGCGCCAGCGCCGCGGCGTTTTGCCTGGTCGGCGCCTACTGGGCGCTGATGCTCCTCCAGCCCCAATACCTCCAGGAGGTCCTCGGGCACAGCGCGACCGCGGCCGGTGTGCTGATCCTGCCGATCACCGTGCCGATGATCTTCATCTCGCCGGTCGCGGGGCGGCTGATCGAGGCGTTCGGGGTGCGGAGCCTGATGACCGCCGGGATGGTGTGCGGTGCGGTCGGCATCGCCCTGCTCACGCGCGTGGACGCGAGCTCGGGGTTCGGCACGCTCCTGCCGGGATACCTCCTGTTCGGGGTCGCCCTCGGGCTGGTCTATGCCCCGATGTCGAGCGCGGCGATGGCCGCGCTTCCCGCCTCGAAGGCGGGCATCGCCTCGGGCGTGCTCGCAATGGACCGCGTGCTTGCGGGCGCGCTCTCCGTGGCGATCGGCGGCGCGATCTTCGAGAGCGTCGAGGCGGGCGCGAGCGGAGGCAGGGACGTCGCCTTCACCGACGGTCTCTCCGCGGCGATGTGGTTCCTGGCCGCGCTGGTTGCGGTCGGCGCGCTGCTCACCTGGATGTACGTGCGCGGCGCGCCGGGCACCTCAGCCGACCCGGCGGCGCCGCTCAGCGAGGCCGAGCACCAGCACCACCGGCGCTTTCACCTCTGACGCGCCGCCAAGCCGCGAACGTCCCGCGTTGGGGGCTATGCGGGGGTATCAAGGGACGTTCGCGGGCCTAGCGGATGACCCTCTCGCATCCACGGACGGTGTCGCCGGGGCCGACCCTCGCGGTGTCGTGGCCGGCGCCGCAGTGGACGCGGTCAGCGCCCGCGCCGGTGGCGAGGATCACGTCGGCGCCGCGCCCGCCGAGCAGGCGGTCGCGCGCCGGCCCCGCCGTCGAGGCGGTCGCGGCCGGCCCCGCCGTCGAGGCGGTCGCGGCCCGTTCCGCCGTAAAGGCAGTCCGGCCCGGGGCGCCGCTCAGGCGGTCGTTCCCGCCTCGCCCCCGCAGGGCGTCGCCGGCGTCCGTGCCACGGAGCACATCCGGTTCGCGCCCGCCCGCCTGGGGGACCGAGCACGGAATCACCCGCCCCCGCCGTGGGCCGTCGGGCCGGTTCGCGTCGGCCACGAACGAGTAGTCGGGCGCCAGTCCGTCGGGCGACATCGACGAGCACCCCGCGCGCATGTCGTCGCAGGCGACCTTGGTTCCGCTCGCCTCTCGGAGCGCGTAGCGGGAGCGGAGGTAGAAGGAGTAGAGGTTCGGATCGCTGGAGGGGTCGATGCGCGCGTCGGTGGAGTCGTCGCGCCAGCGGTCGGTCTCAAGACGGGCGTCGGCATTCGCCTCGCACGACGGGCGGCCCTGGCACTTGACGTAGCGGTCGAACCACGCGGTCGAGTACCACGCGGCCACGTCCTCGCCTCGGAGGGTGGCAGTGCCGAACGGGTACGGAAGCGTGTTCCCGGGCAGGAACGAGTACTCGTAGTGGGTGCCGCCGCGGATGTTGACCTGCATCGAGTCGACGCCGGCGCCCTGGTAGGCGAGAAAGCCGTCGTTGTGGCTCTGCGGATCGGGGTCGGAGAGTGTACGGCTGCGGGGTCAGGAAGTAGTCGTTCGACATCCCGAGCGCCGGCTTCGTGATCGGCGGCGGCTTGCGGGTCTCGGGCGCCTTCGGGCAGGTCGGCGTGGGGAGGGCGCCCCCCGCCGACGGGTCGTCGAGGTTGTCCCAGGCGACCAGCGCATCGACGCGCGGGTCCTCCTGGCCGACGAACGAGACGGCCGCTGCCCCCAGCGAATGCCCTGCGATCCCGACGCGCGAGGGGTCGACGAGCGACCAGTGCGGGTTGTACGCGGCGTCGAGGCCCTCCTGGACGCGATGGCTCTGCTTCGCCGCATGGCTCGTGCCGGTCGTGCAGCTCGGCCGAGGCTCGTAGGCGCGGGACGGCGTCGAGAGCAGGAAGTCGAGGGCGTCCTCGGTCCCGTCGTAGAACGGCTCGCCCGCCTGCGAGGGCACCCCCTCCAGCGCGTCGGGTCCCTCGCCGAAGCGTGTCCGAGCGCCCCTGCCCCTGCACGTCGTAGGTGAGGACCACGTAGCCGTGCTTCGCGAGCGTCGCCGCGAGGCCCCAGTAGAGGGTCTCCGGGGCCTGCACCGAGCCGGTCGTGATCACGACCGCGGGGCGCGACGCGGGGCCGGCGCGGGTCGCCCAGACGTTGCCGGAGAGCGTCGCGCCGTCGCGGGCGGTGAACAGCACGGGCGTCCGCAGGCCGAAGCCCTGGCTCGCCCAGTCGTAGAAGCGCACGTCGCCGGCGCACTCGTTCGTCCGGTGCCCGCAGACGTTCCCCAGGTAGTTGCGGGCCGGGTCGTGCGTCTGGATATAGAGATCCTCTTGCTGGCTCGCGACGTTCTGCCGCTGCAGCCGGGCCTGGAACTCGGGCGTCAGGGTGATGTAGCGCTCGCGCTCCGTGATCTTGGCGAAGTTCTTCGCCTCGGCACCGGCGTCGAACGCGCTCGCCGGCGCGGCCGACGCTGCCGCGACCACCGCGGAGCAGGCGATCGCCGTCGCCCAGCATGCCGCTCGCCTACCACCCCGTCGCAAGACGGCGCGAACCTAGCAAGGGCGCCCCTGCGGCCGCGCCGGTTCCGCGGCTCATCCAGAGGGGCGCGATGGCGTCGGGCGGGGTTCGTAGGGTGGGCTCGTGGCGCGTTCGGCATCCAGATACGTCTGCCAGTCCTGCGGCCACGAGGCGCTCGCCTGGTCGGGGCGCTGCGCGGGGTGCGGAGAGTGGAACACGCTCGTCGAGTCTCGGCCCGCGCCGGCGGGCGGCAGCCGGCGGGGCCGCGGGGGCCGCAGCGCGGCCGCGGCCCGCGCAGTGCCACTGCGGGAGGTCGCGGCCCCGGCGGTGCCGCGCCTCGAGACCGGGATCGCGGAGCTCGACCGCGTGCTGGGCGGCGGACTGGTGCCCGGCTCGCTTGTCCTGCTGGGCGGCGCGCCCGGGATCGGGAAGTCGACGCTCACGGGGATGGCTCTCGGCAACCTCGTGAGCGCGGGGCGGAGCGTGCTCTACGTCTCCGGCGAGGAGTCGACGGCGCAGGTGCGGTTGCGCGCCGAGCGGCTTGGAGACGCCGCCCTCGAGGTCCCGGCGCTGGCGGAGACGTCCCTCGAGGCCGTGCTCGCATCGCTCGATGAGAGTCGCCCCGAGGTCTGCGTCATCGACTCGATCCAAACCCTGGCCGCCGAGGGGATGACAGGCGCGCCGGGCTCGGTGGGCCAGGTGCGCGAGTGCGCCGCCCAGGTGATGGAGGCGGCCAAGCGCATCGGGTGTGCGACTGTGCTGGTCGGCCACGTCACCAAGGAGGGCGCGGTCGCCGGGCCGCGCGTGCTCGAGCACCTCGTCGATTGCGTGCTCCTGTTCGAGGGCGAGCGCGAGCGCAGCTACCGCACCCTGCGCGCGCTCAAGAACCGCTTCGGCGCGACGAGCGAGGTCGGCGTCTTCGAGATGCGGCAGGGCGGCCTCGTGGAGGTCGCCGACCCCTCGGCGCGCTTCGTCGGCGAGGCGAGCGAGGCGCCGGGCTCGGTGGTGCTCGCCTCGATGGAGGGAACCCGACCGCTCCTTGTCGAGGTCCAGGCTCTCGTCGCGCCGACCGAGATCGTCCCGCCGCGGCGGGTGGCGAACGGCATCGACCGCAACCGGCTGGCGATGGTGCTCGCGGTCCTCGCGCGTCACGGCGGCGTCTCGCTCTCCGCCGCCGACGTCTTCGTGAACGTCGCCGGCGGGATCCGCGTCGACGAGCCGGGCGCCGACCTGGCGGTTGCCCTGGCGCTCGCCTCGGCTCACCGCGGTCAGGCCCTCGCGAGGCCCGGGGGCAAGCCGCTCGCCTGCTTCGGCGAGGTCGGGCTCACCGGTGAGCTTCGGTACGTGGCGCATCCCGAGCGGCGGGTGGCGGAAGCCGCGAAGTTCGGATTGGAACCGGTGGTCGGCCCGGTGGCGGACGAGGCCGTGGGCGGGTTGGCTCCGGCCGCATCGCTGCGCGAGGCGCTGGTCTCGGCCGGCGAGGGAAAACGCGCCGCTGGCCCACGCCAAGCTCCGGATCGCCGCGCCGCCTGAGCCATTTTCGCTGGTTCGTCCTGCGTTTGCCACCCAGGAGGTGGTCAAGTCAGGACAAACCGCGCGAAGGCCACTTGACAAGCGCCATTCCGACCTGTCCACACGGGATTCGGCGGTGAGCGGGTCTCCAGGTGTTTTTGGCATCATCTAGCGGTGACGCCGCACGCAGGGGACGAGTTGAACGAGCTTGAGGCGCGACTCGACCCCCGGCTCCTCCGGGCGCTCGACATGGTTGCCCCTGGCACGGCGCTTCGGGAGGGCGTCGACGGGATCATCCACGCCCGCACCGGCGGGCTCATCCTGTTGGCCGAGCCCGACGACGTGTCGTTCCTGCTCTCGGGCGGGATCAGGCTCGACGTCGACTACAACCCGGCGCTGCTCTACCAGCTCGCGAAGATGGACGGCGCGATCGTCCTCGACGCGAACGCTTCGCGGATCCTCTGGGCGAACGTCCAGCTGATGCCGGATCCGACGATCCTCTCGATGGAGACGGGCACCAGGCACCGCACGGCCGAGCGGGTCGCGAAGCAGACGAAGGCGCTCGTCATCGCCATCTCGCAGCGGCGTGACGTGGTGTCGCTCTACGTGGAGGGGATCAAGTACATCCTCGTCGACATCCCCACCGTGCTTTCGAAGGCGAACCAGGGCCTCGCGACGCTCGAGAAGTACCGCGACCACCTCAACCGGATCTCGACCCGGCTCTCCGAGCAGGAGCGACATGGGTCGGTCGCGCTTCACGAACCGCTCGTTGTCCTGCAGCGCGCCGAGCTCGTCACGCGGATGGCGGCCGAGGTGGAGCGTTACATCATCGAGCTCGGCACCGAGGGCCGCCTGATCGAGATGCAGCTCGAGGAGACCGTGATGGGCGTGATGGCCGAGCGGATGGCGCTGGTCCGCGATTACGTCGCCGTCGATTCGGAGCAGGAGCTGGAGCGCGCCGCCAGCGAGCTGGCGGCGCTTCCGCATCGCGAGCTGCTCGACTTCGGCCGCTTGGCCGAGGTGCTCGGCTACGACCGGAAGGCCAACGCGCACGACCTGTGGGTCCGTGCGCGCGGCTACCGTGCGCTGACGCAGGTGCCGAGGCTCCCGCGCCTCGTCGCCCAGAGGCTCGTCCACCGCTTCGGCGACCTCGAGGGGATCATGGCCGCCACGGACCACGAGCTCGCCGCGGTCGAGGGGGTTGGCGAGGCACGCGCGGAGGAGATTCGGGCGGCGCTTCGCAGGGTTTCGGAGGTCGGCTTCGTCGACCACTACACGTCAAGTTGACGGGCCGCCAGCGAGCGGCTCGTCTCGATTAGAGGAGGAAAAAATCCCAGAGATAGAAATCGAGGACGCGCAGGCCGATCACGAGATCGGCCCCATCGAGTGCACCTTCGAGGCGGGCGACAACGTCGTCTACCCGCACCATGGGGCCGGCGTCGTGATCCGCAAGGAGACGAGAGAGCTCCTCGGCGAGAACCGCGACTACCTGACCATCAAGATCCTGCACAACGACATGACCGTGATGGTGCCGTGCGAGAACGCGCACGTCGCCGGCCTCCGGCGGGTGATCAACGAGGAGGAGGTCAAGCGCGTGATCGACGTGCTGACGGGTGAGATGTCGGACATGCCGAAGAACTGGAACCGCCGCTTCAAGCACAACCGCGAGAAGATCAAGACCGGCGACGTCTTCGAGCTCGCCGAGGTCGTTCGCAACCTCGCGATCCGTGAGTGGGAGAAGGGACTCTCCACCGGCGAGAAGCAGATGTACACCCGAGCGAAGAAGATCCTCGCCTCGGAGTTCATGTACGCCCTGGAGAAGGACGAGGACGGGGCCGAGGCCTACCTCGACGAGCTCCTGGAGGAGCGCTTCGGCGCCACCGCCGCCGCCTAGCGGCGCGCAAACCGCCACCGCGGTCATCGCGGCCGCCGGCTCTGGAGAGCGACTCGGAGCCGGCGGCCCGAAGGCCCTTGTCGAGGTCAACGGGCGGCCGATGCTGGCGTGGTCGGTCGGCGCGCTGGCGCGCGCCGAGTCGGTCGGACCGATCGTGATCGCCGCCCCTCCCGGTGCGGACGAGCTGGTCAGGGAGGCGGCCCCAGCCGCGATTGACTTGGTGCCCGGGGGTGAGACTCGGGCCGAGTCGGTACGCGCCGCGCTTGCACGCGTCGAGGCCGACTTCGTCGTGATCCACGATGCCGCGCGGCCCCTCGTGACGCCGCTCCTCATTGACTCGGTCGTGCGCAAGCTCTTGGAGCGCCCGGACGCAGACGGGGTAATTGCGGCGGCCGCGCTCGCCGACACCGTGAAGCGCGCTCGTGGCCTCGAGATCGTGGGCACCGAGAGCCGCGAGCATCTCTGGGCCGCCCAGACGCCGCAGGCGTTCCGCACGGGGACCCTGCGATCGGCCTACGACGCGGATCCCCAGGGCATCGCCCCCGCTACGGATGAGGCCATGCTCGTCGAGAAGGGCGGCGGCAAGGTCCTCATCGAGCCGGCGCCGGCCTGGAACCTCAAGGTCACGACTCCAGATGATCTCCGCGTCGCCGAGCTCCTCCTCGCCGATCAGGGCCGGCGCAGCAGCACGTAGAGGAGGGCCAGGGCGAAGCCGATCTGGCCGAAGGCGAGCGCGGTCCCGAAGTTCGCTGCGCCGAGCGCCGCGGCGATCGCCGTCGCGCCGGCGAAGGCGCCGAGCATGATCGTGAGGTCCACCAGCGTTCGCGGCACCGCGGGAGCGTAGACATCCCGGCCGGGAATACCTTGCCTGACCCGTGCTGACCGACTACCACGTCCACCTGCGCGAGGACGGCGACCACCGCGACCCCCTGGAGCACGCGTTCACCGAGGCGAACGTCGATCGCTACCTGGAGGCAGCGAGCGACGCCGGCGTCGGCGAGCTCGGCTGCTCCGAGCACGTCTACCGCTTCGTTCAGGCGCTCGAGATCTGGCGGCACCCGTTCTGGGAGGCGCAGGCGCGTGACGACCTGAGCGAGTACTGCGAGTTCGTGGGCGGAACTCCCCTTCGGCTCGGGATCGAGGCCGATTTCGTGCCCGGCGCCGAGGACCGGATCGGGAGCCTGCTCGATGCCCACGACTTCGACTACGTCCTCGGCTCGGTGCACTTCATCGGCGAGACCGCGGTCGACCACGACGGCTTCGACGCGTGGGAGCGCACGGGCGATCCCGACGCCGTCTGGCGCCGGTATTTCGAGATGGTCACCGAGGCGGCGCGCTCGGGCCTCTTCGACGTCCTCTCCCATCCCGACCTGGTCAAGGTCTGGGGGCGGGGGCGCCCGGCGCCGGCCCGCGATCCGCGCTTCTACTACGAGGGGCTGGCCGAGGCGGTCGGCGAGGCGGGCGTGGCCGTGGAGGTGTCGACGGCGGGGCTGCGCAAGCCCGTCGGCGAGCTCTACCCGGCGCCAGACCTCGCGGAGATGCTCATCGAGGCGGGAGCGGTTTTCGCGCTCTCCTCCGACGCCCACGTACCGGGTGACATCGGGCACGCGTACGATCAGGCGGTCGAGACCATGAGGGACTGGGGAATCGAGGAGATCGCGACCTTCCAGCGGCGCGAGCGGAAGATGGAGCCGCTCGGGTAGTTGGCCTCGCGCGTCGGGATCGGCTTCGACAGCCACCGGTTCGCGGAGGGCGGTCGCCTCGTGCTCGGAGGTCTCGAGATCGACCATCCGCATGGCCTCGAGGGCCACTCCGACGCCGACGTCCTGACTCACGCGGTGATCGACGCGATCCTCGGCGCGGCCGGGCTCGGCGACCTCGGCCAGCACTTCCCGCAGAGCGAGGAGCGCTGGCGCGATGCCGACTCGCTCGACCTCCTGCGGATGGTGCTCGGGATGATCGGGGGCCGGGTCGAAAACGTCGACGCCACCGTCATCTGCGAGGCGCCGCGCCTGGCCGACCGGCGGTCGGCGATGGAGGGCCAGCTTCGCGCCGCCGTTTCCGCGCCCGTGAGCGTGAAGGCGACGACGAATGAGGGGATGGGATGGATCGGGCGGGGGGAGGGGATCGCGTGCGTCGCGGTGGCGCTGGTGGACGTGGACTCCGGGTAGGGTGCGGGTGTGTTGGTGAGGATCTTGAGATCCGAAAGCAGCAGGTAAGGGCGCCGCGGGCGCCCGCAAGTAGTTGACTCCGCTGGGCTCGGACCTGCCGATCGTCGGCCGCGTTGTACGGTTCCCGCTGGGCAAGCTCGGGCCGGTGGGAGAGGTGCCGGCGGTAGTCCGCGAGCTCGTCGAGACCGGCTTGATCCGCCCCGTTCGGCCCGACAAGCTCGCGCGGATCATCCGCGAGGTTGCGCGCTGGGGCACCACGCCGGCCGCGGCGATCGCGGCGGCGAACGTCGAGATACCCGACAACGTGGCCTTCGTGGACGAGCTCGGCGAGTTGACCTATCGCGAGCTCCACGAGCGCTCGAACGGGCTCGCGCGCGCGCTCGAGGCCGATGGGGTGAGGCCGGGGGATGGCGTCGCCATCATGTGCCGCAACCACCGGGGCTTCGT
The DNA here is from genome assembly GCA_963771655.1 of uncultured Actinomycetes bacterium. Lineage (GTDB taxonomy): Bacteria > Actinomycetota > Thermoleophilia > Solirubrobacterales > 70-9 > JAWVFM01. Next base: position 236,371 of record CAVYUG010000009.1, on the reverse strand, counting down.
CGACGCCACTCTCGCCGCCGCAAAGCTCGGCGCGAGCGTGCTCTACATGAACACCGGCTTCTCCGCGCCCCAGTTCAAGGACGTGGTCGAGCGCGAGGAGCCCGCGGTGCTCATCTACGACGAGGAGTTCGCCGACGTCCTGAAGCCGGCGCGAGAGGCCGGGGGCCGCGCGCTCCACGCGTACGTCGGCTGGCGCGAGGACGAGAGCGTCGATCCTCCCGACAAGCCGCTCGAGGACCTGATCGAGGGCGGTGACGCGAGCGACGTCGACGCGCCGGACGAGGAGGCCAGGTTCATCATCCTCACCTCCGGGACCACCGGCACGCCGAAGGGCGCCCAGCGCGGCTCGCCGGGAACGATCGGCCCGATCGCGGCGATGCTCTCGCGCCTCGGCCTCCACGCGAGGGAAGCCACGGTGATCGGCGCCCCCCTCTTCCATGCCTGGGGCTTCGCCCATCTTCAGATGGCGCAGGCGCTCGGCTCAACGGCCATCGTGCACCGGAAGTTCGACGCCGAGGCGACGCTGCAGCTGGTCGAAGAGCACGAGGCGACGGCGCTCGCCGTCGTCCCGGTGATGCTTCAGCGGATCCTTGCGCTCGGAGAGGAAACGCTCCGCAAGTACGAGCTGCCGAGCCTCCGGGTCGTGGCCGTGAGCGGCTCGGCGCTGCCGGGCGAGCTTGCAATCCGGTGGATGGACACCTTCGGCGACAACGTCTACAACCTCTACGGGTCGACCGAGGTCGCCTACGCGACGATCGCGGGGCCGGAGGACCTCCGGGCCGCCCCGGGCACCGCCGGCCTGCCGCCCCGCGGAAGCGTCGTCAGGATCCTCGACGAGAACGGCGACGAGGTGTCGACCGGGAAGTCGGGCCGGATCTTCGTCGGCAACGAGTTCCAGTTCGAGGGCTACACCGGTGGTGGCACCAAGGAGATGGTCGGCGGCCTCATGTCTTCCGGCGACGTGGGGCATTTCGACGAGGAGGGGCGCCTCTTCATCGATGGACGAGACGACGAGATGATCGTCTCCGGCGGCGAGAACGTCTTCCCGCGCGAGGTGGAGGACCTGCTGTCCGACCACGAGGCGGTCGCTGAGGCCGCGGTGATCGGCGTCGACGACGAGGAGTTCGGGCAGCGCCTGAAGGCTTTCGTCGTCACCTCGGAGGGCGAGGACCTCTCGGAGGACGAGATCCGCGCCCATGTCAAATCGCACCTCGCGAACTACAAGGTCCCGCGCGAGGTTGAGTTCCTCGATTCGCTGCCGCGCAACAGCACCGGCAAGATCCTGAAGAAGGAGCTCGTATAGCGGACTAGGTGGCAGCCCCGGCGCGCTCGGCGCGGCGGCGGTGCGCCTCCTCGCGGAGCTTCTGGTGCTCGACCTGGCGCTTCAGCTGGTGGAGGCTGCGGCGCAGGTTCGACCCCATGCTCGGCATCGCCACCCACTCCGAGATCCAGCCGGCGATGCCCGCCCCGGCGACGCCGTAGGCGATCCGGAACTCGACCCGGGTGCGGCCGTCGGAGAGCCCCCGGAGCCGCCAGCGCCCGCGATGGTCGAGCCCGGTGACGGACGACCAGGCCATGTCGCGCGGCTCGTCGAACTCGACGACCTCGACCAGGCCGCCGGTCTCGACCGCGCCGACGCGGAACAGGACCCGGTAGCGCGCGCCGAGGCCGATCGCCCTCTCGCCCTTGACCTCCCAGCGGGTGACCCCGGACATGAAATGGAGCGCGTTGGCCGGATCGGCCACGTAGTCCCAGACCAGCTTCGGAGGCGCCGAGATGACTACCGACTCGTTGAGCCTCATCCGATTACCGGGAAGCGCCGTTCCGCCGCCAGGGAGCTGAGCGCGTCCTGCATGACGCGGGTGATGTGCTCGTAGACCTCGTCGAGGTCGGGATTCGGCCCGAACTGCTCGCCCAGATCGATCGCCGGAAGGACCTCCGTGGTCATTTTCGCCGGGAGCGGTATCCGCGGGAGGAAGTCTCCGATGTCGAGTCCCCAGGGGGGCGCGATCAGGATCGGCAGGACCTTCAGGCGAAGCGTCTTGTCGAGTCGCAGCAGGCGCGCGAGCCAATCGCCCCGGGAAAGCCAGAGCGCGGTTTCCTGGCCCCCGATCGTGACGACCGGGACGATCGGCACGCCCTGGTCGATTGCGAGGCGAATGAAGCCGCGGCGCCCGCCGAAGTCGATCTTGGAGCTCTGCCAGCTCGGGCGGTGGACCTCCCAGTCACCGCCCGGAAAGACGAGGACCGCGGCGCCCGACTCGAGCGCCTTGCGCGCGTTGTCATGGGAGGCGGCGACGGTGCCGAAGCGGCGCAGGTAGGGGCCCAGGGGGGAGGTCAGCACGAGGTTGTGGGCGAGCTGGTGGAACCTGCGCTCGACCCCGAAGAAGGTCTGGAACGCCAGCGTGAAGAAGATCGTCTCCGGCGACATGTTCCCGCCGGTGTGGTTGCCCACCAGGAGCACCGCCCCCTCCTCGGGGACGTTGCCCAGGTTGCGAACCTCCGCCCGGTACCAGAGCGTGGCGAACAGCCAGCTCATCGGCAGGTTCTCGCGGATGTAGTCGGGGTCGCGATCGTCGAGGTCGGCCTTGAGGCGCCCACCGATGCCCCCGGCGAGTCGCGAGGCGAAGGTGCCGAGGGCGTCGGCGCCGACGCCTGCGAGGCGCTTGCCAGCATCGCCGACTCCGCCGCCCGCCCGCCCGAGCATCGACGCCGCCGCGGAGCCGCGCCCGCGCAGGCCGCCGGCGTCGCCGTCTTCCGATTCGCCGCCGTTTCGCTTCGCGCGCTCGGCCAACGTCGCTGGATCAGCCATCGGCGAGAGTCTAGTGGCGCTCCGCACCCGCTCAGGCGGTGCGGGCGAACGGAAGCGCGTGGGCGAGGTGGCCCTCGACGTGGTCCCGAATGAGCAGGTTCGCTTCGGCGGCGAGCTCCACCTGGGGAACGTGGCCGCACTCCGGGAGCGTCACCTGGCGCGCGGTCGGGAGCGCTTCCGCGACATGGCGCGAGAACGCGGCGGGCACGAGGCGGTCGCTGTCGCCCCAGACGAAGAGCGCCGGCGCCTCCAGCTCGGCGAGGCGCGGCCAGAAGCCGCGCTCTCCCCATGGCGCGTCGAGGTAGATGTTGCGCAGCGCGGCGAAGAAGGCGACGCGGGCAGATCGGGAGCGGTAGGTGCGGCAGAACTCGTCGGCGATGACGTCCGCGATCGCGGGGTCGAGCCGCTCCGGGCGCGCGAACATCGCCCATAGCTGCTGGCGGACGACCGCCGCTCGCATCGCGTGCGGGATCGCCGCCAGCTCGGGCCGCAGCAGCTTCACGAGGGGCACGAGCTCCCGGCGGCGCCTGAAGGCGAGCGCGGGAGCGAGCAGGCTGAGCGAGGCGGCGCGCTCCGGGGAGTCGAGGGCGAACTGGATCGCCACGCGGCCGCCCATCGAATTGCCGACGAGGTGCGCGCGCTCGATGCCCGCCGCATCGAGGTAGGCCCGCGCCGCTCGCGCGAAGTAGGCGGCGTCGTAGGGCGCCCGGGCCGGCTTGGCGGATGATCCAAAGCCCGGAAGGTCGATCGCGTGGACCGTCATCTCCGGCGTGAGTGCGGACACGGTCTCGAAGAACGAGGTCTTGTTCGAGCCCAGCCCGTGAAGGCATACGACCTGCTCCGGCCCGCTGCCGGCCACGAGGGCGGAGATGCGACCGGCGCGCGTGGTCACCTCTGTGACCGAGATCAGGGGCGGCCGCCCTCCAGACAGCTCGAACATCCCCTCGAAGCCGAGCGCGAGGTCGAGGTCGCCGCGGGCGTAAAGACGCCTGGCCGAGAAGGCGTCGAGGCCCGAGATGCGGCCCTCGCGAAGGGCGATCCAGGTCGACGCGTCGGTTCCGATGACCACGTCGGGCTTGCCGAGCGGGGTCGGGCGCACCTCGCACCGCTCGCCCCGAAGGCGAACTCCCCAAACCCGCCCGATGTCACCCAGGCGGATCTCGTAGGCGGCGTCGAAGTCGGCGTCGGCTCCCAGGTAGCGATCTGGGAGCGAGGTGAACGCCTCCGACACGCGCGCGACCACCCGCTCCCGCAGCGAGATCCCTCTCATGCGAGGCGGGAGGTTATCGGCGGATTCGGCCGCAGCGACGGGTGCGCGTCCGGATCCTCGCAATTTGCATGGTGTTCAGCCCTCATTAGAGTCAGCGCTCGATGCGGGCCGTGCGGATCCACGACACCCTGACCGGCGAGCTCGTGGAGCTCGAGCGCGGGCCCGTCGGAATCTACGCCTGCGGCCCGACGGTCTACTCGCGCATCCACGTCGGGAACGCGCGCCCCTACGTGGTCTTCATGCTCCTGCGCCGGTTCCTCGCATCGGAGGGGTACGAGCCGAGGCTGGTCGTGAACGTCACGGACGTCAACGACAAGATCTACGACGCCGCTCGCGCGGCCGGCGTGCCCTCCGCCGAGCTCGCGACTGCGATGACGCGCGACTACTTCGAGGACACCGATGGCCTCGCCCTGGGTCGGCCCGACTCCGAGCCGCTCGCGACAGAGACGATCGACGCGATCATCGAGCTGATCTCCGCGCTTGTGGAGAGCGGGCACGCCTACGAGTCCGGCGGCGACGTCTACTTCCGGGTCCGCAGCTTCGACGCCTACGGCCAGCTCTCGAACCGTGATCCCGACCAGATGGACCAGGGAGAGGAGGCGGGCACCGCGAGCCTCAAGGAGGACCCCCTCGACTTCGCGCTCTGGAAGGCGACGAAGCCCGGCGAGGACACCTCCTGGGACTCTCCCTGGGGCCCTGGGCGGCCGGGGTGGCACATCGAGTGCTCGGCGATGGCCGAGAGGGAGCTCGGCACGCCGTTCACGATCCACGGCGGCGGGGTCGACCTCGTGTTCCCCCATCACGAGAACGAGATCGCTCAGACGGAGGCGGCTCGCGGTCACCCCCTCGCCCGGGTGTGGATGCACAACGGGATGGTGCTGATCGGGCGCGAGGCGAAGATGGCAAAGTCGGAAGGCAACGTCTTCGGGCTCGCGGAGGCCCTCAAGGTGTTCGGTCGTGAGGCGGTGATCGACTTCTTGATCTCCGGCCACTACCGCCAGCCGATCGCCTTCGGAACGAGCGCCCTTGAGCAGGCCACGGCGCGAAACGAACGGGTGCGGGACTTCTTCCGGGAGGCCGAGCGGGTCGACGGCGAGGCCGCCCCCGTCGTCGTGGAGCTGCGCGAGTCGTTCCTCGACGCCCTCGCCGACGATTTCAACACCCCCCGAGCGATGGCCGCGCTCTACGACTTGGTCACCGAGGGAAACAAGCGGGCGCTGTGCGGCGCGCATGCGGCCATGGAGGAGATGCTCTCGATTGTGGGCCTCGAATCGCTCGCCGAGGCCGATGAGACGGCGGACCCCGAGGCCGAGCGACTCGCCCGCGAGCGCGAGGAGGCGCGCGCGGCGCGCGACTTCGAGCGCGCGGACTCGCTTCGCGACCAGCTGGCCGACCTCGGCTACACGGTGCGGGACACGCCCGAGGGGCCGCGTCTCGTCCGCCGCTGATGGTCGGCTCAGCGCCGCGTGTGGCGGAGGGCCTGGAGGTCGTCTACGGCCGGCGGCCGGTGGCTGAGGCGCGGCGCGGGCGCCGCCGCGTGCACAGGGTGTGGAGCCGCGACGACCTCGACGACGCGCGGCTCGAGCGGCTCGCGGGCTCGCCCGACCACCAGGGCGTGGTGGCGGAGGTCGATCCCTATCCGTATGCCGACGCCGGTTCCCTGCTTTCCGCCGAGGACGCGCTCGTGCTGGTCCTCGACGGCGTGCAGGACCCCCGCAACCTCGGCGCGATCTGTCGCTCGGCGGAGGCCGCCGGCGCCGCGGGCGTCGTGATCCCGACGCGCCGCGCCGCGGGGATCACCGCGGCCGCCTGCAAGGCGTCGGCCGGCGCCGTCGAGCACCTGCCCGTGGCGCGCATCGCCAACCTCGAGCGCTGGCTCGCGCGGGCGAAGGACGACGGCGCCTGGGTCTACGGCGCCGATGCGTCCGCGCCCGACGCCTACACCGCCGCCGACCTCACCGGGAAGGTGGTGCTCGTCCTCGGAGGCGAGGGCAAGGGCCTGCGGCGCCTCGTCGCCGAGCGCTGCGACGTCGTGGTGTCGATCCCACTCGCCGGCGAGATCGCGTCGCTGAACGTGTCGGCCGCCGCGTCGATCCTCCTGTTCGAGGTCGCGCGGCAGCGGGCGTAGCGGGCCCCCCGGACGGAAGCTCCAAACTGCAACTGAACTTGCAAAGACCTCCGCGGGGGTTGACAGAACACCGCTCGAGCGGTTAGAGTGCCGCACATAAGGTTGAACTAAAGGTCGAGCTTCGGCCCTTGGAGCAACCGGAGGGGCGCCCAGGGGAGGAGCGGCGCCACAGGATCCGACGAATACGGAGGACCCCGTGGCCACACCTACCACCACCCAGGATTTCGCAGCCCTCGCACCGGCGGCAGCAGCCCCGGCCCGTCAGCGCTCTGAGGCTCAACCCGAGCTTGAGGATTCGTACCTCGTCGCCCTCGCCAAGTCGGGCAGCGCCGACGCCTACGAGCGGATCATCAAGCGCTACCGCGGCTTCGTCCGCCTGAAGGCGTCGTCGTACTTCCTTCTCGGCGGCGAGTCCGAGGACCTGATCCAGGAGGGCCTGCTCGGCCTCTACAAGGCCGTGCGCGACTTCCGCTCCGATCGCGAGTCGAGCTTCCGCAACTTCGCCGAGCTCTGCATCACCCGCCAGATCATCACGGCGGTGAAGACGGCGAGCCGCAACAAGCACGCTCCCCTGAACCAGTACGTCTCGTTCGCGAGCTCGCCCGCCGCGACCGGCGAGGGGGAGACCACGATCGAGGAGATCCTCCCCGGGCCGGTCAGCGAGGAGCCCTCCGAGCGAGTGATCGCGAGCGAGGAGCTCGCGAGCCTCGTCTCCTGCCTGTCCAGCGTCCTGTCGGAGCTCGAGAGCGAGGTCCTCGCCCTCTACCTCGACGGCCACTCCTACGAGGAGATCGGCGAGCGGCTGGAGTGCGAGACGAAGACCGTGGACAACGCGCTCCAGCGCGTGAAGCGCAAGGTGAGCCTGCATCTCGCGAGCCGCGAGGTGTAGCCGCGGGGAGGGGGCGGGCCCCGAGCTGGCCGATGTAGTCGGCAGCGCATTCCCCGTTCACAGCTTCTCGCTTGTCGAGACACTTGTCACGACAACCGAGAACCGACGCACCATGCTGGTCTCGCCCGCTCCCGCGAGGCAAAGTCAGGACGGCTTGCGGCGGTACGCTCGCTTCACCGCCCGGGTAGCTCAACTGGCAGAGCACGGCTCTTGTAAAGCCGAGGCTGCGGGTTCGATTCCCGCCCCGGGCTCTTGCTGGAGGCAGAGCGCGAGTTCACCTGGCGCGACGGTGATCGGGTCATCGTCTTCCGCTCTGGCGCGTTCGCGGAGGCCGGGGAGGTCCTCGCCTCTCACGGCTGGGAGGACTGGGAGCTCCTGACGACGCCGCGGGCGCTCGCCGCGATGCCGCTCGACTTCGCGAGCCTCGCCGGCGCCGTCCACGAGGTGCACGGGGGCCCGGTCGACGAGCTCGCCGCCGGTCTCGTCGACCACGTCACCGGACGCTCACTCGTCGCCCTTGGCGGCGGCCGCGTCATCGACGTCGCGAAGGCCGTGGCGGCGGTGCGCGGGGCGCGGGTCGGGGCGATCCCGACGACGCTCTCCGGCGCCGAGATCACGGGTCTTCATCGACTTCCGAAGGGCTATACCGCCTCGAGGCTGGTGCGACCGCAACTCGTCGTCGCCGACCCGGACGCGATGACCTCCCAGCCGGACGAGAAGGCTCGGGCGAGCGCCATGAACGCGCTCGCGCACGGCGCCGAGGCCCTCTACACGCCGCTCGCGAACCCGGTCTCGACGATGGCCGCGCTTCGCGGCGCGGAGCTGATCGGCGAGGCGCTCGACCAAGCGCCGTCGAAGCGCGACGGTTCCGCGCTCGCCCTCGGGGCGATCCTCTGCGCGTACGCCGTCGACTCAACGCTCTTCGCCGTCCACCATGCTCTCTGCCAGACGCTCGTCCGCACGCTCGGCACGCCGCACGCGGAGACGAACGCCGCGATCCTGCCGCGGGTGATGGAGATGATGCGCGACCGTGCGCCGGACCAGATCGCAGCGCTCGCGAAGGCGATCCGCACGCGTCCGAGCTCGATCGGATCGCGGATCGACAAGCTCGCCGGCGGCCGCCGGCATCTCGGCGAGCTGGGGGCGGACCGCTCGAAGGTCGAGGCCGCGATCGACGCGGTCGTTGACCGGGGAGACCTGGCCGCCACTCCGGGCGGCGCGCCTGGGCGCGACGAGCTCCGCGGGCTGATCGAGGCGGCCTGGTAAACGCAAGCCGCACGCCTGCGAGTAACCGCCCCAGCGAAGACGTGTACGCACGTACATGGAGGCGCAGCCCGCGTCCGCGCCACCGCGCAGGGACGCGGTGATCAGCGAGGAGAGGTATGAGCGGTACCACCGCTTCGCGCGCGAGAGGGGCACGAACCGGGTCCTCTACTACGCGGCGCGCATCCTTCTCGTCCCCGCGTTCCTGCTCTGGCTGCGGCTCGACCGACACGGGCGCGAGCACGCCCGGGTCTCCGGGGGCCTCATCGTCGCCTCCAACCACCGGAGCTTCCTCGACCCGTTCGTGATCGGCGCGCTGCTTCCGTGGCGCCGGCGCATCCAGTTCGTCGCCAAGGTCGAGCTCTTCGAGAAGCGCTGGCAGGGATGGCTGCTCTCGCGGCTCGGGGCCTTCCCGATTCGTCGCGGACAGTCCGACGAGGCCGCGATGGAGACCGCGCGGGTCGCCGTCGAGCGCGGAGGCACCGTCGTGATCTTCCCCGAGGGGACGCGAATCCGCACCGGCTCCCTGGGCACGCCGAAGCGCGGAGTCGGCCGGCTGGCGCTCGAGAGCGGTGCGGCCGTCCTGCCGGTCGCCGTGTTCGGCAGCGAGCAGGTTCGCCGCGGCTGGCGGATACGGCCGCGGAAGGTCCGCCTCCGCGCCGGGCAGCCCATGACCTTCCCGCGGACCGAGCGGCCCTCGCCGACGCTCGCGGCGACCGTCACCGACCGCATCTGGCCCAACGTCGAGCTCCAGTGGGAATGGCTCGGCGGCCTGCCGCCGCTCCGCAAGGCGGCCGTCATCGGGGCCGGGAGCTGGGGTACCGCGATCGCCGTGCTGCTCGCGCGAGGCGGCCTCGACGTGCAGCTGGGAACTCGGTCGAAGGAGAAGGCCACGGAGCTCGCCCGCAAGCGGGTCAACGCGGACTACCTCCCCGGCGTCACGTTGCCCGACGGCGTCACCGTAAAGCGGGCCTCCGACATCGAGCTCGGGGCCTGCGACCTCGTCTGCCTGGCCGTTCCCTCGGCGGGGCTTCCGGCCGTCGTCGGCTCGCTTGCCGATCGCGTCGGTGGGCGCACCGCGGTTCTCCTGCTGAGCAAGGGGCTCGTCGAGCCGCTCGGGCTGCAGCCGTTCGAGTACACATCGCAGCGGGTGCGCGCGCGCGCGATCGCCTCGCTCGGCGGCCCGGCCTTGGCGCGCGAGGCGGTCGCCGGGATCGCGGCGCTGGTGCTGGCGGGGCCCGATGCCGACCTTCGAGCTCAGCTGGGAGAGGTCTTCGACCGCGCGGGGCTCGTCTGCGAGCGCACCGACGACGTGATCGGTGTCGAGATCGCCGGCGCGGCGAAGAACGCCGCGGCCCTCGCGGCCGCCGCCGCCGTGCCGCACGGGCTGAACGCCGCCGGCATCGCGGCCGCCCAGGTGTGGCGCGAGTGCGTCGACTTCGGCCTCGGAGCGGGCGCACGGGTGGAGACGTTCTCAGGGCTGGCGGGTGTCGGCGACCTGACGGCGACGGTGCTCGCGCCCGGGAGCCGGAACCGCCAGGCCGGCGAGCTCCTGGGCAACGGCGTTCCTGCCGACCAGATACCGGGTCGCATCGGGCAGGCCTCGGAGTCGCTCGACTCCGTGCCCTTGCTCGCGGCCGCGATCAAGGGCGCTGGGTTCGACGCGCCCGGGCTCGACGGCCTCGCCGGGCTGATCGCCGGGCGCCTCTCGGCCGATGACTGGGTGGCGAGCCTGCGCCGCGCCGAGCGCGAGAGGCAGGCTGCATGAGTGGGCGAGCCGGAGGTTTAGGCTTGGGTGGTGTCCGACCCCGAAGAGGCCTCAAGGCGCGGGGGGACCGCAGCCGCGCTGCCGGAGGACCCGGCCGCCAAGGCGGAGCTCGACCGCGCGTTCTCGGAGCTCTACCGAGCCCACCTTCGCGACGTCTACTCCTACGCGTACTACCGGGTGGGAAACCACCACGACGCCGAGGACCTGACCGAGCAGGCGTTCCTTCAGGCCTACCGCCACTTCGACCGGGCGCGCCGCGAGTCGAACGGCCGGCCGCTGCGGCCGTGGCTCATCCGCATCGCCCACAACCTGGCGTCGAACTACCACCGCGACCGGGCGCGCCGGCCAGAGGCCGCGCTCGACGCGATCGAGCCGCCGACCCACCCGCACGGGACCGAGCGCGTCGCCGAGGGCAGGGAGGAGCTGAGAGAGGTGATCGCGAAGCTCGACGGCCTCTCCGAGGACCGTCGCGACGCCCTGATCATGCGGTTCGCGCTCGGGATGTCGAACCGAGAGATCGCTCGGGCGCTCGGCCGGACCGACGGGGCGACCAAGGTGCTGATCCACCGCGCGATCAAGCAGCTCGAGGAGGAACTGTCATGACCGGCTTGGAGACTTGGCGATGACGGATCAGGCCAGTCCTCTCGATCTCGAGGCGCTGCTCAGCGACGCGCTGCGACCGATCGATCCGCCCGAGAGCCTGTCGAGCCGGATCGAGACGACCCTCGCCAGCATCACCGAGCAGGCGGCCGCCGAGCTCTCGAGCTGGGCCGACGAGGTGTCGGAGACCGAGCTCGCCTCGCTCCGCGACCCGCGCAACTGGGTGCGCCCAGTCGTCGCCGGGGTGGCCGGCGCGGCGGCCGGTGGGGCGCTTCTCCTTATCGAGGCCCGGCGCCGGCGCCAGCCGACCGGCCTGCGCGCCCGCGCCGACGAGCTGATCCGGTCGGTCCGCGAGAGCTAGCCGGGGTCGCCGCGCCGGCGCCGAGGCCGACGAGGCCGAGAGTCAGGTGCCCGATCGCGACCGACGTCGTCACCGGAAGCTCGCCGAGGATCTCGGTCCCCGAGCCCGCGACGAGGCCCCAGACGCCGAGGACGCAGAACAGGAGGCCGAAGCCCAGCGCGTAGTCACGCGCCCACGAGGACGCCGCAACGAAGCCGAGGATGCCGGCGACGATGTGAAGCGCGTCCTGCCAGCCGCCGGAGCCGACGAAACCGCCGCCGAACAGCAGGCCGATGACGCCGGCCACCACGAGGATCGCTCCGGCCACGCGGGCGTAGCGCTCAGCACCGCTCATGCGCGGGACTATCGCGGATCGCGCCGGTCGGTGTGATCCGCTCACGGATGAGGACCGTAGGCACACAGATGAGCCGCAGCCGAGATCCGCGCGCGATCGAGCGCCTCGCCGACGAGGAGCTGATGGTCCTCGTCGACGAGAACGAGCCCCATGCCTTCGAGGTCTTCTACGACCGCCACCTCCTGCGGCAGGACGGCACGGCCAGCGCGGCTGTTCCCCACCTCGCGGGCGCCAGCGCGGTGCTCGTGACCCGCGAGCCGCGCGGAGGCTCGAGCCAGCCGACGTCAGCGCCGCTCTTGCGCGCACCGCTCTAGATTCCTTCGCCCCATGGCTGTCTGCTACCGGCATCCCGACCGGGAGACGAACGTGGCGTGCTCGAACTGCGAGCGGCCCATCTGCCCCGATTGCATGACCCCGACCCCGGTCGGCATGCGCTGTCCCGAGTGCGCGGGACAGACCACGCGGGTGAAGCGGGCCCCCGCGGGAGCGTCCGGGCTCTCGGCGGGCAGGGCGCCCGCCACCTACGCGCTGATCGCCATCAACGTCGCCTTCTTCGTCGCCGAGGTCGCGTCGGGCTCAAGCGCGGGGATCGGCTTCAGCGGGGGCGGGAGCGTCTTCCACAACCTCGCGCTCGACGGCCCTCAGGTGGCCAACGGCGAGTGGTACAGGATCGTGACCGGCGGCTTCCTGCACGCCGGCGTGCTCCACATCGCCTTCAACATGTTCGCCCTCTTCATCCTCGGGACCCTGCTGGAGCCGGCGGTCGGGTCGCCTCGCTTCCTCGGCATCTATGGCGTCTCGCTGCTCGCCGGGTCGCTTGGCGCGCTGATCGTGACGCCGACCGCCCTCACCGTTGGAGCGTCGGGGGCCGTCTTCGGACTCATGTCGGCCGCGTTCATCATCGCCCGTCACCGAGGCCTCGAGCAGGTGGCGGGCCAGATCGGCGTCTACGTGCTGATCAATCTCGCGTTCACCTTCGGCGTATCCGGGATCAGCGTCGGGGGACATATCGGCGGCCTCATCGGGGGCGGGTTGGCGGCGCTGGTCGTCGCCTTCGGCGAGCGGCGCCGGGTGGGCGGCGCGGTCGAGGGGCTCATGCTGGCGGCGCTGGGCGCCGCGGCGTTCGCGGGGTGCTTGGCGGCGGCGTCGGCGGCGTAGGGGCCTCCGTGTAGCAGCGAAGGGAGGCGGCCCGGCGCCTCTCGATCGAGTGAGGGGTTGAGCACCTTATGGGCGCTCAATGCTGCATTCGACGCTCGAGACGGACGCCGGTGCGTCCACCACCGCCGGATGGAGCGCATGCGCCAAGAGCTCTATTCCGTCCACCAGCCTCGGGCCGGGGCGCGAGAAGGAAGCGGCGGCGTCGACGGCCACCGCCCGATCGGCGCCGAGCGCGCGGAGATCCTCCCTGTGGCTCGCCGCCTCCCTCGCTGACTCGTCCAAGTGCAGGCCGCAGGGCATGACGACCACGACCTCGGGGTGGGCGGCGGCCACCTCCTCCCAGGCCGCGGTTCGCGAACGGCCGCCCGCCTCGCCGAGCACGTCCTCCGCCCCCGCTGCGGCGATCATCTCCGGCACCCAATGGCCGGCGATGTACGGCGGGTCCAGCCACTCGAGCGCGGCGACGCGAGGTCGCGGCCGGGCGGCCACGGCCTCCCGCACCGCGTCCATCCGACGCTCGAGCCCCCGCCGGAGCTCATCGCCCGCGCCGGGCGCGCCGGCGGCGTCCGCCAGCGGCTCGAGGTCGCCGAGCACCTCGCCCAGCGTGCTCGGGTCGAGCGAGAGGACCGGCGGGCTCGACGGCAGCCGCTCTGCCACGGCGCGTACGTCGTCGTAGGACACGGCGCAGACCTCGCAGACCGCCTGCGTGACGATGAGGTCGGGCCCGAGGTCGGCGAGCAGCGCCTCGTCGAGGGCGTAGAGGGCCTCGCCGGCGCCGACAAGCTCGCGAACGCGCCCGTCGATCTCGGCCGGGGCGAGGCCCGGGTCGAGCACGCTGCGCGTGAGGTGCGGAAGCCGCGCCGCCTCGGCGGGGAAGTCGCACTCGTGCGTAACGGCGACCACCTGATCGCCCAGGGCGAGCGCGAACAGCGCCTCGGTGGCCGAGGGGACGAGGCTCGCGATACGCACCGGTCGAACCTACTGGTCGACGGGTGGTCTAGGGTTTCGCCGGTGGCGCGGCTGACGGACGAGGAGATCGACGCCAGGCTCGGCGAGGTCGACGGCTGGTCGCGTTCGGGCGAGGCGATCACCAAGACGTTCGAGCGGGGGGACTTCGTCGGCTCGGTGCGGTTCGTCGACGCGCTGGTGGGTCCCGCCGAGGAGATGGGGCATCACCCGGACCTCGAGATCTCCTGGGACAAGGTCACGGTCACGGTCACCTCGCACTCCGAGGGTGGTCTGACGGCCAACGACTTCGAGCTGGCGGGGCGGATCGACAAGCTGGCATGACGCTCGGGCAGGTCGCCGCCCGCGAGGACGTCCGGTTCCCATCCGGCGGCGAGACGCTCGCCGGCTGGCTCTACCGGCCCGAGGACACGGAGGGGGACGTGCCCTGCGTCGTCATGGCGCACGGCTTCGGAGCGCTCAAGGAGGCCCGCCTCGACGCCTACGCGGAGCGCTTCGCCGCCGCAGGGTTCGCGGTGCTCGTCTTCGACTACCGCCATTTCGGCGAATCGACCGGGGAGCCCCGGAACCTCCTCGACGTCCGCCGCCAGCACGCCGACTGGCGCGCGGCGATCGGCCACGCTCGCGCCCTCGACGGCGTCGACCCGGACCGGATCGCGCTCTGGGGCTCGTCGTTCTCGGGCGGGCACGTGATCGCGGTGGGCGCCGCCGACCCGCGGGTGGCCGCGATCGTCGCGCAGGTGCCGCACGCGAGCGGGCTCGGAACGCTCAGGGCCGGCGGCCCTCGCAACGTCCTGCGGCTAACCGTTGCCGGACTTCGTGACGCCGCCCGCGCGCTCCGCGGCCGGGACCCTTATTACGCGCCGATCGTCGGCCCGCCCGGGACGCTGGCGGCGATGAACAGCCCGGACGCGCTCCCGGGCTACTCGTCGATGTATCCGGAGGGCTTCGGCTGGCGCAACGAATACGCGGCGCGGGTCGGGCTCACGCTCGCCGGCTACTCGCCCGGCCGCAAGGCCGGCGACGTCGCCTGCCCGCTCATGGTCGCCGTCGGCACCCGCGACGTCGTGACGCCGCCGGAACCCGCCCGCAAGGCGGCCCGGCGGGCGCGGTTCGGCGAGCTCGTTGAATACGACGCCGGGCACTTCGACGTCTACCGCGGCGAGAACTTCGAGCGCGGGGTCGGCGACCAGCTTCGGTTCCTGTCCAAGCACGTCCTCTGACCCCTGGCTCATGCGCCTCCTGCACGTAGTCGGCACCCGCCCGAACATGGTCAAGATGGCGCCGGTCATCGCCGCGGCGCGGGAGCGCTTCTCCGATTGGCCGGCGACGATCGTGCACACCGGCCAGCACTACGACCGCGAGATGTCGGAGATCTTCCTGGAGGAGCTCGGCATCGGCGAGCCCGACCACATGCTCGGTGTCGGGTCGGGGACGCACGCCGAGCAGACCGCGCGAGTCATCGAGCGGATCGAGCCGGTCCTGAGGGAGCGAAAGCCGGACCTCGTGCTCGTGCCGGGGGACGTCAACTCGACGCTCGCCGCAGGCATCGCCGCGGCGAAGCTCGACATCCCGGTCGCACACGTGGAGTCCGGCCTTCGGAGCTTCGATCGCTCGATGCCCGAGGAGCTCAACCGGGTGCTCGTCGACCACCTGTCGGAGCTGCTCTTCCTCCACTGCGACGACGCGGTCGACAACCTGACCCGGGAGGGGATCGATCCCGCGCGGCTGCGGTTCGTGGGCAACACGATGATCGACACGCTCGTCGCCCTCTCCGACCGCTTTCGCGAGCGCGAGTCGGCCGGGAAGCTCGGGCTCGAGCCCGGCTCCTACGTCCTCGTAACGCTCCACCGGCCGGCCCTCGTCGACGGTCCGCTCCTGGGGGAGGCGATGGCGGCGCTCGACCGCGTCGGCGCCGAGATGCCCGTCGTCTTCCCGGTCCATCCACGCACCCGGAAGATGCTGGACGATCGAGAGGCCCCGGGCGTTCGCCTGCTCGATCCGGTCGGCTACCTCGACTTCCTCTCGCTTGAGGCCGACGCGGCGGCTGTGCTCACCGACTCCGGGGGCATCCAGGAGGAGACCACATACCTCGGGGTTCCCTGCTTCACCCTGCGCGACAACACCGAGCGCCCGGTGACGGTCGAGCGCGGGACGAACACCCTGCTCGGCCTCGACCCGGCCCGAATCGCCGAGATCCCGGGCCTGGTGGCCGGCGGCACGCGGGATCGCCCGCAACCTCCGCCGAAATGGGACGGCCGGGCGGCTGAGCGCATCGCCGACGTACTCGCGGATTGGTAGCTTGGCCCCGCCCCTCCCATGGCGTTCCCCTCACTAGTTCCCCGCGACCGCATCTTCTTCGACCTCTTCAACGAGGCGGGCCAGAACACGCTGCGGGCCGCGAAGCTCCTGCACCAGATGCTCTCGAACTGGCCCGAGGAGGCCGGGCTGGCGCGCGAGATCCTGCTCGCCGAGCAGGAGGGCGATCGCATCACCCACGACCTCGCGAACCGGGTCAACTCGACGTTCGTCACCCCGATCGACGGCGAGGACATCTACGCGCTCGCGAGCCAGATCGACGACATCGTCGACTACACCGAGGAAACGGCCGACTTCATGGGGCTCTACCGGATCGAAGCCCCGATGGAGCAGTCGCTGGCGCTGGCCGACGTGCTCGTGAAGTCGTGCGCGCAGCTCGCCGAGGCGCTCGCCCACCTGCGCGGGTTCAAGAACCTCGAGGGTTACTGGATCGAAATTCATCGCCTCGAGAACGACGGCGACCGCATCTACCGGGACGCCGTCGCCTCACTGTTCGCCAACGGGATCGACCCGATGGTCGTGATCCGGTGGCGCGACCTCTTCCTAAGGCTCGAGCGGGCCATCGACGCCACCGAGACCGCCGCCCACATCCTCGAGGGCATCGTCATCAAGAATGCATGACGACGTCGTCCTCGTCATCGTCGTCGCGACGGCGCTGATCTTCGACTTCACCAACGGGTTCCACGACACCGCCAACGTCGTCGCGACCTCGATCTCGACCCGGGCGATGCCGCCGCGCCTCGCGATCGGCTACGCCGCGATCCTCAACTTCGTCGGCGCGGTGATCTCCCTCGCCGTCGCGGCGACCGTCGCGCAGGACATCGTGTCCGCTGACGTGATCACGCCGACGGTCGTGTTCGCGGGCCTCGTCGGCGCGATCTCCTGGAACCTCATCACCTGGTACTACGGTCTTCCGGCGAGCTCCTCGCACGCGCTGATCGGCGGCGTGGTCGGTGCGGCGTTCGCGGATGCCGGATCGAGCGCCGTGATCGGGGAGGGGGTGCTCGGGAAGGTCCTGATCCCGGCGGTCATCGCTCCGATGCTCGCCTTCGTGGTCGGGGTGGTCGGGATCTTCCTTTGCTACCGGATCGTCGGCGCGCAGCGCCCCGGCCCCGTCGTCCGCGGGTTCCGTTTCGGCCAGGTTCTCTCGGGCGGGCTCCTGGCTCTCGCCCACGGCACGAACGACGCCCAGAAGACGATGGGGGTGATCGCACTCGCGCTGGTGGCCAACGGCAACATCTCGCCCGACCACTTCTACGTGCCGACGTGGGTGGTCATCTCGGCGGCCAGCGCGATCGCGCTGGGCACCTACGTCGGCGGCTGGCGGATCATCCGCACCGTCGGGACGCGGATCATCAAGATGGACCCGGCGCAGGGCTTCACCGCCCAGGGCGCCGGGGCCGCGGTCATCCTCGTTTCGTCCCATTTCGGCTTCCCGCTCTCGACCACGCAGGTCATCTCGGGCGGCGTGATGGGGGCCGGCGCCGGAAAGCGGCTTTCGGCGGTGCGATGGGGGGTCGCCGGGGACATCGTCACCGCCTGGCTCCTGACCCTGCCGGCGGCGGCGGCGATCGGCGCGGCGACCTACGGCGTCACGCAGATCTTCGGGACCGGGGCGGTGGGGCCGGTTGTGGTGGCCGCCATCGGCCTCGGACTGACCGCCACGGCCTTCGTGCGCCGCGCCCAGCAGCGGGAGCCGGCGCCGGCCGCCTGAGCGATGGCGACGATCGTCGACACCACGGCGCTGTGGCAGACGGTGGTCGGATCGCTGGTGGCGGGCATCGGTGCGACATTCGCGTTCTCGATCGCGATCTTCGGCTTCGCGCGGTCGATCGATGCGCGCGTCGACGGCCGCGACGCGACCGCGGCGGTCTTCGGCGTCCTCGCGGCCGTCGCGCTCGCCGGCGTCGTGGCCGCGATCGTGCTGGGGGTTATCGTCATGACGTCGAAATGAGGCGCTGGACGAGAACCGCGACCGATATCGCGATCATCGCGATCATCGCCCTCGGCGTCGCGTTCCTCCCCGGAGGCGGCAACGCCGCCGACGCGGCCCAGGCCGCGCTCGTCATCGCCTTCGGCGTCGCGATGGGCTTCGCGGCGCGCCAGCTCTACGCGCAGAACAAGCTCACGATCGACACCCTGTCCGACCGCGACCGCGGCATCCTCTACGCCGGCATCGGCCTGATCGCCCTGATGATCGCCGGCGCCGACAGCCTCCTCGACACGGCGGGCGGGACTCTGCTCTGGGTCGGGCTCCTCGCCCTCGGGGTGCTCGTCATCGCCCGCGTTTGGGTCGAGGCGACGCGGTACTAGCGCCTCGGTACTTCTATTTTCAGCTAGGGCGAGTGGGGCGAGGCGTTCGCCGACCTGTCCTGCTTAGTGCTCGCAGGACGAGCATTAGTCAGGACAGACCCCGGCTCGTAGCGACTCGGTACACCCTCGCCCCTTAATCGACACGAAGCGCGCGCAACGTGCGCGCTTCGCCCCCCTAGTGTCGGCGCATGGCAGCGCCGCCGGGATCAGGTCGTCCCCAAACCGGCCAGGCGTCAGTCGAGCTCGTCGCGACGATCCCCGCCCTCGTGGCGGTCGCGCTCCTCGTGGTGCAGGCTGCGATCGCCGGATGGGCGCTGTGGAGCGCGGCGAACGCGGCCCGGGCCGGTGCGCGCGCGGCCTATGTCGGAGGGTCGGCCGGCTCGGCCGCCCGCTCGGCGCTGCCCGGCCCGCTGCGCGATGGCGCGACGGTTCGCACCTCGGGCGACGTCGAGGTTCGCGTCCGAGCGCCGCTTCTCGTTCCGGGCCTGCCCTCGATCCCGGTCTCCGCGAGCGCCGGGCTCGACCCCGAGGACGACGATGGCTGAGCCTCTCGCTGGCAGCCGAGGCCAGGCGACGGTCGAGCTGATCGCGGGGCTCCCCGCGTTGATCGTCGTTGGGCTCGTCGCCTTCCAGCTCCTCGCGGTCGGGTACGCGTCCTCGCTGGCGGGCGACGCCGCCGAGGCCGGAGCGATGGCGATGGCGGCCGGCGAGCCACCCGCCCCGGCGGTGCGGGGCGCCCTTCCGGGCTGGGCCCGCGGGCGGGTGAACGTCGACGCGTCAGACGGGTCCCTGACCGTGAGCCTGCGCCCCCCGTCTCCCTTCGCCGCGATCGCGGACGAGCTCGAGGTCAGCTCCTCGGCCTGGACGCGGCCGCCCGCCGCCGATGGGTGAGCCCTCACGGCAGCCGCCTCTCGTGCTCGCCACCGAGGCGGGCGAAGCGCGAGGCGTTGCCGCCTGCGCGGCGGCCGTGGCGGCGAGCGCGGCGACGGGCGGGGACGATGGCCGCCCGGCGCCGGTGGTCGTTGCCGAGACCGGCGCCCGCTCGCCGCGCGGCCCGACCATGCTCGCGAGCGCGGCGGCGCGCGGCGTCGAGCGGAGCCTCATGGCGGCGGGCCTGCGTGGTGCTGCGCGCGGACAGGTCTGCTGGCTCTCGCTCGGCGACGGCTCCGAAGGGCTCGACGGGCTCGAAACCGCCCTTGAGCCGCTCGCCGGCGCCAGGCTCGTCATCGCGACCCTGGCGCCCGCTCTGTGGGGTGAGGCGATCGCTCGGCCCGGGCTCCATCCCGGCGGCGCGCTGCTTCGCTGCGAGCTTCCGGCCCGCCGCTCGCTCGCCGCACTGGCGACGATGGAGCTCCGTGAGCGGGGGCTGGTGGTCCGCATCGACCGCCACGGATTCGGGCCCCTCGCCTCACGCCGTGCGCTGGCCGGGCTCGACCCCGGGGGTGCGACCGGCAGGCGCGCGCGGAGGATGGCCGCGGCGTTCCTCGGGGCGGCGCGCTCGCGAGCGCCCCGCATCGCCTAGGCGCCGGTTTCAAATTCGGCGCAATCGCGCGCGCCAATCGGCACGCCGAGCGCGCCACGGGCGCGTCGTCCCGACCTAGCTTGGCGAGCGTGATCCCAGCGTCGCCAGATCAGCAAGGCAATACCCGGTGGCCGTGGGCGTCCGAGCGCGGGCAATCCCTGCCGCTCGTGCTCGGCGCGGCCTTCGTCGTCGTCCTCGCGGCGGTCGTCCTCGTGGCATTCGGCAGCGCGGTGAGCGGCGCGGAGACCGCCCAGCGGGGAGCCGATCTCGCAGCTCTCTCCGCCGTGCGCTCGATGCGCGACGACCTGCCTCGGTTTGTCGCGCCGGCTCGCCTTCCCGATGGCCGCGCGAATCCAGCCCACCTCGAGCGCTCCACGTACCTCGCCCGCGCGATCATCGCTGCCCGTGAGGCAGCCTCGCGCAACGGGCTCGATCCCGCGCGCGTTCGCGTCGTCTTCCCGGATTCGCAAAGCGTCGCGCCGCTCCGCGCGCGCGTCAGTGTGCGGGCGACGCTCGACGCCCGCCACGCCCTTCCGGGCGGCCGGCCGCGGGGCCGGGTGAATCTCGAAGCGAGCGCGGAAGCGGCGGCGAGCACGCCCGCGAGCTATGACGCGGCGCCGACCATGGCAACCGGCGGCGGCTACTCCGGGCCGCTCGCATACCGGCAGGGGAAGCCGATGCGACCGGACGTCGCCGCGGCGTTCGACCGCATGGCGACGGCGGCGGCGGCTGATGGCATTCAGCTCCTCGTCGTCTCCGCGTTCCGCTCCGACGCCGAGCAGGCGCGGCTTTACGCCGCTCATCCGGATCCTCGCTGGGTCGCTCCGCCCGGCCACTCCCTCCACCGCTGCGCGACGGAGCTCGACCTGGGGCCCTCCATCGCGTACCCATGGCTCGCCGCGAACGCCGGGCGGTTCGGGTTCCTGAAGCGGTACAGCTGGGAGCCCTGGCATTTCGGCTTCGTGCAGGGCCCGGCGCCGTGCTCGGCCGCCGGCGACTCGATCGGCGGGGCCGCGAGCTCGGGCGACGGCGAGTCGGGGGCGATGGGGTTGCCCGACTTCGTGCCGGCGGCCTACCGCGAGCCGATCCAGCGTGCCGCCGCGCGATGGGACGTGGCCTCCGGCCTCCTCGCCGCGCAGATCGAGGCCGAGTCGGGCTTCGACCCGAACGCGGTCTCTCCATCGGGCGCCGAGGGGATCGCCCAGTTCATGCCGGCGACGGCCGCTTCCTACGGCCTCAGCGACCCGTTCGACCCGGCGGCCGCGATCGACGCCGAGGGACACCTGATGTCGGACCTGATCCGGGAGTTCGGCTCCGTCGGCCTGGCTCTCGCCGCGTACAACGCCGGGCCGGCGCCGGTCGCCGCATGCCGCTGCGTGCCACCCATCCCCGAGACGCAGGCCTACGTCGCCCGGATCCTCGGACTCATGGGGGCGAGTGGCCAGATCGCTCCGCCGCAGCTCGAGGTGCGCCTCGTGCAATAGACGATCGATCGTCTAGCCTCACGTTGATGGCCGCGGTAACGCTCGACGGGATCGACGCTCTCCGGGAGCTCGTCGGCCAGCGGGTGGGCCCGACGGAGTGGCGGACCATCACGCAGGAGGAGATCGACGCCTTCGCTGACCTCTCCGGGGACCATCAGTGGATCCACACCGATCCCGAACGGGCGGCGAACGAGAGCCCGTTCGGCACCACGGTCGCCCACGGCAACCTGACGCTCGCCCTTATCGACGGTTTCCGCGGCCAGCTCATCGAGCAGCGCGGCGTGAAGATGGGGATCAACTACGGCTGGGACAAGGTCAGGTTCCCGGCACCGGTTCCGTCGGGGAGCCGCGTCCGGGCAACGGCCGAGCTGGTGTCCGTGGACGAGCTCGGCGATGGCTGGTGGCACGTCGTCACGCGGTTCTTCATCGAGGTGGAGGGCAACGACAAGCCCGCCTGCGTGGCCGACGCCGTCGGCCGCGCGCTCGCTGCTTAGACCCGGCGCGGTCTACTTGACGGTGAGCGTCCCCTTCATGCCGGCCTGCTCGTGGCTGTCGACGGAGCAGAAGAACGTGTAGGTGCCCGGCTTCAGGTCGACGGTCGCCGAGGAGTCGCTTCCCGTGACCGTCTGCGTGGCGCCGAGCGTCTTGCCGCTCGAGTCGCTGATCGTCACGTTGTGGGCCACCGGCGAGTCGTTCGTGAAGTCGACCGTGACCTTGCCGGCCGAGGCCGAGGCCGAGGTCTCCTCGTACTTGAGGGCGCCGCTCGGGTCCGCCGCGATCTTGACGGTCGAGCTGCCGCCACCGGAAGCGGTCCCTCCGCCGCCCCCGCCACCGCCGCCCGCGGGAGCGCTTGACGTCGGGGTGCTGGACGAGCTGGAGGAGCTCGAGTCGGAGCTGCCGCAGGCCGCGAGAGCCAGCGAGGCGATCGAGGCGAGCGCGAGCGTGACAACGAGCTTTTTCATCGGTTTCCCTTTCGGCGGATCGCAGGGCGGGGGGGCGCGAGTGTAGTACCGCACCGGGCCCCGAGAGGTTCAGCTGGCCGCGCGGTGGCGGCTGGGTCGCCACCTAACCTGTCGGGGAGTGCCCGACCAGGAGCCAACGCTCGCCGAGCGCCGGCGCAACCTCCCCGACCAGCCGGGCGTGTACCTGTTCCGGAACGCGGCCGGCGACGTCATCTACGTCGGCAAGGCCCGCTCGATCCGCAAGCGCGTGGCCTCGCATTTCTCGGGTCGCACGCGCGCCGGCGCCGAGATGGTCGCCCAGATCGCCTCGATCGACTTCCTGGTCACCGAGACCGAGGCGGAGGCGCTGCTCGCCGAGCAGCAGCAGATCAAGCGGTTTCGCCCGCGCTTCAACATCCGCCTGCGCGACGACAAGTCGTACCCCTACATCGGGATCAGCCTCGACGAGGAATTCCCTCGCGTGTACTTCACCCGCGAGCGCCACCGCTCGGCCCGCCTCTACTTCGGCCCGTACTCGAGCGCCAAGCGCACCCGGGAGACGCTCGAGCTGCTCGGAAAGCTCTTCCAGTACCGCACCTGCGACGGCCCCGAGCCCGGCCGACGCTCGGGCGTGCCTTGCCTCGACTACTACATCAAGCGGTGCCAGGCTCCCTGCGTCGGCTACATCGACCGCGAGGAGTACCGGCGCAACATCGAGGCGATCGCGGGCTTTCTCGGCGGCCGGTACCGCGACGTCGAGCGCGATCTCGAGCGCAAGATGGCCGAGGCCTCGGACGTGGAGGAGTTCGAGCGGGCGGCGGTCTATCGGGACCGCCTGGCCGCGGTCCGGGCGCTCATGGAGCGCCAGCGCGTGGCAGGCGAATCGCTCGCGACGGCCGACGTCGTCGCCGTGGCCGTCGACGGCCGCGACGCGAATGCGCAGGTCTTCCAGGTGCGCGACGGCGTGCTGGCCGAGCGGCAGAGCTTCTATCTCGCGAACGAGGGTGAGCGCGACGAGGGCGAGGTGACGGAGGAGTTCCTCGCTCAGTACTACTCGCAGGTGCCGGCGATTCCGCGCCTCATCGTCGTCGGGCCGGCCGTTCGCGGCCGCGCGGGGCTGATCGGCGAGGCGCTCTCGGCGCGCCGCGGCGGGCCGGTCGAGATCCGCGTCTCCGAGCGCGGCGATAAGCGACGGCTGCGGGAGCTGGCCGAGCGGAACGCGCGCCTCGCGCTCGCCGAGGACCGCCTCCGAACCGAGCGTCGGCGCCAGCAGCGCGTCGACGCGCTCTCAGCGCTCCAGGCGGAGCTCGACCTGGACTCGCTGCCGGTCAGGATCGAGGGGTTCGACGTGTCCAACATCGGGCCGGAGCACACCGTCGCCTCGATGGTGGTGTTCGAGGGGGGCGCGCCGAAGAAGTCGGATTACCGAAAGTTCGCGATCCGCGGCGACCGGTCGAAGGGGCCTGACGATTTCTCCGGGATCGAGGAGGTTCTGAGGCGGCGGGCGGAGCGGTTCGTCGCCCAGGCCGACCTCTCTCCGCACGACGCGGAGCGCGACGAGAGCTTTGCGGCCCTTCCCGACCTCATCGTCATCGACGGCGGCAAGGGCCAACTCGGCGCCGGCATGCGGGTCCTCGGCCCGCTTGCCGAGCGTGGTTCCGCGGTCATCGGCCTGGCCAAGCGCCTCGAGGAGGTGTTCGTCCCAAGCAGGCCCGACCCGGTCTCGATCCGCCGCGACTCCGAGGCGCTCCGCCTCCTGCAGCGGGTGCGCGACGAGGCCCATCGCTTCGCCCTGGAGTTCCACCGCGGCCGTCGCTCACGGGCGATGACACGCTCGCTTCTCGATGAGCTTCCGGGCGTGGGGCCCGCGCGGAAACGAGCGCTTCTGAACCACTTCGGCTCGCCCGACCGCGTGGCGAGCGCCAGCCGCGAGGAGCTCGAGGCGGTGCCTGGGATTCCGGGCAAGCTCGCGCGCGACATCCACCGCCAGCTGAACCGGACGGGCTGATGAGCACGCCGCGGGAGATGGACCTCGTCGTCATCACGGGGTACTCGGGGGCGGGCAAGACGGAGGCCGTGGCCGCCTTCGAGGACGCCGGCTACTTCTGCGTCGACAACCTGCCGCCACGGATGATCGGCGCCCTCGGTGAGCTCTTTCGCCACGAGGGCAGCCACGTGCGCCGCGCCGCCATCGTCTCCGACGCCCGCGGGGGCGAATACTTCGACGAGCTCTCCGCGACGCTCGAGGACCTGGCCGAGTCCGGCCTCGACCCGACGGTCGTTTTCCTCGAGGCCAGCGACGAGGCGCTTCTCGATCGCTTCAAGGAGACCCGCCGCCGCCATCCGCTGGCACCCGACGGCCGCGTTCGCGACGGCATCCGCGCCGAGCGGGAGACGTTGGGCCCGCTTCGCGAGCGAGCCGACTTCGTGATGGACACGAGTGGTCTCACCGGCGCCATGCTCCGCCGCAAGATCGCCACCGATCTCCTGGCGCCGAAGGACGCCGACGCGAAGCTCGCGCTGACGATCCTCACGTTCGGCTTCAAGAAGGGCACGCCGCGTGACGCCGATCTGGTGGTCGACGTGAGGTTCCTCCCGAACCCGCACTACCGCGAGGACCTGCGCCCGCTGACGGGCCGCGATTCGGACGTCGTCGCCTACGTCGAGGCGGGTGAGCTCGCCCGGGACTTCTACGACCGCCTGCTCGGGCTCCTCGACTTCCTGCTCCCGGCCTACGTCGCCGAGGGCAAGACCCACCTGACGCTCGCGATCGGCTGCACGGGCGGCCGCCACCGCTCGATCGTCGTCGCCGACCGCGTCGCGCGCCACCTCTCCGGCCACGACGAGGTCACCCCGCGGGTGGTCAACCGCGACGTCGACGCCTGACTAACGGCGAAGGGCGCGGACCGATTGCCGGAACGCCAGCCAGGATGGCTTCGCCTCGCCGTCCGGGCTGAAGAGCCCCGTGTGGGCGCACCACAGGCAGGTGCCCTGCGGGCGAGGCGAGTCGCGCCAGTCGAACCAGTCGGCGCCCCAGAGGCCGAGCCGGGCGCGGACGTGGCGGAAGGCGGCGAACGACTTCTTGAGCAGTCGCGCCTGTCCGTTTGGGCCGACGTTGTAGTGGCTGCCCGGTGGGTCCGAGCCCCAGCCGAACTCGCTCACCCAAATCCGCGTGCGGCGGTCGCCGTTCGCGTCCATGACCGCGCGCACCTGCCGGATCTCGTGGAGCATGAAGTGCATCGACGGCGCGTAGGGGTGGACGGCGACGAGGTCGAAGTCGCGCCTCAGGCCCGGCCGGGCGTAGAGGTCATCGAGGAAGCGCGAGCACGAGTACTCCGCGCGACACGGTAGGCCCCCGAGCGCGATCTTCGCGCCGGGGTCGACGGCGGTAAGCGCGGTGTGGGAGATCTGGAGCAGAGCTGCGTACTTCGTGACCGATGGGACCGGCCAGAAGTAGTACGAGATGTTGGGCTCGTTCCACAGTTGCCAGACGTGGATGGGAAGCGGAGACCCCTTCGGGTGCTCGACCTTGTATCGGCCCTGCCAGTAGGTCCCGCCGGGGCCGTACCTGCGAGCGGCGGCCGCCACGAACGCCGCCCAGCCCTGCGACCCGCGCGCGGTGTCATTGGGCGGGTAGGCGGTGCCCTCCGCGAACGGAGTGAGGATTGGGATCTGGAGGTCGGCGATCGGCTGCAGAAGCGCTCCGTTCGTCGCCCAGTACGGGGTGCCGAAGAGGACGGGCACCGGGTCGATGCCGTGGCTCGCGAGGTTGCCGATCGTCTCGTCGGCGTCCGCCCAGTCGTATGGCCCCTGCGCGTGCTGGATCCGGAACCACTCGAGCCCGAAGCGGGTCGTTCCGACCCCGCCGCGGGCCATCTGGCGAGCCTCGGGCCTTGACACGCTCGGATAGAAGGCGTAGTTGACGCCCGCGAAGCGCTCCGGCGCGCGCGCACCCGCCGCCGGCACGAGAAGGAGCGATAGCGCAACCGCGATGCCGAGTGTCCCGCCCCCTCGGAGAGGCCTTGGGATCATCGCGCGAAGGTAGAGCCACGGTGCGCGGGCGTCAACCGGGAACCGTCGCGCCGACGCTCGCGCGCCGGGCTGCTAGCGCGGGTGACCGACGAAGGCTCGGAACGCGTCCCACGCGGGCTTGCGCCGGCCGCGGTAGTCGATCAGCCCGGCGCGACCGCACCAGCCGCAGTCGGGATCGTTGCGGTGCGGGTCCTGCCAGTCGAACCAGGTGACCCGGCGAAGCCGCAGCTGCCTCTGGTGCCGTTCGAGCTTCTTGAAGAGCCGGGTGAGCATCCTCGCCTGGCCGCGCGGTCCCTCGTTGAAGTGGTTCTTGCTCGGCCGGCCGGATCCCCAGCCGATCTCACTGATCCAAAGCGGCACGCCGCCGTCGTGATGGCGCCGGAGCACCCGGCGGAGCTTGTACAGCTGGGCCAGGCTCGCCTTCAGGTCCGGCGCGTAGGGGTGGAACGCGACGAGGTCGAAGTACCGGCTGATGTGGGGCATCCGGCGAAAAAGCCGATTCAGGAACGTGATGCCGCGGTAGTCCACGCGTCCGGGCAGGCCGGCGAGCGCGATCCTCGCGTGCGGGTTCGCGCCCCTGATCGCGCGCGCGGATATCCGCACGAGCTTCCCGTACCGCTCGACGTTCACGGCAGGCCAGAACGCCAGCGCGATGTTCGGCTCGTTCCAGATCTGCCAGGTCTCGATGGGCTGTGGCGCGGCCCCCGGGTACCGCTGGGCGTAGTCGCCGCTCCAGTAGCTGCCGCCCGGGCCGTACCGGGAGGCCGCGGCGGCGAGGAAGCGCTGCCACCCCGCGGTGGCTTCGGGTGTGAGAACCGGTGGGTAGGCCGTGGCGTTGCCCGAGGGCGGGGCGTTGAACGGGATCGCGTCCTTTGCGAGCTCGGCCTGGGGGAAGGGCTCCTCCGGCAGGTCCTGGACGGCCCAGCGCGGCGTGCCGAAGAGCACCGGAAGCGCCGTCACGCCCTGGCTCGCGAGGTTCCCGACGACCCGATCGATCTTGTCCCACTGGTAGTGGCCCTTGTTGGCCTCGACCCCGAACCAGTCGAACGAGAGCCGCATCGAGCGGATGCCGCCCCGCGCCATCCGCGCCGCGTCGGCCGCGTGGACGTAGTTGCGAAACGCGAGGTTCACGCTGCCGAACAGCCGCCCCCGGCCTTCCGCCGACGCCGAGCCGGCCACCACGAGCAGCGCGAGCACGACCGCGAGCGCGGCCGCCGCCAAGCGGGCGCTTGACCCCCGGAACATCGCCGTGCAGGGTAGCCGCGCCAGGTGCGGACGGCGCCGACCGCGCCTACCGCGAGGCGATGCGGCGGAAGGCCCGCCAGGCGGGCTTCGGATTGCCGTTCGAGTGGATGAGGCCGGTGACGCCGCAGAACGAGCACTGGGTCGGAGTGTGACCACTGTCGCGCCACGGGAACCACAGGATTCGCTCGATGCCCAGCCGATCGCGGTTTCGCGCCGCGAAGTGGAACGAGCGGCGAAGGATTCTCGCCTGGCCCCGCAGGCCCTTGTTCTGCGGGCTCCCGCCGCGCCCGGAGCCCCAGCCGATCTCGTCGATCCAGA
Organism: uncultured Actinomycetes bacterium; assembly: GCA_963771655.1. Lineage (GTDB taxonomy): Bacteria > Actinomycetota > Thermoleophilia > Solirubrobacterales > 70-9 > JAWVFM01. The sequence goes on along the minus strand of CAVYUG010000009.1, from coordinate 208,648 downwards.
TCGGCGTGTGTCGGTCGTGGTAGCGGCGGATCACCTGTGCCATTCGGTCCAGCTGGTAGGTGAAGCCTGAGAACTTGGGCGAGTACGGGTGGGCGCCGACGACGTCGAACTCCTTGCGGGCGCCGACCCGATAGAGGCGGGCTAGGAAGCGCCACGACACGATCGCGTTCGGATACTTCGTCCCGGTCTCGAACATCCCCCCGAGCACGACGCCGGCCTTGGGGTCGACGCGCCTGAGGGTCGCGGCGGAGATCGACAGAAGCCGCTTGTACGCTCGCGCCGAGGGTTTCGGGGCCCAGAAGTCGGGTGAGTTCTGCTCGTTCCAGATCTGCCAGTCGCGAACCGGGTCGTACGGCAGGCCCGGGTGCCGCGCCCAGAACGACCCGCCGCGGCCGTAGCGGGCGACCGCGGCGCGAACGAAGGCGCGCCACTTCCTCTCGGCCTTCCCGGAGAACACCGGCGCGTCGATGAAGGACGTCGCGAGCCATCCCGGGGTCGCGAAGAACACGGGCATAACCGCGATCCCGTTCTTGGCGGCACGGCCGATGTAGCGGTCGCTCTGGCCCCAGTGGAAGCCACCATGGCCGGTCGGCTCGGCGCGGCGCCAGTCAAGGACGAAGCGCACCGTTCCGGCGCCGCCGTGAGCCATCCGGCGGTAGTCGCTGCCGGCCGGCAAACGCGAGAGGCCGAGGCCGTAGAGCCCCGGCGAGCCTCCGACGGCGCGCGGGGCCGACGGCGCCTCGACGCTCGCGGAGCTGGTCGCAAGCACGACCGCCGCTGCGACCGCGCCGAGCGCGAGGAGCCCGACGGGGAGTATCGGTACCCGCCTCATCGCCTCGAATATAGGGCCCGCGGGACTCGTCTCAGCGAGGGCCGAGGGGAGCCCTGATTCATACTGTGAGGGTGCCAGCGCCAGCCGTCAGCGTCCGCGGCCTGAGGAAGTCCTACGGGCCGATCGATGCGGTTCGCGGCATCGACCTCGAGGTCGATGCCGGCGAGGTGTTCGCGTTCCTGGGCCCGAATGGCGCCGGCAAGACGACGACCGTGGAGATCCTCGAGGGCTATCGCGAGCGAACGGGCGGCGAGGCCGAGGTCCTTGGCAGGGACCCGGGCAGAGCGGGAGGCGAGTGGCGCGAGCGAATCGGGATCGTCCTGCAGCAGTGCCGGATGCAGCCGCTCCTCACCGTCCGCGAGACCCTCGAGCTCTACGCGGGCTATTACCGCGCTCCGCGTCCGGTCGACGCGACGATCGAGCTCGTCGCGTTGGGAGAGAAGGCGGACGCCCGCGTGGGGAAGCTCTCCGGGGGTCAGCAGCGCCGCCTGGACGTGGCGGTGGCCCTGATCGGCGATCCGGAGCTCCTCTTCCTCGACGAGCCCACGACCGGCTTCGATCCCTCGGCGCGCCGTCAGGCCTGGGGGGTCATCGCGAGTCTGCGCGACCTCGGCAAGACCGTCTTTCTCACAACCCACTACATGGAAGAGGCGCAGGCGCTCGCCGATCGCGTGGCGATCATCTCCGGCGGCGCGATCGTCGCTGAGGGCCCCCCGGGGGAGCTCGGCGCGCGCGCCGATGCCTCCAGCGTGATCACCTTCGGGCTCCCCAACGGCGCCGTGGGGACGCTGCCCCCGCTCGCCGCGGCCGCGGTGGACGGCGATCCGGCGAACGGAACTGTTCGCCTCCGCTCCGACGCGCCGATCGAGCTTCTCAGCGAGTTGACGAGTTGGGCAATCGCGGGGGGCGTCGAGCTCACCGACCTGGAGGTCCGGCGGCCGAGCCTCGAGGACGCCTACCTCGAGCTGACGGGAGGGGAAGAGTGAGGACCCCGGCGCTCGTCCTGCACCAGCTCCGCTTCGACCAGAAGGTGTTCTGGCGCAATCCCCCGTCGGTCTTCTTCACCGTCATGTTCCCCGTGATCATCTTCCTGCTGCTGGCGACGATCTTCGGCAACGGCAGGATCCACGCCTACGCGATCGGCGTCGACACCTACTACGTCCCGGCGATCCTCACGCTGTCCCTCGTCTCGGCGACGATGATCAACCTGGCGATGAACCTCACCATCGCGCGGGAGCAGGGCATCCTCAAGCGCGGGCGCGGGACGCCGATGCCGCCGTGGGTGTTCATCGCGGGGCGGGTCGGTAACTCGATCGTCGTCAGCCTGCTGATGCTGGTGGTCGTCAGCGCGATCGGCGGCATCGCCTACGGCGTCGACTTCCCATGGGCGCGCATCGGCGAGGTCTTGGCGACGGTCGCCGTGGGCGCGACGTCTTTCTGCGCCCTCGGAGTGGCGCTCTCCGGCCTCATCCCCTCACAGGAGGCGGCGCCCCCGATCACCAACCTGATCGCCTTCCCGCTCTACTTCATCTCCGGCGTCTTCATTCCGGCCAGCGAAATCCCGGACGCGGTCCTGAACGTAGCCTCGGTGTTTCCCATGCGACCACTGTTCGAGTGCTTCCTCGCGGCCTGGGTCCCCTCGGCCGGCGCCTTCGAGTGGGGGCACCTCGCCGTCGTCGCGGCGTGGGGCGTCGCCGGCTTCCTCGTGGCGACTCGCACCTTCACCTGGACCCCGAGGGCGGTGGCGGCGTGATCCACCACGTGGGCGTCGACGTCACCGACCTCGAGCGCAGCGCTCACTTCTACGACGCCGTGCTCGGGCCCCTGGGGTGGCGCCGGCAGGTCGACGAGGGCGGTCGCGTCGGCTGGGGCATCGTGCGGCCGGTGTTCTTCGCCGCCCTTGACGGTGAAGCGCGGTCGGGCGGCAGCCACGTCTGCTTCGCGGCGAACGCGATCCCGGCCGTGAAGGCCTCGTGGGAGGCCGGGGTCGAGGCGGGGGGCATCGACGACGGAGCGCCCGGGCCGCGGCCCGGGTACGGTGCGGGACACTACGCGGCCTACCTGCGTGATCCCGACGGTCACCGGGTGGAAATCGCGGTTTCGAGCGACTGAACGATCGAGGAGGGTTCACCCCATGGCGCCAGTGAAGGTGGGAATCAACGGGTTCGGAAGGATCGGGCGGAACCTGTTTCGCGCGGCTCACGAGGCGGGCGCTGACCTGGACATCGTCGCCGTCAACGACATCACCGACGCTGCGACCCTCGCCCACCTTCTCGCCTACGACTCGACCTACGGGCGATTCCGCGGCGACGTGGAGGCCGCCGAGGGCGCGATCGTGGTCGACGGCAAGGAGATCAAGGTCCTGGCCGAGCGCGACCCGGCGGCCCTGCCCTGGGGCGATCTCGGCGTGGAGGTCGCGATCGAGTCCACCGGCTTCTTCACGGGCGCGCGACGATGCAGCCAAGCACCTCGAGGCTGGCGCGCGGAAGGTCATCATCACGGCGCCGGCCAAGGATCCCGACGTCACGGTCGCGCTCGGAGTCAACTTCGACTCCGCGTACGACCCGGACGCCCACGACATCATCTCCAACGCCTCCTGCACCACGAACTGCCTGGCACCGGTGGCGAAGGTGGTGCACGAGACCGCGGGGATCGAGCGGGGCCTCATGACGACGATCCACGCGTACACCGGGGACCAGCGCCTGCAGGACTCCCCTCACAAGGATCTCCGGAGGGCCAGGGCCGCCGCCATCAACCTGATCCCGACCACCACCGGGGCGGCCCGAGCCGTCGGCCTCGTGCTGCCCGAGCTGGCCGGGAAGCTCAACGGCATGGCGGTGCGGGCCCCGGTGGTCACGGGCTCGGTGGTCGACCTGACCTTCGAGGCGTCACGCGAGACGAGCACCGAGGAGCTGAACGCCGCCGTGAAGGCGGCAGCCGAGGGACCGCTCGAGGGGATCCTCGCCTACACCGAGGATCCGATCGTGTCGACGGACATCGTCGCCGACCCGCACTCGTCCATCTTCGACGCCGATCAGACGATGGTCGCCGAGGGCCGTCTCGTGAAGGTCTTCAGCTGGTACGACAACGAGTGGGGCTACTCGAACCGGTGCGTCGAGCTGGCAGCGAAGGTGCTCGAGCCGGCGTCGGTCGGCGCCGGCGCTTGACGGAGCGTTCCGAGCAGCGGGCGCCGGCGGGCGCCGGCATCGGAAAGGCGAGCGTCCGCGACGCGGACGTCGCCGGGAAGCGCGTGCTGGTGCGCGTGGACTTCAACGTCCCGCTCGAGGGCGGCCGGGTGGCGGACGCGGCCCGGATCGAGGCAGCCCTGCCGACGATTCAGCTGCTGCGCGAGCGGGGTGCCGCGCTCGTGCTCGTCTCGCACCTGGGGCGGCCGAAGGACCGCGAGCCGGAGCTCTCGATGCGGCCGGTGGCCGAGGAGCTCTCCGGGCTCCTCGACGGTGCTCCGGTGACGCTCGCGCCCGCGGTCGTCGGCTCCGAGGTCGAAACGCTCGCCGCGGGCCTCCAAAGCGGCGAGGTCCTGCTGCTCGAGAACTCGCGCTTCGAGCCCGGGGAGAAGGCGAACGACCCCGAGCTCGCCCGGGCGCTCGCCCGCCTCGCCGATGTCTACGTCGACGATGCTTTCGGGGCGGCGCATCGCGCGCACGCGACGACCGCGGGTGTCGCGGGGCTGCTCCCCGCCCACGCCGGTCTCCTGCTCGAGCGCGAGGTGCTCGAGCTCACGGCGGTGCGCGACCATCCCGAGCCCCCGCTGGTCGTCGTGCTCGGCGGCGCGAAGGTGGTCGACAAGCTCGCGGTGCTCCGCCAGTTCGCCGACGGCGGGGCCGACTCGATCCTGATCGGCGGCGCAATGTGCTTCAGCTTCTTCGAGGCCAGGCAGGTCAGCGTGGGCGACTCGCTGACCGGCGAGGGCGGTGCGGAGGCGGCGGCCGGCATCCTCGCCGTCGCCGAGGCGTCGGGGTGCGACCTTCGCCTGCCCGTCGATCTCGTGATCGCCGATCGGTTCGGGGCCGAGGCGGAGCGCCGCGAGCTCGACGGGGTCGAGGTCCCGGATGGCTGGATGGGCCTGGACATCGGCCCGCGCACCGTCGCCGACTACGCCGCCGTGATCGCGGCGGCCGGCACGGTGTTCTGGAACGGGCCGATGGGGGCCTTCGAGCTCGAGCCGTTCGCGGAGGGGACGCGTGGCGTCGCCGAGGCCGTCGCCCGGGCTCCGGGCAAGACCGTGGTCGGCGGCGGTGACTCGGCCGCGGCGCTCGGCGAGTTCGGCCTCGCCGACGACGTCGACTGGCTGTCGACCGGTGGCGGTGCGTCGCTCGAGCTGATGGAGGGGCGCGAGCTTCCGGGCGTGGAGGCCCTCGCCGATGCCTGAGTCGCGCACGCCGCTCGTCGCGGCGAACTGGAAGATGAACAAGACGACGCGCGAGGCGGCGGAGTTCCTCGACGCTTTTCTTCCGGCAGCCGGCGGCCTCGGCGGGGTGGACGTCGCGATCTGCCCTCCGTTCACCGCCCTGGAGACGGTCAGCGAGGGGAGCGAGGGGTCCGGCATCCTCGTCGCCGCTCAGAACGTCCATTTCAGCGAGGAGGGAGCCTTCACCGGCGAGGTGGCGCCGCGGATGCTGGTCGACGTGGGCGCGTGGGGGGCGATCGTCGGCCACTCCGAGCGCCGCCACATCTTCGGCGAGGACGACGAGCTTCTCGCGCGAAAGGTCCCGGCCGTCATGGACGCGGGCCTCGTTGCGATCCTGTGCGTCGGCGAGACCGAGTCGGAGCGCGACGCCGGGCGGACCGAGGAGGTCATCCGCAGCCAGCTCGAGGCCGACCTCGGCGGCGTGCCGGCTGGACGCGTCGGCGACGTCGTCGTCGCCTACGAGCCCGTCTGGGCGATCGGAACCGGCAAGACCGCGACGACGGAGCAGGCGGGTGAGGCGATCGCGTTCGCGCGCTCGGTCGTCGGCGAGATCGACGCCGGCGCCGCGCAGGCCGTGCGGATCCTCTACGGGGGCTCGGTGAAGCCCGGGAACGCCGCCGAGCTGATGGCCGTCGACGGGATCGACGGGGCCCTGGTCGGGGGGGCTTCCCTGGACCCCCGAGAGTTCCTGCAGATCTGTGAGGCCGTTGGTCAGCGAGGGGGGTCGTAGTGGGCGGCGAAACCCTTTCGTTGTGGAGTTCTCGGGCGCCATAGCACCCAAAAGCCCGCAACGAACGATTTGGGCGCCTCCCTAAGTGATTTCTCGAGGTCCCGACACGCTTCCCGTCCCAGGGGTCTGTCTCGTCATCCTCGACGGCTGGGGCCTTGCGCCCGACAGCCCCGGCAACGCCATCAGCCAGGCGTCGACCCCGGTGTTCGATGAGCTGTTGGCCACGTGCCCGCACGCCACCCTTCGCACGTCGGGGCGCGACGTCGGCCTCCCCGACGGGCAGATGGGCAATTCGGAGGTCGGACACCTCAACCTCGGCGCGGGGGCGATCGTCAAGCAGGACCTGACTCGAATCGACGACGCGATCGCCGACGGCAGCTTCTTCGAGAACGCGGCCCTGCTCGGCGCCTGTGAGGCGGCCCGAGCCGGGCCGCGTGGGCGCCTTCACCTGCTCGGGCTCGTGTCGGACGGCGGCGTCCATTCGGGGTGGTCGCACATCGAGGCCTGCATCGAGCTCGCGGCTCGCGAGGGCGTCCCGGAGCTCGTGGTGCACGCGTTCACCGACGGGCGCGATACGGCGCCCACGGCGAGCCCTGGCTACCTCCGCGAGCTCGAGGGCTGGCTGCGCCACGCCGGGCGCGTCGGCACGGTCTCCGGGCGCTACTGGGCGATGGACCGTGACCGGCGCTGGGAGCGCACGAAGCTCGCGTACGACGCGATCGTGTACGGCGAGGGCGAGCGCGCCGGCGACGCACAGGCGGCGATCGCCGCGGCGCGGGAGCGCGGCGAGACGGACGAGTTCGTGAAGCCGACGGTCATCGGCGACTACGACCGCATGGCCGAGGGCGACGCGGCGATCCACTTCAACTTCAGGCCCGATCGCACGCGACAGCTCACGCGGGCGCTGGGCGAGCCCGACTTCGACGAGTTCGACCGCGGGGCCGCCCCGCGGCCGACGCTCGTGACGATGACCGAGTTCCACGAGGGGTGGCCCTACCCGGTGGCATTCGCGCCGAAGGAGCCGGACGTGACCCTGGCCGAGGTGTTGTCCGAGCGGGGCAACCGCCAGCTTCACGTCGCCGAGACCGAGAAGTACGCACACGTCACCTACTTCTTCAACGGCGGGCGCGAGCGCGAGTGGGAGGGGGAGGAGCGCTGCCTCGTCCCGTCTCCACGCGATGTCCCGACCTACGACCATAAGCCGGAGATGAGCGCCGCGGCCGCGGCCTCCGAGTTCGTCAAGCGGTGGCGCGAGGACGGCTACCGCTTCGGCGTCATCAACTTCGCGAACCCTGACATGGTCGGGCACACGGGCGACATCCAGGCCGCGGTGACCGCCGTTGAGACGGTCGACGGATGCCTCGGCGAGGTGGTCGGAGCGGTTCACGACTCGGGCGGCGCTTGCCTGATCACGGCCGACCATGGCAACTGCGAGGAGATGCTCGAGCCGGACGGCTCGCCGGACACGGCGCACTCGGTCAACCCGGTCCCGTTCATCGTCACCGCCTCGGGGATCGAGGTCGCGGACGGCATCCTCGCCGACGTGGCTCCGACGGCCCTTGCGCTCCTCGGCATCGAGCAGCCGGCGGGGATGACGGGACGGGCGCTCGTTGAAGTTGGCCTCCGCGCCGATCAATAGGCTAAGGCCGCGTCATCACCAGGCGGGGCAGGCGATGAGCACGCTCGATCACACACTCCAAGAGAGGATCCGAACCGGTCAGGAGGCGGTGAGCCGGCGCGTCGGTGCCGAAAAGCTCCGGCGCGGGCGCTCGCGCGCCATGAGCTCGGTCCTGCGGCGAGAGTCGATCTCCCGCCGCGTGCTCGGCGCTGCGGATGTCGTCGCCGTGTGCTGCGCCCTCTACGTCGGCGCCGTCCTGGTCGGAGGTGGCGAGCTCACTATCGCGAGCCTCGTGGTGCCGCCGCTCTTCATCGTCGTCGCCAAGACGCTCGGCCTCTACGACCGCGACGAGCACCTCCTGCACAAGACGACCCTCGACGAGATGCCCGCTCTCGTGGGCCTCGCCACGCTGACCGCGTTGCTTCTGTGGCTCTCGGGAAGCCTGGTGGTCGAGGGGTCGCTCGGCCGCATCGAGGTTCTCGTCATCTGGGCGACGCTCCTGCTCGCCGAGATAGCGTTCCGCGCGGTTGCCCGCTCGATTGCCCGCGGCATCGCTCCCGTCGAGCGATGCCTGCTGGTGGGCGACGCAGCCACCGCGACCGAGCTCCGCGAGAAGCTCCGCGGCAGCGACTCGGTCAAGGCCCTGCTCGTCGGCTGGATCCCGGTGGGGTCCGAGGGCACGCCGGAGGCGAACGGCGACCTCGCGGAGCGGTTGCGGCGGACGACCGAGGAGCAGGGAGTCGACCGCGTGATCCTCGGCCCCGTGCCCGGTCGGTCCGAGGAGCTGCTCGACACGATCCGTCGCGGGGGCCACCAGCGGCTGCGCGTGAGCGTGCTCCCCGACCTCGCCCGCGTCGTCGACGCAACGGTCGAGGTCGATCGCATCGAGGGCATCACCCTCCTCGGCCTCCGGCGCTTCGACATGACCAGGTCGTCGCTGATGATCAAGCGCACCTTCGACATCGTCGGCTCGGCGCTCGCGCTCGCTCTGCTGTCACCCCTGCTCGCGGCGATCGCGCTCGCGATCAAGCTCGATTCCCCGGGATCGGTGCTCTATCGCCAGCGCCGCGCCGGTCGGCACGGTGAGCCCTTCCTGATGCTCAAGTTCCGCAGCATGGTCGACGGCGCCGACCGGATGAAGGAGGGCCTGCTGCATCTGAACGAGGCCGACGGTGTCTTCAAGATCGCCGACGACCCAAGGATCACGCGCGCCGGCCACTGGCTTCGGCGCCTGCATCTCGACGAGCTTCCGCAGCTCGTGAACGTGCTCCGCGGCGAGATGAGCCTCGTCGGCCCCCGCCCGCTTCCGCTCGACGAGGACCGCCGTCTCGAGGGATGGCACCGGCGGCGGCTCGACCTTCGCCCGGGGATCACCGGCGTCTGGCAGGTCCTCGGCTCATCGCGGATCCCGGTCAGCCAGATGGTGCGCATCGACTACCAGTACGTCGCCAACTGGTCGCTCTGGAATGACATCCGCATCCTCATGCTCACGGTTCCGCAGGTGGTGCGGCGCCGGGGCCTCTAGCCAGGGCGCCCTCGATCAGCTCGCGGATCGCGGCGAAGTACATCGGGTAGGTCCAGGTGGTCGCCCGCTCGAACGCGCGCTCGGCGAGGAGCGAGGCTTCCTCGCGGCTCACCAGGAGCCGTTCGACCGCCGTTCGCAGCGCCACCGGATCGCCGGGCGGCACGAGCAGGGCCGTCTCGCCGTCGACGACGTAGCCCTCGAGGGCCGCGACGTCCGACGCGACGACCGGGGTCCGCGCCTGCGTCGCCGTCATGAGGCGCACGTGGCCGGCGCTGCCGGGCTGGTCCTCCAGGGCGATCACGTAGACCGCGGCACCGCCTACGACCCGGTCGTGCTCGGGGCCGGGCACGTCGACGAGGACCCGCGCTCCGCCCTCACGATTGAGGGCTCCGACCTCGGGAAGGTCGCGTCTGGCGCAGACGACCGTGAGCGTCCAATCGCGTCCCCGGGCCGCCGCGAAGACGGTGGCCCAGTCGCACCAGGCGCGCCCGGAGACGACGACTCCGGTCCGCTCGACGGCCTGCGCAGGCTCGCGAGGGTCGCGGCACCAGGCCCAGGACACCTGCCGGATGCGCTCGGCGCCGATCCCGAACAATCGCGAGCACTCGGCGCGCTCACCTCGCGTCAGCACATGCGCCGCGAGAACGGCCCTGCCGGCCGCCGGGCGCACGACTGCGCGGCGCCACAAGTGACGGAGTCCCCGGCGCCAGGCGGAGGGGGAGGGGGGTGGTGCCAGAAGCTCGAGCAGGACCACGCGGCGGCGTCGAACGAGGGCCGAGACCACGAGTGCCGTGGTCGCGCCGGGCTCGCCGGCCGTCAGCACGAGGGAGCCGTTCCGCCCGGCGAGGGCGGCCATCGCGACGCCGCGCGCGAAGCCGAGTCGCATCGCGGCACGTCGCAGCGGGGAGGGGAGGCGGGCCCGGAGCTCAGCATCCACGTCGATCAGCTCCCCGCCGAGCATGCGCGCGTACCACGAGGACGTCAGGACCACCCGTGGATGTTGACATGCGGCCACGAGATTGCTATAAAGCCACTTAGATTTTCTCACCATAAGGAGGCATTAGATATGGCAATTGTTCGCTGGGATCCGACGCGTGAGATCGACACGCTTCAGTCCGAGTTCAACCGCCTGTTCGACTCGTTCATCGGCAACGGGGGTCGCGCCGACGTGCGCGCGCGCCGCTGGGTGCCGGCCATGGACCTGGTGGAGACCGACGATCACCTCGTCCTCAAGGCCGACCTGCCCGGCGTGTCGAAGGACGCCGTCGGCATCGAGGTGAAGGACAACGTCCTCACCGTGTCCGGTGAGCGCAGGTCCGAGCACGAGGAGAAGGCGGACGGCTATTTCCGGGTCGAGCGCGCGTTCGGGTCGTTCAGTCGCTCGCTCGCGCTGCCGCGGGGCGTCGATAGCGATGGGATCGACGCCGAGTTCACCGACGGCGTGCTCGAGGTCCGAATCCCGAAGCCGGAGGAGCGCAAGCCGCACCGGGTCGAGATCGGCACCGGAAGCGTCAACGGCACCGCGACCGAGAAGTAACGGCCGTTCCCTAGGGTCCGGGTGGTGAGATCTGACCCGGACCGGCTCGCCTTCGAGATCACCCACCGCGACGGAGCCGCCCGAACCGGGCGGCTCCGCGTTGCAGGTGGCACGGTCGAGACGCCGACGTTCGTTCCTCTTGCGACGCAGGGCAGCGTGCGCTCCCTGACCGCCGCTGACGTCGCCGCGCTGGGGTTCGAGCTCGTTCTCGGCAACACCTACCACCTCCACCTGGCGCCGGGCGAGGAGCGGATCGCGGCCCTCGGCGGCCTCGCGCGGTTCATGGGCTGGCGCGGCGCGACCATCACCGACTCCGGCGGGTTTCAGGTCTTCTCGCTTGCTCACGGCGGGGTCGCGGACGAGATCAAGGGTCGCGAGCGGGGCGCCACGAGCGCGGGCGCCGTGCTCGACATCTCGGAGGACGGCGTGCGCTTTCGCTCCTACGTGGACGGGAGTGAGCGCTTCATCGGCCCGGAGGACTCGATGCGGATCCAGGCGGCTCTCGCCTCCGACATGGCTCTCGCCTTCGACGAGTGCACGCCGTTCCACGCCGACCGCGACTACACCGCGAGGTCCACCGAGCGGACGCACCGCTGGCTCGATCGTTGCCTCGCCTGGCACGCCGAGGGCGGCCCGCCGACCCAGGCGGTCTTCGGGATCGTCCAGGGCGGCGTCCACGAGGACCTCCGCCGCGAGTCGGCCGGGCGCGTGGCGTCAGCCGACGTCGACGGGCTGGCGATCGGCGGCACGCTGGGCCAGGACAAGCCGCAGATGCACGCGCTCGTGGCGCTCGTGGTGCCGCTCCTGCCGGAGGCCGGGCCCCGGCACCTGCTCGGCATCGGCGAGCCGGACGACCTGATGGCCGGGATCGCGAGCGGCGTCGACCTCTTCGACTGCGCGATGCCGACCCGGCTCGCGCGGCACGGCATGGCGCTCGCGCCGCTGCCGGAGCGCAGGTTCCGGTTCGACCTCCGGCACGGAGCGCACGCGCTCGACGAGGCTCCGCTCGTGGAGGGCTGCTCGTGCCCGGCATGCCGTGAACACACCCGCGCGTACGTCCACTACCTCGTGCGCCGGGGCGAGCTCACGGGCGTGCGCCTACTGAGCCTCCACAACCTGGCCTACTTGGAGCAGCTCATGAGCGGCGCACGGAGCGCCATCGCGGCGCGCGCGTTTGCCGCGTATGCCCGGGCGATTGGCGAGGGCGGGGCGCCGTGGGAGGCAGCGAGGGGGCGGGTTTAGGCGCTCGATGTGGACTTGTGATCGCTATAGCGACCGATAACCCACAACGAACGGGCCCGCGGCCGATCCTTCCCCCCCAACTACAACTGCCCATCTGAGCGCAACCGGCCGAAGCCCGCGCCCGGGGGTCAACGCCCTCTACTGCGTGTGCGACTTGATGAAGTCGATCAGCGACTTCAGCTGATCCGGCACGTTGTGCTTGATGAACTGCGTGACGTCGCTCGACTGCCCCGCGTCGGTCGTGAGGAGCACGATTCCCGCGATGATCGCCGCGAGGACCAGCACGACGATCACGAGGCCCAGCAGCCGCAGGAACCGCACGCCGCCGGACCGGCGCTTTGGCCGCTCCCGTGCCGGGGGCGGGGCGGGCCGCTGCGCGTAGGGCTCTGCGACGGCCGGCGTCGCGGGCTCGTCGCGATCGAGGAGGCGGGTGGCCGCGGTGGCCTCCGCGAGGCGCGATGTCGGAGCCTCGCTCGTCGCGATGGGCGGCTCGCGCCCTGCGAGGCCGGCCCGCAGCGCCCCCGACAGCTCGCGCGCCGTCGTGTAGCGCTCGGACGGGTCGGCGGCGAGCGCGCGAAGGACCGCCTCGGAGAGCGTCTCCGGGACCTCCGGGTCATACGTGCTCGGTGAGAGCGGGGCCTCGTTCTCGCGTCGCGTCGCGAGCTCGGCGAGGGTCGTACCCTCCCAGGGCAGCCGCGCCGTCAGGAGCTGGTAGATCACGACGCCGAGCGCGTAGACGTCGGCGCCCGGGGTCGGCTCGGCGCCTCGGGCGAGCTCCGGGGAAAGGTAGGCGGCCGTCCCGACGACCGAGCCGACCTGGGTGAGCCGGGTCTGCTCGGCCGCTCGGGCGATCCCGAAGTCGGTGAGCTTCACCGTCATCTCGTTCGTCGGCGGGTCGTGGGCGCCGGAGGCCGACGGCGGGCGACCGGCCGGTCCGCCGAGCACCATCAGGTTGCCCGGCTTGACGTCGCGGTGGATGATCCCCTGCTTGTGGGCGTAGTCGAGCCCCGCGCACGCCTGCACGCCGATCTCGACCGCGGCCTCGGGCTCGAGGCGCCCCTTGGAGTGCAGGAGCTGGGCGCCGGACCGGCCCTCGACGTACTCCATGACGATGTAGTGGCGGTGCTCGTCGACGCCCGTGTCGTAGACCTGCACGATGTTGGGATGAATGAGCTTCGCGACCGCGAGCGCCTCGCGACGGAAGCGGGCGATGAACTTCTCGTCGTCGGAGAGGTGCTCGGCGAGGATCTTCACCGCCACCGTGCGCTCGAGCACGTGGTCGACGGCGCGGTAGACCGTCGACATGCCGCCCGAGCCGAGCCGGTCGCCGAGCTCGTACCGGCCCGAGATGGTCGTCGCCGCGGCCATCAGGGCACCGCCCCGAAGATGCCGGTGGCGCCCGTCGCGCCCGTTTGGCAGCCCTCGCCCGTGCGCGCGAGGACCGTGAGGTTGTCGCCGCCCTTCCGGAGCACGGTGATCACCTGCGGGTCGACCGATGTGGGGAGGTCGGCGACCGCCCTCGAGTACAGCCTCGCCGCCTGCAGGAGCGCGAACCTGTCCCCGAGCGTGCAGGCCTGCTGAGCCTGCACGAGATAGCCGTTCAGGCCCTGTGCGTTCGCCGGCGGAATGTCCTTCGGCAGGCTTGAATCCGACGACCCGCAGCCGGCCACGAGCATGGCCGCCGAAGCCGCGAGGGCGATGAGGCGAGCGCAGTTCCGCATCGCGGCGAGTCTAGGTGCTCGCTTCCCCGGCACTTGCATCATTGGCCGCTGTAGAGGCGCCGTCCGAGGTGCTCGGGGAGCTCGGCGGCGAGGATCGCATCGGCGGCTCGGTCGATGTCGTAGGCGGCGCGATGCCAGGTCGCTCGCCAGGCCTCGGTGTCGAGCTCGAGCCACGCGGCGCGCGGATCCCGGTCACGGGGCTGGCCCACGCTGCCCGGGTTGAGGAGCCAGCGGCCGTCGCTCACGTCGACCGAGTCCCCGGCGGCCGGCTGCTCCGCGCGGACCCCGCCGTTGCCCGGCGCGGGCCCGAAACGGAGGGCGAGGTGGGAGTGGCCGACGAGGCTCACGCGCTCGGCCTGGATCGCCATGCACTCCTCGGCCTGCTCGGGCCAGAGCACGTACTCCCAGACGGGGTCGCGCGGAGAGGCGTGGTACACGGCGATCTCGCGGCTCTCGTCGGAGGGCTCGAGCTCCCGCAGATAGCTGAGCGTCTCGGGCCGTGCGGTCCTCTGGGTCCAGCGGACGGCGTCGGCGGCGGCCGGCGAGAACGTGCCGAGGTCGAGGGCGCCCAGGACCCCGAGGTCGTGGTTGCCGACGAGCGAGACGGTGCAGCGCTCCGCGACGGCCTCGGCGCAGGCATCCGGCTCGGCGCCGTAACCGAGCACGTCGCCAAGGGACCAGAGCTCGTCGACTCGCGCCGCGTCGATCTCGGCGAGCACGGCTTCGAGCGCGGGCAGGTTCGCGTGGATGTCGGAGATGACGCCGAGGCGCATGGTCCGTGGCCCCGGTTAGATGATCGAGCCCTAATCCACGTGCCTGCGGCGGTGGCGCAGGCCAAGCTGGGTGCCGACCGTGTCCCGAAGCAGATAGCCGTGCTCTACCTGCGAGGGCGCGGGTGGCGATCCAGCGAAGGGCTGCGCCGTCATCCGTGGGTGCGTGGATTGGGAATCGGTCATCTAGGGAGCGGAACGAGGGCGCTTATCGTACGGGCCATGCGTCGCAGCACGCTCGCGCGCGCGGGCGCGGCAGCCGTGGGAATGGTCCTGATCGCCGAGGCGGGGGCGTTCCTGCTGCGACCGCGGCCGGCGCCCATCTCGCCGGCCCCGGCGTCGGCAAGCGATTACTTCAATCGGGCCCAGATCGACCGCGGGCGCGACTACAGCGAAGGCCAGTTGTTGCTCTACATCGGCGGCGTCGCGATCGAGATCGCGGTGCTCGCGTGCGCGGCGACCGGCCGCCCGCGCGTCGTGCGCGCCCGGCTGGCGCGGGCCGGCAGCAGGCCGGTCCTCGGCGCCGCGGCGGTGGGCGCAGGGCTCTCCGTAGCGGTTGCGGTTGCGAGCCTGCCGGTCGGCATCGCGGCCCACGAGCGCGCGGTCGACTTCGGGATCTCGACCCAGGACCTCGGCTCCTGGCTGGGCGACGCCGCCAAGCAGGCGGCGATCGGCGCCGCAATCGCCGCGCCGATCGCCGCCGGCTTCGCTGCGCTCGTCCGCCGCCTCCCCCGCGCATGGTGGGTCCCGGGCAGCGCCCTCGTCGTGGCGATCGCGGCCGTGATGACATGGCTCGCGCCCGTCGTGTTGGCTCCGCTCTTCAACCGCTTCCAGGCACTGCCGAATTCGAGCCCGGCGCGGGCCGATGTGCTGAAGCTCGCGAGGCGCGCCGGCGTGGACGTGGGGAACGTCTATCGCGTCGACGCGAGCCGGCGCGTTCGCTCCCTGAACGCCTACGTCGACGGCCTCGGCTCGACCAAGCGCGTCGTCCTCTACGACAACCTCATCGAGGGCACCGACCGCGCCCAGCTCGCATCCGTCGTCGCCCACGAGCTCGGTCACGTGAAGCACGACGACATCCTCCGCGGGCTTGCGTTCGTCGCCATCGCCGCGCCGCTCGGGCTCCTGTTCGCGCGATCGGTCGGTGAGCCGCTCTCGCGGCGCGCGGGCTTCGCTCCCGGTTCACCGGGGTCGGTCCCGGCCTACGCGCTCGGCCTGGCGCTGGCGGCGCTCGCGATCGGCCTCGTCGGAAACCAGCTCTCGCGCCAGATCGAAGCGAGCGCCGACTCGTTCGCGCTCGAGATGACCCACGACCCGAAGGCGTTCATCGAGCTCCAGCGCAAGCTCGCGCTCTCCTCGGTCGCCGACCCGAACCCGCCGGCGCTGCCCCAGTTCCTACTCGGCAGCCACCCGACCACCGTGCAGCGAATCGGCGACGCGCTGGCCTGGGAGCGGGGAACGCGCTAGGCGGACCCGGTCGGAGCGATCGCTCGATCGGGCAATAGGAGGGTGCGCTCGGCGTTCGTCGGTTGCGCGGGTGGGTTCACCCGAATAGACCGTGGAAAACCCCCCGCGTAGCCACCACGGCTAGGCCGAGGCCCCGCGCGCCCACTCGAGCGTTTGGGCCAGGCCGTCGGCGAGTGGGGTCGCCGCTCTCCACCCGAGCTCGTCGCGCGCCAGCGTCGGGTCGATCGCGATGCGGTTCACCTCGCCGAGGCGCGGGGGGGCGTGCTCGGGCGCGAACTCTGCTCCCCCGGCCCTGGCGAGGGCGGCGCCCAGCTCCAGCACGTTGGTCTCGATCCCGGTCCCCACGTTGAAGACGCCGGTGGCCCCCGAGCTCACC
This sequence comes from uncultured Actinomycetes bacterium, assembly GCA_963771655.1. Classification (GTDB taxonomy): domain Bacteria; phylum Actinomycetota; class Thermoleophilia; order Solirubrobacterales; family 70-9; genus JAWVFM01. The sequence goes on along the minus strand of CAVYUG010000009.1, from coordinate 192,401 downwards.
GCGGCGACGAAGGCGTCGACCACGTCGCCGACGTAGATGTAGTCGCGCGTCTGCAGGCCGTCGCCGAAGACGGTCGGCGTCCGGCCATCCAGCAGTGCCCCGCAGAAGATCGCCGCGACGCCCGCCTCGCCGAGGGGGTCCTGGCGCGGGCCGTAGACGTTTCCGAGGCGCAGGGAGACCGCCGCGAGGCCGTGTAAGCGACCGTAGACGCCCACGTAGCCTTCGGCGGCCTGCTTCGACTGGCCGTAGGGGGCGTCGGGACGGCACTCGGCGTCCTCGCCGAGCGGTAGGTCTCGGCCCTCGCCCTCGCCGTAGATCGCGCCGCCCGTGGAGGCGAAGGCGAAGCGCTCGGTGCCTCGTTCGCGAGCGGCCTCGAGGAGCTGGATCGTCCCGCCGACGTTGACGTCGAGGTCGAACCGCGGGTCGGCCACCGAGCGCCTCACGTCGATCTGGGCGGCGAGGTGGTAGACGGCGTCGGCGCGCGCACGATCGAAGGCCGAGGAGACCGCCGAGGCATCGCGGACGTCGCCCTCCACGAGCTCGACTCCGCTCGCGAGCGCGCGCTCGAGGTTCTCGTGGCGCCCGGTGGAAAGGTCGTCGAGCACCGTGACCTCGTCGCCACGCGCGACGAGCGCGTCGACGAGGTTGGACCCGATGAATCCGGCGCCGCCGGTGACGAGGGCACGCATTGGGCATGGCACCCTACTCGCCGCGAGTCGCGCCTAGACTCGGATCATGGATCCGCTCGGGGGACTGAAAGAGGCGATTGAGAGCGCGGCGACGAAGCTCGCCCCCGACGGTGTGCAGGCGCCGACCCTCGAGCGGCCGCCGAAGCCGGAGCTCGGCGACTATTCCACGAACGCCGCGATGCTCCTCGCCCCGGCGCTCGGGCGCGCGCCGCGCGAGGTGGCGGGCGAGCTCTGCCCGCTCGTCTCGGAGCGGGTGGAGGGGATCGATCGGGTCGAGGTGGCGGGCCCGGGCTTCCTGAACATCTTCCTGGGCGAGCTGTGGCACCGGCGAGCTGTGGTGGGCATCCTCGAGACCGGCGAGCGTTTCGGCGCCGGGACCGGCAGGGGGGAGAGGGTGCTCGTCGAGTTCGTATCGGCGAACCCGACCGGGCCGATCCACGTCGGCGGAGGGCGAGGCGCAGCGTTCGGCGACGCCGTCGCGCGGGTGCTCGCGTTCGGCGGCGACGAGGTGCAGCGCGAGTACTACCTGAACGACGCGGGCGCCCAGGTGACCCTGTTCGCGCTGTCGATCGCCGCGCATATGCGCGGCGAGGAGCCGCCCGAGGACGGCTATGGCGGTGACTACGTCGTCGAGCTGGCGGAGGAGCTCGCCGCCGAGGGCGTCTCACCCGAGGACATTCCCGACCTCGGCGTTCGGGCGACCGAGGCGATGCGGCTGCGGATCGAGGCGACCCTGGACCGCTTCGGAGTGCGGTTCGACAGCTGGTTCTCAGAGCGGTCGCTACGCGACGCGGGGCGAATCGCGGAGGCCATCGAGGCGCTTCGAGAGGTGGGGCTCGTGTACGAGGCCCAAGGCGCCACGTGGCTGCGCACCACCGAGGGAGGCGACGACAAGGACCGGGTGCTCATCCGCTCCGACGGCGAGCCGACCTACTTCGGGGTCGACATCGCCTACCACCGCGACAAGGTGATGCGCGGCTTCGAGCGCTTGATCGACCCGCTCGGCTCCGATCATCACGGCTACGTGCCCCGGATGCGGGCCGCGCTCGCCGCGCTCGGCTTCGACCCCGAGCGCTTCGAGGCGCCCGATCATGCAGTTCGTCCACCTCGTCGAGGGCGGGCAGCGGGCGAAGATGTCGAAGCGAAGCGGCGAGTTCGTGACCCTGGACGAGCTCGTCGACGACATCGGTGCCGACGCAGCGCGCTTCCTGATGCTCCAGCGAAGCCACGACCGGACGCTTGACCTCGACCTCGAGCTCGCGCGCAAGCAGTCGCAGGACAACCCCGTCTACTACGTCCAGTACGCCCACGCGAGGATCGCGAGCATCCTCCGCAAAGCCGAGGACGAGCTCGACGACTTCGACGTCGAAGGTCTCGGCGCCGCGGTCGCCGCCGAGGGTGCTCTCTCCGCGGCCGCCGAGCCATCCGAGCTCGCGCTGGTCCGCCGGCTGCTCGAGCTCCCGGGCGAGGTGGGCACAGCGGGCGAGCGGCTCGCCCCCCATCGCCTCTGCGCGTACGCGACGGCAACCGCGGCCGACTTCCACGCCTTCTACCGCGATTGCCGCGTCGTGGGCGCGGAGGCGGGCGTTCAGGAGGCGCGGCTAGGGCTGTGCCTCGCCGCCAAGCGGACGATCGCCACCACCCTCGGCCTCCTCGGCGTCAGCGCGCCCGAGCGGATGTAGCGACCGCGGCGGGCCGATCGCCCCCGCGCCGCCCCCGGCGCCCGATCCCGAGCACGAGGCCCGCGAGCAACCCGGCGACGAGCGCGATCGCCGGGACGGCGATGGCGGGCGTGAGCGGATAAGCCGTGAGCGGAAGATGCGTGCGTGAAACGACGCTCGGTCGCTGGCCGGGCCGGGGCCGCCGGCCCTGATGCGGCTTCGGCGGCGCGCTGCCGTTGCCGGTTGAGCCGCCGGCGGGCTGGCCGCACACCACGTACTCCTCGCAGGCCGCCGCCGGGGAGGAGGCGACCGCCGACGCGGGGATCGCGGCCATGAGCAGCGCGACGAGGAGGGCGGGCCCCCACCGGTGGCGCGGCGTCGTGGGGCGCCCTGGCATGACGCCGATCGTACCGGCGGGCGGCCCGCCCGAGGAGTCCGCGAAAGTACCCCGCTCATGGCTCAGGCGAGGGCTGGAGACAGGGCGCTTGCGTTCGCAGTCGGCGCGGGCGCGCCGTTCGCACTGGCGATCCAGGGCGGCGGCTACGACATCCTCGCCCACGAGGTGACGAGCCTCGTCGTCTGGTGGCTCATCGCTGTGGGCGTCGCGTGCGGCGTGCTGCCGAGAGCGCGCCCGCCGCTGACGGTGCGAGGCCCCCTCCTCGCCGCCGGGGTGCTCGTCGCCTGGACCGCCGCGAGCCTCCTCTGGACCTCGAGCGCCGAGCTCACCTTCGACGAGCTCGCCCGGCTCGTCGGTTACGTGGGCATTGGCGCGCTCGCCTTCATGACCTTCCACCGCGGCAACTGGCGCGCGGCCGCCGGTGGCGTCACGGCGGCGGCGATCGCGGTCTCGGCGCTGTCGGTCGCGAGCCGCATCGATCCCGCCGCGCTTTTCCGGCGCGAGCTCGGCGATCACGATCGAGGGCCGGCTCGGCTATCCGCTCGGCTACTGGAACGCGATGGGGGCCTGGAGCGTGATGGCCTTCACCCTCGCCCTGGGCTGGAGCTCGAACCACGCCTCGGCGGTCGGAAGGCGGCTTGCAATCGGGCTTCTACCGACGATCGGCCTCTCGATCTACCTCACGTACTCCCGTGGGGCGCTGGTCGGCGCGGCGGTGGGCCTGGGCGTCCTCCTCGTCCTGAGCGGGGAGCCGAAGGAGGTACTCGCCAACGCGGTGATCGGCGCGATGGCAAGCGTCGCCGCGATCCTCCTGGCGAGGACGCAGCCCGAGATCGCGAACGCTTCGGGTGGCGCGGGCGGGGGGATGGTCGGGGCGGTGCTCGTGGCGCTGGGCGTGATGTGCGCCGCGTTCTCCGACGCCCTCGCCCGGCGCCGGATCGCTCTGACGCCCTGGCGGCGCGGGTCGCTGGTCGCGGTTGCGGTCGGGGCCGCGATCGCTCGTGGTCGGCGCCCGTCTCCTTCCGCCCGAGCACCTGACGGCGCAGGCGACGGTCACACCGGCGACCCGCCAGGCACCGAGCGTCAGCAACCCGGCGAGCCGCTTTGCGAACCTCTCGGGCGCGCGCTCCACCATCTGGCCGCAGGCGCTCCACGCGTTCGGGACCGACCCGCTGCTCGGCATCGGCCCGGGCACGTTCGAGTTCTGGTGGAACTCGCACGAAGGCCAGCCGATCATCCGCGACGCGCATTCGCTCTACCTCCAGGAGCTCTCCGAGCTCGGGATCCCGGGCTTCGTCGCGATCGTGGCGATCGTCTTCGGCCTGTTCGCGGCTTCGCTTCATGCAACGCGGCGACTGCGTCGCACGACCGGCGTCGGCGCGGCGCTCGTGGCGGCCTTCGCGGTCTTCTGCGTCCAGGCCGCCGGTGACTGGCTGTGGAAGATCCCCGCCGTCGTCGCGCTCGCGACCATGGCCGTCGCCGCGGCGATCGGCACGATCGCCGAGCCGCGGCTGGGCTGCGCGCCCGCGCGGCGGCCGGTTCGCGCTGGCCGCAGTCGCGGTTCTGGCGGGCGCCGCTCATGGTCCCCGGCATCGTCTCGACGCAGCTCCTGCGCGGAAGCGCTGCGTTCGTGGCCGCGAACCGCGGCGACGATGCGGCGGCCTACGCGAACTCGGCCGTGGCGGCTGAGCCATGGTCGGCGAGCGCCAACGCCCAGCTCGCCGCCGCCCAACAGGCGAAGGGCGACCTCAGCGCGCGCGCGCGATGCCGCGAAGCGCGCGGTGGATCTCGAGCCGGACCAGCGACGCACCACCTGCTCCTCGCGTCGATCGACCACCGGCTGGGTCTCGAGCGGGCCGCGGTCGGTCGGATCAGGCGCGACGGCCGCGAGTCTCGTCGCGCGAACCCGAAGCGATCACCGTCGGCCCCTGCGGCGCAACGTTCCGCGGGCGGCGCGTCCTGGGGCTGGCGCCGTGAGCGACCACGGCGGGGCGCCCGCCGGGTCCTCCTCGCGCTTCACGAGGAGGTCCTCGGCGGCGCCACGCTCTCGGTGCTTCGGTGCGTGCCGCTCGCTCGAGGCAGCGCGGCTGGGAGTTCGCCTTCTGGGCACCGCGCGCCGAGCGAGGTCTTCGACCATCTGGTCGCCGAGGGGCGCGACGTCGCCGGCGCCTAGCGGCCGATCGCGTTCAGCCTCGCGGTGCTTCGCAGCTGCCGCCGGGCCCGATGCGGCGTCTGTGTTCGCGACGCCCGTCGTACCTGCGGCTCGTTCCGCCGCCACGTGCGCGCGACCGGGCCGGCCCTCGTGCACGCCAACTCGCTCGTCACCATCGGCGACGCCGCGGCCGCTCGCTCCGCGGGCGCTCGGGTCGTTCTGCACCTGCACGAGATGCGCGCCGGCGGGCTGGAAGGGGCCGGTCGCCGCTCGGCTGGCGCACCGGGCAGCCCACGAGGTCGTCGCCGTTTCGGCAGTCGTGCGCCGCGTCCTGGACCGTCGGCTCCTCACGCCCGACGGTCGTCTACGAGGGCTGCGAGGTCGCCGGCCGACCCGCCGCCGCTCCCCGGCGGCGATCGGCTCGTCGTCGGCACCGTCGGGGTCATCGCCAAGCGGAAGGGGATCGACGTCTTCCTCGACGCGGCGAGGAGCTGCGGCGCGGCGGGGCCTGCCGGTCGAGTTTCGGCTCGTCGGCTCGCCGACCGACCCCCTCGACGCCGACTGGGGCGAGGGAGGTCCTCGGGCGCGCCGCCACGCTGGGCATCCGGCACCTTCCAATCGCCGACGTTGCGAAGCGAGCTTGCCGGTTGGGACGCCTTTGCGCTCGCCTCCCGGCACGACCCGTTCCCGATCTCGATGCTCGAGGCGATGGCCCATGCCCGACCGGTCATCGGCGCGCGCGTCGACGGCATCGCCGAGCAGATCACTCCCGACGCCGGGCTGCTCGTCGGCCCGGAGAGCGGGCGGGCGCTCGCCGATGCGATCGCGGCCGTCGCAGAGATGCCGGCCGCCCGCCGCGCCGAGATGGGCGCGGCGGCACGCCGGCGGGCGGTGCAGTTCTCGATCGAGCGCCAGGCCGAGGCGCTCGAAGCCGTCTACGAGCGGGTGCTTGGGCGATGAGCAGCGCCGGCTCCGGCGTCCGTCGCCCTCGTCCACGACTACCTGCTCTTCCTGCGCGGAGCCGAGCGGACCTTCGGCGCGATGGCCGACATCTGGCCAGACGCGACGATCTACACCGGGCGCCTATTCGAAGAGCGCGACCGAGGGGCGCTTCGCGGGCCGCGAGATTCGCACCTCGTGGGCGCAGCGCCTCGGCGTCAACCGGCATACCTACCGGGCGCTGCTGCCGGTCTGGCCGCGAGCGATCGAGAGCCTGCCGCTCGGCGATCATCCGCTGGTCGTGTCGTCGAGCTTCGCGTTCGCCCACGGCGTCCGCCCGGACCCCGACGCCGTCCACGTCTGCTACTGCCACAGCCCGTTCCGCTACGCGTGGCACGAGAGCGAGCGCCGCGCTCGCCTCGCTGCCGTCGCCCGCGCGGCCGATCGCGCGGCGGATGCTCGCCTCCGCGCGGCGCTGGGACCTCGAGGCCTCGCGGCGGGTCACCCGCTACGTCGCCAACTCGCGGATCACGCAGCGGCGCATCCAGGAGACCTACGGGCGAGAGGCCGAGGTGATCCACCCGCCCGGTCGAGGTCGGACGATTCGAGCCCGCGCAGCCGAGGACGTCGGCGACCATTTCCTCTTCGTGGGCGAGCTGGTCGCGCACAAGCGAGCCGACGTCGCACTGGAGGCGGCGCGGCTCGCCGGGAGGCGGATCAAGGTCGTGGGCGGCGGTCCGGAGCTGCGGCGGCTGCGAGCGGCTTTCGGCCGACTCCGCCGAGTTCCTCGGACGGGTCTCCGGACCCGGAGCTCGCGCGCCTCTACCCGCGGGCTCTCGCGCTCGTCGTCCCCAACGTGGAGGAGTTCGGCATCGCCGCCGTCGAGGCGCAGGCCTCGGGGCGGCCCGTGCTCGCGCGGCGCGCCGAAGGGGCGACCGAATGCGTCGTGCGACGGGGTTACCGGAGCGCTCGTCGACGGAGCCGACGCCGCGGCCTTCGCCGAGGCGATGGGCGCGGTCGACTTCCGCGCCTTCTCGCCGGAGGCGGCACGCGCCAACGCCGAGCGCTTCGACGTCCCGGTGTTCGGAGCGGCGATGCGCGACGCGGTGGCCCGCGCGCAGGCGAGTGGGAAGGCGGAGCCCGGCTGAGCCGGCGACTCCGCGCTCGTCGCCGGGCTGCGGGACCTCGACCTCACCGCCGGACGCAGGCCGCGTACCTCGATGTCCACTCCCCCCGCTACGAGGTTCTGCTCGGCGCCGTGCGCGATTGCGCGGCGGCAGCTGCCGCGCCGTGAGGGCCCGACGCGGATCCTCGACGTCGGCCCGGCGCTCCAGACGGTGCTCATCCGCCGGGCCTTTCCCGAGCGCGACGGTCGACACCCTGGGCTTCCGGAGCCCCGCTGGCGGCGCCGCGCGAGGGCGAGCGGCACTTCGACGTCGACCTGAACCAGCTCGCGTGACCGCCGCCCGAGGTCCCGCCGCACGACGTCGTCGTCCTCGCCGAGGTGATCGAGCACCTCGCGACGCCGCCGCGAGCCGTCTTCGAGGCGATCGCCACGTGGGCCGTCCCGGGCGGCTGGGTCGTCGTCCAGACCCCGAATGCGCTCGCCCTGCACAAGCGGCTGCGGGCGCTCGCCGGCCGCAACCCGCTGGGCGCGGCCGGAGACGTGCGGGCGGGCTCCCACAGCGAGGCTCACTTCCGGGAGTACACGCTCGCCGAGCTCGCGCGAGCTGGCGGATGCCACGGGCTTCGATGCCGGCTCGCTCACGGATCGCGAACCACTTCCGCCACCGGGCGCGCGCCCGCCGTGCCTACGACCGGATCACCGAGGCGCTCCCGGCCGGGACGCGCCAGGGCATCACGGTCTACCTGCGCCGCCGCTGATCGCGGTGCGCGAGCGCGATGTCGATGGCCTCCCGGTGCCGGCGGGCGAGCTCCGAGTCCGAACGCCTCCAGCGCCCGCCGCCGGCCGGCGGCGCCGAGCTCCTCGCGCAGCGCGGGTCGCCGAGGAGGCGCAGGACCGCGCTGGCCGTCTCGTCGGGGCGCCCGGGCGCGGTGAGGATCGCGGTGCGCCCGTCATCGACCAGCTCCGCGGTCGACCCGGCGTCGGTCGCGACCACCGGCTTCGCGGCGACCATCGCCTCGAGGATCGCCGTCGGCATCCCCTCCGAGCGCGCCGGCGAGGTCATGACGAAGACGTCGATCGCCTGAAGGAGCATGCGCGACGTCGTCGCCCGGATCGACGAGCGCGATGTCCTCGCCGACCCGCAGCCCGAGCGCCGACGCCTCCGCCGACGAGGCGCGCGTCGAGCCCGGGATGCGCCGGGCTCGGCGCGCCGATGATTCGAAAGGTCGCCTCGGGGCGCTCGCGCGCGATCTCGCCGCCGCGCGGACGAAGTCGAGGTGGCCCTTGGGCGGATAGCGCACCCCCACCGTCCCGACCAGGACCGGTCGTCGGCGACGCCCAGGCGCTCCCTGCGCCTCGCGGCGGGCGGCGTCGGGCGCGAAGCGTCGACGTCGACCGGCGGATAGACGATCACGAGCCGGTCGCCGAGGCGCCCCGCCCCCGGATGGCCGGCGGCCACCGCCTCCCCCCACGAGGCGACCGAGTCGGCGAGCCTCGTACGAGGGGCATGCAGAGGCGCCGCAGCGGCATCGGCGCCCGGGTGTCGAGAAGCTGCCAGACGACGGCGGCGCCCACGGCGCCGCGCGGCGATGGCGCCCTGCGGGTTCTGGACGCCGTGCACCTGCACCACGTCGGCCCTCGTGGCGTCGACGAGGTCCGCGAGGCGGCGGACGTCCCCGCGGCTCGCGGCCAGAAACGCGCCTGGCTGCGCGGGTTCGCGGTCGCCCGAAGGCGCGCGAGCGGGAGCGTGTGCACCTCGACGCCCTCCGGCGCAGGCGGTCGGCCGCCCGGCGGCCTCCTCGGGCAGGGCCGCGACGGCTCGATCCCCAGCTCCCTCAGCGGGCCATGGAGGCGAAGGAGCTGGTTGTGGGCGCCCGCGTAGGTCGGGCTGTGGATGACCGAGAGGACGCGGATGTCCCCGTCCGCGCCGCTGGCCATGGCCGGAGGCTACCTATGATCAGGCCCCGCCTCGTGCCCCGGCCCCCGATCGCAGTCGTCGTCCCCTTCCGCGGCACCGAGGCCGAGGCGAGGCGGCTGCTCGCCGCGCTCGGCCGGCTCGAGCTCGGTCCGGGTGACGAGCTCCTGGTCGTCGACAACGGCGGCGGGGGCGCCTTCGACGGCCTCACCGCGGCCGCGTCGGGGCATCGCGACCGCCGAGCGCTCGTCCTACTACGCGCGCAACGTCGGCGCGGAGCGAACGGAGGCGCCCTGGATCCTGTTCATGGACGCCGACTGCGTGCCGGGCCCGCGATCCTCGACGCCTACTTCGACCCCGAGCCCGCCGCGCGCTGCGGGATCGTCGCCGGCGCGGTGCGCGCCGCGCCCGGCGAGTCGCTGGCCGCCCGCTACGCCGCCTCCCGCGGCCACCTCGACGAGACCTTCCACCTCGAGGCCGGCCCTATCCGGCGGGTATCACCGCCAACCTCCTTGTCCGCCGCCGCACCTGGGAGAGCCTCGGCGGCTTTCAGGAGGGGGTGCGGTCGGGCGCCGACGTCGAGTTCTGCTGGCGCGCGCAGGAGGCGGGCTGGACCCTCGAGCATCGCCCGCGCGCCGGGTCGAGCATCGCCACCCCGACTCGCTTGCCGCGCTGCTGCGAAAGGCGGCGCGGTACGGCGCCGGGCGGCGCTGGGTCAACCGGCGCTACCCGGGCTCGATGCCGAGGCCACGGGTGGCCCGCGAGGCCGGCCGCGCGCTCGCCGGTGGGCTCGGATGGCCGCTCGCCGGCCAGCCGACCCGCGGCGCCTTCAAGCTGATCGACGGCGCCTACGTCGCGGCCGGCGCGTGGGGGTACGTCGCCGGCGACAGCCGCGCCGAGCGGCGGCGGCGGCAGCGGCCCGGCCGGCCCGGCCACGGTCCTCAGCACGGACGCTTTTCCCGCGCGCTCGGAGACCTTCGTCTACAACGAGGCGCTCGCCCTGCGCGAGCTCGGGCGGCCGGTGCGGGTGGAGGCCGCCGCGCGGCCGGCGCGGGTCGAGCGCGCGGTGGCGCGTGAGCTGCAGATCGACTACGTCGAGGACTACCGGCCCGGGCAGGCGCTCCGCGACCTCGCGTGGCTCGTCGCGCGCCACCCGGTTCGCGCCGCGAGGGACCTCGCTTCGCGCCGCCGCTGGCGAGCCGAGGAGGCGGTCATGCCCCTGCGGGCGATCGCCTCTCCGGCCCGGCGCCTCGCCCGCGGGCGCCCCCGACACGTCACGTCAATTTCGCCGCCGGCGCGGCGCTCACCGCGATGCGCATCCACCTGCTGCTCGGCTCGACCTACAGCGTCACCGGCCATGGCTACGACGTCTTCCAGAAGCCGCGGAACCTGGCCGAGAAGCTCCAGCGGGCGGCGTTCGTCGTTGGCCCGTGCGAGTACACGGCTGAGCACCTGCGCTCGCTGCTGCCCGACGCCGAGCGCGAAAAGATCCACGTGGTCGTCATGGGCGTCGACGGCGAGCGGTTCCGGCGGCGGACCCCGTATCCCGGCGATGCGACCGTCGTCGCGATCGGTCGCCTGGTCGAGAAGAAGGGCTTCGCCTACCTGATCGAGGCGGCCTCCGGCTCGGCGGCGGGGCGTGCTCGAGCGACTGGTGATCGCCGGCGACGGGCCCTTCGCGACGAGCTCGAGGCGGGGATCGCCGAAGCGGGGCTCGATGAGTCGCCGAGCTGGTGGAGGCCTGGGGCGCTGAGGAGGTCCGCGAGCTGCTCGAGCGCGCCGACCTCCTCGCCATGCCGTCGGTGATCGCCGCCGACGGCGACCGCGACGCGATGCCGATGGTGGTCAAGGAGGCGCTGGCGATGGAGGTCCCCGTGGTGACGAGCGACGTGGCCGGGCTGCCCGAGCTCGTGCGGCCGGAGTGGGGGAGGATGGTGCCGCAGCGCGACGCGCCCGCGCTCGCCGATGCGATCGCGGAGGTGCTCGCCCTGCCGCCCGCCGAGCGGGAGCGCATGGGCGCGGCGGGGCGCGCGCACGTCCTCGAGCATTGCTCGCTGCGGGAGCAGGCAGAACGGATGGCGGCGCTGATCGACGGCGCCGCGCGCCCGCCTCAGTAGGGCGCTCGGCCGCGCAGGCGGCGGACGGCTCTGCGGACGCGGACCGGGAGCAGCCACGCGAGGGCGGTCACCGGCAGGTAGCCGACACCGCGGAGGCCCGCCGGCGCGCATCGTCGACACCTTCGCCCTCAGGGACTCGCCGACCTGGGCCCGAGCCCCCCGGGCTCCTCGTTGCTCTCGCCGTGCCAGCGAACGGCCAGCTTGTCGGGCAGGCAGACGACGCGGTGGTGGTCGGCGATCCGAAGCCAAAGGTCGTAGTCCTGCGCGCAGCGAAAGCCCGGGTCGAAGCCACCGACCGACAGCGCAGCATCGCGGCGGATCGCGGCGGCCGTGCCGGGGATCATGTTGAAGCGCACCAGCGCGTCGGTGACGTCGCCGACTGCGAATCGGATCCGCGAGCTTCGCTGGTGGCCGTGCTGGTCGAGCTCGCGCATGCGACAGCCCACGACTCCGACGGCCGCGTCCGAGTCCAGCGCGGCGAGCTGCCGCTCGAGTCGCTCGGGCAGCGACCAATCGTCGGCGTCCTGGATCGCGACGAAAGGCGCGCTCGCCTCCTCCAAGCCGGCATTGAGCGTCGCCGAGATCCCCCGATGAGGCAGCCGGATTCCGCGGACGCGTGGATCGTCGTATGAGGAGACGATCTCGCGGCTCGAGTCGGTTGACCCGTCGTCGAGAACGAGCACCTCGAGGTCCGTGACCGTCTGGGCCACGATCGAGTCGAGGGCACGGCCGAGGGTCTCGGCGTTGTTCCAGACCGGGATCAGGACCGAGATGCGGGGATCCGAAAGGGGTCAAAGCATCGGGGAGCGATAACGGATCGCCGCGCGTACGGTCGCCCCCAGCTCGACCAGATCGTGCAAGAAGTAATAGGGCGCGTAGAGGGGCGTTACTCCGTCGAGCCTGGCGCGCTCGGCCACCATGCGTAGATAGGGGGCCGCGAGCCAGGGGCCCAAGAAGCGCAGACGCCGGGGAAGCGCTGCGCGGCCAACGCCCGAACCAGGTGGTAGTGCGTTCCCTTCCAGAAGATGCCCACTTCGAAATGCGCCTTGCGAAGCTCGGGATGGCGGGCGTAACTGAGCATCGGCGTCGTCCACCTCGCCGCCACCCGAAGCTTCCCGATCGGCCCAAGGTCGCTGACGGCGTGCTGGACGACGGCATCACGCGCGAAGGCGGTCGTCGCCCCGGATTCGATGGCGCGCCAGGCGAGGTCGGAGTCCTCGCCGCCCGGGGCGCGATCAAACCCGTCGATGTCGAACCCGTCCACTCGCTCGAGCACCTCGCGGGGATAGAAGACGTTGCATGTTTGGAAGGCCGGATCGAGGTCGGGCACGTCGATGGTGCGCGAGAACGGGCCCATCCGGTCGAGCTCCGCGGGCGCCGGCCGGGTGCGACCTTGGACGATCGCGCCGGGGTTCGCCTCGGCGGCGGCGAGGCCCGCTTCGAGCCACTCGGGCTCCGGAACGCAGTCGTCGTCGGTGAACGCGACCAGCGAAGCGTCAGAAGCTCGCCATCCTTCGTCGCGTGCGCGCGCGGGGCCTCCCGGCCAGGGCCGTCCGATCACCTTCAGCGTCAGGCGGTTTCGCTCGGACTCCGCGGCGAGAACGGAGGCCGATCCGTCCGATGATCCGTCGTCGACCACCACGACCTCAAAGCGCTCGGGCCCGATCGTTTGCGCAGCGAGGCCGTCGAGCAGGGCGACGAGCCGCTCGCGGCGGTTGTGGGTAGCCACGACCACCGCGAGCTCACCGTGCATCGTCATCCGCCGCGAGCGCGCGGGGTTGCCTTCGTCGCCAAGGCTGCCGTGAACGGCGTCCCGGGGTGCGTCACGCGCTCCAGCCGGAGTCCCGCATCCTCGACCGCGGCACGGAGAGCGGGTTCAGGGACCGTCGAACCCACCCACGCGGGGTGGGTCTGGCCGTGCGGTCCCCCAAAGCGTGCCCGGATGCCAAGCCGAACGCGGGCGGCGAGGCGTGGCCTCCACGCAACCGACGACTGGGTCGAGAGCTGAAAGGCCGCCCAGCCGCCCGGCTTCACCACACGGGCCATCTCGCGGATGTACCCGAGGGTGATCTCGGGGTCGGGGATGTGCTGAAAGGTGACGAACGAGAAGCAGCCGTCTGCCTGTTCGTCCCCCACCGCTGCCAGCGACGCGCCGTCACCCAGGACCCACTCGACGTTCGCGAGGTGCGGGTTCAATTCGCGCGCGCGCTCCAACATGACGGCCGATACGTCGATCGCGACTACTCGCGCCGCCTCGGCCGCGAGCGCGCGCGTGATGCGGCCGATCCCGCAGCCGACCTCGACGACGACGTCGTCGGGTGCGATCTCGAACCCGAGCATCCCCCTGAACCTCGCCAGGACCTCTGCGCCATCGGCCCAGAACGCGGCCTCGTCCACGTTCTTGTAGTCGACGCGGTTGTCGACGAAGAAGTAGGGGTCCTCGGCCGCGCGATCGTCCCAAAACGCGCGCATCGACGTGTCATCCACGGGCTTGCAAGGTAGCCGTTCCATCGGGGCATCGGCCCGGCGTGACTTCTCCGCTTGAATCTCACCCGTGCGTGTACTGACGGTCGGCAACATGTACCCGCCGCTCCACGAGGGCGGCTACGAGGGCGTCTGGCGCGATGCCGTGGAATACCTGCGCGACCGCGGACACGAGGTCGAGGCCCTCACCACCGACTACCGCGGCGGCGAATCCCGCCCGCCCGAGCCGGGGGTCTTCCGCGAGCTTCGCTGGTACTGGCGCGACCACGCCTTTCCCCGGCTGAGCCCGCTCGAGCGCCTGCGGATCGAGCGCCACAACGCCGACGCGTTCGATCGGCGGGTCGACGAGTTTGGACCCGACGTCGTCGCCTGGTGGTCAATGGGCGGGATGTCCTTGAGCCTGATCGAGCGCGCCAGGCGCGTCGGTCTCCCGGCCGTCGGAGCCATCTGCGAGGACTGGATGCTCTACGGGCCGAAGGTCGATGGCTGGATCCGGATGTTCGGCGACCGCATGCGCGTGGGCGCCGTCGCCGAACGGCTGACCGGGGTACCGACCGCCATCGATCTCGGCCGCCTGGGGCCTTGTCTTTTTCCGAGCGAGACGACGCGCGAGCGGGCGCGCACGCGATGGGGCCTCAGCGAGACGACGGTTTGCCACCAGGGCGTGAGCGGGCGGCTGTTCGCGCCGGCGCCTCCGCAGCCGTGGCGCTGGCGCCTCCTATACGTCGGCAGGATCGACCCCCGGAAGGGCATCGACCTTGCGATTCGCGCCCTGGCGAAGCTCCCGGCCGAGGCGACGCTCACGATCGCCGGTACCGGGGACGATGCACATCGCGGCGAGCTCGCGGCGCTCGCCGAGGGGCTCGACGCGTCGGATCGCGTGCGATTCACGTTGCGGCCACGTGACGAGTTGCGCGAGCTCTATGCGGAGGCGGACGCCGTCGTCTTCCCGGTTCGCTGGCAGGAGCCGTGGGGGCTCGTGCCCCTCGAGGCGATGACGGTCGGCCGGCCAGTCGTCGCCACCGGTCTCGGCGGATCGGGCGAGTACATGCGCGACGGCGAGAACTGCCTGATCTTCGACCCCGAAGACGGGGCCGAGGCGCTCGCTGGACGGATTCGCGAGCTGGCCGGAGACGAGGCGCTCCGCTCACGCCTCCGAGAGGCCGGAGCGGCAACGGCCGCCCGGTTCGGAGCCGACGACTTCAGCCGCGCTTTCGCCGAGATGGTCGAGCGCGCGGGCGCCACCCGAGTCTAGGCTGCGTCGATGGTCGCCCCGCCGAGCGTGAGCGTCATCGTGCCAGCCTTCAACTCGGCCAGGACGATCGGTCCGACCCTCGACGCGCTGCTGGCCCAGGACCTCGGCGCACCCTACGAGGTGATCGTGGTCGACGACGGGTCCGAGGACGGCACCGGGACCGTCGCCGAGGCGTTCGGAGCCCCGGTGCGGGTGACGAGGCAGCGGAACGCCGGTCCCGCGGCGGCGCGGACGCTCGGTGCCCGGCTCGCCGTGGCGCCCGTGCTCGCCTTTACCGACGCCGACTGCGTGCCGCAACCCGCGTGGCTGCGTAACGGCACCGCCGCGCTCGATGGTGCCGATCTCGTTCAGGGCCAGGTCCTCCCTGATCCGGCCTCGCCGCGAGGCCCGTTCGATCGCACGATCACCATTCGCCGCGAGTACGGCCTTTACGAAGCCGCGAACCTGTTCGTCACGAAGGATCTCTTCGAGCGTCTCGGCGGGTTCGAGGACTGGCTCCCGGCGAGGATCGGAAAGCCGCTGGCGGAGGACGTGTGGTTTGGCTGGCGGGCTCGGCGCGCCGGGGCGCGCACCGCCTTCGCCGCCGAGGCGACCGTTCACCACGCCGTCTTCGAGCGTGACGCGCCGGCCTTCATAGCGGAGCGCCTGCGGCTCGTCTACTTCCCGGCCATGGTCCGGCGGATGCCCGAGCTTCGCGATGTGTTCCTTCGGCGGCGGCTGTTCGTCACGCCCCGGTCCGGGCGCTTCGACATCGCTGTGGCAGCGGTCGCGGGCGGCTTCGTGGCCCGGCGGGCGGGGGCGCGGCGGGCGGCCGCCCTGGCGCTTCTCGCCTCCGTGCCGTACGCGCGCGCGGCGGTGCGCGAAGCCGGGCGGGGCGGATGGGCGCCATTCGTGCTCGCGACCGACCTCGCCGCGGACGTGGTGGGGTTGGGGGCGCTCGGGTTCGGCAGCGTTCGGTGGCGCACGCTCGTGCTCTGAACGAGCGTTGCCGACAGCGCCGAGCCCTTGCTAACGTCGCTCGCGGGCGGATGGCTGTGTCGAGCGAGAGCGATCGAGCCGATCTTGCGCGCCAGGCCGTGGCGTCGAATCCGTTCTGGTACCACACGATGACGGTCGCCCCCGGGGTGACGACGCCGGGCTGGTTCGACCAGCGACCGGTCGTGGACCGCCTTCCCTGGCCCGACGTTCGCGGCAAGAGGTGCCTCGACGTCGGCACGGCCGACGGCTTCCTGGCCTTTGAGCTCGAGCGGCGGGGAGCCGCGGAGGTCGTGGCGACCGACGTGTCCGATCACGCCCTGTGGGACCACCCGGCGCACCTGCGAAGGCGGGGCGTCGAGTTCTGGGTGGCCACCGCGGGCGAGAAGAAGGGGCAGGGCTTCAGGATCGCCCGGGACCTGCTCGACTCGACCGTCGAGTTGATCGAAGTGAGCGCGTACGAATTGACCCCGGACTCCGTAGGGAAGTTCGACGTCGTCGTCTGCGGTGCCCTCCTCCTTCATTTGCGAGACCCGGTCGGCGCGCTGGAGGCGATGCGCTCCGTCTGCACCGGGCACCTGATGCTCACGAACCAGGTCGCACCCAGCCTCGCCCTCGTTCGCCGCCCACTCGCCGCCTTCGAGGGCATGACCGACCACGGCCAATGGTGGCTCCCGAACCCGGCTGCGAACCGGCAGCTCGTCGAGTCCGCGGGCTTTTCGGTTCTGCGTGACACCGGCGTCTATCCGGTTCCCTTCGGACCCAGCCATCCGCCCCGTCCACGCAATGCCACGGCTGGCCTGCGACGCCTCGCGCGACGTCTCGTCGCCGGCGGAGACGGGGTGCCTCACCACGCCCTGCTGGCGAAGCCGGCGTGAGCCCGCGGGGTGGCGAATGCGGATCGCGCTGACCCACGCCTTCTGTTGGCCGGAGGTGCGGCGCGGCGCGGAACGGTTTCTTCCCTCGCTTGCGGCCGCTCTCGCCCGGCGCGGCCACGACGTCGTCCACTACTCGAGCGCGTGGAGCCCCGGACGGTCGACCGACGACGGGGTCACGACCGTCAAGCTCCGCCGTCGCTTCCGCGACCAGGTGCGCCATGAGACCCACTTCGGATTGCGCATGACCCCGCGGCTCGCGGCCGGCGGCTTCGACGCCGTCCACTCACTCGGGCGCCACGACGCCCTCGCGGCGGTACGGGCGGCGAAGGTGCGGCCGGGGATGCGGACGATGATCACCGACCTCGGCCTGCCGAACCCGACCTCGTGGTCGTATGTCGGCAGACGCGAGGTCCGCGTGGTGGCGAGGGTCGTGGCAGGGGTCGACGTCTACAGCGCGATGTCCGTGTGCGCGGTGGACTACCTCGCCAAGCATTACGGACGCGAGGATGGGGTCGTGGTTCCGGGCGGCGTCGATCTCGAGTCGTTCGCACCGGCGCCAAGCCGGACTCCGGAGCCGACGATCCTCTTCTCGGGGGCGATCGCGGAGCGCCGCAAAGGCGTGCCGGTCCTGCTGGAGGCGCTCCCGATGATCGCCGAGCCGGAACCCGGGGTCGAGCTCTGGCTCAGCGGCCCCGGCGACGCGCAGCCTTTCCTGGCGGAGGCACCCGCAGCCGCAGTCGAACGGACGAAGCTTCTCGGCCTCGGGGACGCGGCGAGCCAGCACGAGCGATACGGCAGGGCGTGGGTAACGGCCCTGCCGTCGGTCAAGGACTCGTTCGGCATGTCACTGCTCGAGTCCCTTGCGTGCGGAACGCCGCTCGTCGCCACAACCGATTCGGCGCCGAAGGAGCTCGTCCGGCCGAGCGTCACGGGCGAGCTTTGTGAGCCGGAAGACCCGGAGAGCCTCGCGGAGGCCTGCGTTCGCGCCTTTCGTCTCACGCGAGAGCCCCACACGGTGGAGGCGTGCCGCTCATCGGCGCGCGCTTACGACTGGGACGAGGGGCTCGCCCCACTCTGCGAGAGCCTCTACCGCGGCGAGTCCAAGCGACCCGAGATCGTGCCGCCCGCCTTCCTGACCCAGGGCGGCCTCGGTTGAAGCGCGCGCTTGTAACCGGGGTCGGCGGCTATGTCGGCGGGAGCCTCGTCGAGGCAATGCTCGGGGCGGGGTGGGAAGTGCGCGGCCTCTCGCGCGATCCCGTTCCGTGGCTCGAGGTCGAGAACACCATCCTTGATATCACCGACGCCGAGAAACCCGATCTCGTCACCGCCTGCGAGGGCGCGGACGCCGTCGTCCATCTCGCCGGCGAGAACGAGGTCGAGGCCGCGCAGAAGCCGGCGGCAACGATGGCCGCCACGGCCGTTGCGACCGAGCGGATCGCCGAGGCCGCCGCCGAGGCGGGCGTCAGGCGCTTCGTCTACATGTCGACGGTCCACGTGTACGGCGCGCGCATCGCGGACGGGGCGACGCTGACCGAGGACATGCGCCCGGAGCCGCGCGCGAGCTACGCGATCGCCCGCCTCGCCTCGGAGCACCTCGCGGCGGGGATCGCGCGCGACTCCTTCGAGCTCGTCACGTTCCGGCTGACGAACTCGCTCGGGGCGCCCCTGGACCCGAGAATCAATCGCTGGACGCTCGTGGCCAACGACCTCTGCCGGCAGGGCGCGGTGACCGGAAGCCTGGAGCTGCGCACGAGCGGCGTCCAGTGGCGTGACTTCATCGCCCTTACGGACGTTTCCGCGATCGTGTCGGCGGCGTGCTCAGGGGGAGTGCCGGCCGGCACCTACAACCTCGGCTCGGGGCGATCGATGACAGTTCGCGCCCTGGCCGAGATGATCCAGGACGTGTTCGAGCGCCTCACCGGGTCGCGCCCCGCCCTCCGGGCTCCCGAGCCCGGAGGGCGCCGCCCCGCCCCGTACACCGTCTCGGTCGCCGGGCTCGCGGCGCACGACCTGCGGGCCGAATCACCGGCGGAGGACGCGATCGAGGAGACTGTCGGCTTCTGCCTCGAGCATCGAGAGGAGCTTCTGTGAGTGAGATCGAGGGCGTCGAGGTCACGCCGCTGCGCCGGATCGCCGACGAGCGGGGAGCCGTTCTGCACATGCTGCGCGAGGACAGCCCCGCCTTCGATCGCTTCGGCGAGATCTACTTCTCAATGGTCTACCCGGGCGTCGTCAAAGGCTGGCACATTCACCAGCGGATGAGGCTGAACTACGCCGTTCCGGTGGGAATGGTGAAGCTTGTTTGCTACGACGACCGCGAGGACTCCCCCACGCGGGGGGCGGTTCAGGAGCTCCACGTCGGCGAGCTCAACTACGCCCTCGTGACGATCCCGCCGCGGGTCTGGAACGGCTTCAAGGGCGAGGGGACCAAGCCCGCGCTGATCGCGAACTGCTCGACGATCCCGCATGACCCCGAAGAGATCGACCGGGTGGATCCGATCGAGAACGACATCCCTTACGACTCGGGCCCTGAAGCACGCCTAGGTAGCCGCGCCCGTGCCCCGAGCGCAATCGGTCGACCCCGCGGGCGGTGCGGCGACCACCGGTTCCGGCCGGGTCGGCAACGTCGACGTCCTGCGGGCGGTCGCCGCGTTCGGGGTCTTCGTCGCTCATGCCTACGCGCTGGGCGGTCGCGCCGCGCCGATCAAGGCGGAGTACTGGTACGACGTCCCGCTATTCGCCGCCTCCAGTGGCGTCTGGCTCTTCTTCGCGATCAGCGGCTACGTGATCAGACGCCCGTTCGTCGACCGTCTCGTCGCCGGGCGGCCGCTGCCCGAGCTCGTCCCCTACGCGCTTCGGCGCGGCTTTCGCATCTTCCCGCTCTACTGGGTCGCCGTCACGGCCATGATCGTGATCAACGGGCTGGGCGGGACCCACCTATGGCAGGTCCCGTTTCATTACGCATTGCTTCAGAACCTGGTCCCGGGCAGCAGGAGGCCCTTTTGACCGTCGCCTGGACGCTCACGATCGAGGTGCTCTTCTACATCGCCGTCCCGTTGCTGGCGCTCGGCGTCCGAGGGTGGGCCCGGGAGGTCACCGCCGGGCGGCTCGCCGCGATGGTCCTCGTCTCGTGGGGAATCAGCATCGCTCTCACCCTGTTCGCGGGTATCACGGCGAGCTCTTTCACCCGGGCCTGGCTACGCGGCCTCCTTCCCGATGTTCTGGCAGATGTTCTGCCCGGGCATCCTCGTCGCAATCGCGCCGCACCTGCGGGAGCCACGCCGGTGGCGCTGGCTCGTCGAGCTGCCGGCGCGAAGGGGTGCTCTTGCCCCTCGCTTCGCACTCTTCGCGGTCGCCGCGATCGTGAGCCGCACCGCCACGCTCGGCTACGGGGTGATGGTCTACGTCACCATCGTGAGTCTCACGCGGCCCCTCTTCGCCCTGGCTTCGGATTGATCCTCGTCGCGGCGATGCGCACTCGGCCATGGAGCGAGGTCGTCGGCGGCTGGGTCTTCCGCCTCGGGCTCGTCTCATACGGGATCTATCTCTTCCACGCGGTGATCGGGACGTCCCTCGACGCGACGTCCGCGTCATGGTCCCCCTGCCGTACGGCGGCTTCATCCCGTTCATCGTCCACGCCGTCTTTCTGTCGGCGTTCACGATTCCCGTCGCCCTGGCGAGCTGGATGTGGCTCGAGCGCCCGATGCTCGACCTCGCCGCGCGGCTCAGCGAGCGTTGGCGCCAGGCCCACGCGTCCGTCCTGCTTTGATGGCCGGCGCCGTGGCCGCTGAGATCGCCGTCGTCATCGCCACCCGCGACCGCGAGGCGCGGCTCGCGTTTTGCCTCGAGCGCTCCGCCATCAAACCCTTCCGCCCGAGCGCTTCGAGGTGGTAGTCGTCCGCCACCCGGCTCAGGCTCCGCCATTCACAACGGGAGCGGACGGGTTGGACGTCCGCTTCCTGGCCGGCGGTGGATCGGGCGGGCCGACCGACCAGCGCAACGTCGGCTGGCGGGCGACGAGCGCACCCCTCGTTGCGTTCACGGACGATGACTGCCGGCCGAGCCCGCGGTGGCTCGAGCGACTGCTCGCTGCCGCCGAGGGCCAGAGCTTTCTCCAAGGACGCACGGAGCCCGACCCGGACGAGCGACACCTCCTCCGCGGGCTGGCGCGGACGCGCTCGGTGATCGGGCCGAGCCCGTGGTTTCCCTGCTGCAACATGGCCTATCCGCGGCTGGTCCTCCAGGAGCTTGGAGGCTTCGACGAATCGTTCGTCTTCGGCGCTGAGGACACGGATCTGGCGCTGCCAGCCCCGGCGGCTGGCTCCCGGTGCCGCTACGTTGATGACGCCGTTATTTGGCACGCCGTTCTCTCCCGGAACGCTCTCTCGGCGGCGAGGGATGCTTTCGCCGCGCCAACATTTCCGCTCCTTCTTGCGAAGCACCCCTACTACCGTCGCCATCTCTACCTGGCTGCATTCCGGAATCGCACGCACGCGACGCTGTCGCTCGGTCTCGCCGCCGGGGCTCTGCTTCGCCATCACCGCGCGCTCGCCACCGCGGCTCTGATGCCCTACCTCGCCGACATGGTCCGCGGCAACCTCGTTCCTGGCCGTCGCTCGCCGCGCGCGGTCGCGCGACTGGCCGCGCATCTGCCCGCACGCTTCCTGATCGACCTTCTCGAGATCGTCGGGACCGCCCGCGCCGCCGCCTCACATCGCGTGGCGATGCTCTAGCGATGCGGATCGCGCTGCTCGATCCCGCACGTGAGGGGCCCGTCGAGGCGCTCGGCCTCGCCCGGGGCCTTGTCGATCGCGGTCACGAGGTGACCGTCATTCGCCCGCGAGGGGTCCCGGGGGCCGTGCCGGAACAGGGGGGTCGGGTCAGGCTACTTAGGCGTCCACCGCGGGTGACGGCCGAACGCTCTTACGAGGACGACCTTGCGCTGGTGCCAAGTCTTGTCTGGAAACTGCGGCGCGGGCCCTACGACATCGCCCATGCCCTCAGCCCCAGCGTTTGGCTGGGGCGCGGCGCAGGCGAGGCGAATCGGTGGGCCTCAGTTCGCGCTCTCTGTGCCGGGCACCTTGACGAGGCATTGGCTCGTCGATCGGCATTACCGCCTCGAGATGATGGGCGCGATGGCGGCCGCAGCGGCCGTGTGTCTGGTCGACGACGCAACAGCCGCAGCCGCTTTCCGCCGGTACCTCCTCCGCGAGCCGAAGACCCTCCCGCACGATGCATCCGCGGATCGCTACGAGGCGATCTACACAGCCTGTCTCGCCGACTGATCAGGGTGCCCGGAGCAACCTCGCCCGGGGTGTGCACGGCCATACGGTGCGCGCGCAGCCACCGGCGGTTCTCATTGCGGCGGTGCTGCCATGGGACGGGCCTTAGCCGAGAGAGCGGGGCCATCCACGCGACCCGGACCCAGGCTCCGCAGACGTTCGCGACGCCCACGGCCCACGCGGCGAGGCCGCCTCGGCGTCGCCGGATGGTCGCGTAGGTCGCCGCCATGAAGCGAGCGGTCCTCTCCTCGCCGAAGGCCGGGGCCGTGGCCGCGGCGGCGTGGTGGCGGACGCGGGCGGCCGGCTCATACCGCGTCACCCAGCCGCGGTCGCGCAGGCGCCAACCCAGGTCGAGGTCCTCGGCGTACATCCACGACGCCTCGTCGAACGCTCCGGCCTCCTCGAACGCTGCCCTGCGCAACAGGAGGCACGCCCCGATGGCCCACGGCACCTCGCGGGGCTGCTCCGGATCCCAGAAGCCCTCGAGGCAAAGCCACCTGGCGAGACCGGGGGTCAGCACCGGCAGACCGAGGTTGAGGTACGCGGTGAACGCCAGGGTCGGGAAGGGGTAGACCGAGTGCTGCGTTTCACCGTCGGGCAGCAGCAAGCGCGGAGCAACGCACGCCACGCGCTTGTCGCCGCCGGCCGCGAGAAGGGCGTCGAGCGCACCCGGCTCGAGCGCGACGTCGGCGTTCGCAGCGGCGATCCATGGGCTTCGCGTGCGGGCTGCGACGAGGTTGATCGCGCCGCCGAAACCGAGGTTGCGGCCGGGCTCCACGACCCCCGCCCCAAGGCGCTGCCTGTCGCGCCGCTTCGGCCGGGGCATAGTCCGAGCCGTTGTCGACGACCCAAACGCTCGCCAGGCTCGACTCCACGTCGGTCTCGAGCGAGGCGAGGCAACGCACGAGAAGGTCGCGGGTGTTCCAGGAGACGACCGCGACGGTCACGATCGGCGCCTCTTCGCGCGCCGTCACGTCGCCCCGGCCGCCCGTTGCAGCACGCCGAGCCACCCGGCTGCCGTCCGGTCCCAGGTGAACCCCCGAGCGCGCTCGACGCCCTTGACGCTGATCGCGTGCGCCACCTCCTCGTCGGTCAAGACTCCCTCGAGCGCCGCGGCGACCGCTTGCGCCGTGGGGGGAACGACGACGCCCGCTTCGCCGACCACTTCAGGCAGGGCGCCGCGATCGGAGACCACAACCGGTGCCCCGCAGGCCATCGCCTCCAGCGCGGTCAGCCCGAAGCCCTCGTACAGGCTCGGTAGGCAGAAGGCGGCAGCGTCGGCCATCAACGCGGCGAGGTCGGCGTCGGTCGGGCGATCGAAGCGAACGACCCTTCCCGGAGCTCCGGGAAGGTCGGCGGCCGCGGCCAGCTCGAGGTCGGAGGAGTCGGGGCGGTCGGTCGCAGGTCCTCCCGCGATCGCCAGGGCGTGGGGGAGGCCCTTGGCGGCGAGTGCGGTCACCGCCTCGCGGACGGCCGTGAGGTTCTTGCGCGGGTGGAGCATGGCCGCGTAGAGGACATACGGGCCGGCTTGCCCGCCGCGCGCCTCCGTAACTAGCGCCCGCCCCCCGCGCGCATGCGGGTTGAAGGTGGGGTCGACGCCGTGCGCGACACTGTGGACCCGGGCGGGGTCGGTGCCGTAGCCGTTGATGACGTCACGACGCGCCGACTCCGAGGGCGTGATCACGTGGTCCGCCCTGCCGATCGCCTTCTTCGTCTCCGTCGCGATCGCGGCATAGAACTCCGGGTCGAGCAGCTCCCGCAGCTCGGGGTCGAACCAGCCGGCCTCGTGTACCTGAACGACGATCGGGACCTCGGTCGGCGGCACCGGTGCGTGGCCGTCGGCCAAGAGCACCTGAGGGCGGAGCGCCAAACGGCCCTGAGGCTTGCCCGTCGCCGGGTCGAGGGGTACGAGCTTCGCAAGCCGGTCGAGCCGCCAAGGACCCGGCCCAGACCCTCCCGTGACCACCCCGAGCGGGCTGAGCAAGCAGGTCGGCCGCGACGCCGACCCGCAGGCGCCCACCGCCGCTCACGGGCCGGCCGCGACGTCGACCCACTCCGAGCCGTCCCAGCGCCTCACCACGCGCGCGGGGTTGCCGACGACCAGGGAGTGGGCCGGCACATCCTCGATGACGACCGCGTTCGCGGCGACGTAGCCGCCCGCGCCCACGGTCACGCCGGGCAATATCGCCGAGTTAACGCCCAGGAACGAGCCGTCGCCAATCCTGACCGGCCGCGGGTCGCCCAGGCCCTGGGCGATGATCAGGCGCCACATCGCGATACTCGTGGAAGGTGTCACCGATGTAGACGCGATCGGCGGTAAGCACGTCGTTGCCGATCTCGATCGAGCCGCAGCACGCGATCACCATGTCGGAGCCGAGGTGGGTTCGGTCACCGATCTCGAGGCGCGCGTCATACCGGCGGCCCTCGTGTTCGTCGACGACCGAGAAGAAGGCGCCCGGATGCACGACCACGTCGTCGCCGATGTGGATGAGGTGATGTCCGTCGATGAGGGCCGGCGGATAGACCACGCTTCGCGCACCGAAGCTCGCGAACCGGTCCGACCCGGTCGCCTTGGCCGCCCACCGGAGGAACCGGCGCTCGCTGATCCGCGCGTGAAGGGGTGGCCGGGCGATCCGGCGGATGCCGCTCATCGGCCGGGGGAGTCTAGACCCGTGCCGGCGCGGGTAGGGGCGGCCGTTAGGCTCCAGGCCGCGTGTTGGAGCAGGGCTTTCTGCTGAGGGCTTGCCGGATGAGGCCGGGTCGTCGACGTCGGGGGCTGGGCGGCGCCACGGAACCGCGCCGACTGGATCCTCGACGCGATGCCGTACGCGACCCGTGGGGGCATCGAGCCGGCGGGCGTCGGCGCCGGCCCGGCGCGCTTCAGCGAGGAGACCTGGATCGAGCGCGACCTTTGCGATCGCGCGCCGTATCCGTTCGAGGACGACTTCTTCGACTTCGCCCTCTGCACGTTCACGCTGGAGGATCTGCGGGATCCGGTGTGGGTCTGCGAGGAGATGTCGCGGATCTCCCGGGCGGGCTACATCGAGGTCCCGTCGCTGCTCGACGAGCTGACCTGGCAGGTGCCCGAGCCCTCCGGCGGGCCGTGGCTCGGGCATGACCATCACAGCTGGCTCTGCACCTTCACCGACGGCGAGCTTCTCTTCCTCAAGAAGTTCCCGTCGCTGAACCGAAATCCAAGGGTCCGGGTGTCACGGCGGAACGCAAGGAAGCTGCGCTGGGAGGAGCGCGTGCTTGCCCACGCGTGGGAGGGGCGGCTTCGCGCCGGCGAACGGCTCGCGATCGATTCGTATCCCGTCGAGGAGCTCGAGCACGCAGTCTCCACGCGCTTCCCACCGTCCGTGCCCGAGCGCGTCGCGCTCAGCCTCCGCGAGGGCATCGAATCGCTGCGCCGGCGGCGATGACCGGCGAGGAGCGCCGAACCTCGCCGCTAACGGCATTCGAAGCCAAGGTCCGCTCGCAGAACGGAGAGGACGGCGTGATCACGGAGATCCTCGATCGCATCGGCGGGCCGAGGACGCGCTGGTTCGTCGAGTTCGGCGCCGGGCGCGGTGACGAGGCGAACTGCGTCGTGCTCGCGGATGATGGAGTTGGCCCGGCCTCTTCATGGAGGCGGACGCGGACGATTTCCGCGCCCTCGCCGCGAAGTACCGGGGGAGCGGGCTGATCGTCACGAAGCACGCCGCCGTGACGGCCGACAACGTCGAACGATTGCTGTCTCCGCTGGCGTGCCAGGCGAGTTCGACCTTCTGTCCATCGACATCGACGGAAACGACTACTGGGTGTGGGAGGCGATCACGTCGTTCTCACCGAGGGTTGTAGTCATCGAGTACAACGCCAACCTTCCCCTAGAGCGCAGCTCTCATGCCTCGTGACGACGCCCACGTGTGGGATGGCACGGACTACGTCGGGGCATCGCTCGCCGCATACCGCGCCCTGGGCGCCGAGAAGGGCTACGAGCTCGTCCATACCGAGAGCACCGGGGTCAACGCCTTCTTCGTCCGCTGCGAGGAGGCGAGCGGACTCCCTTGCGGGGCCGACGTCCCACTTCACCGAGCGAACTATTACGGCGCGGGAATCACCCTTCCGCGCGATCCCTCGGACCGCGCGTTCTACGACCCGGTCGCAGGCGAGCTCGCGTCGCGGGACGGCTGAGCTTTCAGCGCCCGAGGCGTGAGGCCGCGCGCTCGCGAAGCACGCGCGGTAGCTCGCGGCCAATCTCTCCGGCGAGCTCGCTCGGTTCGTAGCGGAACGGCCCGATCCTGAGCTTGCCCACGGCGCGCTCGTAGCGGTCCTGTGCGGCGGCCACCGATGGGAGCTTCCCTAGCCGGACCCGGGGTCGCGACCCTTGCCGCCGATGCCGAACACGAAGAAGGGATGACCCGGATCACCGACGCCGGCCACGTCGACCCCCTCGAAGTCGTCGAGCAGGACGCGAAACCCTGCAGGGGTGAAGCGCCAGTAGTCGCTCGGGTGCGCGTGGATTCCGATCAGCATCACCGAGCTGATGAGGCAGATACCACCGTTGCCGAGCACGCGGTGCATCTCGCGGCACGCGGTGAACGGGTCGGCGCAGTGCTCGAGCGTGTCCAGGCACAGCGCGGTGCCGACCTCACCATCGGCGAACGAGAGGCTCCGTAGGTCCTCGACGCGATCGACACCGGGCCCATCGCGGAAGTCAGTCCCGATGAACTCACGTCCCGCGAACAGCGGCCGCAGGTCATTCGGCTGGCCCCCTCCACCTGCATCGAGCCGAACTCGACGACCGGCTCGGGCAGCTCGATGCTCTGGGCAACGTCGGAGACCAGGTCGTAGAGAAGCTCGTGGGCCACAGCCCCATGCTATGGCTCGCCTCGAGCCCGCCCCGCGCAGAGCCGGCGGGCGGCGAGCGGGTCGCCGCCCCCCTCGCCGGCGCGGATACGGCCAACCTCGTCGAGGTACGCCGACCCGGACGGGTACGGCTTCGCGGTCCTCGGCGACGCGAGTCCGTACCAGTCGTCGGGCCTGGCGACGTTCGACTCCGCGGAGGTCCAGACGAACGGCGCGAACGACGCGACGCCGCAGCCCGAGACGGCGATCGCCGCCGTCAGCGAGCGCAAGTACGCGCCCGCCGGCGTTCGGAGACCGGCGGCGTGGCGCCGACGCCCGCCGTGTACCAGCCCGTCTCGTTGAGGCTCATCGGCGCCCCGCCATTCCGACGGCGCGAGAGCCCGGCGGTCTGACCGGACGTCCCGAAGGACCTCGCGCGGATCCGCTCGTAGGAGTGGACACCGACGACGTCGATCCTGCGCCGCAGCGACGGCCGCGCCCTGAGAACTGCGGCGAGGAAGTCGGCGGGGCTCAGCTCGCTCGAGCCGCCGGGAGCCCGTCCGCTTCGCCGGAAGCCCGCGAGGCCGCCGAGCACGACGCGCGCGCTGGGTCCACAGCGTGGACGGCCTCGGCGGAACGCGTAAGCATCTCGGCGTACCGAGCCGGCTGGGGGCGCGGGCACCAGAACGCCCCGAAGTTGGGCTCGTTCCAGATCTCGAAGTCCCGCACCGGCTCGCGGCTAGCTCCGGGTGCGCGCGCCAGAACGAGCCCCCTCGCCCGTAGCGCGCCGCAAGCGCGCGGGCCAGGCCGATGAAGGCCCCAAGGCGTGCCGGCGCCGACCGGTAGCCGCAGACGGCGTAGGTCGCCGGGCTCGCGGCCCAGCGCGGCGTCGGCACGCCGACCGCGACCATGTACCAGCGCAGCCCGTGCTCGGCGAGCGCGCCCGTCCAGGCGTCGGTTGTGCGGAAGTCGAACCGGGCCGGCCGCGCCTCGGCGGGGCCGGCTCGACCGATCGCCAGTCGAAGTTCGTGCGCACGAAGGAGAGCCCGCCCGCCTCGATCGCGGCGAGCTGCTTGTCGAGCAACGGTGCCGAGGCGGTCCCGGCGAGCGGCCGCAGCGATTGACCGTTGACCCCGAAGAACCCGGTGGGACTGGCGGGGCCGCGGCTCGCCCGCCCTCGTTGCCGCATCCACCTGCGAACGCGACGGCGAGCGCGGCGACGCCTACGCCCCCCAAGCGCCGATCAGGCGTGAGGCGCGGTCCTGGGCGGTTGTTATGTTGCCAGCGATAGTGAAGACCCCAATCAGGAGGATCCATCTTGACCAAGGCTGAGTTCGTTGACCGCATCGCCGGCAGTTCGAGAGCAAGAAGGCCGCCTCCGACGCGGTCGACGCGGTGCTCGACGGGATCACCGGCGTCCTCAAGGGCGGCGGCGACGTCAACTTCACCGGGTTCGGCAAGTTCAGCGTCGCCGACCGCGCCCCGCGGCAGGGCGTCAACCCGCGCACGCGCGAGCGGATCACCATCGCGGGCGGCAGGGTGCCGAAGTTCTCGGCCGGCGCGGGCCTGAAGTCGACGTCAAGGGCTGAGCGCGACCGCCCGCCCGCGATCCGCGGAAAGGGGCGGCAGTACCCTCAGCGCGGTGGGCCACGGCTCCGTGACAGACGCGGAATCCGCGCCCGCCGAGGCGGGGAACCGCCGCCGCGTCTACGTGCTCGGCGGCGGGTTCGCGGGGCTCTCGTGCGCTTGGAGGCTCGCGTCCGGCGGGGCGAGGGTCGTCGTCCTCGAGAAGGAGGACGTCGTGGGCGGCTGCGCCCGGTCCTTCCACTGGAAGGACATGGTCCACGACTGCGGGCCGCATCGCTGGCATTCGCGCAACCCGGCGCTCGTGGCCCACCTCGAGGCCCTCATGGACGGCAACCTGACGACGCTCGAGCGCCTCTCGCGGATCTTCCTCTACAAGCGCTACTTCAACTACCCGCTCGAGACGGGGAACGTCGTTCGCAACCTCCCGTTCTGGGTCCTGGCGCGCGCGTTCTCGACTACTTCGCGATCCGGATCCGCAACCGGATCAGGCCGATCCCCGACGACAACTTCGAGAACTGGACGCGCAAGCGCTTCGGAAACACCGTCTACCGGATCTTCTTCGGCACCTACACCGAGAAGGCCTGGGGCATGAGCGCGCGCCAGATCTCGGCCGACTGGGCCTCGCAGCGCATCTCGCTCCCGTCCCTGTGGGCCGCCGCGAAGAAGACCCTTCTGCACCAGTACGAGGGCGAGCCCACCCCGGAGGAGGTGAAGAGCTTCTGGTACCCGAAGCGCGGGGGCATCGGCGAGATCAGCGAGCGCTACCGGGCCGAGATCGAGCGCATGGGCGGAGAGGTCCTGACGCGGGTCGACGTCCAGGCGGTCCACCATCGAGGCCGCCGGTGTCGGCCGTCACCTACGCGCACGGCGGCGAGGTCCGAACGGCCGAGCTCGACGAGCTCGTCTCGACGATCCCCTGCACGGATCTCGTCCGGGCGATCGAACCGCAGCCGGAGGCCGGCATCGTGGAGGCTAACGAGAGCCTTCGATACAAGGCGATCAAGTTCGTCTTCCTCGAGATCGCGCGCGACTCGATCACGCACGACCACTGGCTCTACATCCCCGACAAGGAGCTGCGGACGCATCGAATCAGCGAGGCGAAGAACTTCAACCCCCGAAACGCCCCGCCGGGGAAGACGGTCCTCTGCTGCGAGGTCACCTGCTTCAAGGACGACGAGATCTGGAACATGGGCCGCGAGGAGGCGACCGAGGTGGTCGTCTCGCGACCTCGAGAGCCTCGGCCTCGTCCGGCGCGAGGAGGTCCTCGACAGCCACGTCTACAACCTCGAGCACGCGTATCCGCTCTACACGCTCGAGTACCGGCCGCACATCGACGCGGTCCTCGCCTACGTCGACGCGTTCGAGAACCTGAAGTCGACCGGTCGCCAGGGTCGCTTCAAGTACAACAACATGGACCACTCGATGGAGATGGGGCTGGCGACAGGCGAAGAGCTGCTCGAGGGAGAGTCGGCGTCGACCACGCAAGCGTGGCGACGGGCAGCGGCTACTTCGGGTGAGCGATCCGGCCGCCGCGCTGCTGCCCGCGACGAGCCTCGAGGAGGCGGAGTGCCTGTTCTGCCCGCCCGGAACGCAGCGCGAGCGCCTGTTCGACGACCCACCGTTCGCCGTCCACCGCTGCGCCGGCTGCGGGCTCGTCTTCGTCTCGCCGAGGATCGCCCCCGCGGCGATCCCCGAGGTCTACGGCGAGGCGTACTGGCGCTCGCCGTCGGCCAAGGACCACGGCTACACCGACTACCGCGCCGACGCGGAGCTGTGGCTTCGGACCTACCGGCGGCGGGCGCGCGTGCTCGACGGCCTGGTCGAGGCGCCGGCGAAGGTCCTCGACGTCGGCTGCGCAGCCGGCTTCTTCGGAGAGGTGATGCGCGAGGAGGGGTTCGACGCCTGGGGCATCGAGCTCTCGGCGGCGATCGCGGAGGAGGCGCGAAGCCGGCTCGGCGACGAGCGGATCCACCTCGGCACCCTCGACGACGCGCCGTTCCCCGAATCCTCGTTCGACCTCGTGACGCTCTGGGACGTCGTCGAGCACCTGCACGATCCCGTCGGCTCGCTGCGCCGCGCCCGCGAGCTCCTGGCCCCCGGTGGCCTGCTTCTTCTCGAGACCCAGAACGTCGAGAGCCGATTTGCGCGCCTCATGGGCAGGCGGTGGCAGCACTTCAAGCAGGCCGAGCACCTCTGGCACTTCAGCCCGTCGACGGCCGGCAGACTCTTGAAGGCCGCCGGCTTCGAGCCGATCCGTCGCACCGCTCGGCGGGCCGGGAAGTACGTGAGCCTCGGCTTCGTCGTCGAGCGCTCAGCCAGGGTCGCTCCGGCTCTGTCACGGCTCCTCCGCCCCCTATCGCGCATCGATTCGGCGGCCTACGTCAACCTCTTCGACGAGATGATCGTGGTCGCGCGCCCCACACGGGACTGAGCTGTGGACGAGGCAGCGTACGAGCTGTTCGAGCACCTCGAGCACGAGCACTGGTGGCTTCGCGGGCGCCGAACGGTGTACTTCGACCTGCTCGATCACACGCTGCCGCCGATGCGACCGCTTCGCAGCCTCGACGTCGGTTGCGGATATGGAGCGATGCTGCCCGGCCTCGAGCGCTATGGGCACGCATCCGGGGTCGACGTCTTCCCCGAGGCCGTCGCGCATTGCCGCAAGCGCGGGCACGAGTCCGTCTACACGGCGTCCGCCTACGAGCTGCCCGGCGATGCCGGCGCCTACGACCTCGTCACCTTCTTCGACTGCATCGAGCACCTGGACGACGATGGGGCGGCGCTGCGGGAGGCTCACCGCGTCCTCGTGCCCGGCGGTCACGTCGTCGTCTCGGTTCCGGCCTACGGGTTCCTCTTCTCGAACAACGACCGGGTCGCGCACCACAAGCGCCGCTACACGAGAGGCGAACTCGTTGCGGGCCTGGAGCGGGCCGGGTTCCGGGTCAGGAGGGCGAGCTACGTGAACTTCTGGCTCCTCCCGCTAATCGTCCCGATCGTGCTCCTCAAGAAGATCAAAGAGCGCGTCCGTCCCGTCGCCGACGATCCGACAACGAACCTGACCCACTCGATGCCTGGGCTGGCGAACGAGCTTCTCTTCCGGATCTTCTCGTCCGAGCGCTACGTGCTGCGGCGCGCATCGGTTCCGTTCGGCCACTCGATCATCGCCGTGGCGGTCAAGCCGTAACGGCGGGCGGCCGGGATCGCGAGCGGAGCCGGTGCCATGCCGTTGTCACGGCCGCGGTGGCGAGGAGGATGAAGACCGGCTCCGCTGGGAGGCGATAGCGGCTGTCGCCATAGACCAGAATGACGCTCGCGAGCGTCAGGATGGGAATCAGCCAGATGAAGCGCGGCACCCGCCGCGCCGCGGCGGTGAAGCAGCCGGCGATGGCGAGAACGCCGAGAAGCCAGAAGGCGTAGACGCTTGCCTGGGCGAGGCCCGGCGGCTCTCCGGAGAAGCGGGCGGCCTCCCGCTCCATTGCCACCGGATTCCAGAGGTCGAAGAACCGCAGCGTGCTCCAGAAGGTGGCGGCGAGGACGTGGCCCGGATGGTCGCCTGCGTAGTTGACCGCGAGATCGGTGAGCCGGCTTTGAAGCTCGACCTCGCTGATCCCCGACGAAACGAAGCGGGGCGGCTCATGCGGGCGATCGACCTTGCGGAAGAAGACGTGCCTGTACTGCGGAACGTCGAACGGTGGCAGCCAGGTCGCGCGGTCGGCGCCCGCGACGGGGTTGTACTGGCCGGCGAGCGCGAAGCCGTTCTGGGTTGTGAGCGGCACGAACGCGTGGAGCTCAACCGCGTTGCGGAGCGTCCACGGCGCGACGACGGCAAGCCCCGTGAGAACGAGCGCGGCGGGCCTCGCGAGCGCCCGGCGCGAGAACCGCGGGCGGACGATCCAAACGCCGGCGGCGAGCGCGACGATCACAATGACGCCGTTGGTTCGGCAGAGCGAGCAGAGTCCCGCGCACAGGCCAGCCAGAATCAGCCAGCGCCAGCGCGAGTCCTTCCCGTAGCGGAGCGTGGCCGACACGCCAGCAAGCATGAGCACGAGGAAGAGCGGCTCCGTCAGGAGCGAGGTGCCGGCGAAGATCAGCGGCGGGTAGACGGCCGCGATCGCGCCCGCGGTGATCGACTCGGGGCGGCCCCAGATCTGCAGCGCGATCAGAGCGATCAGCGCGACGACGACCACGCCCAGCACGGCCTGCGCGTAACGCCCGTAGCTCCACCGCTTCGCCGGATCTGCAGTGCCGCTCAATTTGTAGATTCCAGCCAGGAAGTACGGGTAGAGCGGTGGCCTGAACGCCGACGGCCCGGTGCCGCCGCTGAAGCCGGAGGCCGGGGGGTAGCCGCGCCCGTCCGCGATCGAGACGGCGTGGCGGTCGTAGTCCTTGGTGTCGGTCGAGGGCGTGTACCTGTAGTGATGGGCCGCGGCGCCACGAGCGAGCAGCGCGGCGATCAGCACCGCCGCCAACGCCACCTTGAAAGTCCGCCCGCTCACGACCGTTGGTCACGCTAATCGATGCCAGAGGCCGCGGCCGTTGCTAGCCTCGCCCCGCGATGAGGATCGCGGCTTGAGCGTCGCTCCCTTCGCCGACCGCCTCGCTGCGGCCGTCGCCGAGCGCCGCAGCCAGCTCTGCCTCGGGCTCGACCCAACCGCCGACGATCCCGAGGCGGCCACCGCCGACTGCCTGCGGCTGATCGAGCAGGCGGGCGCGGCAGCCGTGGCGGCCAAGCCCCAGCTCGCCTGCTTCGAGCGCTTTGGAGCACCGGGGTGGGCCGCGCTCGAGCGCCTCGCGGGCGAGGCGCGCGCCGCAGGGCTCCTCGTGATCGCGGACGCCAAGCGCGGTGACGTCCCGCACACCGCGGCGGTGTACGCGCGCGGGCTCCTCGTCGCAGGCGGGGCTCGGCGCCGACGCCGTGACCGTCAACCCGCTGCTCGGCGCCGATTCGCTCGAGCCCTGGGTCGAGGCCGCGTCCGCGGCGGGGGCGGGGCTCTTCTGCCTTGTGCGCACATCGAACCCCGGCGCCGCCGACGTTCTCGACCTTCCGACGCCCGACGGGCCGGTCCACGAGCGCCTGGCGGCGATGGTCGCCGGAGAGCGCCGGCTCGAGGGCATCGGCGAGCTCTCGGGAATGGGCGCCGTGGTGGGAGCGACCGCGCCCGAGCGACTCGGCCGGCTGCGGGAGCTGATGCCCCGCTCGGTCTTCCTGCTTCCGGGGGTGGGAGCGCAGGGGGCGAGCGCGGCCGACCTCAGGCCCGCGCTCGGCCCGGATCCCGCCTCGATCCTGGTCCCGGTGTCGCGCGGCATTTCGCAGGCGGCCGATCCTGCGGCGGCCGCGGCTCGGCTGCGCGATGAGCTCTGGTCGCTGAGCCGGGCGTGAGGACGGAGCCTGCCGGATCCGGCGTGGGCGGCGGCTTGCGAGGCCCCTCGATCGGGCCTGAATCGCCGCTTCACGGGTACCCTTACGGGCGCAAGCGCGCCCGCGCGCCCGGCGAGAATCCATCAAGGCATGCAATCCGTGGCCAGCACCTATCCCGAGAAGCCGTCGCGGAACATGGCTTCGCGGGTGTTCGCCGTCCTCGCCCTGATCATCGTCGGCGTGGTCGTTGCCGCCCTCATCTCATCGGCGGTCAAGAGCTCCAACTCCGGCAGCGACACGGGCAGGACGGCGACCCAGGCGCGGACGGGGCCGAAGGACGACTACTACGTCGTCAAGGCGGGGGACAACTTCAGCACGATCGCCTCGGCCGAGGGCGTCAGCCCCGAGCTGATCAGGAAGCTCAACCCCAACCTCGATCCGCAGCAGCTCCAGCCGGAGAACTGCGTCGACCTCGTTCCGCACGGCTGTCGCCAGCTCGCCAGCGGCGGCTGAGCCTCGCGGCCGCGGCGCTCGTCGTCGCGGCCCTTCTGGCCGGCCCTCGACCCGCGAGCGCCTCGGGACCGCCACCCACCCTCGATGCCCGCGCCTGGATGCTGATCGACGCGGCCGACGGCGCCGCGCTCACCGCGAACGACGCCGACCGCGAGCTCTCGATCGCCTCCACCACGAAGCTCATGACGGCCTACCTCGCCCTGCGCGACCTGCGGCCCCGCGAGCGCCTCGCCGCGCCGCCCTACCAGCCGGAGCCGGGGGAGGCCGTGCTCGGCCTGCAGCCCGGCGAGCGCGACACGGTGCACGACCTGCTCTACGGGATGCTGCTGCCGAGTGGGGGGGACGCCGCCGTGACCCTGGCCGACGGTGACGCGGGCTCGATCCCAGCGTTCGTCGCGAAAATGAACCGGGCCGCGGCAGCGCTCGGGCTCGCGAGCACTCATTACGCCACCCCGGTCGGGGTCGACACGCCGGGCAACTACTCGACGGCCTCCGACCTCGCGCACCTCGCCAGGCTCCTGCTTCGCAATCCGCGATTCGCCCGGATCGTGGGCACGGCGCGGAAGACGCTGACGAACGGAGGCGAGGTGCGAACCGTGATGAACCGCAACGACCTGGTCGGTCGCTATC
Organism: uncultured Actinomycetes bacterium; assembly: GCA_963771655.1. Taxonomy (GTDB): domain Bacteria; phylum Actinomycetota; class Thermoleophilia; order Solirubrobacterales; family 70-9; genus JAWVFM01. The sequence goes on along the minus strand of CAVYUG010000009.1, from coordinate 157,615 downwards.
CGTGGATCATCGGGGTCAAGACCGGTTACACGATCGACGCGCGGTACGTGCTGGTGTCGGCCGCCCGCCGGCATGGCGTCACCCTCATCGGCGCGGTCCTCGGCGCGCCCTCGGAGTACGCTCGCGACGCCGACAGCCTCGAGCTCCTGCGCTACGGATTCTCGCTTTACCGCCCGCGGGTGGCCGTCGCTCCGCGGCAGGCGCTCGCGCACCCGAGGGTTGCGGACACCGGCGGACGGCTGCCGCTCGTGGCGGCGCATCGGGTCACGGTCTTCTCGCGTGCAGGGCAGCGACCGGTGATCGCCGTTCACGCCCCTCGCGAGGTCGAGCCCCCTGTGCGCCGAGGCCGGCCGCTCGGGCGTGCACTGGTGCGCGGCGCGTCAGGCGCCACGAGGTCCGTTCCACTCGTGGCCGCCCGGTCGGTCGCGCCCCCGCCGGCGCCCGGCGGCGTCGCGCAGGCGCTCCCCGGCTCGCCTTCGGAGATTGCGGTCTCCGTGACCGGCGCGATCGTCCTCGCCGCCGGGCTCGCACTGGCCGTCATCGCCATGACCGCCCCGCGGGAGGGTAGGCTCCTCGACCGGAGGAGAGGCTCAGAGTGATCCTGACCGTGACGCTGAACGCGGCGATCGATAGAACCGTCGCCGTTCCCAACTTCCGCCTCGGCCGCCGGCACCGGGCGGTCGAGGCGAGGACGGTCGCGGGCGGCAAGGGAGTGAACGTGGCGCGGGCGCTGAAGCTCCTCGGCCGCCCCGTCATCGCCACGGGCCTTGCGGGTGGGGCGACTGGCGCCCGCATTCTCGAGCGGCTGGCCGAGGAGTCGATCCTCAACGACTTCACGCGCATCTCGGGCGAGTCGCGCACCAACCTCGCGGTCATCGACCCCACCTCGGGCGAGCAGACCGAGATCAACGAGCGCGGCCCGGAGGTCGCGCCCCCGGAGGTCGACCGCTTCGTCGAGAAGCTCCTCTATCTCGCCCAGGGGGCGACGATCTGCGTTCTGGCGGGGAGCGTGCCGCAGGGCGTCGACGTCGGTGTCTACGCGCGCCTCGTCGCCGAGCTTCGCCGCCTGGGCGTCCTGTGCGTCGTCGACACGGACGGCGAGCTCATGCGGGCGGCGCTGCAAGCGGAGCCCGCCGTGGTCGCGCCGAACGTCGGCGAGGCGGAGGAGGCGGTCGGCCACGAGTTCAACGATGCCGACGACCTGGCGCTCGGAGTCGAGCGACTGATCGAAATGGGCGCCGGAGAGGCGGTGATCACCCGCGAGGCGGGCTGCGTCGCCGTCGTCGGCCAGGGGTCCGAGCGACGCCGTTACGAGGTCGCGACGGCGCCGCTCGAGACGGTCTCATCGGTCGGATCGGGCGACTGCTTCCTCGCGGGCTACGTCGCGGCCCGATATGAGGGCGCGTCGCCGCGGGAGTGCCTCGCCTACGGTGTCGCCTGCGGCGCCGAGTCGACGCAGCACCTCGGCGCCGGGACCCTCGACGCCGCGGAGGTGGAGCGAATCCTCGGACGGATCCAGGTGCACGAGCTCGACCTCCAAACGTCGGTCACCTGACGCGCTCGCGACCCGCGTCCGGCGCCCGGGCGAAGAGGGCGGACACGGCGAGGATCACGATCAACGGCTCGAGGGGCGCGCGGTAGCGCGTTCCGGATGCCACCGTGAACACCACCGACGCCGCCAGGGCCATCGCCAAGAGGCCGAAGACCAGCGCCCGTCGCGATCGCGCCTTCCAGAGGCCGAAGGCGGCGAGCGGCGCCAGCAGGTAGTACATCCCCAGGCCGACCTCGTCGACCAATCGGCTCCGGCCCTCGAACGGATCCTCAGTGAGGGCCGTGGACGGGCGTCGGATGTCCCACAGGCGACTGATCCCGTTCCAGAAGAACGCGCCGAGCAGTGAGGTGGGATGGTCCTCGATGTAGTCGAGGCCGAGGTTGCTCAGCCTCGAGCGAACCTCTGCGTCCGTCAGGCTCTGGTCGGTCAGGATGCGCTGGGCGCCAGGGGCATACGGACGCCACGCGTAGGGGAAATCGGGATCGTTGGCGGCGGTCCTGCTGAAGGTGCCGTAAATCGCCATGTCCTGCATCGACAGCGGCACGAATCCGTGAGCCACGATCGAATTGCGGATCGCCCAGGGCGTGATCACGAGGACGGCAGCGACGACGGTGAGCGCGGCGAACCGCGCCGCGCGGCGAACGTCGACCGCGACGGCCCAGGCGACGAATATCCCCGCGAAGATGAAGACCGATGTGGGCCGGACCATCAGGAGGATCCCCATCGCGATCCCGGTCGCGATGGCGATGCTCCGCGTCGGCGGCCGATCCAGGTAGATGAGCAGCACCACGAGCGTCAGCGGGATCGCGAACGCCTCGGTGTAGAGCAAACCGAACCATTGCCATGAGAGCGGGAAGACCGCCACGACGAAGGCCGTCACGATTGCGGGGCGTGGCCCGAAGAGTCGGCGCGCGAGCGCCCATGAAAGCGCGACGGTCAACGCGGCGAGCACGGACTGGATGAGCAAGACCTTCGTGACGTCCGCCCCTCCGAGCCAGTACCAAAAGCCCACCCAGAGCGGATAGACGGGCGGCCGCCACGCGGAGGCGTGAGGGATGCCGAAGGGGTGCGTCGACCACCACCAGTGCCCGTGCGTGAAGAAGATCCCCATCTGGTTGTACTCGGCCTGATCGCCCGCGAGGCGGTCCGGACGCGTGGCGAGCACGTAGGCCACGACGACGATCAGGCCCAGAGCCATCGCCGAGCCGACGAGCCGGCGCTCTCGGACGGGAATCGAATCGAGCCGGCTGTCTACGGCTGCGCGGAGGCGGCGCACGGAGCCGCGCGAGTATATGAGGACCCCGATGGCCCCTCGGTTGGGATCAGGAGCCTTGTATGATCGATTCGACCTTGGAGTCCGGGCTTATCAAGCTCGCAAAATCCGCGTTCGCGACCCCGGCTCGCCGGGGTTTTTTCGTCCGCGAGCGGGCATAGCCTGGATCCTTCGACCAGCCACACCCCCGGAGGCGCGTAAGCGGTGGAAGTAGAGATCGGTCGCGGCAAGAAGGGCCGCAGGGCATACGGGTTCGACGACATCGCGATCGTGCCGTCTCGGCGCACCCGCGACCCCGACGACGTCGACGTCAGCTGGACGCTCGGCCCGTACCGCTTCGAGCTCCCGCTCCTCGCCTCGGCGATGGACGGCGTCGTCAGCCCGAAGTCGGCCGCAGCGATCGGGCGGCTCGGCGGCCTGGGGGTCCTGAACCTCGAGGGCATCTGGTCGCGCTACGAGGACGCCGAGGCCGAGCTTCGCCGGATCGCGTCGGCGCCACCACACGAGGCGACGGCGCTCATGCAGGAGATCTACGGCGAGCCGCTCAAGCCGGAGCTGATCGCTCAGCGGGTGGAGGAGATCAAGGCCGAGGGCGTCGTCGCCGCCGGCTCGCTCACACCCCAGCGCGTCCGCGAGCACTACGAGGTGGCCCTCGAGGCGGGCCTCGACATCCTCGTGATCCAGGGCACCGTGATCTCGGCCGAGCACGTCTCGTCCGACGAGGAGCGCCCGCCGCTCAACCTGAAGGAGTTCACGGCGGAGGTGCCGGTGCCGTGCATCATCGGGGGTGTCGCCTCGTTCTCCACCGGTCTTCACCTGATGCGCACCGGCGCGGTGGGCGTGCTGGTGGGCGTCGGCCCGGGCGCGGCGTGCACCACGCGCGGCGTCCTCGGCATCGGCGTCCCGCAGGCCACCGCGATCGCCGACGTGGCCGCGGCGCGCTCCCAGCACATGCTCGAGACCGGCGAGTACTGCAACGTCATCGCCGACGGCGGCATGCGGACCGGGGGAGACATCTCCAAGGCGATCGCATGCGGCGCCGACGCCGTGATGATCGGCTCGCCGCTCGCCCGCGCGTCCGAGGCTCCCGGACGCGGCTTCCATTGGGGCATGGCGACCTTCCATCCCTCGCTGCCGCGCGGCGCGCGCGTCGCCACGCGCCAGGACGGGACGCTCGAGGAGATCCTCCTCGGCCCCGCCCAGGAGAACGACGGCACCTTCAACCTCATGGGCGCACTGCGCACCTCGATGGCCACCTGCGGCTACGAGGACATCCGCGACTTCCAGCGGGCTGAGGTGATGGTCGCGCCGGCCCTCCAGACGGAGGGCAAGAAGCTTCAGCGGGAGCAGTCGGTGGGCATGGGGTCGAACGGCCGGGCGGTCGTCGCCGAGGCAGTTGCGGTCTCCGACGACTGAGACCGTCGTTGCCGCCCCGCTAGAGCGGGGCGAAAGCCATGCGCCCAGCGGCTCGGGCAACGCGCGCGAAGAGGTACTGGTCCTCGACTTCGGCGGGCAGTACTCGCAGCTGATCGCGCGCCGGATCCGCGAGTGCGGGGTCTTCGCGGAGCTCTTGCCGCACGACACGCCGCTCGACGTCATCGTCGAGCGCTCTCCGGCGGCACTCGTCCTCTCCGGGGGGCCGGCCTCCGTCTACTCGGAGGGCGCGCCGGAGCTGCGGACGGAGCTCCTCGACCTCGGCACCCCCGTTCTGGGCATCTGCTACGGCATGCAGGCGATGGTCCGCTCGCTCGGCGGGCGGGTCGAGGGCGCGGAGTCCGGTGAGTTCGGCCGCACCGAGCTGACCCTCGCCGACGGCGGTGGGCACCTGCTGGCTGGCCTTCCCGACGAGCAGCAGTGCTGGATGAGCCACCGCGACGCCGTCTTCGAGCCGCCCCCGGGCTTCACGGCTCTCGCGTCGAGCCCGGGATCGCCGGTCGCCGCGGTCGAGAGCCCCGATCGAGGGCTCTATGGAATCCAGTTCCACCCCGAGGTCGTCCATACCCCGTACGGCTCCCAGATCCTCGACCGCTTCCTACGCGAGATCGCCGGCTGCGAGCGGCAGTGGTCGCCGGAGTCGGTGATCGACGAGCAGGTGGAGAGGATCCGCGAGGCGGTGGGCGACGCGGGGGTTGTCTGCGGGCTGTCCGGCGGGGTCGACTCCGCGACCGCGGCGGCGCTCGTTCATCGGGCGATCGGCGATCAGCTCACCTGCGTCCTGGTCGATCACGGCCTGATGCGGAAGGACGAGGCGGCTCAGGTGGTCGCGGCCTTCCGGGACCGGCTCGGCGCGAGCCTCGTGCACGTCGACGCGACGGAGCGCTTCATCACCCGTTTGGAGGGCGTCGACGAGCCGGAGCGCAAGCGCAAGATCATCGGCGAGGAGTTCATCCGCGTCTTCGAGGACGAGGCGGAGAAGCTTCCCGACGCGAGGTTCCTGGTCCAGGGAACGCTCTACTCGGACGTGATCGAGTCGGGCGGCGACGGGCGCGAGGCCGACACGATCAAGTCGCATCACAACGTCGGCGGGCTTCCCGAGGACCTCGGGCTCGACCTCGTCGAGCCGCTGCGGATGCTGTTCAAGGACGAGGTCCGGGCGGTCGCCGCCGAGCTCGGCCTTCCCGATCGCATCGTCTGGCGCCAGCCGTTCCCCGGCCCGGGTCTCGCGATCCGGATCGTGGGCGGCGAGGTGAACGCCGAGCGCCTCGAGATCCTTCGCGAGGCCGACGCGATCCTCCAGGAGGAGATTCGCGCGGCCGGGCTCTACCGCGAGCTCTGGCAGTCGTTCTGCGTTCTGCCGGTGGTGCGGTCGGTCGGCGTGCAGGGCGACGGGAGGACCTACGCCTACCCCGTCGTGATCCGCGCCGTGACCTCCCAGGACGCCATGACCGCGGACTGGGCCCGGTTGCCCTACGACCTCCTCGAGCGCGTCTCGAACCGGATCATCAACGAGGTGCGAGGCGTGAACCGCGTGGCCCTCGACGTGTCGTCGAAGCCGCCGGCGACCATCGAGTGGGAGTAGGCACGGCGACGCCCTAGCTGTAACGGTCCCACCGCCGCAACAGCGGCAGCGGGTCGACCGGGCTGCCGCGCTCCCAGCCGTGCGGCCAGACCTCGAAGTGGAGCATGCATCCCACCGTGCGAGCGTTGCCGGTCCTGCCCACCCTGCCGACCAGCTGGCCGGTGCTCACGTGCTCGTGCGTGTGAAGGGGCGTGGGGGCGATGAGGTGGGCGTAGCGGTGATCGGTCGTCGTGCCGCGGGCGTCGATCACGAGCCAGTTGCCGTAGAGCACCGGGTCGTAGCCGCGCGCCTCCACCGTTCCGCCGACCGCCGCGACCTCCCTGGTGCCGCAGGCCGCGAAGGTGTCCTGCCCCTGGTGAACCCGGCCGCCCGAGCGGGGGCGCCGAAGCGCTGCTCGGCGCCGCCGAAGCCGTGCGGGCCGCGGACCGGGAACTTCGCGTCGTAGAGGTGGAAGCGGGAGCCGGGCTGACCGTGGCTGTGCGGGTGCCCGATCCGCAGGACGTAGTGGCCGGAACGCAGGTGGCCGCCGCCGTCGGCGGTGCCGTTCCAGCCGAGGGTGTGGCGCGCGTAAGGCGCCACGTTGCTGGCGGACCCAGCGACGGACCGTTTCGCCGGTCCGCGCGCGGACGAGCCTCAGGACGACGTCGGCTCGGCCGCGGGCGCTGAACCGGTAGCTGATCTCCGCCGGCGCGTCGAAGAAGACGGGCCGCGGCGAGACGCCGGCGTGGCGGAGGCGGAAGCTTCCGGGCGCCGGGATCCGGGAACGCGGGACGATCCGCAGGCGCCGCGGGGCCACCGCGCTGCGCCCGCCGCTCGCGCGGAGCACCGGCCGTCCGCTGACGGCGCCCGAGGGGACGACCGCCCCCAGCGAGTGGCGCCGAACGACAACGGGCTTGACCTGCGTCCGGCCGGCCGGGGCCGGAAAGGCGACCGCGCCCACCTTCGAGAGGTGCGAGCCGCGGAATCGCACCAGGGATCCCGCGGCGGCGGTGCGCGTTCCCGCGCAGGCGTGCTCGCAGCGAATGCCGGTGGGGTGAGGGCCGGGAGGGGTGGCGCCGGCGCCGGCCGCGCCGATGGACAGGAGCAGCCAGCCGAGGAGTGCGGCGCCGGCTCCGAGGGCCGCGCGCCGCGGCCGCCGGAGGCCTAGCTCCACCTATCCCAGCTTCGAAGGTGCTCCGTGACGGATGCCAGGTAGTGGCCGCCCTCGTACCAGCCGGGCGCCGACCACTCCTCGAAGTGCAGGTGGCAGGCGGTCGCGTCACCGGTCGACCCGACGACGCCGATCCGCTGGCCTGTCCGGACCACCTGGCCCTTGTGTAGCGGCGACGGTGCCTTCAAGTGCATGTAGGCGTAGTCATGACCGGTGCCGCGGCCGTCGATGACGACGAAGTTGCCGGCAGCGCTCTGCCACCCGCGCCACTGGACGCGCCCGCCGCGTGCCGCGACGAGCTTCAGGCCGCAGGCGGCCAGGACGTCCTGGCCCTGGTGTAGGTGGCCGGCGCGTGGGGCGCCGACGCCATCTCCGTAGCTGTGGGCCCCGCGGACGGGGAACTCGTAGCCCCTCCACTGGAAGAGAGCGTCGCTGGTCGTCTCGACGCCCCCTCCTGAAGCCGGCCCGATCGAGAAGCGATAGAAGCCGCCCGGGGCCTTCTTTCCGTCGAGGCCCTTGCCGTCCCAATGGGCGACGTTCGTGGTGTTGGGCTCGGCGCCCTGGTCGACGAAGCTGTCCACCACCTGCCCGCCCGTGTGGCGGGCGACGACGTCGATGCGCACGTCGGTCGCGGCGCTGCCGCTGAACATGTACTTGACGGTCGGGGCGTGAGTGCCGTAGTAGTAGGCCTTGCGCGGGGTGGCCGTGGCCTCGGAGAGCTTGAAGCCGTGCGAGCTCGGGAGGTGCTTGACGATCTGGAGCCGCTCGGGCGAGACGGCGGCGTTGCCGAACGCGTCGCTCACCTTCGGCTTGCCGGTGGCGGCGCCGCTGGGCACCGTCGCCTGGACGCTCGTCTTGCCGGCCTCCTTGGGGCTGACGGAGATCCGATTGCCGCCGGAGGCGGCGAACGAGACCCGCTTGACGCCCGACAGGTGCTTGCCGCTGACGATCACCTTCGAGCCGGCGACGGCCTTGCGGACGCCGGCGCACTTGGCGGAGCAGGTGACGTCCTTGAGGCTCGGCGCGTGCGGGGCGCCCACGCCGCCGCCGCCTCCACCGGCGAGCGCGGCGCCGGCGCCGACGGTCAGCGAAGCGACCGTGGCGGCGAACGGTACGACGAAACGTATGCGTGTGTTCCCGCGGATGCTCCGCGACAGCCTCACCGGAATTCCTCTTTCTTGGGCCTACGGGGTTAGCTGTCGGGCTCGCGCCGAAAGAGCGGCGCTACGGGCCATCCACGCCCGATTCGCCCCGAGACGACGTTCGACGTCGCCCCAGTGGTTCCCCCGCTCCTCGCCGCCTTGACAGCGAGGATTCGGCAGTTCCTTAGCGGCGGCAGTGTAGCGCCACCGCCGCTCGGAATGACGCGGCTATCATGCTCGGGCCGCGCAGGTATTTTGAGGCGCGGAGCTCTGCTCCGCGAGCAGCGTGTAAGGGCGCCGTCAGGCGCCCGCAAGTTGTTCCGGCGCGTTTTTTGTTGATGAAGACCTACGTAGCCACACCGGAGAACCGCCAGCGCGACTGGGTGCTGTTCGACGCCGACGGGGCCACGCTCGGGCGCCTGGCGACGCAGATCGCCGACGCGCTGCGCGGCAAGCGAAAGCCCGAGTACACGCCGCACTGCGACACGGGCGACTTCGTCGTCGTCGTGAACGCCGCCAAGGTCCGGGTGACCGGCGACAAGCTCCAGCAGAAGCGCTACTACCGGCACAGCGGGTATCCCGGCGGGCTGCGCTCACGGACGCTCGCCGAGATGATGGATCGCCAGCCGGAGGAGGTCATCCGCAAGGCGGTGAAGGGGATGCTGCCCCGCAACCGCATGGCGCGCCAGCAGCTCAACAAGCTGAAGGTCTACGCCGGCCCCGAGCACCCCCACGCGGCCCAGCGGCCGACGGCGGTGAAGGCATGACGGACGAAGAGCGCACAGAGGACGTCCCGGCGGAGGAGGCGGAGGCCGAGGCCACTGAGGCGCCGGCCGAGGAGCCACCCTCGGAGGAAACGACCTCGGAGGAGGCACCCGCCGAAGAGGCGCTCGCCGAGGACGCGGCCACCGAGGCGCCAGAGCCGGCCGAGGAGGAGACCCCTACCGCGGAGCCCGACGCCGGCGAGAAGGCCAAGCCCGGAGATCTTCCTCCGGGCGCCGAGCTCGATCCGATCCAGCTCGAGCCCGAGCGTGAGCTGAGCGCCGAGGAGCGCGCCCGCCTCGAGGCCGAGGAGGAGGAGCGCGCCCGCCTGGAGGCGGAGGCGACCGCGGAGCGCGGCGAGGAGGAGCCGGTCGTCCGCGAGGGACCGCGAGTCCAGCTCTCCGCCGAGCGAATCGTCCAGGCGACGGGCAAACGCAAGAGCTCGATCGCCCGGGTCATCGTGCGCGCCGGCGATGGAGAGTTCAATGTCAACGGCCGCAAGCTCGACGAGTTCTTCCCGCGTTCGCACCTGCAGACAGTGGCTCGCCAGCCGCTCGTCGCCTCGGGCTACGACGGCTCGCTCGACGTCCGCGTCCGGGTGCATGGCGGCGGCATCTCGGGGCAGGCCGGAGCGGTCCGCCACGGCGTCGCCCGCGCGCTGACGGAGATCGACCCCGACCTCCGCGGAGAGCTGAAGCGCCGTGGTCTCCTGACCCGCGATGCGCGGATCAAGGAGCGTCGCAAGGCGGGACTCAAGAAGGCCCGCAAGCGTCCTCAGTTCTCGAAGCGGTGAGTGAGGGGCTTTGCCCCGAAGGCAGCATGTGAGGGCGCCGAAGGCGCCCGCATGAGATTCTGACCACGGCACGCAAAAAGCTCTTCGGCACCGACGGGGTGCGGGGAGTCGCGGGCAGCGAGGTCACGGCGGAGCTCGCGGTGACGCTGGGACACGCCGCGGCCCTCGCGGCCGAACAGCAGCGGCCGAGGTGTTGATCGTCCGCGACACCCGGGACTCGGGGCCGATGCTCTCCTCCGCGCTCGCTGCGGGCATCGCCGAAGGGGGCGGCGACGCGTGGCTCGGCGGCGTGCTGCCGACGCCGGCGGCCTCCGATCCTCGTCCACCGCCACGGCCTCGACCTGGCGGCGGTCGTCTCCGCATCGCACAACCCATGGCGGGACAACGGCATCAAGTTCTTCGGCCCGGACGGTCGCAAGCTCGCAGACGAAGCCGAGGCGGAGATCGAGCGGCTCATCGCCGCCGGAGCAGGGGCGCCGGAGGCGGTGGGCGGGTTCGGGAGCTCGAGAACGCCGGCGACGACTACCTGCGAGAGCTGGCGAGCCGCTTCGACCTCGACCTCTCGGGACGGCGGATCTTCCTCGACTGCGCGAACGGCGCGACGTACCGGGTTGCGCCCACCGCGTTCGAGCGCCTCGGGGCCGAGGTGACCGCGATGGCGGCGGAACCCGATGGCCGCAACATCAACGAGGGCTGCGGCTCGACGCATCCGGATGGTCTCGCCGAGCGGGTCGCTCGCCGACGGCGCCGACCTGGGATTCGCTTTCGACGGCGACGGCGACCGCGTCATCGCGGTCGACGACAAGGGCAAGGCCCGCGACGGCGACGAGCTCCTCGCCCTCGTGGCGACCGAGCTCGCCAGGCGGGGCGCGCTCGGCGGCGGCGTCGCGGTGACGGTGATGTCCAACTACGGCTTCCATCGCGCGATGGCCGATGCGGGCATCGAGGTCGCCACCACCGCCGTCGGCGACCGCCATGTCTCGGCGGCCCTCATCGAGCGCGGGTGGGCGCTCGGCGGCGAGCAGTCGGGCCATCTGATCTGGACCGAGGCCGGCCGCACTGGAGACGGAATCGCCGCGGCGCTCCTCGTCATGAGCGCGCTTGGCGACCGCGACCTCGCCGACGCGATCCCGATGGAGAAGCTTCCGCAGACCGCTCGTGAACGTGCGAGTGGCGACCGCGACGCTCGAGGGCAACGAGGCAGTGAACGAGGCGGTCATACGCGAATCGGCGGCGCTGGAGGGCCGCGGCCGAGTCCTTCTGCGACCATCGGGCACCGAACCGGTCGTCAGGGTAATGGTCGAGGCCCCGACTCAGGACGAAGCCGGCGAGGCGCCGCAGCCCGCCTGGCCGAGGTCGTAGAGCGCGAGCTCTGCTAGGCCTCCATAGGTCTTGCCCTGACCCCGATCTGGGGAGCACCCCAGCGTCGCACGAGGAGTCCGAGCAGCCCCTGCTGCGCCGACTTGCGGAGCGGCGGCCTCTGAAAGCCGGCCCCGGTGGGAGCGAGAATGGGCCGCGTGATCTCGAGGACGTCCCAGCCGGCGCTCTCGATCATGCAGCGCATTCCCAGGGAGTTCGGGATCCACCACCAGTTCCGATCCGAGCCGTCGAAGATTGCGGTCGGCCTCCGCCGTGTGATCGTCGCCACGGGGTCGATCATGTCGAAGACCAGGAGCTCTCCGGTGCACACGCTTCGGATTGCCTCCAGCGCCCGGACCGGATCGCGAAGGTGGAGGAGGAGCGCGCCCACGAACACGAAGTCGAAGGTGCCAAGCGACTCCGGCGAGAGGTCATAGACAACCGCTTCCCGCCACTCGACGCTCGAGCCGAGGCGCGCTTTCGCGAGCTCGAACCCGCCGCGCGCGATCCGCTTCTCCTCGGCGTCGCGATAGGCCGCCCCGTCGAGCTCGATGCGGAGCCTCCCCGGCAGGTCGAGTTGAGACGTGCTGGCGAGGTCGGTTGCGATCACCTCCTGCGCGCCCCGGCGCTCCATCTCGAACGCCCAGAATCCGTTGCACGTCCCGACGTCGAGGCAGCGCATCCCCGCCAGCGAGTCGGGGAATGGGAGCTTCGCGACGCAGGGGCGGTTGTCGAAGAACCCCTTCGTGACGATCCCGTCCCCGAGGTCGATCGTGTGGTACCAGGCGAGTGCGTCGACCCTCTCTCGAAGGTCAGAACCCTGCGACATGCGAGAGGAATCCTATTGGCGGCCCGACCAGCCGGTCATCGCTCGGGCTGAGCGATCGGTGGCCTGGGAAGACGGGCTCTACCCTTCTGGGCCTCCATGTGCGGCATCGTCGGATATGTCGGGGCGCGCCCCTGCAAGGACCTGCTGGTCGCCGGCCTCGAGCGCCTGGAGTACCGCGGCTACGACTCCGCGGGCATCTCGCTGCTGCACGACGGCCACATCGATTCGGTTCGCGCCGTCGGCAACCTCGAGAACCTTCGCGCCGCCGTCGCCGCGGACCCCGCGGCCGAGGGCGGAGGGGTCGCGGTCGCCGCCCCCCCGGCGACCATCGGGCTGGCGCACACCCGCTGGGCCACCCACGGACGGGTCACCGAGGAGAACGCGCACCCGCACGGCGATTGCTCCGATCGGATCCACATCGTCCTCAACGGCATCGTCGAGAACCACGCCGAGCTTCGCCGCGAGCTCACCGACGACGGGCACTTCTTCAGCTCCGAGACCGACGCCGAGATCGTCGCCCACCTGATCGAGCGCCACTACGACGGCGACCTGACCGAGGCCGTCCGGACCGCGTTCAGCAAGCTGCGCGGCCACTACGCGTTCGTGGCCATGCACGCAGACCACGATCGCACGCTCGTCGCCGCCCGCCAGGAGTGCCCGCTCGTGATCGGGCTCGGCCCCGACGAGGCGTTCGTCGCATCCGCGATTCCCGCGTTCCTCGCGCAGACGCGGACGGTGCAGTTCGTCGGCAACGGCGAGGTGATCACGATCGAGCCGTCGGGCGCCAGTTTCACGAGCGCCGACGGGACGCCCGTGAGCCGGGCCCCCGAGGAGGTCGACTGGACGGAGGACATCGCCGAGAAGGGCGGCTATGAGACCTTCATGCTGAAGGAGATCCACGAGCAGGCCGACGCGGTCGCCGAGACCATCACCGACCGCCTGCCGGGCACCGACCGGGTCGACCTCTCGGAGATCGACCTGCCGCCGAGCCTCCCCTCAACGGTGCGGCGCATCGTCATCGTCGCCTGCGGCACCAGCTATCACGCGGGCCTCGTCGGCCGGTACGCGATCGAGGCCTGGGCTCGCGTGCCGGTGGAGATGGACATCGCATCGGAGTACCGGTACCGCCAGCCCGTCGTCGGGCCCGACGATCTCGTGATCGGGATCACCCAGTCGGGTGAGACCGCGGACACGCTTGCCGCGATGCGCCTGGCGCGCGAGGGCGGCGCCACGGTGCTGGCACTGACGAACGTGATGGGAAGCCAGGCCACGCGCGACGCCGACGCCGTGCTCTTCACGCGCGCGGGCCTCGAGATGGGGGTAGCCGCGACCAAGACCTTCGTCAGCCAGGTGGCCTGCATGTACCTCCTGGGGCTGTGGCTCGCGCAGGACCGCGGGACCCTGGCCGACGAGCGCATCCGCGAGCTGATCGCAGAGCTGAAGGGGCTGCCGCGTCGCCTGCAGGACACGATCCCGTACGTCGACGAGAAGGTCCGGGAGATCGCCGAGGCCGAGAAGGACGGGCGCTTCTTCCTCTACCTCGGCCGCAACAACGGCCTGCCGGTTTGCCTCGAGGCGGCGCTGAAGATGAAGGAGATCACCTACATCCCGTCCGACGCGTACGCCGCGGGTGAGATGAAGCATGGCCCGATCGCCCTGCTCGACGAGTCGACGCCGGTGGTGTGCATCGCCAACGACAGTCCGATCCTCGACAAGCTGCTTTCGAACATGGCCGAGGTCAGGGCTCGCGGCGCGGACGTGATCGCCGTCGCGACGGAGGGCAACCAGGAGGTCCCGGAGGTCGCCGACGAGACCATCTTCGTCCCGCGAACCGACTGGGTCCTGCAGCCGATCGTCGCCATCGTTCCCCTTCAGCTCCTCGCCTACTACGTCGCACGCCTTCGCGGCCTCAATGTGGACCAGCCCCGCAACCTCGCGAAGACGGTGACGGTGGAGTGAGCAGGGCCCCGGGCCGCCTCACGGGCCTCGTGGCGGCCTCCGTCCTCGCGGTCGGCGTCGCCGGATGCGGCGATTCCGGCCCGCCGGCACCCGCGGACCCCGCGACGGTGGCTCCGGCGGACGCCGCGCTCTACGCGGACGCGACGGTCCGCCCGGAGGGGGGCACCAAGGCCTCGCTGGAGAGCGCCTTCTCGAGGCTCCTGGGGACGAAGGACCTGGGCCGCTACGTGACCGCGCGGGTCAACGCGTCGCTCGCGAGGGACAACCTGAGCTACTCCGAGGACATCGCGCCGTGGCTCGGCGAGCGCGGCGCCGTCTTCTACCAGTCGTTCGGTGAGAGCCCGAAGGCAGCCGTGGTCCTGCAGACGACCGACCCCGGGGCCGCGCTCGATACCTTCGCGAAGGTTGCTGACGCCGACCACTCCAAGCCCAAGGAGACGACCTACAAGGGCGTCACGCTCGAGTCCGGCGGCGACGACAGCTACGCCGCGATCGGCGGCCTCGTCGTCGGCGGGCCCCTCGAGGGCGTGAAGGCGGCGATCGCCGCGTCGACCGGCCGGTCCCTGGCCGACTCCGACGAGTACAGGTCGAGCCTTGCCGCCGCACCGTCCGACCGGGTGTTCACCGCGTGGGCCGACCCGGCGCGGATCATCTCGTCGTTCGTCGAGAGCGGCAAGATCAGCTCGTCCCAGTCCTCGCAGCTGCGCGCGCAGGTCGGGAAGTACCTTCGGGGCCCGGCCGCCGCGTGGGGAGACGTCACCAAGGACTACCTCGGCCTGGAGCTCTCGCTGTCGGCCTCGAAGGCGGCAGCGCCCGGCCCCTCTCTCATCTCGGGGTTCCCGTCGGACGCCTGGTTCGCCTTCGGCCTCCACGAGTTCGGCCAGGGGTTCGAGCGGGGGCTCGAGCAGATCGAATCCGCGCCGAGCTCCGAGCTCGGCGCCGGCACCGGTCTACCGCTCGACCGCATTCGCGAAGCGCTCGGCGTGGACGTCGGCAACGTGGGCAAGTGGCTGGGTGATGTCTCCGGCTACCTGGGCGGAACGTCGATCATCAGCATGGGCGGCGCCCTCGTCGCCACGACGCGCGACCCGGCGGCATCGGCGAGGAGCCTCGCCCAGCTCGAGACGCTGTTCGAGAAGGACGTCGACGTCGTCACCAGGCCGCTCGGGCACGGCCGGACGGGATTCAGCGTGACGCCGCAGGGCTCGCCGGTGCAGTTCGTCTTCGAGCAGCGGGACGGCAACGTCGTGGCGGGCTTGGGCCAGGACTCGGTCGACGCCGCGCTCGGCTCATCCGAGACCCTCGCCGACTCGCCGATCTTCAAGGCCGCGAGCGAATCGCTCGCCGGGCTCGAGCCGAGCCTCTACCTCGACTTCGGGCCGATCGCGAGCCTCCTCAACATTCCGGGCGTGAGCACCAACCCCAACCTCGAGCTGGCGAAGCCGTACCTCGACCGGCTCGACTACCTGATCGCGGGCAGCGGCGTTGAGGACGGCCGCGTCCTGGCCCGGATCGTCCTCGGGGTGAAGGCGGGAAGCTCGGGCTCGGGCTCGGTGGCCTCGGCGGCCGCGCCGCCGTACGCGGCCGTCAGCCCCTGACGCCGCTGAACGTCCCTCGCAACCGTCCATAGCCCCCAGCGCGGGACGTTCGCGGAGTTGGCGCGGCTACGCTGGCGCCCATGGAGGACTGGCTCGAGCCGATCTTCGACGCCGACGGCATGCGCGCCGCCGATCGCTGGGCGATCGACGAGGTCGGCGTTCCCTCGCTGGAGCTGATGGAGGCCGCCGGCGCGGCCGTGGCCGAGGCAGCCGCCGAGGTTGCGACCGGCGGCCCGGCGCGGGTTGTCTGCGGCAAGGGGAACAACGGCGGCGACGGCCTGGTGGTCGCCCGGCGGCTGGCTGAGACGGGCTTCGAGGTCGAGACGCTCCTGCTATGGCCGGCCGACGAGCTTTCCGAGGACGCCGGCACGAACCTCGAGCGGCTTGGTGACCGCTTTCGCGAGGCTTCGCCGGCCGAGCTGACCGCCTCCCTCGCTGACTCCGGTGTCGTGATCGATGCGGTCTTCGGCACCGGGTTCTCGGGCGCACCGCGCGCGCCGGCCGACGCCGCCATCGAAGCGATCAACGCTTGCGGCGCCCCCGTCGTCGCCGCCGACATCGCGTCGGGAGTCGACGCGGCAACCGGCGAGGTCGAGGGCGCCGCGGTCGCGGCGGACGTCACCGTGACGTTCCACGCGGCGAAGGTCGGACATTGGATCGAGCCCGGTAAGGGGCTCACGGGTGAGCTTCGCGCCGCCGAAATCGGCATCCCCGACGGTGCCCCGGCCGAGCCGGCTGCGGGCGTCATCGACGACGCGGTCCTCGAGCTCGCGCCCCGGCGAGCCGCGGGGTCCACGAAGTTCACCTCCGGGCAGGTGGTGCTCGCCGGAGGCTCACGGGGCCTGACCGGGTCGATCTGCCTCGCGGCGGAGGCAGCGATCAGGGCCGGTGCCGGCTACGCGACCGTCGCCGTGCCGGCCGACCTGGAGCCGATCTTCGAGGCGAAGCTCACCGAGGTCATGTCACGAGGGTTCGACGGCGCGGCCGGCCGGCTCGCCGCCGCCGACGCGGATGCGATCGTCGCGGCTACCGAGCGCGCCGCGGCCGCCGTTCTCGGTCCCGGGCTCGGTCGCGACGACGACTCGCTGGAGCTGGCGCGCCGGGTGGCGGCCGCGGTCGAGGCTCCGATGGTCATCGACGCCGATGGGCTCAACGCCCACGCCGGCAGGCTCGAATCGCTCGCGGCCCGGCCGGCACCGACGATCCTCACTCCTCATGCGGGCGAGCTCGGCCGCCTGCTCGAGCGCGACTCGGGCGAGATCGACGCGCATCGCCTGGCGTCGGCCCGCGAAGCCGCGCGACGCTCCGGGACGGTCGTGGTCCTGAAGGGCGATGACACGATCGTGGCCGACGGCGAGCGCGTGGCGATCGCCCGCGGCGGGGCGCCTGCGCTCGCGACCGCCGGGACGGGTGACGTCCTCTCGGGCCTCGCCGCGGCGCTCTTGGCGCGTGGGCTCGAGCCGTTCGCCGCCGCCTGCGCCGCGGTGCACGCGCACCAGCGCGCCGGGCGCATCGCAGCGGCGGGCATCGGCTTGACGGAGTCCGTGATCGCGAGCGACGTCGTCGAGGCGCTCCCCGTGGCGCTCGATCCAGCATGAGCACCGAGGCCGCGCGCGCCCGCGCCGTCGTCGACCTCGGCGCGGTCGAGCGCAACTGCGTCCGTCTTTCCCGCGAGCTCGCGGGCGACACCGAGCTCTGCGCGGTGGTCAAGGCCGATGGCTACGGCCACGGCGCGATCGAGTGCGCGAGGGCCGCGCTGGCCGGCGGCGCGGGCCGCCTCGCGGTGGCGGCGGCCTCCGAGGCGGCCGAGCTTCGGGCGGCCATCCCCGACGCGCGAATCCTCACGATGGGGGCGCTCACACCGGGCGAGCTCGAGCTGGCGCTCGAGGCCGACTCGGATCTGGCCGCCTGGCGTCCGCAGTTCGCCGACCTCGCCGCGGCGCGCGGCGAGGCCCTCGGCGTCCGACCGCGGCTGCACGTGAAGTACGACACCGGCATGGGGCGGCTCGGCGAGCGCGATCCGGACGCGGTCCTCCGCCTTCTCGACCGCGTTGCCGCCGACGTGCGTCTCGAGCTCACCGGCCTGTGGACCCACCTCGCCACCGCTGACGAACGCGACTCGGACTTCTTCGACGAGCAGCTGGACCGCTTCGGGGCGGTCGTCGATCGCGCGCGAGCCGACCATCCCGAGCTCCTCGTCCACGCCGCGAACAGCGCGGCAACCCTCCGTGACGCCTCCTCCCATCACGACATGGTCCGCTGCGGCATCGCGATCTACGGGCTCGACCCGTTCGGCTCCGACCCGCTCGGGCGGGAGCTGGAGCCGGCGCTTGCGCTGCGCTCCTACGTCGCCGACGTGAAACGGTTCGACGCCGGTGCGAGCGCCGGGTACGGCCGGACCTGGCGCGCTCCGGAGGAGACGCTCGTCGGAGTGATGCCGATCGGCTATGGGGACGGGGTACGCCGCGCGTTCTCCAACAACGCGGAGATCCTCGTCGCCGGCCGGCGCCATCCGCTCGTCGGGACGGTTTCGATGGACAACGTCACGATCGATCTCGGGTCGCGCTCCGACGTCGAGTCCGGCGCGCAGGCCACCCTGATCGGCCCGGACGGGGCCGACCGGATCCTCGCCGAGGAGCTCGCCGCCCGTATCGAGACGATCAACTACGAGATCACGTGCGGGATCTCGGCCCGCGTGCCCCGCCTCTACGTCCGCTCAGAGCGATGAGCGGCGGCGAGCTCGCGTCCCGCGTTGGCAGCACCGCGGCCGCCGAGGCCGCGCTCGACGGGCTGGGGAGCGCCGATGGGACCTGGGTCGTGGGCGGTGCCGTCCGCGACGCCGCCCTCGGTCGGGAGGTGGTGGACGTCGACATCGCGGTGACGGCCGGCGAGGCCGATGCCGCGCGAGCGGTCGCCGGAAGCGCGGGCGCGGTGGCCTTCCCGCTCTCTGAGGAGTTCGGCGCCTGGCGCGTCACCTCGTCCGAGGGCTGGCACGTCGACGTCAGCCGGCTGCGGTCGGGGACGATCGAGGGCGACCTGGCGCTGCGCGATTTCACGATCAACGCGATGGCGCTTCCACTAGCGGCCGTCGCCGAGCGGGACGACGACGCGCTGGTCGACCCGCTGTCGGGCCGGGCGGACGTCGAGCGGAAACGCCTGCGCGCGACCGGCGACGGCGCGTTCGGCGATGACCCGCTTCGCCTTCTGCGGGCGCCGCGGCTCGCGGCCAACCTCGGCCTCGCGATCGACGAGGCAACCGCCGACCTCGCTCGGCAATCGGCAACGCGCGCCGTCGAGCCGGCGGGGGAGAGGCAGTTCGCGGAGCTGCGCCTCCTTCTGGCCGGCGCCGACCCCCTGCGCGGGCTCGACCTCCTCGACGACCTGCGGGTGACGGAGGCCGTGCTGCCCGAGTTGGCGGGGCTTCGGGGGATCGAGCAGAACCCGAACCACCATCTCGACGTCCACGGCCACACGCTCCAGGTCCTCGTTCGGTGGCTCGAAGTGGAGGACGACCTCACTCGCTACGTGGGCGATGCCGCGGGCGACGTGGCGATGCTGCTCGCCGAGCCGCTCGCCGACGACCTCGATCGGGCGGGGGCGATGAGGTTCGCCGCGCTCTTCCACGACCTCGGCAAACCGGCGACGCGCGACTCCAGCCGTGGCTACATCACCTTCATCGGCCACGACCAGGTGGGCGCGGACATCGTCAAGACGATCTGTGAGCGACTGCGCACGAGCGGGCGCTTCGCCGCCTACGTGGCCAACATCACCCGCAACCACCTGCGGCTCGGCTTCCTCGTGCACCAGCGCCCCCTGGCCCGGCGCACCGTCTACGAGTACCTGCGGGCGACCGAACCCGACCCCGTCGACGTCACGCTCCTCACCGTCGCCGACCGTCTCTCCGCGCGGGGCGGCGGCGAGGTGGCGTCTGAGGAGATGATCACGGCCCACCTCGAGCTGGCCTCGGACATGGTCGGCGAGGCGCTCGCGTGGCGCCGCGACGGCCCCCCGCGCTCGACGATTCGCGGCGACGAGCTGGCGCACGAGCTTGGCATCGAGCCCGGCCCGGAGCTCGGCCGCCTTCTTGGAGAGATCGAGGCGGCGGTGTTCGCGGGCGAGGTGACGACTCGCGAGGACGCGATCGAGCTGGCGCGCGCGGCCCTCTAGGGCCGGTACGCGAGCCGCGACCAGGACGGCTCGCGGGAGAGCTCGATCGGCTCTGCCTCGCGGTCGGGCTGGATGTACCCGAACGTGTTCGAGTCGGGGTCGAAGGAGACGTCGAGCTCACCCTCCTTGACCCGCTGGTCGAGCCAGGCGCCGCGGAAGACGAGGCGGCGGATCCAGTGGACCAGGCTGCGGTTCGCCGGCCCGACGAGCTCGGTCCAGTGCTCGTTGATGTGCTCGCCGAGCGCCGAGCTCGGCTCGATGATCTCGCCGTTCACGGCCAGCTCGAGGAGATCGTGGACCTCATCGGAGCCGAGGCCGGGGTCGACGAAGTCGAGCTTCACTGCCGCCTGCTCGACGCGCTGCGCGAAGTCGTTCTCGTTGAAGGAGAAGCGGAGCTCCCCGTATTCGAGGACGTAGTCGGAGCCCGACTCGTAATTGCCTCTTCGAGTTGCCTTCTCCACTGGTTTCAGATCCCCGCCCCGGGCTCGGTGCCGAGGCTTGGAAAGAGCGAGACCATCTTTCCCGATCATGGCGGCGGGCGTGGCGGCGGGGCGCGGCCTGAACGCCGGTTTGCAGGTGCGGGGGGCGCGCTCACGCGCCGGCGGGTTGATCGTGGGCATGGGCCCGCGACGTCTCGAGAGGTTGCCGCTGGTCCGGGTCGACGGGGTTCGGGTGCGCGTCGCGACCACCCGGTTGGCGAGGCTCGCCGGCCTCGCCCTCACCGACCGCGAGCGCGCCGGGGCCGGGCTGCTGATCCCGTCGTGCCGAAGCGTTCACACCTTCGGGATGCGGTTCGCGCTCGACGTCGCCTTCCTCGACGCGAGCGGCGCCGTGATCTCGCGGCGCCTGGGCGTGAGGCCCGGCCGGTTCGTCGCGGATCGCCGCGCCACGTCGGTCCTGGAGGTGCCGTCGCGGGGGGCGGCCGAAAAACCCGCGGGGTTGTAGATGCCGTGACGGTCGAGACGCTCAACGAGGCCGCGCCCGACCGCCGGGAGACGGCACCGGCTCTGCCGCAGGTGCCCCGCCTCGCGATGGTGGTGGTCTGCGAGGACGACCCGGCGACGCTCGAGCTGCTCTGCGACCACCTTGCCGCCGATCGCTACAGCCCGTTGCCCGCGCCCACCGCAGCGGACGCGCTTCGCCTGTGCCGGTTCAAGGCTCCCGACCTCCTGCTCCTCGACCTCCGGCTCCCAGACGCCTGCGGCCTGGACGTCCTCCGGGAGATCCGGTCTTCCCACGGGGCGATCGGCCGCTATGACCCGCTCCTGCCGGTGATCGTCATAAGCGGCCGCGGGACTGCGGCCGATCGCCTTCGCGGGCTCAAGGAGGGGGCCGACGACTACGTCGCCAAGCCGTTCGACTTCAGCGAGGTCTCGGCGCGGGTCGCCGCCGTCCTTCGCCGCCGGGACGCGCGGCGGCTCGGGCCGAGACAGGTGGGCGAGCTCCACATCGACACTGCGACGAGGGAGGTTCGGGTCGGCGAGCGGTCGGTGCGACTCGCGGGCAAGGAGTACGCGCTCCTCTGCGCCCTCGCGGCGGAGCCGCGCCGGGTGTTCACGAAGCAGGAGCTACTGCGAGACGTCTGGGGCTACAGGGCCCTCGGCAACACGCGGACCCTCGACTCCCACGCGAGCCGCCTCCGCCGCAAGCTCGACCCGGACGCCGGGCGGTACGTCGTGAACGTGTGGGGCGTCGGCTACCGGCTGGTGGAGGGATGAACGTCCTCTGGCGAGCATCGCGAAGGCGAGCGAAGCTCAACCGGGCGCTGCACGAGCTGAGGCGGCCGCTGCAGGCGCTGAGCCTCGCGTCCTCCCAGCTCGAGTCGGCCCACGCGAGCACGCGCACGGCCGTCATCACCCGTCGGACGGTCGACGCCGCTCTCGCGGCGCTCGACGACCTCGACCGCGAGGTCAACCGCCTCCCCGCTGCGGCGTCGGCGCGGCCGGTGTCGGCGAGCGGACTCGTCCACTCGACCGTCGAGCGCTGGCGGGGGACGGCGGCTCGGCGCGGCCGCGCGCTCGCGCTCCGCTGCGAGGTCGGCTCGGCGATGGTGCACGTGGACCCGAGGCGCGCCGAGGGCGCGCTCGACAATCTGATCGCGAACGCGCTCGAGCATGGAAGCCTCAACATCGCCGTGGCGGCTCGCCGGAACGCCCGAGGGGTCCGGATCTCGGTCGTCGACGGCGGCCCAGCCGGGACTCGGCAACGGGGGCGTGACCCGCGGCGCGGTCACGGCCTCGCGATCGTCGCGGATCTGGCACGGGAGAGCGGTGGGCGGTTCCTGCTCGACCGGTCACCGGGGGGGACGGAGGCCGTGCTCGAGCTGCCGCTCGCGGCGTCCTCCGTCGCCGCCTACACGCCCGCCGCATGAGCCGGCGCGCCCGGGCGGTCGGCTTCGGCGTCGCGGCGCTCGCGTGCGCCGGCCTCGCGGCGGCGATGGCGAGCGGCTACCGCTCCGACGTCGCATCGCAGCTCGGCCCTCTTCGGCCGGTCCTCGTCGCGGTCCGGGCGCTGCCGGCGCGTGAGCCTCTGAGCCCGGCGGCGACCCGGAGCGCGCTCGAGGTGCGTCGCGTGCCGGCGCGGTTCGTCCCCCCGGGGTCGCTTGCCTCTCCGGGGCAGGCGGTCGGCCAGGAGCCCACTGCGACGATTCCCGCCGGCGGCTACGTGCTCGCCGGCCAGCTCCGCCCACCCGGCGAGGCTCGGCCATCGCGCTCCGGACCCCGCTTGGGCCACGGTCGCTCGCCGGTGGAGGTCGCGGTGACGGGCGCAGCCGCCCTCGCTGCCTCGGGCGACGACGCGACCGGCAGCAGGGTGGACGTGGTGGTGACCACCGAGCCGACCGGCGCTTCCGCGGTCGGGCGCACCTACGTGGTCGCGGCCGGAGTTCGACTGCTCGCGCTCCGGCAGTCCGAGGGCACCGACACCGGCGCGCCGGCGGGCTCGCCCATCGGCACCGGAGGCTGGTCGGCGACGCTTGCGCTCGAGAGGTCGCAGGCCCTGAAGCTGATCCAGGCGGAGAGCTTCGCGCGGGCGATCAGGCTGATCGGGTCGGGCTGACGCCGGCGCTATCGTCGCGCGATCGCTGGCTCTCGCGCCAAAGCGGCGATCGTGGTGTGCCTCGCTTCGGCGGCGCTTGCCGGCTGCGGTGCGGACTCGACCGCCCCGACGCTCAAGCTGTCGGCGGCCGAGGCGGACGTGCGCAGCCGCGGCTACTACCCGGTCGACGCCTCCGCGTATGACCCCGCGGCACCCCTCTCGGTGATCCTCGGCGTGAGGAAGAGCTCCGGCGATGGAACGGCCCAGAGGGCATTCTTCTTCGCCGATGGCCGGCTCGTCGGCACCGACACGCCCGACGACAGCTCCGGGATCCGGATCGCCTTCGCGCGGCCTGCCGTGATCGCGCTCACCTACGCGCTGTACGACCCCAAGGACCCGCAGTGCTGCCCGAGCGCGGGGAGCGCCACCGTGCCATACCGCTGGGACGGCGAGCGCGTGCGGCCCGAGAGGCCGGTTCCGCCGAGCTCGTTCTCCGTCCCCGACAGCCGGCGCTAGGAGGCGAGCGCCTGCTCGAAGATCGCGCTCGCTTCGGTGCCCCGGACGGCGAACACGATCCGCTCGAGCCGTGAGCCCGAGCCGAGGTGACGGCGGACCTCGTCGACCTCGATGCGAGCCGCCTCGTCGAGGCGAAAGCCGCCGACGCCGGTGCCGAACGCGACCAGCGCCAGCGATCGCGCGCCGATCTCGTCGGCCGCCTCGAGAGTGCTCGCCGTCGCTCTGCGGATGATCTCCGCGGAGGTGGAGCCGCCGAGGTGCATGGTCGCCGCGTGGATCACCCACCGGCTCGGCAGCTCGCCGGCCGTCGTCGCAACAGCCTCGCCGAGCCCGATGGGCGCCGCGAGGTCGGATTCCTCCTGGATCCGAGGTCCGCCGGCTCGCGAGATGGCGCCCGCGACGCCGCCTCCGTGCCTCAGCTCCGTGTTCGCGGCGTTGGCTATCGCGTCGACCGCGAGCTCGGTGATGTCCGCCTCCAGGACGTCGATCGCCGCCACCGGCCGAGCATAGACCGCGCGGAAGGGGGAGAGATCGAGGCCGCTCGCGGCTCTTCAGGGCGTGGCCACGATCAACGACCACGCCGAGGCGCTGGCGGCCGAGCTGCGCCGGCGGCTCGCCGACCGGCGGCGCGCCGACGCCGCGGCGGGCCGGAGGGACGCCGGCGCCCTGGCCGACGCGGTCGCGGATCTCGTGGCCGAGGAGGCGGCCATCCTCTCTCCCGAGCGAAGGGAGCTCATCGGCGAGCTCATCATGCGCGAGACCGCCGGTCTCGGGCCGCTCGAGGAGCTCCTCGCCGATCCCGAGGTCGAGGAGGTGATGGTGAACGGCCACGAGCGCGTCTACGTCGAGCGCCGTGGCCGAATCGAGCGGACCGCCGTCCGCTTCTCCTCCGAGCAGGCGCTTCGCGACGCGATCGAGCGCGTGCTGGCGCCGCTCGGCCGCCGGGTCGACGAGCTCAGCCCGATGGTCGACGCGCGGCTGGCCGACGGCTCCCGGGTGAACGTCGTCATCCCGCCGCTGGCCGTCGACGGGCCGGCGCTGTCGATCCGGCGCTTCACGGCCGCCCGGCCCGATCCCGATGCCCTCGTCGCCTCCGGGACCCTCACTGAGGAGCTGCGGGACCGGCTCGCCGCAGCCGTCGCCGAACGCCGCAGCATCCTCATAAGCGGTGGAACCGGCTCGGGGAAGACGACGCTCCTGAACGCGCTCTCGAGCTTCATCGACCCGGCCGAGCGCGTGGTGACGATCGAGGACGCGGCGGAGCTGCGGCTACGCCAGCCCCACGTCGTGCGGCTCGAGAGCCGTCCGGCGAGCGTCGAGGAGCGCGGCGCGGTCACGATCCGTGACCTCCTGCGCAACGCGCTGCGGATGCGGCCAGACCGCATCGTGATCGGCGAGGTGCGCGGCGCTGAGGCTCTCGACCTCCTGACGGCGCTTAACACCGGGCACGACGGCGCCCTCTCCACGGTGCACGCGAACTCGCCGGAGGACGCGCTCCGGCGCCTCGAGACGCTCGCCCTGATGGCGGGCATCGGCTTGCCGCACGCCGCGATCCGCGACCAGCTCGCGCGGGGCCTCGATGTCGTGATCCACCTCGAGCGTGACGGGCCGCGGCGGGTCGTCGGGTCGGTCGCCGAGGTCGACGGCCTCGTCGGGGCGGTCGGGGTCCGCGAGGTCTGGCGGCGGGAATGAGCGGCGTCGGTCCGGCCCTGCCCGTTGTCGCCGCCGCGGCGGCCGGCGGCCTCGGCGCGGTCGCCGCGCGCGATGCGCTGGCCGCGAGCCCCGTGATCGCGCGGTGGGTCGCCGCCGCACTGGAGCCGCTCCGCCGCGCCGGGGCGGAGGGCTATCTGCCGACGGTGGCCGAGCGACGCCGGCTCGCAGGGCTCGGCGCCGGGGCGCTCCTGCTCGTCGCGCTCGCGTTCTTCGGCCCGGCGCCGGCCGTCCCGCTCGCGGCGGCGGGACCGGCGGCCGCGGCGTGGGTGGTCGGCTTGCGCCGGCGCCGGTACCGGCGGGCCGTCGAGCGAGGCCTTGCCGACACCGCCACGGCGATCGCGGACGCACTCGCCGCCGGGCGCTCCGTGCGGGCGGCGCTCGTGGCCGCCGGCGGGTCGCTCGAGGGCCCTCCCGCCGTCGAGATGTCAAGGGTCGGTGCCGATCTCGAGCTCGGCGCGTCTACCAACGCCGCCCTCGAGGAGCTGCGGGCACGCTTGCGCTCCCCCCGCGTCGACGCCCTCTGCGCCGCGCTCGCCGCCCAGGGGCTGGCCGGGGGCGACCTCGTCGGCCTGCTGCGGCGGTTCGCGACCGCGGCCGCCGAACGCGAAGGCGTGGTTGCCGAGGCTCGCTCGGCCACGGCCCAGGCGCGCTTCACGGGCCTCCTCGTGGTCGCGATGCCGCTCGGCGCCGCCGTGCTCGGCGAGCTCGCGTCCCCGGGCTTCCTCGCGGGGATCCTGGGCAATCCCGTTTCGCTCATCATCATCGGCGCCGCGGCCACGCTCCAGGCCGCGGGCTTCGCGGCGATCCGCAGGCTCGGCCGGGTGGACGGATCGTCATCGTGATCGCCGTCCTGCTGCTTGCGGCAATCGTCCTCGCCGTCGGCGCGTTTCGCGAGGTGCTCGCGATGCGGGAGGGCGGCGGAAGCCCCACAGCGAGCGGCAAACCGCCCGGCGCCGACGAGGACGGGCGCCCCGGCGCGCTCGCCCGCCTTGCGGCGCGCCTCGGGATCCCGTCGCGCATCGGCCGCGCGGGGCTTGCCGAGCGCGTGCCGCCGGGCGCCGTCATGGCCACGAAGCTGGCCGGGGCGGGCTGGGGTCTCGTTCTCGGGAGCGCGGTCGCCCCGGCGACGGGGCGGCTGGCGCCGCTCATCGCCGTCGGGCTGCCGGCGGCGGGCTTCGTCGGTCCCGACGCCGTTCTGGAGCGAGCGGCTCGCCGCCGCCGTGCGCGGGCCCTGGCGGCGCTCCCGGATGCGCTCGACCTCCTGGCCGTGGGCGTGGCGAGCGGCCGGTCTCCCAATCGGGTGCTCGCCGACATCGCCGCGGCGGCGGGCGGACCGCTCGCCACGGAGCTGGGCGTCGTGGTCGCCGAGATCGAATGCGGAGCCTCGCACGCGCAGGCCGTCGAGGCCCTGCGAACGCGCATCGGCGGCGCGGAGATGGGCTCGCTGGCAGCAGCCCTCGAGCGCTCGCGGCGCTTCGGCTCGCCGCTGGCCGACCAGCTTCACGACCTCGCCTCTGGCCTGCGGCGCGAGGGGCGCCGGCGAATCGAGGAACGCGCGTCCCGCGCTGCTCCCAAGATCCAGCTCGTGATCGCCCTGGTCCTCGTCCCCTCGGTGCTGCTGCTGATGGTCGCGGCGCTCGTGGCGCACTCCGGCGCGCTACTGGAATAACTCCGGCGGCTCCTCCGCTCCCGCCAGAACACCTGGCCCGCGGCTACGCCGCGGGCCTTCCTATGCTGCTCCCGCGTCCGGGGCCGCCGGGACCGACTCGTCCGCTTCAGATACGAGCCGCTTCGCGACCACCCCGGCCGCCGCGCAGAGCCGGTCGAGGTCGTCGGCGCTCTCGAGCTGGCCCTTGACCGCGAGGCAGAGCGCTCCGGCCACGAGCTCGAACGAGAACGACTTCGGAGCCCGTTCGGCGAGCCAGACGATGAAGGACGGCTCGAAGATCTGCCGGGCGCGGTTCATGTCGTCGTGCGCGCCGATGAAGGTCTCGTAGCGCTTGTCGAACTCCTCGCTCTCCAACTCGACCCGCTGTCGCCTGCGGAACTTGTCCTCCGCGGAGTCGAGGAACCGGAAGCCCGATCGCCGCTGGAGCGCGAGCTCCTTGATTACCGTGGCAACCTCCGGGATCTCGCAGAAGACGACCGTGAAGTGGTAGTAGCTCGTCTGCCGGTTGCCCTCCGAGTCCGTGGACTCCTCCTCGTATGTGTAGTGGGCGAGCACGCCGTTCGGGCCCGCCGGCAGCTGACCGGTCAGCGTGAGCTCGGTGTAGCGGGAGTCGCCCCTGGTGAGGAGCGCGGTCACCGGTGGAAGGCTGCCGCGGCTGTCGCTCCACTGCAGGCCGCGGGCGTTCGCGTAGGCGCGGAAGAAGTCGTCCTCCGCCTTCGAGTCGGCGATCGCGAAGACGACGGCCAGCACGATCAAAAGCGCGGCGCCGGCTGCGGCAAGGCCGAGGATCGGCTTCACGGCGGCCGCGACGCCGATGCCGGCGGCGAGCACGAATGCGCCCGCGAGGCCGATCGTGAGCCCCCTCTGCATCAGGCGGCGGAAGTGGTAGCCGCGGAGGTCGTTCGCGTCCTGGGGGACGGAAGCGGTGGGCGGGGCCGACTGGAGCTCGGCACTCATCGGCGGGCAGCCTAGAGGATCATTTCGGACATACGCCGCGCCGGCTCCTGCAACGGCT
This sequence comes from uncultured Actinomycetes bacterium, assembly GCA_963771655.1. GTDB lineage: Bacteria > Actinomycetota > Thermoleophilia > Solirubrobacterales > 70-9 > JAWVFM01. The sequence goes on along the minus strand of CAVYUG010000009.1, from coordinate 130,063 downwards.
CTTGCACGGTGAGCCCGCCCGCAGGACGCCGGTGGACGCGCCCGCTGAGCGTAGAACCCCGCTCCAGCGCAGGGATTTCCGTGGTTCGAGGGTGCGCGTAGCAATTCCGTCCGACGGATCGGTTCCCATGCGCGGGCGCCGATGTGTTGCATTGTGGGGCCAAGTGGGTTACGGTGGCGCGCAGCTTGACCCATCGGACCGGGGTGGCGAGGTTCCTCCCACCTCGCCACCTCGGTCCAAGACTTCAGAGGGACCTCATTGGCGTACCGCGGTCAGCATGAGCACAGCCTCGACGCGAAGGATCGGCTGACGATTCCGGCCCGGTGGCGCGGCCCTCTCTCCGACGGCGTCGTCCTCTTCGAGGAGCTCGACCCGTGCGTCTCGATCTACTCCTCGGAGGCCTACGAGGCCCTGACCGCCCGTTACGTCTCCTCGCTGAGCCCCCTCTCGGCCGACGGGCGAATGATGCGACGGCGCTTCCACGCGAACGCGCACGACGAGTCACTCGACTCCGCGGGGCGGGTGCGCGTGCCGAAGCACCTGATCGAGCATGCCGGGCTCGGGGGGGCCTGCATCGTGATCGGCGTCGACGACCACATCGAGGTGTGGAACCCGGAGCGCTGGGCCGAGCACGACGCTCGGATCGAGGCTCAGACGGAGCGGATGTCGGAGGAGCTCGCGGCCGGGGGCGCCGGGTGATCGCGGCGGCGAAAGCGTCCGTGATGCCTTCGGCGACACTGATCCTCATGAGCGCCGAGCACATTCCCGTCCTCGAGGCCGAGCTCGTCGAGCTCCTCGATCCGCGTCCCGGCGACACCGTCGTGGACGGCACCTTCGGCGGCGGCGGGCACGCCCGCGCCGTCGCCGAGCGCCTCGGCTCGGGCGGCGAGCTCATCTGCGTCGATCGGGACCCGGCCGCCGAGGCGCGATTCGACGCGATGGCGACCGAGCTGGCGTGCCCCGCCCGCTTCCTGGCCGGCGACTATGCCGACGTCATCGCCGAGCTCGCCGCGGCGGGAGTCGAGCCGGACTGCATCTACCTCGACCTCGGGGTCTCCTCGTTCCAGCTCGACGTGGCCGAGCGCGGGTTCTCGTACTCCTACGACGCCCCGCTCGACATGCGTATGGATCCCTCGCAGCCGCTGACGGCGGCAGAGGTGGTGAACGAGTGGCCGCAGGCGAGGCTCGCCGAGGTCCTTCGCGACCTGGGCGAGGAGCGGCACGCGGGCTCGATCGCCCGCGAGGTCGTGGCGCGGCGGCCGCTCGAGAGCACCGGCGAGCTGGTCGACGCGATCCGCGCGGCCGTACCGCCGGCCTACCGCTTCGGCCGCGGGCATCCCGCGAAGCGCACCTTCCAGGCGATCCGCATCGCGGTCAACGGCGAGCTCGACTCGCTGGAGCGCGGGTTGCCGCTGGCCTGGGAGACGCTCCCGATCGGCGGCCGGCTCGCGGTCATCTCCTTTCACTCGCTCGAGGACCGGCCGGTGAAGCGGTTCCTCGCGGCGCGGGCCCGCGAGTGCGTCTGCCCGTCCGAGCTGCCGGTGTGCGTCTGCGGCTCGACTCCGGAGGCCGCCCTCCTGACCGCGCGAGCCGTGCAGCCGGGCGGGTCAGAGCTCGAGGCCAATCCGCGGGCATCGTCTGCGCGCCTGCGAGCGGCGCGGAAGCTGACGGGCCCGCGCTCGTTTGAGGGCTCGCCGACATGACGCCGGCCGCGACGGCCGCCGCACGGCGAGCCGCGACGGCGAGCGCCGGCTCCCCGGCGCGCGCCCGAACCGCTCCCGCACCGCGATCGCCTCGCACGGCGCCGGCGCGCCGTCCCTCGCGCCCGCGCCCGCAGCGGTCGCAGCGTTCCCGGATCGTCCCGGGCGCCGTCGGCCGGACCGCCTCCGCCGTCTCCGGGATCGCCGATACGAGCGTCTTCGTGCGGCTGACGCGGGGGCGTCTGTGGATCGGCGTCCTGGCCGCGCTCCTGGTCGGAATCGTCGCCATCAACGTCCTCTCGCTCAGCTTCGGGGCGACGGCCAGCCGCCTCGGACGCGAGGCCGACGGGCTGCGCCGCGCGAACTCGGCGCTCCGTGCCGAGCTCGCCGGGCGGCTCTCCGACCTACGGATCCAGGGTGCCGCCATCCGCGCGGGACTCGTGGTCCCCGGCGCGGGCTCGATCCGCTACCTCCGCGTGCGTCCCGGCGACGCGGCCCGGGCGGCGCGCCGTCTCGCAGACGGCGACATCACCTTCGGCAGCGCTGAGGCGGCCGCGGTGACCGCGACCTCGATCTCGGCTCCGGCAACGGTCCCCACCTCCACGATCACGGCGGCCACGACCGTGCCCGCGACGACCACCGTGACGCCGACCACGACCGCGACGACGACTCCCACGGCGGTGGCGCCGACGACGACCGCGACGACGCCGACGTCCGTCTCGACCACACCGGCGACCACGCCGACCCCCACGGGCGGGGTGACGGCACCGTGAGGGCGGGGGCTCGATGCAGCTGATCGACCGGCGCATCGGCCTCCTCTTCGCATGCTTTCTGCTCCTCTTGATCATCGCCATCACCCGTGCGGCGTGGGTGCAGGGAGTCCAGGGAGGCGGCCTCGCCGCCGACGCGCGCGGGCAGCAGACCGAGACGGCGACGATCCCGGGCATCCGCGGGCGCATCCTTGACCGCAAGCACAACGAGCTCGCCGTCTCCGAGGACGCGGCCGACATCGTTGCGACCCCCTACCAGGTGCGCGACCAGGCTCGCACAGCGGCGAAGCTCGCGCCGCTCGTCCACATGAGCCCGACCGCCGTCGAGCACGCCTTCCACTCCGGCAGCTCCGGCTTCGCCTACCTCGCCCACCAGGTCTCGCTGCCCGATGCCGCAAAGATCCGCAAGCTCGATCTGCCTGGCATCTCGACCCTTCCCTCCTCTCGCCGCGTCTATCCCGAGGGGGACCTCGCGTCGCAGGTGATCGGCACGGTCGGCACCGAGAACCAGGGCCTGACAGGGCTCGAGGCGGCTGACGACTCGGTGCTCGCGGGGCGGAACGGCGAGCGCCAGGTCGTGCTCGACGGATTGGGTAAGGAGCTCGTCAGGCACACAGTGACGCCAGTGACGCAGGGACAGGACCTGCAGCTCACGATCGACGGCGGCCTTCAGGCGCGAACCGAGGAGGTGCTCGGGAAGCTCGCTGAGACCTACCAACCGCACGGCGCCACCGCGATCGTCATGAACCCGCAGACAGGCGACGTGCTCGCGATGGCCGACTGGCCGTCGGCGAACCCCAACGATCCGGCGGACGCGACCGGGGCAGAGCTCTCCAACATGGCGACCGGCTTCACCTACGAGCCCGGGTCGACGTTCAAGGCGTTCACCGTCGCCGGAGCGCTCTCCGACCACAAGGTGACGCCGAGCACCCCGTTCGCCATTCCCACCGAGCTCCAGGTCGCCGACCGCACGATCACGGACGCCGAGTTGCACGGGCCCGAGACGCTCACAGTGGCCCAGATCCTCGCTCAGTCGTCGAACATCGGCGCCGATCTCATCGGCGCGCGAGTCGGCGCGACGCGGTTCAACCACTGGGTTCGCACCTTCGGGTTCGCGAAGCCCACCGGCATCGCGTTCCCTGGCGAGGAGCAGGGCATCGTTCCCAAGCCGTCCCAGTACTCGGGATCCACGATGGGCAACCTGCCGATCGGGCAGGGCTTGTCGGTGACGCCGATCCAGATGGCGGCCGCGTACTCCGCGATCGCCAACGGGGGCATCCTCCGGACGCCGAGGTTGATCGAGCGCGAGGGGGACCGTCGCATACCGAAGTCGGGCGGGCACCGCATCATCAGCAAGGCCGACGCCGCGAAGCTGCGGACCATGCTCGAGGGCGTGCTCGCACCTGGGGGCACCGCCTCTGAGGTGAGCGTCCCCGGCTACACGCTCGCGGGCAAGACCGGCACCGCCCAGAAGGTCGTGAACGGCACCTACTCGGACACGCAGTTCGTCGCGTCCTTCGTCGGCTTCGCCCCGGCGGCCGATCCGAAGCTTCTGGTCGCGATCGTCGCCGACGACCCCACCGTCGGCAGCTACTACGGTGGCACCGTGGCCGCGCCCGCCTTCGGGGAGATCGCGAAGTTCGCGCTCCCGTATCTCGGCATCCCTCCGAAGTAGCCTCCCGGCCCATGAGGCTCAGCGAGGTCCTCGCCGACGTCGACGCCACCTACGATGGCGACGCGGAGGTCGAGATCACCGGGCTCGCCTACGACAACCGCAGGGTCGCCGGCGGAACGCTTTTTTTCTGCGTGCCGGGCGAGCGGAGCGACGGGCACGACTTCGGGGCATCAGCGGTGGACTCGGGGGCGGCGGCGCTCGTGGTCGAGAGGCCGCTCGAGGTCGACGTCACCCAGGCTCGGGTGCCGAGCGCGCGGGCCGCCATGGCGCCCGCCGCCGCGCGGTTCTTCGGGGACCCCACCAGCGACCTCCAGGTCGCCGGGATCACGGGGACGAACGGGAAGACGACCACGGCGTTCCTGCTGCGGCACATCCTCGAGCGGGCCGGGCGCCAGGCGGGCCTCCTCGGCACGGTGAAGCGGGTCGTGGGCGGGGTGGAGGAGGAGGTCGAGCGGACCACGCCCGAGGCGATCGACCTTCAGGAGACCTTCCGCAGGATGCTCGACGGCGGCGACCTGGCCTGCGCCATGGAGGTCTCCTCCCACGCGCTGGCGCTCGAGCGCGTGAACGGCATCCACTTCGCCGTCGCCGCGTTCACGAACCTCACCCAGGACCACCTCGACTTCCACGCCGACATGGAGGACTACTTCGCGGCCAAGAGCCGCCTCTTCGGGATCGGGCCGGGTGCCGTGGCCGAGCCCGAGGCCCGTGTCGTGAACGTCGACGATCCGTACGGTGCCCGTCTCGCCGGCGAGCTCGCGGCGGCGGGCGCCGGCGAAGTCGTCACGGTCTCGGTGTCGGGCGCCGAGGGCGCAACCGTTCGGGCGCGCGACGTGGCGTTCGACGCCTCGGGGTCGAGGTTCGCCGTCGTCGCCGCCGACCGCGAGGCGGAGGGACGACTTCCGATCCCGGGCGACTTCAACGTCGCGAACGCCCTGGTTGCGGTCGCGGCGGCCGGCGCCCTCGGGATCGGGCTCGAGGAGGCCGTCTCCGCGCTGGCCGACGCCCCGCCGGTACCCGGCCGCCTCGAGCCCGTGCAGGCCGGCCAGGCGTTCTCGGTCCTAGTCGACTACGCGCACACGCCGGACTCGCTTCGTAACGCCCTCGAGGCGGCGCGAAGGCTGACCTCCGGCCGCCTGATCGCGGTGTTCGGGTGCGGCGGCGACCGCGACCGCGCCAAGCGCCCGCTGATGGGCGACATCGGCGCCCGACTGTCCGACCTCGCGGTCGTCACCTCCGACAACCCCCGCTCGGAGGAGCCGGGGGCCATCATCGAGGAGATCCTCGTCGGGATCGAAGGCCGGAGCGGCGGGGTTGAGGTCGAGGCCGACCGCCGCCTGGCCATCCGCATGGCGCTCGACGCCGCCCGCGAGCGCGACACCGTCGTCATCGCCGGCAAGGGGCATGAGCAGGGGCAGGAGTTCGAGGCGGGCCGGAAGATCCCGTTCGACGATCGCGAGGTGGCCCGCGAGGAGCTCGGGCGCCTCTCGAGCGGCACGGCCGCCGCCGAGGGGTCGTGATCGAGCTCGCACCCGAGGCGATCGCGGACGCGGCCGGAGCGGAGGTCGTTCGCGAGGGATCCCACGACCGCCCCTCCGGCGCGGCGATCGACTCCCGCGGGGCCGGGTCCGGCGAGCTCTTCTTCGGCCTGCCGGGCGAGCGCGTCGACGGTGGCGAGTTCGCGGTCTCGGCGCTGGAGGCCGGCGCCTGGGGGGCCGTGGTGACCCCGGAGCGCGCCCGCGCCATAGCCGCGAACACGGGCTCGGGCGGGGGTTGGCTCCTCGGCGCACGGGACCCGCTCGCCGCCCTGCAGGGCGTTGCGACGGCGTGGCGGCGCGAGCTCGCCTGTCCCGTCGTAGGCATCACCGGGTCGACCGGGAAGACCTCGGTGAAGGACATCTGCCGCGCGATGCTGCCGTGGCGGGTGCACGCCACCCACGAGAACCTCAACACCGAGATCGGGTTGCCGCTGGCGATCCTCTCGGCGCCGCCCGAGACAGAGGTCCTGGTGCTTGAGATGGCGATGCGGGGCAAGGGCCAGATCGCCGAGCTCTGCGCGATCGCCGAGCCGACGGTGGGGGCGATCACCAACATCGGGCCGGTCCACCTGGAGCTCCTCGGCACCCTGGAGGTGATCGCCGAGGCCAAGGCCGAGATCCTCAAGGGCCTCGGCGACGGCGGAAAGGCGGTGGTCCCCGTGGACGAAGAGGCTCTCGAGCCCCACCTCGACGACAGTCTCGACGCCCTCACCTTCGGCCCGGGCGGCGACGTGTTCGCGATCGACACGGAGAGCGATGGCCGCTCGACTCAGGCGACGATCGCGACCCCGGGCGGCACGGCCCGGTTCGAGCTTCCGTTCGGGGAGGCGCACAACCTCACCAACGCCCTCTGCGCCGTCGCGATCGGCGTCGCCCTGGGCGCGGTGCCGTCCGAGATGGCGCCGCTTGCCTCGCGGATAGTCTTCTCCCGCCTTCGCGGGGAACTGGTCGACCTCGCCGCCGGCATCGTCCTCGTGAACGACTGCTACAACGCCAACCCGGTCTCGATGCGCGCGGCGCTCGACCATCTCGCCTCGCTCGACGCGGCCGGGCGGCGAATCGCGGTCCTCGGGGAGATGCGCGAGCTGGGCCCCGAGGCGGAGGGCTTCCACCGCGAGATCGCCGCTCACGCGCGGGGTCTCGGCATCGGGCCGATCATCGGGGTCGGGGAGCTCGCGCACGCCTACGCGCCCGACGCCTGGGCGCCCGACGCGCAGGCTGCGGCGGAGGAGGTCGAGCGGCACCTGCAGCCGGGCGACGCGATCCTCGTCAAGGGCTCGCGGGCGGTCGGCCTCGAACTCGTCGCCGACGACCTGATCGCGCGCCACGGCGGCGAACGGGCGCGATGAGCGTCGAGCTCATCCTCGCCTCGGTCGTCACGACCGCCGTCGACAGGGCGCAGATCCTGGTCGCCGGAATGGCGGCGATGCTGATCACGATCTTCCTGGGGCCGAAGTTCATCGGCTACCTGCGCGTGAAGGAGTTCGGCCAGCAGATCCGCGAGGAGGGCCCGCAGGAGCACCACGCCAAGGCGGGTACCCCGACGATGGGCGGGCTCATCCTCTTCGTTGCGATCGCCGTGCCGTTCCTCGTGCTGGGCCCACGCGACACGCAGAGCCTGGCGGTGTTCGGCGTCGCGATCGGGTGCGCGGCGCTCGGCTTCGCGGATGATCTCATCAAGGTCACGAAGCGGCGCTCGCTCGGGCTCTCGGCCCGCTGGAAGCTCCTCGGCCAGATCGCCCTGGCCGTGGCGCTGTGGTGGGTGGCGACGAAGAAGGTGGGCCTCGACCCATCGCTCGACGTTCGTGTCTTCGATGCCCACATCTACCTCGGGCCGGTCCTCTACGTCTTCCTCGTCTTCCTCGTGATCGCCGGCGCCTCCAACGGCGTCAACCTCACCGACGGGCTTGACGGTCTCGCCGCGGGCTCGTGCGCGATCGTCCTCCTCGCCTATATGGCGATCTCGGTGACCAGCGGGCAAGAGGGACTGGCGCTCCTCTCCGCGTGCCTCGTCGGCGCCTCGGTCGGCTTCTTATGGTTCAACGCCTTCCCGGCCTCGATCTTCATGGGCGACACGGGGTCGCTCGGCCTGGGCGGCGCGATAGGCGCGCTCGCCGTGATGACCCAGACCGAGGTGCTGCTGATCATCCTCGGGGGGATCTTCGTGATCGAGGCGCTTTCGGTGGCGGTTCAGGTCGCCGTCTTCAAGAGCACGCGAAAGCGCGTCTTCCTCATGGCCCCGGTGCACCATCACTTCGAGCTCAAAGCGTGGTCGGAGACCAAGATCATGCTCCGGTTCTGGATCGTCGCCGCCGTCTGCTCCGGGATCGGCTACACGCTGTACCAGAACTCGATCGGCTGAGTTCGGCAGCAGCGGCGGGAGGTTCGACCCGGCTCGGGCCTCTGATGCGGATAACACTCCTATACGGTGGAAAAGCCGCATCACGGGCGGCGCCCCCGGGGTCCTAGCCCCGCCTGCGCGTCCAGTACACCTCGGTCCGCAGCGGGATGACCACCTCGCCGGCCTCGAGCGGCGCGTCGTCGCGGTCGAGCATCGCCCGCGCCTCGCCGAGGAGCGCTTCGCGGGCGGGCTCGGCGAGCGTCGAGATGTAGCTGCGCGAGGCGAGCGATGCCACGAAGCCATCGGGCGGAAGGCGTTGCTCGTGCTCGAACACGGCGTTCTCCGGCGGCGGGAAGCGGGGGTCGTCGTCGAACACGTCGAGCCACCAGCCCGTCATGTGTCGGCGGGCCGTGGCCAGGTCGGCGCGCTCTTCGAGCACCTCGTGGAGCGCGGTGAACCACGTGCCCTCCCGCCGCTCCCACGGACTCGTGTTGAAGAGCAGGGCAAGCCCACCCCGCGGCTCGAGCACTCGCGCGATCTCCGCCAGCGCGGCCGCATGAGCGAACCAGTGGAATGCCTGGGCGACGAACGTGGCGGCGGCGCTTTCGTCCGCGAGGGGCATGGCCTCCGCCGTGCCGGAGAGCGCGGTCGCGCCGGGGACGGTTCGCTCGAGGCCCTTCCGCATCTCCTCGAGTGGCTCGACGGCGATGACCCGAGCGAAGCGGGGGACGAGGTCCCGCGTCAGCTTCCCGGTGCCGGCCGCGAGATCGACGACGGTCGAGTAGCCGTTGAGCTCCAGCTCGCGTGCCAGGTGGTCGAGCGCGGCCGAGGGGTAGCGCGGACGGCCCTGCTCGTAGGAGTTCGCGACGTCACCGAAGGATCTCGCGAGGGTCTCGGAATCCATCCGGGAATGAGCGTAGGGGAGGCGGGTCCGACCGCGGGGCGAAACTAGAGGGGTGCCCGAATCGAAGGCGCGCCCACCCCTCCCGCCGGGCCCGTACCTGGTGGTCGGCCTCGCCCGCTCCGGCCAGGCGGCGGCGCGACTTCTGGCCTCGCGCGGCGAGGACGTGATCGGGACCGACTCCGGCTCCCCCGACGGCGCGGAAGGGCTCCGGGACCTCGGCGTCGAAATCAACCTGGATGGTGACGGAGTTGGGCTTCTCGACCGCGCTCGGTGCCTCGTCAAGAGCCCCGGAGTCCCCGCCGAGGCACCGGTCGTCGGGGCGGCTCGCCACCGCGGTCTTCCGGTTCTCGGTGAGGTCGAGCTCGCCTGGCGGCTGCTGCCGAACCGCTTCGTCGCCGTCACCGGGACCAACGGGAAGACGACCGTGACGGAGCTCATCGGCCACCTCTGGAGGACGGCGGGCGAGCCCGTGGCCGTGGCCGGGAACGTCGGGACCCCGCTGGCCTCCCTCGCGGGAGAGGTCGCGCCCGACGCGACGATCGCCTGTGAGACCTCGAGCTTCCAGCTCGAGGACGCTGACGCCTTCGCCCCGGAGTGCGCCGTGATCCTCAACCTCGCCCCCGACCACCTCGATCGCCACGGCACGTTCGAGCGATACGCCGATGCGAAGCTCAGGGCCTTCGCGCACCAGGGCTCGGGCGACGTCGCGATCTACAACCGCTCCGACCCGGCCCTGCGCCACCGCGACCTGGGCGGCTGCGCGAAGCGCGTCGCCTTCTGCGCATCGGAGCGGCCCGGCGACCCCGACTGCGATTACGCGCTCGCCGGCGGAACGATCTTCGCCGGCACGGACGCCCTTCTCGACGCGTCGGAGCTGTCGCTCCTCGGTGAGCACAACGCGGTGAACGCCACGGCTGCGGCGGCCGCGGCCCTGGAGCTAGGCGTCGAGCGCGACGCCGTGCGGGAGGGCCTCGTGACCTTTCCCGGCGTGGCGCACCGCCTCGAGGTCGTGGCGGAGCTCGGCGGGGTCACCTACGTGAACGACTCGAAGGCGACGAACGTGGCGGCCGCCGTGAAAGCGCTGGAGGCGTTCGGTGGCGGCGTCCACGCCATCCTGGGCGGAAGCTCGAAGGGGGAGGCGTTCGAGCCGCTGGCCGCTCCGGTGGCCGACCGCTGCGCCGCCTGCTATCTGATCGGGGAGACGGCCGCGGAGCTCGAACGAGCGCTGGGCCCCGCGGCCGAGCGCGCCGGGGTCGAGCTTCGCCGCTGCGATGACCTGGCCGCGGCCGTTGGCGCGGCCTCGGCCGCGGCGCGTCCGGGGCAGGTAGTGCTGCTCGCCCCCGCCTGCGCGAGCTTCGACGCTTTCCGCGACTTCGCCGAGCGGGGCGACCGCTTCCGCGACCTGGTGAACGGGCAAGGTGCGTGATGAGGTGCACTAGCACCGAAAGACGCGTGTCGGGCGGCGAAGCCGCCGCAGGTCATTCGTGACGGCGTTCAGCATCGGCCGCCTGGGCGCCCGCAAGCGTGCGGCCTCGCAGCCGATCGAGTACTCGCTGCTCCTGACCGCGACCCTCTGCCTGCTGGCGTTCGGCGTCGTCATGGTGTTCAGCGCCAGCTCGACGACCTCCCTGCTCGGGACCACCGGCGACAGCGCCTACTACCTCAAGCGCACGTTGGTCTTCGGGGCGCTGGGGCTGGTCGCCATGAAGCTGCTGTCGGGGCGCGGGGCGCGCATCCTCAAGCCCCTCACGCCTCTCATCCTCCTGCTGGCCATGGCCGGGCTCGTGGCCGTCCTGCTCCCGGGTGTCGGCGTGACCGTGAACGGCGCGAAGCGGTGGATCGGCGCCGGCCCGCTTCAGATTCAGCCCTCGGAGATCGCGAAGCTCGCGATCGTGCTCTACGGCGCGAAGCTCCTTGCCGAGCGCCCGACGATGACCCGCGCCGTGCGGACGCTGATGCCGTACCTGCTCGTCGTCGCCCTCGCGTGTCTCCTGGTGGTGGTCGAGCCCGACCTCGGGACGGCGATGATCGCCTGCTTCGCAACGGCGACGATGCTGGTGGCCGCCGGCGTCAAGGGGCGCCACATCGCGCTGCTGGCGGCGGTCGTCGGCGCGGTCGTCCTGATCGCCGTGGTCATCCAGCCCTACCGGATGCAGCGGCTCACCAGCTTCCTCAGCCCCTCGAGCGACCCGACGAGCACCAGCTATCAGGCCACGCAGGCGAAGATCGCCCTCGGCTCCGGGGGCATCTTCGGCGTCGGCCTGGGGCAGAGCCTCCAGAAGGCGTACTTCCTCCCGGAGGCACACACCGACATGATCGCGGCCGTCATCGGCGAGGAGCTCGGCCTGGCCGGGATCACCGTGCTCGTGGGCCTCTATGGCCTGTTCGGCTACGCCGGGTTACGAACCGCCCAGCGTGCCCGCGACCGCTACGGGAAGCTCCTGGCGGCAGGTATCACGTCGCTGATCCTGATCCAGGCGCTGATCAACCTCTTCGCCGTGATGGGCCTCGCTCCGCTCACCGGCGTTCCGTTGCCGTTCGTCTCCTACGGGAACTCAAGCCTTCTCGTCACCCTCGCCGCGGTGGGCCTCTTGCTCGGCATCGCACGCAACCCCGCGGCAAGAGCCGCCTCGCCCGCGCGCGATACCTCCAGAGGCGCTGCGACACTGAGCGTCGTCGAGGGCAGCCGAGGCCGGCGAGCCCCGACCGAAAGGACACGAACCAGTGCCAAGGGTCGCGATAGCAGCCGGGGGAACAGCGGGGCACGTCGTGCCGGCGCTGGCCGTCGCCGAGGCGCTTCGCGATAGGGGCGCCGAGGTCTCGTTCGTCGGCGCCGAGGGGCGCTCGGAGGCCGAGCTCGTCCCCGCGGCCGGCTTCGAGATCGACCTCCTGCGCGTCGAGGGAATCGACCGCTCCTCGCCCCTCCGGGCCGCGCGAGCGGTTGGATTTGCGGTGGCGGCGGCCCCCGCCGCTCGCAAGCTGCTTCGCCGTCGGCGCCCCGACGCGGTGATGGGCGGGGGCGGCTACGTCGCCGGGCCCGCGGGCCTCGCCGCGATCTCGTTGCGGCTCCCGCTGGTGCTGACCGAAGCCGACCGCCATCTCGGTCTGGCGAACCGCCTGCTCGCCCGCCGCGCGCGCCGCGTGTGCCTCGCCTTCCCGATCGACGGGCTCGACGGGGAGCGATACCTGGTGACTGGCCGCCCGGTGCCGGCGGCCGTGGGCCGCGCGGACCGCGTTGCGGCCCGGGACCGGTTCGGCATCGAGCCGGGGCAGCGCTCCCTGCTCGTGTTCGGGGGCAGTCAGGGGGCCCGCAGCATCAACGAGACGGCGCTCGACGCCTTCGCGGGGATGGATGGGGCCGAGCGCGACTTCCACGTCCTCCACATCGCGGGCCACCGCGACTACCCCACAGCACGGGAGCGCCTCGATCGCGCGCAGCCCGAGCGCTACACGCTGCTCTCCTACGAGCCGAACCTCGCCGACGCCCTCGCGGCGTGCGATCTCGTCCTTGCCCGGGCCGGCGGCTCCGTCTTCGAGCTGGCGGCGGCGGGCCGCCCAGCGATCCTCGTCCCGTACCCGCACGCGGCAGCGCGTCATCAGCACGCCAATGCCGCCTGGATGGCGGACGCCGGGGCGGCCGTCGTGCTGGAGGACTCCGAGCTCGACGCTGCTCACCTCGTGACCCTCGCCGGTGACATCCTCGGCGATGCCGCCCGCCTCGCGCAGATGAGCGCCGCCTCAGCGTCGCTCGCCCGTCCCGACGCGGCGTCGGTCATCGCCGCCGAGATCCTCGCAGCGGCGGACCGATGACCGACTGGAGCGGCCGCGAGCTGCACTTCATCGCCATCGGCGGAGCCGGGATGAGCGGGCTCGCCCTCGTGAGCCACCGACTCGGGGCGCGCGTGACGGGCTCGGACCGCGCCGAGTCGAGCTTCCTCGAGCGGCTGCGGCGGGAGGGCCTCGAGCCGCGGTTGGGCCACGACGCGGACGCCGTCCCGCCCGGCGCCGAGGTCGTCGTCTCGACCGCGATCTCCGAGGACAACCCCGAGCTGGCTCGGGCCCGGGAACGCGGGCAGCGCGTGCTGCATCGCGGCGAGCTTCTGGCCGAGGTCTGCGCGCAGCGCCGCCTGATCGCCGTCGCCGGGACGCACGGCAAGACGACCACCGCCGGAATGCTCGTGCACGGCATGCGGAGGGCCGGCGCCGACCCAGCCTTCCTCCTCGGCGGCGAGCTGCCGGGCGCGGGCGCAGCGGGCGAGCCCTCGAACGCGGGGTGGGGGGCGGGGGAGTGGATCGTCGCGGAGGCGGACGAGTCCGACGGCAGCTTCCTGCGGATGCGCCCCGAGGTGGCCGTCGTCACCAACGTGGAGCTCGATCACCACTCGCATTGGCATACGCGCCGGGAGCTGCTCGAGGCGTTTCGCGACTTCGCGGCATCCGCGAGTGGGCTCGCGCTCGGCACGGGCGACGACCTCGACCCGGTGGCCGGCGATCAGCGCGTCGTGCGCTTCGACGACGAGCGGCCTGGGCCCCCGGAGCTCACCCTGGCGGTGCCCGGCCGGCACAATCTCTTCGACGCTCGCGGAGCGGTCGCGGCGGCTGAGCTCATGGGCGCCGACGCCGGTGGGGTCGCGAGGGCTCTGGCCGACTTCCCCGGGATGCTCCGCCGACTCGAGCGCAAGGGCCCGCACCGAAGCGGCGCCGTGATCTACGACGACTACGCCCACCACCCCACCGAGGTCGCGGCCAGCCTCGCGGCGCTCCGCGAGCTCGCGCCGAGGCGATTGATCGCGGCGTTTCAGCCGCACCTCTACTCACGCACCCGGGCGCTGGCGCCGCGCTTCGGGCGGGCGCTCGCGGAGGCCGACGCCGTCGGGGTTCTCGACGTCTACGCGGCGCGCGAGGAGCCGGTCGGCGATCTGGCGGGGGTCAGCGGGATCGATGTCGCCCGCGCCGCTGCCGAGCGCTCCGGCGGCAGGCCCGTCTGGTGGCTTCGCGAGCTCGACACCGCCAGGCGCGTCCTGGACGCTCGGCTCCGCGACGGCGACCTGCTCGTCACGATCGGAGCCGGCGACGTCTTCCGGCTCGCCGACGCCCTGGTGGAAGGGGAGGGGCGATGAGCCATCGGCCGGCGGGGGTGGGGAGCGACTATCCGCTCGCGCGGCTCACAACCGTGCGGACCGGGGGATCCGCCGACCACTTCGCGCGGCCGGCGGGCGAGGAGCCGCTCCAGGAGCTCCTCGCCTGGGCCGCGACCGAGGGACTCGAGGTAGGAGTGGTGGGCTCGGGATCGAACCTCCTCATCTCAGACGATGGATTTCGCGGGTTGGTCTTGAAGCTGGACGGCGATCTCGCCACGATCGAGCGCAGCGGCAACGACGTGAGCTGCGGCGGCGGTGCCCGAATGCCGTCGGCGGCGGCCAAGACGGCGCGCTGGGGGCTGTCGGGCCTCGAGTTCGGGGTCAACATCCCCGGGACGGTCGGCGGGGCCGTCCGCATGAACGCGAATGCCTACGGCGGCCAGCTCGCTCGCGTCCTCGCCTCGGCTCGGGTCGTGAGCGCGTCTGGAGTGAAGGAGAGAGCTCCCGGCGACCTCGACTTCTCCTACCGACGCTCGAACCTCGCGCAGGGCGAGGTGGTCTCGAGGGCATCGTTCCGGCTCGAGCCGCGCGACCCCGATGACATCCGTGCGACGCTCGCCGACATGCGAGGCCGCCGGCGCGAGGCGCAGCCGTCCGGGATCAAGACCTTCGGCTCCACCTTCAAGAACCCCGACGACGCCGCATCGGAGGGTCGAACCGCCGGCCAGCTCCTCGAGGCCGCGGGATGTCGGGGCCTCGAGGTCGGCGGGGCGCGGTTCTCACCCAAGCATGCGAACTTCGTGGAGAACGCCGGTGACGCGACCACCGCCGACGTCATCGCGCTGATGGCGGAGGGTCGCCGGCGCGTGCGCGAGCAGTTCGGCATCACGCTCGAGCCCGAGGTCCAGGTGCTGGGGCGCGTCGAGTGGCCGGCTGACTGGGATCGGCCGGAGGAGGACGCTTGACGACGAGGGCGACTACCCCGGCGGGGCGGCGACGCGCCTCGGCGCGCACGAAGCCCGCCGCGAGGAAGCCCGCCGCCAAGAAGCAGGGTCCGAGGAAGCCCGCCGCGACGAAGCGGGCTACCAGGAAGTCAGCGAGGGCGCGGTCGCGGCTTCGCAGGGCGGCCCCGAAACCGGTCGCGGCCAGGAAGGGGCGTCGTCTGGGCTCGTGGCGCGTCAAGGGCGCGCTGGCACTCGTGCTCGCCGGCGTCCTCGCGATCGCCTACTTCGCCTGGTTTCGCGATTCCTCGCTCGTCGCGGTGAACGACGTCAAGATCGACGGGCTCGAAGGCGGGAGCTCCAACCCGGCAGCGGCAGCGCTCGTCGCGGAGGCGAAGGAGATGACGACCCTGCACGTCGACCAGGGCCGCCTCGACCAGGTCGCCGCCCGCTTCCCGGAGATCGCTTCCGTGAGCACCGAGGCGAGCTTCCCGCACGGCATGACCATCCACGTCACCCAGCGGCCGCCCGTGATGGTCGCCCGGAGCGGTGGCGATGACGTGCCGATCGCGGGAGACGGCACTCTGCTGCGCGGCGACGACTCGCCCGAGCTGGCCAAGCTCCCGGCTGTGGCCGTTGACCACCTGCCGGCCAGCGGCCGCCTCAGCGGCAGCCCGAGAGGGGAGGCCCTGGTGCTCGGCGCGGCGCCCGCGGTTCTGGCGCGAGAGGTCACCGGCGTTGGAGCGAGCGGTTCCCACGGCGTCACCGTGAAGCTCCACGGCGGCATCCAGCTGCGGTTCGGCACCCCTGCGGCCGCGCGGGCGAAATGGACGGCCGCCGCCGCGGTCCTCGCCGACAAGCGGGTGACCTCGCTCTCCTACGTCGACGTCCAGGTGCCGAAGAGGCCGGCCCTGGGGTAGGGGTTCGGGGCGACCCTCAAGTCGGGGTCGAGATTCGGCAACTGCCGCAAACCCTCGACGCGAAGTCGAGCGTTTTGCGTTTGCACGATTCCGTGCCGGGTGGGTTCGCGCGAATTGACACGACGACGCGGATACCGTACGGTCACCTGTAGAGTCAGGCCCGAAGGGAGCTGGAACACTCAAGCATCCCTTTAGCCTCGGACGGAAAGCGAGGAACCGGGAGAAAATGGTGGAATCCTCCTACCTGGCGGTAATCAAGGTCGTCGGAGCCGGCGGCGGTGGCACCAATGCCGTCTCGCGCATGGTCGACGCTGGTCTCAAGGGCGTCGAGTTCATCGCCGTCAACACCGACGTGCAGGCGCTCCAGGCCTGCGAGGCCGACATCAAGCTCGCGATCGGGCACAAGCTCACCTCGGGGCTCGGCGCGGGCGCCAACCCCGAGGTCGGCGCCGGCGCGGCGGCGGAGACGCGCGACGAGATCAAGGAGGCGCTGAAGGGGGCCGACATGGTTTTCGTCACCGCCGGCGAGGGCGGTGGCACCGGGACTGGCGCTGCGCCGGTCATCGCCGAGATCGCCAAGGAGGAGATCGGCGCCCTCACCGTCGGGGTGGTCACGAAGCCGTTCGAGTTCGAGGGGTCCCGGCGGATGCAGCAGGCGCTCGAAGGGATCGACAAGCTCCGCGCCATGGTCGACACCCTGATCATCGTCCCGAACGAGAAGCTCCTTCAGGTCGTCGAGCGCCGGACCTCCGTCCAGGAGGCCTTCCGGATCGCCGACGACATCCTCCGCCAGGGCGTGCAGGGCATCACCGACCTGATCACGACCCCGGGCCAGATCAACCTCGACTTCGCCGACGTGCGGACCGTGATGTCCAACGCCGGCTCGGCGATGATGGGCATCGGCTCCGCCGCCGGGGAGAACCGCGCGATCGAGGCGGCGAAGATGGCGATCAACTCGCCGCTCATGGAGCAGTCGATCGAGGGGTCGACCGGGATGCTCCTCAACTTCACCGGGTCCGACGACCTCAACCTGTTCGAGGTCGACGAGGCCGCGGAGGTCGTCGTGGCGACCGCCGACAAGTCGGCGAACATCATCTTCGGCACCGTCATCGATCGGGCCGTCGGCGACGAGGTCAGGGTGACCGTGATCGCCACCGGCTTCGAGGGCTTCGAGACCCTTGCGCGCAAGCCGATCCAGGTCCGCGACCGCGCCCGCCGGCGCGGCGCCCCCGCCCTGGGCGACCGCGAGCGCCGCGACCTCCAGGTCTCGGAGGACGACGTCGACGTGCCGGACTTCCTGAAGGGCCGGTAGAACCGGAGCTCGGCGACGGCGAACGGCTCATCGAGCCGCGCCGCGGCACACTCTCGTCACACTTGCTCTCGGCCGGTGCGAGTTGTAGTCGCATAGCGACTGGAACTCGCCTCAGCTCGAGCGGACTGCCATGGAACACGCACAGGAGCTCAAGCGAACGCCGCTTTACGACGCGCACGTCGCTGCGGGCGCGCGCCTCGTCGACTTCTCGGGCTGGGAGATGCCGGTTCAGTACTCCGGTGTGCGGCCCGAGCACGTCGCCGTCCGGACCGGCTGCGGCGTCTTCGACGTCTCGCACATGGGTGAGATCGAGACGGCCGGCCCGCAGGCGCTCGAGCTGCTGCAGCGCCTGCTCTCCAACGACCTCGCCAAGGTCGGCGTCGGCGGCGCCCAGTACTCGGTCCTCTGCCGGGACGACGGCGGAATCCTCGACGACCTCTTCACCTATCGCCTCGACGACGACCGCTACCTCACGGTCACGAACGCGGCGAACCACGAGCGCGACTTCGCGTGGTTCCGCGACCACGCGGAGGGCTTCGACGCCGACGTCACCGACGCGATCGACCGCTACGCGATGCTCGCCGTTCAGGGTCCCGACGCGCGCGGGATCGTCTCCTCCCTCGCCGATCGGGAGTTGCCGCCGCGAATGAGGGCAGCGAGGGTGGGCCTTGCCGGATCCGAGGCTCTGGTCTGTGGGACGGGATACACCGGTGAGGATGGGGTGGAGGCCCTGATCGACCCCGCCGCCGCCCCGGCGGTGTGGGACGCGCTGCTCCAGGCGGGCGTAACGCCCGCGGGCCTCGGGGCGCGCGACACGCTGCGACTCGAGGTCTGCTTCCACCTGTACGGGAACGACATGGACACGTCGCGCAACCCGATCGAGGCCGGGCTGGGGTGGTGCTGCAAGGAGAAGACGGGCTTCGTCGGCGCCGAGGCCGTGGCCGAGGCGCGCGCGGAGGGCACCGAGGAGAAGCTCGCCCCCTTCGCCCTCACGGATCGCGGTATCCCGCGCCAGGGGAACGCGGTGGTCCTCGCCGAGACGACCGTCGGCGAGGTGACGAGCGGGACGCTCTCGCCATGCCTCGAGAAGGGGATCGGGATGGCGTACGTTCGCAGCGAACTGGCGGAGCCCGGGACGGAGGTCGAGATCGACGTCCGAGGCCGCCGCCGGCCGGCGCGCATAGAGTCCCGGCCTCTCTACGAGGAGGAGGGCTGACTTGGCGGACGAGAGCTATCCCGAGGAGCTTCGCTACCACCCCGAGCACGACTGGGCCCGCATCGAGGGCGACGAGGCGACCTTCGGGGTCACCTGGTACGCCCAGGACTCTCTCGGCGAGGTCGTCTTCTTCGAGCCGCCCGAGGTCGGGGCGAGCGCGACCAAGGACGCCTCGTACGCCGAGGTGGAGTCGGTCAAGGCCGTGTCAGAGGTGATCGCGCCGCTGTCGGGTGAGATCGTCGCCGTCAACGACGGCGCCGCCGCCAGCCCGGAGGTGATCAACGAGGACCCGTACGGCGGGGGCTGGCTCGTGAAGGTGAAGCTGTCCGATCGCTCCGAGGCGGACGGCCTGCTCGACGCGGGCGCCTACAGGGATCTCCTCGCCTCCTCGTAGCATCTGAGGCGTGAGCCGGTACACGTCCGCCACCGAGGCCGACCGCGCGGAGATGCTGGACGCCATCGGGGCGTCGAGCGTCGAGGCCCTCTTCGCGGACATCCCCGAGGCCATGCGCCTGGGCCGAGACCTCGAGCTTCCCGGCGGGCGCTCGGAGCCGGAGACGTTCGACCACCTCGCCTCACTGGCGAACCGCAACGCGGACGCGGAGTCCGAGACCTGCTTCGTCGGGGCCGGCATGTACGACCACTACGTCCCGGCGATCGTCGACGCGATCACGCAGCGCTCCGAGTTCCTGACGCCCTACACGCCCTACCAGCCGGAGGTCTCGCAGGGGGGGCTCCAGGTGATGTTCGAGTTCCAGACCGCGATCTCCGAGCTCACCGGCCTGCCCGTCGCCAACGCCTCGCTCTACGAGGGCCCATCCTCGGTGGCGTCGGCCGCGTACCTGGCGATCGGGGCCGCCAAGGGCAGGCGGAAGCTCGTCGTCTCGCGGGGGGTCCATCCGCACAGCCGCCAGACGCTCGCCACCTACGCGCGTGGCTTCAACGCCGAGGTGGTCGAGGTCGGCATCGACGCTGGGCTGACGGACGGCGCCGAGCTCGCGGCCGCGGTCGACGAGGACACCGCCGCCGTCTTCGTCCAGAACCCCAACTTCCTCGGGGGGGTGGAGGACCTCCAGTCGCTGGCCGAGGCCGCGCACGCGCAGGGCGCCCTCGCGGTTGCGTCGGTCGACCCGATCGCCCTCTCCGTCCTCAGGCCACCCGGCGATTGCGGCATCGACGTGGCCGTCGGGGAGGGCCAGCCGCTCGGCGGCCGCCTCGACTACGGCGGCCCGTCGTTCGGATTCTTCGCCGCAACCGACGAGCATCTGCGGCGGATGCCGGGCCGGATCGCCGGCGAGACCACCGACGTCGACGGCCGCCGCGGCTTCGTCCTCGCCCTCCAGACCCGCGAGCAGCACATCCGCCGCGAAAAGGCCACCCACAACATCTGCACCTCCCAGGCGCTGAACGCGCTTGCCGGCGCGGTCTACCTGGGCTGGCTCGGCAAGCGGGGCTTCGCGGAGCTCGGCGAGCTGCTGGTTCGGCGCACGGCGTATGCCCGGGAGCGGCTCGCGGCCGTGGAGGGCGTCGAGTTGCTCCATGACGCCCCGGTGGTGCGGGAGTTCGCGGTGCGGCTCGAAGCCGACGTGCAGCGGGTGCTGGACCAGGTCGCCGAGGAAGGGCTCGCGGCCGGGTATGGGCTGGCGAGGGAATACCCCGAGTACGAGGACGGCTTGCTCGTCGCGATCACCGAGCGGCGCTCCAGGGAGGACATCGACCGCCTCGCGGACGCGCTCGAGCGGGCCATATCGGCGTCCGATGGCGCTCTTCGGACGGATGGCGTCCGAAAAGTGACAGATGCACCGGAGGTCGCCCGATGACGCCGGCGCCCGCCTCCCCCAACCCGCCTCCCGCCAACGCCGATACCCCCACCCCGCAACAGCGGGACGCAGTCACCACGATCTTCGAGCGCTCGGTCGAGGGGCGCCGGGCGGCGGTCATGCCGCCGAGCGACGTTCCCGAGACGCCGCTCGCCGATCTCATCCCGGAGCACCTCCTCCGCGATGTCCCCGCCGCGCTTCCCGAGGTGTCCGAACCCGAGATCGTCCGGCACTACAACCGGATCTCGCGCCGCAACTTCGACCTCGACACCGGCCCCTACCCGCTCGGCTCGTGCACGATGAAGCACAACCCGCGCCTCAACGAGCGCGTCGCTGCGTTGCCCGGCCACGCGCGCCTGCATCCGGCGCAGGACCCGAAGCGCGCGCAGGGAGCGCTCGAGCTCATGTGGCGGCTCGAGCGCGCGCTCGCCGAGCTCACCGGCCTCCCTCACGTCTCGCTTCAGCCCTCGGCGGGCTCGCACGGCGAGCTGGCGGGGCTCCTCCTCACCCGCGCCTACCACGCCGACCAGGGCTCGGAGCGGCACAAGGTCCTGATCCCCGACACGGCGCACGGCACCAACCCCGCAACCGTGACGATGGCCGGCTATGAGGTCGTGAAGGTCGCGACGAACGACGAGGGCGGGGTGGAGGTCGACGACCTGCGTGCAAAGGCCGGCGGCGACGTCGCCTGCCTGATGCTCACCAACCCGAACACGCTGGGTCTCTTCGATCGCAACATCGCGGAGATCACGGCCATCGTTCACGAGGCCGGCGGCACCCTCTATTACGACGGCGCGAACCTCAACGCGATCATGGGATGGAGCCGTCCGGGAGACATGGGGTTCGACATCGTCCATGTGAACCTCCACAAGTCGTTCTCGCAGCCCCACGGCGGCGGTGGTCCCGGCGCCGGGCCGATCGCCGTCTCAGAGCGGATCGAGCCCTACCTGCCGGTGCCGCGGATCGTCCGCACCGAGGGGTCGAACGGGGCCGGCCCGAGCTTCGACCTCGACCCCGACGCTCCGAAGTCGATTGGGCGGCTGCGGGGCTTCCAGGGCAACTTCGGCGTCTTCGTGCGCTCCTACGCCTACATCACGAGCCTGGGCGGCGACGGCCTCAAGGAGGCATCCGAGACCGCTGTTCTGAACGCGGCCTACCTGCTCGCCAGGCTGCGCGCCGGTCGCGCCGCCAAGCACCTGCCGGCAGCCTTCGACCGGGCGTGCATGCACGAGTTCGTTCTCTCCGGCGGACCGGCGAAGCGCGACCTCGGGGTCCGAACGCTCGACATCGCGAAGCGGCTCCTCGACTTCGGCTTCCACCCCCCGACGATCTACTTCCCGCTCCTCGTCGACGAGGCGCTGATGTTCGAGCCGACGGAGACCGAGACGCGCGAGTCGCTCGACGCCCTCGCCGAGGCGATCGACGAGATCCTTGCCGAGGCCGAGAGCGATCCGGAGATCGCCCGCGGCGCGCCCTACACCACGCCGGTCCGTCGCCTCGACGAGGCGACGGCGAGCCGCAAGCCGGTGGTTCGCCAGCCGCTCGCCTGAGCGCCAACCGGCGCCCCGCCCTCATCGAGCCCACATACTGCGGCCGTGCTGCGCTCGAGGCTCATCGGCCCGTTCGCCGGGATCTCGCTCCTCATGGCGGTGGGCGCGGCTCCCGTCCAAGCCGCGGCCCCGCTCGGGCTCGAGGGGTGCGGGCCCGCGCAGGGCGTCTATGTGTGCTCCGGCCTCGCGAAGACGTGGGACGGCGTTCCGCTCGACGCGAGCGTCGTCCTCCCGCGCCGCGGGGCTCGGCACCTGCCGCTCGTGGTGGAGATCAACGGGTTCGGGAACTCGAAGTACGAGTACCTGGACCCCGGGTCCAAGGCCTACACCGACAACGCGTTCGACTGGGCCGGGGACGGCTACGCGGTGCTCACCTACACGGCGCGCGGGCAGTGGGGGTCGTGCGGCACGCCCGAGGCGCGCTCGGCGAGCCCGGTCGCCTGCGCGGCGGGCTACATCCACCTGGCCGACGTTCGCTACGAGGCGCGCGACGCCCAAACGCTCATCGGCGAGCTCGTGGACGAGGGCGTGGCCTCGAGCAGGAGGATCGGCGTGACGGGCGACTCCTACGGGGGCGGCCAGACGCTGGAGCTCGCGGCGCTTCGAAACCGGATGATGCTGCCCACCGGCAAGCTCGTGCCATGGCGCAGCCCGCGTGGGACGCCGCTGCGCCTCGCCGCCGCCGCCTCGGTGATCCCCTGGACGGACCTCGTCAGCGCGGCGGCGCCCAACGGCACGACGCGAGCGGTTGGCGTCACTCCCCGCCGCGTCGACGAGTCGCCGGTCGGGGTGGAGAAGGAGACGTTCGTGAACGCGATCTTCGCCGCGGCGCAGTTCGCCACCGGCCCCGGCCAGCCGATCGGCGAGCCGTTCGTGCCAGGGCGGCCGATGGGCTTCCTCGCGCCACCGGGCGTGGACCCCCAGGCGGACGTTGCGACGTGG
Source organism: uncultured Actinomycetes bacterium (assembly GCA_963771655.1). Lineage (GTDB taxonomy): Bacteria > Actinomycetota > Thermoleophilia > Solirubrobacterales > 70-9 > JAWVFM01. Next base: position 107,353 of record CAVYUG010000009.1, on the reverse strand, counting down.
GTTGCGCGGACCGACGAGGGGGAGCCCTACACCGACGCATCGGCCACGGCCGTCGTGCAAGCGCTCAAGCGCTACCACTCGCCCTACTTCATCGATGCGAGCCACAGCCCCCCGCCGCTCTTGATCGCGAGCGGCTTCACCGACGACCTCTTCCCGGTGGACGAGGCCCTACGCTACGCGAACCGGACTGGGCGGCGCTACCCGCAGCTCCCGCTCTCACTCTTCTTCGGCGACCTGGGCCACCAGCGCGCGCAGAACAAGCACGCCGAGCGCAGCCGCCTCGTCGGCTCGATCCACGCCCTGTTCGACCACTACCTGAAGCGCAGCCGGCCCGCGCCCCGCCGTGGCGTCACCGCCTACGTCGAGACCTGCCCATCCTCGAGGCCCTCGCTCGGCCCCTACCGGGCGCGGACGTTCGCCGCCCTTCAGAGCCGCTCGGTTCGCTATTCCAGCCGTTCCGAGCAGACCGTCTCCTCGGCGGGCGGCAACCCGGCCATCGGCGCGGCCATCGATCCGGTGACAGGAGGCGGCGACGCGTGCGCCGCGACCGCGGCTGATGCGGAGCCCGGCACCGCAACCTATGAGCTGCCGGCGCGCCGGCGGCCGATCACCCTGCTCGGCGCTCCGCGGGTCCGCGCGGCCATCGCGATCAGCGGCGCCGCCCCGGGCGTCTCGCAGCTGGCGGCGCGCCTCTGGGACGTCGCGCCGGATGGCGCCTCGCAGACGCTGGTCGCGCGGGGCCAATATCGCCCGCACGACGGCCGCAACTCGTTCGAGCTCCATCCGGGCGCGTGGCGCTTCGCGCGAGGGCACACGCCGAAGCTCGAGCTGCTAGGCAACGACATCCCGTTCGCCCGGCCGTCAAACGGCGCGTTCACGATCGAGGTGAGGCGCCTACGCCTGCGCCTTCCGGTGCGCTAGCCGCCCTCGAGGCCGGTGCGGCTGAGCGCCGGGAGCCTCTGCTTCAGCTCGAGCACAGGCTCGAAGAGGTCGCCGCGCTTTGCCACGCGCGTGACGACGTCGGCTCCCTCGAAGCGCATCGACTCGAGCGCCAGCTCGCGCTTGCGCCTTCGGAGCACAGCTTCCACCTCGTCCCAGTCGAGCGGCGTCGAGACCCATGGCCGCTCACGCGCGCGCAGCGAATAGACGGCGACGGTCGTCTTCGTGCCGTCGTTCTGGCTCCAGTCGACGAGGACCTTGCCCTTCCGCAGCTCCTTCTTCTGCTTCGAGACCACCTCGTCGGGCGTCTCGCGCTCGAGGAGCTGCGCGACGGCGCGCGAGAACGGCTTCGTGTCGTCGTACGTGCAGGGCGTGTTCAGCGGCACGTAGACCTGAAGGCCCTTGGAGCCCGAGGTCTTGGGAAAGGACTCGAGCCCGAGCTTCGCGAAGAGCTCACGCACGCGGAGGCCCACCCGGCAGCAGTCGACGATGTCGGCGGGGGCGCCCGGATCGAGGTCGAACACGAGCGCGGTCGGCCGCTCTACCTTCTTCGTGAGCGAGAGCGAGGGGTGGAGCTCGAAGGCCGCCATCTGGCAGAGCCAGATGAGCGTCGCGCGCTCCTCGCAGACGACGAAGTCGACGACCCCGGCCGAGCCGAACTCGATCGGGAAAGTGCGGATCCACTTCGGCGTGTGCGAGGGCGCCCGCTTCTCGTAGAAGCGCTGGCCGTCGACCCCATCAGGGAACCGCACGCGCGTGAGCGGCCGGTCCTTCAAGTGAGGCAGCATCGCGTCCGCGATCCGCGCGTAGTAGTCCATCCCCTCGCCCTTGGTGAAGCCGGCCCTCGGCCAGATCACCTTGTCGAGGTTCGTGAGCGCGAGGGTGCGCCCGTCGACCTCTACCTGCTTGCTTTGGCCTTGCTTCGCGATCGCGACTTGGTGGTCTTCTTAGCCGCGGGCTTCTTGGCGGCGGTCGACTTCGACTTCGATTTCGACTTCCGCTCGGCGCCGGCCGCGAGCGGCTCGCCCTTGACGGCGGCGAGGCTCTCCTCGAGCGCGGCCATGAGATCGGGCGCCTTGGTCGGCTTCGGCTCCTCCGAGAGCGACTCCACGATGTCCTCGCCGCGAGCCTTGCTCTCGATCCGCTCGAGCAGCTCCTCGCGGTACTCGTCGCGGTACTGCTCCGGCTTGAAGTCCGAGGTGAGCTGGTCGATGAGGGCGCCGGCCATGTCGAGCTCGCGCCTCTGCGGGTCCTCGACGTCGTCGGGGAGGACGCCGTCGAGCTCGTTCGGCTGCACCACCTCGTCCGCGAAGCGCATCGTGGCGAGCGTAAGCACGTCGCCCGTCGAGCGGATCGCCGCCAGGTGCTCGCGGTTGCGAAGCACGAAGCGCGCGATCGCGACCCGGCCGCGATCGGCCATCGCCTTCGCCAGCAGGGCGTAGGCGCGCTCGGCGCCCTTGTCGGGGCCGAGGTAATAGGGGTGGTCGAAGTAGATCGGGTCGATGGCCTCGAGCTCGACGAAGTCCTGGATCTCGATCGCGCGCGTCCTCTTGGGATCGAGCTCCTCGAGCTCCTCCCGCGTCATGACGACGTATTGCTCGGGCGCGATCTCGTAGCCCTTCACGATGTCCTCGTAGGCGACCTCCTCGCCGTCGGACTCGGCAACCCGCTTGTGGCGCACGCGGGAGCTGTCGCTCGCACGGAGCTCGCGGAAGCTCACCTGCTTGCGCGCGACGGCGCTGTAAAGCTTCACGGGCACGTTCAGTAGCCCGAAGCTGATGGAGCCTGACCAAATCGCCCTAGGCATCGATACTCATTTTCCCAGGTTCGCGTCGTTTCACTCATTCGCCTCCCCGCGGGTGCGATCTTGCTTGCGTTTAGGTAGGACCGCCGGGCGATCGAAAAGTCATCGCGCGCGCCGGGCTAGAGTCCCGCGCCGTGCGCATCTTCAGCGGCATCCAGCCGACGGGGCGCAAGCACCTCGGCAACTACATCGGGGCGATCCGCCAGTATGTCGACTACCAGGAGCGCGGCGAGTCGATCTACTGCGTCGTCGACCTGCACGCCCACACGGTCCCCCAGGACCCGGCCGATCTGCGCGAGCGGCTCTACGACACGGCGGCGATCCTGCTGGCTGCCGGCCTCGACCCGGACCGCTGCATCCTCTTCCGCCAGTCCGACGTGCACGAGCACACCGAGCTGACCTGGTTGCTCGGCGCGGTCACGGCCTGGGGCGACCTCAATCGCATGCACCAGTTCAAGGAGAAGTCGGCTCAGCAGCGGGAGCTCACCTCAGCGGCGCTCTTCTACTACCCCGTGCTCATGGCCGCCGACGTGCTCGCGTACCGCGCGAACGAGGTGCCCGTCGGCGACGACCAGCGCCAGCACGTCGAGCTCATGCGCGACATCGCCGAGCGGTTCAACGCGCGTTTCGGCGACATCCTCGCGGTCCCCGAGGGCCGCTATCCGGAGGTCGGCGCCCGGATCATGAACCTCCAGGACCCGACCTCGCGAATGTCGACCACCTACGGCTCCGAGCAGGGCACCGTATTCATCCTCGACGAGGCGGATACCGTCGCCAAGAAGGTCCGCTCGGCCGTGACCGACTCGGGCAGCGAGGTGCGCCGCGGCGAGGGCAAGGAGGGGATCGGGAACCTGATCGAGGTCCACGCCGCCGTCACCGGGCTCTCGCCGGAGGAGATCGAGAGCGAGTTCTCCGACTCGGGCTACGGCGACTTCAAGGCGGCGGTCGCGGCATCGGTGGTCGACTACCTGGCCCCCGTCCGCGAGCAGTACGCCGCGCTCCGGGCCGACGAGTCCGGGCTCGAGGCGAAGCTCGCCGCGGGCGCCGATAAGGCGCGGGCGATCGCCTCGGGGACCCTCGCCGACGTGCGCGAGGCGATGGGCGTGGGGCCCCCCGAGTAGCGGCCGAGGCCGCCACTACGCTTCCGGAGATGAGAGTCGCCGAGCTCGAGCTCGACCTCGAGTCGTTCGCCGGACCGTTCGACCTGCTCCTCGCGCTCGTGCTGCGCGAGGAGCTGAGCCTCGCCGAGGTGGAGCTTGGCGCGGTCGTGGTCGCCTACGTCGAGCACCTCGAGTCGGAGGGCGAGCTCGACCTCGAGGCCGCGACCGAGTTCCTCGTCCTCATCGCCTCGCTGCTCGAGATGAAATCGCGCCTCCTCCTGCCCGCGCCGGAGGAGGACGAGCCGCAGCTCGGCCCCGAGGAGGCCGCCGACGAGCTCCTCGCGCGGATGTTGGAGTACAGCCGCTACCGCGAGGCCGCCTCTCACCTGGCGGAGCGCTTCGCTCGCAACCGCGGCTACATGTACCGCTCGGCACCGTTGCCGCCGCGTCTGCGGCGAGCCTCGCTCGCGGAGGCGCGGCCGGTCTACGAGCCAGAGGCGCTGGCGGCAGCGATCGGCGACCTACTGAAGACGCCGCCCGAGCCCGACACCAGCCACATCCGCCCGACGGTCTCGCTCGAGCGGCGGCTGGCCGTGCTGCGCTCGCTGCTGGGTCGCCGCGGGGGAGAGGTCGACTTCGACCAGGCGTTCGGCCGCGAGGACCGCCTCACGCAGGCGGTGACCGTGTTCGCGCTCCTCGAGCTGCACAAGCGCGGCGAGGCGACGTGGGAGCAGCGCGACACCTTCGGGCCGATCACGGTGAAGGGCGTGACATGAGGTGCTTCAGCACCGCAAGAGGCGTGTCAGGCGGCGAAGCCGCCGCAGGTGGCTCATGAGCGGCGCCGCACCGCTCGAGCGGATCGTGGAGGCATTGCTGTTCCTCTCGCCGGAGGCCGTTTCGATCGCGGACCTGGCAGAGGCCTGCGACGCGAGCGAGGCGGAGATCGACCGCGCCCTGGACCTCCTCGGCTCGGTGCTGGCGGAGGGCGAGCGTGGCGTGGTGCTGCGCGAGGTCGCGGGCGGCTACACGCTCGCCGCCGACCCGGCGGCCGAGGACGCGGCGCGCCGCCTGCTCGCCAAGCCGCGCACGCCGCCGCTCACGCAGGCCCAGGCGGAGACGCTCGCGATCGTCGCGTACCTGCAGCCGGTCTCGCGACCCGAGATCGCGAGGATCCGCGGGGTGTCGTCGGAGTCGGCGACGACGACTCTCACGGAAAGGGGCCTGATCTCCGAGTCGGGACGCTCGCGCTTCGGCGCGGTCGTCTACCGGACGACCGAGCTCTTCGAGCGCCTCTTCGGCCTGGCCGGCCTCGATCAGCTCCCCGATCCGGCCCGGTTCGACCCAAGCCCCGAGGCCGAGCGGGAGCTTCGCGAGCGGCTCCTCGCGGCCGGCGAGCGCCGCGCCGAGTAGAGACCTGGCCATCTAGGGCAGACTCCGCGAGCTGTGCGGCTCGCGAAGTACCTCGCCCACTCCGGGGTCGCCTCGCGCCGGCGGTCCGAGGACCTCGTTCGCACCGGCCGCGTCGCGGTCGGGGGCGAGATCGTGCGGGACCCGGCGCGAGACGTCGGCGAGGACGACCGCGTCGAGGTCGACGGCAGCCCCGTGAAGCCCGAGCCTCGCGAGGTCTGGGCCGTGAACAAGCCGCCCGGGGTGACGTCCACCGCCCGGGAGCCGGGGCGCCGCACGGCGGTGGTCGAGCTGGTGCGCTCGCCGCGCCGCCTCTACCCGGTTGGCCGGCTCGACGCGGACTCGACCGGCCTCATCCTGCTCACCAACGACGGCGAGCTCGCCAACAGGCTCATGCACCCCCGCTACGAGGTGCCCCGCACCTACCGGGTCCGCCTGCGCCGGCGACCGACCGACGGTGAGATCGTACGGCTCCGGCGCGGGGTCGAGCTCGACGATGGGCCCACGGCGCCCGCGCGGGTCCGGCGACTCTCCCCGCGCGTCATCGAGATGACCCTCCGCGAGGGGAGAAACCGCCAGGTCCGCCGGATGGCCGAGGCGGTCGGCAACGAGGTGCTCGCCCTCGAGCGGACGAGGTTCGCGTCGGTTCGGCTCGGAGACCTCGCTTCCGGCAATGCCCGGGCGCTGCGCCCGGCCGAGCTCGAGCGGCTCTGGAAGGATGCTGGCCTGTGAGCGCGAGGCACGCCAAAAGAGCTGAGCCGAAAGGCCGAGCGCGAACCATCTGTCGTCATGACTGACCGACCGGCACGCCTTTGGGCCGTCCGCGGCGCCGTCCAGGCCGAGAGCAACGAGGCCGACGCCATCCTCGCCGCCACCGCCCGGCTCATGGAGGAGCTCATGCGGCGCAACGAGCTGCGCCCCGAGAGCATGGTGAGCTGCTTCTTCACCTGCACCGGCGACCTCGACGCCGAGTTCCCCGCGGTCGCCGCGCGCGGAGTGGGGCTCGACCGGGTCCCGCTCATGTGCGGGCGTGAGATGCCCGTGCCCGGGGCGATGGAGCGCGTGATCCGCGTCCTCGTGCACTACTACGCCGCCGCCGATCACAGGCCGGCGCACGCCTACCTCGGCGCCGCGCAGGAGCTTCGCACGGACCTCGCCTCCGCTCAGTAGGCTCCGCCTCATGCTTGGTTCGTCGAGCAGGGGAGCGCGGCGCGCAGGGATCGCGCTGGCGTTCGTGGCCGTCCCGGTCGCCTGGCTCGCGTCGAGCTCGTCGGCCTCGTTCCCGGGCAGGAACGGGCGGATTGCCTTCACGAAGGAGGTCGACCGGGGTCCGGCGTCAACGAGGTCTGGAGCGTGTCACCCTCGGGCGGCAAGCAGACCCGTTTGGCCGCCAACAAGAACTACGGGCGCGAGACCCCGTCCTACTCGCCCGACGGGCGACGCCTCGCGTACACGGATCAAGACGGCATCTACATCGCGTCCGCGAGCGGGAAGCACGTGCGTAGGATCAGCCACGGGTTGGGCGACCGCGACCCCTCGTTCTCAGGCCCGAAGGGCAGGCGGATCGCCTTCTCGAGTCAGCGCGCGGGCGCCGGCCCCCAGATCTGGGTGATGGGCGCCGGCGGCGGGCATCCGAAGAGGCTCACGCGCGGCGAGTTCGACCTGCAGCCGGCCTTTTCGCCGGACGGTAAGCACATCGCGTACATATCGTCGAGCCTCGGCGAGTTCAAGGGCGAGCTCCGGATCATGGACGACAAGGGCAAGCACAACCGCGACCTCGGGGGCAGCCTCAGGTGCGAGTCCGCGAGCTTCGCTCCCGACGGCAAGAGCGTCCTCGCCGGGTGCTCGACCGCCTTCGGCTTCGTCCAGGCCTGGTCGTTCGGGCTGAACGGCAAGGCAACGCGCGTAAGCCACCCCGGGGACAACTTCGACGACCCGACCTACTCGCCCGATGGCAAGCTGATCGCGTTCTCCCGCCTTCAGGACCTGTTCGTCATGCATGCCGACGGGACCGGCGCCAACCGGATCGCGAGGGGCCGGTTCATCAGCGAGCCGGACTGGCAGCCGCGGTAGCCACCGCTCCTCCGAGTTCGTTCGCCAGAATATGCGGCCCATGGCCGTGACCTTCGCCAAGAAGCTCGCCCAGATGCCGCATTACGAGGCTGGGCTTCAGATCGACGCCGCGCGCGAGCGCTTCGGCGCCGCGGATGCGGTGAAGCTCGCCTCGAACGAGTCGCCGTGGGGCCCGCACCCGGCGGTCGTCGGGGCCATCGCCCGCGCGGCGTCCGGCGCCAACCGCTACCCCGAGCAGTTCTCGCCGACGCTGCGGCGCCGGATAGCCGAGCGTCACGAGACCGATCCGGCCCGCGTCGCGATCGGCAACGGCTCGTGCGAGATCCTCCTCGCCGCCGCGGAGGCGCTCTGCGAGCCGGGCGCCGAGATCCTCTTCGCCTGGCCCTCGTTCTCGATCTACCCCCATCTGGCCGCGCTTTCGGGTGCCCGCGAGATCCGCGTTCCCCTCGCCGACGGCGCCGTGCACGATCTCGACGCCATGGCGACCGAGGCCACGGCGGCGACGCAGATGGTCCTCGTCTGCAACCCCAACAACCCGACATCCACCCACCTTCCGGCGAGCGAGATCGCCGCCTTCTGCGAGCGTGTTCCCTCCCATGTGACCATCGTCCTCGATGAGGCTTACGCCGAGTTCCAGACCCACGACGACCCGGACGCCGGCGCCGATCTGCTGGCCGGCTTCCCGAACCTCGTGGTGCTTCGCACCTTCAGCAAGGTCCACGGCCTCGCCGGGCTGCGCTGCGGGTACGCGCTGTGCTCGGCGAAGCTTCGCGCCGCGCTCGACGCCGTCCGCCAGCCCTTCTCGGTCAACTCGATCGCACAGGCGGCGGCCGCCGAGGCGATCCGCCATTCCGACGACGTGCAAAAGCGCGTCGAGCGTACGATCGTCGAGCGCGTTCACGTGGAGTCGGGGATCGAGGAGCTCGGCCTCGACTCACCGGAATCCCAGGCCAACTTCTCATGGATCTCGCTGGGCGACCGCGATGAGGACGAGGTCGTCCGCCGGCTGGGAGAGGCCGGCGTCATCGTCCGCCCGGGCTCCGGCCTGGGCGGACCGGGGCATATTCGCGTGACCTATGGGACGCGGGCGGAGAACGAGCGGTTCCTGGAGGCGCTCCAAGGGGCGTTGCAGTGAGGTGCCCGCTCGGTTGCCATTCGCCCCTCCACCTGCTACAAACCCCCCAATGGACCGCGATCTGACGCCGGCTCCCACCGCCGCCCTCAAGGGCGCGCCGGCGTACGCCTGGTCCTTTTATTTCGGGCGATTTAGCTAGGCGTCCGGCCTGGCCGACCGCGGCCCCTAGCAGGACTGCCCCTCCGGACGCCGTACTGCGCCCTACCCCAAGCGTTTTGAACGAGAGGAACCAAGACGGCATGATCATCGGCATGGAAAGTCAACGCGCAAGAGACTCGGTTCGCGACCGCCGCATCGAGCGGGTCGTCGAGCTCGTCGCGCCGGCGACGCTCCTCGACGAGCTCCCGCTCGGCGACGAGCGCGCGGCGGCGGTGGTGCGCGGGCGCCAGGAGGTGGCCGCGGTGCTCGACGGCTCCGACGACCGCCTGCTCGTGGTGGCCGGTCCCTGCAGCGTCCACGACCCCGAGGCGGCCCTCGACTACGCGCAGCGGCTCGCCGCCGTTGCGGACGAGCTTCGCGACGATCTGCTGGTGGTGATGCGGGTCTACTTCGAGAAGCCGCGGACCACCGTCGGCTGGAAGGGCCTCATCAACGACCCCCACCTCGACGGGTCCGGCGACGTCAACGCGGGCCTCCGGATCGCGCGCGAGCTCCTGCTCGACGTGCTCGACGTTGGGCTGCCGGTGGGCTGCGAGTTCCTCGATCCGATCACGCCGCAGTACATCGCCGACACCGTCGCGTGGGGGGCGATCGGCGCTCGCACGAGCGAGAGTCAGACGCATCGTCAGCTCGGCTCCGGCCTCTCGATGCCGATCGGCTTCAAGAACCGCACCGACGGGAACGTTCAGGTGGCGGTCGACGCGGTGCGCGCGGCGGCCGCCGAGCACGCGTTCGCCGGCATCGACGACGCGGGCGCCCCGGCGATCCTCTACACCACCGGCAACCCGGAGGGCCACGTGATCCTTCGCGGTGGCGACGACGGCCCCAACTACTCGGCCGACGAGGTCGGGACAGCGCTCGCGCTCCTGCGGGACGCGGGATTGCCCGAGCGGCTGGTGATCGACGCCTCCCACGGCAACAGCGCCAAGGACCCGGATCGCCAGGTGACGGCGGCACGGGGGATCGCCGAGCAGATCGCAGCCGGAAACCGCGGGATCGTCGGCGTGATGCTGGAGTCGTTCATCGTCGCCGGGCGCCAGGACCTCGGCCGCAATGGCGACCTGACGTACGGGCAGTCGGTCACCGATGCGTGTCTCGACTGGGAGCGGACGGCCGTGGTGTGCGATCGGCTCGCGGGCGCCGTGGAAGCAAGACGACCAATTCAGCCGTCTCGTCGCAAGGGATGAGGATCGCCGTCCTCGGCGTGGGCCTGATCGGCGGCTCGATCGGGCTCGCTGCGAGGCGGCGGCTTCAGGCCGAGGTCTCCGGCTATGACCCCGATGAGGGGAACGTCGAGCGAGCGCTGGAGCTGGGGGCGCTGGATCGCGGCGCCGCCTCGGTCGCGGAGGCCGTCGAGGGCACGGAGCTCGCGTTCTGCGCGGCCCCGGTGCGCGCCCTCCCCGGCCTCGTCGCCGACGCCGTAGCCGACAGCGGTGGCGACGTGGCGGTGACCGATGTCGGCTCGACCAAGCGCGAGCTCGTCGCCGGCCTCGCGGCCCTCGAGGGCAGCGAGCGGTTCGTCGGCGGGCATCCACTGGCGGGCGCCGAGACGGCGGGCGTCGCTAACGCGAGGGCCGACCTCTTCGAGGGCGCACGCTGGTACCTGACTCCGACCGATCGCACGAGCGGCATCCACTACGACCGGGTCCAGCGGGCGATCGCCGACCTCGGCGCCCGACCGGCCGCGATCGAGCCGGCGGAGCATGACCGCATGATGGCCACGATCAGCCACCTCCCGCACGTGCTCGCCAACACCCTGGTCTCGACGGCGGCCGCGGAGCTGGGGGAGGGGTCCGAGCGCCTGCCGGAGGTGGGCCCAAGCTTTCGCGACGCTACCCGGGTCGCCGGGGCGAACCCCGCCATCTGGACCGACATCTTCGCGACCAACCGAGATGGAGTCGCCGACCAGATCCAGGCGATCTCGACCCGGCTGGCCGAAGCGGCCGAGCTGATCCGGGCGGGTGGGCGCGATGCCGTCGACTCGTGGCACCGGGCCGCGGGCGAGGACAGACGCGCGCTTCTCGAGGCCGGCGCGGCGAAGGGCACGCTGCAGGAGCTGCGGATGACCGTGTCAAACGAGCCGGGGACGGTCGCCGAGGTCGCGCTGGCCCTCGGCCGGGCCCAGGTCAATATCGAGGACATGGCCCTCTACCCGGCCTCCGACATGCGAACCGGCGCGATCTCGATCTGGGTCGCCGGCGCCGAGGAGGCCGAGCGCGCCGCCGAGGTGGTCCGCGACCTCGGCCATGCCGTTGCGCTCGTGTCCGCCTCCGAATGAAGAGCTTCGAGCCGCGCGGGCCGCTGGGCGGCGAGCTCCGCGCCCCACCCGACAAGTCGATCTCCCACCGCGCGGCCATCCTGGCGGCGATGGGGGAGGGAGAGACGAGAATCAGCGGCTACCTCGACGCGGCCGACACCCGCTCGACGCTCGCCGCGATCGCGGCGGTCGGCACGGACGTCGAGGAGATGGGGCCGTCCGGCTCCGCCCCGGGCGGAATCGACGTCAGCATCGCGGGCACCGGACTCCAGGGCGCCGCCGGGGCTGAGATCGACGTGGGCAACGCGGGAACCCTCCTGCGCATCATGCCCGGCTGGCTCGCCGGACAGCCCGGTGGATCCTGGGTTCTCGACGGCGACGAGTCGATCCGCGCCCGGCCCGTCGACCGCGTGGCCGAGCCGCTGCGGGCGATGGGCGCCGAGGTCGCCTGCCGCGACGGCCGGCTTCCGCCGCTCGCCGTGGAGGGGCGAGCGCTGCGGGGAGCCGAGCACAGCCTCTCCGTGGCAAGCGCGCAGGTGAAGTCCTGCCTCTTGCTCGCAGGACTCCTCGCGGAGGGGGAGACGGCTGTGGTCGAGCCCGCGCCCACCCGCGACCACACGGAGCGGATGCTGCGTGCGGGAGGGGTCCGCGTGGAAGCGCGTGAGCTCCGCACCGTGCCCGGCATCGGGGGCCCACCGGCCCGCGAGCTTCGCGTGGGGCCGGCCGAGGCGATCCGGCTCGAGGCCGTCGAGGTCCCCGGCGATTTCTCCTCCGCGGCCTTCTGGCTCGTGGCGGCGGCGATCGTTCCGGACAGCGACGTGACGATCGCATCCGTCGGACTCAATCCGACGCGCGTGGGCCTGCTCGGGATCCTCAACCGGATGGGCGCGGCGGTTCGGGTCACCGAGGAGACGATCGGCCCGGGCGGAGAGCCGCGCGGCACCGTCGTCGCCCGAAGCGGCCCCCTCGTCGCGACGCGCGTCCCGGCGGCGGAGGTCGCCGTCGCCATCGACGAGCTCCCGCTGGTGGCCCTGGCCGCGTGCTTCGCCGACGGCGAGACGGTGGTGGAGGGCGCCGCCGAGCTCCGCGCGAAGGAGTCGGACCGGATCGCCGGCGTCGCCGAGGGGCTGGCGGCGCTGGGCGCAGACATCGAGGCCCGCGAGGACGGCTTCGCGGTCAGGGGCGGGGAGGGTCTCGACGGTGGGGCGATCGATTCGCGCGGCGACCACCGCCTCGCGATGCTCGGCGCGATCGCCGGCCTGGCGAGCCGCGACGGGGTCGACGTGGCGGGCTTCGACGCGGTCTCGGTGAGCTACCCGGGCTTCGAGTCCGACCTGGCGGCGCTCACGAATTCGCCGAACGTCCCGGGGTAGGGCCTATGGCCACCAGCGAGGGACGTTCGCCGCTTAGGCGCGGTTCGAGGGGTGCCCCGCGCCCGGCCAGGGCGAGAGCAGGAGGAGCAGGCGCGAGTCCTCGGTCGCCCGCACCTCATGGCGCTCGTTGGGGTCGAACACGGCCAGGAAGCCGGGCCCGCCCTTGACGGTCTCGCCGTTTGAGTCGTCGACCTCGATCCGCCCGTCGACGACGAGCAATGACGCTCGCTCGTGCACCTGATGCTCCTGGAGGCGCTCGTCGGCCGGGAGCTGGATCACGATCGCCCGGCCCTCCGACTCCGAGTCCAGCACCGCCGGCTGGTGCGGCTTCACGTCAAGGGTCGAGATGTCCCAGCTGCGCATCGCTCCTCCAGGTCGACTACGGCAGCGACTCTATCCTGCGAAGCCCGATGGTAATAGCGATCGACGGCCCGGCCGGGGCCGGAAAGTCAACCGTCGCTCGCGCGCTCGCGGCCGAGCTCGGCGCGACGTATCTGGACTCGGGCGCGATGTACCGCTGCGTCGCTCTGGCCGCGGTGCGCGCCGGCGCCGATCTCGACGACGGGGCCGAGGCCGGCCAAATGGCCTCGAGTCTCGCGATCGCCATCGACGGCTCTCGAGTGCGGTTGGGCGGCGAGGACGTCACCGACGCGATCCGCACGCCTGAGGTGAGCGAGGCGGCCTCACGCGTCTCGGTACATCCCGAGGTCCGGGCGGCCATGGTGGAGCGCCAGCGCGCGCTCGTGGCAAGCGGCGACTGGGTCGCCGAGGGCCGCGACATCGGCACCGTCGTGGTGCCCGGCGCCGAGCTCAAGGTCTTCCTCACCGCGGATGCGGCGGAGCGCGCACGGCGGAGGGCGGCTGAGACGGGTGAGCATGCGGCGGAGGTCCTGGCGGCGCAAGCCGAGCGAGACGACCGCGACGAAAGCCGCGAGCACGGGGCGCTTCGCCCCGCCGATGACGCCGTACGAGTCGACACCAGCGGGCTCGGGATCGGGAACGTCGTCGAGAGGATCGTCGAGCTCGCCTCCGAGCGCGGGGTGCTCGCGTGACTTCTCGGAGGCCCGAGATCGCGGTCGTCGGCTTCCCGAACGTCGGCAAGTCGACCCTCGTGAACCGGCTCGCGGGAGGCCGGGAGGCGGTCGTCCACGCCGAGGCCGGCGTGACTCGCGATCGCAAGGCTGTCGCCTGCGTGTGGAACGGAGTGGAGTTCCGCCTTGTCGACACCGGCGGCGTGGACCTCGCGGCCGAGGACTCGCTCGCCCGAGCCGTGCAGTCGCAGGCTCGAACCGCGATCCAGGAGGCCGACGCGATCGTGCTCGTTCTCGACGCTCGCGCCGGGCTGCGCCAGGGTGACGCGGAGGTCGCCGACATCCTCCGGCGCGCGGAGGTGCCGGTCGTGGTCGCTGCGAACAAGGTCGATCGCCCGGAGGACATTCCGTCGGCCGCCGAGCTCGGCCTCGGGCTGGGCGAGCCGTTCGCGGTCTCGGCCGCGCAGGGGCTCGGCACCGGCGACCTCCTCGACCGCTTGGCGGAGCTGGCCGCCGAGGCCGTGACGGAGGCCGACGCAGAGGACGGCGAGGGCGTCCGGATCGCGGTGATCGGGCGCCCCAATGTCGGTAAGTCGTCGCTCGTCAACGCCTTCCTGGGCTCCGATCGCGTGATCGTCTCCGAGCGCGCGGGCACGACGCGCGACGCGATCGACACCGAGCTCGAGCTCGGCGGGCGATCGTTCGTGCTCGTCGATACGGCCGGGCTGCGGCGCCGCACGAAGGTGGCGGGCACCGTCGACTACTACGCACAGCTTCGATCCGAACGGGCCGCCGAGCGAGCCGACGTCGCCCTCGTGGTCTGCGACGCCTCGGAGGGCGTGACGTCCGAGGACCTGCGCGTGGCCGAGCTCGCGATGAAGACCGGGTGCGCGACGCTCGTGGCCCTCAACAAGTGGGACATCGGGCGCACCGACCTCGAGGACGCGAAGGCGCGGCTCGCGAGGCGGCTGCGCCAGCGCCCGCCGGTGGTCACGGCGTCCGCGCTCACCGCGCGCAACGTTCCCAAGCTCCTCGAGCGCGCCGGCGACCTCGCCGACCGGCGGGCATCGCGTATCGCCACACCCGAGCTCAACCGCTTCGTCGACAGCGTTGTCGCGCGCACGCCCCCGCCGGCGAAGCGCGGGCGGCGCCTGCGCCTCTACTACGCCGCCCAGATCGGCCGCCGGCCGCCCCGGTTCGCAATTCAGGTGAACGATCGCCGTCTGATCTCCCGCGACTGGGCGTACCACCTCGAGAACCGCCTGCGCGAGGCGTACGCCCTCGAGGGGGTACCCGTGGTGATCGACTTCGTGCCGCGGAAGTCCCGATATAAGGACGCCGCGTGAGCCCCCGGTTGCCGAGATTGCGTCGACGCCGGGCTCCCGACCCGCCGGCCCCGGACGCCGGATCAGAGGAGAGATCCGGCGGCGAAGCCGGGGGCGGGAGGTTCTGGCGGAAGCGGAGGAGCCGGCCAAGCTATGTCGAGATGCCGTCCCAGGCTCCGAAGCGGCGGCGGCTGCGCCGACCGCGGCTACGGCGCAGGCGGGTGCCCAGACCGAAGCGCCCGCGCGTCACCAGGCGGCCCGTCGGCCAGCGCGGGCCCGTCCTGGCGGCGCTCGGGGGAATCGTTGCCGGGCTTGGTGCGGGTCTGCGGGCGATCGGCCGGGCCCTGGGCGCGGCGGGCTCCTACATGGCTGAGGTCGGGCGGGAGCTGTGGCTCGCCATCGGCGACGTTGCGGCAGCCGTCGCAGCGGCCTGGGGCGGCCTCAGCGTCTACATACGCCGCCGGGTGGCGCTGTTTGTCGCCGTCCTGGCGGCGCTCGGCGCGCTGTGGGTGTTCGCTGTGCCCGCGCTGCCGTGCCAGTTCCCGGGCGGAGACGCGTGCCCCCCGCCCGACGACGCGGCGAGCCTCGTGCCCGCGGACGCCCTCGCTTACGTCCACGTGGACACCGACGCCTCCAGCGACCAATACCGCCAGGCGACGGCAATCCTCGCCCGCCTGCCGGTGCTCTCGAGCCAGATCGGCGAGCGCCTGCTGGCGCAGGTTCCGGCCGTGGGGGGGTCCGCGCCGAGGCTCACGAAGGACGTGCGCCCCTGGCTTGGGGACGAGGCGGCACTCGCTCTTCTGCCGGCGCCGGGCGCGCCGCAGGAGGTCGAGCTCCTGGCGGTGGCCGATCAGGAGCGCGCTGAGCGTTACCAGCGGCAGCTCGCCGGGCCTGGGAGCGAGACGATCCCCTATCGCGGAGTCCACCTGGTTCGTGGCCGCAGCGGCGTTGCGTCCGCCATCGTCGCCGGGTTCCTCGTCATCGGGACGACGGCCGGAGCGGAAGCGGCCATCGACGTCGAAACGGGCGCACAGGGAACGGCTCCACTCAGCGACTCGCCCGCAGCGGCCATCCGCGGCGAGCTGCCCGCCCAGCGCGTCGCCGACGCCTATCTCTCCTCCGCCGGGGCGGCCGCCGTCGCCGGGCGTCAGACCGGCCTGCTGGCGCCGCTGGCGCCGTTCTTCGCGCCGAGGTCGACCGAGGGTGTCGCAATCGGCCTCGCCGCCGCGCCCGACGGGCTGGAGGTGCGGATTCGAAGCGCTCTCGACCCCATGCGCGCGTCGGAGAGGCCCGGGTTCTTCGCCGCCTTCCCGACGTTCGATCCCACGCTCGCCGAGAAGCTGCCCGCGAAGACGCTCGCCTACTTCGGCATCGGCGACCCGGGGCATGCGATCTCGTCGCTGCTCGCCCAGGCGAGCACCCAGGAGCCGGGCCTCGCGCGGGCCCTGACGGAGGCGGTGAAGAACGCACAGCGGGCCTCGGGCGTGAACCTCACCAGCGATCTCGAGACCGCCCTCGGAAAGGAGGGCGCTCTTGCGCTCGAGCCGGCCCCTCCCCGGGGTGCGCCCTACGCGCTCTACCTCGGCGCCGGCATCGACCCGAAAGCGGCCCGGGCGACACTCGCGCGACTCGAGGTCCCGCTCGCCCGCGCACTGGGCTCCTCGAAGGGGGGTGGGCACGGCGGCTTCCGCTCGAGGGACGTCGGCGACGTCAAGGTCCACACCCTCGACGTCTCGCCCGCCGTCGAGTTGACCTACGCCATCGTGGGGAACGAGCTCGTCGTCGCGACGAACCCCATCGGCGTCGCGGCTGCGGCCCGCGGTGGGCTCGCCGAGAGCTCCAACTACGCCGCCGCGACGGACGGGCTCAGCTCGCCGACCTCGCTGTTCGGTTACCTGGACCTTCGGGGGCTCGTGGCGCTCGGCGAGCAGGCGGGCCTGGCCAACGATCCCGCGTACACGACCTTCTCGGGCGACTTCCATCAGCTGAAGGGCCTCGGGCTCACAGTGACCGCCACGGAGCACGATCTCGACACCGACGGCCGGCTTCTGGTGGGTTCGGGTTCGCTACAGTCGCGCCCCCCGACCAACGGAGAAAATGAGCCACCTCCAAGCGCTTTCAGATAACGAGTTCCTCTTCACCTCGGAATCGGTTACCGAGGGGCACCCCGACAAGATCTGCGATCAGCTGTCGGATGGCGTGCTCGACGCGGTCATGCGCGACGACCCACAGGGCCGCGTCGCCTGCGAGTGCCTCGTCAACACCGGCCTCGTGGTCGTGGCCGGAGAGATCTCGACGCAGACCTACGTCGACATCCCAAAGATCGTTCGCGAGACGATCCACGGCATCGGCTACGACCGCGCCAAGTACGGCTTCGACGCCGACACGTGCGCGGTCGTCACCGCCATCGACGAGCAGTCGGCCGATATCGCCCAGGGCGTCGATACGGCGTACGAGGCGCGAACCGACCCGAACGACGAGGACGAGCTCGACCGGGCCGGGGCCGGCGACCAGGGGATGATGTTCGGCTACGCGACGCGGGAGACGCGGGCGCTGATGCCGATGCCGATCCAGGTCGCTCACACGCTGGCCCGCCGCCTGGCCGAGGTGCGGAAGGCCGATGTCGTGCCGTACCTGCGACCGGACGGCAAGACCCAGGTGACGGTCCGCTACGAGAACGACCGGCCGGTGGAGATCACGAAGCTCCTGATCTCGACCCAGCACAAGGACGGCATCGACGGCGAGACGCTGATCAAGAACGACCTCTGGGAGCACGTGGTCGAGCCGGTCCTCCACGAGGAGTACAAGGAGCTCTTCACCGAGAAGGAGCTCTTCGAGGAGTTTCTCGTCAACCCGACCGGCAAGTTCGTCGTCGGGGGCCCGATGGGCGACGCCGGCCTCACCGGGCGAAAGATCATCGTCGATACCTACGGCGGCGCGGCCCGGCACGGGGGTGGCGCCTTCTCGGGCAAGGATCCCTCGAAGGTGGACCGCTCGGCGGCCTACGCGGCCCGCTACGTGGCGAAGAACGTGGTCGCGGCCGGCCTCGCTGACCGCTGCGAGGTACAGGTCGCCTACGCGATCGGGGTCGCCCACCCCGTCTCGCTGATGGTCCAGACCTACGGCACCGGGAAGCTCCCGGACAACCAGATCTCGAAGATCGTCGACGAGGTCTTCGACCTGCGCCCGGCGGCGTTCCGCTCGTACCTCGACCTGCACCGCCCGATCTACCAGAAGACCGCCGCTTACGGCCACTTCGGCCGCACCGATCACGACTTCTCGTGGGAGCGCACCGATCGCGCCGACGAGCTCCGTCGCGCGGCGGGCCTCGAGGCCACGGCGCCCAGCGCAGCCTGACCCGAGGGCGACGAAACGCCGCGGTAGGGCTCGCGGTCGCGGGTTTGGTCGCGGCAGGCGCCGCGGCGACGTCGGGCGCCGGGGCCCACCCGCGCGGTCCGGCTCCACGGCTCTTCGTGACGGGCCGGCTCGCCGACTTCGATCGCCGGGCGCTACGAACCGAGAGCGCCGACGCGCGGATCCTTGCGACGGCGCGAGGCAAGGGCGGCGGGATCGCTCGCATCTCGGTTTCCGTCGCCGGCAAGCCGATCGCCGAGAGGCGGGCGCGCTGCAGGCCCGCGTGCCCGCAATCCGCGAGGCTCGAGTTCACGTATTCCCGGCACCGCTTCGGCACGGGACACAGGCGGGTCGTCATCGAGGCGGCCGATCGCCGCGGGTCGGTTGCGCGCAAGGTGATCCACGTCGAGGAGGTGCCCCGCACCGCCTCGGAGGGCGCGCCGAACGCCGGGCCGGCGTTCTACATCACGGCCTCGAACGAGCAGCAGCTGAGCCGCCAGGCCTACCAGGATGCCGCCACCTTCGCCCGCGGACAGGCGTCCGGCCACGGGCTCCTGATCCTGGACTTCGGCGCCGCGCGGCTCCACGGGGGAACCTACGGCGTGCGGCTTCGGGGCGGGACGTTCTTCAGCGATCAGGAGGTCCACCGGGCGCTCAACTCGGCGGCGCGCGGTTTCCACGACCATCGTCGCGGCGGGTCCGTGACGATCGTCTACGCGGCGAGCAACGCCCTCCTGGGCGCGGGCGGCAACGGCGATGAGCCGCTGACCGAAAAGACGGCGCACCAAGCGGGCCGCCATCAGGCGCTCGCGCTTCGCGGGCTCGAGCTCGACGCCCACGAGGCTGCCGCGGTGGGCGGTGACATCGAGCCCGGCTATGACCTCATCGCGCCGCCGAGCGTGAGCGTCTCCCTCGTCGAGGGCGCGATCTCGGTCTCGAAGTACGGCAGGCCGTACTACGACGTCGGGACCGCGCCGTGCAACGGCGACAAGTGCATCAACGGCTGGAGCCTGCGGCGCGACATCTGCGCCGTCGCCTCCGGGCCGGGCCGGCTCGCCTTGCCGGAGATCTACTACGGCCCGCCGCTGGACCAGGCCGAGGACTGGACCGCTGCCGCTGAGGCATGCAGGATCCACGCCTTCGCGGGTGCCAGCGGAGAGAAGAGCGCCGACTACACCCCGGCGCAGAGCTGGCGCGTCCTTCGCTCCAGGAGCAAGGCGAACGTCGGGCGAATCCTGGTGGTGTTCCCGGAATGACGCGGGCTCGGCCGGGCCTCGGCGGTCTCACCGCGCTCGCGTGCGCGGTGCTCGCTGCGTGTGGTTCCGGGGGCGGCGACGCCGGCGGCAGCGCGTCGACCGCGACCCGCGCCCGCCAGGCCTCTCGCCTCGCCGAACCCCCGGCGACATTCATCCCGGGCGAGATCGATCCCAACCCGCAGGGCTTCTTCCCGCGCGTGGTGCTCAACCCGATCGTCAACGCCTGGCGCACGTCGAGCCCGCGGCGGTTCACGGAGGTCGACGCCGGCGCGTCGCAGGACGACCACAGCGTCGGAGTGCTCGGGATCTTCCGTGGCCGGACGGCGGGCGGCGCCCAGCGCGGGAACCTGGTCAAGGTCATCGGCTCGGGCCCGCTCCGGATCGTCGGCGCCCCACTCGGCCGGAGTGCGACCCGGGCACAGGGGCGCGGTGAGATCCGCTTCGTCGGCGCCTCCGGCATCCGCGGAGCGCTGCGCCTCCGCGACGAGGTGATCGTCCTCGAGCCGCCCACGCGCGGCGCGGGCTGAGGCCGGCGCGGGACTAGGACTGCTGCGCGGGCGGAGCGCCCTGGGGCTCGCCGAGCCCATGTGATCCCGCAGCGCCCGTCTGCGTCGCCCGATCGACCTGCTGGACGACCTCGTCGGGCTGCGCGACGCCCGCGAAGACGAAGTTGTAGTCGTCACCGCCCGCGGTGTCGAAGTCGACGTCGCCGATCTGGAGCATCCGCTGGAGGGCGCCCTGGGTGAAGTTGACGTTCTGCACCCGCTCGAGCCGGGTCTCCTGGATCTCGCGGCTGATGATGCCCCGCTGGATACGCAGCCGCTTGTTGGTGATCGTGTAGTGGGTCGTGACCCGCTTGATGAAGCCGATGAGGATCACGAGCGCGACGCCGACCACCGCCACGATCACGACCGCGCTCGTGCGCGAGTCCTTCGCCGCGACGGTGGTGATGCCGGCCGCGATCGCGGCCGCCACCAGGACCACGAGGAGCCCCTTGAAGTAGAAGTCGAGGATCGCCCGCCAGGACGGATGCCCCTCGAACATCACCTGCTCCCCCGGACCCAATGACCGCGCCACGGGCCGAAGCATATCCCCGCCACTCCCAGCGCAACCGTCCGGCTCGGACCGTAGGTTCGAGGTGTGTTGATGAGGAGCTTTGCCTCCGAAGGAAGCGTGTAAGGACGCCGTAGGCGTCCGCGAGATATGTCCATCGCCAGGGTCGAGCCCCTGACGACGGCTCGCGCGCTTCGCGGGCCGTTCGATTACCGCCTGCCGGCCGAGCTTGATTCGGTCCGCGTCGGCTCGGTGCTCGAGGTTCCGTTCGGCCGCCGCCGAGTGCTCGGCGTGGTCGTCGACCTCGCGGAGCGAAGCGAGCTGCCGCCGGAGCGCCTCGCGGAGCCGATCGCGGCGCTCGAGGCAGGCGCGTCGCCGGAGCTGGTGCGCCTGGGCCTCTGGGTGGGGCGCGAGTACTGCTCCACGCCGGCTCGCGGGCTCGGCTTGGTCCTGCCGCCGGGCACGAGCTCGAGGGGCCGGCAGCCGAAGCCGGCGCGCGAGCGCTGGGCGCGGCTGACGGGCGCGGGGCGGGCCGCGCTCCGCGACGCGGAGCGCTTGGGCGCCCGGCAGCGTGGCGCACTCTCGCTCCTCGCTGACGCGCCGGCGAACCGCGCCTCCGCGCGCGAGCTCGCTGCGGCGGGCGCGGGCGCGGACGTCCTGGCGCGGCTCGGACGCCGTGGCCTCGTCGAGCTCGTCGACGAGGAGCGCCGGCGGCGGCCGGCCGGTGCTGCCGTCGGCGCGCCGCCGACGCGGGTCGATTTGAATGCAGCTCAGGCCGGGGCGACGCGGCGAGCCATCGCCGCCATCGATGGCGCGGAGCCGCGCGAGCTCCTCCTCTGCGGCGTCACCGGTTCCGGCAAGACCGAGGTCTATCTCGCCGCCGCCGAGGCGGCTCTCGCTCGCGGGCGCTCGGCGATCGTCCTCGTGCCCGAGATCGCGCTCACTCCGCAAACGCTCCACCGCTTTCACGCGCGATTGGGCGAGACGGTCGCCGTGCTGCACTCCGGGCTCGGGGCCGGCGAGCGGTTCGACGAGTGGCGCCGGCTCGCATCGGGCGTGGCGCGGATCTGCGTTGGGCCGCGCTCGGCGATCTTCGCCCCCGTGAGTGACCTCGGGCTCGTCGTCATCGACGAGGAGCACGAGGCCTCCTACAAGCAAGAGGGCGACCCGCGTTACGACGCGCGGGAGGTGGCCCGGCATCGGGCGGCGCAGGCGGGCGCGGCCCTCATCGCCGGGAGCGCGACGCCGCGACCCGAGAGCTGGCTGGGCCTCGAGAGGATCGAGCTGCCGGCGCGCGCGACCGGCGGCGCGATGCCGGCGGTGGACGTTCTCGACATGCGCGGGCGACCCGGCGGCGAGGGCCCGCTTCACGAGCGCACGGTTGGCGCCCTCGCACGCCTCGAGCGCGATGGCGGGAAGGCGATCGTGCTCGTCAACCGGCGAGGGTTTGCGCCCCACCTCGCGTGCCGCGAGTGTGGCCGCGCATGGCGATGTCCCAACTGCGACGTGTCGCTCGTGCTTCACCGGGCCGCTGGAGCCCTCCGCTGCCACCACTGTGGACACGCTGAACCCGCGCCAGGCGATTGCCCGGACTGCGGCTCGGTGGCCGTCGCGGAGGTGGGAGCGGGGAGCGAGCGAATCGCGGAGGAGGTGGCACGCGCCGCCGGGTCGGTGCCCGTGCTGAGGCTGGACTCCGACGCGACGGATCGGCGCGGCGCGCACGTCGAGATCCTCCGGCGCTTCGACGAGGCGGAGTCGGCCGTGCTCGTGGGCACCCAGATGGTGGCGAAGGGCCATGACTTCCCCGACGTGACGCTCGGAGTCGTCATCGACGCGGATGCCGCGCTTCGCTTTCCGGACTTCCGCGCCGAGGAGCGCACCTTCGCCCTCCTCGAGCAGCTCGCCGGCCGCACGGGTCGGGGCGAGCGCGGCGGGCTGGTGCTCGTGCAGACCCTCGCCCCGGCGGCGCGTCCGATCGCCTACGCCGCCGGGCACGACACGGCCGGATTCCTCGACACCGAAATCGCGAGACGTCGCGACCTTCGCTATCCGCCGTTTGCGAGCCTCGCGCGGATCGAGCTCGCGTCCACCGATCCCCGGCGCGTCGAGGCGGTCGCGCGAGAGCTTCAGCGCGCGCTCGAGGCCGAGCTCCCGGCGGGCGTCGAGCTCCTGGGCCCGGCGCCGAGCTGGCGCCTGCGCGGCCGCCACCGCCGCCGGCTGCTGCTCAAGGGCCCGAGCAGGGCCGCCCTCGCCGACGCGATCCGCGACCCGCTCGAGGCGGCGGCGGCGGGCCGCGTGCTTCGCGATGCGACGCTGTCCGTGGACCTGGATCCGCAGTGAGAGCCTCTTAGACTTGAGGGCGTGAGCGAGGAGACGACCGAGACGACGGAGCGGGCCGAGAACGGCGCCGCGCCGGGTCGAGGAGAGCTGAGCGAGGAGCAGCGGGCGCGGCGCGCCTCGGCGCTCGCCGAGGTCAGGTCGTTTGGTGACCCGGCGCTCCGCTCCCGTGCGACGGAGGTGGCCGAGTTCGACGAGGACCTCGCAGCGGAGGCGCGCAGGATGACCGCGATCATGAGCGACGCGATCGGCGTCGGTCTCGCGGCGACCCAGCTCGGCATCATGCGTCGCCTGCTCGTCTTCCAGGCCGGTGCGGAGGCGACTCCGAGGGCCCTCGTGAATCCCGAGATCGAGTGGCTCTCACGTGATCTGGTCGTCGCCGAGGAGGGTTGCCTGAGCCTCCCCGGGGTCGCGGTCGACGTCGAGCGGCCTCTGCATGCGAGGGTCCGGGGCCTCGACCTGCACGGCGAGCCGATGCTCCTCGAGGCATCCGGCCTCGAGGCGCGAGTGCTCCAGCATGAGGTCGACCATCTCGACGGCGTGCTGATCCTCGACCGCACGAGCCGCGACCAGCGCAAGGCGGCGCTCCGCGCGCTGCGAGAGGGCACGAGCTACGCGCCCCCCCGCGACGAGGAGGGATCCTCGAGCGACGGCGACGGGTGAGGCTCGCCTTCCTGGGGACGACCGCGTTCGCGGTCGCCGTGCTCGAGGACCTGGCCGCCTCCCCGGAGCATCGCCCGGCGCTGGTGGTCGCTCCTCCGGATCGCCCTCGTGGCCGTGGGCGACGCCTCGCCAAGCCCCCAGCCGCAGCCGCCGCCCTTGAGCTCGGCATCGAGCTCCACCAGACGGAGAGCGTCAACCTCGAGGGCTCGCGCGCCGCGATCGCGGCCTCCGGCGCCGAGATCGGGGTCGTCTGCGCCTTCGGCCAGCTCATCCGCGAGCCGCTGCTCAGCCAGCTCGAGATGCTGAACGTCCACCCCTCGCTGCTTCCACGGTGGCGCGGCGCCGCCCCGATCGAGCGGGCGATCATGGCCGGCGACAGCCGCACCGGAGTCTCGATCGCGCTGGTGGAGGCGGGCCTCGACTCGGGGCCCGTGGCGCTGGCCGAGCCGGTCGCGATCGAGCCCGACGACGACTACGGGAGGCTCGCCGGCCGCCTCATCCGCCGGTCGGGGCCCCTCGCAATCGAGGCGCTCGAAGCGCGCGCGGCGGGAGGCCTGCGCCTCACCCAGCAGGACGATGCCGCCGCGACCTACGCGGCCAAGATCGACCCGGCCGAGCGGCATCTCGACGCGAGGCGTCCTGCAATCGAGCTCGAGCGAACCGTCCGGGCGCTTCACCCGCACATCGGCTCCTACCTCGCGCTCGAGGGAGGGGAGCGGCTCGGAGTCGAGCGGGCGAGGGCGCTCGACGGCGACGTCTCCGCCGGAGAGGTGGCCGGTGTCGAGGGCCGGCTGCTCCTGGGGTGCGCGGACGGAGTGCTGGAGCTCATGGAGGTGAAGCCGCCGGGGGGACGCGCGATGCTGAGCGAGGAGTACCTGCGCGGCCACCCGCCGCCGCGACCGGTCCCCGCCGCGCCGTGAGCGACCGCCCGGGCGTGACGGAGTCCCGGCGCGTCGCGTTCCGGGTCGTTCGGCGCTCGCTCGAGGGCGGCGCCTTCGCCGATCGGGCGCTGCCCGCCGAGGCGACTCGTGCCGGCCTCGATCGCCGCGATCGCGCTCAGGCGCAGCGCCTCGCCTACGGCGCGATCCAGCGCGCGGGGACGGCGGACTGGATCGTCGGGCGCCTCGCCTCGAGGCCGCCTTCGGACCTCGACCCCCCGCTGCGGGCGGCCCTCCTCCTGGGCCTCTACGAGCTGCTGTTCGCCGATGCCACACCCGACCACGCGGCAGTCGACCAGGCGGTGGAGCTCGCCAAGACAGCGGGGGCCGCGCGCGGCGCGCCGCTCGTGAACGCCGTTCTGCGCCGCGCCGCCCGCGAGCGGGGCGAGCTCCTTGCCTCGCTCGACGACTCGACGCCGCAGGGGGCGGCGATCGCCCACTCCGTTCCGGCGTGGCTCGCCGAGATGTGGTGGCGCGAGCTCGGCGCGGAGGGCGCGAGGTCGATGCTGCGCTCCGTGAACGAGCCCGCCGAGACGGCGCTTCGCGTCAACGGCCTGCGCCCGGATGCGCGAGCGATCGGCGACCGGCTTCGCGCCGCCGAGGGCGTGCACGCGGCGAAGGGCCCGCCGCCCCTGGCCCCGGATCTCGCCCTCGTCGTCGAGGGGCCGCTACCGGATGAGGCGCTGGCGGCGCTCGAGGCCGGTGATGCCGTCGCGCAATCGCGTGCCTCGCAGGCGGTCGTCGAGGTCCTCGACCCGAGGCCGGGCGAGCGCGTGCTCGACCTCTGCGCCGGACCCGGGATCAAGACCACCGCCATCGCCGCGAAGCTCGGAGGTGCAGGCGAGGTGGTCGCCGTCGAGCTCGACGAGGGGCGCGCGGGCCAGATCCGGGCGCTCGCCGGACACCTCGGCGCCGACCGCGTGCGGGTGGTGCGTGACGACGCGGCCCGAGCCGACACCGGCGAGGGCTACGATCGCGTCCTCGTGGATCCGCCCTGTTCCGACCTTGGAACGCTCGCTGCACGCCCCGACGCCAGATGGCGAAAGTCGCCCGAGGGGATCGAGCGCCTGGCCGCGGGCGCTCGGCGGATCCTGGAGCGCGCCGCGGCGGCGGTGCGGCCGGGCGGTGCGATCGTCTACTCGACGTGCACGATTTCGAGCGCCGAGAACGAGGCGGTGGTGGGCGCTGCCCTCGCGGCCGCGCCCTCGCTGGCGGTGGACGACCTCGGGGCCTCGTTCCCGCCGCTTGCCGCGGCGGGTGACGCCCGGTTCCTCCAGACCCTTCCGGGCCGGGACCGCACCAGCGGCTTCTTCGTCGCGAGGCTCTCGAGGCTCGCCGATGGCTGATGTCGAGCAGGATCTGCGCCGGCCGGCGTGCCCGGGATGCGGTGAGCCGTGGCTCCGGCCGACCCAGCTGCCGGGGCGCTACCGCTGCGTCTATTGCCTGCGGCGCTACGAGCTCGTGTCGCAGTGCCCGAGCTGCGGCGAGCACCAGACGATCGCGCGGATGGACACCACCGAGGACATGCGTTGCCAGCACTGCGGCAGCTCGATGCTGAGGTCGATCTGATGGCGCACGCCGCGTACGAGAGCCCTCGCGTTGCCCCCTCGATCCTTGCCGCCGACTTCGCACGGCTCGGCGCCCAGGTGAGCGAGGTCCTCCAGGCGGGCGCCCGAGTGATCCACGTGGACGTGATGGACGGTCATTTCGTCCCGCCGATCACCATGGGCCCGCTCGCGGTCGCCGCGATCGCCGACCTGGTGCATGACGCGGGTGGCGCCGTCGAGGCGCACCTCATGATCGAGCGGCCGGAGCGTCAGGTTGCGGAGTTCATCGCCGCAGGCGCCGACCTCGTGACGATCCACGTCGAGGCCGACGAGCACGCCTACCGAACCCTGACCGCGATCCGCGACGACCGAGCGATGGCGGGGCTCGCCGTGAACCCCGGCACGCCGGCGGGCGCGGTGAGCGCGGCCGCCGCGGTGGCGGATCTGGTGCTGTGCATGACCGTCAACCCGGGCTGGGGCGGCCAGGCCTTCATCGCGTCGTCGCCCGAGAAGCTGCGCCGTCTGCGCACCGAGGCGCCCGAGCCGCTCCTCGAGGTCGACGGCGGGATCGACGCCGAGACCATCGGGACCGTGGCGGCAGCGGGGGCGACCCTCTTCGTCGCCGGTTCGGCGATATTCGGCGACGCCGACCCGGCCGCCGCGTACCGCCGGATCGCCGAGGCGGCCGGCGCGGCCTAGCGAGGCGGCCGTGCGCCCACGCCTCCCGGACGGCTCGGGCGAGCTCGACTTCTTCCTGCGGCGCATGGCGCTGCTCGTCGCTCTGATCGCCCTCATCCTCGCGGCCGGCACGATCGGCTTCGCCCTGATCGAGGGCGTGTCGCCCGCGTTCGCGTTCGAGTGGACTCTGGACACGATCGCCACCGTCGGCTCGATCCCGAATCCAACCGAGGGCGGCGCGCGGGCGCTGAAGGTCGTGCTCGTGATCCTCGGCGTGGGTACGCTCTTCTACGCGCTGGTGACGATCACGGAGTTCTTCGTCGCCGGACACGTCGGGGACCTCCTCCGGAACCGGAGAACGCTGCGGATGATCGAGTCGCTCACGGACCATCACCTGATCTGCGGGTTCGGAAGGGTCGGTCAGCAGATCGCCCGCGACCTCGCCGAGGCGCGGCAGCGGTTCGTCGTCATCGACGTCAATCCGGACAGCCGGGCGATAGCCGACGAGCGTGGTGTCCCGTTCATCGAGGGGTCGGCGTCCGACGACGACGTCCTGCACGCCGCCGGGATCATGCGGGCCCGGTCGCTGGTCGCCTGCATGGACTCCGACGCGGAGAACATCTTTGCGACGCTCACAGCCCGCGAGCTCCGCGACGACATCCTCGTCGTCGCCCGGGCGAGCGTCGAGGACTCCGAGTCCAAGCTGCGGCGCGCGGGCGCCGACCGGGTGATTTCCCCATACAAGACGAGCGGCTCGGAGATGGCGCGGCTCGCGCTCACCCCTCAGGTCGTGGACGTTGTCGACGTCGCGCCCGCCTACCGGATGGAGGAGATCGAGGTCGCCCCGGGGTGCCGCGGTGACGGGCGCTCGGTCGACGACGTCCGAGGCGCGGCCATCGTCGTCGCGCTGCGGCAGGCCGGTGGCTCGTTGCAACCGCTTCCGCCCGGCGCTACGGCGTTGGCGGGCGGCGACGTCGTCGTTGCGATGGGCCCGAGCACTGAGATGGACCGCCTGGAGGCCGAGTTCGAGCCGGCCGCGGGAAGGCCATCAGGTGAATAGGTGAGGGGCTTTAGCCCCGAAAGCCGCATGTAAGGGCGCCGAAGGCGCCCGCACAGGATTCGGCCAGCCCGGGCTAGCCGACCTCCTCGGCCGCCGCGAGGGTGGCCTCGAGCTCCGCCGACGACCCCGGGGCGACGGCGTCCGACGAACGCGCGAGGGGCTTGCGGTAGAGCGCGTAGAGCAGGATGCAGAGCGCGGCCGCCGCGGCGAGGAAGCCCACCTCGACCCGGCGGAACTCGGTGAGGACGGGCAGCAGGTTGAACGCGAGGAAGGCGATCGCGCAGACGGCCCAGCGGGCGGCGGCGCGGCGCACCTGTCCCTGCGCCACGGCGGCCTGGTTGAGCGTCGTGGCCGCCAGGTAGAGACCCATCCCCAGGCTCACGCACAGGAGCCCGAAGCGGTCGTAGGAGAACTTCGCGCCGAAGGCGACCTGCATGAGCGCCGGGCCCGCGACGAGCATCACGACCGAGACCGCGGCCGAGAAGGCGGCGATGGCGGTCATCGTCCCGCGGATCGACAGCCGGAAAGCCTCATCACCGCCCTCGCCCCGCGATCGCAGGCGGGTGAGGTGGGGAAGGAGGCTCGTCGCGATCCCCTGGAAGAGGAGCAGGGGGGCGCGCGCGACCATCAGCACGTTGAAGATGTAACCGGCCGCAGCCGCGCCAACCGAGGCCCGCACGAGCAGCGGCCCACCGTTCAAGAGCGTCTGCTCCGAGAGCATCACCAGGAACACGGCCGCGGCGAAGCCGCCGCCGCTCGCGAGGGTGAACTCCGAGCCGGACGGCTCTTCCCGCGGCGGCGGCTCGTCGAGCCCGGCCCTGCGGGAGCGGCCGACGAAGGCGAGCGGAACGACGATCAGGCTGAGCAGGGGGGAGGCCGCGATCCCGAGCGCGATGGCCTCCTGTCCGCTCGCGACGCCGAGGGCCACCGCCAGCGCGAAGATGAACCGCCCGAGCGCCTCGTTGAGGATGAGGCCGGCCAGCAATCCGAAGCGCCTCGTGCCGGCCAGGAAGCCGCGCGCGTAGTAGCTGGCGCCGTAGCAGACCACTGCAACCAGCAGGACCCAGTAGAGCGTCGCGTTGCCGTCGAAGAGCTCGTCTTCGATGGGACTGCGCAGCGCGAGGAGCACCAGCGCGATCGTCACCGCGATTCCGAACTGGATGAGCGCGGCGACGCGGAGCGCCCGACCGATCGGCTGGCCGCGCTCCTCACGCTCGGCCACCGTCCGCGAGAGGAGCTGCTCGACGGGCCGGGCGATGATCGAGACGGTCATGACCACCGCCGACCAGAGCACGACGATCTGCCCGTACTCGACCCGCGAGAGGTTGTGCGAGGCGAGCGCGAAGAAGAGGTAGGTGAGGACCCCGCCGATCCCGATCCCCGCCGAGAGCAGCGTCGCGCTGCGCCCGTACCGGCGCGCCTCCGCTCCTGCCTCGGCGCTCCCCATCAGGGCGGGGACGGTAGCGCCCGGCCCCGCCGCCCGGGTCGTACAATGACCGTTGATTGACTGATCAGTCAATACCGATCCCTAACCCGGCCCTAGGCGCGGGCTGGCCCGGAAAGGAGCAGGATCGGAGCCCATGACGGCCCCCCACACGCCGACGCCCGATGATCGCGAGGCGATGAGCCGGGCCCTCGCCCTGGCCGAAGGGGGACGGGGAAGCGTGAGCCCGAATCCGCTGGTGGGCGCCGTCATCGTGCGGGACGGCCGCATCATCGGCGAGGGGTTCCACGCCGAGCTCGGCGGGTTGCACGCCGAGGCCGCCGCGCTCGAGGACTGCCGCCGCCGGGGCGAGGACCCTGCGGGCGCGACCGCCTACGTCACCCTCGAGCCCTGCGCGCACATCGGTCGCCAGCCGGCCTGCGCGCCCGCGCTCGCGGGCGCCGGCATTGCCCGCGTCGTCATCGCCTCCGACGATCCCAGCGAGCACGCGTCGGGGCGCGGCCCCGAGATCCTGGCCGACGCCGGTGTGGAGGTCGCCTGGGCCGGCGAGCCGGAGCGAATCGAGGCGCTGCTCCTGAACCAGCCGTTCCGCAAGCGCGCGCGCACGGGGCGCCCGCATGTGTGCCTCAAGTCGGCGGCGAGCCTCGACGGGCGCACGGCGACAGCCGACGGAGACTCGCACTGGATTTCGGGAGAGTCGAGCCGCGCCGCCGTCCACCGCTGGCGCGCTGAGACCGATGCGGTCGCCGTAGGCATCGGCACGGCGCTCGCCGACGATCCGCTACTCACGGCGCGGCCGGAGGAACCCGATGACGTCCGCCAGCCGCTGCGGGTGGTCTTCGATTCGGCGGCGAGGCTTCCGCTCGACTCGCGCCTCGTCGAGACGATCCACGTCGCACCGGTCACGGTCGTCGCCGGTGCCGAGGCGCCGGACGACCGGGTGCGTGCGCTCGAGAGCGCGGGCGCCCAGGTCGTCAGGGCATCGGGCCAGGGCGCGGAACAGGTGGGCGCCGCGCTCTCCGAGCTGGGCGCCCGTGAGGTGTCCTCGCTGCTCCTCGAGGGCGGGGCGCGACTCGCCGGCTCGTTCCTCGACGCCGGCGAGGTCGACGAGATGCGGCTGTTCGTCGGCGCGATCGTGATCGGCGCCAGCGACGCGCTGCCGATCGCCTCCGGCCGCGGCGCCGCCCGGATCTCCGAGGCGCAGCCCGCGCTCGCCACCGACTGCGCTCCCTCCGGCGATGACCTGCTGATCTCAGCCCGCCTCCGGGAGTGGTAAGCCGATGTTCACGGGGATCGTCAAGGACCTGGGCAGCGTCGAGGCGGCGGAGCGCGGTGACGGCGGGATGAGGCTCCGCGTTCGCGCGGCCCTCGGCTCGGAGCTCCGCGAGGGGGACTCGGTCGCCGTCGCGGGCGTGTGTCTCACCGCGGCCGCGGTGGATGCTGCCGGCTTCGAGGCCGACGCCATGAACCAGACGCTGGGGCTGACGACGCTGGGCTACCTCGCCCCGGGCGATCGGGTGAACCTCGAACCGGCGCTTCGCGCCGGCGAGCCCCTCGGCGGACACCTGGTCCAGGGTCACGTCGACGGCGTCGGGACCGTCAGCGAGGCCCTGGACGACGGGATCTCGCGGCGCGTGCGCATCGAGATTCCGGAGGGCCTCCAGCGCTACGTGGCGGAGCGCGGCTCGATCGCGCTCGACGGAGTGAGCCTCACGGTGGCCGCGGTGGATGGCGCCGTCGTGGAGGTGGCATTGATCCCCGAGACCCTCGGGCGAACGACGCTCGGCGTCCTGGCGGACGGAGACCGCGTGAACGTCGAGGTGGACCTCGTCGCCCGCCACGTGGAGCGACTCGTGCAAGGCTTTACGAGCTCGGAAGGGAGCAATTGATGGAACACACCGCCACTGCCTTCTCCACCATCGAAGAGGCGATCGACGAGATCCGCCGCGGCAGGATGGTCGTCGTCTGCGACGACGAGAACCGCGAGAACGAGGGCGATCTCACCATGGCCGCGCAGTTCGCGACCCCCGAGGCCGTGAATTTCATGGCCAAGGAGGCCCGTGGATTGATCTGCCTCGCGCTCACCGGCGATCGGTGCGACCAGCTCGGCCTCGATCTGATGGCCGCGAAGAACGAGTCTCCCTTCAACACGGCCTTCACGGTTTCGGTCGAGGCCCGAGAGGGCGTGACGACCGGCATCTCGGCGGCCGACCGGGCGCGCACGATCCAGGTCGCGATCGACCCGAGCTCGACTCCGGAGGACCTGGTGCAGCCCGGCCACGTCTTCCCGCTCAAGGCGAAGGAGGGCGGGGTCTTGGAGCGAGCCGGGCAGACCGAGGCCGCGATCGACCTCGCGCGGCTCGCCGGCCTCATCCCCGCCGGCGTGATCTGCGAGGTGATGAACGAGGACGGGACGATGGCGCGCGTCAACGACCTCGTCCCCTACTGCGAGCGCCACGACCTCAAGATGATCACCGTCGCCGACCTCATCGCCTACAGGCGCCGCACCGAGCGCCTGGTCGAGCGGGTGGTCTCCACGCGCCTGCCGACGGCCTTCGGCGAGTTCACGGCCGTCGGCTACCGATCGCTCGTCGACGACAAGCACCACGTGGCGATGGTGAAGGGCGAGGTCGCGGGCGCGGAGGACGTGCTCGTCCGCGTCCACTCCGAGTGCCTCACGGGCGACGTCTTCCACTCGCTTCGCTGCGACTGCGGCGAGCAGCTCGAGGCGGCGCTGGCGATGATCGAGCGTGAGGGCAGCGGCGTGCTGCTCTATCTCTCGCAGGAGGGCCGGGGCATCGGCCTGCTCAACAAGCTCCGCGCCTACCGGCTCCAGGAGGATGGGTTCGACACCGTCGACGCGAATCTGAAGCTCGGCCTTCCCGCCGACCTTCGCGACTACGGCATTGGCGCGCAGATCCTGGTTGACCTCGGGCTCTCGAGCATTCGCATCCTCACCAACAACCCGAAGAAGATCCACGGGCTCGAGGGGTACGGGCTCTCGGTCACCGACCAGCTGCCGATCCGCTCGATCCCGAACCCGCACAACGAGGAGTACCTGAGGACGAAGCGCGAGCGCCTCGGCCACACGCTCCACCACCAGGGCCTGCCCCTCGACGAGGAGCTCCTGCACGAGGAGCATCGCCGCGACGTCGAGAAGGGGGCGCTCGGGGCCGAGGAATCGGAGCCGGATGCCTGAGCCCGGGACCGGAGAGTTCGCACTCGTCGTCGCGACCTTCTACGGGGACCTCGCCGAACGCCTCGTCAACGGGGCGATCGAGGGCTTTGCCGAGGAGGACGTGAGCCCGGCGTCGGTGCAGACGTTCGAGGTCCCGGGGGCCTTCGAGCTGCCACTGGCCGCTAAGTGGTGCGCCGAGTCGGGGCGCTTCGCGGGCGTGGCCTGCCTTGGTGCCGTCATCCGCGGCGAGACCGATCACTACGACTACGTCTGCGCCGAGGCGGCGCGGGGAGTCCAGCGCGTCCAGCTCGACACCGGCGTCCCATGCGCCTTCGGCGTGCTCACCTGCGAGACGATGGAGCAGGCGCTGGCCCGGGCGGGCGGCGGCAAGCGCGACCAGGGGCGGAACGCCGCGATCGCGGTCGCCCGTTTGGCGCGGCTTCGTGCCGAGCTCGCTTCGTAGCGTCGCTACCATCCCCGGCCTCGTGTCCAAGGTCTGCTTCAGCTGCGGCAAGACGCCCGCCTTCGGCAACTCGCGGAGCCACTCGATGGTCGCCACGCGGCGCCGCTTCAACCCGAACCTCCAGAAGGTCCGGATCGACGATGGCGGGCGGCCCCGCCGCGTCTACGTCTGCACGCGGTGCCTGAAGGCCAACAAGGTCACGAAGTTCGCCTAGCCCACAAACTCCGTCCGGCGGGGCGATAATCCGCGGCCGATGGCCGATCCGTCGATCGAACGATTTCGCCGCGTCGCCGAAGTCGCCTACCTCCATCTCGCCGAGCGGCGCGAGGAGATCAACGCCCTGAACGTGATTCCGGTGCCCGACGGGGACACCGGGGACAACATGGTGGGGACGATGCAGGCCGTGGTCGAGGCGCTCGAGAACATCGAGCGCAGCGCGCTCGCTCAGATCGATCGCGGCCTGATCATCACCACCGTCGATCACGCTGCTCTCATGGGCGCCCGGGGCAATTCGGGCGTGATCCTCAGCCAGATCATCAGCGGCGCCTCACGCGAGCTGACGACGCGACGCGGGGAGCTCATCGGCCCGACACTCGTGCGCGACGCGCTCGACACCGCGGCGCACTCCGCTCGCGCCGCCGTTCACGATCCCGAGCCCGGGACGATTCTCACGGTGCTCGACGCAGTCCGCACCTCGGTCGAGGAGAGCGTCGAGGCGCTCGAGGGCAAGGACGTCGAGCCCGGAATGGGCGACGAGGCCCAGGACGCGCTGCTCGGCGAGCTGATCGGGCCCGCTCTCGGCGCGGGCCTCGAGGCCCTGGAGAAGACACAGGGGCAGAACACGCGACTTGCCGAGGCGGGGGTCGTCGACGCCGGCGCCTACGGGCTGATGGTCATTCTCGGGGGCATGGTGATGGGCCTTGCGGGCGTCTATGACGCCGAGTCGCCGATCCCGCATTACCCCCCGGCGAACATCGACCTGCACTGGGACTCGGAGTACTCCCACTGCACGAGCTGCATCGTCACCGGGCGCGGCCTCGATGCCGCGTTCCTGGCGCCTCGCCTCAACGGCCTCGGCGACTCGGTCGCCGTGGTGGGGGACCAGACCATGTTGAAGGTCCACGTCCACACCGACGAGCCGGACCGGGTCAGGCAGATCTGTGCGACGTACGGGAACGTCGACCAGTTCGAGGCGACCAACATGCACGACCAGATCGCCGCGCGCCGCGCCGCCGGTTCGACGCGCTCGCCGATTGCGGCCGCCGATGGCGGCCGGGACGCTCGCACGGGCCTCGTAGCTGTGGCCTCGGGCGATGGGCTGAAGGCCCTCTTCGCGGCCGAGGGCGCGACGGTGATCGACGGCGGGGCGACGCTGAACCCGTCGATCAACGAGATTCTCGACGCCATCCAGCAAACCGGGGGGGAGGAGGTCATCGTGCTTCCGAACTCCTCGAACGTCGTCATGGCGGCGAAGGAGGCCGTCCGCCTCGCCGACCGGCGGGCGCTCGTCGTCCCCTCGACATCGGTCCAGGCGGGCCTGGTGGCGATGGTGGGAGGCTTCGACGCCGCGGGGGACCCGGCGGAGAACGCGCGCCGGCTCGAGGCGGAGCTCGATGCGATCTCCACCGGGCTCGTCGCGCCGGCCGATCGTGACGATCCGGACGGCCGCTACGCGCGCGGCGATGCGGTCGGGCTGCTCGGCGCCGACCTCGTCGCATGGGGTGACCCGGCCGCAACCCTGGGGAAGGTCATCGCCGAGCTCGGCGAGGGTGCGGAGATCATCACGATCCTCGAGGGAGATGATCCGCCGGTGCGCGCGCAAAGCCTCGGGATCGACCTCGACGGCGGGCCCGAGCTCGAGATCATGGACGGCGGACAGGCCAACTATTGGTGGTTGATCGCGAGCCAATGAGCGACCCACCCGTACTCTGGCAGTACGCCTTCTCGAACTACAACGAGAAGGTCCGCTGGACGCTCGACTACCGGCGCATCCCGCACGCTCGGCGCAAGCTCCTTCCGGGCTCGCCGCGCGCGCTCTGGTTCTCATCGCGCGGGACCCTTCCGGTGCTCGACCTGGACGGCCGGCGGATCATGGACTCCACGCGCATCATCGAGGCGCTCGAACGGCGCTTCGAGGACCGCCCGCTGCATCCGTCCGACCCCGCCGATCGCGTCCGCGCGCTCGAGCTCGAGGACTTCTTCGACGAGAACGTCGGGCACGACGTTCGCCGGGTCGCGTTCTGGGACATGCGCAACGAGGACGGCTACCTACCCAGCTTCATCGCCACGGGATTCGGCGGCGCGGGCCACGCGTTCACCCGTGCGACGAGCCGCGTCGCGTGGGCCTATGCGTCGCGGCGGTACACGTTCCGCGAGGCAGATGCCGAGCGCTCGCGTGAGCGAATCGTCGCCGGCCTCGAGCGCATCGAGGCCGAGCGCGACGGCCGCGACCACCTCGTGGGAGACGACTTCAGCGTCGCCGACCTCACGGCCGCGGCGCTGCTCTATCCGCTCGCCTGGCCCGACGAGCTTCAATACTCGCCGCCCCGCCCGCCGCGCTGGGAGTTCGCCGAGTCGCTCGCCGCTCACCCCGCCGTCAGCTGGATCCGTGAGACGTACCGCCGTCATCGCGACGTCTCGGCAGAGATTCAGGCCGCCTAGGGCTGGATATCGACGACGGCCTCGACCTCGACCGGCCAGTCGAACGGAAGCTCGGCGACGCCGATCGCCGACCGAGCGTGGCGGCCAACCTCCGGCCCCCAGACATCCAAGACGAGCTCGCTGAAGCCGTTGACCACGGCCGGAGTCTTGTTGAAGCCCGGCGCGCAGTTGACCATCCCGAGAGCCTTGAACCATCCCCGGACGCGGTCGAGGTCCCCCAACTCGGCTCGGAGCGAGGCGATGATCGCGAGCCCGGTGAGGCGCGCGGCCTCCGCCGCCTGCTCCACGGTCACGTCGGCGCCGACCTTTCCGGAGACCAGCGTGCGGTCGCCGTCCACCGGGCCGTGACCGGACACGAACCCGACGTCGCCCGCGACGCGGACGCGATCGAACTTGAACTCGATGCCCGCCGGGGCGGCGAACGGCTCCGGCAGGTCGAGCCCAAGCTCCGCCAGTCGGTCGTCGAGCCGTCCCATCTGTAGTGGAGCCTAGCCTTGCGGGGGTGTCTGTGAGGTGCTTTAGCGCCGAAACAAGCGTGTCAGGCGGCGAAGCCGCCGCAAGTGGTTGATGGCAATGCGCGGGATCGGCAGCGGGGAGGCGCTGGAGCTCGCCGAGCTCGATGGCGCGAGGCTGCGCTCGGGCCCGCGGCCGAGCCGGCTCACCGCTCCGATCTCGAGCCTGCGCGGGGCGGGGCCGAAGCTCGCGGAGGCGGCCGCCGAGCTCGGCATCGAGACGATCGGAGACCTCCTCCTCCACGTGCCGCGTGGCTACCGGGATCGAACGAAGCTCGGCCTATTGGGCGAGCTGCGGATCGGCGAGGAGGCGACCGTGCTGGTCGAGGTGCGAAGCGCCCGCGTGCGACCGACACGCCGACGCAACCTGAAGATCGTCGAGGCCGTCGTCGCCGACGCGAGCGGCCAGGCGAAGGCGCTCTGGTTCAACCAGGCCTGGCTCGCGGAGCGCCTCCGTCCCGGTGCGCGCGCGCTCCTCGTCGGCAAGCTCGAGCGCGGTGGCGAGTTTCGCGTGGCCGACCACGAGATTCTCGAATCCAACGGGGAATCGCGGGGACTTCACACCACGGGGCTGGTGCCGATCCACCCGGCGTCGGAGCGGCTGAGCGCGCGCAAGCTTCGCGACTTGACCTGGCAGGCGATGCCGGCGGCCGTCGACTTTCCCGAAACGCTTCCGGCCGAGCTTCGCGCCCGCCGCGGCTTTCCCGGGGAGGCTGACTCCATCGTCGGAATTCACTTCCCCCGAAGCGCGGCGGAGGCGGCGACGGCCCGCGAGCGCCTGGCCTTCGAGGAGCTCCTGCTCCATCAGGTCGCGCTGGCGCGCCGGCGCGCGGCGGAGCGGTCGACTCGCGCGGGCATCCGCATCGGCCCGCCGGGCGACCTCGTCACCGGGTGGCTTCGCTCCCTGCCCTTCGAGCCCACCGCCGACCAGCGACGCGCCTTCGAGGAGATCGATGCCGACCTCGCATCCGGCGAGGCGATGCAGCGGCTCCTGATGGGCGAAGTCGGCTCTGGCAAGACCGCGGTCGCCCTCTACGCGATGCTGCGCGCGGTCGAGGCGGGCTGTCAGGCGGCGCTGATGGCGCCGACGGAGACGTTGGCCGAGCAGCACGCTGCCACGCTCGACCGCCTGCTCGCCGGCGTCGACGTGCGCTTCACGCTCCTCACGGGTGCGGCCACGGCAGCCCGGCGGCGCGAGGGCCTCGGGCGCCTCGCGAGCGGCGAGCTCGAGCTTGTTGTCGGCACCCACGCGCTGCTCGAGCCGGACGTCGAGCTCGCGCGGCTCGGGGTGGCCGTGGTCGATGAGCAGCACCGCTTCGGCGTTCGCCAGCGGCGCGCGCTCGCGGCCAAGGGCCCGGAGATGGAGGGCTCGACGCGTGCGCCCCACGCTCTGCACATGACCGCGACCCCCATCCCCCGCACCCTCTCGCTCACCGCCTATGGCGACCTCGACGCCACGGTCCTCCGGGAGATGCCGGCGGGACGAAAGCCGGTAAGGACCTGGGCGGTTGGGGAGGAGAAGCGCGGCGGCGCGTACGAGTTCATCCGCGCACGGCTCGAGGAGGGGCGGCAGGCATACGTCGTCTGCCCGCTGGTCGAGGGCTCCGAGAAGCTCGAGGCGAGGGCCGCCGCCGAGGAGGCCGAGCGCCTGCGGGCCGGCGAGCTCCGAGACTTCCAGGTCGGCCTCCTGCATGGCCAGATGCCGACGCGCGAGAAGGCGGAGGCGATGGACGCGTTCGCCTCCGGGCGCGCCGACGTGCTCGTGGCAACCACGGTGATCGAGGTCGGCATCGACGTCCCGAACGCCACGGTGATGCTGATCGAGGGGGCGGAGCGCTTCGGGCTCTCGCAGCTCCACCAGCTCCGCGGGCGGGTGGGACGCGGCTCGGAGGAGTCGTTCTGCATCCTCTTCGCCGACGCCGAATCCGAACTGGCCCGGCGCAGGATCGAGGCGATCACCACCGAGCGCGACGGCTTCAAGCTCGCCGAGATCGACCTCGCGTTGCGCGGCGAGGGGGAGATCCTCGGAACCAGGCAGCACGGCCTCCCGCGCTTCCGCGTCGCCGAGCTGCCCGACGACTCGAGGCTCCTGCTCGAGGCGCGAGGGGAGGTCCAGGCGATGCTCGCCGCGGCCGGGTCGCTCGATACGCCCGAGCTCGCACCGCTGGCGGAGCTCGCCGCCAGGCGCTTCGCCCGCGACCCCGCGTTCGCCGGGTGAGGATCGTCGGCGGCGAGCTTCGGGGGCGCCGGCTCGCATCGCCTCCCGGGCGCTCGTCGTCGGTGCGGCCAACCGCGGACCGCGTCCGCGAGGCGCTCTTCTCGGTGCTCTCCGAGAGCGTGGCCGGCGCCTGCGTCCTCGACCTCTATTGCGGCACGGGCGCCCTCGGGATCGAGGCGCTTTCGCGCGGCGCGGGGCGGGCCACCCTCGTCGACACCGACATCGGCCTGGCGCGGCGGAACGTGGCCGACCTCGGACTCGGAGACCGCGCCGAGCTCGTCCGCTCCGACGCCCTCGGCTTCCTGCGTCGCGCCCAGGGCGCCTTCGACCTGATCCTCTGCGACCCGCCCTATAACATCGCCGACCGCCTTGAGGGGGAACTCGACTCGCTCATACCAGCCCACCTGTCAGAGGGAGGCCGCTTGATCACGGAGAGCGCGGCGCGCCGGCCGCTGGAGCTTGCGAGCCTCACGGTCGCCTTCGAGCGGCGGTACGGCGACACCATGGTTCGGATCCACGAGGCGCCCGGATGACGCCGAACGGGGGAACCGCCATCTGCCCGGGCAGCTACGACCCGGTCACGAACGGCCACCTGGACATCATCGGCCGCACGGCGAGGGTCTTCGACCGCGTCGTCGTCGGCATCGTCGGCAACGCGCCGCGCAAGGCCGAGCACATGTTCAGCGCCGAGGAGCGAAGGGCCTTTATCGTTGACGCGACGGCGGATCTGGCCAACGTCGAGGTGGAAGTCTTCCGCAATCTGCTCGTGGAGTTCGCGCGCGGGCACGAGGCGACGGTGATCATCAAGGGGCTCCGCGCGATCTCGGATTTCGAGTACGAGTTCGAGATGAACCAGCTCAATCGCAAGCTCGCCCCCGAGATCGAGTCGATGTACGTGATCGCCTCGCCCGAGTACAGCTTCCTGTCCTCGACGGGCGTGAAGGAGATGGCCACGTTCGGCGGCGACGTGGCCGACCTTGTGCCCGCGCCGGTCGCGAAGGCCCTTTCCGAGCGTGCGCAGCGCTGAGGCTCGGGTGGGCAGGAGCTTGCAGGAGGGCGCCGAAATCCCCCCTGCGGCGCCCGTTTTGCCCGCATACCCGTAATCTTTCCGGAGCCCAATGGACGTCCTCGTCCTCATCGACAAGCTCGACGACCTGATCCACAACGCCAGGCCGGTGCCGCTGACCGACCAGGTGAGGGTCGATCGCGAGGAGATCTACGACCTCCTCGACCAGATGCGTGCCACGATCCCCGAGGAGATCAAGCAGGCGCGCTGGATCGTCAAGGAGCGCCAGGAGATGCTCGCCGAGGCCAAGCGCGAGGCCGAGCGGGTCGTCAAGGAAGCGCGCGACCAGCAGGCGCGCCTGATCTCCGACGAGGAGGTCTACAAGCAGGCCGAGCGCGCGGCCGAGGAGATCATCGAGGACGCTCGTGAGACCGAGCGCTCGATTCGCCTCGGCGCTGAGGACTACGCCGACGAGATTCTCTCGACGCTCGAGGTCAACCTCCAGAAGTTCCTCGCCGCCGTCCAGCGCGGGCGCGATCGCCTTGCGGGTCGCGACGAAGAGCCGGCCGAGGTCGGCTAGCCGGCCGCCCTGGACGAGCTCGTCCGCAAGGCCACGCGGAAGGAGATAGAGCCGCTGAGCAATGCGCTCGCGGCCGCGTTCCGCACCGACCCCGCGCTCGGACATCTGCTCGGCGCGCCTTCCACACGCGAGCGCCGGCTGCGCGATTTCTTTCGGGTCGAGCTCGCCGAGGTGGCGTTCGAGCACGGGCTCGTCTTCACCACCGACGACCTGGCAGGGGCCGCCGTATGGGCCCCGCCCGAGCGCTGGCGGGTCTCATTGCGGGCGACGATCCGCGAGGCTCCGACGATGGTCGGCGTCTTCGGTCGCCGGCTCCCGCTCGCGCTGCGCGCGCGGATGCGGATCGAACGCAAGCACCCGGCCAGGCCCGGCCACTACTACCTCGCGGTGGTCGGCGTCGAGCCCTCCGCGCAGGGCCGCGGCCTCGGGAGCAAGCTCATGTACCCGGTCCTCTCCGAGGCCGACGCCGGCGGCGTCGCCGCTTACCTTGAGGCGTCGACGCCGCGAAGCCGCGCGCTCTACGAGCGCCACGGCTTCGAGGTGGTCGAGGAGATACGCCTCCCGCGCAGCGGTCCTGCGATCTGGCGGATGTGGCGCGATCCCTTCGGAGCGGTTTAGGATCGGCACCTCTGATGGAGGAGACACGGTCGCTGGCGGTCGCGCCCGGGGAGGGATTCGCAGTCGAGAGCCCCACCGGCGGCACCCTCACCTTCAAGCTCATGAGCGAGAAGAGCGGGGGCGCGATCACCGTGTGCGAGGCGTTCTCGCCGCCCGGCGAGGGCCCGCCGCTTCACGTCCATCGCGAGGACGAGCTGATCTACGTCGTCGAGGGCACGCTTCGCGTCAAGGTCGGTGACGAAATCGTCGAGGCGCCACCGCGCGCCTTCGTCTTCCTCGCCCACGACACCCCGCACACCTGGCAGAACGTTGGCGGGGTGGACGGCCGCTTCTTCATCGCCGTCTTCCCGGCGGCGACCACGTTCGAGGAGTTCTTCCGCCGCTATGACGAGCTGCCGCAGGAGGAGCGCGGGCTCGAGGCGTTCGCCCGTCTCGCAGCTGAGACGAAGGCGTTCGAGGTGGTCGGCCCGCCCCTGGCCGTGTCCGATCCGCAGTAGCGCGGGCTCAGTTTCGCGCGGCGCCGTGTGCAGCCAACTCGCCGTCCGGAGGAGTGCAGTCCGCCTCTCGGCCGGGGCGCAGCGGCGTTCCCGTGATCGCGCAGGAATAGTCGGTCGCGGCGCGCTCCGGCGTGTCCCCGCCGGGAACGGGGACGGCATGGAGGACCTCATCCGAGATCGTGAGCCAGGCGAGGACCCCCCCGAGCGCCGAGAGCCCGGCGCAGACGGCCATGCCGATGTGGAAGCCGTCGGTCATGGCGGAGGGGTCGTAGAAGCTGTCCCCGGTGAGCCCTGCGATTGCCGGCAGGACGGCGACGGCGAGCAGGCTTCCCACGCGGGCGACCGCGTTGTTGATTCCCGAGGCGATGCCGGAGTGGCGCGCGTCGGCGGCGGCGAGGACGGTAGCCGTCACCGGGGCCACGACCAGGGTGAGCCCCAGCCCGAAGACGATCACCGGAACCAGCACGCCTGGGACGTAGCTGTCGCCGGGCTCGATCCGAGTCATCAGCAGAAGCCCGACGGCGATCACCAGGGGCCCCACCGTCAGGGGAATCCTCGCGCCGATGCGCTGCGCCAGCGCGCCCGAGCGCGCCGAGAGCACGAGCATGAGCGCGGTCACCGGCAGCGAAGCTGACCCCGCGGCGATCGGGGAGTAGCCGAGCGAGACCTGGAGGAACGACACGAACAGGAAGAAGAAGCCCCCGAGCGCCGTGTAGACGGCGAAGGTGACGAGGTTCGCGCCGCTGAACTGCCGGGAGGCGAACATCGCGAGCGGCATCATCGGGTTCCTGCTGCGCCGTTCGGTGAGGAGGAAGGCAGCCAGCGCGAGCACACCCCCGATCGCTGCGGCGAGAATGAGCGGGGAGCCTCCCTTGTCGGGCGCCTCGATCAATGCATAGGTCGTTCCCGCGAGGCCGATGCCGACAAGCGCCGCCCCCGCGTAGTCGAGGTGTCCTGCTGCGGTCGGGTCGCGGCTCTCGGGGACGTGGCGCCTCGACATCGCGATCACCGCGATGCCGATCGGGAGGTTGATGAGGAAGATCGCCCGCCAGGAAACGGCGTTGACGAGATAGCCCCCCAGGAGCGGACCGAGGGCGGCAGCGACGCCACCGAGGCCGGACCACGCGCCGATCGCGGGGGCCCGGTCGACCGGCCGGAAGGCCGACTCGATCATCGCCAGGCTCCCCGGGGTGAGAAGCGCGCCGCCGACACCCTGTAGGAGCCTGGCGACGATCAGGACCTCGACGTTCGGCGCGATCGCGCACAGGAGCGACGCCCCGGTGAAGACCGCTACGCCGAGCTCGAAGACGCGCCGGCGCCCGTGGCGGTCGCCCAGCGACCCGCCCAGGAGGATCAGGGCGGAGAGCGTCAGCAGGTAGCCGTTGAGGATCCACTGAAGGGAGCTCGTCGACGCGTTCAGGTCGCGGCCGATATCGGGGAGGGCGACGTTGACGACCGTCCCGTCGAGGAAGGCCATGCTCGACCCGAGTACCGAGATCGCGAGGACCCAACGCCCCGCCGTGCTGCGGAACGCCATCCCGGCGCTCTGACTATCTTCGTGTCCGGCGTCGGAGCGCGACGCCCCTTTGGAAGCCATCGAAGGAGAGCCATTGTGGCCGAGAGCGAGATCGCCGCGGTCAAGCGCATCTACGCGGCGTTCGAGCGCTGGGACGTCGACGAGATGCTGCGCGACGTCACCCACGACTTCGAGCTGATCGTGCCCCCGGCGGTCCCGTTCGGCGGCACGAGCCACGGATCCGAGGCGATTCGGACCTTCGCCCGGATCTTCCAGGAGCACGTGGACGGCGGGTTCGCGGACCCCGACGACTTCCTCGACGCGGGCGATCGCGTCGTCGTCCTCGGGCGGATGCGCGGGCGCGGCCGGTCGACCGGCCGCGACTTCGAGGCCCCCTTCGCGCATGTTTGGACGTTCAGCGATGGCGTGCCGTCGCGGTGTCGCAGCTACTTCGACAGCGCCCCGATCATGGAGGCGATTCGAACCGAGGAGGAGAGATGAGCGAGCGGTGGTTCAGCGACGACGAGCTCGGGGAGATGGCGCGGCCGACGATGGACCGCGCGATCGAGGCGATGGAGCGTGGCGACGTCGCGGAGGCGAAGGCGCTATGCGAGGAGATGAAGCGCGAGTCGCAGTTCATGCACGACCTGCTGGTCGACGGCGTCGCGGGGCTGATCTCCTTCGTCAAGGAGGAGCTAGGGGATGACGGGGTGGAGCGTGCCTGGACCTACAGCCTCGAGCGGAGCTGGAAGGGGCCCGTCGAGGCGATCGGGGCGAGCGACCGCCGCGAGATAGCGAAGGCCCTGGCGGCCACGTGGCGCGCGCACTCGACCAGCGGGGTGGGGCCGAATCCCGGCGCGTTCGAGATCGATGAGGACGACGAGAAGCTCACCTTCACGATGAACCCATGCGGCTCCGGCCAGCGGCTGTGGCGAAACCGCCGCTACGGGCCGGACGGCTGGGGGGTGACCGACGAGGCGCACGATTGGACCTACGGGCGCTCTGAGTTCCCGCTCTACTGCACCCACTGTGCCTTCATGAACGAAGCGCTCCCGATCCGCTGGATCGGCTACCCCGTGTACCCGTCGGACCCGCCCGAGGATTTCGACCGAGATCCGTGCACGTGGTACTGGTACAAGGACCCGGCCGACATCCCGGAGCGGCACTTCGCCCGCTACGGGCTCAGCGCCCCTGACGAGTGAGCGAGAACGTGTTGAGCGCCGCGCCCCCATCGATCTCGACCACCTGGCCGGTCACGTAGCCGGCGCCCTCGGATGCCAGATACGAGACGAGCGCGGCGACCTCCGCGGGCTCGGCCATGCGGCCCGATGGCAGCTCCGTGAGCAGCCGGTCGAGGATCTCGGCCGGCATCGCCTTCACCATTTCGGTGGCGACCAGGCCCGGCAGGACGGCGTTGGCCGTGATGCCGCGGGGCGCGTTCTCGGCGGCGACCGTCTTCGCCATCCCGATCAGGCCGGCCTTCGAGGCCGCGTAGGCGACCTGGCCGGGCAGGCCGTGGATCGCGGCGCCGCTCGAGATCACGACGACGCGCCCGAAACCGCGTTCGCGCATTCCGCCGAGGCAGGCGCGGATGACGCGGTAGGCGCCCGATAGGTTGACCGCGAGGTCGCCCTCCCATTGCTCGTCGCTCATCCGGTGAGCGGGCGCGATCGTCGTGGTGACCGCGGCGTTGGAGACGCACACATCGAACTCGCCAAGCTCAGGCAGCTCCCCTGCGGCGAGGTCGACCTCGAAGTCGCACCCGGGTTCGCGGTCGAGCGTCGCGACGTCGAGGCCATCCGAGCGCAGCCGATCGGCGATCGCGGCGCCGATCCCGCGCGCGGCGCCCGTCACGAGCGCCCTGCGGGCCACCGTCATTGGAGGTCGGTCTCGTGGCTGCCCGCGCGCCCGGCGTCGGTCTTGTCGTAGAAGCGGCGAAGGAGCGCCATCGTCTCCTCGGGGTCGGCGCAGGTGTACGCGTTCCAGGCCTCGGTGCGCAGCTGCTGGTCGAGGGGCTGGCCGATGACGTCGAGGATCGTCTCCTTGGCGGAGCGCACGGCGCGCTGTGAGTTGCGGAGGATCTGCCTCGCCGTGAGCTCGGCCTCCTCCATCAGGCGCTCGTGGGGAACCACCCGCGACACGAGGTTGGCGCGCAGGGCGCGCTCGGCGTCGATCGGCTCCGCGGTCAGCAGCATCTCGAGGGCGATCCCCGTGCCGCAGGTGTTGACGAGGCGGACGATGCCGCCGTCGCCATGGTGGTAGCCCCGGCGGGCCTCGAAGGAGCCGAACATCGCCCGCTCCGAGGCGATCCTGATGTCGCAGGCGAGGGCGGTCTCGAGGCCCCCCGCCAGCGCCCAGCCGTTGATGGCGCCGATGATCGGCTTGTAGATGCGGTGCATGCCCCGCGTGAAGCCGTTCAGGCCGAGCTCGACGATCTCGCGGATCTCGCCGGGGCTCGCGCGCTCGATGATCGGCGGGATGTAGGTCTTGAGGTCGGCGCCCGCGCAGAAGGCCTCGCCGCCGGCGCCCGTGAGGATCGCGACGTCGACCCCGTCGTCGCCCGCGAAGTCCGCCCAGACGTCGATCATCGCGCGATGGACGTCGGGATCGACCGCGTTCCGCGCCTTGGGACGGTTGATCGTCACATAGGCGATCCGATCGCGCTTTTCGTAGAGGACCTTGTCCATCAGCCGAAATTACTTGCGGACGCCGGTGGCGTCACACGCGTCTTTCGGGGGCTAAATCCCCTCATCGTCATACCTTGCCCTGATCACGGCGAGGTCGTCGGCCTGCCAGACGATCTC
This sequence comes from uncultured Actinomycetes bacterium, assembly GCA_963771655.1. Taxonomy (GTDB): domain Bacteria; phylum Actinomycetota; class Thermoleophilia; order Solirubrobacterales; family 70-9; genus JAWVFM01. Next base: position 62,367 of record CAVYUG010000009.1, on the reverse strand, counting down.
GCCGCCGCACCACTCGGCCTGCTCTGCGGCGCCGCTTGGCATGTCGAAGCCCTCGGTCAGCATCGCGATCCGCCGCTCGGGCGGCACGTCGACGACGTCGCCGAACACCAGAGCCCGGGCCTCCGAACGAACGCGCCGGAAGAGGTCGCGCTTCCCGTCGGCGTCGAGATGGTGGATCGTGAGCACGGAGATCACCAGGTCCCAGGGGCCGTCGGGCAGTGGGTCCTCGATGCGGCCGAGGCGCATCTCCTCCCAGCCGAGCTGGCGGGCCTTGAAGACCATGTCCGGGCTCGAGTCGATGCCGGTGATGCGGGCCTCCGGGTAGCGCTCCCAGACCAGGTTGGTCGTCACGGCGGTCCCGAACCCGAGCTCGAGGACCCGCTTCGGCGGGAAGGGGATGGCGTCGATTGTCGCGGCCTGGAGCTCGTCGTAGCGCGGGACGTCGGCGGTGATCTCCTCGAGGTATGTCTCGGGGTCGAAGTGGAACTGGCCGGTCGGGCTAACCTCGTGCTTCGGCATGGCGGCGCAGTATCACAGCATCGATCTCGCTCGACTGGGACTGTCCGCCGGCGAGGGGCGGCGCCTCGACGAGGAGGTCGAGGTCGGAGCGCTGGAGCTCGGCGGCCAGCGCTACTCGCCGGAGTCAGGGCTCGTCCCGGTGCGCCTGGACGTGTCGCGCAGCGCCGGCGGTCACGCGTTCCGCCTGACGTTCGACGCCGAGCTCACCGGGCCCTGCATGCGCTGCCTCGCCGACGCGCAGCACTCCGAGTCCGTTGAGGCCCGCGAGGTCGACCATGCGGGGGGCGGCGAGGAGATGACGAGCCCGTACGTCGACGGTGACATCCTCGAAGTCGGCGCCTGGGCGCGAGACGCGCTTGCGCTCGCGCTCCCGGCTCAGATCCTCTGCCGCCCCGACTGCGCCGGGCTCTGCCCCGTCTGCGGCGCCTCGCTGAACGACGCCGACCCGGCCGAGCATGAGCACCGCGCTGAGCGCGGTGGCCCGTTCGCCGCGCTCAGCGAGCTGGTTCCGCCGGATTGACCCGCCTCAGGTCGCGGGCGCGGGCGCGGACTCGGGCTCGAGCCTGAAGTAGCGCTTGGATCGAAACGTGTGCAGGATGTTCCAGAGGTACCACGCCGGCCCGGACGCGGCGTACCGCACCACCTGAGAGACCTCGACCGCCTGCTCGGGGCTCTGCGCCCACTTGCCGCCAAGCCTGACCCTGTGCTTGCCGGGTGAGACCTCGTAGCTCACGGTCTGCCCCCGCGCGATCTCCCCGACCTTCTCGTCGTCGACGAAGACGTCGTAGAACGTGTAGCGGTCCCAGCGATCCACCCGCTCCACCTGGATCGTTCCTGCCATTCGATTCTCCTCCCTACTCGGCCCCCGCCTCAGAGGGCGGGAGCTCTATACAGCGCGTCGGGGCCGCCGCTACCATTGCCCGCCGCCATGGCCGTTCCGAAGAAGCGAACCTCGCGCACCCGCAGAGACAAGCGCCGGGCCACTCACAAGGTGTCGGCGCCTCGTCTGAACGAGTGCCCCCGGTGCCACAGCCCGCGCCTGCCGCACCGCGTGTGCCCGGTCTGCGGCACGTACGCCGGCCGCGAGGTGATCGCCCACGAGATCGGCGAAGACGAGCCAACCTCCGCCGGCGCGGAGGAGTAGCAAGGGCATGGGGCCGGGTCCGGCCCCGACGGTCGCGCTCGACGGCCGCGGAGCCGAGCGCGGAGCCGAGGTCCTCGCCGAGGGCGCGCTTGCCGCGGCCGCCGACGGGATCGACCTGCGGGTCTTCGGCGACCGCGGCGAGCTCTCCGCCCTCGACGGCGCCTCCGGGGTCGAGCTTGTCGACGCCCCGGAGGCGATCACCAACGAGGACGAGCCGGTCGGGGCGGTTCGCTCCCGTGAGACGGCCTCCGTCGTCCTCGCCTCCGCCGACGTAGCGGCCGGCCGCTCCGATGCGCTGGTGAGCGCCGGGCCCACCGGGGCCACGATGGCCGCGTCCACATTCGCCCTCCGGCGCATCCACGGTGTGCGCCGCCCGGCGCTCGCCCTTCAGCTCCTCGTGCCGGGCCGGGACGGTCCGCCCACGCTGCTCCTCGACGTCGGCGCCAACTCCGAGGTCCGGGCGGGCGACCTCGTGCAGTTCGCCTTCCTCGGCGCTTCGTTTTCGACCGCGGTCCTCGGAATCGAGCGGCCGCGGGTCGCCCTGCTCTCGGTCGGCGAGGAGGCCGGAAAGGGCACGCCTCCGATCGTCGAAGCGCACGCCGCCCTTCGGGGGGCCGAGGGGATCGAGTTCGCCGGCAACATCGAGGGGCGCGACCTGCTGACCGGCGCCGTCGACGTGATCGTCACCGACGGCTTCACGGGCAACGTCGCCCTGAAGACGATCGAGGGGACCGCCCGCGCGGTCGCCGACGCTGTGGGGGCCGCGGCGCGCAGCGGGCCGGTCTCGATGGCGGGCGGCCTGCTGCTGCGCGGCGCCCTGGGCGAGGTGCGCAGGCGAATGGACCCCGACACGACCGGCGGCGCCGTGATGCTCGGGCTCCGTGGGATGGCCGTCGTCGCACATGGAAGCTCCGGCCCGGACGGGATCGCGAACGCGATTCGCCTGGCCGCGCAGTGCGTTCGCGAGCGGGCGGTGGAGCGGACGGGCGAGCTTCTCGCCGCAACGGGAACGACCCGGGCCGCGCTTCGTGATAGGAAGTCCGCGGAATGAATCGCGACGACGTAATGGCGAAGGTGAGGGAGCACCTCGCGGCGGAGCTTGAGGTGCCCGAGTCGGACATCGAGGCGGGCACCAACTTCAAGGAGGACCTCGACGCCGACTCGCTCGACCTCTACGAGCTCGTGATGGAGCTCGAGGACACGTACGGCGTGAAGGTCTCCGAGGAGGAGGCCTCGCGGATCAAGACGGTGGGGGACGCGGTCGACTTCGTCGTCGATCGCCTGCCGGTCTGAGTGCCGGGGCTCCAGGACCTCTTCGCCGCCCTGCCGGATGACCTGCGCAAGCAGGCGCTCACGCATTCCTCCTGGGCCGACCACCGCGCCGACTCCTACGGCCGCCTGGCGTTCCTCGGCGACAGCTTGCTCGGCCTCGCGGTCGCAGAGCACCTCTTCGCGCGATTTCCGCGGGCTGACATCGGGCGCCTGACGAAGGTCCACGGGCAGGCGGTGAGCGGCAGGGCCTGCGCGGAGGTGGCTGAGGCCCTCGGCCTCCCGGAGCTCCTTCGCGACGCGGCTCCCGAAGGGGTCGAGGGTGGGATCGCGGTCGAGGCCCTGCTCGCCAGCGAGCGCGCAATCTCCTCGGTGTGCGAGGCCGCGATCGGAGCCTGCTACCTGCACCACGGCTACGAGGTGATGGCCGAGGCCACGGTGGCCGCGTTCAGCGGGCAGATCGACATCGCGAGCGACGAGCTTCTCGACTTCAAGTCGGCTCTGCAGGAGCTCCTGGCCCGCGACCGGGCTCGCGTAACCTACGCCGTCACCGACGAGTCCGGGCCCCCGCACGACCGCCGCTTCGAGGTCGATGCGACCGTCGGCGGCGAGGTGATCGGACACGGCGAGGGCCGCTCCAAGAAGGCGGCCGAGCAGTCGGCTGCAGCCGAGGCACTTGAGCAGCGCCGCCGCTAGCAGGCCGCACCAGAGCCCGTAAGAGAACGCGTCCGACGCGCCCGCGAGCCTTCAGCACTCAGAGCAACCGGCATGCACCTAAGCTCGATCACGATCAGGGGCTTCAAGTCCTTCCCGGAGCGCACCCAGCTCGTCTTCTCGCCGGGCGTGAGCGTCATCGTCGGGCCGAACGGCTCCGGCAAGTCGAACATCACCGACGCCGTGCTCTGGGCGCTCGGGGAGCAGAGCCCGCTCAGCGTCCGCGGCCAGTCGATGCGGGACATGGTCTTCGCCGGCGGCGCCTCCCGCGGCCCCTCCCGCTACGCCGAGGTGGAGGTCGTGCTCAGTGCTGAGACGGACCCCGTCGGCGCGGACGCGGAAGCAGAAGAAGAGGGCCCGACTCGAAGGGGAGGGCGAGGTGTTCCGGCGGGAGCGGAGCAGCCGGCGGGCAGTGTGTTCTCGGAGTTGTCGATCCGAAGGCGGCTCGATCGCACAGGCGACGGTGGCTACTGGCTGAACGGCGCGCGCTGCCGCCTCGTCGACGTCATCGAGGCCCTCGCCGACGCGAACCTCGGACGGGAGATGCACTCCGTGATCAGCCAGGGCCGCGTCGAGGAGATCGTCCACTCGCGACCGGCCGAGCGGCGGCTGCTCGTCGAGGAGGCCGCCGGGCTCGGCAAGCACCGCAAGCGCCGGCGCCGCGCGGAGCTGAAGCTCGACCGCACGCACGAGAACCTCGATCGGGCCCTCGACGTGGAGCGCGAGGCCCGCTCGCGCCTCCGGCCGCTGAAGCGCCAGGCGCAGGCCGCCGACATCCATGCCCGGCTCGAGCGCGAGTCGGCGGAGCTTCGCTCCCGGCTGCTGGCGTCCGAGCTGCGCGCGCACGCCGACGGAGCCGAGGGGGCGGAGGGCGCGGCGGAGAAGGCGCGCGCCTCGCGCGACACGCTCGACGCTCAGCTCGCGGAGGTCAACCGCCGCCGCACCGCCATCGAGGAGCGGCTCGCCGCGCGCGATCGCGAGCGGACCGAGGCGTGGGGAAGGCTGACGAAGATCCGCGGTGCGCACGAGCGGCTCGCGGCTCGCTCGGAGGCCCTCGCGGCCCGGCGCGCGGAGCTCTCCGCGGAGCTCGAGCGCCGGCGGCAGGCGCTTGGAGCCCTGGCCGAGCGGGCCGACGACGACGGCGAGGCGATCGAGGCCGGGCTGGACGCCCTCGGCAAGTCCCTCGCGGAGGCGGGTGGCTCGCTCGAGGCCGCGAAGGCCGCCGCCGCCGACGCTGCCCGCGCGGAGGCCGTCGGGACCGTCCGCGAGGCGTCGGAGCGGTCCGCCCGCACCGCCGGGCGCATCGAGGAGCTCCTCGTGGGGCGTCTTCAGGGCTCGCTCGAGGGATCGCTGGAGGGGGCCGAGGCGGCGCTCGTCGAGCTCGACGGCCTGATCGATGCGACGGCCGCGGTGCGCGATTCGAGCGGCGAGCGCGCGGCGGCCATCGAGAACCGGATGCTCGCCGACGGCGACGGAGACGAGGTGGCCGCCGGCCTGCGCGAGTGCTCGCGTGAAGAGGCCGAGCTCCAGGCGCGCCTGCGAGACGTGGGGGAGCGGGTCACCGCCGCCGAGGTGAGCGCCGCCCAGGAGCGTGAGCGGCGCGACGAGACCACGTCGGAGCTCGTCAGGATCGCCGCCGTGCTCGGGCGGGAGATCGGTCCCGCGGAGGGCGTCCTCACCGAGGCCGAGCGCGACGAGATCGAGCGTGGCCTCGAGCGGGTGGGTCGCAGGCGCGAGGCGCTGGGCCCGGTCAACCCGCTCGCGGAGCGGGAGTACGCCGACGCGCAGGCCCACGTGCGTGAGCTTTCCGAGCAGCGCGAGGACCTCGAGACCGCGCTGGCAGAGCTGCAGGGGCTGATCGCGGAGACCGATCGGCGGATCGAGGAGTCGTTCGCCGAGACGTTCGACGCCGCCCAGCGCAACTTCGCGGAGCTGGTCGAGCACCTCTTCCCGGGTGGGCGGGGACAGCTGCGGCTCGTCACCGAGCGCGGTCCGAAGCTCGTGCTCGGCGGCGAGCAGCCCGATGGCGCCGAGGAAGCCGCGCCCTCCGATGACGAGCCCGAGACCGCGTCCGACGGCGTCGAGATCGAGGTCACGCCAGCGGGCAAGGCGACGCGGCGGCTGTCCCTGCTCTCGGGCGGCGAGAAGGCCCTCGTCGCGCTCGCCTTCGTCTTCGCGGTCTTCCTCGCCCGCCCCTCGCCCTTCTACATCCTGGACGAGGTCGAGGCCGCGCTCGACGATGCCAACATCGACCGCTTCCTCCAGCTCGTGCGCCGCTTCGCGGACCGCGCTCAGTTCGTGATCGTCACCCACCAGAAGCGCACGATGGACGCGGCCGACGTGCTTTACGGCGTGTCGATGGGAACCGACGGCGTGACCGAGGTCGTCTCCCGCCGCCTGCCGCGCGACGGCGCCGAGAGCACCGCCCGGGCCGCGTAACCGCCTAGCGCACGGCCTTCTTCACGAGTGCGCTGATCTTCTTCTCCTCGGCGGGCGTCAGCTCCTTCAGCGCAAAGGATGTCGGCCACATGGCGCCCTTGTCGAGGTTCGCGTCGTCGTTGAAGCCGAACGTCGCGTACCTCGCCTTGAACTTCACCGCGGCTTTGAAGAAGCAGACGACCTTGCCGTCCTTGTTGGCGTACGCCGGCATCCCGTACCACGTCTTCGGCGAGAGCTCCGGCGCGCTGGCCTTGACGATCTCGTGGAGCCGCTTCGCCATCACGCGATCGCGTCTCGGCATCTCGGCGATCTTCTCGAGAACGTCGCTTTCCCCGTCCCCGTTGCCCTTGAGCTCCTTGACGCGCTCCCTCATCGCGGCTCGCTCTTCGGCCGAGAATCCCTTCGACTTCTTCGTCGCCATCATCGGTCCTGAAGCAGCCCGAGGACGTTGCCGTCGGGGTCGGTGACGGTGGCGACGAGCCGGCCGCCGCCGACATCGCGCGGGGCCTCGTTCACGGTGGCACCCGCGGTGGTCACCTCGGCCAGCTTCGCCTCGATGTCCGGCACGTGCCAAAAGGCCACCGGCGAGGCCATCTCCTGCGGCCCGCCGGGTGGCACCAGCCCGATCTGCTGGCCCTCGGCCTCGAAGCCGACGTAGTAGGACTCGTCGGTCTGCGGCTCGACGCCGAGCAGGGCGGCGTACACCGGCTTGGCCGCCGCCAGGTCGGAAACGGGATGCAGCACGGTCTTGATGCCCTGGGTGGAGGTGTCGGTCATGTGCACTCCTTGCTTCGCGTTCTCGTCTTTGTCACAACGCCCGGGTCTTGCGGGTCTAGTGCTATGACCCCCCGCGACGGAGGAATGTGACCGATGGATGAACGGCAATGGCTAGCAGAACGGTTCGTGGAGCATCGTCCGCAGCTCAGGGCGGTCGCCTACCGGATGCTCGGCTCGCTGAGCGAGGCCGACGACGCCGTCCAGGAGGCGTGGCTGCGGCTCAGCCGCTCGGATGCGAGCGACGTCGAGAACCTCGGCGCATGGCTGACCACCGTGGTCGGGCGCGTGTCGCTGAACATGCTGCGCTCGCGCCGTTCGCGACGAGACGAGCCGCTTGACGTTCGCGTGCCGGAGCCGATCATCGACCGCGCCGGCGGGACGGATCCCGAGCACGAAGCCCTGCTGGCCGACTCGGTCGGGCTGGCATTGCTCGTCGTCCTCGAGACGCTGAGCCCGGCCGAACGGCTCGCGTTCGTGCTGCACGACATGTTCGCCGTGCCCTTCGACGAGATCGCGCCGATCGTCGACCGCTCGCCCGCGGCGGCGCGCCAGCTCGCCAGCCGCGCTCGCCGGCGTGTCCAGGGACGCAAGGCGATTCCCGATGCCGACTTCGAGACTCAGCGCGACGTCGTCGACGCGTTCCTTGCGGCGGCGCGTGAGGGGGACTTCGAGCGATTGGTCGCGGTGCTCGACCCGGATGTCGTGCTGAGGGTCGACCTCGGTCCGTCGGTCGGGCTCCGGGAGGTTCGCGGGGCGGAGGCGGTCGCGGGCCAGGCGGTCTCCTACTCGCAGCGGGGCCTGGTGTCGCGGCCGGCCCTCGTCAACGGCACCGTGGGATTGGTCAACACCCGGAACGGAAGGCCCTTCTCGATTCAAGGCTTCACGATCAGGAGCGGGAGGATCGTCGAGATGGACGTACTCGCCGACCCCGACCGCCTGCGCGAGCTGGACCTGACGGCGCTCGATGCGTGAGGGGAGGATCAGCTCGCGACCAGTTCCCGGTTGCGGGGCCGCTGGCTCGTCTACAGCTACAGGACCCGAACTTCTGCAATGCATTCCCGCCTTCCGGGAACAGGTTGCCGAAGTTCGACGGGTAGCGTGCCTCCCGTGCCCAGCGATTGGCAGCTAGCGATCGACCTAGGCGGCCGAGCGCCGGCCGCTCCACCTGATCCGACCGACGACGGACCGTCGGAGCGGGGCGGACGCCTTCGCCGCCTCCGTGAGCGCCTTTCGGCGTCGCGCAAGGCGCTCTCCGACGAGCTCACCGCCAGCGTCCTCGACCGCCTCGACGACGCCGACTGGGAGCGACTCGAGGAGGCGCTGATCCTCGCCGACGTCGGCGCGCGGACGACGGCGGAGATAGTGGGCACGCTCGAGGCCGAGGTGGAGACGGGAGGGCTCACCGACCCGACCGCGGTTCGCGAGCGCTTGGTGGAGCTTCTGGCGGACGTCGCATCGGTGGGCGAGCGCCGGATCGACCTGAGCGCCGCGCCGGCGGTCGTGATGGTCGTGGGCGTCAACGGGACGGGGAAGACGACGACGATTGGCAAGCTTGCGTCGATCCTGGGCGGCGAACTCGGCCAACGGGTCATCGTCGCCGCCGCGGACACGTATCGGGCAGCGGCGATAGAGCAGCTCGAGACGTGGGCGGAGCGCGCAGGCGCCGAGATCGTCCGCGGCGCCCCGGGCGGCGACCCCGGCGCCGTCGTCTTCGACGCGATCGCGGCCGCGCAGTCTCGCGGCGCGGACGTGGTGATCGCAGACACGGCCGGGCGCCTCCACACGCACTCGAACCTGATGGAGGAGCTCGCGAAGGTGAACCGGGTCGCGGCGAAGCGGCTCGAGGGCGCTCCGCACGAGACGCTCATCGTCGTCGATGCCACAACGGGGCAGAACGGCCTCCGCCAGGCGCAGGTGTTCGCCAAGGCGGTTGACCTCACGGGCGTGGTGCTCACCAAGCTCGACGGCACCGCGAAGGGCGGGATCGCGCTCGCCATCGCGGGCGAGATGGATCTGCCCGTGAAGCTGATCGGGGTGGGGGAGGGCATCGAGGACCTGCGCCCATTCGATCCCAGCGAGTTCGCTGCTGCGCTGCTCGCGGGCCAGCCCGCCGTAAGCTGAACGCAACCCCTCACCCACACACCTTGTTCGACCAGCTCTCAGACCGGCTCCAGGATTCTCTCGCCGCCGTCCGCAAGCGCGGCAAGCTGACCGAGGCCGATGTCGACGCGGCGATGCGGGAGATCCGCCTCGCGCTGCTGGAGGCGGACGTGAACTTCAAGGTCGTGAAGTCGTTCACCGAGGGCGTCCGCGAGCGCTGCCTCGGGGCCGGCGTGCTGCAGAGCCTCGATCCGGGCCAGCAGGTCGTGAAGATCGTGAACGAAGAGCTCGCGAAGCTGATGGGCGGGGCGAGCCGCGACCTCGTGCTCGCCCCGACCGGCACGACGGTGATCCTGATGGCCGGCCTTCAGGGCTCGGGGAAGACCACCGCGTGCGCCAAGCTCGCGAAGCATCTGGCCGGGGGCGGTAAGCGGGTCGCGCTCGCGGCGTGTGACACCCAGCGTCCGGCGGCGGTCGATCAGCTCGTCACGGTGGGCGAGCGGGCCGGCGCAGCGGTTTATGAGCGCGGCACCGAGCCCGACCCGGCCGAGATCGCCGAATGGGCGCTCGCGCGGGCGAAGCAGGAGAGTCGCGACGTGCTGATCGTCGACACCGCCGGCCGGCTGCACGTCGACGAGGACCTCATGGACGAGCTCGTGCGCGTGCGCAAGGCCGTGAAACCCCACGACGTCCTCCTGGTGCTGGATGCGATGACCGGCCAGGACGCCGTCAACGTCGCGGAGGCCTTCTCGGAGCGCGTCGACTTCGACGGCGTGGTGCTGACCAAGCTCGACGGCGACGCCCGCGGCGGCGCCGCGCTCTCGGTGCGGGCGGTGACCGGCAAGCCCATCCTCTACGCATCCACGGGGGAGAAGCTCGAGGCGCTCGAGCGGTTCCACCCCGAGCGGATGGCCTCGCGCATCCTCGGGATGGGCGACGTCCTGACGCTCATCGAGAAGGCCGAGGAGGTCTCCGACGAGAAGCAGGCCGCCGACCTTCAGCGCAAGATCCGCCGCCAGGAGTTCACGCTCGAGGACTTCCTCGGCCAGATGAAGCAGGTGCGCAAGATGGGACCGCTCCAGAACGTCCTTCGGCTCATGCCGGGCATGGGCGGGGCGATGCGCGAGCTCCGACAGCTCGACATGGACGAGCGGGAGCTCGACCGGGTGGAGGCGATCATCCTCTCGATGACTCCGGCGGAGCGCGCGAACCCCGCGATGATCGACGGCTCGCGGCGCAAGCGGATCGCGAAGGGATCGGGGACCACGGTGCAGGCCGTCAACCAGCTCGTGAAGCAGTTCGGCCAGACGAAGAAGCTGATGGCTCAGCTCGCCAAGGGCAAGATGCCGGACCCCCAGCAGCTGCTTCGCGGCATGAGCTAGGCGCTACCCTTCCCCGCCGCAATGGTCCGTATCCGACTCAGGCGCGTGGGTTCGCGCAAGAACCCGAACTGGCGGATCGTCGTCGCCGATCGCCGATCGCCGCGCGACGGGCGTACGATCGAGACGATCGGCCACTACAACCCGCAGACCGACCCGTCGGTCATCGAGCTCAATGCGGATCGGGCCCGTCACTGGCTCGAGCACGGCGCCCGGCCCACGCGGACGGTGGCCGCGCTGCTGCGGGCCCAGGGCATCGAAGCGACCGGGTCCTAGCGGTGGAGGCCGGCGGCGAGGCTGCTCCCGCTGGGGCTCCGACGACCGCCGTCGGTGACCTCGTCGAGTTCCTCTGCCGGGCGCTCGCGTCGGAGCCCGACGCGGTGACCGTGGAGGAGGTCGACGAGGGTGGCGACCTCGTGATCGAGGTCAGCGTTGCGGGCGGAGACCTCGGGCGGCTCATCGGCCGCGGCGGACGGGTCGCGAACGCGATCCGCACCGTTGCGAAGGCCGCATCCCGCGCCTCTGGCGAGCGGCGCGTGCTCGTCGAGTTCGTCGGTGATGACGAGTGAGGGGCCCCAGCCCCGAAAGCAGCATGTAAGGGCGCCGAAGGCGCCCGCAAGTGATTCTCGACTTCTTCACCCTCTTCCCGGAGGCCTTCGACTGGTTCGCCGCGCAGCGGCACGTCACCAACGCGATCGATGCGGGCAGCCGGCTCCGGTTCGTGAACTACCGCGATTCGACCCCGCTCACCGGCGGCCAGGTCGATGACTCGCCCTATGGGGGCGGCGCCGGCATGGTGCTTCGCGTGGACGTGGTCGACGCCGCCCTGCGGGCGACCTACGGCGAAAGCAGCGGCCCGAGTCGCGTCGTGCTCCTCGCCGCCTCGGGCCGCCAGCTCGATGACGCCCTCGCCTCGGAGCTCGCAACGGAGCCCGACATCGCGGTCCTCTGCGGGCGCTACGAGGGCGTGGACGAGCGGGTGCGCGAGCACCTCGCGACCGACGCCGTCTCGATCGGTCCGTACGTGATCGCGGGCGGCGAGCTGGCGGCGATGGTCCTCGCGGACGCGGTGATCCGCAAGCTGCCCGGTGCGCTCGGGCATGCCTCCAGCGCCGTCGAGGAGTCGTTCTCCGAGGCACTGGGCGGAGCGCCCGAGTACCCGCACTACACCCGCCCGGCGACCTTCCGCGGCTGGGCGGTGCCCGAGATCCTGCTCTCAGGCGACCACGCGAAGGTCCGCGAGTGGCGCCGGGAGCAATCCAGGCGATAGATCGCCCGCCTGGCCTCCGCTACCATTCTCGCCCGCGCGGCTGACCGCCACGCGCCTTTTGATCCCGACCCCGCCGGCGTGGCTCGGGCGGGCGGGCCGGACGACCATGAGCACGATTATTGAGAGCATCGAGCGCCGGCAGCTGCGCCGGGTCCCGCGATTCGCCCCGGGCGATCGGGTCCGCGTGCACTTTCAGGTCGTCGAGGGCGCGCGCCGCCGCACCCAGGTCTTCGAGGGCATCGTCATCTCCAGGTCGGGCAGCGGCGCCCGCGAGACGTTCACGGTGCGAAAGCAGTCGTTCGGCGTCGGGGTCGAGCGGTCGTTCCCAGTGCACTCGCCCAAGGTCGAGCGCCTGGAGGTCGTGGCGCGCGGCGATGTGCGGCGGGCCAAGCTCTACTACCTCCGCGGTCGGGTCGGAAAGCGCGCCCGGGTGGCCGAGCGTCGCTGGGGCATCGAGGACGAGCTGGTGATGGCCGAGCCCGAGCCAGAGCCCGTCGACGCCGAGGGCGTCGCCCAGGCCGAGGTCGAGGTCGAGGCGACACCGGCCGAGCCCGATGCGGCTGAAGCTGACCAGCCTGATGCAGACCCCGACGGCGCGGACGCTGAAGCACAAGAGGAAAGCCCGAGCGATCAGCGAGGGCAAGGTGCTCCGGTGGAAGCGGAGCAGCCGGCGGGCGGTGATTCAGAGGAGGGAGACGCGAACTCGGCGCCGTCCGACGGCGAAGCCGAGGACGGCGACGGCGGTACCTCCTGATGAAGCGGCCGAAGACGGGCCGCGCCGCCCTTCTCGAGCTGGTCGCGATCGTGGCCCTTGCGATCGGCCTCGCGCTCCTGATCCAGGCCTACGTCGTCAAGCCGTACCAGATCCCGTCGGTCTCGATGTACCCGACGATCGAGAAGACGCAGCGGGTCCTGGTCAACCGCTTCATCTACCACCTGACGGACCCCTCGATCGGCGACATCGTCGTGTTCCACCCGCCGACCGGAGCGGTGGGCGGGGGGCCCGAGTGCGGGCAAAGGCACAGCTCCAAGCAGCCGTGTCCCGCGCCCGGCCCCGATGAGTCGAGCGAGAACTTCATCAAGCGCATCGTCGCCGGGCCCGGCGATCGCCTCTCGATCAAGGACGGCCACCCGGTCGTGAACGGGGTGGAGGCGAAGGAGAGCTTCATCAACCCCTGTCATCCGGCGACGGCGAGCGTTCCGTGCAACCTGAGCAAGCCGATCACGATCCCTCCGGACCACTACTTCATGATGGGCGACAACCGGGGGCGCAGCGACGACAGCCGCCTCTGGGGGCCCGTTTCGAGGGACTGGATGATCGGCGAGGCGTTCATGACGTACTGGCCGCCTGACCGGATCGGGTTCTTCTAACCCCGGCTCGCCGACCGCACAAATTGCGCCCAAATAGAGCCCACCGGGCCTCACGCCGCCGCCCGGGCGCCGCAGGGTCGGGCATCATGCGCTCGGTGGCCGGGACGAAAGCTGCACGGACGAGGCGGCGGCGCAAGGCCGCGCGGCTGTTCAAGTTCGATCGCGAGCTCGGCACGCGGTATGTGGCGGGCACCGACGAGGCCGGGCGCGGGTCGCTCGCCGGCCCGCTCGTCGCCGCGGCGGTCCTCATCGACTACGAACGGCTGACCCTCCGGGATCGCCGAGCGCTCGGAGAGCTCGACGACTCCAAGCAGCGCAGCGCCGAGGAGCGCGAGGCTCTCTACCCGTGCGTGCTCCGCGCGGCCGCTCGCGTCGCCGTGACCGTCCGCTGCGTGCGCGGCATCGACTCCCGCGGTCTCCACGTCACGAACCTCAACGCCCTCGGCCGCAGCTTGGAGCGGGTCGCGGTGGAGGGCGCGACCTGCCTGGTGGACGGCTTTCGGCTCGGCCAGCGCTGCTCGGTGCCGCATCAGGCGGTCGTCGACGGGGATGCGAGGAGCGCCGCGATCGCAGCGGCGTCGGTGATCGCGAAGGTCACGCGCGACCGCTACATGCAGCGCGTCGACGGCGCCTACCCGGGGTTCGGGTTCGCGGAGAACGCCGGCTACTCGACCCCGGAGCACCGCGCCGCCATCCTCGCGGGGGGCCCTTCGGCGCTGCACCGTCGCTCGTTCCAGTCGATCGCGTACTCGCAGCTCGAGCTCTCGGGGTAGGCCGCGAGATTGGCCCGGCCTGCGGCCGGGCCGGCAGCGAAGGGGGCGCTGGTTCGTCGAGTGAAGGCTGTGCCCCTATGGGGGGTCAAATGCTTCAGCGAATGACTCGGGCCCCTCAGAACGCCCCCCTCAGATGCTCCCAGTCCACGACCCGGCCCGCCCGGTCGACCGTCACACCGACCACGTCGAAGCGCAGGCCGCGATGCGGGGGGATCCGCTCGCGGTTCTGGGCGAGCCAGGCTCCCGCAAGCGCGCGCAGCTTCGCGCGCTTGCGAGCCGTGACCGCCAAGGCAGGTCGCTCGGGGCCGACGGACCCTCCCTCGGTGCGCCCCTTGACCTCGACGAAGACGATCACGTCTCGGTGGAGCGCCACCAGGTCGATCTCGCCGCGAATGCCGCTCACGCGAGCGTTTCGGGACACGATCGCCGCTCCCTCGTCGACCAGGGCCTCGGCGACCATCTCCTCGACGCAACGGCCGAGTGCCTGGCGGGCGGCTGTCATGGCTCGAAGGTAGGACGGGTGGGCGCGCCGGTGGTGCGTGAATTGTCACAACTCCGCGCCTCAACGGACTCGAATCACGAGCCATCGGGCGGCCGCGGCGACCTAGCGTCGCGGTGTGCTCGCCAGCGCGCAGACGTTCACGCTTCTCGGGGTGGAGGCGCGGCCCGTTCGGGTCGAGGTCGACGTCCATCAGGGCCTACCCGCCTTCTCGCTGGTCGGCCTGCCCGACACGGCAATCCGGGAGTCGCGCGAGCGAGTGCGCTCGGCGCTCGAGAACTCGGGGTTCAAGTTCCCGCAGCAGCGCATCACGGCGAACCTCGCGCCGGCTGACCTGCGCAAGGGCGGGCCGGGGCTCGACCTCGCGATCGCCGCCGCGCTTCTCGGCTCCTCCGAGCAGCTCGGGTTGGAGAAGCTCGAGGGGCTGGCGCTCGCCGGCGAGCTGGCCCTCGATGGTTCGATCCGCGCCGTTCCCGGTGCGCTCGCCATGGCGGAGGCTGCGCGCGGCGTCGGCGCGCGGGCGCTTGCGGTCCCCGCTGAGAATGCCGCGGAGGCGGCGCTCGCCGGCGGGCTTCGCATCCTTCCCGTCTCGAGGCTCCAGCAGCTTGGGCTGATCGGCACCGACGGCGAGCCTCCGCCCCCGGCGCCGTTGCGCCTCTCCTCGAACGGGATCGAGCTTCCCGACCTCCGCGACCTGCGGGGCCAGTCGTTCCTGCGGCGGGCGCTCGAGATCGCGGCCGCCGGCGCCCACAACGTGCTGCTCGTCGGCCCGCCCGGCGCCGGCAAGTCGATGGCCGCCCGGCGGATACCGTCGATACTGCCGCCGCTTCGCGAGTCGGAGGCGGTGGAGGTCCTGCGCATCGCGAGCGCGTGCGGTCGCCCAGCCGGCGCCACGGCGACGACCCTGCGCCCGTTCCGGGCTCCGCACCACACGATCTCCACGCCCGGGCTGGTTGGCGGTGGCAACCCGCCCAGGGCAGGGGAGATAACGCTCGCGCATCGCGGCGTCCTCTTCCTCGACGAGCTCGGGGAGTTCCCGCGCGACGCCCTGGAGGCCCTGCGGCAGCCGCTCGAGGACGGAACGGTCGCGATCGTCAGGGCGCGCCACGCCGTCGAGCTGCCCTGCCGGTTCATGCTGGCGGCCGCCACCAATCCCTGCCCGTGCGGCCACGGCCCTGAGAGCGGCCGCTGCGAGTGCACGCCCGCCGCCGTGCTTCGATACCAGCGCCGGATCAGCGGGGCCCTCGCCGACCGCATCGATGCGATCGTCACGGTCGCGCGACCGAGGGCGGAGGAGATGTCGGAGCGCGAGGGCGAATGCTCGGCATCGGTCCGGCAACGGGTGGTCGAGGCGCGCGACCGCCAGGCCCACCGCCTCGGGCCGGGCCGGGCGAACGCTGAGACGAGCGGAGCGGAGATCCGTGAGGTGGGGAGGATCGACGACGGCGCGCGCCGGGCGCTCGAGGGGAGCTACGGGAAGCTCGGAATGAGCGGCCGCGGGTACGACCGCGTGCTGCGGCTGTCGCGGACGATCGCCGACCTCGAGCCCGCGGACCGCGTCACCGCGCATCACGTCTCCGAGGCGCTGAGCTTCCGGGGCCGGCCGGTGGTGGGGGCGGGTACATGAGCGAGCTATGGTCGGTGACTCGCGACGACGCGGACTACCCCGCGCAGCTGCTCGACCTCGATCATGGGCTCCCGAGGCTCGATCCCTCGCCCGCGGTCCTCCATGGCGCCGGCTCGCAGCAGGCGCTCGCGGAGGCCGACGCGGACGTGACCGTCACCATCGTCGGCGCGCGCAGGGCGACCCCGTACGGGCTCGGCATCGCCCGGGAGCTGGCGCGCGATCTGGCCGCCGCCGACGTCGTGGTCGTGAGCGGGCTCGCGTACGGGATCGACACCGCCGCCCACAAGGGCGCCCTGGAGGGCGGCGGCACGACGATCGCCGTGCTCGCCGGCGGGCCCGACGTGATCTACCCGGCCGCCGCGGCGCCGGTCTACCGCCGGATTCTCGAGCGCGGCGCCGCGATCTCCGAGCGCCCGCCGGGCACCGCGCCGGAGAAGTGGTCGTTCCCCACGCGCAACCGCATCATGGCGGCGATCGCGAAGGTCACGGTCGTGGTCGAGGCCGCGCAGCCCTCGGGCTCGACCATCACGGCCAACGCGGCGAACGAGCTCGACCGCACCGTCGGGGCGGTGCCGGGCCCCGTGCATTCCCGGGTCTCGGCGGGAACGAACGCGCTGCTCGCCGACGGTGCCCATCTCGTCGCCGGGGCGTCCGACGTTCTCGACCTGCTGTTCGGGGTGGGCGCCGGAGGCGCGCGCCGCGCCGGGCCCGCGATCGACCCCGAGCTGGCCCCGGTGCTCGAGGCGATCGAGGCCGGCGCCCAGGCGCCCGACGTGATCGCGGCGAGAACGGGCTTGCCGGGGCGCGAGGTCGCGATCGCTCTCACCAGGCTCGAGCTGGTGGGATACGTCGCCTCGGGCGTGAGCGGGCTCTACTCCAGAACGGCCCTCCGGGCGCCATCTACGATGAATTCGTGACCGATGAACGCCGAGTCCCGGTCGCCCTCGCGATCGCCGGCTCGGACTCGGGCGGTGGGGCCGGCATCCAGGCCGACCTGAAGGCGTTCGCCCGCTGCGGCGTCCACGGCGCCACGGCGGTCACGGCGGTCACGGCCCAAAACACGGTGGGGGTCGAGGCAATGATGCCTGTGGACCCGGAGATGATCGTCGCCCAGGTGCGGGCGGTGGTGTCCGACCTCGGCGTCGACGCGGTGAAGGTCGGCATGCTGGCCGACGAGGCGACGATCGACGCGGTGGTGGAGGCGCTCCGGCTCGCGGACGGCGCGCCCGTCGTCGTCGATCCGGTGATGGTCGCCGAGAGCGGGGCTGCGCTCCTCGATCCGGCCGCGAGGGCGGCGCTCATCGAGCGCGTCATGCCGTTGGCATCCGTGACGACCCCGAACGTGCCGGAGGCCCGCGCTCTCTCCGGGCTCGGTGAGGTTGCCGGGCAGGAGGAGCTGGGAAGGGCGATCCTGGCGCTCGGGCCGAAGGCGGTGGTGGTTACGGGCGGGCACACCGACTCCGGCGCGGACGTGCTGGTCGACGACGCCGGCGCGGTCCGGATCGAGGGCCCCCGGTATCCGGCGGGGGCTAGCCACGGCTCGGGCTGCACACACTCGTCGGCACTTGCGGCGTTCCTCGCGCGCGGCATCGAGCTGGGCGAGGCGGCGCGCTGGGCACGCGAGATCGCCGCCGAGGCTGTGGGCAACGGGCTCCGGGGCATCGGCGCCGGCGCCGGGCCGGTCGACGTCTTCGCGCTCGCCCGACGCTGACCGCTCGCCGGCCGCTGACATAATCCGGACCGTGAAGCTCGTCCGTATGAAGCCCGGACACGGCGACGTCCTCTTGGCCGAGGGCGACGTGGAGCTCGCATCGGACGAGGAGCTGCTCGTCGCGGAGTTCAGGCGCCAGCTCGATCTCGGGATGCAGGCGGCCGTGCCGACGAGCGCGGGACCACACCGCGAGGCGCTCTTGGTGCGCGACTTCTCCGAGGTTCCCCGCGACGCCGAGCGGGTGGTCTTCTTCCCACCGGCCGCGGGCGGGTGAGCGCCGCCGTCGCGATCAGCGCCGTCGTCGTCGCCGGGCTCGCGATCGCCGGCTTCGGCCCGTCGCTGCTCGAAGCTTCGCGGCGCAGGCGCGCGGCCTCTCCGGAGGGCGTTGCCCCCGTTCGCTATGACCCGGGGCGCGAGCTTCGCGCCGAGCGCAAGGCGCGGGAGCTCATGCGGTCAATCGTCCCGCCCGAGGAGTACGCCATGTACTCCGAGCTCGGCTTCCTGACGGTGGCGGGCGCCGACGAGCGCTACGGCTACCTGGTGTACCCGCACCGGCCGATCATCGCCTACGACACGGCGACCGGCGAGCTCCTCAGCGAGTACTGCGTGGGCTTCCCCGACCGCACCGATCCCGGCATGGGGGAGCGGCTGCCCGACGCCGACGACGTGCTCGCGAAGTGGATGTCGCTGCGGGGCGCCGAGCGCGATCTCATCGCCGAGGCCAACATGCACGCGCCGGGCCGGCAGGTCGACCCCGGCCACGCGCGCCGCGACCTCCAGCGCCTGCGTGCTTGGCGCGCGAGCCGGAGGGCCCTGATCGCATGAGCAAGAACGGCCTTCCCCGCCCCCGTTCGTCGGCGGTCTTCGACGGCCCCGACCGCTCGCACGCTCGTGCCTACATGAAGGGGATCGGCTTCGACGATGAGGCGCTCTCGAAGCCGACCGTCGGCGTCGCCAACACGTGGATCGAGGCGATGCCATGCAACTTCCACCTCCGCGGGCTCGCCACGCACGTGAAGGACGGCGTCCGCGCGGCCGGAGGGACGCCGATGGAGTTCAACACGGTCGCGATCTCCGACGGAATCACGATGGGAACGCGTGGGATGAAGACCTCGCTCGTCAGCCGCGAGGTGATCGCCGACTCGATCGAGCTCACGGCCCGCGGCTACCAGTTCGACGCGCTCGTCGCCCTCTCCGCCTGCGACAAGACGATCCCGGGCGCGGTGATGGCGCTCGTGCGGCTCGACATCCCGTCGGTGCTGCTCTATGGCGGCTCGATCGCCCCCGGCCGCTATCGCGGCCGCGACGTCACCATCGTCGACCTCTTCGAGGCGATCGGCGCCCACGCCGCGGGGAAGATCTCCGACCAGGACCTCCGCGAGCTCGAGGACGTGGCGAGCCCGGGCCCCGGAGCCTGCGGGGGCCAGTTCACCGCCAACACGATGGCCTGCGCGTTCGAGGCCCTCGGAATCTCGCCCGGCGGCTCGGCGATGGTGCCGGCGGTTGATGACGAGAAGGCGAACGTGGCCGAGCGGATCGGCGAGCTCGTGATGAACGTGCTCGCCGAGGATCTCCGCCCGAGCCGGATCGTCACGAAGGAGTCGCTCGAGAACGCCATCGCGTGCGTGTGCGCGTCGGGTGGCTCGACCAATGGCGTGCTCCACCTCATGGCGGTCGCCCGCGAGGCGGGAGTGGCCCTCGAGCTCGAGGACTTCGAGCGCATCTCCCGCTCGACGCCGCTGTTCGCCGACCTGAAGCCCGCCGGCCGTTTCGTCGCCACCGACCTCTACCGCGCCGGGGGCGTGCCGCTCATCCTGAGGCGCCTCGCGGACGCCGGGATGCTCCACACCGAAGCGATGACGGTGACGGGGCAGACGATCGGCGAGATCGCCGCGGCGGCGACCGAGGCGCCGGGCCAGGAGGTCGTGCGGCCTGCCGACGATCCGCTGAAGCCGGAGGGAGGGCTTGCGATCCTGCGAGGCAATCTCGCGCCCGACGGCGCCGTCGTGAAGCTCGCGGGCACCGAGCGCCTCGGGCAGACTGGCCCCGCGCGGGTGTTCGGCTCGGAGGAGGAGTGCTTCCGCGCCGTCAAGGCGCAGGAGCTCCAACCGGGCGACGTGATCGTGATCCGCAACGAGGGTCCTGCCGGCGGGCCCGGGATGCGCGAGATGCTTCAGGTCACGGCCGCCATCGTCGGCGAGGGGCTCGGCGAGGACGTCGCGCTCATCACGGACGGGCGGTTCTCGGGCGGCACCCGCGGCCTCATGATCGGGCACGTCGCGCCCGAGGCCGTCAAAGGTGGCCCGATCGCCGCGCTGCGCGACGGCGACGAGATCACGATCGACGTGGCCTCCCGAAGGCTCGACGTCGCTCTCACCGACACCGAGATCGCCGAGCGCATCGGCGCCTACGAAGCGCCTGAGCCCGAATACACCACGGGCGTGATGGCGAAGTACGCGCGGAGCGTGGGGTCGGCGTCCCACGGCGCCATCACGGGGTAGGCGCTCCAACGGGCAGCGAGGGGGCCGGGGTCCGGGCCGTTTCGACGTTGTTTGGGGATTGAACCCGGCTATAGCCCGGATAAATCCCCAAACGCCGTCGGGGGGCGCCGGCGCCGGAAGCGCACCCCCCTAGCCAGCCAAGAACCCCTCCAGCTCCCGGTTGAACCGCACCGGTCGCTCGGCCATCGGGCAGTGGCCGGTCGCGTCGTAGATGACGGTTCTGGAGTTGCGAAGCCGCGAGCCGTAGCCCGCAGAGTCCGCGGGCGGCACGATGCGGTCGTTGCGGCCCCAGACGATGAACGCCGGCAGCTCCACTTCCTCCAGGGCGTCGAGGAAGTCGTAACCGACGAGGCCGCGGATCGCCGGCAGGAACCCGTCGGTCCCGGCGCCGTTGGCGAACTCCCACAGGAGCTCGGACCGCAGCCGCATCGGCTTGTGGAACACGCCCCCGAAGACCCGGAGCCGGAGGGCGGGCCGGCGGAGCGCCTGGTCGCGCATTCGCAGGACGGCCGGCGTGACGACCGTCATCATCCGCGCAGCGGTGACGGTGGGCCCGGAGAGGAGCTCCTTGTGCGAGATGCCCGCGGCCGAGACCAGCACGAGGCGGTCGAAGGTGTCGGCGCTCTGGATCACGGCCTCCGCCGCGATGAAGCCGCCCATCGAGTTCCCGATGACGACGCCCTGCTCGGCGTCGAGCTCGCGGCAGAACGCGAGCAGCACGCGCCCGAAGCTCTCGATCGATATCTCCCAGTCCGGCAGGGGCGAGTACCCGAAGCCCGGAAGGTCGAGGGCGAGCACCCGATGGTGGCGGGCGAAGTGCGGGATGTTCTCGAGCCAGTTCTGCCAGCACCCTCCGAGCCCGTGGACGAAGATGACCGGCGGCCCCGATTCCGCCTCCGTCGGGCCCATCTCCACGTAGTTGATCGGGGTCCCGTCGACGACGACCGTCCGCAGCTGCTCGCGCCAGTCGATCCGAAGCCAATCGGGGTCCGAGTTGCCGTAGGGATCCGGCCCGTCCGCGGGGGTCGGGTCGAGCAGCTCGGCGCGCGGAGGCGTGAAGCCCCAGCTTCGGGCGAGCAGGTCGGCGATCCGCCCCGTGTCGGCGGTCGTGAGGCGGGGGACCTGGTCGGGTGTCGTCGCGGCGGCGCTCACGCGTACCCCATTCTTTCCAGAACGGGGATCTCGTGGATCTGGCGATTAGGCACGGTCGGAGCCACTCAGGCACGAATCTACCCGGTTGGGTCCGGTTGTCCCGGTGTCTGACTGGCGAACAACTGGCGAACGGGGGGAGAGGGTGAAGCTCGGGCTGAAGGACCAACCCCCCATTGACCCGGCGAGTTCTAAGGCGCTGGACCGCCGCACGATTGCCGAATGCGGTGCGATGACGGCGGATATGACGACGGCGAGGGCGGATCTGACGAGATTCAGGCACCAGAATGCGGTGGTGCGCGACGCGGACTCGGCGTAGACTCCGACGAGTGGAGGGCACGCTGCTCTCGATCCTGTTTCCGTCGGTTATCCCTGTCGCGATCCTGGTCTACTTTGCCTGGGCCTTTCGGCGGTTGGTACGCGAAGAGGACGAGGCGCCCCCCGACCAATCCCATCGCGAACCGCGACGCCGGGATCCGATCCCACGCGGCCCGCGGGGGCCACGACGCGACCCACACGGCCCCCGGAGCTCCGGGCCAGCGACGTGCGTGCCCCGCACGCACCCGCATCGCACAGTGGCGGCTGTCGGCCGAGAAGCGATCCGGCCCAGGCATCCGGAATAGGGATCCCCTTCTCGTGATTTGTCGTTCGCTGGCCCACACCGGCCACCGAAATGCACGTAGCTCCCGCCGTCCTGCCTCGTACCGTGGAGCGATGGCACAGAGCCCACATTCCGCACTCAACAGGCATCGCTCGAAGCACTCGGATGTCGCTCTAGCGAGAACTGCGCCCACAAACGCGCTCAAGAGCCGCAACGGAGGCAGGCGCTACAGCGACGAGGAGATCGAGCTGGCCCTGACCACACTCGTCCTCAACTGCGGCAACGTCGCGAGGACCGTCAAGGCGCTCGCGGAGAGCGGGTTCGGTCTTCCCGAATCCACCCTCCGCTACTGGCGCTCCGACCTCTACGCCGATCGCTACCGCGATCTCGATGAGGCCGAAGTACCCCGGCGCTATGGCCGCGCCGCGGAGAGCTTCGAGGCGGTCGTCGCGCGAGCCACGGCGGCCGAGAACCGACTCCTCGACAAGCTCGAGCGCGAGGAGGACCAGCTGCCGACCCGCGACGTGGCCGGCGCGCTTCGGAACGTGGCCACGACGAAGGGGATCAACCAGGACAAGGCGCTACTGCTGCGCGGGCGCCCCACGGAGATCAAGGCCACCGCAGACGTGACCGACGTGCTCAAGAGCCTGGCTAAGTACGCGGCGTCCAGGCCCAGGAAAAGAAGCCGCAGCTGACGGCTGGCAGGTCGGGACGGCACGGAACGGCACCTTTGGCGGTGAGGCGGCGGCTGCGTTTGCGCTGTGTGCGCATTTCCCCACCCCCCAGGTGGGTCCGCCCGGACCGACCGGTCCGCAGGGAGTGTGCGAGCCCGGCCCCCCCGATCGGCAAGCGTTAAGGGCCGCTTCCGGATCACCATCCTCGCGCGAGATACTGCGCGGGCGATGTCGCAGGAGAACGTGGAGATCGTGCGGGAGGCCAGTGCCGCGTTCAACCGACGCGACCTGGATCACTGGATCGAGTTTTACGACCCCGAGATCGAGTACTACGACACGCCCGATTTTCCCGGTGGCGGTATGCACCTGGGCCGTGAGGCTTTTCGCCGCCACGTAGAGAGTTATCTCGACGCTTGGTCCGATGCGTGCGTGGAAATCGACGCTCGCGCGGTCGGAAAACAGGTGGTTTGTCGGGTTCGGTACACCGGAGCGGGAAAGGCGAGCGGCATCGAGGTCGAGACTCCGGAGGTCGGGGCGCTCTACGACTTCCGCGCCGGGCGCATCCGTCGCGTCCGCCAGTTCGCAACTTACGCCGAGGCCCTCGAAGCCGCCGGGCTGCGGGAGTAGGGGGATGTCGCAGGAGAACGTGGACATCGCGATCCGGGTCGTCCCGCGCGCCGGGCGCGACCAGGTCGGTGGCGAGCGCGCCGGACGCCTGCTGGTGCGTGTCACGGCGCCGCCGTCGGACGGCCGGGCGAACGCCGCCGTGTGCGCCGCGGTAGCTGAGCGGCTCCGCGTACCCAAGAGCCGGGTCGAGATCGTGCGCGGCGCGGGCTCGCGCGATAAGACCCTCCGCGTCCACGGGATCGCCGAGGACGACCTTCGGCTGCTGTCGCGCGAGCTTCATTCGCCCCCGTAGTCCAGCCGCCGCAGCGACTCGTCGTGGTCAAGGCCCGCCCGCCGACACTCAACGAGAGCGTCGAGCGCGAGCATCACCCGCTGGACTGGGGGATGGCGGCGAGCAGGGGTCGATCTCGCGCTCATCGACCTCCCTGGACTCGCGCGAGATACTGCGCGGGCGATGTCGCAGGAGAACATCGAGGTAGTGAAGGCGGTGTTTGCCCGCGGCAGCCGCGGTGACTTCGACGGGCTGCTTGCGCTCTTTCACCCCGGGGTCGAATGGGTCGAAGACCCTGGCGCACCAGGCGCCATCACCCACCGAGGTCACGCCGAGGTCAAGCGGTATTTCGAAAGCATGCCCAGGTACTGGGAGAAGCTGCGGATCGAGCCCGAGCGATTTGTCGATTACGGCGATGAGGTTCTTGCCCTCGCTCGGGTAACTACACATGATCGGCGCGGCGAACGCGAGATCGATAGGCCATTTGACGCGATCTTCACGGTCCGCGACGGCGAGATCGTCCGCGGTCGGTCGTTTTCGACTCGCCACGACGCTCTCGATGCTGCCGGGCTGCGGGAGTAGGCGATGGACGGTCGTTCGAAACGGCTTGGTAACAACAGACCGAAGTAGAAGGCCCCAGGGCGAAGCAGCTAGGCGCGTCGCTCGCGTCCTCTGACACAGGTCGCGGCAAGACGCCGTAGACCGCAGCAGATCTCGCTCATTTCACACGCAGGCGACCAGGCCACGCGGCCAAAGGGGATATTCGGCCTTCTGCCGCTTCTCTGGATCTTGAGAGATCCTCGGTTAGTCGCTTCCTCTTCTCGTCCGAAGGGGTTTGGGTGTAACCATCGTGCAACCATTCGCGGCGTGGACCGGGAACTTGAGAAGCAGATCGAGCGCTTCGAGGATGCGGCTCGGCAATTCTCCCGCGGTGATCCCGAAGGCGTGAAAGCGCTTTACTCGCGTGCCGCCGATGCCACCCTTGCGAATCCCTTCGGACCTGCCGTCAAGGGCTGGGACGAGGTGTCGGCTGCTCTCGACTTCGCCTCGTCGCGATTCTCCGACGGAGACGTCGGAGACTTCCGCACCATTGCCGTGTACGAGAGCGCCGATCTGGTGACCGTGCTCAGCACCGAGGGGTGGAAGGCGAGAGTTGGAGACATGCCGGATGTCTCGAGCTTCGAGCTGCGCGTCACGACAACCTTTCGCCGCGAAGCCGGCGAATGGAAGGTCGTCCATCGGCACGCGGATCCGATCTCCATCATCGATCCGCAGGGGCCTCTTCGCTAAACCTGAACGGCGCGCCGCCCTCGAAGCCGCCGGGCTGCGGGAGTAGATGCGCGACACGGCACGCGGCGCGACGGCGAACAACTGGCGAACAACTGGCGAACGAAGTCGCGGAACCGCTTCGATAAGCCATTACGCGTACCCCATCCGCTCTAGGACTGGTATCTCGTGGATCTGCGGCGGCTGGAGGTGGTTCCACAGGATGCCTCGCGGCCGCGGGTACTGCCTGTCGACCTCCACGACGGCTCGCGGCGTCGCGATGATGTCGACGGGAAGGTCGTGCTCGGTCACCATCAGGTGCTCGCGGAGGATCTGGATCGGATGGATCGTGGTGGCGACCACCGTGTGCTCGTCGATCTTGCCGGCCTCGATCAGGAGCCCGTACTCGAGATCGGAGAACCCGCCCCCTTTGCCGATCCTGGCGCCGGTGAGGTTCACGGCGACCGAGCCCGAAAGAACGAAGTCGATCTCCGGCAGCTCCTCGAGCGCCACGAGCTGACCGTGGCGAAGCGCGCCCTTGATCGTCGCCGCCTCGCGCAATTGCTTCTTGTTCAGCTTGCGCGGGTCGAGGAGCCTGAAGGGATGCTGCTCCCGCAGGCGCGGGACGGCCATCACGACGAGCTTTCCGTCCTCGAGAGCGAGCCGTCGCCCATGCGTCTGCGGCGAGTCCGGGTTGGCCTTCACCACGCGGGCGCGCTTCCACGCGCGATGCGAGGCGAGCTTCTCCGCCGCCAGCTTGGCGCCGGCGAAGTTCGGGATCCGACCCTCGGCGCCTGGGAAACGCGAGACGCCCTCGCGGTCCATGGCCTTCCAGATCGCCTTCCGCACCTGGTCCTTCGACCTCATGGGCGAAACATAGTGCGGAATCCAAGCTGCGAGAATGCCGCGTTCCGTGGCGCCCGAGCGGACATCCCTGGCGCAGCCTGCTGTCGCCCCCGATCAGCCCGAGGAAGCCGGCGCGCTGCCCGCGCCGGCGGACCGGGCGCGCGACCTCCTGCCGGCGCTCGAGCCCGAGCGCCGGCTCGACGATTGGGGTCGCTCCGAGCGAGTCGAGGGCTTCTTCGACCGCACGATCGTCGAGTTCTTCTATCGCTATTGGTTCCGGGCCGAGGTCGAGGGCGTCGAGAACGTTCCCTCCGAGGGAGGCGCCCTGCTGGTCTCCAACCACTCCGGCGCGCTACCGCCTGACGCCGCGACGATCGCGAAGGCGATCAAGGACGAGCACCCCCGGCCGCGCCCTCTTCACATCACCGTGGAGCACTTCTTCAAGGGCTATCCCGGCTTCTCGATGCTGATCCCGAAGATCGGCTGCGTCGCGGCCCATCCCGCAAACGTCCACCGTCTGCTCTACGACGAACGCAAGCTGGTGCTCGTCTTCCCTGAGGGTCGGAAGGGAACGGAGAAGCTCTTCAAGGACCGCTACCGGCTGCAGAGGTTCGGCCGCGGCGGGTTCGTCGAGGCGGCCATGCGCGCCGAGGCGAAGCTCGTCCCCGTTTGCGTCGTCGGCGCAGAGGAGGCCGCGCCCATCTTCGCTCAGGTCAACTTCATGAAGCGGCTGACCGGGCTCCTCTACTTCCCGATCACGCCGACGTTCCCGTGGCTCGGCCCCTTCGGGATGCTCGGCTACCTGCCGGCGAAGTTCAAGATCCGCTTCCTGGAGCCGATCGACACGGCCGAGCTGGGTGGCCCGGAGGCCGTCGACGACAAGGCGCTGGTCCAGACCGTGGCGCGTGAGATCCGCGCCCGCATCCAGGAGAACCTCCACGACATGATCGCGAAGAGAAAGTCCGTGTGGTTCGGGTAGGCGACCGATGAGCCGCGTACTCGTAATCGGCCTCGCGAGCTACTGGGGCGGCCGTCTCGCCCAGGCGCTCGAGGGGTTCGAGCAGGTCGAGGCGATCATCGGCGTCGACGCCGCGGATCCCACGATGGAGCTTGAGCGAACCGAGTTCGTGAGGGTGTCGAACCAGCACGGCCTCATCCAGCGGATCGTCCGCGCCGCCGAGGTCGACACCGTCATCGACGCGCGCTTGACCGTGAACTCGATGGCCGCCTCCCCTCGGGCGACGCACGAGAACAACGTCATCGGGACCATGAACATCCTCGCGGCGTGCACGGGCTCCGACTCGCCGGTGCGGAAGTTCATCTTCAAGAGCTCGACCCACTACTACGGGTGTGAGCAGGACGATCCGGCCTTCTTCACCGAATCGATGCAGCGTCCGCACGCCCCCCACACGGCGCTGGAGCGCGACATCGTCGAGGCCGAAGGGGCGGTTCGCGAGTTCGCGCTCAAGAGCCCGAGGACCGAGGTCACGGTGCTCCGGTGCGCGAACGTGCTCGGCCCCGACGTCGACACGGCCTTCACCCGCATGCTCTCGCTGCCGGCGGTGCCGATGGTGCTCGGCTTCGATCCCCGGATCCAGTTCGTCCACGAGGACGACGTGGTCCACGCTCTCGAGCACGCGGCCGTCAATTCGGTCCCGGGCGTCTTCAACGTCGCCGGGGACGGCGTCCTCGCGCTCTCCGAGGCGATCGGGCTGCTCGGGAAGTGGGCGCTGCCGATCCTGCCGCCGTTCGGCACCGGCCTCGCGGCCGGGCCGCTGCGCCGCCTTGGGCTGCGGATCCCGAACGAGATGTGGAACCAGCTCCGGTTCGGGCGCGGCGTCGACAACCGCGCCTACAAGGCGAACGGCTTTCACTACGGCTACACGACGCGGGAGGCCGTCGCGCGCTTGGGCGAGCACCTGCGGCTGCGACCGGTGATGAGGGGCCAGGACAGCACCTACACCTACGAGCGCGAGGTCGAGGAGTTCCTGCGGTGGAGCCCGCACGCGCGGCGCGAGCGCGACGGCGCCGCCGCCGACCGGGAGCCGCTCGGCATCTGAGCCGGCGCTCTCAAGCGCCGTTTCCAGCGCAAACCCGGTTGCAGGCCTCGGATTCGCGAGGAGGTGCCGGGCCTCCCTCGTACAATTTTGAGCGCAGTGGGCCGGCGAGCGCAGATAGCCCTCGTCGCGGTGCTGGCGTTGCTCGTTTGCGCTGCGGTGGGCGCCTACGCCTGGGACCAGGCGAAGGCCGGAGAGATCGCGAACGGCATCCGCGTCGGCGGTGTGCCCATCGGCGGCCTGTCCGAGAAGCAGGCCCGCCAGCGGCTTCGCAACCAGCTCGTGCGCCCGCTGAAGCAACCGATCACGGTCACCTTCGAGGGCAAGCAGTACATCCTCAGCGCCCACCGGCTGAAGATCCACGCCGACATCGCGGGCATGGTCGACGCGGCCCAGTCGGCGAGCCGGGAGGGGAGCCTTCCCACGCGTATCTGGCGCTACGCGACGGGCGACAACGTTTACCGCAACCTTCCGGCCCGGGTCGGCTACTCGCACGCCGCGATCAACGACTTCGTGAGCGCCGCCGCCGACGCGATCGACCGTGAGGCCACCGACGCCACCGTCCAGCCGTCGCCCTCGTCGCTCAACGCCGTGCCGGGCAAGGACGGTGTCGCGCTCGATCAGTCGAAACTTCGCTCCCAGCTCGTCTCGGCGATCGGGTCGGGCAACCAGGAGAGGATCGAGGCCCCGGTCCACCGTACGCACCCCCAGGTGACCACCGCGGAGCTCGCGTCGAAGTATCCGACCTACATCACGATCGACCGCGGCCAGTTCACGCTTCGGCTCTGGCAGAACCTGAAGCTCGTCAAGAGCTATCCGATCGCGGTCGGCATGTCGGGCCTCGAGACCCCCGCGGGCACCTACACCATTGACGACAAGCAGGTCAACCCCTCCTGGTACGTGCCGGACGCGGCGTGGGCGGGCTCGCTTGCCGGAAAGGTCATCCCGCCCGGTCCGGAGGATCCGATCAAGGCGCGCTGGATGGGCTTCTACAACGGCGCCGGAATCCACGGCACCGACGAGACGGCATCGATCGGCAGCTACGCCTCGCACGGCTGCGTGCGCATGCTGATCCCGGATGTGATCGAGCTTTATCCGCGCGTCCCGCTGGGGAGCCCGATCTACATCGGCGACTGAGGGGCTGGCGCTGACCGCCCGCCGGCAGGCGCCCGCGCGCGCCCGGCGAATCAACTCGTGATGGCGGCGGTGGAAGTGAGCGAGGACTGGGAACGCACGATCGCCGCGTTCCTCCGCGAGCTCGAGACCGCCGGCGCCTCGCCCAACACGATCCGGGCCTACGTAGTCGACCTGCGGGAGCTCGGAGCCTGGGCTACCGGGCTCCGGCGGCCCCCCGGTGACCTTCGCTACCGCGACCTTCGCGGGTACGCTCGGGCGCTCTCGGAGCGTGGCCTCGCGCGCGCAACCGTGGCGCGGAAGCTCGCGGCGATCCGCAGCCTCGGCGCCCACCTGGTTCGCAGCGGGGCCGCCGCGCAGAACCCGGCTGAGCTCTTGGGAAGCCCGAAACGCGACTCCCGCCTGCCCCGCGTGCTCGGGCCTGATGAGGCTGCTCGCCTGCTGGACCGGATCCCGGCACGGGGCCCGCTCGAGGTGCGCGACCGCGCGATGCTGGAGCTCACCTATGCATGCGGCCTGCGCGCCGACGAGATCCGCGGCATGCGCGTCGACGACGTCGACTTCGAGTCCGAGTCCGTCCGCGTGCGCGGGAAGGGCGGGAAGGAGCGCATGGTGCCGATCGGGGAGCCGGCTCAGAGGGCGCTTCGCCGCTACCTCGACGTCGCTCGTTCGGCCCTCGCGGGCCGTGGGGACGACGAACTCGCGCTGTTCGTGTCGAAGCGAGGCCGCCGCCTTCACACGTCCGACATCCGGCGGCGGCTCGAGCGCTGGGTTCGTGAGGCGGGGCTCGCGGGAGGCGTCTCGCCACACGTCCTGCGTCACTCGTTCGCGACCCACATGCTCGAGGGCGGAGCCGACCTGCGCTCGATCCAGGAGCTGCTCGGCCATTCGAGCGTCTCGACCACGCAGATCTACACGCGGGTGGAGCCGGGGCGGCTGCGGCGCGAGTACGCAAGGGCCCATCCGCGTGCCTGAGCACCGGCCAGATAACGTTCCGGACCCTTCCTGAAGCGAACGTATGGAGACGAACGTCAAGGCGGTTGAGCTTCGTGAGCTCTGGGGCCGCTACAAGAACGAGGACGACGAACGAGCGCGTGAGCGGCTCGTGGTCGCCTACTCGCCGCTCGTCAAGTTCATCGCCGGCCGAATGGCCTCAGGGCTGCCGTCGCACGTCGAGGAGGCCGACCTCGTCTCCTACGGCCTGCTCGGCCTGATCGGGGCGATCGAGCGCTACGAGCTCGACCGCGACGTCAAGTTCGAGACCTTCGCGGTCGCCCGGGTCAAGGGAGCGATCATCGACGAGCTCCGGTCCCTCGACTGGGTTCCGCGGTCGGTTCGCTCACGGGCCCGCGACATCGAGAAGGCCAACGCGGCGCTCGAGGCCGAGCTTGGGCGCGCGCCCACCGACGAGGAGATGGCCGCGCGGCTCGAGATGGAGGTCGAGGACTTCCACGACGCGCTGCTCGAGATCGCGAACTCGTCGGTCCTCGCGCTCGACGACCTGTGGACCTTCGCCGACCCGGAGGGCGGAGGGGGACAGATCTCGGTTCTCGACACGATCCGCGACCCGCGCGCGGCTGATCCCGAGGCCGAGGCGCAGACCACGGAGCTCAAGGACCGGCTCGCCGACGCGATCGAGTCGCTGCCGGAGCGCGAGCGTCTCGTGGTGGCTCTCTACTACTACGAGAACCTGACCCTGCGCGAGATCGGCGAGATCCTCGGCGTCACCGAGTCGCGCGTCTCTCAGCTCCACACCAAAGCCGTTCTGAGCCTTCGCTCGCGCTTCCAGGGCTAGCCGCGCGTTATAAGGTGCGGGTCAGTGGCAGCGAAGCCGCCTGACCGGATTCGAAACGTCGCCCTGATCGGCCACCGAGGGGCGGGGAAGACGAGCCTCGCCGAGGCGATCCTCTTCGAGGCCGGGGTGACGAACCGCCTCGGCAAGGTCGAGGACGGCTCGACCGTCGCCGACTACGAGACCGACGAGCAGGCTCGTCAAATGTCGATCGACGCTGCCGTCGCCTCCTTCGAGCACGACGGGCGCAAGATCAACCTGATCGACACTCCGGGCGAGCCGAGCTTCGTCGCCGACACGCTCGCGGCTCTGCGGGTGGTCGACGCCGCGGTCGTCGTCGTCAACGGCGTCATGGGCGTCGAGGTCAACACGGAGCGCCTCTGGACCCGCGCCGACGAGGCGGGCCTGCCCCGGCTCGTGTTCGTGAACATGCTCGACCGCGAGCGCGCCGACTTCTTCCGCTCCCTCGAGTCGCTTCAGTCGGCGTTCGGCAACCACGTCGTCGCCACCGAGATCCCGATCGGCTCCGAGCACGAGACCCGCGGGGTCATCGATCTGATCGACATGAAGGCGTTCGAGTACTCGGGCGAGGGCCGCGGAAATGCCGCCGAGGTGGAGATCCCGGATGAGCTCACGGCGCAGGCGGAGGAGTACCGCGAGAAGCTCATGGACGAGGTCGCGGAGAACTCCGACGAGCTCATGGAGCGCTATCTCGAGGGCGAGGAGATCTCGCACTCCGAGATCGTCTCGGCGCTCAAGAAGGGCGTCACCGAGGGCCACCTCTTCCCGGTGACGTGCGGAGTGGCGACGCACAACCTGGGTACCAACCGCCTGCTCGAGGCCCTGGTCGAGGACCTCCCCTCGCCCGAGATGCGCGGGCCGGTCAAGGCCCTCGACGGCGACGGCGAGACGGCGGAGATCGCGCCCGATCCCGGAGGCGACCTCATCGCCTACGCGTTCAAGACGACGGCCGACCCCTACACCGGCCGCATCAACCTGCTGCGCGTGTACTCCGGCGTCCTTGGCTCCGACTCCCACGTCGTGAACGCCACCCGCCGCCAGAAGGAGCGGATCGGACAGCTCTCGAGCCCGCGCGGCAAGGAGATGGACACCGTCGACGAGCTGGGGCCAGGGGACATCGGGGCCGTGGCGAAGCTTCGGGAGACGCGCGCCGGCGACGTGCTCGCAGCCTCCGATGTGGCGCCGAGCTTCCCGCCGCTCGAGCTCCCGGCGCCCGTGATGGCGTTCGCCTATGAGCCGAAGACGAAGGGCGACGAGGAGAAGGCGGCCACGGCGCTGCGGCGCCTGGTGGAGGAGGACCCCACCCTCGACGTCCACCGCGACCCCGAGACCGGCGAGCAGATCATCGCCGGTCTCACGCAGGTGCACGTGGAGGTGATCGTCGAGCGCATGAAGGAGCGCTTCGGCGCCGAGATCGCTCTGAAGCCCCCGCGCGTGCCCTACCTCGAGACGATCCGCAAGCCGGCAAAGGCGCACGGTCGCTACAAGAAGCAGACGGGCGGCCGGGGCCAGTTCGGCGACTGTCACATCGAGCTGATGCCGGCCGAGGCCGGGGAGGGGTTCGAGTTCCTGAATCAGATCAAGGGCGGGGCCATCCCGTCGGGGTTCATCCCGGCCGTCGAGAAGGGAATCGAGGAGGCGATGGCGGGCGGGGTCCTCGCCGGCTACCCGATCAAGGACCTCAAGGTGCGCCTGTACGACGGGCAGTACCACACGGTGGACTCCTCCGAGATGGCCTTCAAGATCGCGGGCTCGATGGCCTTCAAGCAGGCCGCTGCGGAGGCCGATCCCTACCTGCTCGAACCGATC
Organism: uncultured Actinomycetes bacterium; assembly: GCA_963771655.1. Lineage (GTDB taxonomy): Bacteria > Actinomycetota > Thermoleophilia > Solirubrobacterales > 70-9 > JAWVFM01. The sequence goes on along the minus strand of CAVYUG010000009.1, from coordinate 30,027 downwards.
ATGGCGATGACGATCTCCGTGCCCGATGACTCGGTGGGCGACGTGATCGGCGATCTCAACTCGCGCCGTGGTCGCCCGCTCGGCATGGAGCCGAAGGGCTCGGTGACGGAGATCAAGGCCGAGGTTCCGATGGCCGAGGTCCTCGATTACGCGCCCGACCTGCGAGCGATCACCGGCGGACGTGGCGACTACGGGATGGAGTTCCTGCGCTACGAGGAGATTCCCTCGCACATCGCGCAGAAGGTCATCGCTGCTGCGCGGGCGGAGGACGAAGAGGCGGTCTCCGCGTAATCGCCGGCGAGCGACCGCTCGTCATCACATACCACCGCGAGCGCCGGCCGAAGATGCGGCCGCGTTCGAAGCGGTCGGTCCTGCGGACGAGGAGGAGCATCGCGAGCGCCCCGAGGAGCGAGAGCCCCCCGCTGACGATGAACGTGAGCTGGAAGGCGTCCACGTGCGCGGTGACGGTCGCCTCGAGCCCGCCGTGGATGAGCCGGGAGTGGCTTGCGTTCGCGAGCGCCTCCTTGAGACCCGTCTGCTCGGCGTGAAGGATGAAGTTCCGGTAGACGTCGACCTGGTGCGGAGTGGGGTGGATGCCCTGGCCCGCGAGCTTGTCGTAGACCGCGTGGAAGTAGTAGCTCAGCTCGATCGCGCCGAGCGCCGCGATGCCGAGCGCGCCGCCGAACTGCTCGCTCGTGTTGATGATCCCCGCGCCCTCGCCCTGCTCGGAGTCTTCAAGAGCGGTGAGGCCCGTGGGGTCGTTCGTCGTCAGCACGATTCCGAGGCCGATGCCCTGTAGAACGAGGCCGGGGATGAGCCCCGCAACCGACTCGTCGCTCGCGCCGGCGGCGAGCGCGGCGCCGGATGCGGCCAGAACGAGAAAGCCGATCACCAGGGGCATCCGTCCGCCCCAGCGGTCGAAGGCGCGGCCCGCGAGCGGCCCCGCGAGGATGATCGGGACCGTCCCCGGGATCAGCGCCAGGCCGGCGGTGGTGGGGCTCGCCCCGACGACGAGCAGGAGGTAGAACGGCAGCAGGAACCCGAGCCCCAGCTCGACCATCCCCGCGATGACCTGGCTGATGTTCGCGGCGAGGAAGTTCAGATGCCGGAAGAGCCGGAACTCGATGATCGGGTTGGTGACCCTTCGCTCGACGACGACGAACGCGATCAGCCCGAGGACCCCCACGATGAGCGGGATGACGGTTCCGGGGTCCCCCCACGAGCCGGCCTCGCCCTGCTGGAGACCGAACGTGAGCGACGCGATGCCGATCGCAAACGTGATCACACCCGTCCAGTCGATCCGAGGACGTGTGCCAGGCTGCGGCTCGAGCGGTGGTGTGAAGGCTCGCGTCATGAGAATCGCGGCGACCGCGAGCGGAACGTTGATGAGGAAGACCAGGCGCCAGTCGATGCTCGTGAGCACTCCGCCGAGGACGGGTCCCAGAGCCGCGAAGAACGCCGACCCCCCGGCCAGCACGCCGAGCGCCGTGCCTCGGCGCTCGTCGGGGAAGACGGAGCTGACGATGGCGACCGAGGTGGGCATCATCAGGGCAGCCCCGGTGCCCTGGGCGACGCGTGCGGCGATCATCCACGGCATGTCCTGCGCGAAGCCCGCCAGGGTCGTCGCCGCCGCGAATATCACGGCACCGATCAGGAAGACCCGCCGCAGGCCGAACATGTCGCCGAGCCGCCCGCCGAGGACCATGAACGCGGCCAGCGGCAGGATGTTCGCGGTCAGGACCCAGGGCCCCTGGTCGATCTGGCCACCGAGGTCCTCGACGACGTGCGGCGTCGCGAGCGGCACCGCGGTCTGGTCGACCAGGATCATGCTCGCCGACAGCGTCATCGCGACGAGCGTGACGGTCAACGCGCCGCTCGAGCTTCCCTCCTCACGGGGCACTGCGAAAACGTATAGATGATGCCGAGGCCGCTGCTACGTTGGGCGCGTGCCCGAGCACGAGCCCCCTGATTTCGAGCAGTGCGCGGTGTGCGGTCGCACGGCGCTTCGCGGCGAGCGCCTGTGGGACTACGTGACGCAGAGCGGTGAGTCGCGCCGGGTTTGCGTGCTCTGCAAGACTCCGGCCGAGGCGGCGGGGTGGCTTCCCCGCGAGCTGGCGGCGGCGGTGGCCGAAGGGCCGGAGCGCCCGTCCCGCGCCAGGGCCCTTCGGGAACGGTTGAGCCGAGCGGCCGAGCAGGCCCGGGCGCGGGGGACCGAGACCGGTCCGGCGGCCGGGGCGGCCCAGCCGGATGAGCATGCCGCAGAGCCGCGGCGGCGGCGTCGCCTCTTCGTCGAGCGCGCCCCGGAGGAGGCCGATCACGAGCGCGTCGCGCGGCCCCGGCCACGATCGGTCACCGAGGCACGGCCGACCGACCCGCATTCGCTCGCGCGGCGCGCGGCCGATCGCTTCAACGTGAGCGAGGCGCGGCGGACGGTCGCGGGCCTCGCGCGCTCGCTGGGCGAGCCGCAGGCCTCGATCCAGATCTCGAACCGGGCCGGCGACGCCAAGGTGACGATCGCCTGGGAGCTCTCCTGGTATCAGTGGGAGATCGACCCGGGCGATCATGGCGCCGTGCGGGAGATTCGCAAGGGCTCCGAGCTCGACGAGCTCTCCGACTCCGAGCGTGAGTGGAACGCCCGCATCGACGAGGACGGCAGCCTCCGCGTGATGAGCGCTTGAGTACCGAGAGCCTGATCGTCAACTTCGACGGGGGTTCTCGAGGCAACCCGGGGCCGGCGGCGATCGCCTCCGTCGTCTCCGCCCCCGACGGGCGGGTCCTCGAGGCGCGCGGCGAGGCGATCGGGCTCGCCACCAACAACGTCGCCGAGTACCGGGCGCTGCTCCTGGCGATCGGGCGGGCCCACGAGCTCGGCGCTCGCGAGGTCGAGCTCATAGGGGATTCCGAGCTCGTGGTTCGGCAGGTCCGCGGCGAGTATCGGGTCAAGGACGCTGGGCTTCGCCCGCTCCACGCAGCCGCCACGGAGGCCCTGGCGGGCTTCGAGCGCTGGTCAATCCGAAACGTTCCGCGGGCCGAGAACGCAGCGGCGGACGAGCTCGTCAACTCGACGCTTGATGCGGCCTGAGACGCTCTAAGCTTCCGCGCTCGAATCAGATGCTCTACCGAAAGGCAGGAAGGCACCGATGCACCTAAAGCGCACGCTCATCGCCTTCGCGGCCACCGCGGCAGTCGCCGCGGTCCCGGTCGCGCAGGCCGCCGGCGGAGGTGGGGAGAAGGCCCACGCGAAGTTCGGCACGCCGCTTCACATCAAGTCGGGCGGGAAGAAGGGAACCCTCAAGGTCACCTACCGCTGCGACAAGGGCGACACGCTCTGGATCTCCGCCAAGGAGACGAAGACGGGAGTCCGCGACGACGCCCTCAAGAAGGAGGGGTCGAGCAAGATCGCTGCGGCCTGGCTCCAGAGCCACCGCAACCCGATCAAGTGCGACGGCAAGTCGCGCACCAAGCATTTCACCGTCGATAAGGTCGAGCCGGGCAGCAAGGGCAAGCTCGTCCCGGGTCAGGCCTGGGTCCAGTTCTGCATCACCTTCAATGAGAAGAAGCTGACCCTCTCGCACTCGCACTGGGTCAACGTCCGCTAGGGCGCCGACCCTCTGAGCGATTGGCCGCCGCACCGGGTTCGGCGCGGCGGCCTTTCGCGTTCTATGCGCCGAGGATCGCCCCGAGCAGGCTCGGGTTGAAGGGCTGAGTCCCCGGCACGAGGTTCACGCCGCCGAACGAGGAGTTGGCGTGCATATAGGCGATCTCCTTCGCCAGGTCGCCAACGCCGTTCGAGGCCGGGGTGGGGGCGAGCTGGAGCGTCGAGAGGATCCCGATCGCCTGTCCGGAGGCGTTCATGAATCCGCTCCCTGAATCGCCGGGGATGCCGGGGGTGACCGTGTAGACCTCGTGGCTCCAGCCGCCGCCCGTGTTCTGGTAGACGATGCCCTGCTTCGGGCTGAGCTTCGTGACGCCGCCGCGGAGCTCGGAGTTCCCGTACGTGTAGACAGTGGAGCCGAGGCCGCCCACGGACCCGACGCCCGTCGGCCCCCCGAACCCGGGGACCGAGGGGTTCACGCTGCCGACGTCGGCCGGGTCGATCCTCACGAGCGCCAGGTCGTTGTAGTCGCAGGTGTCGACGTCGGCCTCGCCCTTGGCCTGCATCGTGAGCCAGGAGTTGTAGACGAGCGTCCCCGGCTTCGAGGCGCCACTCAGCTCGACCGGCGTACCGATCGGAAGCGAGCCGCTCGTGCAGCCGTCGGTCTCCGTGCTGCCACCCGTGCCGGAGCAGTGCGCGGCCTGACCGAGGTAGACGGTCGAGCCGTCCGAGAACACGAAGTTCGACGTGCACTGCGCGCCGTCCGTGAAGGTCTGTACGCCCGGATGGACGGTCGCGCTGGTGGCCGGCGCCCACGCGGAGGCGATGGAGGGGGCGAGCGCGCCGACGGCGAGGGCCGCGCAGGCGAGCAGCCCCGCGAGGAGCTTGCGGTTCATCGAGGTTCCCTTCGTCCTGGTTTCCTATCCCTGCGCGGGTTTGTACCAGACGCCGAGGGGCCGATGAGCCGGTCCTATAATCCGGCGCTCGCGCGGCTGTAGCTCAGTTGGCTAGAGCGTCTGCTTGCCATGCAGAAGGTCGTGGGTTCGAATCCCATCAGCCGCTTCCCATAGCCAAGCCATTCTCGGCGACGGCCCGTTTTCTGCCGTGGCCCGGTAGTGGCCCGAACGCCCCATCCGCTTTCCGCCTCCGCCTCGTCCGCGAGGTCGCGCTCGGCCTCGAAAGCGTCGAGGCGAGCGGCGATATCGCCCGCGGCGCCGTCGAGCAGGGCGCCGTAGTGGCGCTCGATCATCCGTACCGACGTGCCCATGATCCGGGCGAGCGCGTGGATCGCCACGCCGGCCGCGAGCGCGTTCGAGGCGAAGCTGCTCCGCAGGTCGTAGATCCTCGCCGGCCTACGGACGCAGGAAGCCTCGATCGCCGGCAGCCACTCGCGTCGTCGCCAGTTGTCGAGGCTGAGGACGCCGCCGCGAGCGGCCGGGAACAGAAGCGGCGTGTCGAGCCGCGCTGGCAGGGCGTCAAGCGCGTCAAGCGTACGCCGCGAAAGCGGAACCTGCCGGGGTCGACAAGACCGTGGCCGAAGCCCTCGAAGCCGCCGGGCTGCGGGAGTAGGCGGCGCGACTTCTTGGGGCCGGTTTTCGGCTCGCTCTTCGACCGCGCCGCGCAAGACGCTGACCGGCGGAGGCTCGCGCGGGGGATCGCGCTGGAACAGGTATTGACTGCCACCCCTGGCCCGGCGTAGGGTGGGACGAGCAGGGGTCCTCGATACAAGACAAGGAGGGTCACCGTGTTTGCACGAATCCGACAGGTGCCGTCTCCGGCGCTCATCATCGCGGTCATCGCGTTGATCGCCGCGGTCGGGGGCGGCTCGTTCGCCATCGCGTCGCTGGGTGGCGGCAAGGTCAAGAAGATCGCCAGGAGGCAGGCGAACAAGCAGATCACCAAGCGAGCGGCGGACCTGTCGGTGGCGCACGCCGCGAGCGCGGACACCGCATCCAACGCCGACCACGCGACGAACGCCGACAACGTGGCGCTGCATTGTCCGTCGGGCATGCGCCAGACAGCGGGTCTTTGCTTCGAGGACTCGGTTCGTGCGGACGCCAGCCTCGAAGATGCTCTGAAGACGTGCGCCGGGGCCCAGCGTCGCTTGCCAACCCTGGCCGAGTTGGCCGTCGTGTTCGAGAACAGCGGCGCACCTCAGCCGAACCAGTGGGTCGCCACGCAGTGGACCAGTAGCAACCCCTATGGGCTCGGGGGTGGGACGCTCGGCGAGGATTCGTCCCGAAACTTCATCTATGGCTCCGGTGGAGCAACTCCGAGCTACAAGCTGCCATATCGCTGCGTGGGGTCACCGGACTAACTGAGGAGGCCACTAGACGCTCGAGGCCGCTGCGGCTGCGGGAGTAGGCGATGTCGGAGGAAAACGTGAAGGTCGTGCTCGACAGATACGCGCGCTACAACGCGGGCGAGCGGACGCCGGATCTTGGGTCCTGGCACGAGGACGCCGAATACCACGCCGCTCGCGAGGACCCCGACTCGGAAGTCCATCGTGGAATCGAGGCAATCAGGCGTCAGTTCGGACGCTGGCACGAAGCGTACCCCGACCTCAACGTGGAGCCGTTGGAGGCCAAGGGGAGGGCGGACCGAGTCTTCCTATGGGTCCGCTTCTCCGGTCACGGGGCAGCCAGCGGAGTTCCGATGGAGATGGAGTTGGCCCACGTCTACACGATGCGTGACCGCAAGGCCGCTCAGGTCGTCGAGTACTTCGACAGGTCCGAAGCCCTCGAAGCCGCCGGGCTTTCGGAGTAGGCGTTGGGCTGTCGGTGGAAACGCCAACAGCAGACCGAAGCGACAGGCAGCAGGCCGAAGGGCCTAGGCGAGTCGATCGCGTCCTCTGACGCCGGTGGCAGCGGAGCGCGGTAGACCGCAGCAGGCTGGGCAGATTTCAGACGCGAGAGGTCGCTGGTTCGAAACCAGCCGCGCCCACGCTTCCCGATAGGGACCGGGCCGGGATGAAGTTATCCGCGTTCCCTGCGGTGGGCTATCTCGTAGATCTCGACGTTCGAACGGCGCTGGCCAGCGTCGACAGGGGGGACATCGCGTTCAGCGCCTCGTCGCCACGGCGCAGGTCCTCCTCGTTCTCGAAGAGCGTGACGCCCAGCCCTCGGGCGTTCTCGCGGTCCACGAGCATCCACATGGCCTTCAGGCCCTCCAACCCGTCGGGCGGGGAGTCGAAGTTCGAATCCATCATCTGGCGCGCGCCGTCTATCACCGCCTCCATCTGCGAGGTGTCCCCACCTTCGAACCGCGCGATCCTGGCATACACCAGCACCACCTCCTTTGTGTTGAACTCCGTCCGCAACCTACTCCCTTGGGCCGGTGGCTTCACCACGGCGGCGCGCTCGTCACGGCGCGCTATGGACATCCATCGAAGGACGCGGCTCGGAGCCGCCGGCCTACTCGTCGGCGACGTAGCCGAGGATCGAGCGGTCGACGAGCCACTCGACCGGCGCGCGGTCGTCGGTGTAGACGCTCCCGCCGGGGAGCCGCCGGCCGACGCGGCCCGACTCACGCCTGGCGAGTCGCTCGAGCGGCGGCGGCAGCGTCGAGCTCGCGGAGCGCAGGCGCCTCGCGGACGCAGGAGCTCCGGACCCTGCGAGCAGCGTGTTCGTCGCCTCGATCGGGTCGCGGAGCACGGTCGGGAAGGCGGATGCCATCGTGCGTCCGATCACGCTCTCGAGGTCGTCGCTGCGTCGCGGATGGCCGACGTTCACGACGACGACGCCTCCCGGGGCGAGCCGGTCGCGGACGAGCTCGAAGAACTCGCGCGTCGCGAGGTAGAAGGGGACGTATGGCTGGCGGTAGGCGTCGACGACGATCACGTCGTAGCCGTCCTCGGCACGCCGCAGCCAGGGACGCGCGTCCTCGCTGTAGACCGTGAGCTTCGGGTTCGACCCCATGTCGAAGTAGCGGTAGCCCACCTCCGCCAGCTTCGGGTCGATCTCGACGCCGTCGACGCGAGCGGCGGGGAAGAAGCGGCCGTAGGCGCGTGCCGTCGTTCCGGCGGCGTTGCCGAGGATTGCGACCCGTCGTGGTGGGCGGGAGAGGGAGACGAAGGGCATGCTCAGCATGCCGTCCCAGTAGTCACCGGTGAGGTAGGAGCCGGGGCGGAGGAGCGAGTGGACCGCCTGGCCCTCGTTGAGCTCGAGGACCCGCGTCCCGCTCGGCCGCGCGACGACTCGGATGTACTGGAGCGCGCTCTCGCCCTCGTAGAGCAGGTGCCCCCGCTCGGCGGCCTTGATCGTCCCCGGCGGGACCGCCAGCACCGCGCCGGCCGCGAGTGCCACCGCGAGGGCGCGCCAGCCGATCCCGGCCGCTGCCACGAGGGCGGCGACGAGGGCGAACACGAGGAAGGTCCGCTGCGTTCCCACGAAGGGGATGAGGGCGAGCGCGGCGAGCATCGTGCCGACCAGCGAGCCGGCCGTCGAGACCGCGTACAGGCGCCCGGCCACGCGGCCGGAATGCTCGACATCCGGCACGGCGAGCCGCAGGGCGTAGGGCGAGCAGGCGCCCAGGAGCATCACCGGCACCGCCACGAGCGCGAGGACCCCGACGAGTGAGCCGATGAACGCGCCCGCCGAGAGGGAGTCGAGGGCTCCCACCGAGGCGTTCAGGAATGGGTGCGCGAGGAAGGGGACGGCGCCGAGCAGGACCGCGGCAGCCAGCACCAGGACGCAAAGCCCGCGCTGGTGCGGGTGGCGATCGGCGAGCCGGCCTCCGAGCCAGTACCCGACCGCGAGCGCGACCAGGACGACCGCGATCGTGTTGGCCCAGACGACCGTCGACGCGCCGAAGAACGGGGCGACCAGCCGAGCCACGGCGATCTCGGTGCCGAGGCTCGCCATGCCCACAACGAAGACGAGCAAGTAGAGGAACCGCGTGTCGTCGCGCCTGACGCGCAAGGTAGGCGGATCGTACGGCTGAAGCGCCGCCGCGCCGGCTTGGCGAGCTCTCGCCCCTAGCGGCGCTTCGGTTTTTGGCCGAAGCTCAGGAAGCTCGGGCGCGAGGGGTCGATGTGGACCGTGTTGACGGCGCCGGTCATGTTCGCCTGGTCGGGCAGCGTCGGCAGGAGGTGGGGGACGTCGGCGTTCGTCAGCGCGATCCGGAGCCGGTGTCCCTTCTTGAAGACGGCGTCGGTGTTGAAGATCTCGATTCGAAGCGTCATCGGCTTGCCCGGGGCGACCGGCAGGAGGGAGTCCTTCGTGAAGGGGTGGTAGGGCGCGATCAGGTCGCCGTTCGGTGCTCGGGTCGAGCGGCGGCGGTCGATCGCTCGGCGCGAGGGCATGAGCCAGCCCGAGGTGACCGGGTTCGAGGCACCGTCGGGGGAGACGTCGGCGAGGGTCGCGTCCCAGAGCGTGTCGTGAGCGGTGGTCGAGGCGCGGAGCGTGAGCGACAGGGGGCCGACGAGGTGACGGCTGTGCTTGAGGGGACCGGTCGTGTAGGTGAGCCCGGTGCTCTCGTAGGAGCGCTCGTCATCGACGCAGCTTCCCGGCGGCGTCACCAGCCCCGCCGTCCACTGCGCCGTCGCCCGGTTGCACTGGCCGGCGGCCGGGTCGGCGACGACCCTGTCCTCGCTCGCCGAAGAGGGGCGCTTGCGGCGCAGGCTCGATCCGTCGCCCAGGTAGAGACGACGGTAGGAGAGCCTGCCGGGGTAGCGCCGCTGGGTGGCCCACTTGTCTCGGCCGAGCTCGTTCAGGGTCACCGGCCCGAAGTTCTCGATCCCGTCACGACGGTGCTTGATCCAGCGGTCGAACCAGGCGAGCGCGAGCTTGGCGAGGCTCGGCGGCGTGCCCTTCTCACCCAGCCCGCTGCCCGCCGTGACGTGGTACCAGGGCCCCATCAGGAGCTGCTTGCGGCCGGGCTTCATTCGCAGCGCGTTGTAGAGGCGGGGCTCGCTGCGCTGGAAGAGATCCCACCAGCCGCCGACGATGAACGTCGGCACATGGACCTTGCGGACGACGGTGTCGGGCGAGCGCTCGCGGAAGAACGGCCCGTCGTAGGCGAGGTCCCCGCCGCCCAGGATGTTGAGGATGGCGTTGGTCTGGAAGGTCGGCCCATGCGCCGCGATCACCCCGAGCGCCGCCTCCGGAGTGCTCGGGAGCAGGCCGAGCGGCAGCCCCAGGCCGGTGACGAGGCCCGCCCAGAGCGGCATGAACCCGGCGTCGAACTCGCCGCCGTGGACGAACACGTCGCGATAGACGTCGCCCGCCGGGATGATCGGGAACATCGCCTTGAGCCCCTTCGGGTGCTGGGCGGCGGTGAAGAACTGGTTGATCGCCATGTAGGAGGCGCCGAAGAGCCCGAGCTTGTGATTGGAGAAGCTCTGCCTTCGGGCCCAGTTGGCGATCTCGAACGAGTCCCGCTGCTCCCGTGGGTCGAACGACTGCCACTGGCCGCCCGAGTTGCCGGTGCCGCGAACGTCGACGACGACGGTGATGTAGCCGTGGCGAACGAGGGTCGGAGGGGGCCCCGCGAGGGTCGCGACCCCGCCGCCGCCCGCTTCTGAGAGCACGTCCTTGTTGTACGGCGTCTGGGTGATGATCACCGGGAAGCGGCCCGCGGCAGCGTTCCCGCTCGAGTCGGCCGGGCGGGTCACGTTGGCCTCGAGCGTCACGCCGTCGGACATCCGGATCGGCACGTTCTTCTTCACGACGGCGCCGGGATAGCGCTTGCCGCCGACCTTGAGGTCCGATGCGGCCGCGGGCGCGACGGCACCGAGCGCGACCGTGGCGGTGGCGAGGAGCGCCAGGATCCCTCGCTTCCCTCGCGCGTGTGGCCCGGCCGCCATCACGGCGAACCGTAGCCGCCGCGCGGGCCCGCGGCGCCGCATCATGGGACGTCCGAAGAGGCTAGGGCGCGACCTGGCAGCTCGCGCCCTTGCAGGCGCGGAGCTTCGCGAGGTCGACCGACATGCGGGACACGACGCTCGCGTACGCCGGGTCGTTCACGACGTTGTGCATCTCGTAGGGGTCGTTGCGCAGGTCATACAGCTCGCGCGGCCCGTAGCCCCACACGACGTACTTGTAGTCGTTGGTCCGCACCCCGGTGTAGGGCTGGTCGTAGGACATCGGGAAGCCCTCGCCCAGGAAGAGCGGGCTGGTCGCCTCGAGGAGGATCGCGCGGTTGGGTGCGCTCGACGGATGGCGCGCGACGGGAAGCAGCGAGATGCCATCCTCCGTGCGGCCGGCCTTCGCGTTCGCCGCATCGAGCAGGGTGGGGGCGAAGTCGATGTTCGACACCTGCTGGGTCACGGTGCGGTCGCGGGGAATTCCGGGGCCGCGAATGACGAACGGCACGTGGACCGACTCCTCGTAGGGCACGAACTTGTCGCCCTGGATCCGGTGCTGGCCCTGCACCCAGCCGTTGTCGGAGACGAAGACGATCAGCGTGTTGCGCAGCTGGTCGGTCTGTCGCAGGATGCGAACGAGCTTCGCGACGTGGTCGTCGACCGCGAGCAGCGAACCGAGCCGCCCCTGGTAGTCGAGCTTCAGCTGGTCGATCTGGGCCTCGGTCATCGCCGGGAGCTGCGCGACCTTGCTGTCCGGATCGGCGGGATCCGAGTAGTTGAACGACGGCGGCTCCGGCAGCTTGAACTTCTTGCTGAGCCGCGCGTAGCGCGGGGCCGGACGGGGGTCGGCGCCCGGCCGGCCGAGAATTGTCGTGGCCACGTCCTCCCGATGCGGTGCCGCCGGCGCCCACCAGACGAAGAACGGCTTCTTCGACTTCGCCTGCCGGCGGACGATGCCCTCGGTTGTCTTCCCGGTGACGTTCGGCGAGTAGTCCTTGGGCTTCGCGGTGCCGTAGTAGCCCGGCTTGAAGATCCTGTTCGCGCGGGCGAGCACCTCGCTGACCGTGTGCGGCTTGCCGCCCGGCCCCGGCGTCACCTCGATCTTCGCGAACCGCACGAGCTTGCGGGCGAAGACCGGGTCACCCCAGGTCTTCAGGTGCCCGTCCTGGTTCATCACGAAGTTGTAGTAGTCGTAGGCTGAGACGTCGAGCAGGCCGCGCCAGATATCGAAGCCCGTCGGTACCTCGCCGTGGGCGTCCTTCGCTCCGTAGCCATTCAGCCACTTGCCGATGAGCGCCGTCCTGTAGCCGCTCTTCTGGAGCCAGCGCGGGAGGGTGTTGGCCCGGCCCTTCATGCCGTACCACCCGAATGGGTAGAAGTTGCCGGCGACCCCGTGGTTGTGGGCGTACTGGCCGCTGATGAACGTGGCCCGCGCGGGGCAGCAGAGCGGGAACGAGTCGATCGCGTTGGAGAAGCTCGTCCCCTGCTTCACGATGAGCCTCTTCGTGTGCGGCATGTACTGGAGGTCCGCCAGCGCCTGATCGTCGGTCATGACGACCAGGACATTCGGCTCACCGCCCTTGCCGGCGCCGACCGGCCGGGCACCCGCGGGCCCTGCGATCAGAAGGCCGAGGACGGCGATCGCGCCAAGGGCTGCACACGCTGCGACGGTGCGGGTTTTCAAGCCGATCACTCTCCCATCCAAGGCGCCGCGAGCATAACAGTCCGTGTCACAGCGTGTCAACTTCTCTATGATCCCGCCCGTGGAAACCGCGACAAGGCGCGAAGTTGCGCGACGAAGCCGCCAGGAGGCGCGCGAGCGCATCGTCGCGGCCGCCGAGAAGCTGATCCGGCGGCGCTCCTACGCCGAGCTCAATGTCGACGAGGTGATGCGCGAGGCGGGCCTCGGGAGGACGATCTTCTACCGCCACTTCGACGATCTGGGCGACCTGCTCCTCAAGGCGATCCAGCCGGTGATCGGTGAGCTCTACGAGACGCAGCCGGCGCTCGAGGACATCGGCCCCGGAGACGAGGCGGCGGCCGTCCGCCAGGGGCTCGAGCCCGCCGTCGCCGTCTACCACCGCCACGGCCCCCTGCTCCGGGGGATCTCCGAGGCCGCGGCGAGCGACGAGGACGTTGCCGGTGTCCGCGACGCGATGCGCGCCCAGTTCGCGGAGCAGGCGGCGCGGTACCTGCGGGAGGCGCAGTCGCGCGGCTCGCTACCGCTGGCTGATGTCACCGAGAGCGCCTACGCGCTCACGGTGATGAGCAACGCCTACCTGCTCGAGGCCTTCGGCCGCGAGCCGCGGGTCTCGGTCGACGTCGCGGCACAGACGTTGAGTGAGGTCTGGATCGCGATGGTCCGCTCGTGAGCGACGGCGCCGCGATCGAGCCGACTCCCGAGCAGGTGGCGCGTCTGGCCGCCGGCGCGGGCGAGGGGCCGATCGTCATGGTCAATCTGCTGCGGTTCAGAGACGAGGCCGGCCCTCCGGACGAGGGCGCGAGCGGGGCCGAGGCCTACGGGCGCTACGCGGCCGCCATCCCGCCCTTCCTCGAGCGTGCCGGCGGGCGCCTTTTGTCCGCGGTCGCTTGCCAGGAGGGTGTGATCGGGCCCGATGACGCCGAATGGGACGTCGTCGCCCTGGTGGAGTACCCGTCGCGAGAGGCCTTCCTCGGGATGGTCTCCGACCCCCAGTACCTCGAGATCCACCAGCACCGCGTGGCGGCGCTCGCCGACAGCCGGCTCATCCTCTCGAGTCTCGCTACACCACCGGCGGCCGACGGCTGAGGTGGCGCCTCCTCCCAACATCCTGCTGCTGATCACCGACCAGCAGCGCGAGCCGTGCCACTGGCCCACGGACCCGGCGTGGCTCCGCGACCTGAGCCCCAACGATCACGAGCTCGCCGCCACGGGGCTGCGGTTCCGGAACGGCTTCTGCAACACGTCGATGTGCTCACCGAGCCGGGCGACGCTCTTCACCGGACGCTACCCGGCCCAGCACGGCGTGACCCTCACGCACACCCAGGCCGACCTCAAGCCGGACCCGCACAACTTCCTCGCGGTCATCCGAACGCTCGCCGGCGTGCTCCAGGGGCCGAACGCGCCGCGCGCGCGGGCCCTCCGGGGGTTCGGACGCGGCCTTCTCCAGCTCGGCCCGAAATCGGGCAACGAGCCCGAGCTCGACCCGACAACGCCGAGCATCGCCTCGGTTCTGCGAGCGCGCGGCTACGAGGTCGGTTACAAGGGCAAGTGGCATCTCACGCACCCCTCGGGCCACGGGCCGCTGCTCGGCGGCTGGACCGAGGCCGACGCCAAGCGCCTCCACGATGACTACGGGTTCGCCGACTGGGAGCCACCCGATGCCGGCGAGAACGCCAAGGCCGAGCACTTCGGCGCCGGCAACGCCGGGCCGCTCGAGCTCGGCTGGGACGAGGTCTACACGCGCCAGCTCGAGAGTTGGCTCGGCCGCGACGACCTTCCCGAGCCGTTCTGTCTCGTCGCCTCGCTCGTCAACCCCCATGATGTGCTCGGCTACCCGGCCCAGCACGTCCGCGGTGGCTATCAGGCGAGCGATTTCCGCGACCTGGGGGTGGAGCTCCCACCCACCGTCGGCGAGAGCCTGCGCGACAAGCCGACCGTCCACGAGTTGATGAAGATGGGGATGGCGGCCTACCTGGGGCCGCTGCAGAGCGACGAGGCCAAGCGCGATTACGTCAACTTCTACGCGTACCTCCACCGCGTGGTCGACGAGAGCGTCGGCCGCATCCTGAGGGCGCTCGGTGACGTCGATGACCCGGGATCGCTTCGTTCCCGGACGGTGATCGTTCGAGTGGCCGACCACGGCGAGATGGGCCTCTCGCACGGCGGCCTGCGACAGAAGGCGTTCAACGCCTACGAGGAGACGATCCACGTCCCGCTCGTCGTCTCGAACCCGGTGCTGTTCCCGAGGGGCGCCGAGACCGACGCCATGGGATCGCTCGTCGATGTGCTGCCCACGGTCGCCGCGCTCACCGGCGCCGACCTCGATGACGAAGCGCGCGGCCGCGACCTGACGCCGGTCCTGGCGGAAAGGGCTGCACCGGACCGTGAGCGCCTCGCGAAGACGGCCGTTGACTTCGCCCCGATCACCGAGCACCCGAAGCCCGCGCCCTCGGTGCAAGACGCCGTCCACTTCACCTACGACGACCACCAGGCCGCCACCGCCCTGCAGGACGTCGCCGGTCAGCCGAACCGCGTGCGCGCGGTCAGGACGGCCGACGGCCGGAAGCTCGCCGTCTACTTCGACCCGTCGGGAAACGCCCCCCCTCAGTACGAGATGTACGACCACAACCGCGATTCGACCGAGCGGCGCAACCTGGTCGACCGTGCCACGGGCGAGCCGCTTGCGGCCTCGGATCGGGCGATGCGCTCGGAGCTCGGCGAGCTGCTTCGCGAACGCATGGCCGCGAACGCCACGGCTCCGCCACCCGCCGCGCGGGCTCGCTGAGGAGGCGGGACCGATCTCCGGGCTCACCGAGCGAGTCGAGGCGTGGCGCGCGCTCGGCCGAACCGAGCGGTTCCGCGACCGCGACATCCACGTGTTTGAGCGGCCGGGGGCCGGCCCGCCGCTCGTCCTCCTTCACGGGTTCCCGTCAAGCTCGTTCGACTGGCGGGCGTTCCTCGACGTGGAGCGCGACCGGCCGGTGCTCGCCTTCGACTTCCTCGGCTTCGGCCTCTCCGAGAAGCCGGCGGACCACGTCTACACGCTCGCCTGGCAGGCGGATCTCGTCGAGGAGATGGTTCGCCGCCACCTTCACGGCGGCCCGGTCTTCGTCGTGGCCCACGACATGGGCACGTCCGTCGCCACGGAGCTGATGGCACGGGACGTCGAGGGGACCCTGGAGATCGATATCGCGGGCGCCCTGCTCTTCAACGGCAGCATCGTCCTCGAACGGGCGAGGCTCACCCGCTCGCAGCGGCTCCTCCGCGGTCGCCTAGGTCCCTTCGCGTCAAGGCTCGCGAACGAGCCGGTCTTCCGCCGCGAGTTCGGGGCCCTCTTCGCGGCGGACCATCCCCTGAGCGACGCGGAGGCGGCCGATCAGTGGTCGCTCATTCGCTACCGAGGAGGCCGGGCGTTGGGCCACAAGCTCATCCACTACCTCGACGAGCGGGTCCGCCTCGCCGGGCGCTGGCATGGCGCGATCCGCGGTTGGGCCGGCGGCCTCAGCTTCGCCTGGGCCACCGAGGACCCGGTGGCGACGCTCGCGGTGCTCGACGCGCTGATCGAAATGCGCCCGAGCGCGCCCGTGAGGCGCCTTCACGGCCTCGGGCACTACCCCCAGATCGAGGACCCCGGAGCGATCGCGGCCGCGGTCGGCCCGGCGCTCGCGGTCAGCGCAGCGAGCTGAGGAACCCCGCCACCTCGCGCGCGCAGCGCTCGGGCTCGTCCGCGTAGACGAAGTGGCCGGCGCCGTCGACGACGACCATCTCGGCGTCGGGGATCTCCTTCTTGAAGCGGTACGCCCCGGCAACGGGAGCGAACGGATCGTCCGCGCCCCACAGGAGCAGCATCGGGATGCCGAGCGCGGCGAGCCTGCCACGGTAGGGCTCGAGCTTTGGGAAGTCGCCCGAGCGGTAGAGCTCGAGCACGCCGTGCCGCCCCTCCTCCGTCTCGAAGGCGCGCCAGTAGTGGGCAATCGCCTCGTCGTTGAAGCCGGCGGACTGGGAGCGCATCATCGCCGTGAATCCATCGCGGTCGAATGCGTCGAGCATCTCCTCGCCCTTCCCGGGCGTCCGCATGACGTCCGCGGCGCCGTGCCACTTCCCGTCGGGAAAGAAGCCCGTGTTCGAGGCGACGAGGGCCGACGCCCGGCCGGGCTGGTCGCACGCCCACCGGAGGCCGATGAGGCCGCCCCAATCGTGCACAGCGAGGGCGACTCGCTCAAGGCCCAGCTCCTCGGCGAACCGCTCGAGCGCATCCACCTGCCGCTCCCAGGTCCCCGGCGGATCCGGGCGCGAGTCGCCGAACCCGGGGAGGTCGATCGCGATCGCACGCCGGCCGGTGTCCCCGACTACCTCGAGCACCGCGTTCCACATCAGCGAGCTCTCGGGAAAGCCATGGACGCAGAGGAGCGGATCGAGGCCCGAGCCCGCGTCGGGCGCCGCCTCCCGGTAGGCGATCTCGCCGGCTCGCTTCATCTCGATGGCGGTCACCCGGCCACCCTAGATGGGTTGGGTGGCCCGCCGTGGCACGAAATGCACCGCACAGGTGGGATTTGCGCCACAAGGCTTCGATTTCCGGCACTTCCGTCCACCGCTACGCTTGGCCGCCCGGCGCCTTGGCGGAGTGGTTACGCAGCGGCCTGCAAAGCGAGGCTGGCGATTGCGAATTTCTGGCTTGGACAAGCCGTTTCTAGCGTGCTCACATCGAGAGATGACGCCGCGCTGACCCCCGCAATTTGCGCCTGATCCCTGCGCGTTTGGGCAGCGAGATGCGCTCGCTGCCCAAACATCAGGTGCCGCAGTCCGACCCGAGACGCCCGCGGGGCGCGCCACGGTAACCGCCATGGGCCTGATGTCGCCTACTGGCTCGCGAGCAGCGGTACGTCGTGGACGATCTGCGCTGGTGTGAAGTTCGAGGGGTAGAGCGTCCTGATCTTGCCGCTCGCGGCGATGCCATAGAGCTCGGCCGAGTGCCCGACGAGTTCGCGCTTTCCAACCGGCGCTTGCGCCTTCACTCCCCACTGCTTCCAGACCGGCGCAAGCGTCGAGCGCGAGCCAACGAGCCAATCCATCTTCCCTGTCATCCGGTGCTCGCGCAGGAACTTCGTCACCGCGGCGGGCGTGTCGCCACGCGGATCCACCGACACGGTGAGGATCCTGACCTTCCTCGCCTTCGGCCCGAGCTCGCCGAGCGCCGTGTGGAGGTGATCGGTCATGAGTGGGCAGGTGTCGGGGCAGTGGGTGTAGAGGAAGGTCAACAGCACCGCCTTGCCGCGAAGGCTCGCGAGGTCGACACGGTGGCCCTGGTAGTCGGACAGCTGAAACGGTGGAGCCGGCTTCGGCGGCTTGGCGGTCAGGCCGGCAAAGCTCGCAGCGGTGGAGGTCTGTCTTGGGGTCGCCGAGCTCGAGCCACCGCACCCGGCGGCGAGCAGCGCGAGGGCGCCGAGCAGCATCGGCACTCCGCGCCGGCCCGGTTGCGCAGGCAGCCTCATCGCAGCCGGCATACCGGCAGCCTATGGCCTCAGTTCATGGCTCCTACCGCCATCACCAACATCATCGCCACCACTGCCGGCTAGCCAGGGTTTCACCGCCGGTAGCCTGGCCCTGCTCTGGCGGATACCACCTATGAGCAGCTCCACGGCCTGGTCCATCGACACGGCGAGCGCATCCATGCTCACCCGCACTCCGGCCCCCACGAGCATGACACCGCCGAGCATCCCCATGGCCACGACGCCCATGGGCATCACGACCACTCGCACGGGCTCGTCGACCAGAGCATCAAGCGCTCCCGCGCCGGCATGCGAGCCGTCGGGCTCTCGCTCGCGGTGCTCGGGATCGCCGCCGCGGCCCAGGTCGCGATCTTCCTCGCCAGCGGCTCGATCGCGCTCCTCGCGGACCTGATCCACAACTTCGGGGATGCCGCGACGGCGATCCCGCTCGGAATTGCGTTCCTCCTGCGCTCCGAGCGCGCCGAGCGGATCGCCGGTCTCTTCGTCGTCCTCGCGATTTTCGTCTCGGCATGCGTGGCGGGGGTGGAGGCGGTATCGCGACTGATCCATCCGCAGACGCCGACGCATCTGATCGCGCTCGCTGCCGCCGGTGGCATCGGCTTCGCCGGCAACTGGCTGGCGGCGATCATCCGCACGAGTGCCGGCCAGCGGCTCAATAGCTCGGCGCTGATCGCCGACGGCAACCACGCCCGTGCCGATGCCTACGTCAGCCTGGCCGTCGTCGCCAGCGCGGTGGCCGTCGCCGTCGGCCTCTCCCTCGCCGACCCGCTGATCGGTATCGCGATCACCGCCGTGATCCTGCGGATCACCTGGGACTCCTGGCGCACGGTGCGCGGCCACGAACACGCCCACTGAGCACCGACGAGCAGAACATCTCAACGCTTATTAGGATGAGGCGCCCATGCCGAACGATCGCTGCGATCTCCTGTGCCTCGACTTGGAGAAGGCCGAGGCGCTGCGGCTCCGGCGCCTCGACGCGAGCGTGGCGCGCGGCGCGGCGGGGCGCGCGAAGGCGCTCGGCGACCCCACTCGACTCATGATCGCGTGCGCGCTTGCAGAGGGGGGCGAGCTCTGCGTCTGCGACCTCGCCTGGGTGACCGAGCGGGCGGAGAACCTGGTCTCCCACCATCTGCGCGCCCTGCGTGCCGCGGATCTCGTCAGCAGCCGCCGCGACGGCAAGATGGTGCTCTACGAGCTCACCGAGCTCGGAGCGGCGTTGCTTCGGGCGAGCCTCATCGAGGCGGCGCGGGCGTGAGCGGAGCCGTCGCCCCGACCCTCGGCTCGAGGGACGACGCGCCAACGGCGGAGTGGCTGCGCGCGGCCGGGCGGGCGCGAGCCCTCTCCTGGCTCAGTCTCGCGTGGATGGCCACCGAGGGGGCGATCGGCGTCCTCGCGGGCATCATGGCCGGGTCGATCGCCCTCGTCGGATTCGGAATCGACTCCGCGATCGAGGGGGCGGCAAGCGTCTTCATAGTCTGGCGCTTCAGCGGCGCCGCGCCTGCACTCGGCGGCGGCCGAGAGGCGCGCCCAGAGGCTGGTGGCGATCTCGTTCTTCCTCCTCGCGCCGTACATCGCCTTGGAGGCGATCCAGCATCTCGCGGCGGCCGACCGCCCAGCCACGAGCGTCCTCGGCATGCTGCTGACCGCGACGAGTCTCGTCGGCATGCCCGTGCTCGGGAGGGCGAAGCAACGGCTCGCCGTGACCCTCGGGTCCGCGGCGACCCATGGCGAGGGAGCTCAGAACCTGCTCTGCGCCTACCTCGCGGGGGCCGTCTTGGCCGGGCTCGCCGGCAACGCCGCCTTCGGCTGGTGGTGGCTCGACTCGATAGCGGCGCTCGCGATAGCGGCCGTTGCAGTGCACGAGGGGCTCGAGACGTGGCGCGGGGAGGGCTGCTGCGCAGCGGGCACGCCTTTCGCTCGCGAGCGCACCGCCGACGCGGATGATTGCTGCCAAGCGGGTACGCACTCAGTCGAGTGACGCACGAAGGCCATACCCACGGCGCGAGCGCCAACGCCGATCGCGGCAAGCTTGCGATCACCCTCGGGCTCCTGCTCGGCTTCATGGCCACGGAGGTCGCCGTCGGGATCGCCGTCAACTCGCTCGCTCTGCTCTCCGATGCCGCTCACATGCTCACCGACGCGGGCGCGATCGCGCTGGCGCTGGTCGCGATCCGGCTCGCCGCGAGGCCGCCGAAAGGCGCGATGACCTACGGCCTGAAGCGGGTCGAGATCCTCTCGGCGCAGTTCAACGGCACGACGTTGCTCGTCCTCGGCCTCCTGATCGCCTACGAGGGGATCCGCCGTCTGGTGGAGCCGCCGAGCGTCGGCGGCGTCGCCGTCCTCGTCGTCGCACTGATCGGGGTCGCCGTCAACCTCGCCGCCACCTGGACGCTCTCGAAGGCGAACCGCGAGTCGATGAACGTCGAAGGTGCCTTCCAGCACATCCTCACCGACCTCGCGGCGTTCATCGCTACCGCGATTGCCGGTCTCGTCATCATCACCACCGGCTTTGGGCGCGCTGACGGCATCGCCTCGCTTTCTGATCGCCGCGATCATGCTTCGGGCGGCCTACCAGCTGCTTCGCGCGTCGGGCCGCGTCTTTCTCGAGGCGGCCCCCGAGGGCCTCGATCCGGATGAGATCGGCGAGGCGATCATCGGACATGAGCCCGTGAGCGGGTTGCGCGACCTCCACGTATGGGAGGTGGCCTCGGGTTTTCCGGCTCTCTCGGCACACGTGCTCGTCGACGCGGACGCCGACTGCCACGCGGCGCGTCGCGAGCTCGAGCGCATGCTGGCCGAGCGCTTCGACATCGAGCACACGACCCTCCAGGTTGATCACTCGCGCGAAGGCGAGTTCTTGCAGCTCGAGGAGGCAAATGGCCGGCGAGTCGATGGCCGCGACCGGCACGCGTTCGTCTTCGCGGACATTGCCGGCTTCACAGCCCTCACGGAGGCGCTCGGCGACGAGCGAGCGTTGCAAGCCACAGACGACTTCGAGCAGCACACGCGGCGGCTGCTCGACCGCCACGGCGGCGAGCAGGTGAAGGCTCTCGGGGACGGACTGATGCTGCGGGTCTCGGATGCAGCCGCGGCGATCCGTATCGCGCTTGAGCTCTCCCACCACGAGATGGCGCGGCCGGGGCACCCGAAGGTGGGGCTCGGCATTGACTACGGGCCTGCGCTCGAGCGGGGCGGAGACTGGCTCGGCACGACGGTCAACGTCGCCGCACGGATCGCCGACCTCGCCGCCGGCGGCGAGGTGCTCGCGAGTGAGGCGGCGCGGAACGCCGCGGGCACGCTGGACAGCACCCGCTTCGTCGACCGCGGCCCTGTTCGCTTGCGCAACCTCGCCGAGGAGGTTCGGATATTCGAAGTCGAGTGCCTCGATGAGGCCGCGGCGCTGTTCATCGATCCCGTCTGCCACATCGGGCTTGATCCCGCCAACTCAAGCGTCACGGCGGAATATCGGGGGATCGAGTACGCCTTTTGCTCGAAGGCGTGCCGCGAGCGGTTCGTCGCATCCCCTGACCTTTACCTGCAGGGAGTCGTCTCCGGTTGATCGCCCTCCCCGTACTCGGCGCGATCACGATCCTCGACTTCGCCTGGGTCGCGCGCCGAGCGCGCCGGGAATGGTCCCACTCCGGGGATCTGTCGAAGAGCACCGCCCTCGCGATCAACTCGCTCTACGCGCTCGGGGTGGGGCTGCTGGCGCTCGCGCTCGTTCTTCGCCCGTGGCCGATCGCGATGCCTCTCATCGCGGCGATCCTCGCCGGCGTGACCTTGGTTCTCGTCGGCCTGGGGTTCGCGCTTCTCGGCGCGCGCCTCTTCGGCTCGTCGACGAAGCTCTATGGGGTCGAGACCGGGGGTCTCGTCGAGGGCGGCATCTATCAATTCAGCCGCAACCCGCAGTACGCGGGGCTCATCCTGGTCGCGATCGGAGCGGCGGTGCTCGCGCGCTCAGGGCTTGGGCTTGCGGTGGCGGGTCTCATCACCGCAGGGCTATGGCTGTGGGTCGTCGGGCTTGAGGAGCCGCACCTCTCGAGGGTGTTCGGCTCCCGTTACGACCGCTACTGCGCACGGGTTCCACGGTTCTTCGGTCTCCGTCACCACTAGCTGATCGCTACGGCGCCGATCAGGTACGCAGAGTGCGCCCTCAACAGCTTGCCGTCTGGCGGCTTAGCTCCCGCCCGATGCCGAGCATCAGAGTGCATGTGAGTTCCTCCAGCGAGTGCCCTCCACCCTGATTGCGGTGGCGAGGGCGCCGACACCGCCGCGTGAAAGTACGTGCGCGCCGACGTCCGCGCCTACGGAATTGCCTACGGAATGCCATTCCGTAGGCACTTGGCTCAACCAAGCGGCGCACGACGCTCCGCCGCCGCCGACCTCTCCCCCTCGACGATCAAGGGGTAGAGGTCGGCAGCAGCTGCGCTTGAGGAGGAGGGGAGCGAAGAACAGGGTCGGATTCTGAGGAGGGCGGTGCGGGGAGCGAAGGGACGGAACGAGGGGAGATCGGGGTGGAGAAGGGGCCGTCTGGGCTGAGGTCTGAGGCGGCGGGATGGACGAGGGCAGGCGATGGACGGTGGACGGCGGCGGGGCGAGGTGAACGGCGGCGGGCCAGGTTGGATCGATTCGCAAGAGCCCGAGAGGATCGATTCCCGGGAAGGCGGTTGGCGGGACACGGCGCCGGTCGAGTCGCCCTAACGGGTGACGATGCCCCTGCGTTCTCGATCGCACCTGATGCCTTCCGCCGGCGAGCTTTCTCTTTCGCCGGCCGAGCTGGCTCTCGCGGAGCGCATCGCGGCCGAGGTTGCGCGCCGCCTCGCCGGCGAACCGGGGGCCGAGCCGACGAAGCTCATCGACGCCGGCGAGGTCTCCCGCATCCTCGGCTGCGAGCGAAGCTGGGTCTACGAGCACCAGGCCGAGCTCGGCGTCATCCGCCTCGGCCACGGCTCGAAGCCGCGGCTTCGCTTCGAGCGCGCGCGGATCGCGCGAGATCGCGAGCGCGCCGCGGGTTGAGCCGCCGCTGAGCCTCGGCGAGCGATCCCGAGACGACGTCGGACCCGCGCTCGACGGTTCCGCTGCTCGAGATCAAGGGCCGGCGTTGAGGCGCTGCGCCCTTTGCGGCGCAGGACCTTCGCGGACTTCGCTCCGACGCCCTCTACTGCAGCCCCGCATGTCGCGCTGAGGCCTCGCGTCGTCGGCGCCTGCGAGAAGGCGAGGTCGTCGACGGCTACCAGAGACCTCGCGAGCTACAAGCCCGTCAGAGGCGCACAAAGCTCTGAGCGGGGGAGAGTTATCGTGGCCTCCTCCCTCATTGCCCATAGGAGGACGTCTTCGATGCCGCGAAAGGCAACCGGCCAGGTCATCGCGCCCGAAGGACGAGCGCGGAGCTGGGCGATCCGCTTTCGGGCCTACGGCAAGCGCCACTACGTCGCGCTCGGGCGCACCTGAGGAGGGCTGGAACCGCGAGCGAGCCGAGGCCGAGCTACGCCATGTCCTCGCCGACGTCGAGCGCGGGATCTGGCGGCCACCGGATCCGGGTCCGCTCCGAGGCGCCGCGGCAGCGCCGACCTTCCACGAGTTCGCCTCGAGTGGCTCGAGGCGAATCGCCACGGCTGGGCCGAGCGGACGGTCGCGACTACCGAGTGGGCCCTCAGCCTACCACCTGCTTCCGTTCTTCCGCGAGCATCGGCTTGACGCGATCACAGTCGAGGAGGTCGACCGCTACAAGGCCGCGAAGCTCCGCGAAGGTACGCCTCGGACCGTCGCAGCTCAACAAGACGCTTGAAGCGGCTCTCGCAGATCCTCGAGGTCGCCGAGGAGTACGAGTACATCCCGCGCAACCCGGCTCGCGGCAAGCGCCGGCGCGTGAAGGCGCCGAAGACGCAGCGGTCCTGGGTCGAGCCCGAGCAGGCGCTCTCGCTGATCGAGGCGCCTCGCGATCCATGCGTCCGGTGATCGCGACGCTGATCGGTACCGGTCTGCGCGTGGGCGAGGCGGTCGCGCTGGATTGGCCCGACGTGAACCTCGCGACCGGCACGCTGCGGGTCGGCCGGGCCAAGACCGATGCCGGGAGCTACCGCGAGGTGGATCTGCCCGCGGGCTCGTCGAGGAGCTGACCGAGTGGAAGGTGTGGAGCGAGGCTCGCTGGCGCGAGTGGAAGAAGCTGAACCCGGGCGCGGGCGAGCCGGTCTTTCTCAGCCGCGCACGCCGGTCGCCTCCGCCGCCAGTCCGGCGCCAACGTCGCCCGGCGACTCAAGACCGCCATCAAGGCAGCCAACAAGCGGCTCGCCGAGCTCGGGATCGAGCCGATCACCGAGCGCGTTACGCCGCACTCGCTTCGGCGCACCTTCGCCAGCCTGCGCGCCGCGGGCGGGGACGATCCCGTCTACATCGCCGAGCAGCTTGGCCACACCGACCCGCGATTCACGCTGACGGCCTACACGAAGGCGGTCAAGCGCCGGGCTAAGCTCTCCGGCGCTTACCTGGCCGAGTACGAGCGGGCGCTCGCGTGGGCCACTCTTCCACGGGCTGAATGGGCAGCAACGGGCAGCGAGGCCCGTCTTGAGGCCGGTCAGAGCCGGAGGGAGCTCAACCGAGCTACCCTCGGATTTGGCTTAGATAAGCGGAAAACCGAAAGTTTCCGGCGCCTTGGCGGAGTGGTTACGCAGCGGCCTGCAAAGCCGTTTACACCGGTTCGATTCCGGTAGGCGCCTCTCGCGGGCTTGCGAGGTCTCTGGCGCCAGGTCGTCACGGTTGCCACCGGGCTCAGCATCGGCGATACTCGCGACGCAGGTCGATCCGTGGCAGTACGCCGCCGCCCGATGCTTCGTTCCTCCCTCGCGCGCGCGGCCTCGCAGGGGAGGAACGAGGAGGCAGGAACGTGGACGTTCAGGGCCGGCGCGAGGGCGCCAGTGGTGTAGCGCTTCCGACGCGTGGCGAGCGAAGCGCCGCTTCCTGGGCCGGGTGGTTCATGGCGATCACGTTCGTGACGTCCATTCCGGCCGTCCTTCTCTACCACTCGATCCTCCACGACCACAACTACATCCTCGGATCGGGCAGCGAAGGGCGGGTCGAGTTCGCCGCTTTCCTCGAGGTCCTATTGGCGATCTCGGGCATCGGTGTGGCGGTCGTGATGTTCCCGATCCTCAAGCGGCAGAGCGAGCGTATGGCGCTTGGCTACGTCGCCTCTCGGATCGTCGAGTCATCGATGATCTGCGTGGGTCTCATCAGCCTCCTGGCGATCCTGACGCTGCGCGACGATCTGGCGGGGTCGATCGGTGCCAACAGCGGGTCGCTCGTGATCGCCGGCCGAACGCTCGTCGCCATCCATAACTGGACGTTCCTGATGGGCCCGGGATTCTGCGTCGGTGTCAACGACCTCCTGCTGGGCTACCTGATGTACAGCACCGGCCTGATGCCGCCGCGACTGGCGATGTTCGGCCTTGTCGGCGGCCCGCTGATCTTCGCCGCGAAGACCCTTGTGGTGCTTGGCGCCTTCGGCGCAACCAGCACAGTGGCAGGCATCTTCACGATTCCGGTGTTCATCTTCGAGGCGTCGTTCGCGATCTACCTGATCGTGAAGGGGTTCAGGCCGTCTCGGGTTCTCTCGGGAGTGCCGGCAACTTGACCTGCCACTGCCGATCGGCTAGGTTCGGTCAACGGCTCCCGCGGTGAGCGAGCGCCTTAACGCAGGGAAACGACCTTGAAAAGCTCCATAGCCTCGTTCGCTGCCACCGCCGCCGTGGCCGCGGCCCTCGCGTCGCCCGTAGCCGCTGCGTCTGTTCAGTACACCGGCTATGGCGGCAGCTATTTGGGCTGGGACGACGCGAGCCTTCAACGCGCTGCGGCAGGTGGGGCCGATTCCGATCTCATCGTCATCAACCAGTGTCAGGTCGATGGTACGTGGGCCACCTGGTCAACCGGGGCGGCAATCTGGGAATTCACCGAACTCAACTTGAACAATCAGGGAGCGCTCCTCAGGCTGGCCAGCTGCCACGGTCCGAAGGCCCCAAACTTCAGCAGCTTCGCCGCGGATGCCGTGCGGCACGCCGCCGCGATCGTCCCGATTCGCGCCGTTCAGATCTG
The DNA here is from genome assembly GCA_963771655.1 of uncultured Actinomycetes bacterium. Lineage (GTDB taxonomy): Bacteria > Actinomycetota > Thermoleophilia > Solirubrobacterales > 70-9 > JAWVFM01. The sequence continues at coordinate 4,327 of CAVYUG010000009.1, read as the reverse complement.
GAACGAACCAAACCTCGCGACCAACTGGGCCGGGAGCATCAAACCCGTTGAGTACTCCAAGATGCTCATATCGGCCTCCGCAGCGGTGAAGGCGGTGGGGAGCTTCCCCGTGATCAGCGCGGGTCTGGCTCCGGTACACAACAACAGCACCTCGTGCACCGCCAACGATTCGACGTGGATGTGCCCTCAGGACTACCTGAACAGGCTGAATCTTCTGCGTGTTGCCATTGACGGGGTGGGCTCACACCTTTACCCGATCCAGACGAGTGCGATCACTGCGAGTAGTGCGCTCAGTGATATCCAGAATGAGTACAAGGCGATCGAGTCAATCGATCAGAAGAAGCTCGGAGCGCGTCCGATCTGGGTGACCGAGACGGGCGTGAAGACAAACAACTACGTGTCGGGCTCTCTACAGGGCTCGATCACGATGACTTACCGCGACTGGCTTACCGCACAAAGTGATCTGGCTGGGGTCTACGTCTGGAACATCATCGACGACAGCAACGGCAACCCCACCTATGGCGTCCTGAACAAGAACGGCAACCCAAAGGCCGGTTCACTCGGCACGTACTGCCGAACCGCGGCCCAGCGCGGCCTGACGCCCACGGGCTGCTGATCCGACCGACAGGGAAGCGGCCGGCGGAGCCGTGTCCTCCGCACGTTTAGCATCGACGCGTGGCCAGGGACGCGATCGCCGACCTCGACTCCGACGAGCTCGGCGAGCTATTCGCCGCACCGCCCGACGAGTTCGTCTCCGCGCGAAACGCGTTGGCGAAGCGCCTCCGGGAGGACGGGCGCGCCGAGGACGGCGAGCGCGTGCGAAAGCTGCGCAAGCCAACGCGCCCCGCATGGCTCGTCAACCAGCTCTCGCACCGAGCACCGGATTCGCTTGGGAGTTGGGCCGAGCTCGTGGAGAAGCTGCGCGAGGTGGCGGAGGGCTCGGTCGACGCCGAGAAGCTTCGCCGGATCGCTCACGAGGAGGACGCCGCGCTCGATGAGCTGGTGAGGGAAGCCGGCGAGCTCGCCGCGGAGCTCCGGCAGCCCGCGAGCGAGGCGGTGCTCGCCAAGGTGCGAGAGACGCTGGAGGCCGCCGCGGTCGATGGGGAGGTCCGCTCGCGGGTCCTCGCCGGCACGCTCGAGCGCGAGGAGCGGGCGGCGTCGATCGGCTTCGGAGCCGTCGCCGCTTCGAAGCCGCGTGCTCGCGCGGGGTCGAAGAAGGCGGATGAGGCCAAGCGCCGCAAGCGGGAGAAGGCCGAGCGGGAGCTGGCCGACGCGGAGGGGGAGCTGGCCGAGGCCGAGCGGGAGGTGAAAACCGCCGAGCAGGCCGCCAGGCGGGCCCGGAAGCGCGTCGCCGCCGCGCGCCGGAAAGCTAAGGGCTGACGGCGAAGCGCGCCGGGAGGCGCTGGTAGGTGTCCTCGAAGTCGTCCTGGAGGACGGTCGCGCTCCCATGAGCCTTGAGCGACAGGTCGTGCTCCAGCCGGCTCACCCGGTAGCGCCAGCCGCCCGGGAGGTCGAGACGATCGCCGAGGTGCGCGAGCTTCCTGTAGGTGAGTGACGGATCGACGATCCCTGAGTAGGCCTGCATGCGGTAGACGCGGCCAGAGGGATCGATGAGGTCGAAGACCTGCTTCCCCTTGCCGTATCGCCAGGTGTTCGAGCGGCTGATCCGGACATTCGTGTAGGGCGGGGGCTTCCCGCCGCCCGTCTGGGAGAGGTCGATCGTCGCCGCCTCTCGGAGCCTCTTGCCCGCGAACGTCGAGACCCGGCCGAGCCTGGGAACGGAGACGCCGTCGACAACGAAGTGCCGTGGCCCGTTGAGGACGACGAGCGGCACGTGGTGCTGCTCGGCGAGCGCGTTCGGGTCGAGGCCGTCCCACCACGCGCGGGGGCAGCGGTTCAGCCCGAGCGTGTTCCACACCGTGGCCACGGGCGAAGGCTCGGTGACGACGGTGAAGATCTCGCAGTAGCGAGCGTCGCGGATGCCGTTGAGGCTCGCGCCGGCGGCGGAGGCTGACGGGGTGGGCACGAGCGCAGCCGCCGTCAGCAGGGCGATCAGCCCGATTCGAGCCCTCTTGCGCGTCGATGCGTTCATTCGTCGCTCCCGGGCCGCCATCCCGGGCCCGCGACCGCACAGTCTTCCAGCAGCCGCAACAGCTCGGGCTCGGGCCGGTTGGTGTCGAGCAGCACGACCGACCCCGGCCAGGCGCGCTCGCGATAGCGCTCCCACGCGTCCGGGTCGCGGGAGGGCGGCTCGTAGATCCACGAGCCGGTGTTCCAGAACACCAGGCCGTCGTCGCCCTCGTCGCGGCAGCGCTCGAGCGGCTGGTGCGTGTGCGCGAAGACCATCGTCTTCGTCTCCTGGTCCCACCCGAGGTTGCGAACGACCTTTCCGTACGCGCGGAGAGCGTCGGAGGGGTGGTCGCTGGGGTCGATCGTGCGGGTCGGGTCGGCGTCTCCGGGGCGGCGGCGGCGCGCGATTGCGCGGGCGATACGGCCGAGCTCCCGGATCGGAGACCGGATGAGCGCGGCGATGTGCGCGACGCGCTCGAGCTCGGCCTGGGCCGCCTTCTGGGCCTCGGTCCCGCGCGGGAGCTGAGCGACGGTGAAGAGGAGCTCGGTCAGGGGCACGATCGTCGCCTCGTAGTCGGAGATCGTCGGCCGCGTCTGTCGGCCGCCCGCGATGCCCCAGTTCCCCCTGTTGAGCAGGCGATCGGGAGCGAGCCGGTCATGTGCGCGTCGAGGTAATGGCCGTGGAAGCAGAGCGCGTCGCCGAAGCGGTAGGTCGGGTACACGATCTCGGACTCGATGTCGGGCAGGCGCCGGTCGAGATACCGCTTGAAGAACCCGCGGTGGCCTTCGAGCTCCGCCTCGCACTCGGCATCGTCGGCCGTTGCCACCCGATACTCGACAACGGTCCGCAGCTGGCGAACCATGATGTGGTGGTCGTGGTTGCCGGCGGAGAAGACGAGGCGCTTGCCCGCCATCTTCCGAGCGACGAGCTCGAAGAAGCCCTCAGCCGAGTCGAAGGCGTTCTCCACGGTCGAGAAGAGGAAGTCGTAGAGGTCGCCGAGGATGATCAGCTCATCGACTTCATCGAGCGCCGGCGCGAGCGCGTCGAGTGCGAAGCGGTGCCGCACAGGTCGTCGCCCGTCCAGGCCCCGAAGTGCATGTCCGAGATGACGAGGGCGCGCACGCGCTCAGGCTACTTGCGCCCGAGGCCTACGATCCGGATGACAGATGCTCCTGATCCTCGCCATCGTGCTCGCGCTTTTGTTCCTCCGTCGCCTTGGGGGATCGCGGTGGTTCTCGCCGCCGCGTGCTTCGAGGTCCTCGAGCTCGCAATCTGGCGGCGAACGCTCGGCTGGGGCAAGAAGACGGGCGTCGAGGCGCTCGTCGGCATGCGGGCCGAGGTGGTGGTGGACTGCGACCCGCGCGGGCGCGTTCGCGTGCGCGGCGAGCTGTGGACGGCGGACGCCGCGGAGCCCGTGCGAGCGGGCGACCCGGTGGTCGTCACGAGGGTGGACGGCCTGCGGTTGGAGGTCGCGCCGGCAACGGAAAAGGGCCCCTGAGAAGGGGCCCTTGGTCCCGAAAGGACGTACCGCCAGCGATTCCCGCCGCTGGCCCGTCGGTCCTTCAGCCTTGAAAATCTCCACAGCCGCTATCGGCGGTCGCGCATTGCCTCCTTAATGGACGCGCGTACTAACTTAACACTTTTCAGTACCCATAGTTACGGTTCTCTATCCCGCAATTTGCGGGACGTTCCTTCGCGGTCGCGCAGAACCGGCCCGCAGAGGTGGTCCGGGGTTACGATCACCGATGTGCGGTATCTCATCACCGGCGGCTCGGGGTACATCGGCTCGCGCCTCGTGGAGGTCCTCGCGCCGCGGGAGGAGACCGAGCGGATCGTGAACGTCGACGTCCGCCCGCCCGCGACGCCGAGCGGCGGCTCCGAGTTCGTCCGCGGGGACGTGCGCGACGCGAGCGCGATGGGCGAGCTCCTCGAGCGGGAGCGCATCGACTCGCTCGTGCATCTCGCGTTCATCCTCAACCCGATCCACGACGAGGCGCGGATGTACGACGTCGACGTCAACGGCACCGACGCCGTCCTTCGCGCGGCCTCCGCCGCCGGCACGGAGCAGGTCCTCGTGACCTCCTCGGCGACGGCCTACGGGGCATTTCCCGACAATCCCAGGCCGATCGCCGAGGACTGGCCGGTCCGCGGCCAGCCCGACTTCTCCTATGCCCGCCACAAGGCCGACGCCGATCGCATCTGCCAGCTGTGGGCCGCCTCGAATCCCGGCCGGACGATGACCATCGTCCGGCCGAG
>CAVYUG010000008.1:72500-75795 GCA_963771655.1 uncultured Actinomycetes bacterium | reverse complement strand
TTCGGGTCCACTACGGCCCCGAGCTCCTCTGCTCGCTGCTGAACGAGCAGCCGATGGGCTTCTACCCCTCGGATTCGCTCGTCCATGAGGCGCAGCGACGCGGGATCCGTGTGCTGTCGCCCGATGTGAACGCGAGCGGTGTCGAGTGCGGCGTGGAGCGCCGGGGCGAGGCACTCACCGTGCGAATCGGTCTCGGGTACGTGAACGGGGCGCGGGAGGAGGAGATGCGGGCGCTCGTCGCCGAGCGCCGGCGTGGCGGGCGTTACGGCAGCTTCGCGAAGCTCGCCTCGCGGTCGGGGGTGAGCGACGACGCGCTCGAGCGCCTGGCTTGGGCGGGCGCCTGCGACTCGCTCGAGGGGGGCGCCGAGGCCCGTGCTTCGGCGACGGCCAGGCGCCCGGCACTGTGGCGCCTCGGCGTTGCCTCGGGGGCGCGGCCGACCGGTGCCGGCGAGCAGCTCGCGCTGCCGCTCGAGGTGCCGGAAGCACCCCGGCTTCGCGACCTCGGCGGCTGGGAGCTTGCCGTGGCCGACTACGAGTCGACGGGGATGACGCTCGGGGCGCACCCGATGAGCCTGATCAGGCCGGAGCTCGGCGAGGAGCTGGTCGCGAGCATCGCGTTCGGCGAGCTGCCGAACTCGAGCCGGGTGCGGGTGGGCGGGATGGTCATCGCCCGCCAGCGCCCCGCGACAGCGAACGGGATCCTCTTCATGCTGCTGGAGGACGAGTGGGGAACGATCAACCTCATCGTCCCTCCCCCCGCGTACAAGCGGCATCGCCTGATCGCAAGGGCGGCGCCCTTCGTCATCGTCGACGGTCGCCTCGAGCGAGTCGGCGCGAACCGCAACGTCGTCGTCGAGCGGCTCGAGCGGCTTGACCGGCCGGGCCTCGAGCGCGCTGACGTGAGGCACATCGAGCCGCCCACCGAGCGCGAGACCGGCCGCGACGGCTCGGTCGACGCGCCACGGAAGGTCGCCGTGGCGGGCGGCGGGACCGCCGAGCTCGGCGCGGTCCTCCCCGCCCCGCACAGCTTCGGCCGCCGGGGTCGATGAGTCCGCAAATGGCCCCCGTCAGGCGCGAAATGCAAAATCCGTTGCAGAACACATGTTCCGTCCGAGGCCGAACCTAGTGTGGCCCGCGTGATCCCCCGAGAGGTAACTCGTCCACGTCACGAACGCCGCAGCCGGCGCCTCGCGCGGCTGCTGAGCAGCGTCGATCTCGCGATCGACCTCGCGACGCTCGGCGAGTACGGCCTCGAGCCGCTACCCGCGGAGGCCCCATGCCGGACGCGACGGCCGACTCCGATCTCGGCCTGGGAGGCGCTTCCGGCAACCCGGGGCCGCCGCGGGGAGTGCGGCCACGCGCGCTCGTGCCCCGCGGCTTACCGTGCCGCGCTACGTCGCTTTGCCGCCTGACGAGCGGCCGCTCGTCGACGTCGCCTCTGACGGCTCCGCTCCGGGCGGCTCAACGGCGTTTGGGGATTTGAGCCGGCCATAGCAACGGATAATCCCCAAGCGGCATTCCTCGCCCGCGTCCGGTAACACAGAGAGCCGCCCTAGGGCGGCTCTCTATCGGAAGTAAGACCGGCGGCGACCTACTCTCCCAGGCGTGTGAACACCAAGTACCATCGGCGCTGAGGGGCTTAACTGCTCTGTTCGGAATGGGAAGAGGTGTTTCCCCCTCGCTATGACCACCGAAACCTGCGGAACCGCAGGCCCCGGCGGGGCTTGAAAACTGCACGCAGGCCAATTAAAAAGGTAATGTCAAGACCTCGACCCATTAGTACCGGTCGGCTGAGAGCGTTGCCGCTCTTGCACCGCCGGCCTATCGACCTGGTGTTCTTCCAGGGGTCTTACTCCCTCAAGGGGATGGGAGAGCTCATCTCGAGGTTGGCTTCCCGCTTAGATGCTTTCAGCGGTTATCCAGTCCACACGTAGCTAGTCTGCAATGCCCTTGGCAGGACAACAGATACACCAGAGGTGCGTTCATCCCGGTCCTCTCGTACTAAGGATGACTCCTCTCAACTCTCCAACGCCCATGGCAGATAGGGACCGAACTGTCTCACGACGTTCTGAACCCAGCTCGCGTACCGCTTTAATGGGCGAACAGCCCAACCCTTGGGACCTACTCCAGCCCCAGGATGCGACGAGCCGACATCGAGGTGCCAAACCGGGCCGTCGATGTGGACTCTTGGGCCCGATAAGCCTGTTATCCCCGGAGTACCTTTTATCCGTTGAGCGACGGCACTTCCACTTGCAACCGCCGGATCACTAAGCCCAACTTTCGTTCCTGCTCGACCCGTCGGTCTCGCAGTCAAGCTCCCTTGTTGCCTTTACACTCTGCGCACGATTTCCAACCGTGCTGAGGGAACCTTTGGGCGCCTCCGTTACATTTTGGGAGGCGACCGCCCCAGTCAAACTGCCCACCTGACACTGTCCGCGCCCCGGATAACGGCGACGCGTTAGAAGCCCAGAACATCAAGGGTGGTATCTCAAGGTTGGCTCCACGACGGCCAAAGCCGTCGCTTCAAAGCCTCCCACCTATCCTGAGCGAGATATCCCAGACTCCAATATCAAGTTGCAGTAAAGGTTCACGGGGTCTTTCCGTCTTGCCATGGGTACTCGGCATCTTCACCGAGACTTTAATTTCACCGAGCCCCTCGTTGAGACAGCGTCCAACTCGTTGCGCCATTCGTGCAGGTCGGAACTTACCCGACAAGGAATTTCGCTACCTTAGGACCGTTATAGTTACGGCCGCCGTTTACCGGGGCTTAGCTTCGCTGCTTCGCGGTAAACCGCTAACAACTCCGCGTAACCTTCCGGCACCGGGCAGGCGTCAGCCCCTATACATCGTCTTTCGACTTAGCAGAGGCCTGTGTTTTTGGTAAACAGTCGGTTGGACCTAGTCACTGCGGCCCCCTCGGGCTCCGCCAGCAAGTGGCTTCACCCTACCGGGGCGTCCCTTCTCCCGAAGTTACGGGACGATTTTGCCGAGTTCCTTAACGAGGGTTAGCTCGCTCACCTCAGTATTCTCTACTAGTCCACCTGTGTCGGTTCTCGGTACGGGCACGAGCATCCTCCCTAGAGGTTTTTCTCGGAGGCATGGGTGCGGGGACTCGCCGGCGGTCAAGCCAGCTGGCATTGCACCTCGCGTGAACGCCGCGGCGGATTTGCCTACCGCGACTGGCTACGTGCTTGCCCCAGGACGACCATCGCCTGGGTTCCCTTGCCCTTCCTCGTCACCCCATCGGTGATAGCGGATGCGACGTGGTACAGGAATATCAACCTGTTGGCCATCG
>CAVYUG010000008.1:0-67500 GCA_963771655.1 uncultured Actinomycetes bacterium | reverse complement strand
AACGGCGACGTGCCGAAGGAGCCGCGCCCCCGGCTCAAGAAGCTTCGCGTCGCGCTCGTCCTCTTCGGGCTCTGTCTGCTCGCCTTCGTCTCCTGGATCTTCGGGATCATGGCCGCTGTCGCCAGCGACCTACCTCAGCTCGACGATCGCGCGCAGTTCAAAAACGCGAAGAACTCGGTCATCCTCGACGATCACAACCGGCGCCTCGCGATCGTTACCAACAACCGCGGCCGCGTCCTCATCCCCTCGAAGGGGATAGCGCCGATCATGAAGGAGGCGACCGTCGCGATCGAGGACAAGCGCTTCTACGAGCATCGCGGCGTCGACTTCGTCGGCATCGGCCGCGCCGTCGCCGCGGACATCATTAGCCAGGGGGCCTCCCAGGGTGCGTCCACCATCACCGAGCAGTTCGTGAAGAACGCGCTTCAGGCGCAGGGCAGCCGTACGGTCTTCGAGAAGCTGCGCGAGGCCGCGCTCGCCTACCAGCTCGAGCGCCACTGGGACAAGGACAAGATCCTCACCGAGTACCTGAACACCATTTACTTCGGCGAGGGCGCGTACGGCATCGAGGCCGCCGCGAAGACCTACTTCGGCTGGAACCACCCCGGGTGCGGGACCCCCGGCCACCGCTGTGCGTCCGAGCTCCTGCCGTGGGAGGCCGCGACGCTCTCCGGGATCATCTCCTCCCCGACCGGCTACGACCCGAAGTCCCGTCCGCAGGCCGCACTCGTGCGCCGCAACCTGGTGCTCCAGAACATGGAGGACCAGGGCTACATAACGGAGGGCGAGTACCAGCACTACTCCCGCGTGCCGCTTCCGCCGCCGGGCCAGATCCACGCTCCGAGCCAGCCATCCGCGGCGCCCTACTTCACGTCGTGGCTGCGCCAGCAGCTCGTCGACCTCTACGGCGCGGGCCAGGCTTTCAGCGGCGGCCTCAAGGTCAAGTCCACGCTCGACCTCAACCTCGAGAACAAGGTGCAGGAGATCGTCGACCAGAACGTCGGCGGCCTCGGCCCCTCCTCCGCAGTCGCCGTGATCGACAACAAGACCGGCGGCATCCGGGCTCTCGTCGGTGGCACCGACTACAAGTCGCAGCCGTTCAACATCGCGACCGAGGGAGCGCGTCAGCCCGGCTCGTCGTTCAAGCCCTTCACCCTCGTGACCGCGCTCGAGCAGGGAGTCTCGCCATCGAGCGTCTGGGCCTCGGAGCCGCAGGCGCTGCCGTACAAGGCCCAGCTGCCGCCGAAGAAGAACCCCAAGGGCAAGGCGAAGGGCAAGCCACGAACCGTCGACGATCTGTTCCGCGTCTCCAACTACGGCGACGAGTACGCGGGGAGCCGGACGCTTCAGGACGCGACCACCTTCTCGGACAACGCGGTCTACTCGCAGGTGGGGATGCAGGTCGGGCCCGCGAACGTCGCCGCCACCGCCCAGAGGATGGGCATCACGAGCTCCCTGACGACGCCGGGCATCAAGTACTCCGTGAACGGCGGGCCGTTCACCGGGTACAACCCGGCGCTGATCCTCGGTGGGCTCTCCACCGGTGTCAACCCGCTCGAGATGGCGCACGCCTACGACACCCTGGCCCAGGGCGGCCAGTTGACGAGCGGCACGATGGCGGCCCAGAGTGGCGGCCCGGTCGGCATCCTCAAGGTCACCGACGCGGGTGGCCACCTCGTCGAGGCCGACAACGGTGCTTCGGGCGTCAACGAGGTGCGAAGCCAGCAGGTGATCCCCTCCACCACCGCGCAGACGACGAAGTCGATCCTGCAGACGGTCGTCGCCTCCGGGACCGGCACGCACGCCCAGACCGGCGGCTATGTCTGGGGCAAGACCGGGACGACCACCAGCAACGGTGACGCCTGGTTCGTCGGGGCGACCGAGGACATCACGGTCGCGATCTGGGTCGGCTTCCCCAACTCCAACAAGCCCATGTCGACGCTCTACAACGGCGGCCCCGTCGACGGGGGGACGATCCCCGCCGACATGTTCTCCGACATCATCTCCGCCTGGGACGGCATCAAGGCCTCGGAGCGCGCCCACAAGAAGCACGGGGGGTCAGCGGCCGCCGGCACGAGCACGACGTCGGCGCCGACCTACACGGCGCCGGCCACCACGGTCGCGCCCGCCGTCCCGTCGGCGCCCGCTCCCTCGACGGGCGGGGGAGGCGGAGGCAACCCTCAGGCAACGCCCGCCCCCGCGCCGGCTCCCACGCCCGCGCCCGCGCCCGGGGCCGGCGGCACCGGCGGAGCTCCTCCCGTCAGCGGCGGCGGGGGGGTAGGGGCCGGCTGAGGTAGCGGCTTCCCGCGGCGCAGAAGCGCCACGGCAGCTCGGTCGCGCGCGTGATCCCGATCCGCGGCCCGGTCGCGACCTTCACCGCCTCCCACTCTTCCTCTCTGGGTCGCAGCTCGAACGGCGCCTTGAGGAGCGACGCGCCGTTCGCCGCGAGGCCCACGCCGATCGCCTGCGTGAGCTTTCCGGGCCCGGAGCAGAGCTCGCCGGCGCGCTCGCGCCCGCGCCGAGCACGCATCGCGTCGAGCCCGCAGCGCGGCTCGAGTGCGCGAATCAGGACCGCCGCGGCGTTCCCCTCCGGCTCGGCGACCGCGTTCAGCAGGCTGTGCACGCCGTACGAGAAGTAGACGTAGGCGATCCCCGGCGGGCCGAAGAGGACCTCGTTGCGAGGGGTGCGCCCGCCGAAGGCGTGGCAGGCGGGATCGTCAGCCTCGTAGCTCTCGGTCTCGACGATCACGCCGCCCACGCCCTCGTGCAGGAGGGTGCAGCCGATCAGGTCGCGGGCCACGTCGTGGACCGAGCGATCGAAGAAGCCCGCGTCGAGGCTCACTCCGCCGAAAGCACGTCGGCGAGCGCCTGCCGGGCGAGCCCGAGCTGGCGGCTCACAGCGGCCGAGGCGGTCCCGCCCTCGGAGCTCTTCGATTCGATCCAGCGCCGCTCCGCGAGAATCTCGTAGTAGGAGTCGTCGAGAAGCTCGGAGTGCTCGCGCAGCTCCTCCGGGCCGATCTCCGAGAGCCTGCGGCCACTCTCCGTCGCGCTGCGGACCAACCCGCCGACCACGCCGTGGGCCTCCCGGAACGGCATCCCTCTGCGGACGAGCAGGTCGGCGACGTCAGTCGCAGCGAGCATCTCGTCGTCCGCCGCGGCGGCGAGGCGCTCGCGGTTGAACTCGAGCCCGGCCAGCATCCGCTCGGCGGCCTCGAGCGACAGCTCCAGCGTGTCGACCGCATCGAAGAGCGCCTCCTTGTCCTCCTGGAGGTCCTTCGAGTAGGCGAGCGGGAGCGCGTGGAGCACGCCGAGCAACCTCGCCAGATCGCCCGCCACGCGCGGGGCCTTGGCTCGCAGAAGCTCGGCGGCGTCGGGGTTCTTCTTCTGCGGCATGATGCTCGAGCCCGAGGAGAAGTCGTCGGCGGGCTCGCAGAAGCCGAACTCCTGGGTGGACCAGAGGACGATCTCGGCGCCGAGGCGCGAAAGATGGGTGGCGCAAATCGCGGCCGCCGCCAGGTAGTCGAGGGCGGCGTCGCGGCTGGCGACGGCGTCGATCGAGTTCGGCGCCGGACGCTCGAAGCCGAGCTCCTGCGCGGCGGCGCCCCGGTCGAGATCCCAGTCGACCCCGGCGAGAGCCCCGGAGCCCAGCGGCATCTCGCCCGCCGCCCGCCGCGCCGCCGCGAACCGGTCGGCGTCGCGGCGCAGCATCCAGAAGTACGCGAGCAGATGGTGGCCGAGATAGACGGCCTGCGCGCGCTGGAGGTGCGTGTACCCCGGCATCGGCCAGTCCGAGTGCCGCTCAGCGAGGTCCAGGAGGCGCTCCAGGAGGGCGGCGATCAGCTCGCGGGCGCGTTCGCAGCGGTCGCGCGCATATAGCGCCACGTCGGTGGCGACCTGGTCGTTTCGTGAGCGAGCGGTGTGGAGCTTGCCGCCGAGAGGCCCGACGAGCTCGGTGAGCCGCCGTTCGATCGCCATGTGGATGTCCTCGTCCGCCTCGGCGACGTCGAAGCTGCCGGACTCGAGCTCAGCCGCCACCCGGTCGAGTCCCCGCTCGAGCTCTGCCAGCTCGCCGTCATCGAGCACGCCTGCCTCGCGCAGCCGCGCGGCGTGCACCCTCGATACGCGAACGTCCTGCGGCCACAGGCGAATGTCGAATGAAATCGACGAGTTGAGCCGCGCGAAGAGCGAATGCTGAGGGTCGGGGAGCCGCGTCATGGTCGCGCCAGGATAGGCCCGGGCCGCCGCGCCGTCCTCAGGTCCAGTCGCCGCGCAGCGCCTCCGTCAGCGCCTCGGCGACCCGATCGACCTCGCCTTCCCCCATCCCGCCGAAGAACGGCAGCGCCAGCGACCTCGCCGCGACGGCCTCGGCGACGGGGAACTCGCCCCCCTCGAAGCCGAACCGCTCGCGATAGAACGGCATCAGGTGGATGCAGGGCAGGTAGGCCTTCGAGGCGACGCCGCGCTGCTCGAGACCGCCGATCACCGCGTCGCGATCCGCGTCCGCGGGCAGCTGCACGACGTAGACGAACCAGCTGCGCCGCTCGGAACCGCGGTCACCGCATGGGAGCAGGAGACCATCCGGATCCGCGGCCCCCGCGCCCGCGGGAGCTCCGCCGAGGTCGGCGAGACGCTCCCGATAGGCCGCCGCGACGCGCTCGCGGGACTCCAGGAGCTCCCCCACCCGCTCGAGCTGCCCGACGCCGATCGCGGCCGCAATGTCGCTCATGCGGTAGTTGAACCCGAGCCTGTCGTGCTCCAGCCAGTCCATATCCGGGGCGCGCCCCTGGTTCCGCTCGCTGCGAAGCGCCTCCGCCCCGCCCGCATCCGCCGGCACGATCACGCCCCCCTCCCCGGTCGTGATCTGCTTGTTGGCGTAGAAGCCGAAGCAAGCGAGGTTTCCGCTCGCGCCGACCGTTCGGCCCGAAGCGTCGACCGCCCCAAGCGCCTCGCAGGCGTCCTCGAGGACGCCGAGGCCGCGCGGCTCCGCCACGGCCTCGAGCCTGGGCAGCGGCGCCGGATAGCCGAATAGGTGCACGGGCAGGAACCCGGCCGTCCCCTCCCCCACCGCCGCTTCGGCGGCGTCGGGATCGAGGTTGAGCGTGAGTGGATCGATGTCGCAGAAGACCGGCAGTGCGCGCTCGTACAGGAGGCAGTTGGCCGAGGCGACGAAGCTCAGGGGTGACGTGACCACCTCGTCGCCCTCGCCCCACCCCAGGCGTCGCACGCCCAGGTGAAGCGCCGCGGTGCCCGAGGAGGTCGCGACGGCGTCCTCCGTGCCCAGGAGGTCGGCGAACGCGGCCTCGAACCGCCCCAGGACCGGGCCCAGCGAGAGCCGACCCGAGCGCAGCACCTCGAGCACGAGCTCCTCCTCGCGTGGCCCTACATCCGGCCTGGCGAGGGGAATCTCGGGCGAGTCGGGCACCTCTAGCCCGTCCTGCCGGGAGGCCCGCCGGCCCCTGACGCGGGAGCGGAAGAAGAAGTCTGCGGCGTAGCCGCAGACAAGGTGTTCCGTGCGGGAGCGGAGGAGCCCGCGGAGTGGTGGTTCCGCGGCTGGAACGCGTACTCGAGTGATTCCACCAGGGCCTCCCAGGAGGCCTCGATGATGTTCTCCGAGACCCCGATCGTGCCCCACGTCTCGCTTCCATCCGAGGAGTCGAGGAGCACCCGCGTCACCGAACCCGTTCCGTGGTGCTCGTCGAGGATCCGAACCTTGTAGTTCACGAGCTCGATGTCGGCGAGATGCGGATGCAGCTCGGTGATCGCATCGCGGAGGGCGCGGTCGAGGGCGTTCACGGGCCCATTCCCCTCCGCGGTGCGCACGAAGCGGCGGTCGCCGATCCAGATCTTGATCGTCGCTTCCGTCTCGACGCCGCCGTCGGCGTGCTTCTCCGTGATCACCCGAAAGCTCTCGAGGCGGAAGAGCGACTCGTAGGCCCCGGTCTCGCGACGCAGGAGCAGCTCGAACGAGGCGTCGGCTGCCTCGTAGTGATAGCCGCGGTGCTCACGCTGCTTCACGGCCTCGACCGCGCTGCGCGCCGCGCTCGCGTCGAGCTCGATCCCGGCGCGCTCGGCGAGGCTCTCTACCGACCCCTTCCCGGACAGCTCCGAGATGAGCACCTCGCGGCTGTTGCCCACGAGATCGGGGTCGACGTGCTCGAAGGTGCGCGCGTCGGCCTGCACGCCGGCGACGTGCATGCCGCCCTTGTGGGCGAAGGCATTACGGCCGACGTAGGGCCGGTCGGGGTCGGGCTGCTGATTGGTCAGCTCGTCGAGGAAGTGCGCCGTCTCGGTGAGGAGCTGCAGGCGATCGCGGGGGACGCACTCGTAGCCCATCTTGAGCTGGAGGGCAGGGAGGATCGACACCAGGTTGGCGTTGCCGCACCGCTCGCCGTAGCCGTTCATCGTCCCCTGCACGAGGCGCGCTCCCGCCTCGACCGCCGCCAGGGAGTTGGCGACGGCGCACTCCGCGTCGTTGTGGGTGTGGATCCCCACCTCGACCTCGTCTCCCAGCTCGGCGACCACGGCGGCCGTCGCCGTCGCAACCTGGGGTGGCAGGCTCGAGCCGTTCGTGTCGCAGAGGGTCACGTTCTCTGCCCCCGCTCCGGCGGCAGCGCGCACGCATTCGAGCGCGTAGCCCGGATCGTCGCGCCAGCCGTCGAAGAAGTGCTCCGCGTCGTAGATCACGCGCTTTCCCGCCTCGCGGCAAAACGCCACCGAGTCGCGGATCATCGCGAGGTTCTCCTCGCGGGAGACCCTGGTCACCTTCTCGAGGTGCAGCGCCCAGGTCTTCCCGACCAGGGTGCAGACGGGAGCGAAGGTTCCAATGAGGCCTTGGAGCGCCTCGTCGTCGGACGAGGCGACGTCGCGCCGCCGCGTCATCCCGAAGGCGCAGACGTCGGCGCCCTCGAGCTCGAGGTCGGCAAGCAGCTCGAACAGCTCGGCCTCCTTGGGGTTCGAGCTCGGGAAGCCCGCCTCGACGAAGCCGATCCCGAGCCGGTCGAGCGCGGTGACCACGCGCGCCTTCTCGGCGGCGGACAGCGACATCCCCTGCCCCTGCATTCCGTCGCGCAAGGTCGTGTCGTAGAGCTTTACGTGGGTCAAGTGATGCCTTTCGGGGTTCGAGGGTCGAGCGAGCTGTGCGCGGCGTCGACGCCGCGCGGCCACGGGGCGGTTACGCCGCCGCGGCGCTCCTAATTCGCTCGATAACCCCGAACTTGCGAAGCATCAACCGGTGACCTTACTCGGTTGTTCGACGAGGTCCAGCCACTCGGCGTACTCGGGGGCGCGCCCGTGCAACGCGTCCTCGAACTTGGACTGGATCTGGCGCGTGATCTCGCCCGGCTCGCCGAGCGGGTGGTCGTCGACCTCGCGGATGGGCACCAGCTCCGCGGCCGTGCCCACGAGGAACGCCTCCTCGGCGAGGTAGAGCTCCGAGCGGGCGATGTCTCGCTCGACCACCTTGTAGCCCAGGTCCTCAGCGATCTGGATCACCGACTTCCTCGAGATGCCGTCGAGAATGGAGGCCGTGTGGCCAGGGGTCGCGATCTCGCCCTCGCGGATGATGAAGATGTTCTCGCCGGAGCCCTCGCACACGGTCCCGTTGTCCTCGAGCAGGATCGCCTCGTCGTAGCCGGCGTTCGCGGCCTCGGTCTTGGCGAGGATCGAGTTCAGGTATTGACCCGAGGCCTTGGCGTGTGGAATCAGCCCCGTCGGTGAGATCCGTCGCCAGGAAGACACCTTCGCGCGAATCCCCTGCTGCTTGGCCTCGTCGCCCAGGTACGCGCCCCACGGCCACACCGCGACCATGACCTCGACCGGCGCGCTCTTCGCGTAGAGGCCCATCTCGCCGTAGCCGCGGAAGGCGAGCGGGCGGATGTAGCAGCTGCGAAGGCCGTTCTTCCGGATGAGCTCGTGGGTCGCATCGCGGATCTCAGCAGCGGTGTAGGGCAGCGGCAGGTAGTAGAGCTCGCCCGACTTCTCGAGCCGAGCGAGGTGCTCGCGATGGCGGAAGATCGCCGGACCGCGATCGGTCTCATAGCACCGGATCCCCTCGAAGACCCCGGTCCCGTAGTGCAGGCCGTGGCTCAGCACGTGGACCTTGGCATCGTCCCAGCGGACGAGCTCGCCATTCATCCAGATCCACTCGGTCTTCTCCATGGCGCGCAAGTATGCCCGACAAGGGAGCGATTGGCTAGGGCAGCGAAGTAATACGCGGGGGACTTTGCCCCAACTATTCGGGTCAACTCGCCCGCGTAGACGCCGCTGACCCAAGAGCCGCCTGCGCCGCCTCAGAGGGCCGCTACGACCGCCTCGGTCATCCCCTCGGTGCTCACCGGCTCCTCGCCGTCCCTCGCCAGGTCCGCGGTGCGCAGGCCACCCTCGAGCACCGACTCGACGGCCGCCTCGATCCGGTCGGCGTCGGCCGGACGATCGAGGCCGTGGCGGAGCATCATCGCCGCCGACAGGAACGTCGCCAGCGGGTTCGCGGTTCCCTTCCCCGCGATGTCGGGCGCCGAGCCGTGGACGGGCTCGAACATGCCCGGGCCCTCGCCGCCGAGGCTGGCCGAGGGCAACATGCCGAGCGAGCCCGTGAGCATCGCCGCCTCATCGCTGAGGATGTCGCCGAACATGTTCTCGGTCAGGATCACGTCGAAGCGGCTCGGGGCCGCGACGAGCTGCATCGCGGCGTTATCGACGAGGACGTGGTCGAGCTGAACGTCGGCGTAGTCGGCTGCGACGCCGTTCACGACCTCGCGCCACAGACGCGAGGTCTCGAGCACGTTCGCCTTGTCGACCGACGTGACCCGCGGCGGCGATCCGCCACGCCGCCGCGCGGACTCGAAGCCCACGCGCGCGATGCGCTCGATCTCCTCGACCGTGTAGGCGCAGGTGTCGTGTGCCCGATCGCCGTCCCTTCCCTTGTCGCCGAAGTAGATACCGCCGGTGAGCTCGCGGACCACGAGAAGGTCGGTGCCGGCGATCACGTCACGGCGCAGCGGGCTCGCGCCGATCAGAGCCGCGAACGGGCGCGCCGGACGGAGGTTGGCGAACAGGCCGAGGCCCCTGCGCAGACCGAGAAGCCCCTGCTCCGGGCGCGGCGCCTCCGGATCCGTGGTGTCCCATTTCGGCCCGCCAACGGCCCCGAGCAGCACCGCGTCAGCCTGGCGGCACGCCTCGAGCACATCGTCGGTGAGCGCCGTGCCGTGCGCGTCGATCGAGGCGCCCCCGACGAGCCGCTCGCCGAACTCGAAGTCGCCCAGCGCCTCGAGCAGGCGCCGGGACGCTGCCACGACCTCAGGCCCGATGCCGTCACCTGGGAGGGCGACGATGCGAGGTGTCGCCGAAGGAGCCACGGCGCTACCCGCCGGGATGCTTCGGGAGCGGCGCCAGCGGATGCTCGCGGAAGGCCTCGCGAAGGTCGCGGAGGTCCTTGCCGTCGAGCTCGTCGGCCAGGTCGGCCTTGTCGGCCCCGCGGCTGTCGGTCGCGGATGCGTTGGGCCCGGCCGGCGGCGGCACCGAGTGGCGCCCGTGTCGGTAGCGCCAGAGAATGGCGTCCAGCCGGCGCTGCGGCACCTGGTCGAGGAACTCGAGGTTGAGGCCGGCCGAGGCGCGCCGGTTGGCCGCACTGTTCGGGTTCCTGGCCGTCATGTTGACCTTGGGCACGACGGCGCTGTAGGGCGCCGCGTTCGATGGCTTCTTCGTGAAGGCGGCGTACAGCGGCACGGCGAGCGCTTCGGCCAGGTACTTGGGCCGGAGCCCGAGCACCAGCTCCACGCTTCGAAGCAGCGAGAGCTGGTCGTAGCGCGTGTGGACCACCGCGCCCTTGCGCGTGTACGGGCTGATCGCCAGCGCGGGGATCCTGTGCGCATCGACGTGGTCGGCGCCGTCCTGCGAGTCGTCCTCCTGTACCACGATCATCGAGCTCTTCCAGATCGGGGAGTGCGAGATCTCGTCGACGAACTGCCCGAGCGCCCAGTCGTTGTCCGCTATGTCCGCGGTGGGCGTCCGCTTGCCGGGGCTCACGCCCTGAGTGTGGTCGAGCGGGAGCACGACGTAGTTGAACGCCGGCACGCTGTTCGCGGCGAGCTGGGTCTCGAAACGACTCTTGAAGCACTCGTACCGGGAGTGCGCCAGCGGGCTAGCCCCGGGTGGGAGCGACGAGTCGAAGACGGGGAGCGAAGTGCCGAGGCTTTCGAATATCGCAATGTCGCCGTCGTAGCAGCCCGCGTTGAGCTGCACGTCGGAGTTCGCGAGGACCTCCGCAGCCGTCGCCGTCTCCTCGGCCGTCCGGTCCTTGTCGGGGAACGGCGAAAGGCCCGCCAGCGCCTCGCCATAGTTGAAGAACGGGATCTTGGAGTCGATGAGCCGCTCGAAGACGTACCCCTTCGGCGGCGCGCTCACCTCGTAGGCACCGAAGTCGTACGGCCGGCCGCGGCCCGCGTAGTTCTGGTGCCAGCTTCGGATCACGTAGTCCGACACCGCGCCGGCGGCCGTCCAGTAGTGGCCGTCGATGGAGGCCTCGGAATCGGCGTAGACGTGGTCGAGGAGCGGGAAGCGCTTGACGAGCGCGTGAAGGTTCGGCGTCACCCTCTTGCCGAACAGGGTCAGGTGCTTGTCGCCGTCGCCGCGCGGATCGTCGCCCAGCACCTGGTCGTAGGTGCGGTTCTCGCGCACGACGTAGAAGACATGCTTGATGGGCCCGCCGGCCCGAAGTGGCGTGCCCGGCGGCGGCGTCCGGCTGTTGGTGGGAACGATCTCGCGATCGGCCTTCGGGGTCAGCCGGCGAAGCTTCGCAACGCCGGGGAACCGCAGAATCCCCGACTCACCACGGACGATCGAGGGCAGGTACTGGAAGCTGTTGATGTTGTCGTCGGAGTCGTTCGGCGAGTTCGGGTTGGGGCCGTGCGGGTTGGGGCCGACGCCCAGGCCCTTCGCCGTCACCCACGCCATGAGCCCGCCCCTCGCGACCTGCGCCGCGACGGGGTAGGCGGCCGTCGGGACACGCCCGACGAGCTCCCAGGGGCGCGGCCGGCGCTTGCCGCTGCCGCACGTCTTCCCGTCCTTGCCGGGGAGGGCGAAAACGGCGATCGCGTCCTCGCCGGAGTCCGCCGCCAGGAGCCAGCAGCCGTCGGGGGTGACGCTGACGCGAACCGGCGCCGAGCCGTTGCCCTGCGGACGGGCCACCGAGAGCGTGCGCTCGACCTTGCCGGCGTCGGTGTCGATCACGGCGATCTGGTCGTCCGCGGTAATCGCCAGATAGGCGCGGGGGAGCTTCGGGTCAATCGCCATTCCCTCCGGGTGGGAGAGGTGGGGGCCGGCCTGGATGTCGCCGGTCTTGGTGGCGTTCGCGAGGTCGATCACCGAGACGGTGCCATCGGTCTCGTTGGAGACGAACCCGTGACCCGCGCGGTCGATCACGGCGCCGTAGGGGTAGTGGCCCGTCTCGACGTAGCGCACCGACTTCGTCTTGGTGTCGATCACAGCCGCTGCATCGGCGAGGTTGAGCGCCGCGAGGAGCGTCTTGCCGTCGGGCGAGATCGCCAGCTCCTGCGGATAGGACTCCACGGCGGTGGCGTTTGGCGGGAACTCCTGGTATGGCGGCGCGGTCGGCGGCGGCGGCACTCCGATCAGCCCCGAGTACCTCGCCCTGCCGCTCCGCTTCGAGTAGGAGAGCGCCTGGATGACGTCGCCCTGCTGGCCCGGCACCCTCGCGGGAGGCGTCTCATCCGCGTGCGGCGACGCCCGCAGCCCCGACACGTACGCGACCCGGCGGGTCGGATCCATGACGATCCCGCCCGAGAGCCCTGGCATAACGAGCTTCTGGATCACCTTGCCGCGCCTGGGCCCGCTCATCGCGACGATGCGGATGTCGTTGATGCCCCGACCGGCGGACAGCGTCCACAGGTAGCGGCCGTCGGGCGTCAGCGTCCCGCCGTAGGGATGGTTTCCGAGCTTCGTGAGCTTGCCCGCGGGCACGACCCTGCGGCCGTTTGGCTGGATCCGGTTCTTCGGGCCGATGCGACCAGACGTGGCGTTCCGGGTCGCCGCAACGGCCGCGGCCCCCGCGACGAGGACGGCGACCACGACCACGAGCCGTGCAATCCATGGCATGGAGGCCGTCCCGCGCACCGCGTCGAGGATATTGACGCGTCAGGCCGGGCGGCGGGCCGAGATGTTGAGCCGCACGTACTCCACGACGAGCGGCCTCGGCATGCCCCCGAGCACCACGTCGAGGAACTGGTCGTGGAGCTCCTCCGGAAGCCGGTCGAGGTGCCACGGCAGGATCACGGTCGAGAGAAAGCCGCGCGGGTCGCGAGGGGTGACCGGCCAGGGCTCGAGCCACACCCGCTCGGTCTCGAAGCCGACCCTCTGCAGGCGGAGCTCGGTGTCGCCGACGCTCGCGTAGTTCCACGCGCGCTGCTCGGGCCGCAGGTACGGCGAGAATCGCTCGTCGCCCGACAGGGAGTCGATCACCCGCTCGATCTCGGCGATGTTCCCGGCTCCCCCGCACTGCGCCTCGAGCCGACCACCGGGTCGAAGCGCGGCGTGAAGGCGCTGGAAAAGGCGCTCGTGCTCCAGGATCCAATGGAAGACGGCGCTCGAGAAGATCGCGTCGACGGGCTCGGAGACCTCGAGGTCGAGGAGGTTCTGGACCAGTAACTCGACGCGCTCATCGTCCCCGATCGCGGCCTCGGCCTTCTCGATCATGTCTGGGGAGGCGTCGACGCCGATCACGCGGCCCTTGGGAAGGCGCTCGAGCAGGAGCGCCGTGACCCTGCCGCTTCCGCATCCGGCGTCGAGGACGGTCTCGTCGCCACGAAGGCCGAGACGCTCTCCGACCACGCGCCCCCACGCGAGCTGCGGCGCCGCCTGGCGGTCGTAGGCCTCGGCGTCCCAGGTGGTCGCGTTCACCGGAGGTCGCTGGTCAACGGCGCGACCTCCGACCTTCCCGCCGCCTCGAACGCGTCGATCTCGCCCGAGCGCTGGAGCGTCAACCCGATGTCGTCGAGGCCGCGAAGCAGGCGGTGCTTCACCTCCTCGTCGATCTCGAATTCGAAGACCCCGTCAGCGGAGTTGACGGTCTGGTCGTCGACGTCGATTCGGGCCTCGCCCGCGTCGGCGATCGCGCGGCAATGCGCTTCGTCGAGGATCACCGGCAGGAGGCCGATCTTCGTGCAGTTGGCGTAGAAGATGTCGCCGAAGGAGGGGGCGATGATCGCCTCGAAGCCGAAGTCCTCGAGCGCCCAGGGCGCGTGCTCGCGTGACGAGCCGCATCCGAAATTGCGGCCGGCGACGAGGATCGGGTTCGGCTCGAGCTCGATTTCCCCGTCGCGCAGCCAGTCGTAGAAGAGGAACTCTCCGAAGCCGGTGCGCTCGACCCTCTTCAGGAACTGCTTCGGGATGATCTGGTCGGTGTCGACGTCGGCGCGGTCGAGCACCGAGACCTTCCCCTCGATGACGTCGACGGCCCTCATGCGCCGTTCCAGTCGCGGATGTCGACGAAGCGCCCCTCGATCGCGGCTGCCGCGGCCATTCGCGGCGAGACCAGATGCGTGCGCCCACCACGGCCCTGGCGGCCCTCGAAGTTGCGGTTCGAGGTCGAGGCGCAGCGCTCGCCCGGGGAGAGGATGTCCGGGTTCATCCCGAGGCACATCGAGCAGCCCGCCGTGCGCCACTCGAACCCGGCGTCCGCGAAGATCCTGTCGAGCCCCTCGTTCTCGGCCTGCGCGCGCACCTGCTGGGAGCCGGGGACGACCATCGCCCGGATCGAGTCGGCCACGCGCCTGCCCTCGACCATCCGCGCCGCCTCGCGAAGGTCGCCGATTCGCGAGTTCGTGCAGGAGCCGATGAAGACGCGGTCGAGCGGGATCTCGCCGATCGGCGTGCCGGGCTCGAGGGCCATGTAGGCGAGGGCGCGCTCCGCCACCTCGCGGTCGGCCGGGCCCTCTCCCCAGGCGGTGGGATCCGGGACCTCTCCGGTCACCTCCGTGACCATGCCGGGGTTCGTTCCCCAGGTGACCATCGGCGAGATCTCGGACGCGTCGATCTCGACCTGGCTGTCGAAGCTCGCGCCGTCCTCCGTTGGCAGCGTGCGCCACCGCTCGACCGCGGCCTCGAAGTCCTCTGGCGCGGCCGGGCGGCCCTCGATCCACTCGAAGGTCACCTCGTCGGGCGCGACCATCCCGGCGCGACCTCCGCCCTCGATGGTCATGTTGCAGACGGTCATCCGGCCCTCCATGGACAGCGCCTCGATGGCGGGCCCCGCGTACTCCACGGCGTGCCCGACCATGCCGCCGGTCCCGAGCCGCCCGATCGTCGCCAGGATCAGGTCCTTTGCGGTGACGCCCGGGCCGGCCTCCCCCGTGTAGAGGATGCGCATCGTCTTCGGCCTGCGCTGGACCATGCACTGGGTGGCGAGCACGTGCTCGACCTCGGAGGTCCCGATCCCGAACGCGAGGGCACCGAAGGCGCCGTGGGTCGAGGTGTGGCTGTCGCCGCAGACGATCGTCATCCCCGGCTGGGTGACGGCGAGCTCGGGGCCGATCACGTGAACGATCCCCTGTCGATCGGAGCCGAGGGAGTAGATCGGGATGCCGAACTCCTCGCAGTTTCGCTCCAGCGTCTCGACCTGGACGCGCGAGAGCTCGTCGGTGATCAGGCGCGCCGCAGGCGTGCCGTCGGTCGGCACGTTGTGGTCGGCAGTGGCGAGCGTGCGGTCGGGCCGCCGGACCTTGCGGCCCTCCAGCCGGAGGCCGTCGAAGGCCTGGGGCGAGGTCACCTCGTGGACGAGGTGAAGATCGATGTAGATCAGGCCGTCGGCGACCTCGTGGGCGGCCCAGATCTTGTCGAACAGCGTCTGTGCCATCAGCCCCTCCGCAGGCCTGCTGCGACCACGGCGATGAACCGGGTCGGCTCGGTGCCATCGTTGCGGAAGCAGTGCGAAAGGTCGGCGTCGAACGTGACGCTGTCACCCGCATCGAGAACGCGGCGCTCTCCATCGACCTCGAGCGTCAGTTCGCCGTCGAGCACGATCGCTGTCTCGCGACTGCCCGGCTCGTGCAGGGGCGGGTCATCCGGTCCGCCGGTGCTCGCCGCCGGCGCGAGCTCGTGGAGGGACGCGTCGGCGCGCTGGCCGGGGAGTGGCGGCGTGAGCTCCTCGGTCCGGTGGCCGCCTCGCACACGGGATCGTCCCTCGCCGGCGCGGACGATCGTGAGGTGGCTTCCCTCGTCGAGGCGCAGAAGCTGGGAGAGGCTGAGCTCGAGGCCCGCGGCGATACGGGCCGCGACCGCGAGCGTGGGGCTCGTCTCCCCGCGCTCGACCTGCGAAAGCATCGGCGCGCTGACGCCGGAGCGGGCAGCGAGGTCGCGAAGGGAGAGATCCATGCCCTCGCGGAGGGCGCGCACGCGCTTCCCAATCGCCCCGTTCTGCGTGTCCGCGTGCGCCTGCGTCGCCTGCGCGCTCATCGTGGCCCGTACGTTATCACGTACGATTGTCTAGCGCGTCTGGTTGCTGGGGCGCACGAGGATCTCGTTTATCGAGACCCGCTTGGGCTGGCTGAGGGCGTAGACGACCGCGTTCGCGATGTCACGGGCCTCCAGGACCTCGGTGCTCTGCCGCATCTTCTCGATCTGCTCGACGACGATCGGGTTCGTGTTGTGCCCCTGCAGCTCGGTCTCGACGAAGCCCGGCTCGATGCACGTCACCCGCACCCCGATGTGGGTGCCCTCCTGACGCAGCGACTCGGAGAACCCGACCACACCCCACTTGGTCATGTTGTAGACGCCGCTGCCCAGGCTCGCGATTCGCCCGGCGACGGACGAGACGTTGACGACGTCCCCCCCGCCGCCGTCGCGGAGCAGCGGCACCGCGGCGTTCGTGCAGTAGAGGAGGCCGAGGAGATTGACCTCGATCATCCGCCGCCACTCGCTCGTGTCGGCGCCCTGGATCGGTCCGAGCAGCATGACGCCGGCGTTGTTGATCAGGCCGTCGAGACCACCGAGGGCCTCGTGCGCGCCCTCGACCAGCGACGTCGCCTGCTCCTCGTCGGCGATGTCGGCCTGGATCGCGACCGCCTTGCCGCCCTCGCGCTCGATCGTCGCCGCCAGCTCGTCGAGCCGTTCCTTGCGCCGAGCGCCGAGCGCGACAGCGGCGCCCTCTCCGACGAGCGCGAGCGCGGTCGCTTCACCGATCCCCGACGAGGCGCCGGTGATGAGGACCCTGCGGCCGTCGAGCGATCCCATGCGGCCAGCCTACGGCGTGCGCTCGCGCGCCGCATCCGCGGCGACCGCCTCGGCCTCGCGGACCGCAGCCCCCTCGAGCGCGTTCGACAGCGCCCGGACGTAGGCCCTGGCCGACGCCTCGAGGATGTCGGTGGCCACGCCCTGACCGCTCGCGAGGCGGCCGGCGGCGCGGAGCATCACCGTCACCTCGCCGAGGGCGTCCTCACCCTCGGTGACCGCGGAGACCGTGTACTGGCGCAGATCGCACTCCACCCCGGTTGCGTTCTGGATCGCGACGAAGATCGCGTCGACCGGCCCGTCCCCGGACGCCTCGCCGACCACCTCCTCGCCCGCAGGGGTCGTGACGCCGACGCGTGCGTTCGGCGGCCGGCGCGACCCGGCCTCGACCTCGAACCAGGCGAGCTCGTAGCGCTCGGTGCCCTCGCGGACCTGGTCGGAGACGATCGCCTCGAGGTCGAGCGCGGTCACCTGCTTCTTGCGGTCGGCAATCTCCTTGAAGGCGACGAACGCCTGGTTCAGCGCGTTGCCCTCGACCTTGAACCCGAGCTGCTCCAGGGCGTCGCGCAGCGCATGGCGGCCGGAATGCTTGCCCAGGACGATCGAGTTCGACTCGAGGCCGACCTCGGTGGCGTCCATGATCTCGTAGGTCGTCCGCTCCTTCAGCACGCCGTCCTGGTGGATGCCGGACTCGTGGGCGAACGCGTTGCGGCCGACCACGGCCTTGTTCGGCTGCACGGCGTAGCCGGTGAACCGGGAGACCATTCGGCTCGTCCGCGCGAGCTCGCGCGCGTTGGCGTTCGTATCGAGGCCGTGGACGTCGCGGCGAGTCCGTAGCAGCATCACGATCTCCTCGAGCGAGCAGTTCCCGGCCCGCTCGCCGATTCCGTTGACGGCGCACTCCACCTGTCGCGCTCCCGCGAGGACGCCGGCGTAAGAGTTGGCAACGGCGAGACCCAGGTCATCGTGGCAGTGGACCGAGGTCCGCACGCCGTGCAGATCCGGCACCAGCTCGTAGAGCCGGGCGAAGTAGGCCGCGTACTCCCCGGGCGTCGTGTAGCCGACCGTGTCGGGGATGTTGACGACCGTCGCGCCCTCCTCGACGGCGATCGCGCAAACCTCGGCGGTGAACTCCGCGTCGGCCCGCGTGGCGTCCATCGGCGAGAACTCGACGTCCTCGCAGTACGACTTGGCCAGCGCCACGGCCGCCTTGGCCTGACCCTTCACATCCTCGCGCGTCGTCTGGAGCTGGTGCTCGATGTGGATGTCGGACGTCGAGATGAAGGTGTGGATTCGGGGGCGCTCCGAGTCCTTGATCGCGTTCCATGCGGCATCGATGTCGGCCTTGTGAGTGCGTGCCAGGCTGCAGACCACGGGGCCCTCCACTGCGCGCGAGATCGCCTCCACCGCCTCGAAGTCGCCCGGCGAGGTGATCGGAAACCCCGCCTCGATCACGTCGACCCCGAGGCGCGCGAGCTGCTGCGCGATCTCGACCTTTTCCTGGGTGTTGAGCGAGATGCCCGGCGACTGCTCGCCGTCACGCAGCGTGGTGTCGAAGATGTGAACCCGATCGGCGGGCGATACCTGTTGCTCAGCGCTCATCGCGCCTCCTCCTCAAATCTCTTGCGGACGCTTCGCGTCCTTATCTGCTGCTTTCGGGGCAAAGCCCCTCACCAACAGAGCTACCGATTGACCTTTCTCTCGCGGCTATCGCGCCGCCCAGCGCTATTCCCCCCGAAGGGGGAGGAGAAGGAGAAGCGCCAGGCTGTCGAGCCGGTGGGCCATTCGGTCGGCGCAGCGTAGCAGCGCTAAGGCGTCAGCACGACCTTGCCGACGTTCTTGCGCTCGGCGATGAAGCGGTGCGCGTCGGGCGCGCGGTCGAACGGGAAGGCCTCGGCGACGACCGGCTTCAGTCGGCCGGCCTCGAGATCCGCCTGGAGCGGTTGGATCACCCGGTCGAGGCCCCCCTCCTGCCGCCACCACGTGAGCATGTTGAGGCCGAAGACGCCCTTGTTCTCGTTCATGATCGCGGCGCTCTTCCACCACGGCATGGTGGCGAGCGGCATCCGCGTCAGCGCGCGGGCGACGGCGCGCAGGTCGCGCCCCTCCCCGGTCTGGATCTCCGACGCCCCGTACATGACGAGCCGCCCCCCGGGGCGCAGGATCTTGTAGTCCTTGCGGAAGCTCGACGGTCCGATCGCGTCCATGATCACGTCGACGCCCTCACCGCTCGTGATCCGCATCACCTCGGCCGCGAAGTCCTGATTCCGGTAGTCGATCGGGTGATCAACGCCCTGCTCGGCGATCGCCTCGTGCTTCGACGGCGACGCGGTCCCGAAGATCTCGGCTCCGCGGAGCTTCGCGATCTGCGTCGCTGAGATGCCGACGCCGCCGGCCGCCGCGTGGATCAGCGCCCGCTCACCCTCCTTGAGCCCGCCCATGATCACGAGCGCCGCATACGCCGTTCCGTAGTTGACCGGGAACGCGGCTCCCTGCTCGAACGAGAGGTCGGCCGGAAGCGGAAGCGCCTGGTCCGCCGGAACGGTGACGAGCTCGGCCTGTCCGTTGAACTCGCAGCCCGCGACGATCCGGTCGCCCACCTTGTGCTCGTCGACCCCGTCGCCGATCGACTCGACCTCGCCCGCCACCTCGTAGCCGACGACGCAGGGAACCGGGGGCGCGTCGGGATAGGTGCCGGCGCGAGCCATGAGGTCCGCGAAGTTGATGCCCGCGGCCCTGACCGCGATCCGCAGCTGCCCAGGACCCACGGTCGGGTCCGGGCGCTCCTCGACCTGAAGGACCTCCGGCGGGCCGTGCCGGGTGATGACGACCGCACGCATCCCGGCGACCCTACAGCTCGACGCCGCTGCCGGCGAAGAAGCCGTCGAGGGCCGCAATCTCGTCGATCACCTCCGGCGGCACGGTGGCGTCGGTGGTGAGCGCCATCACCGCCTCGTCGTCGCCCTCCTTCGCGCCGACCGCGGCGGAGACGATGTTGACCCCGTGCTCGCCGAATGCCGTGCCGACCCGGCCGATCATGCCGGGCTGGTCGGCGTAGCGGAAGATCGCGAGATGATCCGCCAGCGGCATGTAGAAGCTCTGGCCCCACACGCCCACGAGGTAGGGGACGTTTCGGGGCCCGACGCCGGTACCGGCGGCCTCGACCACCTCGTGGCCTGACTCGATCCGGACGGTCACCAGCTCGGTGAAGTCCTCCGAGACCGCGTCCGACACCTCGACGAGCTCGATCCCGCGCTCCTCCGCCATCGCCGCGGCGTTCACGAGGTTCACCTGCTCCTCGGTGTGGCCGGACAGGATGCCGACGAGAACGGCGATCCCGAGCAGCCGCGTGTCGTAATCGGCGATTCGCCCTCGGAACTCCGCGCGCACGCGCTCGACCGATCCGCTCCCGAGTCCCTGCGCCAAGCGGCCGAGCATCTGACAGAGGGGCACGAAGGGCGCCAGTGCCTCCATCTCCTCGGGCCGGACCGCGGCGATGTTGACGGCGTTGGTGACGACCCCGTCCGTGAGCGCGGCGCGGACCTGCTCCGCGGTCACGGTGCCGGCACGATCCTGAGCCTCGGCCGTCGATGCGCCGAGGTGAGGTGTCACGACCACGCCGTCGCGAGCGAACAGCGGGTGCTCGGTGAACGGCTCCGACGGGAAGACGTCGAGCGCCACGCCCGCCACCTTGCCGGAGTCGAGCCCGGCCTCCAACGCCTCGAGGTCGACCAGCTCGCCGCGGGCGCAGTTCACGATCCGAACTCCATCGCGCATCTTCGAGACCGCGGCCGAGTCGATCCAGTTGATCGTCTCGGGGGTCTTGGGGAGGTGGATGGTGATGAAGTCAGCGCGCGCGTAGAGCTCGTCCGTCGTCTCCGCGCCCTCCACACCGAGCTCACGGAAGCGCTCGGGCGCCACGAATTTGTCGAACGCGACCACGTCCATGTCGTACGACTGCGCCCGCTTAGCGACGAGCTGCCCGATCCGGCCGAAGCCGATGACGCCGAGGGTCTTGCCGTAGAGCTCCGTTCCGCCGAACTTGGACCGCGCCCACTCACCGCCGACGAGCGAGGCATGCGCCTGCGGGATGTTCCGGCAGAGGGCGAGCATCAGCGCGAGCGTGTGCTCGGCCGCGGCGACCGAGTTCGACTCGGGCGCGTTGACGACGATGATCCCGCGCTTGGTCGCAGCCGGCACGTCGACGTTGTCGACACCGGTGCCGGCCCGGCCGATCACCTTCAGCCGCTCGCCGCGGGAGATGACGTCCGCGGTCATCTTCGTCGCCGAGCGGATGATTATCGCGTCGAACTCCGCTATCCGGTCGAGCAGCTCGTCGGCGCCCATATCGAGCCCGAGCTCCACGTCGAAGTCCTCACGGAGCAGGTCGATGCCCGAGTCGGCGATCTTCTCCTTGACGAGAACGTTCACCGGCGCACCTCGGGATCGTTCTCGATCACCCAGTCGATGCAGGCCGTGAGCGCCTCCACGTCGGCGGGGTCGACCGCCGGGAACATCCCGACGCGGAGCTGGTTGCGGCCCAGCTTGCGGTAGGGCTCGACGTCGACGATCCCGTTGGCCCGGAGCGTCGCCGCCAGGCCGCCCCCATCGACGGAATCCTCGAAGTCGATCGTCCCCACGACGGCGGAGCGCTTCGCGGAGTCGGTCACGAACGGCGTCGCGGACTCGCTGGACTCGGCCCAGCCGTACAGGGCGCCGGCCGACCTCGCGCAGCGCTCCACGCACCATTCGAGGCCGCCCTGCGACAGCATCCACTCGATCTGGTCGGCGAGCAGGAGGAGGGTCGCGACCGCGGGCGTGTTGTAGGTCTGGTCCTTGCGGGAGTTCTCGAGCGCCGTCGCGAGCGAGAGGAAGTCGGGTTGCCAGCGCCCGGCGACCCCATCGAGCTCCTCGATCCTCTCGATCGCGGCCGGGCTCACGATGGCCAGCCACAGCCCGCCGTCAGAGCCGAGGCCCTTTTGCGGGGCGAGGTAGTAGGCGTCGAGCTCGCCTGGGTCGAGCGGCAGTCCGGCGGCGCCCGACGTCCCGTCGATCAGCACCAGGGCGTCGCCGGCGTCGGCCGGGCGGGTCACCGGCAACATGACCCCGGTCGACGTCTCGTTGTGCGCCCACGCGATGATGTCCGCCGACGGGTCGCCGCGCGGCTCGGGGGCGTCCCCGGGCTCGGCCTCGACGACGACCGGATCGCGAAGGAACGGCGCGCCCGCCGTGACCTTCGCGAACTTGCCCGAGAACTCGCCGAAGCTCAGGTGGAGAGCGCGGTCGCGGACGAGGCAGGCGGCCGCCGCGTCCCAAAACGCCGTCGTGCCTCCGTTGCCGAGCAACACCTCGTAGCCCTCGGGGACGCGGTAGAGCTCAGCCAGGCCGGCTCGC
This sequence comes from uncultured Actinomycetes bacterium, assembly GCA_963771655.1. Taxonomy (GTDB): domain Bacteria; phylum Actinomycetota; class Thermoleophilia; order Solirubrobacterales; family 70-9; genus JAWVFM01. Next base: position 45,867 of record CAVYUG010000008.1, on the reverse strand, counting down.
GCTCGCCGGACCAGGTCCTTCACCGGGCGCTGCCTGTGCGAGGTGCCCATGACGTCAGCGGTCGAGGCGAGCACCGCCAGGGCCTCGCGGCGCACGCGCGAGGGCCCGGAGCCGAAGCGGCCGTCGGCGGGAAGGATGTCGGTCGGGATGCGTACGGCGGTTGCGTTCATCATCGGTTCCTCAAGCTTGGCGACTCGGGATTCCTACTAAGGTGCGCCCGGCGTGAGCCGAGACGAGGTACTGGAGCCGGTCGAGGGCGAGGGCTTTGCCGTCGCCGGCCTCGACGGGCTCGGGGAAGGCTACGGGTTCCGCAAGATCCGCCGCCAGCTCGGCGTCGAGGCGTTCGGCGTCAACGCCATCGTGATGCCCCCGCGCTACGACTCCGGGAGCCACTACCACGACGAGCAGGAGGAGCTCTACTTCGTCCATCGCGGGACGATCGAGATGGAGTTCGGGGACGGTTCGCGCCACCGCCTCGGACCCGGCGGCATGGCCCGCGTCGACGCCGCGACCGTTCGCAAGGTCGTCAACCCGACCGACGAGGATGCCGTGTACGTGATCGTCGGCGGAAAGGCCGGCTACGTCGGCCGCGATGGGCGCCTCCCGGAAGGCGAGAGCGGGCGTGGCAGCCCGATCGCCGAGAACCCGGGCGACTGATCGGCGCCGACCCTCGACGCGAGGCCCGTGACCCGCGAGATCGACGCGTACGGCGCCCGGGCGAAGCTCTGGAGCCCGCTCGCGACCGTGGGCCTGACCATCGTCACGCTCGGTGTCTACGGCGTCGTCTGGTACCACCGCGTCAACTGCGAGCTGCGCGACTACGGGCGCGCCTACGGCGACGAGCACCTCGCCGGCTCTGACCCAAGGCGCTCGATCCTCGCGCTGGTGCCCGGGCTGCTCCTGATCCTGCCCCCGCTCATCTCCGCCGCCGGCTTCGTGGGCCGGGTGCGGCGAGTGGAGCGCTACGGGCAGTCGGAGCTCGCCAGCGGTTGGCTCGTGGCGACGATGATCGTCCTCCCCGTCTTCCTCCCCGCGATTCCGGGCTACGTCCAGTCAACCCTCAACGTTCTGTGGAAGCGGTACCCCGAGCCCGCGCCCGCCGAGAAGCCGGCGAGCGCGTCGGTCGAGCATGACCCAGGACTCCTGCGGCGCTTCTGGGCCTGGCTCATCGGCCCTCCGCCGGAGGCTCCACAGCCGCAGGAGTGGGTGTTCCGGCCGGTCGTCGGCGTGCTCGCGCTGATCACCTCCTACGTGCTCTTTCAGACCGACGCCGCGATCCTCGGGTTCGCGCCACAGATCTTCTTCGCGGTGCAGGTTCACGAGGACCGCCGCGCCCAGGGCCTCCCGCACCTCTGGTGGTCGAGCGCGGTCGGCACGGTCGGCTCCCTCGTCTTTTTGATGTACGTCCAGAATCGCAGGGAGACGCTCGCGAACATGCGCGGCGCGATCCCCGACGGGCAGATGGCCGCCGCCTGGTACCCCGATCCGTGGGGCCGCGCCCGCCTGCGGTGGTGGGACGGCGCCGAGTGGACCGGCTACGTGAGCTGACCCCTAGGCGGGCTGATTCGCGTCCGCAAGCGCCTGCGGCAGGTTCGGCGCGTCCTCGCCGACCGGCGGGTAGACGTCGGTCAGCAGGCCGATGTACGCACCGATTCGCACCTGGAACTGCAGCGTCCACACGATCGTGTCGAACAGCCAGCGCGGCTGGTAGCCGCGGAAGACGATCATCAGCCAGCTCGCGAACGCGGCGCCGAGGCTCACGTAGTTGATCGCCCAGGCGACGAAGACGAGCGGGATGAAGAGGATGAGCCGGAACGCGACCTTGAGCCGGCTCTGCTTGGCGGCCGGGGGCGCGAAGAGCACCCGCTGCGGCTGGGTCGGGTCCTGGCTCCAGCCGAACGACGGCCACTGGTCGGTGACCAGATGCAGCCAGCCGCTGACCGAGGTGCCGTATCTGAGGATCCCGGAGTTCCAGTTGTAGAGCGTCTCCGGGTAGCGCCCGGTGATGACGAGCGCGAACCACGCGACGATGACGAGCACCTCGCCGACGATCGCGTAGACGTAGAGCACGATCAGCCACGGGATCGCGAGGACGAGCCGGAAGAACGTGGTCAGCCGGTTGCGATCGGTTCGCTGGAAGTCGGTCTCATAGCGCGCTGGATACCCCCCGCTCGGTGCGGGAGGGGGCGGCGGTGCCGGCGGCTGGTAGCCCGGCGGCGGGGGTGGTGGCTGCGCGGGTGGCTCGGTTGGGGGCGGGGGCGGGGGCGCCTGGCCTTCGGCCATGACTAAACGGCGCCCGGGTTGCCGGTGTCCTCGAACTCGAATGGCGGGTACTCGGTGACCATCCAGTACTCGTAGGCCTGCCCGCGAACCAACCAGCGGTAGGAGTTGACGATGAACCGGAAGAGCCCCTCGGGATAGTCCTTGGTGAACAGGATGATGAAGACCGTGATGAAGGCGAGGAACGCCGCGACGTAGTACAGGACCATTGCGCAGATGAAGAACGGGATGATCAGCAACCAGTGCACGAGGGGCCGCCAGCGATCGACACCGGCCTCCGGATAGTCGATCGCGAGACGCGCCGGGTAGTCGGGGACGTCGTCGAGCGTGAACGGCGGGTATTCGTCGGTCAGGAGGAGGTAGTACGCGGCGACGCGCCAGGCCCATCGGTGAACGCCGAGCACGAAGTCGAACATCCCGCGCGGGTACTCGCGGGTGAACAGAACGGCGAAGAACGAGATGAAGACCACGACGGCCGCGGCGATCCCGAGGAAGACGAGGCAGATGTAGTGCGGGATCAGGAGCAGCCACTTGACGAGCGGAAGGAACCGGTGGTACTCCGCCTGGCGAGCCGCGTCGACCCGCACCGGATACGCACCGCCCGCCGGGGCCGGCGCGGGCGGCTGGCTGCCGGGAGGAGGCGGCGGCGGCTGCGCCGGAGGCTCGGTCGGGGGCGGGGGCGGGGGCGGTGCTTGACCTTCAGTCATGGGCGCACCCTAACCGGCTTTCCGGACAAACCGCTATTCGATCCAGGGCATCATCGAGCGAAGGTCCTTGCCGACCCGCTCGACGGGATGGTCGGCGGCCTCCTCGCGCATCCGCTGGAAGTTCTCGGCGCCGGCTCTGTTCTCGGCGATCCACTCCTTGGCGAACTCGCCCGACTGGATGTCGGCGAGCACCTTCTTCATCGCCTTTCGAACCTCGGGCCCGACGACGACCGGGCCTCGCGTCATATCGCCGTACTCGGCCGTGTTCGAGATCGAGTCGCGCATCCCCTGGATGCCGTTCTCGTACATCAGGTCGACGATCAGCTTCAGCTCGTGCAGGCATTCGAAGTAGGCGAGGCGCGGGTCATAGCCGGCCTCCACGAGAGTCTCGAAGCCGGCGCGCGCGAGCTCGGTGAGGCCGCCGCACAGCACCGACTGTTCGCCGAACAGGTCCGTCTCGGTCTCGTCCTTGAACGTGGTCTCGATTACACCCGCCCGGCCGCCCCCTATGCCGCTGGCGTAGGCGAGCACGAGGTCGTGTGCGTTGCCGCTGGCGTCCTGGTGGATTGCCATCAGGCACGGGACGCCCCGGCCCTCGGCGAACTGGCGGCGGACGAGATGGCCCGGCCCCTTCGGCGCCACCATGCCGACGTCGACTCCGGGCGGGGGATCGATCTGGCCGAAGTGGATCGCGAAGCCGTGCGCGAAGAGGAGCAGGTCGCCCTCGCCGATCCCGTCGCGGATCTCGTCGTCCCAGACGTCGGCCTGGCGCTCATCCGGCAGCAGGATCATCACGATGTCGCCCTCGCTCGCCGCGTCGGCGACGTCGAGGACCCGGAGGCCGGCGCCCTCGGCGTCGGCCCGGCTCGACGAGTCGGGGCGCAGGCCGACGACCACGTCGCAGCCGGAGTCCTTGAGGTTCAGGGCGTGGGCGTGCCCCTGCGATCCGTAGCCGAGGATCGCGATGGTCTTGCCCTCGAGTTGGGTGAGATCAGCGTCCTTGTCGTAGTAGATGTCGTCGCTCATGGGCGCGACAGGTTAATTGGTGAGGGGCTTTAGCCCCGAAAGCAGCGTGTAAGGGCGCCGGAGGCGCCCGCAGGTCACTTCGCGTTGGGACGCGAGCCTCTGCGGAGGGCCCGCCGGATCAGCTTCCCCGATGGGGTTCGCGGCAGCTCGGAAACGAACTCGAAGCGCTTCGGGACCTTGAACGCCGCGAGCTCGGCGGCGCAGTGGCGCCGCAGCGTCTCGGCGTCGAGCGTGGCGGCGTGGCGGGGGACGACGACCGCCACGACCGCCTCCTGCCATTCGGAGTCCGGCCTGCCGACCGCAGCGGCGTCGAGGACGTCCTCGTGGCGCAGGAGGACCTCCTCGATCTCGGCCGGAATCACGTTCTCGCCGCCGCTGATGATGACGTCGCCGAGCCGGTCCTCGACGTACAGGAACCCGTCGTCGTCGATTCGCCCGAGATCGCCGGTGTGAAGCCAGCCATCCTCGTCGGCGGCGCCGGGCGCCACGGTCGGCCCCTGCACGAGGATCTCGCCCATGTGAATCCGCAGGTGGGTGGTCAGAAGCGGCCTGCCGGCCGAGCCCACCCGGCGGTCCGCGTCGCCCGGCGCCAGGGTCGTGACCTGCGACGCCGTCTCCGTCAACCCGTAGGTCTGCACCACCGTGGCACCCCGGCCGATCGCCTCCTCGAGGACCGCGACCGGCACCGGTCCGCCCCCGACGAGCACTGCGCGCAGCGGGAGCAGGTCGACGCCGGCGTCGAGCAGGCGCGCGAGCTGCGTCGCGACCAGCGAGACGAGGGTCACGCCGTCGCCCTCGAGCGATGTGGCCACCGCGTCGACGTCGAAGCCGTCGTGCACGACAGCGGTGGTCCCGTAGACCACGGACCGCATGACGATCGAGAGGCCCGACACGTGGTGAAGCGGCAGGCAGCAGAGCCAGCGGTCGGTCGGCTCGACGCCGATGTTGAAGGCGGAGCCAACCGCGCTCCAGAGGTGGTTCCCATAGGTGAGCCCGACCGGACGCGGCCGCCCCGAGGTTCCGCTCGTAAGGATGCGGCAGTGGATCGCGTCGAGGTCGTGCTCGCCGAGGAGCGGCAGGTCGGCCTCGGTGAGCGGCGGACCCTCCTCGTCGGAGAGCACCAGGACGGGATTGGCGCGCTCGATCTCGGCCTCGCGCTCGCTCGCCGCGAGCCTCGGGTTGAGCGGGTAGGCGATCGCGCCCAGCTTCATCAGGGCATGGAGGCTCACCACGTGCCGCAGCCCCGGAGGCAACTCGAGTGCGACGACCCCGCCGCGCCGCACTCCCTGGGCGGCGAGGCGTCGGGCAACCGATATCGCCTCCCGCTCGAGCTCCGCGTAGGTCAGCTCGTGGCCGTCGGCGATGAGCGCGACTCGGTCGGGGCAGGTCTCCGCGCGCTGGGTGAGCCAGTTGTCCAGAAGCATCGTGCGCTTAGATAATTCACGACATGCCCGCGCGCCACAAGGACGCTCCGTCGGAATCGGACCTCTACGCCCCGGTCCAGTGGGCGGACGATGGCTCGTACGGGGACATCCGGTACGAGACCGCCGACGGGATCGCGAAGATCACCATCGACCGCCCGGACCGGCGAAACGCCTTTCGCCCGCAGACCCTGGCCGAGCTTCGCGACGCCTTCGGGCGGGCCCGCGACGACCTGGCCGTCGGCGCGATCATCCTCACGGGTGCCGGCACCGAGGCCTTCTGCTCCGGCGGAGACCAGAAGATCCGCGGCGACGACGGCTACATGGGCGACGACGAGGTCGCCTCGAAGGGCGTGGGCCGGCTCGACGTCGGCGACCTGCACGTGCAGATCCGGCGCCTTCCGAAGCCCGTGGTCGCGATGGTCGCCGGGTACGCGGTCGGAGGGGGTCACATCCTGCACCTCGTCTGCGACCTGACCGTCGCCGCCGACAACGCTCGCTTCGGGCAGACCGGTCCCCGCGTCGGCAGCTTCGACGGCGGGTTCGGGGCGGGGCTGCTCGCGCGCCAGGTCGGCGCCAAGCGGGCCAAGGAGATCTGGATGCTCTGCCGGCTCTACTCGGCGGAGGAGGCCGAGCGGATGGGGCTCGTGAACGCCGTGGTCCCGCTCGCCGAGCTCGAGCGCGAGACCGTCGCCTGGTGCCGCGAGATGCTCCGCCTCTCCCCCATGGCGCTGCGCCTTCTGAAGGCGAGCTTCAACGCGGCCGAGGACGGTCTCACGGGCCTCCAGCAGCTCTCGCACGACGCGACCCTCCTCTTCTACATGACCGAGGAGGGCCAGGAGGGGCGCAACGCGTACGTCGAGCGTCGCCCGCCGGACTTCTCGAAGTTTCCGCGCAGACCGTGAGAATCTGGTTCATGGCCGCGCGGCCGCGGACGCTGCCCGCGGCCATCGCGCCGGTGCTGGTCGGAAGCGCCGCGGCCCACTACGAGCGCTCGGGCTTTCGCTGGGGCGCGTTCGTCGCCGCGCTGGTGGGCTCGATCTTCATCCAGATCGGGACGAACCTCGCGAACGACTACTCCGACGCGCGACGCGGCGCGGACACCGCCGACCGGCTTGGGCCCGTGCGTGTGACCTCGTCCGGCCTCGTCGCCCCGCGCAGGGTCCTCGTCGCCACCTGGCTGGCGTTCGCCGTCGCCGTGGTGGCCGGCATCTACCTGGCGACCGTCGCGGGCTGGTTGATCATCGCCGTCGGCGCCGCCTCGATCCTGGCCGGGGTCCTTTACACGGGAGGCCCGCGCCCATACGGGTACGCCGGCCTCGGCGAGGCGTTCGTCTTCCTCTTCTTCGGCCTCGTCGCCGTGAACGGGTCCTACTACGTGCAGCTCGAGCAACTCGACTGGCTGCCGTTCGGCCTCTCGGTGGCCATCGGCTGCCTCGCGACGGTGATCCTCGTTGTCAACAACGTGCGCGACATCGATACCGATCGCCGTGCCGGCAAGCGGACGCTGGCCGTACGGATCGGCCGCGAGGGCGCCCGCGCCCTCTATCTCGGGCTGACCACCGGCGCGTACCTCGCCCTGCTCGTCACCCTCGCGCTGGAGGGCGGACCGTGGTGGGCGGCGCTCGGCGTCGCCTCCGCCCCGCTCGCGGTTCGGCCGGCCAGGGCGGTGATGACCCGCACCGACGGGCCCGCTCTTAACGGCGCCCTGGCCGGAACCGGAGCGTTGCTCGGCGCCTTCAGCCTCCTCGTTTCGGCGGGCCTCGTGATCGCGGCCTGATGCGCGTCACGGCCGTCGACGTCGTCCCGCTCGCCCTCGACTTCGCCGAGCCCTACGTCACGGCGCGCGGAAGCCTCCACCGCCGGGAGATGGCCTTGCTACGGGTACGGACGGACGGCGGGCTCGAGGGCCTTGGTGAGGCGGTGCCGATGACCCTCCGGGGCGGGCAGACGCTCTCCGCCGTGGTCGACGAGCTCCGGCGCGCCGGGGAGGCTCTGGTCGGCCTCGACCTCTCCGAGCCGCTTGATGAGGGTGCGCGCCCGCTCGCTTCCGACCTGTCGCCGCCCGCCGCCGCGGCGATCGAGGTGGCGCGCCTCGATCTCGCCGCGAAGCTCCTAGATCAGCCTCTCTGGAGCCTGCTCGGTGCGGACGACTCGCGGCCGGTTGAGTGCAACGCAACGCTCTCGGCAGGCGGCCCGAGCCAGGTCGCCGGCGAGGCCGAGCGATGGGCCGGGCTCGGCTTCACCACCTTCAAGCTGAAGGTGGGCACGCTCGGGGACGCGGCCCAGGTCGAGGCCGTGCGCAGCACGGTCGGCGCCGAAGCCCGCATCCGGGTCGACGCGAACGGCTCGTGGTCGGTCGACGGCGCCGTCGCCCGGCTCGCGACGATGGAGCGCCACGGCATCGAGCTCGCCGAGCAACCGGCGGCGACGCTCGACGACCTCGCCGCGGTGAACGCCCGGACGACCGTCCCGATCGCCGCGGACGAGAGCGTCGCGACGTCCGACGATGCCGTCCGGGCGGTCGGCCTTCGCGCCTGCGAGCTCGCCACGGTCAAGCTCGCGAAGGTCGGTGGCGTCGGGCCCGCACGGCGCGTGGCGGGGGTGCTTCCGGTCTACCTGTCGAGCGCCCTGGATGGCCCGGTGGGCATCGCGGCCGCGGCCCACCTGGCCCAGGTCCTCCGCCCCTCGACCGGGGGTGGACTGGCCCACGGCCTGGCGACCCAGCTCCTCTTCACCGCCACCACCGCCGCCACCGAATGCGAGCTCCACGACGGATTCCTCCACCTGCCGCCGGGCCCCGGCCTCGGCGTCGAGATCGACGAGGCGGCGCTCGAGCGGGCGAGGTTGTAGCCCCGGGCCGGTACGGGGCGTGCCCGCCCCCGGCCACAGCAGCGGCCGAGTTTGTCCGGACTTTGCCACCCATGAGGTGGTCAACCCAGGACGAATCGGCGGCCGCTGCGCCTGCTCGCGGCTTCAGGGCTGTCCTCCGCCGAATAGCGTTCAGCTCCGGTGGACCCCACCAACCGCAACACGGCCCTTGCGTCGGCCTTCGTCGAGGAGCTCGCGCGATGCGGGCTCCGGGACGCGGTGATCTCTCCCGGCTCCCGGTCGACGCCGCTGGCGCTCGCGCTGTGGCGCGAGCAGGCGATCGATGCGCGGGTGGTCGTCGATGAGCGCTCGGCGGGCTACTTCGCGGTGGGCGCGGCGCAGGCGACCGGGCTGCCCGTCGCCGTCCTCTGCACGTCGGGGACGGCGGCGGCGAACCTCCACCCGGCGGTTTGCGAGGCCGACGAATCGAACGTGCCGCTCGTCGTGCTCACCGCCGACCGGCCGCCGGAGCTGCGCGGGATCGGTGCCGGCCAGGCGATCGACCAGCTGAAGCTCTATGGGTCGGCGGTCCGCTGGTTCTGCGAGGTCGGAACGCACGACGCCGACGACGCCGGCCTGCTCCACCTGCGCTCGACCGCGTGCCGCGCCTACGCGGCCGCCGGCGGCGACGCGCGGCCTGGGCCGGTCCACCTGAACCTCGCCTGGCGCGATCCGCTCGGGCCCGAGCCGCATCCCGAGGAGGTGGCGGCCTCGTCGCCGCTCGCGCTCTCCGGGCGGGGCGACCGTCCCCTGACGGAGGTGCCGCGCGGCCGCGGGCCGGCGCCCTCACCGGCGATGGTCGACGTCATGGCCGGCCACGTGCGCGACTGCCCTCGCGGCCTCATCCTCTGCGGCCGCCAGGCCGACCCCGCTCTCGCCGAGCCGGTGGCGGCGCTAGCCCGGGCGGCAGGGTATCCCATCCTCGCCGAGCCGACCTCGCAGCTCCGCCTCGGACCCCACAACCGCGACCTCGTCATCTCGGCGTACGACGTCATCGCCCGTGTCGGCAGCGAGCCCCTGGAGCCCGAGCTCATCCTCCGGTTCGGCGAGTTGCCGACGAGCAAGGCGCTCCGCGCGTGGCTCGCGCGGCTCGGCGAGGTGCCGCACGTCACCTTCGACGCATCGTTCGGCTGGAATCAGCCCACGCGCGCAGCCGCCGTCATCGTGCGCACCGATCCGGTCGCCCTGGCCGGCGCCCTCAGCGACGCGGTGAACGAGGGCGAGCGCGGCGAATGGTCGGCTCGATGGATCGCGGCCGAGAGGGCCGCGACCGGGGCGGTCGCCGCCGAGCTGGAGGGCGTTATCGGCCCCAGCGAGCCCGCGCTCCACGCTGCCCTCGGGGGCCTCTACTCCGACGGCGACCTCGTCTACACGGCCTCCTCGATGCCGATTCGCGACCAGGAATCCTTCCTGCGCCCCGGCGCCACCGCGGTCCGCTTCGTGGCCAATCGCGGTGCCAACGGCATCGACGGCCTCGTCTCCTCGGGAGTCGGCGCTGCGGCGGCCGGCGGTACCCCGACCTGGATCGTGACGGGCGACCTCGGCCTCTTCCACGACATGAACGGCCTCGCGTCGATTGGGCACTCGAAGGCGCCCGTGCGTATCGTCCTGCTCGACAACGGCGGCGGCGGCATCTTCGAGCTCCTCCCGCAGGCGGAGCAGCTCGAGCGCGATGAGTTCGAGGCGCTGTTCGGCACACCCGTCGGGCTCGACGCAGCCGCGATCGCGGCGCTCCACGGCATCGCGCATCGACGGGTCGAGCGGCTCGACGGACTGGCCGACGCCGTGGCCGAGGGCACCTCTCTGATCGAGGTCCCGGTCGACCGCCGGAGCGACGCCGCGCTTCGCGCGCGGCTGGCGGAGGCGTCGGCCGCCGCCGTCGAGCGCGCCCTCGCTAGCTGATCAGGACTTGCAGTTCTGGTCGACGTACTGCTTGATCTTGGCGTTCGTCGCCTGCAGCGAGGCGGCCTGGCCCTGGAAGCTCTGAGCCACTTTCAGCAGGTCCTGCGGCGTCGAAGCGGTCGAGACCTTGCTCGCGAAGTCGTCGATGGTGCTCTGGACCTTGTCGACGTCCGGCTTGATCTCGGAGGGAGCTGCAGCGACGACGCTCGCGAGCTCCGAGCGGAACTTGTCGAGCGCGTCCTTCGCGCCCTGCACGTCCCCGGGCTGCACGCTTGCGAACGGGTTGTCGAGCCCCTTGACCTCGTTGACCTTGTCGCAGAACGCGGTGACCGACCCCGCGCTGCTGTCGCTGCTGTCGCTGCCGCCGCAGGCCGCAAGCGCAGCCGCGCAGCCGAGCGTCGCCAACCCGGCCAAGACCCTGAATCGCATCGAAACCTCCGTCGAGACTGCGCGCCGGCTCCCGACGCTCCGCGGGAAGACTACTCAGCCGGCGAGCAGCGGCAGAAGGGCGTCGAGCTTGAGCTCGGTCTCGGCGAGCTCGGACGCCGGATCCGAATCGGCGACGATGCCCGCGCCGGCGTAGAGGTGGGCACGGCGATCGCGCACGAGCGCCGAGCGCAGAGCGACGCACATCTCCCCGTCCTCGCTGGCGTCCATCCAGCCGACCGGGCCCGCGTACCAACCGCGATCCATGGCCTCGAGCTCCGCGATGGCGGCGAGCGCCGCCTCGCTGGGCTCGCCTCCCACCGCGGGCGTTGGGTGCAGGAGACCCGCCAGCTCCACGGCCGAGCGTGGATGCGAGAGCTGGGCGTGGACCGGGGTCGCCAAATGCTGGATGTTCGCGACCCGCACGACCTGGGGCTCGGGTTCCGAAGCGACCCAGATCGAATGCGCGCGCAGTGCCCGCTCGATGCGCCGGGCGACGATCGCGTGCTCCGAGCGGTCCTTGGCGCTTCGCAGCAGCCGCTCGCCGAGGTGGTCGTCGACCGCCGGGTCGGCGCTGCGCCTGGTCGACCCGGCGAGCGCGACGGTGGCCGCCCCGGCCCCCTCCCGCCGGATGAGCAACTCGGGGCTGGCGCCGAGAAAGCTTCCCTCGGCGGTGCCGCAGCAGAAGCAGAAGCAACTCGGAAAGAGCTCGCGAATCGCCCCGTAGAGCGCGGCGACGTCGTGGGCGGCCGGCGCGTCGACCACCACCTCGCGCGCCAAGACCACCTTCTCGAGCCCACCGGAGCGAATCCGCTCGGTCGCGCGGGCGACCGCGGCCTCGTAGCGGTCCGGCGCGAGCCGGCTGGCGATCCTCACCGAAGACGTCGGGTGCGGGTCCGCCATCGGCAGCGCCACCTCCCGTAGCGAGGCCAGGCGGGCCTCGAGCCGGGCGCGGGCCGATCTCGTGTCGCCGCCGGCCATCGCCGTCAGGGTGAGATAGGTCCGGCCGTCGCGCCGCAAGAGCGAGACCTCCGGGAGCGACAGCCGCGCCGGCGGAAATGACGACCACTCCGGGTTCCCCCCTCCCTCCGGGTCGAAGGCGAACCCGCCGACCCACACGGGCCCGGCCCCGGCCGGCAATTCGCCCGGCTCGTCGGCCACCCGCCCACGCATGAGCTCGGCGCAGCCAGTCGCCGCGTCTCGAAATCGCTCTCGCCCTCGGCTCACGACCTCGGCGGTGGCCCCGAGCCCCGCGAGCGCGAAGCCGCCGCGCTCCGGCTGCTCCCAGCAGAACCAGCGATCGCCCGCCATGCGTGCGCCGAACACGGCGGCGCTCGGGTCGGGAAGGTCGACCTCGAGGGTCACGCTGACGATCCGCCGGCCCTGGGACCGCTCGAGCAGCGCCTCGAGGGCGCCCGTTGCCGTATCGAGGGTCGGGGTCAGGCCTCGGGCCGAGACCGCATGATTGCGACCTCGCCCGTACGCGCCATCTCGATCAGCCCGTGCGGGCGGACCATGCGCTCGAAGCTCGAGATCTTGTCCTGCGTGCCGGTGACCTCGATCGTCATCGTCTTGCGCGACACGTCGACGATGTTCGCGCGAAAGATCTCTGCGAACTGCATGATCTCCGCGCGGCTCTCCACCGGAGCCGAGACCCGAAAGAGCGCCATCTCCCGCGAGACCGTGTTGTCCGGCTCCATGTCCCGGATCTTGATCACGTTGACCAGCTTGTGAAGCTGCTTGGTCACCTGGTCGATCGGGTGGACGGCGCCATCGACCGTGAGCGTGACGCGCGAGATCTCGGGATCCTCCGTGGGGCCGACGGCGAGCGTGTCGATGTTGAACCCACGCCGGCTGAAGAGGCCCGCGATCCGGGCGAGAACACCGGGCTTGTTCTCGACGAGCAGCGAGAGAACGTGCTTGCGGCCGGTAAGCCCCGAGCTGACCTGCAGGTCCTCGAGCTTGACGATCTCCGGGGTGCCGGCTTCCATCAGCCCACCATGTCCCGTGCGGCCGCCCCGGCGGGAATCATCGGGAAGCAGTTTTCGGTCTTCGACACCTGCACGTCGACGAGGACGGGCCCGTCGGTCTCGAGCGCCGCCCGCATCGTTCCCGCGAGCTCGCCCTTGTCGGCGCAGCGCATGCCGGTCCAGCCGAACGCCTCGGCCAGCTTCACCCAGTCGGGGCTGGGCCCCATCTCGACCGACTTGTAGCGGCCGTCCCAGAAGAGCTCCTGCCACTGGCGGACCATCCCGAAGTGGCCGTTGTTCATGAGGAAGACCTTGACCGGGATGTCGTGGACGGCCGCCGTCGCCATCTCCTGGCAGACCATGATGAGGCTGCCGTCACCCGCCAGGCACACGACCGTGTCGTCGGGCTTCGCGACCTTGGCCCCGATCGCCGCAGGCAGCCCGAAGCCCATCGTGCCCAGGCCCCCGGAGTTGATCCACCGCCGCGGCTCGGCGAAGTGGTAGTACTGGGCCGCCCACATCTGGTGCTGGCCCACGTCGGAGGTGATGATGGCGTCGCCGCCCGTGGCCTCGTACATGGCCTCGATCATCAACTGGGGCTTGATCTCGGAGTCGGAGGAGTCCTCGTAGCGGAGCGGGTGGTCGGCCTGCCACTGCTTGATCTGGCCCCACCATTCGTCGAGCCGTGAGGGATCAGCACTCGTGGCGCGGTACTCGTGGAGCAGCTTCGGGAGCACGTCGGCGGCGTCGCCCACGATCGGGATGTGCGCGGCGACGTTCTTCGAGATCTCGGCGGGATCGACGTCGATGTGCACGAACTTCGCCCGCGGCGCGAACTCCGACAGCTTCCCGGTGATGCGATCGTCGAAGCGGGCGCCGACGGCGATGATGAGGTCGGCTTCGTCCATCGCGTAGTTCGCTGTGCGCGTGCCGTGCATGCCGAGCATCCCGAGCCACTGCTCGTGCGGGGCCGGGAACGCGCCGAGCCCCATCACCGTGAGCGTCACGGGGAAGCGGTCGGACAGACAGAACTCGCGAAACTCCTCCGAGGCGTTCGCGTTGACGATCCCGCCGCCACCGTAGATGACCGGGCGTCGAGAGTTCGCCAGCGCGCGCGCCGCGACGCGAATCTGCTTGATGTTGCCCTCCGTGGGCGGCTTGTAGCCCGGAAGGTCGGGACTGCCCGACGCCGGCTCGTACTCGATGTCGACCCGCGACAGGTCCTGCGGCACGTCGACGAGCACCGGGCCCGGCCGGCCGGTGGAGGCGATGTGGAACGCCTTGTGGATGTACTCGGGGATCTGGCGCGGGTCCTGCACCAGGAAGGAGTGCTTGACCACGGGCAGCGTGATGCCGGTGACGTCGGCCTCCTGGAACCCATCGGTCCCGATCAGCTCGGTGCGGACCTGGCCGGTGATGAAGACGGTGGGGACCGAGTCCATCATCGCGTCGGCGATCGCCGTCACGAGGTTGGTTGCGCCCGGTCCCGAGGTCGCGAAGGCGACTCCCACTCGGCCCGAGGCCTTGGCGTAGCCCTCGGCGGCATGGCCGGCGCCCTGCTCGTGGCGCGCCTGGATGTGGACGAGGTCGGCGTCGTACAGGGCGTCGTAAGTCGGGAGGTTGGCACCCCCCGGAATGCCGAAGACGTGCTCCACGCCCTCGGCCTTCAGCGCTTCGCAAAGAGCGTCGGCGGCCCGCATGGTGAGAGATTGTACGGGCGGCCCGTTAGCTGCTCAAGAGCAGGGCAAACAGATCATTGAAGCGGGTGGCCATCGTCCGCTGCGGATCGTCGCCGACGCCGCGGAGACGGTCGAGGAGGATGCCGTTGATCGCAGCGATCGCGATCGGAGCGCGGCGCTCGGGGTCGGGGGCCCCAACCGCCCGCAGCGACGACTCCGCGAGGCCCACGAACGCCTCGCGCCAGCGCTGCACGGCGGGGCGAAGCTCCGGGTTGCGCGCCGCCTCGACGTAGATCTCGAACTGTGCCAGCCAGCGGCGCTCCGCCTCGTCGGGCTCGGGGATCAGCGCCTTTCCGAGCGCGGCGGCCACCTCCTCCTGCGACCTCGAGCCAGTCCCGATCTCCGACGTCAGGTCGGAGAGGCGCTCGACCTCGGCGGCCGAAAGAGACTCGAGCGCCTCGGCGAGGATCTCGTCCTTGGAGGCGAAGTAGTAGGTCGTCGCCGCGAGGGGCACCTTCGCCTCGCGAGCGACCGTGCGGTGCGTCACCGCCTGAAGGCCCTTTGAGGCCATGATGCGCAGAGCGGCATCGATGATCGCCCGCCGGCGCTCGGCGCGCTGCTCGGCGCGGGTCTTCGCGCCGCGCTTAGCCTTTGCCCTCGGGCTCACGAACCCGTCGGCTCGCTCGCGGCCGGCGGCAGCTCCCCTTCGAGCTCGCCCGGCTTCCAGAGGGTGGTCGGCATGATCGCCCGCTCGATCACCCGGTCCGAGTAGCGGCCGATGATGCCCAGCATCGAGCGGACGAGCTCCTCGCCCAGGAGGTGCGGTCGCAGGCCGAGGTCGTGAAGCTTCGTGTTGGCGGCGTTGTAGTAGTGGCGCTCGGCCTCGATGCGCGGGTTCGGATAGCGCTTGATCTCCACCTCGATCCCGACCTCGGCCGCGCTTCGCTTGACGAGCTCGGCCAGCTCGGCCACCGAGAACTGCTCGGTGAACTGGTTGAAGACCCGGTACTCGCCGAGCTCCGGCGGGTGCGCCACCGCGAGCTCGACGCACTGGAGCGTGTCGCGGATGTTGAGGAAGCCCCGGGTCTGGCCGCCCTCCCCGTACACGGTGAGCGGGTGACCGATGACCGCCTGGACGCAGAAGCGGTTCAGGACGGTCCCGAAGTACTCGTCGTAGTCGAATCGCGTCACCAACCGCTCGTCGGGTACGGACTCCTCGGTCTCGATGCCGTAGACGACGCCCTGGTTGAGGTCCGTCGAGCGCAGCCCCCAAATCCGGCACGCGAAGTGGATGTTGTGCGAGTCGTGGACCTTCGAGAGGTGATAGATCGAGCCCGGCATCTTCGGGAACGGCAGCGTGTCCTTGCGCCCCCTGTGCTCGATCTCGATGAACCCCTCCTCGATGTCGATGTTGGGGGTGCCGTACTCGCCCATCGTGCCGAGCTTCACGAGGTGGCAGTCGGGCACGAGGTCGCGAATCGAGTGCAGCAGGTTGAGCGTCCCGATGACGTTCGTCTGCTGGGTTTCGATTGCGGCGGCGCGAGAGCGCATCGAGAACGGCGCCGAGGGCTGCTCGCCGTAGTGGACGATCGCCTCGGGACGTGTGTCGGCGAGCACGCCGTCGAGGAACTCGGCGTCCTCGATCGATCCGACGAACGCCTGGATGTCGTTCCCCGTGAGATCGCTCCAGGCGCTCACCCGGCCCTCGAGGGAGCCGATCGGGGTGAGGGAGTCGGTTGAGCTCTGAAGATGCCAGCGGCGACGGGAGAAGTTGTCGACCACGGCGACCTCGTGCCCGCGGGCCGAGAATCGCATCGCGGTCGGCCACCCCAGGTAACCGTCGCCACCCAGGATCAGGACGCGCATCGCCGGGCGAGGGTAGCGGACCGGTGGGCGGGTTAAACGCTTCCAGGTAGACGCTCGGCCCCTTCCCTCCCTGAAGCGCAAGGTGCGGTTCGGGCCGGGGGGCGGCCCTATCCTCCGCCTGCCCTGACCGCCCTCGCGAGCATCTTCCCGCACGAGCTGACGGCGATCCGCGCCGCCGGCCTGGCCGTGGCGGTGGCCGTGGCCGTGTTCGCGATCTGGCGTCGTCGCTCGCTGAGAAACGTCGACGTGCTGATCCTGCTCGCCGTCGCGCTCGGCCTCGCGATCGTGTCCGGAACCGAGATCCTCGACGCGCTGCTCAGCGCGTTCTCCTTCAAGCGGCAGAACGGCACGCGCATCGTCGGGGTCGTGATCCTCGCGGTCGCCGTCCTGTTCTTCCTCGTGCTGCGAGCGCTCTCGCAGGGATCACGTATCACCCGTGAGCTCTCGGCCCTGCTCGAGGGCCTCGCCTGGGAGGAGTTCCGGATCGCCGGGCATCCTGACCGCTTTCGCGGTCGGATCGGGATTCTCGTTCCCGCCTACGACGAGGCGGAGAGCGTCGGCGGCGTCCTCGATGCCATCCCGCCCGAGGTGTGCGGGATCGCGACCGCGACGCTCGTCGTCGACGACGGCTCGCGCGACGGGACGAGCGACGTGGCGCGCGCGCATGGTGCGGTGGTGGCGCGCCACGTGATCAACCGCGGGGGCGGCGCCGCTCTGCGCACGGGCTACCGCCTGCTCGCCGACTCGGGTGCGTCCATCGTCGTCACCCTCGACGCCGACGGTCAGCATCTTCCCTCCGAGATGGCGCGCCTCGTGGAGCCGGTCGTCTCCGGCGAGGTCGCGGTGGCGCACGGCTCGCGCGTGCTCGGCGAGGCCGAGCCCAACCACCCGGCGCGGGAGGCGGGGATCGTGTTCTTCAACCGGCTCGTCTCCTTCATCACCCGCACGAAGGTGAGCGATTGCTCCAACGGCTACCGAGCGGTCCGCGCCGACGTGCTGCCGCAACTGGTCCTCCGACAGGAGCAGTTCCACACCTCCGAGTTCATGATCGAGGCGATCAAGCGCGGGATCCCCGCGAAGGAGGTGCCGGTGACCGTGGCCAGCCGAGCCCACGGCCACTCGAAGAAGCCCGCCGTCGTGCGCTACGGCGTGGGCTTCGCGAACGCGATCGTCCGCACCTGGCTCCGCTAGGAAGGTGTGATTGTTATGGCGCTGCCAGCGCGTTTATGAACGCGCTCCCGCGGGGGCTGCCCATCCCGGTGACGTTGTCGAACCCGGCCGTCGTCCGAAGCGACGAGTCCATGTCGAGCGTGCGCAGGCTGAGCGTGGTGCCCTTCGACGCGTTGACGCCGTTCACGAAGTCGCGCCGCACGGCCGCGATGCGGGTCGGCGGCGGCAGGACGTCGCGGTAGGCAACCGTGCCGTTGAGCGCATAGAGCGCCGGATTGGCGAACCCATGGGCGAAGCCGGCCTGCTGGTCGGCGAGCGCCATCACGCCGGCGAGCAGCGGCGAGGAAAGGCTCGTGCCGCCGTAGCGGGCCTCCGCGTACCTCTCCTTCCCGTTCGGGAAGGTCTGGGTCTGGCCGACCGCGAGCCCGGTCGTCGGGTCCCCGTCCATCGAGATATCGGGCACGACCCGCCCGTGGCCGCCGTAGCGATCCGAGAGCGAGGTGGGCACGACGCCGGCCTGGTAGGCCGGCTCGGTGAACAGCCGCGACGTGCCGCCGCCACCGCCGTAGAAGAAGGCCCCCGGCTGGTGCGGCTTCCAGGCGCCCTTCTTCGCGTCGGCACGGAAGGTGCCCCAGCCGGTCTCGAAGCGGTAGTTGTTCGTGGGGCCGACGCCGAGGCTCGTGCCCCCGACCGCGGTCACGTACGGGCTCGAGGCCGGGAAGTCGGTGGTGATGTACCCGAGGGTCGACTTCTCATCGCCACCGTCGCCGGAGGAGAAATAGAGACCGATTCCTTGAGCGATCGCCTCCTGGTTGATCTGCAGCTGCGTGTTGATCTGCGAGACGCCGACGTTCTCGCCCAGGAACCCGTAGGAGTTGGTGACGATCGACGCCGAGTGGTTGTCGACGATGTTGGCGAGGGCGTCGTCGAGCCCAGGCCCGGAGTCGGTGGCGCCGAAGTAGTGGATCGTCGCTCCCGGTGCCATCGTGTGGACGGCGTCGAAGTCCAGCGTCTCCTCGCCGTACCAGCCCTGCTGGTTCTCGATCGCGCAGTGGCTCGGGCACGGCTTGAAGACGGTCTGCATCACCTTCGCCGGTGGCAGGCCGTGCTTCTGCGAGTAGGTCTGGATGTCCTGGACGATCGTCGGCGAGGCGAACGCGTCGAGGATCGCCACCGTCTCGCCGGTGCCGTCGTTGCCGAGCGCGATGTTCGATCCGACGTCGTACGCGTCCTGCATCTGGGCGCCGGCGTAGCCGCAGACGATCCACGGCTGCTGCTGGCCGTACGCCCGTGGCTGGTTGACCGTGAAGCGCTGCGCCCAGAACTTCGAGCAGGGCTTCGCCTGCAGGAAGACCGGCGGGGGCGGCGCCGCCTGGGCCAGGGGCCGTGCCAGCGCCTGGTTCAGGCCGTTGACCCCCACCACGCGGCCGGCAAGCGAGGCCGGCACCGAGACCGGCTTCGCCGCCTCGATCAACGTGTGCCCGCCGATGCGGTAGGTGCGAAGGTCGGTGTTGAACGCGCGCTCGGCCTGCGCGACGCTGCCCGTTGCGTGAACGAGCATCCGCGCCTTCGAGGTGCTTCCGATGCTGAACCCGCCCTGGCGAAGGAAGCGCTTGACGGCCGCGACGTCCGCGCTCGTCGGCGAGAACCGATGACGGAACCGCGACGGGCTCAGGTAGTGGGCGTAGGCGGCGTTCGACGGGTCTGAGACCGCTGCGTCGAAGGCCTTGAGGCCGGCGGCGTGACGCCAGCCGAGCACGACCGAGAACTTGACCGCGCCGCGCGCCTCACCGCGGTCGCGCTTGGCGGTGGCGGCCGGGGGGGTCGAGTCGACCACCTTGCGCGCCTGCGTGGCGGCCGCGCCGCTCGAGGTGCTGATGCCCGCGCCGACGGCTACCGCCGCGAGGGTCGCCGCCATCGCCGTCGTCCTGGCCCGCCTCAAGCTGAAACCTCCTCGTCGCTGCCCCTGCCGGGCGGAATGCCCGGTGAGGCGAGTTCTATCACCCAGTCCGGGTACCCGGATGCCGCACATCGGCCGGGTCGGGCAGGTAGAGGTCCTCCCCGCAGCGCCGGCAGACTTGGACGTAGAGCTTGTGCACCGCGCCGCACCGCGGGCAGCGCCGTTCCGGCTCGGCCTGCTCGGGGCGCTGAAGGAACGCCGCGATCAGCCCGAACACGAGAACAACGCATCCGATGAGGAACCAGATGAAGAACGAGCTGCCCTTGGCGCGCCCGACGAACCCGGTCGCGAGTCCGAAGGCGAGGGCGATGATGACGTAAGCGCCACCGGCCATGGGGGGATTGTGGCGGGTGCGGTCTCCCGTGTCGCGGCCACGGGACTCCAAGCCGGGCAATGCTGGTTAGGGGGGCGAGCCTCGGGCGTCGCCGTCAACGCGACACGAAGCGCCCCGCCGGCCCTTGTTGTCGCGCTGAGCGCCTATATGCCGGTCAACACGACGACGCGCTCACGAATCGTGGCGACTGTCGTGTTGTCGGCACCGTCGCATGCCCTCCCCTCCCTCGCTGCAATCCGCTCGCGCCTGGGCGCCGAAGCGGCCGAAGCGAACGCCGCCCATGGGCCGCGGCGGCCGGAGCGGAACGCCACCCTACGGAAGCGGCCTGTGCGAGCCGCCGCGCGCGTACTCCTCGGCCCGCAGCGGCCGCGGATGGCCGATCGAGCCGACCTCGGCGACGTCCCGGCCGAAGGGAAGCCCGACGGTCCAGTCGGCCACCGCGCGGGCCTTCCGCGCGGCCCCGGGAATCTGGCTCATGTGGTAGGTCCGAGCCATCCACCACGCGGGGAAGCCGGAGAAGGTGAAGGGGCCGAGCCGCCCGACGGCCTTGTATCGGCCAAGGTTCACGAAGGCGCCTCGGTTGCGGTAGGTGAAGGGACCACCGGCGCCGATGCCGAGCTCGGCGGCGATGTTCCGCGCCACGGCCTTGCCCTGTCGAATCGAGTGCTGGGCGGTCGGGGGGCATGGCTTGGCGTACTCGGCCGACGGGTCCGGGACGGCCGCTCCGTCGCCGATCGCCCACACGTCCTCCATCCCGGTCACACGAAGCTCCCGGTCCACCACCACGCGGCCGCTCTCGTCGAGCGGGACGGACAGCTCGCGCAGGCTCGGATGCGGCGCGACGCCCGTCGTCCACACCGTCGTCTTCGTGGGGATCCGTTCGCCGGTCGAGAGCGTCACCGCGCCGGGCTCGAGGGAGTCGAGGCGGGTGCCGAGGCGGATCTCGATGCCGCGGCCGCGAAGCTCGCGAACGGCGTAGTCGGCGAGCTTGGCGTCGATCTCGGGAAGCACGCGATCGGCCGCCTCGACGAGGATCCAGCGCATCCCCTGAAGGCGCGCGCGGGGGTAGCGGTCCATCGCGTCGGCCGCGAAGTCCTGCAGCTCCGCCAGCGCCTCGAGGCCTGCGTAGCCGCCGCCGACGAACACGTAGGTGAGCTGCATCTGGCGCCGGTCCGGGTCCTCGCTCGCGTTCGCCGCCTCGAGGGTCTCAATCACGTGGTTTCGCAGCCAGATCGCGTCGGCGAGGCTCTTGAAGCCGATCGCGTGCTCGAGGCCCGGGACGGGCAGGAGGCGCGAAACCGAGCCCAGCGCGAGCAGGAGCTGGTCGTAGCGCTGCTCCGCGACCTCTCCGGTGTGGTCGGTGATCTCCACGGTCCGCGCCGCGGGGTCGTGCGCGGTGACGGCACCGAGGCGCAAGTAGGTGCGCTTGAGGATGTCGCGGAGCGGCGTGACGACGTGGCGCGGTTCGAGGGTGCCCGCCGCCGCCTCCGGCAGGAACGGCGTGTAGAGCAGGAAGTTGACGTCGTTGACGAGGACGAGGCGCGCCGACTGCTTCGGCAGCAGCCGCTCGAGGCGGCGCGCCGCATGCGCCCCTCCGAAGCCTCCGCCCGCGATGACGACGTCCCATGCCACGCATTGAGCGTAGCACCTTGTAACAAGTTGTTACAAGCCCAGCTTGCTGCGTATCAACGCGGTGACCTCGCCTCCGTCGGCGCGGCCCCTCGCCTCGCGCATCGCCGCGCCGACGATCGGCCCCACGGCCTTGTCGTTCCCCTGGCGTACCCGCTCCGCGGCCTCGGGCTCAGCGGCGATCGCGGCTTCGACGATCGCGTCGAGCTCCTCTCGGCCGGACGACCCGGCGAGGCCTTCGCGCTCCGCGATGGCGGCCGGATCGCCGCCCTCGGCGACCATTGCGGCGAGAAGCCGGCGGGCGACGGGTGAGGTGACCTCTCCCCCCTCCCTCATCGCGACGAGCTTGCCCAGGGCCGCCGGCTCCACCTTCGACGCGGACGGCGTCACATCGCCATCCCTCGTCTCCCTCAGGCGGGCGACGAGCTCTCCGGTGACCCAACTCGCCACGGCCTGCGGCGAGGCATCGCCAGAGGAGTCGAGCGCCGCCTCGAAGTACGCGCCCAGGTCGGGGTCGAACGCAAGCTGATTCGCGGCCGCGTCCGCGAGCTCGAGCTCGCTCGCGTAGCGCTCCCGCCGCTCCGCGGGCAGCTCAGGCAGCTCGCCGCGGATCTCCTCGATCGTCTCGGAGCTCGGCGCGAGCGGGACGAGGTCCGGCTCGGGGAAGTACCGGTAATCGTGGGCGTACTCCTTCGAGCGGAGAGGCGTGAGCGAGCCGTCGCGCGGGTCGAAGTGCAGCGTCTCCTGCTCGACCGCGCCGCCACCGTCAAGGATCGAGGCCTGACGCGCGAGCTCGGCCTCGATGCCCCGCTCGAGGAAGCGGAAGCTGTTCATGTTCTTGAGCTCGGTCTTGGTGCCGAGCTCCTCCGACCCGGCGCGGCGCAGCGAAACGTTCGCATCGCAGCGGAGGCTCCCCTCCTCCATGTTCACATCGGACGCGCCGATGCCCTTGACCGTTGCTCGCAGGAGCTGCGCCCACCCGCGAGCCTCCGCGGCTCCGCGAATGTCCGGCTCGGTCACGATCTCCACCAGCGGGGTGCCGGCGCGGTTGAAGTCGACCAGGGACGAGCCGGACCCGTGGATCCGCCCCGACTCCGAGGCGTGAAGGAGCTTCGCCGCGTCCTCCTCGAGGTGGACGCGATGGATCCGCACGTCCCCGAGCCGACCGCCGCTCGCCAACGGGATCTCGTACTGGCTGATCTGGTAGCCCTTCGGGTTGTCGGGATAGAAGTAGTTCTTGCGGTGGAAGATCGACCGCGGGGCGATCTCGCACCCGAGCGCGAGGCCGATCTCGATCCCGTAGCGGACCGCGCGCTCGTTGGTCACGGGCAGCACCCCCGGGTGGCCGAGGCATATCGGGCAGGTGTGGACGTTCGGCTCGTCGCCGAACGTGAGCGCGCAGCCGCAGAACATCTTCGTCCGGGTGGCGAGCTGGACGTGGATCTCGAGGCCGATGACGGCTTCCCAGTCAGCCACTCGGTCGCTCCTCGAAGCCGATTGCGCCCTCGAGCGCGTACGCCGCATCGAGAAGGCCGGACTCGCCGAACGCCGGTCCGCAGATCTGCAGGCCGACCGGCAGCTCCGGCCCGCCCCCGTCGGGCTCGGCGAGGCCGGCCGGAATCGAAATCGCCGGAATGCCGGCGAGAGACATCGGGACCGTGCAGTAGTCGGAGAGGTACATGGCGAGCGGGCGCTCCGTGCGGGCGCCGAGCTCGAATGCCACGGTCGGTGAGGTGGGCGTGAGCAGGTAGTCGAACCGCTCGAAGGCCGCTGCGAAGTCCTCTGAGATCTTCGTCCGCACCCGCTGGGCCTGTCCGTAGTAGGCGTCGTAGTAACCGGCCGAGAGCGCGTAGGTGCCGAGCATGATGCGCCGCTTGACCTCAGCGCCGAAGCCCATGGACCGGGTCCGCTCGTACATGCCGCCGAGATCGCCGTCGCCGTTCACCCGCAACCCGTAGCGGACGCCGTCGAAGCGGGCGAGGTTCGCCGACGCCTCCGCCGGCGCGAGCACGTAGTAGGCGGAGAGGGCGTGCTCGGCGTGAGGGAGCTCGCACTCGTCGACCTCGCCCCCGAGCTCGCGCACGAGGGCGACGGCGCGCTCGAAGGCGCCCGTGACGCCCGCCTCGATTCCCTCCGCCTCGCTCGAGAGCTCCCGCGGGACCCCGAACCTGAGGCCGCGGAGGTTCTCGCGCGACGGCAGCGTGACGGCGTCCGCGATTCCGGCGGAGGTGGAGTCGCAGGGGTCGCGGCCCTCCATCGCGCGCAGCAGCAGGGCCGCGTCGGTGACGTCGCGGGTGAGCGGGCCGCACTGGTCGAGCGAGGAGGCGAAGGCGATCATCCCGTAGCGGGAGATCGCGCCGTACGTCGGCTTCAACCCCACGATCCCGCACAGCGACGCGGGCTGGCGAATCGATCCGCCGGTGTCGGTGCCGATCGCCCACGGGGCGATGCCGCCCGCGACCGCCGCGGCGGAACCGCCTGACGAGCCGCCCGGAACCCGCGCGTGGTCCCAAGGGTTGAGCGCGGGCCCGAACGCGGAGTTCTCGTTCGAGGACCCCATGGCGAACTCGTCCATGTTGGTCTTGCCGAGCAGGGGCCCGCCGGCCTCGGCGAGACGTTCCACGGCGGTGGCGGTGTACGTGGGTACGAAGCCCTCGAGGATGCGCGAGCCCGCGGTCGTCGGGATCCCCTCCGTGCAGAAGATGTCCTTGACCGCGACCGGCACCCCGCGCAGCGGACCGCTGGTGTCTGCGTTTCGCTCCGCGCCGTCGCGCCACAGGTAGGCGTTGAGCTCATCGCCGGCGGCCAGGCCGATCCAGGCGTCGAGGCATTCCTCAGCGGACATCTCGCCCACCTCGATGCGGCCAATCTGCTCCGCCGCGGTCAGATCGCGAACCTCGGGGGTCAATCTCTTGCGGCGGCTTCGCCGCCTGACACGCTCGTTTCGGCGCTGAAGCACCTCATCTCATGCCTGTGGCGAGGGGACGCGGAATCCGGCGTCGTCGGCGTCGGGGGCGAGCTCGAGCACGCGGTCGCGGTCGGTCGAGGGGCGCGGCTCGTCGGCTCGGAGCACGTTTTCGAGCGCCACGACGTGCGAGGTCGGCTCGGTGCCGGCGAGGTCGAGCTCGGAGATGCGCTCGATCGCCTCGAGGATCGAGCCCAGCTCCGATTCCATCCGGTCGAGCTCCTCCCCGCTCAGCTCGAGCCGCGCGAGACGCGCGACGTGGAGGACCTGCTCGCGATCGATCACGCCGCTGATACTAGGATCCCCCCGCCGTGACGGGGGCTGCCGCCGAGAGACTCGCCGTCGCCAGCCTGCGGTTGCTGGCCGCCTCGTTCGCCGTCGTCGGCGTTCTCTTCATCGCCGCGCCGAACGGCGTGCTCGACACCCTCGCCGATCTCGGCGACCAGATCGGGACCTTCGCCAGCCCGCCACCGTCCGACGAGAAGCTGTGGCTCGCGCTCGCTTTCGCCTACATGGTCGTGATCACGGGCATCTGCATCGTCGCCTCCCTCGACGTCGTCCGCTACCGGCCGCTGATCGGAGTGCTCGCGGCGGGAAAGGCCGCGTCGTCGCTGGCGGCGCTCGGGTTCTACGTCTTCGACCAGGACGTCTTCGCCTACCTCCTCAACTTCCTCGTGGATGGCTTCCTCGTCGGCGCCGCGCTCTTCATCTGGTGGCTGGCCGGCCGGGTGGGCGAGCCCGCGGCGCCTTCCTGAAGGCGCGCGCCGGGGCTTCGCGCCGCTGAGCTTCGGACCCTGCGCGCGTTCGCGGAGGCGATGGCCCCCGGCATCGACGGAATGCCCGGGGCCACCGGGCCCGATGCGCCCGAGCCCGACGCGGAGCGGGTCGACGTGGGGGCCGCCATCGCCGAGTACCTGCACGGCGCCCCGACCCGCACGGTGCGGCGGATCGGCCTCGCGCTGAGGGCACTGGAGTGGCTTCCATTCCCATGGCGCTTTTCGCGCTCGAGCCCCGCGGCACGCCAGGACCTGCTTGCGAAGCTCGACGAGTCCGGCTCCGCGCTCGTCCGCGACCTCCTGCTGTTCATGAAGGTCCTGACCGGCCTCGGGCTCGCGAACGACCCGCGCGTGCAGCTGGCCGTGGGTTGGAAGGCCGAGTGCGGCCTCGCGGGGGGCGATCCGCTTCCGCCTCGCGACGTCGACGAGCCCCTCGGCGACCTCACGCCCCCGCACGACTCCGAGGAATGCGACGTCGCGATCGTGGGATCGGGCGCGGGCGGGGCGGTCGCGGCCACCGTCCTCGCAGAGGCGGGGCTCGACGTCGTCGTCCTCGAGGCCGGGCCCTACCTCGACGCATCGAGCTACCCGCAGGAGCCGATCGCCGCGCTGCGCGCCCTCTACCGCGACGGCGGACTGACCGTATGCGAGGGCCGCCCAGCGATCCCGACCCCCGTCGGCCGCGCTGTGGGCGGGACGACGGTGATCAACTCCGGCACGTGCTTCCGAGCGCCCGACCCGGTTCTCGGGCGCTGGGCCGCGGACCACGGAATCGCCTGGGCGGCCGAGCTCGATGCCGACTACGCCGAGGCCGAGGAGATGCTCGCCGTCACACCTGTGGACCCGGAGCGAATGGGCCGAAACGGCCAGCTCCTGCGCGAGGCGGCGGAGGCGATGGGGGTCGCCCACGAGCCGTTGCGACGGAACGCGGGGCGCTGCGCGCAATGCAGCTCCTGCCCGCAGGGCTGCCGGCTCGACGCGAAGCGCGCGATGCACGTGTCGTACCTGCCCCGGGCCGTGGCCGCCGGCGCTCGCGTGCGGGCCGGCGTCGACGTCCGGCGCATCAACTTCGCCCGCAAGGGTGGGCCGTCCCTGGAATGCGCCGTCTGGCCGCAGTCCGAGCCGGCGCGTCCCCCTCGCACGCTCACCGTCCGTCCGCGCCGCGCCGTCGTTCTTGCCGGCGGGGCGTTCGGCACGCCCGAGCTCCTGTTGCGATCCGGGTTCCGCTCCCCCGGCGGGCACCTCGGCCGGCATCTCAGGATCCATCCCGCCTGCTGGGTGGGCGCGCGGTTCGACGAGAAGGTCCGCGGCTGGGAGGGCGTCATGCAGAGCTACGGCGTCACCGAATGGGAGGAGCGGGGGCTCCTGCTCGAGGCGACCTTCACCCCTCTGGCGTTCGGCGCCCAGTGGCTGCCGGGGACGGGCGCCGAGCACCAGCGCCGGGTGCTCGGCTACGACCGGATCGCGTCCACGGGCGTGCACCTCTCCGACCGCTCATCCGGACGGGTGGGCCTGGCGAGCGACGGGTCGCTGCGCGTGACCTACCGCCTCCGGCGCGACGATGCCGAGACGCTCTGCTTCGGAATCGCCAGGGCAGCCGAGCTCTTCTATGCCGCGGGCGCGCGAGAGGTCTATCCCCAGATCTCCGGGCTGTCGACCGTGGATCGCAGCGACATCGGGCGGCTCGAGGACTCCCCCCCACCCTCCTCCCGGCTGCGGCTCGAGGCGTTCCACCCCATGGGAACGGCGCGGATGGACGCCGTCCCGAAGCGCGGAGTCGTCGGCACGGACGGAGCGCTTCACGGTGCCGACGGCGTCTACGTCGCCGACGGCAGCCTGCTGCCGAGCTCGATCGGCGTCAACCCAATGATGACCATCATCGCGATGGCCTCGCGGGTTGCGCGTCAGCTCGCCGATCAACTGGCGTAGGGGTGCTCCTCGGTCAGCAAAGAGGGTGCGGCACCCGCCGCAATAGCCGAAGCTTCCTGGCTAGACCCCCTCCTGGGAGGTCAATCCAGGACAAACTGGACAAAGCGTCGGCTCGCCCCCTTCGCTGAGCCGTCCCTCCACGCCGCCATCTACGCCGAGGGCGGCGCGGACGGGGGTGGGGGCGGAGGCGGGGGACGGCGAGTTCCACCCCCGCCGCCGGCGCTGAGGCTAGCGCCCTCCTCCTGCATCGTCGTGTAGGCGCCGTAGGTCATCGCGGCCATGAGGATGAGGCCGAGGAAGACGCCGTAGCTGCGGTCGAGGCTGTACGGCGGGTCGATGATCCGGTAGAGGATCAGGAGCGTCGAGAGACCCCCGAGCCCGGTCGCGATCGCGCTCATCGCCACCGGCATGTTGAGGGCGACGTTGTTCGCGGCCATCAGGAACACCGCCAGCCCGCTGAGCGCGCTGATGAACCAGATGATGTCCATGAAGTCCGATGGCTGCCAGGCGTTGAAATCGGCGGAGATCGCAACGGTCTGACCGAAGACAACGCCCCCGCCACTCGCGCTCCACCAGGTGAGGAACATGTCGATGATGAACAGGATCGCTGCGATCCCGGCGATCCTCTCCCCTTGCTTGACTCGCGTCAGGTCCATTGGTCTCCCCCGCGTCGGGATTCGCTTTCGATAGTTAAGCGCCGTGGGCGCAGGCGCAGCCTATACCCGCATTCGGTCAGATGTGAATGGCCTGTGCGCCCTACGTCCACCGCGCGCGGGCGGCCTCGAGCGTGTTGTCGAGGAGCATCGCGATCGTCATCGGGCCGACGCCGCCGGGCACGGGCGTGATCGCTCCCGCGACCTGGCTCACGGCCTCGAAATCGACGTCCCCGACTAGCCCGTCGTCGGTTCGATTGGTGCCGACGTCGATCACCGCGGCGCCCGGCTTCACCATGTCCGCGCCGACGAGAAGCGGCGAGCCCACCGCGGCAACGAGGACGTCGGCGCGCCGGCAGACGGCCGCGAGGTCCGCCGTGCGGGAGTGACAGACGGTCACCGTGGCGTCCTCGCCGAGGAACAGCGAGGCGAGCGGCCGGCCGACGAGGATCGAGCGCCCCACGATCACCGCCTCCGCCCCGGCCAGCTCGACGCCGGCATCGCGAAGGAGCTCGACGACGCCGCGCGGCGTGCAGGGGACGAGGCTCGGACGGCCCTGGGCGAGGAAGCCGGCGCTCGTCGCCGTCAGGCCGTCCACGTCCTTCGCCGGGTCGATCCGAGCGATCACCTCGTCCTGGCCGTGCTGGCCGGGCAGCGGCAGCTGCACGAGGATGCCGTCGACGTCGTCGTCGGCGCCGAGGCCGTCGACCAGCTCGAGCAGCTCGGCCGGCGAGGCATCGGCCGCCAGCCGATGGTGGATCGACCTCATCCCCACGTCCTCGGTGAGGCGGCGCTTGCTCGTCACGTAGACCTCGGACGCCGGGTCGTCGCCGGCGAGGACGGTGGCGAGCCCGGGCACACGGCCCCCGTGTGCCGCGGCCAGGTCGCGGACGCCCGCGGCGACGCGCTCCCGCACCCGGGCGGCGACGGCCTTGCCATCGATCACCTTGGCAGGCACCGCTCAGCCCACCTTGCGAAGCGGGGCGTAGTCGGCCATCAGCTTCCGCTCCGCCCCCTCGCCGGCGAATCGCACCACGACCACGGAGCCGGGCTCGACGGCCGTCACCACGCCCTCGCCGAAGCTCGCGTGGACGACGTCGTCGCCGACGCCGAGCTCGGCGACGGGCGCGCGGGGCTCCTTCCGCGGGGGGGCGGCGGGGCCGCTGCCGGCGCCGATGGAGGCGCCCATCCATCCGGTCTTCGCCGCGGTCGCGTAGCGCTCCACCAGCTCGCCGGGAAGCTCGGAGAGGAAGCGGGACGGCAGCGCGTAGCCCTGCCCGCCGAAGATGCGCCGCTGGCGCGCGCACGTGAGATAGAGGCGCTCGCGCGCGCGGGTGAGGCCGACGTAGCAGAGGCGGCGCTCCTCCTCGAGGTTCCCCTCCTCCATCGAGCGCGAGTGCGGGAAGAGCCCCTCCTCGCAGCCGATCAGGAACACGGCGTCGAACTCGAGGCCCTTCGCGTTGTGCAGGGTCATCAGCGTCACCAGGCTCTCTGCCTCTCGCAGGGAGTCCTGGTCGGAGAGCAGCGATATCTGGGCCAGGAACTCCTCGAGCGGGCGCTGCTCGGATGGCCCCTCCACCTCGCGGTTCGCGTCGAACTCGCGTGCGACCCCGACCAGCTCCTCGAGGTTCTCGACACGGCCCTCGGCCTCGATCGTCCTCTCGGCCTCCAGCGCCTCGAGGTACCCGCTCTCGGTGAGGACGGCCTCGAGGAGTCCCGCGACGCCACGGTCGGCGTCCGCGCGCTCGCGCAGCCCCGCCATCACGTCGGCGAAGCGGCGCAGCGACTTCACCGCCGCCGCCCCGAGCCCCGGGACCCGCTCCGGCTCGCTGAACGCGTCCCAGACGTCGGCGCCGACGGTGTTCGCGTGCGAGAGCACACGCCCCATCGTCCGTTCGCCGATCCCGCGCCGTGGCGAGTTGACGATGCGGGCGAAGGCGACCGAGTCGGACGGGTTCGCGATCAGGCTCAGGTACGCCATCGCGTCCTTGATCTCCGCCCGGTCGTAGAACTTCGTGCCGCCGATCACCTGGTACGGGACCTCGAAGCGCACCAGGGTGTCCTCGAGGACGCGGCTCTGCGCGTTGACGCGGTAGAGCACGCCGATGCGGTCGCGCGGGACGCCCTCGTCGGTGGCGAGGCGCTCGACCTCGGAGGCGACGTAGCGAGCCTCCTCGTGCTCGTCGGCGAGCTCGGCGACCCGCACGGGCTCGCCGCGGCCGGCGCCGGTCCAGAGGCGCTTGCCGAGCCGCTCGCGGTTGTTCGCGGCGATCGCGTTGGCGGCGTCGAGGATCGTGCCCGTCGAGCGGTAGTTCTCCTCGAGGCGAATGACGGTCGCGTCCGGGAAGTCGCGCTCGAACTCGAGGAGGTTGCGGATGTCGGCGCTTCGGAACGAGTAGATCGCCTGGTCGTCGTCGCCGACGACGGTGAGGTTGCGGTGGTCTTCGCACAGGAGCTGGAGCAGCCGGTACTGGACGCGGTTGGTGTCCTGATACTCGTCGACCAGGACCCAGCGGAAAGCCCGGCGGTACCGGTCGCGGACGTCGTCGAACAGCTCCAAGAGGTCGACGGTCCGCGCGAGGAGGTCGTCGAAGTCCATTGCGTTCGCCGCGCGCATCCGCCGCTCGTAGACGCCGAAGACGTCGGCGACGGCCCGCTCGAAGAACCCGCCCTGCGCCTCGCGGTATGCCTCGACGTCGGTGAGCGTGTTCTTGGCCTGCGAGATCTGCGACTTCACCGCGCGGGGCGGAAACCGCTTCGGGTCGAGCTCGAGCTCGGACAGGCAGCGCTTGATCATCCGGAGCGAGTCGGCCTCGTCGTAGATCGTGAAGGCGCGCTTGTAGCCGAGGCGCTCGGCCTCCGCGCGCAGGATCCGCGCGCAGGCCGAGTGGAACGTCATCACCCACATCACGCGCGAGACCCCGCCGACGAGCTGCGCGACGCGCTCCTTCATCTCCCCGGCCGCCTTGTTCGTGAACGTGATCGCCAGGATCTCGCTGGGGCGCGCCTGGCCGCTCGCGAGCAGGTAGGCGATGCGGTGGGTGAGCACGCGGGTCTTCCCCGAGCCCGCGCCGGCCAGGACCAGCAGCGGGCCCTCCCCGTAATCGACGGCCTCGCGCTGCGGTGGGTTCAGGTCGGCGAGCAGCCGCTCGAGCTGCGATGCGCCGGGCGTGAGCGGATGTGCGGCCTCCACGTACTGAAGATAGCCGTGGCCCGTGACGGCGCCGCTATCCGCCGGCCGTCGAGGGCCCGCGGTCGCGGCGGAGCTCGCGGACCTCGCCCTCCGCGGGCTTGCCGTCGAGCTCGGCGAGGCGCCTCTCGAGCATGCCGATGCGCTCCGAGAGCGCCTTCATCGCGTCGGCGATCGGGTCGGGCAGGTGCACCCAGTCGGCGTCGGGGCCCTCCGGTCGTCGGCCCTCCACCCGGACCGGATGACCCGGGTTCCCGACCACGGTCGACGACGGCGGCACGTCCTCGATGACGACCGTGTTGGCGCCGATCTTCGAGCCCGAGCCGACGTTGATCGGCCCGAGGAGCTTCGCGCCGGAGCCGATCGTCACGTCATCGCCGACGGTGGGGTGTCGTTTCCCCCGCGCGAAGCCCGTTCCGCCGAGCGTCACGCCCTGATAGATCGTCACCCTGTCGCCGACCTCGGCCGTCTCGCCGATCACCACGCCAGAGCCATGGTCGATGAACGGCTCGGCGCCGATGCGCGCGGCCGGGTGGATCTCGACGCCGCTCACCGCCCTGGTCCCGTAGGCGAGCGCGAGCGGCAGGACCGGCACCCCTGCCTCGTGGAGCGCGTGAGCCGCCCGGTGGACCAGCACCGCCTGCACCCCACCCCAGCTGGTGAGGATCTCGAGCGACCCGATGCTGCGGGCGGCCGGATCGCGCTCACGCGCGGCCGCCAGGTCGCGGCGGACCTCGCCGCTCACTTGCTTCAGAAGTCCGAGCCCGAGCATCGCGGCAACGCTACGGCATGAACCAGGGCAGGGACATGTATCGCTCGCCGCCGTCGGCCGCCACCGTGACGATCCGCTTGCCGTCCATCGAGGGGCGCCCCGCGACCTCGAGCGCCGCGCGGATCGCGGCTCCGGAGGAGATGCCGACGAGAAGCCCGTCGCGCCTCGCGGTCTCCCTCGCGGTCTCGAGCGCCGCCTCGTCCGCGACCGGAATCACCTCGTCGATCACGTCCCGGTCGAGGATCTCGGGCACGAACCCGGGTCCGATGCCCTGGATCTTGTGCGCGCCCGCCGGGCCGCCGGAGAGCACCGCCGACGTCGCGGGCTCCACCGCGACGACGTGGACGCCCGGCCGCCGCTCCTTGAGCACCTGGCCGACCCCGGTGATCGTGCCGCCCGTGCCGACACCGACGACCAGCGCGTCGATCTCCCCGCCGGTGTCCGCCCAGATCTCCTCGGCAGTCGTCAGCCGGTGGACCTCGGGGTTCGCGGGGTTCGAGAACTGCTGCGGCATGAACCCCTTCCGCTCGGCGGCGATCCCGCGGGCGAGCTCGACGGCCTCGCTCATGCCCCCGAGCGAGGGCGTCTCGTGGACCTCGGCACCGTAGGCACGCAACAGCTTGGTTCGCTCCCGGCTCATCCCCTCGGGAAGCGTCAGCACGAGCTCGTAGCCGCGCCCGGCGCACACCAGCGCGAGGGCGATGCCGGTGTTGCCGCTTGTCGGCTCGACGATCGGCGTCGAGCCCGCCTCGATCAGCCCATCGCGCTCGGCCGCGTCGATCATCGCCACCCCGATCCGGTCCTTGACCGAACCGCCGGGGTTCACGTACTCGAGCTTCGCGAGCACCTCACCGCCGAGCCCCTCCCCCATGCGAGGCAGCGCCACCATCGGTGTGCCGCCGATCGTGGCGGACACCTCGGCCGGCAGGGCCGGCGGGCTCTGCGCCTTGTGCGCCATCAGATGTAATACATCCCCGCGCCCGCCTCCTCGGCCTCGCGGCGAGCGATGTCGGCGATCGTCGTCGAGCGGAAGACGCCCCGGAGCGCCTCGACTCCCTCGGCCCAGATGCCCCCGGCCTCATGACCCTCCTCTCCGAGCCTGCCGTCGAGCGCCTGCACGACGTCGAGGACGGTGATCTCCTCGGCCGGGCGGGCGAGCGTGTACCCGCCGCGCACCCCGCGCTGGCTGTTCAGGAGGCCGTCGCGACGGAGCGTCGAGAAGAGCTGCTCGAGGAACTGGACGGGCATCTCGCGGCGCTCGGCGACCTGGCCGATCGGAACCGGGCGGTCGCCGGCGCGGGCCAGCTCGGCCAGGGCGACGACGGCATAGCGGGACTTCGAGGTGACCGAGATCATCGGGAGGGTTGTACCGGAATGGCCCGCCGGGAAAAGGCCGCTCTTAGCGGACGATGGCTCCCGCGCCGGCAGAGGTGCGGCTAGGATGCCCGCGAACCGGCTGGAGGCCGGTCCTTTGTTTTCGGCCGGACGGAAGGCCACTCGGGGCACGGTGGAACAAACTCAATCGGATCGACGCTGTCTCGTCATCGACCCGCAGCCGACGGTGCGGCTCGGCGTCCGCCAGCTTCTCGACCCTCGGTACGCGGTCGAGGAGGCTGCGGACTGCCGTGGCGGCCTCGAGATCCTCCATTCCACCGGCGGATTCATCGTCGCGATCGTCGACATGGATCGGGCCGACAGCGCCGGCGTCAACGGGCATCCCGGCACGGCGGCGATTCGCGCTCTGCGGCGCGCCCAGCCCGGCCTGGGCATCGTCGCCCACGGTGCGCGTCCGGAGCGCCACGCGGCGGCCGAGGCGATGGATGCCGGCGCGACCGGCTTCGTCGCGAAGAGCTCGCCCGCGCGCAGCCTGGAGCGAGCCGTCGATGCCGCGGCCGAGTCCGAGACCTTCGTCGACCCCGAGGCGAGCGTGGCTGCCTCAGGGCCCCTCCTCACGCGGCGCCAGCGCCAAATCCTCCAGCTTTTCGCCGACGGCCAGCCGACCGGGGCCGTCGCCAACCGGCTCGGGCTGAGCGCGGAGACCGTGCGGAGCCATACGAAGGGCCTCCTCGCCCGGCTCTCGGCCCGCGACCGGGCCCACGCCGTGGCGATCGGCCTTCGGAACGCCCTGATCGAATAGGGCGCTAGATCCAGCCGCGATCGCTCGCGATGAGGACCGCCTGGGCGCGGTCGACCGCGCCGATCTTGCGGTAGACGTTGTGAAGGTGGGTGCGGATCGTGCTCACCGAGAGGTTGAGCTCCTGGGCGATCTGCTTGTAGACCTTGCCCTCGGCGAGGCCGCGAAGAGCGTCGACCTCGCGCACCGAGAGTGGGCATGGGTCGGTTGAGCGTCGCCGCTCACCGCCCCCGGGGAACTCGTAGAGGAGCGCGCGTAGGCGCGCCTCCGGCAGGTCGAGAGACCCGGCGGCCTCGAGCATCGACTCGCGAGTGATCGGACTGCCGTCGGCATGGTGAACGACGAGGTCCGCGAGCCTGATGGCGGCGGCCGCGCCCTCGGCGTCGGTGGCGTGATGACGTTCGATGGCGGCCGCGACCGGCGACGGCAGGCCCCAGCGACGGACCAGCACTGCGCCCACGAGGGGATGATCGATCCCGAACTCGCGCCGCTCGGAGCGAAGATGCTCCTCCGGCGTCGCACCCTCGCCCAAGCCCGCGTCGAGGTCTCCATAGAGCTCCGCGAGAACCAAGCGGCCGATGTCGTGCAGGAGTGCGGCGGTCGCGAGGTGGTCGCGGGGCGTGATGCCCACCAGGTTCGCGATGCGCTCCGACGCCTCGCGCACCCCGATGGCATGGCGGCGGAAGCGCTCCGTGCGGCGGGTCCAGCCGGCGGGCGAGTCGAAGACGTCATAGTCGGGCACGGCTGCCACGACGACCTGAACGCCGGCGGGCGTCAGCGCCTCGACGGCCTGCCTCACGTTCTCGCATCGGCCGGCCGGGCCGCCGCCGTTGTTCGCCGCGCGCATCACGGCGATCGTGAGCGCGGTGTCGGATTCGACCAGGTCGGTCAGCGTTCCCACGGAGGCGCCGGGCGACGAGGTGACCTCGAGGATCCGCGCTCGGGCCTCGGCGAGGGCGGGGAGGGCCGAGACCTTCTCGAACGCCTCAGAGAGTCGCCGGCCACCGCCCCCGAACCGGGCTTCAGCCTTCGGTGGCTCCGCCACCTTCCCTCTTGTCAGTACGGCGCTCATTCGCCTGTGGGTGCAGCTGGTGCCGCGGCTTTGCTGGCGTCACCCGCGGTCCAAACAACTCATCGGCACGCGGGAGCCCGCGACTTAGCCTAAATATGCCTCACGGCGTCCTCATTTTCATTAGGGGCGGGCCCCTAGGCGTGTGAGTGGGGGCCTGGAAGCCCGTTCAGCGGACCGCGGCTCCGCCCCGGTCGACGACGAACCAGCCGCCGCCGAACTCGTGGGCGGCCTGGCAGTTGACGACGCCCGGCGCACCGTCGCCCACATAGCGGTAAAGCGGGTGGCCCGCGTAGGTGAGCTGCCGCCCGCCCCCCGGACGGCGCGTCGTGGCGACCAGCTCCTCGCGGAGGCCCGCGCCCGCCGCCGGCCGCCCGTCGAACGTCGCCGGCGGCCACGCCTTCGCGCAGGCGCCGTGGCAGCGCGGCCTCGTGGAGCCCTCGCGCGTAAAGAGGTAGAGAGCACGGCCACGGCGATCGACGACGATCTTCCCGTATGCGCTCGGCGCCAGCTCGAGCGCCGTCCGACCGGCCCGCTCGCCCGCTGGTTGGGACGGGCCGCCGATCGCGAGGAGAGTTGCGACCACGAGGCCGGCGGCGGTCAGCACGGCGACGCGGAGGCTCGGAGCATGCCTCCTCTGTGCGATGCCGCCCGGGTTCGTTACGCCGCCGGGTTCTCGCCGCGCAGCCTCGCCAGCGCGATATCGATTCGCGCGAGCGACGCGTCGCGCCCGAGCGCCGCCAGCGACTCGAAGATCCCGGGCGAGACCGTGCCGCCGGTGATCGCGACGCGAATCGGCTGGTAGAGCGCCCTTGGCTTCGCATCGTGCTCGGCGAGGACGCGCTCGAGGGCCCGCTCTATCTCCTCCGGGCTCCAGGTCCCCACACCGCGCAGCGCCTCGGCCGCCTCGCCGAGGAGCGACGCGGTCTCGGGCTTCATCACCCGCTCCCATGCCCGCGGGTCCGTCTGGGGCTCCCCGAATAGGAACGCCACGAGCGGCCACACCTCGGCCAGAGTCTGCGCCTTGTCCGCGACGATCTCGCACGCCCGAACGCGGGTGGCCTCCTCCGCGGACGCGAACGCATTGGCGGCGTCCGGGTCAGTCCGGCGAAGGTGCGCCTCGAGGTGTGCGGCATACGAGGGCGGATCGAGCTCCCGCATGAAGCGGCCGTTGAGCCACCGCAGCTTCGGCTCGTCGAAGACCGCGGCCGACCGCCCGACGCGCTCGATCTCGAAGCGGCGAACCAGCTCCTCGGTGCTCATGATCGTGGTGTCGTCGTCGGTCCCCCACCCGAGCAGAGCCAGGTAGTTCCGCACCGCGGCGGGCAGGTAGCCCGCCTCGGCGAGCTCCTGAACGGAGGCCGCGCCGTGGCGCTTGGAGAGCTTGCGGCCGTCGGGGCCGTGCAGGAGCGGGAGATGCGCGTACCTCGGCGCCGGCGCGCCCAATGCGGCGAGCACGAGGAGCTGCTTCGGCGTGTTGGAGAGATGGTCGTCCCCCCGGATGACGTGGGTGATCGCCATGTCGGCGTCGTCCACGGCGACGGCGAGGTTGTAGAGCGGGGTGCCGTCGGCGCGGGCGATCACGAAGTCGTCCATCGGGCGGTTCGGGAACTCGACGTCGCCCCTGATCGCGTCGGCGACGACGGTCGCGCCATCGCCGGGGACCCGCAGGCGTATCGCGGCCCCGGGCACATCGCGCGGCTCGCCGCGGTACCCGGACCCGGGATCGGCCTCCTTTCGCGCGCGCACGTCCTCGGCCGTTGCCGGGTCCCGGTAGGCGGCGCCCGAGGAGAGCAGGGTCGCCAGGGCCTCGACGTGGCGCTCGCGCCGCTCGTACTGCGAGAAGGGCCCCTCGTCCCAGTCGAGCTCGAGCCATTCGAGAGCGTCGATGATCTGCTCGACGTTCTCGGGCGTCGAGCGCTCGCGGTCGGTGTCCTCGATGCGGAGGACGAGCGTCCCCTCGGCCCTCCGGGCGAGAAGCCAGTTGTAGAGTGCGGTGCGGGCGCCGCCGATGTGCAGAGCGCCCGTCGGAGACGGCGCGAATCGGAGGCGAGGCGAGTCGGACAAGGTGCTGATCGGCGCGCATGTTTCCACAGCGGGAGGCCTCGCCAAGGGCGTGGTGCGCGGGCGCGAGCTCGGTTGCGAGGCGATTCAGATCTTCAACCAGAGCCCCCGGGCATGGCGACCCACCAAATACGGGCCCAACGACTACGCCGGTTTCCGCTCCGAGCTCGAGGGTTCAGGAGTGCAGGCGGTCGCGATCCACGCGATCTACCTGATCAACTGCGCGAGCACCGAGCGCGACGTCAAGCGCAAGTCCCACACCTCGCTCGTCGCGGCGCTTCGCCTGGGCGACGCCATCGCGG
The DNA here is from genome assembly GCA_963771655.1 of uncultured Actinomycetes bacterium. GTDB lineage: Bacteria > Actinomycetota > Thermoleophilia > Solirubrobacterales > 70-9 > JAWVFM01. The sequence goes on along the minus strand of CAVYUG010000008.1, from coordinate 8,772 downwards.
CGGATGGAGTGGTGCTCCACGCCGGGGCCAGGAAGGGAAAGCCCCACGACGCCTCGATGCGCCGCGCGGGAAAGGCGATCGCCGCGGCTCTCGGCGAGTCCGAGCGGTGCCCCCTGCTGCTCGAGAACACCGCCGGAACGCAGGGCCCGCTCGGGCGCAACTTCGACGAGCTGGCTGAGCTGCTGGAGCTCGCGGGGAGCGACCGGCGGCTCGGGATCTGCATCGACTCCTGCCACCTCCTCGCCTCAGGCTTCGAGGTCCGCGAGCCTGAGTCGCTCGGCGTCATCGTCGACGAGCTGGACGCCAAGGTCGGCCTCGAGCGACTGCGGCTCCTCCACGTGAACGACTCGAAGATCCCGCTTGGCGGGAACCGCGACCAGCACGCCCCAATCGGGGAGGGCGAGCTCGGCAACCGGGGGATCGCCACGTTCCTGTCGGAGCCACGCTTCGACGGGCTGCCGGCCGTGATCGAAACCGGCGTCGCAGACGGAGCGCCCGCCCGCGAGGACGTGCGCAAGGCGAAGCGCCTGCTGCGCGAAGGGTCTCGAAGGCGGGCGAGCGGCTAGAGCTGGGCGCCGTCGCCGACGTCCTCGTGCGGGCGGCGCGAGACGGCGCGCTGCAGGCCGAGACCGAGAGCCGTCACCGCGAGCGCGACGGCCGCCATCGACAGGACGTCGAAGCCGGTGAATGGCAGTGGCCCAACGCGACCGCTGAGCCCTCCGCCGGCACTGGTCGAACCGCCGGAGCCACCCTGCTGGTGGATGACCGGCGTGTATTGATCCTGCGTCGGGCTTGAGCCCTGGGCGGATGCGAGGCCGGGCGCGACCGCGCCAACGAGCGCGAGGCAGAGCGCAGCCACGACGAGGGCGCGGCGCGCGGCTATGGCTGACTTGCTGATCACTGGGTGACGACTCCTTAGAAGGGAAAGCTGGCTGCCAGACTAGGACGAGTCCGTGAGAGGAAGGTGAGGCCACGATGAGAATCGCTCTCATGCAAATTCGGCGCAAGGTGCGGCGTCTCTCATGCGTCTCTCATGGCAGTCTCATGTACGTGGACCATCCTTTCGCTGCGTGACGCGCCCACAGCCATAGGCTTGCGCGCTTGAACTGGTGGACGAACAGGCGCAGCTGGTTGATCGCCGCCCAGGCGGTCCTCGTCGCGCTGCTCTGCGCCGCGGTCTACATCGGCCTCCTGCGACCGGGATCGCCAGGCTCCTTGAACGGCGTGACCGCGCCGGGCGGCTATCACGGGACGCATCCCTCGGGCCCCGGCCATGAGAGGCACGGCCGCGCTTCGCGCGGCAGAGGGCCGCATGCCGGACGGAACCGCGGAGCCGGCGGCGGGCCCGCGCGCGGTTCAGGCGGGGGAGCCCACGGTCAAGGCGGGGGAGCGCCGGCGAGCTCAGCGGGCACTGGCGGTGGCGGTGCGCCGCCGCCGCCGGGCGGGTACGGCAACCCCTCGCTTCCGGGCGGGAGCCAGTACACGAGTGCCGTGGGCGCGCTCGCCGCCAGGGTCGGGCCGGCGCCTGCAGACGGGCGCTGATCGGCCCGCAAGCCCTCAGCCACCTCTACAGTCTCCCCCGTGCTCGCGGGCACACGAGGCGAAACCCTTTCGGCGACCCCACCGCCCGCCGATGGGTTGACGATGGCTTCAACCACCGCTCAACAGGTCGATGAACGCTCCGCACCGTCGCCGCCCGTCTCGAGGCCGGCCGCGCGGAGGGTTCCGCCGCTCGGCGGGATGCGCACGCGGGTGCTCCTCTCGTTCCTGGTGCTCCTCCTCATCTCGACCGCTGCGTCGGTCCTCGTCCTTCGCCAGGTCCTCCTGTCGCGGATCGGCGATCAGGTCCAAAGCTCGCTGACGAGCAAGGTCGACGCCTTCGACCGCCTCTCCTCCTCGCCCACCGACCCGCGGACGGGCAACCCCTTCGCGGGACGCCTCCCCAAGATCTTCGATGCATACCTCGCTCGTACCGTGCCCCTCGACCACGGCGCCATCGTCGCCTTCATCGACGGACATGCCTACCGGGCGCGCAGCTCCGACCTCGGGAACAGCGGGCTCGTCACGGCGCTCGGCGCCGCCGGCTCGGCTCGGGTCCCGGTGAGCGGCGAGGTCTCCACCGCCGAGGGGCCGGCGAGGTACGTGGCGGTGCCGGTGGAGGGGACCCGGGGGACGCAGGGTGTCCTCGTGGCCGGGGCGCTTCTCGGGCCGGCGCGCGCGGAGGTGGAGAGCGCGGTTCGGATCGCCATCGGGGTCTCGATCGTGGTCATGCTCCTTGCCTCGCTCTTCATCTGGCTGGCGGCTGGGCGCGCGGTCGCGCCGCTCCAGGCGCTGGCCCGAGCCGCGCGCTCGATCACGGAGAGCGACCTCTCGCGCCGCATCAGCGTGCGCGGGTCGGACGAGATCGCACAGCTGGGCAGGACCTTCAACGAGATGCTCGACCGCCTCGACATCGCGTTCGCGAGCCAGCGGGCGTTCATGGCTGACGTCAGCCACGAGCTCCGGACCCCGATCACGGTGATTCGCGGCCACCTCGAGACGCTCGGCGACGACCCACGGGAGAGGCGTGAGGCGATCGCGATCGTGGAGGACGAGCTCGACCGGATGAGCCGCCTGGTAGACGAGCTGCTGGTGCTCGCTCGGTCCTCGCGGCCCGACTTCCTCCGGGTGGAGCCCCTCGATCTCGACCTGCTGACCCACGATCTCTTCGCCAAGGCCAGCCGCCTCGGCAACCGGAAATGGCGCTTCGACCGCACCGGGATCGGGCTCGTGCAGGGCGACCCCCAGCGACTCACGCAGGCCGTGATGAACCTCGCCGAGAACGCCGTGCACCACACAGGGGAGGGCGATGAGATAGGCCTCGGCTCGGAGATCACCGACGACGAGGCGCGGATCTGGGTTCGCGACTCCGGTTCCGGCATCGACCCGGCCGAGGCAGAGCACATCTTCGAGCGCTTCGCCGGTGGCGATCGCTCCGACGGCGCGGGGCTCGGCCTCGCGATCGTCCGGGCCGTCGCCGAGGCCCACGGCGGCAGGGTCGAGGTCGACAGCGCCGTCGGGCAGGGCGCGAGGTTCACGATCGTGATCCCGGCCGAGCAGTCGGGGAGCGCGCCCGCACGCCCGTGAGCCGCATCCTCATCGTCGAGGACGAGGCGCGCCTTGCGGCCTTCCTCGAAAAGGGCCTGCGGGCCGCGGGCCACACGACCACCGTGGCGGCGAACGGGATCGCCGGCTCGGCCCTCGCCCGGGACGATCACTTCGACCTCGTCATCCTCGACCTCGGCCTCCCCGGGCGCGACGGCATCGAGGTGCTGCGCGACGTTCGCGGCGATGGGCAGCGGCTGCCCGTCATCATCCTGACCGCGCGAGACGAGGCGGGCGACCGCGTGGCCGGGCTCGAGGCGGGCGCCGACGACTACCTGGGCAAGCCGTTCCACTTCGAGGAGCTCCTGGCTCGGATCCGGCTGCGGCTCCGCGGCCAGGGCGCCGGCGAGGGCGCCGACGAGAGCCTGAGCGTGGGCGGAATCTCACTCGACGAGCGGACGCGATGGGTGACCGCGGATGGCAGCTCCGTCGAGCTGAGCGCGCGCGAGTTCGAGCTCCTGAAGGCGTTCCTTCGACACCCCGACCAGGTGATGAGCCGCGAGCAACTCCTGGCACACGTCTGGGGCTACGGCTACGACCCCGGTTCGAACGTCGTCGACGTCTACGTCGGCTACCTGCGGCGCAAGCTCGGCGCGAACCGCTTCGAGACGGTCCGTGGCGTGGGCTACCGCTTCTCGCCCTAGGCCAGCGCGTCGCGCAGGTCGAAGGCCCGCAGGCCCTCGGGCCCCGCGTCGGTGCAGTCGAAGAAGCGCGGGTTGACGCAGCTGTGCTCGTCCCCATCGCCCTCGAAGCTCGGCTCGACGCGAAACTGGCATTGCGGCAGCGGCTGGCCGGTCATCTTGATGCCGCCGAAGCCACCCGTGCGCTCCGCTGCCTCGAACATGTCGACGTCGATCTCGGCCCGGAATACCTTTCGAAGGCAGCCCATGTAGTGGCCCCCGTTGATCGGGTCGTGGTAGCTGTAGAGATAGCGGCAGCGAAGCTCGAGGCACCCACGCGGCTCGACCAGCTTGTCGCAGAAGGTCCGGCACTGGCGGCACTCGCCGACGCGTGTCTCCGAACCTCCGCGCTGCTGGATCGCCACGGGGAGAAGTTTACGCCGCGATCGCGTGCGTGCCGAGCAGCTGGTCGAGCTCGGCGTGGAGCGCCGGCGAGGGGTTGATCCGGTAGCCCGAGCCGAACCGAAGGCGGCGGACGCCCTCCCGCGTGTCCATCTCGAGCAACACCTCGCTCTCGCCGGGAAAGACCTCGAAGACGGCCTTCAGGTCGGTGAGTAGGCCGGCGTCGAGACGCGCCGCGTCGAGGCGGATCACGACCGCCTGCGGCGAGGAGTGGCCGGCGACCGGCTCGAACGCCTCGGCCTCGGCGACGACGAGGCTCGTCTGGCCGGGCTCCTTGTGGTCCACGCGGCCGCGGACAAGGATCACCCGATCGACCTCGATCGCCTCGGCCGCCTCGCTGCCGACGTCGCGGACGAAGAGCTCCACCGACCCATCGAGATCGTCGAGCGTCGCGAACATTATGTGGGCACCACCGCGGGTGCGCACCTTCTTCGCCGCCGTGACGATGCCGCCGACGCGGAGCCACGTGCCGTCGGGCTTCGCAGCCACCTCGCCGAGCGGGCAGTCGACACGGGCGCGGAGCTGGTCGCGGACCTCCGCGAGCGGGTGCGCCGAGACGAAAGTCCCCAGCGTTTCCTTCTCGAGCCGCAGCAGCTCGCTCTGCTCGAACTCCTCCCGGGGGACCGGAGGGTGCGTCGGCGCCGACGGCGCCGACGCGGAGGTCCCGAGGTCGAAGATCGAGCCCTGGCCGCGGAGGGCGTCCTCCTGCGTTCTCTGCCCGAACCCGAGTGCGGCAGGTAACACGCTGAGCATCCCGCTCCGCGAGTCGCCGGTGGAATCGAGCGCCCCGCACTTCACCAGGCACTCCGTCGCTCGCTTGTTGACCGCCCGCGCGTCGACCCGCTCGCAGAAGTCCCAGATCGACTGGAAGTCGCCGTCCTCTGCGCGCGCGCGCAGGATGGACTCGACGGCGGCGTGACCCACGTTCTTCACGGCGTCGAGCCCGAACCGGATCCGGTTGCCCGCAACCGAGAACCCGTGCTCGGAGGAGTTGACGTCCGGCGGCAGGACCTCGATGCCGAGCTCGTGGCACCGGCTCACGAAGAACGGCACCTTGTCCTTCGTCGACATCACCGACGAGATCAGCGCCGCCATGTACTCGGCCGGATAGTTGGCGCGTAGGTATGCGGTCCGGTAGCTGATCAGCCCGTAGCAGGCGGCGTGGGACTTGTTGAAGCTGTAGTCGGCGGCCGCCGTCATCAGCGACCACAGGTCCTGCGCGACCGCCGGATCGGTCCCCGACGCAGCCATCCCGGCGAGAAACTTCTCCCTCATCGTCGCCATCAGGTCGCGCTTCTTCTTGCCCACCGCCTTACGCAGGTCGTCGGCCTCGGCGCCGGAGAAGCCCGCCATCCGCTTGGCGATCTCCATCAGCTGCTCCTGGTAGATGCAGCACCCATACGTCGATTCGGCGATCTCGCGCAGGCGCGGGTCGGGGTAGCGCACCGAGGACGGGTCGCGCTTGCCGCGCGCGTAGTCGTCGATGAAGCGCATCGCGCCGGGCCTGTAGAGCGCGTTGAGGGCGGCGATGTCGTTGAACTCGGTGGGCTTCACCTTGCGGAGCGCCTCGCGCATCCCATCCGACTCGAGCTGGAAGACGCCTATCGACTCGCCGCGGGCGAGCATCTCGTAGGTCTTCGGGTCGTCGAGGGGGATCGTCTCCATGTCGAGTTCGATCCCTCGCGAGCGGCGGATGATGTCGACCGCGTCCTCGATCACGTCGAGGTTGCGGAGGCCCAGGAAGTCCATCTTCAGCAGGCCGATCTCCTCGATCGGGCCCATCGAGTACTGCGTGACGATCTTGTACGTGCGCTCGGGGCGCCCGTTGGCTCCGTTCGACGGTCCCGCGGCGCGGTCCTCGGCGAGCTGCAGCGGGACGATCTGGTGAAGCGGGCGATCCGAGATCACGACCGCGGCGGCGTGGATCGAGTTGTTGCGGACGATTCCCTCCAGGCCTCGCGCGGTGTCGACGATCTTGCGCGCGTCGGCATCGGAGTCGTAGGCCTTGCGCAGCTCCTGGCTGGGCTTCATGCACTCGTCGAAGCTCGGGCTGCGACCCATCACCGGCTCCGGGATGAGCTTGGCGACGCGGTCACCGGTGGCGTAATCGAATCCGAGGACCCTCGCGGCATCGCGGGTGGCGGCGCGGGGCGCCATCTTGCCGAAGGTGATGATCTGGGCGACCGACTCGCGGCCGTACTTCTCGGCCACGTAGCGGATCACGCGCTCGCGGCCGCGGACCGAGAAGTCGATGTCGATGTCGGGCATCGACTTGCGGGCGGGGTTGAGGAACCGCTCGAAGAGGAGGTCGTTGGCCAGCGGGTCGACGTCGGTGATGCCGAGCGAGTAGGCGACGATCGACCCGGCCGCCGATCCACGGCCGGGGCCCACCGCGATGCCGCTGTCCTTCGCGAAGCGGACGAAGTCCCACACGATCAGGAAGTAGGAGTCGAACCCCATCTCAGCGATGACGCCGAGCTCGAAGTCGAGGCGCTCGAGGGCCTCCGCGGGGGGCGGGTCGCCGTAGCGACGGCGCAGGCCCTCGCCGGCGAGGCGGTGGAGCATGTCGCGCGGGTCCTCGCCGCCGGGGGTGGGAAAGCGCGGGAGGAGCAGCTTGCCGAGCTCGAGCTCGACCTCGCACCGCTCAGCGACCTCGAGGGTGTTCGGCACGGACTCCGGCCAGGCCGAGAACGAGTCGGCCAGCTCGGCGGGGCTCTTGAGGAAGAACTCGTTGGTGTCGAAGCTCATCTTCGGCTGCTCCAGCGTGGACTTCGTCTGCACGCAGAGAAGCGCGGCGTGGTGGTCGAAGTCCTCGCGCCGCAGGTAGTGCACGTCGCCGGTCGCGACGAGCGGGCGTCCCAGCTCGCGAGCCGTGCGCACGATCCCCTCGTTCGCCCGGTCCTGGACCGGCACCCCGTTGGCCTGGATCTCGAAGTAGACGTCCTCCGCGCCGAACACGTTGATGAGGTCGTCCACGTGGGCACGCGCGTCGCGCGGGCGCTCCTCCACCAGGTTGCGGCAGAAGCGGGACTGAAGGCAGCCGGTGAGGGCGATGACGCCCTCCGAGTGGCGGTCCAGGAGCTCGAGGTCGACATTCGCCTTGCCGCGCGAGAAGCCCTCGAGGAAGCCGGTCGAGCTCAGCTCGACGAGGTTCCGGAAGCCGGCGTCACTGGCCGCCAGGAGCGTCAGGTGGTTGGGCTTCGCCCGATTGCCCGGGCTCGCCGCGGCTCGCCTCGAGTCGACGAAATAGGCCTCGATTCCGAGGATCGGCTTGATGCCCGCCTTACGGCAGGACTTGTAGTGCTCGACCGCCCCGTTCATGACACCGTGGTCGGTGAGGCCGAGGGCGGGCATCCCGAGCTCGGCGGCCCGCTGCGCGAGGCGCTCGATCTTGCAGGCGCCGTCGAGCAGCGAGTACTCGCTGTGAACGTGGAGGTGTACGGCCGAAGAGTCGCTCACGAAGGGCCATCATCGCAATCGAGGCAGATGCCAATTCGAGGCTTGCCGCAAGCTGCGGGAAACCCTGGAGCCGCTGTTTGCGGCGCCCCCCGTCAGTCGATCAGGCCGCGGAGACGACGCTCGGCCTCGGCGATACGGGCCGCGGCCTCCTCCTCGGCTCGCGTCGCCGCGCCGAGCCGCTCGTCCCAGCCGATCGTCGTCCCGAGGGTTCCAACGATCTCCTCGATCCGCCGCTCGATCACCCCGATCCGCTGCTCGCTATCGCGCGCCCGCGCCTCGGCGGCCCGGGCGGCCTGGAGCGAGCTCCCGACGGCGGCGAGGGCGTCGAGGACCCGCTGGTCCGCCTCCGCCGCGCCCCGCTCGACCTCCCCCTGCGCCGACGCGGCCACAGCGTCGAGCCGAGCCGTCACCTCCGTGGCCCGGGTCTCGAGCTTCTCGAGCGCCGCTGCGGAGCGGCGCGAGCGCTCTCGACGGACCAGTCGGAGCTCGTGTCGGCGAGCTCGTCGACGGAGCTTCTTCGACTGCCGTTCGATGCGCCTTGCCGCCTCGAGAGCGCGATCCGTCGCGGCCGACCCGGATCGCTCGATTCGCCCAGCAGCGTCGTTCGCGGTGGCGTGGATGCCTCCGAGCGCGACCTCGGTCTCACTTCGCAGCTCCTCCAGGCCCCGGGCGATCCGCGCCTCGCCCGTCGAGCGCAGCTCCTCGGCGGCGGCGGCGATTCGGCTGTCAAGCTCGGCGAGAAGCCGTTCGGTCACGGAAGCCCGAGCGCCTGCGGCCGCCTCCGCAATCTCGGCCTCCAACCTTGCGACGGCGCGCTCGAGCTCGGCGCCGGTCGTCTCTCGAATCGTCGCTTGCAGGCGATCCGTCTCATCCCCCAAGCGTGTCGAAAGTCGCTCCTCTGCCGCGGCCACGGTTTCCTCAGCCGCTCGCACCTGATCCAGCGCTGCGGCCCGAGCCCGCTGTTCGGCCTCGCGCGCCCGCGCCTCGGCCTCCACCCGCAGCCGGCTCTCGGCTTCCGCGAGGCGGGAATCGGCGCGAGTCTCGAGCTCTCTGGCCGCGACCGCCAAACCGTCTCGGACCCTCGCCG